>NZ_RSEJ01000221.1 GCF_009910675.1 Photobacterium alginatilyticum | reverse complement strand
AATGAGGAAGATCTAATTTTATTTGTTTTACTGTTTACTGTTCAAAGACGCAGCCGTTCTGGTAAGTGTCTACACACTTGTTCTGAGAAACAATATAAAATGCCTAAAAAAAACGATGTATTTTGCCTTAAGAGAGTTTCATATTGGCCATTTACCGCTTGTTTTATTATTTTTGAAATTGGATTCCCATAGAACTCCAGAAYTCCTGTTAGTGACTCAATKACCTCTTTRAAATGCTAAAGTAAAAAAAACGACTTGATTTTTTTAATMAAACTTCCKTCATTGATCTTACTTTTTCGATAGATATGGAGATTCATATTGRAAAAAATACGAAAGAAAAGAAATATAAGAATTMGAACAAARTTTTCTTTCMATTGGAACAAATAGAAATAGAATTAGRTACATTCCATATATGGAATTGCTATCTACATATAGGAAGATCCATTCTATTGTAGTATTGTAGATTGCTCTATATTAAGTTTGTATTATTATTAGAGTACAACTTTTTTACTACAGTATTTTATACACTGTAGAACCTT
>NZ_RSEJ01000220.1 GCF_009910675.1 Photobacterium alginatilyticum | reverse complement strand
CAATATTGAAACCGTCCTTTCTAGCAGTATCGCYGCTGTATTTTTTGCRGCTTTTGTTGTTGCCGGAACTATGTGGTATGGTTCGGCAACTACCCCYATCGAATTATTTGGGCCCACTCGTTATCAATGGGATCARGGGTACTTCCAGCAAGAAATATATCGAAGAGTTGGTGCTGGACTRGCCGAAAATCAAAGTYTMTCAGAAGCTTGGTCTAAAATTCCTGAAAAATTAGCTTTTTATGATTAYATAGGTMATAATCCRGCAAARGGYGGATTATTCAGGGCGGGTTCAATGGATAACGGRGAYGGAAYAGCGGTTGGWTGGTTAGGACAYCCTATCTTTAGAGATAAAGAAGGGCGTGAGCTTTTTGTACGSCGTATGCCYACYTTTTTTGAAACATTTCCGGTYGTTTTGGTAGACGGCGATGGAATTGTTAGAGCGGATGTTCCTTTTAGAAGGGCAGAATCCAAGTATAGTGTTGAACAAGTAGGTGTAACCGTTGAGTTCTATGGCGGCGAACTCAATGGAGTCAGTTATAGTGATCCT
>NZ_RSEJ01000219.1 GCF_009910675.1 Photobacterium alginatilyticum | reverse complement strand
CAGAAGATGAATTGGCAAATTAAAAAGTATGGATATTACTGGCCAAGCATGAGGAAAGACTGCATCAATTATGTGAAAGGATGCCAAAAGTGTCAAGCCCATKGGTCAATACAAAGGGCACCAGCAAATTATCTACAATCCATATTAAAACCWTGGCCATTTAGAGGCTGGGCTATGGATATTATAGGAKAAATWATYCCWAAYTCTTCGAAAGGGCATAAGTATGTTYTAGTAGCAACKGACTAYTTTACCAAATGGACAGARGCYATTGCTTTAAMAAGYATTACTCAAAAGGARATTATYAYTTTCCTAGAAGAAAACATACTGTGTAARTTTGGAATYCCAGAAACCATTACAACAGAYCAAGCTTCGAACTTCAATGGTTCAGAAGTAARAGAYTRTTTAAGTAAYTTTGGTGTGAAATTATTAAATTCGACACCATATTATGCACAAGCGAATGGTCAAGTGGAATCAACTAACAAAATCATCAAAAAAGGGGTCTCTAAAATGATAGAAGATAATCCCAGAAAATGGCACAAATTATTACCCAGGGT
>NZ_RSEJ01000218.1 GCF_009910675.1 Photobacterium alginatilyticum | reverse complement strand
GGTTCAGGCCAAACTGAGGACATGCCGCGTAGCACAGGCCACAGTTGATACAGGCAGAGAACTGCTTGTACTTCGCCATTTGCTCTGGGGTCTGGTTGTTTGGACCATCTTCAGGCTTACGATCGTTACCGATGATGTAAGGCTTGATTGCCTCTAAGCGCTCAACGAACGGTGTCATGTCGACGATCAAATCTTTTTCGATCGCGAAGTTAGCCAGCGCTTCGATTTTTATGCCGTTCGGGTAGTCACGCAGGAATGTCTTACAGGCCAATTTTGGCACCTTGTTGACCATCATGCCGCAAGAGCCACAGATCGCCATACGGCAAGACCAGCGGTACGCCAGATCCTTGTCTAGGTTATCTTTGATGTAACCCAGTGCATCAAGCACAGACATGGTTTCGTTAAACGGGACTTCGAACACCTCGAAGTACGGTTCTGCATCTTTCTCTGGGTCATAACGCAGAATTTCAACTTTTTGGATACGGTTGCCTGACATTATGCCTGCTCCTCTTTATTCGCTGCCGCTTCTGCTGCTTCTTTCGCTGCTGCCTCTTCTG
>NZ_RSEJ01000216.1 GCF_009910675.1 Photobacterium alginatilyticum | reverse complement strand
GACCCACCATCTTCTCCTTTGAAGATGTAAAACATCGGAGGGCGATTAGCTCAGTTGGGAGAGCACCTCCCTTACAAGGAGGGGGTCACTGGTTCGAGCCCGGTATCGCCCACCACTCTTTCTTTTCGAGAGAACCCAAAATACCCGATGGGGCTATAGCTCAGCTGGGAGAGCGCCTGCCTTGCACGCAGGAGGTCAGCAGTTCGATCCTGCTTAGCTCCACCACTCTTTAAGCGCATTTCTTGRAAAAGAAGTGAGTGTGTTTAAAAAGTGGTTATCTCTTGATAAACACATGCTCTTTAACAATCTGGAAAGCTGACTAGTAAATTCAATTTTTACAATTGAATTAAAATGTTTTTTATCTTCGGATAAAGAACGAGTTCTCAAGCAAACACATTCAAGTGTCTTGTGTAGAGTCCGGCGAAAAAACCAATGTCCTTACATTTCTTGATCGAATGTAGGTGACGTAAACCTTGGTTGTTTGAACATACGCTTTTGTCTTCACTTTTTTGAAAAGTGAAAATAAAAAAACTCCTTGGGGTTGTATGGTTAAGTGACTA
>NZ_RSEJ01000215.1 GCF_009910675.1 Photobacterium alginatilyticum | reverse complement strand
AGCACGGGGAGCCATCTCTTTATTTTTCTGTCAAGAAAAAATATGGCGGATTAGCTGATATTTATATCAGTTAATGAAAGAGCCCAATGCAAAAAAATGCATGTTGGKTCTTTGAAACAGTTCGGATCATTTTGATAATAAGAMGTTTGATCTGTTTTACCGAGAAGGTCTACGGTTCGAGTCCGTATAGCCCTATAAATAAACCCTATAAATTCAAAAAATTCAAATTMGAAAAATMGTGCATTTCCTTATTCTTGTTTGTTGTTTGTAATTCGGAGGTCAGTGCATCGAAAAAAACATTCTTAGAAACTCAACTCACAAGGATTTTTTAGAGTCTAAAAAAAAAAAATAGAAAACARAAAATATTCCAATGGATCCAACGAAATAGATGGAAAAATCTCGGATAAACAAACCAACCTTTCTTCATGAGGTGAATTMTATAAAAAGAAGAATTTTTCTATTTTTTCTCTTTACAGTAAAAGAGTTAGTGATACTCTTTTCTTTTTTTTTTTGGTAAACCAAATACTCTTGCATTTTTGAAGTAAAAATCATGACATGCGC
>NZ_RSEJ01000030.1 GCF_009910675.1 Photobacterium alginatilyticum | reverse complement strand
TCAGTTCAAGGAAAATGACGGTAGGAATGGTATTCCCTTTCAACGTTATTTGACACAGAAATGGGCGCGCTGGCTCACTCCCAAAGGGCGAGTTTACTTGGCTTCTATGCGTTGTTACCGATTATTAATTTAGAGCCACTAGATTTTCAAATCGGTGCCTAGCCTACAAGCCAAGTAATTCTCGCTGAAACGAGCATCTTGAGGTAACTTGGGTATATTTTAGCGTCAATTGGCACGATAGCCTGTGATTGTCTTCACGGGAATATGAAAACTGATGAAACATCTGAGGGTTAACTAAAGACATGTTGATTATAACGACTGGTTCATTACGTTCTTGCCGTTCTCTTGGATGAATTCGACGAACGCTTCGCTCAATACTGTCTGTATCCGGTGTGCCGAGCGAACAAGGTGCCAGGAGGTAAGAATGGGAAATCCTTCGACAGGTAGGGAGACAAGGTGAGGTGTCGGCTCATACCTGATTGCGTATTCAGACAGAATGGAGACGCCCAGATCAGCAATCACACAATGCTTGATGGCCTCGTTGCTTTCTATCGTCATTTGCGGGGAGAGCTTTAAGCCTCTGCCCTCGAAAAAGTGCTCTATGGCGTAGCGGGTTCCGGACCCATATTCTCGGGAGATGTAGGGGTAATGGCATAGCTCTTCCGGAAGAATACTCTCTTTTTGTGCAAGCGGATGTTGAGCGTGGGCAATGGCGACTAACGGGTTGACGAGAAAGCTGATCGCATTTTTCGTCATCTCGTCACTCAGGTGGCTAAACAAATAAATATCATCCAGATCCTGTGCATAGCGCTGAATAATTTTTGCCCGGTTACCGACAGTTAGCTCGATATCCACCAGAGGATATTGCTGGCAGAACGAGCCGAGTAGATGGGGAATAAAATACTTGGCTGAGGTGACAACGGCAATACGCAGTGTACCTGCCTTTAGTTCATTGAGATCAGCCAGTGATATTTCCAGCCTATCGAGAGTTTCAAATAACTCGACACTATGTGCCGCAACAATTTCAGCAGCTTCTGTAAATACAAGCTTTCGGCCTACTTGCTTGTACAGGGGCGTGCCGAGAGCTTCAGTGAGTTTACGTAGCTGAATAGAGATAGTAGGTTGGGTCAGGTTAAGCATGTCGGCGGCTTTAGTAATGGAGCCGACTTCGTACACGGTCTGGAATACGTGCAAGGGCCGGATGGTATTTAACCGTCGCCGCAGGTGTTGCGCCATATGAGCTCCATTTAATTAATCTATATATAGACATTAGTCTATGTGTGGCATGTCAAAGATTAATTATTATTTAAGCGTTGAATACGTCACTGTAGATCTGCACAGAGGTTGAATAAATATTATGACCAATCAGGTATTGCGGAGGCGTTATGACTTATCGACGTTTACTGGTTCCGGTGTCCCCCGAGCAGGTATTGGGCCCTGCTTTTCATCAGGCGTTGGCGTTTGCCGATCAGCAAAAAGCGGTAGTGACATTATTGACTGTTGTCGAGGATCTTGAAGAAATTCAGGAGCTGACCAAACACTCTTTCACTACCTTGGATCTACTTGATAAGGCGACAGCCACTTATCATCAGCAGTTGAAAGAACATGTTGCGGTACTGCGGCAACAATATCCCCATATCACATTCGGTACCCAGATAAGAATGGGCATTCCGTTCATCGAGATCATCAAATCGGCGGCGGAGGGCAAAGCAGATTTGATTATCATCGATACCCATCGGCAGCATAAACAATCGGCCTGTCAGTGGGGAAGCACGACGCGGCATTTGATGCGCAAATCGCCGACGCCCATCTGGGCTATCCACCACAATCAGTCGAAGATCCAACGTGTCGTCGCATCGGTTGATGTCACCGGAGAAGACTCAGAGGGCTTGAATGAAACAATTTTGGCACTGGCTCATGAATTTGCCTCTGTGAATGAGGCCAGCTTGTACCCTTGCCATGCCTGGCGGTTAGAGACAGAGGGGTATTTGCGAAAGTGGAATCACTGTACCGATTTGGATATTGCCCTAATTGCCAAGGAACTGCGCAGCGAGCGGTCGGCTCGATTGCGAAACCTTCTGCTTCCCTACGAGCAACTGACGACCCCAGTTCATTCTCGCTTGTTAGAGGGAGATGCGAGGAAGGCGCTACCGGATTTTGTCAGGAAGGAAGAAATCGATTTGGTGATTATGGGAACGCTCTCCCGAACCGGGATAGCAGGTTTTTTGATGGGAAATACAGCTGAATCCATGCTTGATGAGCTGCAGTGTTCAGTGATCACCTTGAAGCCGAAGGGGTTCCGCTCACCAATTCTTGCTTAGTGCTCTATCCCAGTGGGTCATATGGAGCGGAGGTGAGCTATGCAAATTGACAATGAAGATACACTTTCTAAGAAACTGGAAGTTGTCATCCATTGGTCTGTGAGAACCTTGTCCATCTTAATGGTGTTTGTGATTGTGATGGGAGTTCTGGATGTCGGGTGGACGCTCTATCAGCGGATCATAACGCCTCCCATATATATCTTGACCATCAACGACATGCTCGCAACATTCGGGGCTTTCATGGCGGTGCTGATTGCCATCGAGATTTTCATCAATATTACGATCTATCTTCGTGATAACGTTATTCATGTGAAAATTGTGATGGCGACGGCGCTCATGGCTATCTCCAGGAAAGTTATCATCATCGACCTTGAGCAAATTGATGTCATGTACGTATTTGCGATTGGTTGTGTTGTGTTAGCAATGAGCATTGGCTATTGGCTTATCCATCAACTGCCACGAAAAAGTCATATTGAAGAATAAAACGTGTTACTCCTTCTGCGATTGCTGGGCAGGTGTGTCAGAGGGGCTATCGGCATGCTTTCCAGATTCGGGTCTAGCTTCGGGGCTGGGTTTGGAGGCAGGGCTGTGATCAAAGCCCGAACCTGTCATTCCGGCAGTCAGCGTAAAACGCATTGCCTCTTCGATAGTCATATCAAGAGGACGGATTGCACTGCGGGGGATCAGTACGGCATAGCCACCGATCATATAGCTCAGCGGCAGGTAGACAAGAACACTGTCTTCCTCGCGCAAAGACTCGGGCATTCGTTCAGATAAGGGCTGGGTAACAAAGCCGATCACCTGCATGCCGGTTTCACCCAAGGTGACGGCAACGACCTGTTCGAACTCTTTTCGCGTTGCTGGGGAAAAATAGTCAAAGAAATCTCGAATCGTCGGATAGACGCTGCGAACCAAAGGCATGTGATAGAAAACCTGTTCACTCTTGGCAAACAACCGCTGTACCACATAGGCATTCATCATCAGTCCGGCGATAAAAAACACCAGCAGCCCGGCCGCAAGTCCCATACCGGGCCAGTACCATTCTGTCGGTATAATCGCTTGGATGAGGCTTCCTAGTACTGACTCTATAGAAACGGCAAACCAGTAGAGCAGGTAGAGCGTGAGTACCACAGGCAATATTGTTACCAGCCCGGTAATGATATTTTTGCTGATAAAGCCAAACATGATTATGCTCCCATGCAAGCGTGTAAAGACACCCAAGCTGTTATGTCTACATTAAGTTACTATGTCTACATCGAGCTCCTATGTCTATATAAAGCATAGGCTTCCTTGAAGGAGTATACATAGAGGGACTGTAGCGGGTGTGATTATGCAGGTATAAATATAAGTTGCAGGTAATAACATGAAAGTAATGAAGATTGGTTGGGCCGATGTTTGTGGTTACGGGGACTGGCTGACGCCGCAGGCCGCCCTCAAGTTCGCTCAGGGTGGTTATACGCATGTCGAGTTTCAGGGAGAAACCATACCGAGTGAACTGAGCTATTCCGATGACGGCGAACCAATGGTTGGGCTCGGCAAACAGGAAGAGACCTAAGTCCGCCAGCACAAATGAGCGTTTTGAGGGGCGGGGACAGGTACCATGTTTTCTCACCGCTTGCTTTGTTAAAGGGGGCTCGCCTTCTTTTGGGCGCCAAACCGGTCGGCATCGACACCTTTTTTCCAATACCCAGTGACAGTAATATTCTGGCGGTGAATGCCGACTTTTTCCTGTAACAGTCCTTTTAGTGCGCGGATATTTCGCGCTTCCAGGCCGAGAAAGACTACAGTGTTCGCTGGTAACTTATCAGCAATCGCCATAATAGCTTCAGACAAGCTATTTGCTTCATCTTCTTTGTCGATGACCCAGTGTACGGACACATTGGCGCCAACATCAAGAGGGATGATGTCTTCCTTGGTTGGAACAGATATAACAGCATGGACAGTTGATTGGGGAGAAATTGCCAGTGCATAGCCATTGATGGCGTTTACCGATGTCAAATCACCAACCAAAAGGTAACTCTCAGCATTAAAATTGGTTAATTTCATTGGCCCCGGCCCAGCGATACCGACGTAGTCTCCTTTCTTGGTGCTGGCGGCCCAGTCCGTTGCAGGCCCGTGATGGCGATTGATCACAAAGTCCAGTGACAGACAATTAGTGTCTTGGTTGTATTCCCTGATTGTGTAGGAGCGCATTACAGGGCGATTACTCCCGCGAATATCTAAGTTTGGTATTTCTTGCCCTTTACTCGGCAGTATCACTTTGACATGCGCCCCTTCTTTGCCGGTTGGAAAGCCGAGCAATCCTTCGCCGGATAAGACAATCCGCTTTAAGTGGGGGCTTAATTCAATGGTGTCAGCGACTTGAGTTAATCGTACTGTTGGTTTCATTCAGTAGTCCTTGTTGATGTGAAGTTGAGCGCTGTTTGCATCGTCGATGGTTGCCCATCGTTACATTGGTTGATAAAATCAACTATAATTGTTTGGTTGATATTGTCAACTATATTGTGCGAGAGACTAGAATGACGACAAGCAAAAACGTGCCTGAAACGATATTTTCGCTGACACGGAGTTACCGTGGGGCAATAAAGAAAGCCATTAACGCTAATGAGTTAGGCTTGAATGGGATGATTGTTCGTTGCCTGCACATTATTCAGGACTCACCACAATGTACGGCGAATACTATCGTGACTCGGATGGGGCGAGATAAAGCCCAAATTGCCCGGTTGGTGAAAGAGATGATTGCCTCGGAGCTGATCAGCAAGCATCCAAATCCGGAAGATAAGCGTAGCCAGTTGCTCGTACTTTCTTTGCAAGGAAAAAGCCTGATGGAACAGATTAAAGTGGCTGAAACGGAGATTGACCGGCAAATGCGGGCAGGTCTGACAGATGAAGAGGTGGAGACTTTTCAGCGTGTTGCTGCGGTTATGGCAAACAACTTAAGAAATACGGATTAGTAGTAACGGTACAATAAGGTCAACTTGTTGTATTTGGCTTTCCGGTGGGGCACGGGGAACTTGTCTTTCAAATCGTACACTTAGAGCCAAATAAGTGTAACTGTCTGAAATAACATAGCTCAATATTTCAAAGAGAGGTGCAGTTGGAAGCCGGTCGTGATGGAAGGTTGAAAAGTGACTGAACGGACAGGGTTTTCCTGCAGGTGTGTCCGGTTTGCCTTCCTCGATCAGTACTCGCTCGAAACCGTTGACGGTACATAGTGTTGCCCATACGCCTGCATTTGCCCCATGCGCATTGATGACAGGCATCATAGTCACCAGCACCCAGCCCAGGGCACTGACAAGCAACATGGTTTTATTGAAGGCAGAGAAGCGCATTATTGGCAAGCTTAATGAAATTTACAGCGGACTATAGCTGCTGTAATTAATAATGTCAGTGAGTTAGCTCGGATTTTTATCTGTTTGGTAACCATTATTTAACCAAATGGTTGCGCTTAGTTTGCAATTTACGGTGTGTGGTTAGATAAGTTACAAAGGAAATAACGCCCAGTATACGTAATGGGAGACAGCGTATGCTGAGCGTTAGGTTTGCGTAATTTGGCTACCAGATTAGAGGTTTTTGTATAAACTTACCCGCTCATTTCGGTAATAACCTGAAATCATCACAGCTTTAACATCATCGGCAGTTGTGGCATTGGCTGGTAACCATTCCAGGTCTATATTGTTAAATTCCTGACTGATATCAGCGCTTTCGCCCACGGACTGTAGCACGTAGCCGAGTGTCGTTGAGCTGAATGAGTTAGTGGAAGCCGTTGCCCATTTATTGACCAGTTCTCGGTTGACCAGTTGATAGCCAATTTTTATTGGCGAACCGATCAGGTTACCAAACTGGATATAATCAATAGATTTAGAGCGCGAGATGACAATCTTGTCGCTTAGCATACTCATGCCATAGACCATACTCTTCGCATAAGGCTCTGACTTAACAATGCTTCTTGTCTGGTTATTGATTAGGTGTATATGGTTGCTGGTCTGTACAGCACTAAACTGCCCGCTAGGATCAGATGCCAGCCTAACGACATCCTCGTTCATCACCAGTGTGGCAGCCGGGCTGCCCGGGTTATTCACACTGAACCAGCTTAGTGTTTTGCTACCGTCACTGACAACTAACTCGCTGTCGTTATTGGTAAACACTACAGCCTGAATATTGCTCTTGTTGATGTTGGCCCTAGGGGATAGCGTTCTGCTATCAAGAATCACTGCCTGAGAACTGTTTGTTTCTACAACAACTAATTGTGACTGGCTCTTGTTGGCCACGACCAGGGGTTGAGTCGTAGCTAGGGGATAACGTTTTCCGAGTTGTTTGAGTTCCGTGCTCGATAGCAACTGAAGTTCAGAGTTATAGCTGGAACCATTGGTAAATACGGCGGCAATCAGGTTGTTTTTAAAGAGCGGTGTAAACCCGTTGATATGATTGTTTCGACATTCCGCCGTTGAGACCGGAGAGGTCGAATTATCGATGACTGGTGGAATGATTGGCGGAGGAGTAACACCGGAAGCGCCGCCGTATGCATCAATTTTTATTGAAGCTGTCAGTTTTGTGGTTTGACTGTTCTTCCCGATTTCAGATAGGAATATGCCATTGGTGCCTGTGGTATTACAAGTATTGCTGATTGAACTATCACCGACAATGCTTGGCTGATAGAGCAGGTAAGCCTCTCGGTTGTCCCTACCCTGGGTGGCATGGGTTAGGATCGAAGGTTTCTGAGGAGGAAGAACGATCCCGCCACCACCGTGATGGTCATCATCATCGTCGTCATCGTGATGGTGACTATCGTAACCAGCAAAATTGGCAGACTTTTGTTCCGGTTGTGTAGTGACTGACGGCGAAAATGAAGAATAGCTACCAGACGCTGTATTTACCTGTAACATTTTCCCGTCACTGAGCAGAGCCAGGAGCATGCCTGTACCTTCGTTCAGGGTAACGGAGGTCGGCATAAACAATGCGTCAAGCGGGTAAGTGCCCGAGAGTAGATATCGGTTACTGAGATTGACATGGCTGGAGTCTAAATCAGATTGTGTTAATGATTGGGTGATATCAAAGCTCTTTTCACTGATCATTTTATCGACGGCAGCAGAAATCTTGAGATAGCTCGAGCTTCCCTGAAGCGAAAGGGCATGTCTGAAGGAAGCCAGCAGCATTTCTGTTTCCGCCTTCGGACCATGCATAGAAGCCAGCTGATTGAAGTCAATTCCGTACTTTTCGCCGAAGATGGCCTGTAATTGTTGCTGAGCAAGCTTAGTGTCACCGGCAACGAGCGGATTATACAGCACTTCATTTTGAATCAGGGTGGTAAACGGGGTAACAACGGTTGCTGATGCCGGGGCCGTAAGAAAATAACCCGCCTCGCTGATCAAATAAGGTGCCTGGTTGTTATCAGCAGATCGGGAATATTTCGTTACTTTTTGTTCTAGCTCGCCACAGATTCCGTCAAGGTCGGCATCAATGCAAACAGAGAGTTTGCTGTAGGCATAAGATTCTACACTTGGTGTGCTTGATGCGCCGTCACTGCCGCAACCGACAAGAAAGCTGCAACCAGCTAAAAATGTCGCAATTCTTGAAAGCTTAAAATTTCCATTCATAAAAATAATACTTAACCGATAGAAATGTCATGTGCCAAAACTGACCGATTTGTCAGCCTTTTTGAGTGATTTGTAGATATTTTTTAAAGCAAAGACTCGAATATAATTGATAATCAGTATCATTTCCATTAGCATGCGTCAAAAAATTGCTTCTATCAATTTCACATATGAATGGTTTTAAACGGTTTTAGGAAGGTTAGTGGTATGGTGCTAGAAGGGAAAAAAACATCGTTTGCGCTCACAGTGATCGCAAGCTCATTATTAATTGGTTGTAACGGCTCAGGCTCGGATTCTAAGCTTGATTCTAAGCCGGGCAACTCAGCCGCGTCATCAGCCATTTCAGGTGTTGCGTTAGATGGTTATCTGAAAAATGCCAAAGTGTGTTTGGATCTCAACCATAACCTGATATGTGATGAGAGTGACGGTGAAGCGGTATGGACCGACAGCCAGGGTGCCTATTCTCTTGCCCGTACGGATGCTGACCTGTCCCAGTACAATATATTGGTTGAAGCCATTGCCAATAAAACGGTCGATATGGATTTTCCGCAATCCCCGGTTCAGGAAGGTTTTGCACTGAGCGCACCGGCAACTCTGCCAGCGGTTGTAAGTCCGCTGACGACTCTGACAGCGGTGGTGGCTAACCAGCAAGGTATTGATTTCAAAGCAGCAAGAGACATGCTGGCAACAAGCCTCGGTATCGACAGTCAGCGACTGACTTCAGATTTTCTGGCAGGTACACATGCGCAGGACAAACAGCTTCACGCTTTGGCCCAGGGATTAACTTCTTTGATGCAGGAAGCTGAGAAGGCCGCGGCTTCTGATGGTGTGGCACAAAATGATGCACGTTCTGGCTCTCGCGTTAAATTGACCTTGATTGATTTACCGGCACTGAAAACTGAAACCGACAAGTTGGTCGGTACAGTAAATAATACACCTGTACATGTTCAGGAAACGGTCAAAGATTTCATTTCGGATGTGACAGTGTCACGTGATGAGGCTGCGGGTAATACTGTTCAGGTTCAGCCTCAGGCACCTAAGCAAGGTCAGCTAAACGTCGCTGCACGTACTTTCGACTGGCATTGGGTCGGGATGCTGATGTCTGTGGCGCAGTATGAGTACTCTACTGATGCAGGCAAAACTTGGCAGCCAGTGACGGCCAAGCCTATTTATCTTGGTCTTAACGCCTATGCGGCGGGTGATATTCAGGTTCGCGTCAGTGCCAACCTGGCCAAGAATATGAAAGCGGGCAAGGTGGTTAAAAATACCCAGCCGTTGACTGAATCACAGCTCCCTGCAGCTCCAGCTTCTGTCACCGTCAATGATGCAACGGACCAGTTTAACTGGGATCTGGTCGTGGGCTACGACGAGGTTAGTAGCTACGAATACTCCATTGATGGTGGTAAGACCTGGCAGGCTGCGACACAAAAGCCAATCACTGTTGGTGATGTTGCGATTGCCGCCGGCGATCTTAAAGTCCGTGTCGCTGCTGATGACTCGGGCGCAGAGCCAAAACCTGCTGGCCGTGAAGTTGCATCGACCACACCGTTTACGACCACCCCTGCTCAGCCGGTAAAACCAACCATTACATCGGTAAGTGATGAAACAGATTCTGTCGATTGGGACTATGTCACTGGTTTTACTCAGTTTGGTCTGTATGAAGTAAGCCTTGATAACGGTAAAACGTGGAATACCGTTACGGAGAAACCGTTATCGGTCGGTAACGTCGACATTGATACCGGTTGGGTACAGCTTCGTGTTGCTGCAAACTCGACCAACGGTATGCCTGCTGGTGAATCTGCTCAGGTAGCTCAGGTATTCACGGCACAAACCGGCAAGCCAGCAGCACCGACTAACCTACGTATTGATGACGCTGCCAACACCATTGATTGGGATATCGTTACCGATTACGCCGATGCGTCGGCTTATGAAATTTCACTGAATGGGAACAGTGCCAGCGCGGGGGACTGGAACCCTGCAGGTACCAAACCAGCATCGGTTGGCGATCTGAACATTGCCAAAGGTGACGTATGTCTGCGTGTTAAAGCCGATGTGAAAAATAGCAATGCTGCCGGTATTGCAGCTTGTTCGGATGCATACTTTACCTCCAAGCCAGACGCGCCGACGGCGCCGGTTATCGATGATACCAACAACACGTTTGGCTGGACGCTGGTTGCAGACTACCCTCAGCTAACAAGTTATGAAATCAAGGTTGAAACTGCTGACTGGAAAGCTGTTGGTCTTAATAACAACCCTTATCAACTAGCAGACAAGGCGTATGAAGTAGGCAGCATTCAGGTTCGTGTTGGTGCGGATGCTGTAACAGGCCGTGTTGCCGGTGATGCCCTAGCCAATGATCAGGCGTATACCCAAAGTGCACCAGCTTCAGATTATACGTTGCTGACCGCTGCGGGTGCCGTGACTCAAAATCGTGCTGAAGCGGTTTGTGCAAGAGCGAAAGACGGCAAGGTATGGCAGCTATTTGACTCAACCAATAGTGATGTTCGCCTGAAGACCGTACCTGAGATCAATACGGCACTGGGGGCATTTGGAACCGTGTGTGGTTTGGATACTTGGCGAAACCCCACTATGGCAGAGTTGAATGGTCTGTTTGCTGAAAACCCAGAGAATGCCAAACAAAAAATCTATGATACCAATGTCTTTAGCTACATGGCTGTGACTGTCGATAATACTGATTGGAGTAACCCGCAGAAAGCTTGTTACGTATCGTCGGAAGCCAGTGCTTCTTCACCGGGTTATCAGGATTGTCTGGATGTTTCAAAAATTGCAGAACCAAGCAACGATATAGTTAAGCCTGAATGTGGCGGGTTCTGTTTTGGTAACTTGCCTCGTACCTTATATCGATTTGTCGCTCAATAATAGTTAAACCCAATGCAGCCAGCTTTGGGGCTGGCTGCTTTTTGCGTAAAAATGGAAATTACAATGAAAATTAGAAATAACAAAAATAAACAGCGTGGTGCTGCTGCGATTGAATACGCAATTTTAGCTGCTGCAATGTCATTAATTATGCTGAACTTCTTAGGTGATGATGGCGACCTGACAAAGGCCATTAACGATACCTACGAGGAAGTGATTAACAGACTCGAGACTGTTCAGAATAAAGGTTAATTTTCCTTGGCATGGAAATAGTATTTCCAAAATAAATAGAATTAATAATGAAAGCAAAACGTTTAGTTTACTTATCTGTATTTATTTCGCTGGCCGGACTGGTTTGGTTATATCTTAACTTATCTCAGCCAAAAGCTGTGATTGCGCAGCAACAAGCAGAGATAAAAACACTTGAGGTACTGGTGACCTCGGTACCGGTAAAAGCCGGTCGCCACTATAGCGCTTCATTGTTTGAATGGAAAACGGTCAATGAAAGCGAGGTAAGCCATCGTCTCGACTATATCGACAAGGCAATCTTCGATACAGCAAGGCTGACCGATACAGTCGTGGCGGGTGATTATCCGGCAGGACAAATCTTGAGTGCATCTGACTTCCTGAACCCGGAATTGGGTGGCGTATTGTCAGTTATGTTGCGGCCTGGCTATCGCGCCGTATCAGTACCGGTTGATCAGGTCACGGCTAACTCTGGCCTTGTTGGCCCGGGCGATTATGTCGATGTCTTGTTGCTGGCCTCGAAAGAGCAGGAACTGCGTACTCGCGGCAATGAAACTCAAAGCTTGTATGTAAAAACCATTGCTCAGAATGTCAGGGTATTGGCGTTTAACGATGCGGTTCAGGCCGAGCGTTATATCGAAGCGCAGAAAAAATACAAAGGCTTTATTCCGGACAACAGTGCAGTGACGCTGGAAGTTTCACCAGTACAGGCGAATAAAGTCATTTTGGCGAACCAGTTAGGCACATTGTCAATGGTACTGCGTAGCCAAAATAACCCGGTTACCGATATTGCCGATATTCAGCAAATTAATATTGATGATATTTTTCCCGACATCAAGCAGGTTCAGCCAGATATTGGATTGGTGGAGTTTCGTGCAAAAGAAAAACGTGTCATGAATAATGCAGGAACACAAGATGATTAATAAAATACTCGGTGGATTTATTCTGCTGTGCATGAGTTTTAGCCTGCAGGCAAAAGTACTGGACGTGGTACTGGATAAAGCCAGACTGGTTAACTTGCCACATAATGCGAAATCAATCTTTATTTCCAGCAACGAAGTGGCTGACTACCAGGCATTAACCAACACCAAGATAATGGTATTTGGTAAAAAGGCCGGAGCGACGTCGTTATATGTACTCGATGCCAACGAAAATGTTATTTATTCGGCCACTGTGAAAGTTAGCCATAATGTGGTGGAGCTAAATGAACTTGTTGCCAAAGAGTTTCCTGATGCACTAGTGAACGCCGAATCTACAGCTGGAAAGCTATTCCTGAAAGGTCAGGTACCGACGCCGACAATGGCTGAAAAGATTGTTCGCCTGGCAGAAGGCTACGTATCACCTCAGCAAATGACAACTAGTCCGGCAGAAAGTGGCGAAAATCAGCAAAATAGTACTGAAAATTCGGCATCTGGCGAGCAGCCTGTCGCTCAGGAGAAAGACGAGCTAATCAACCAGCTTGTCGTGACAATGCCGACGCAGGTTAACCTGCGCATTCGCATTGCCGAGGTATCTCGCAAGGTTTCCAACAAGTTGGGTATTAAGTGGGGATCGCAAGGCACTGGTCTGGGCGCGGGCACATTTGCCTTCCTGGATAACTACGGCGGGGTAGCCGGTGGTACAAATCCGGCATCATGGGCGGATCTGTCTGTCATCGTAGATGCATTGGCGACCAACGGCATGATGTCGGTACTGGCAGAGCCGAACCTGACTGCACTTAGCGGTGAGAGAGCGTCATTCCTCGTGGGTGGTGAAGTGCCTCTGCCTTTGGTGTATTCCGATAACGCCACGGTGGAATACAAGCCGTTTGGGGTTCGACTGGATTTCAAACCGACGGTATTGAGCGCGAACCGAATCAGCCTGCAGGTTGAACCTGAAGTGAGTACGGTATCTACCGAAACCAATGTCCAAATCGGCGGCCCTTTGGGCAGCTCGTCTTTCCCGACGTTTGTCACACGCAGAGCGTCAACAACCATTGAACTGGCGAGCGGACAAAGTTTTGCATTGGGCGGCCTTCTGCAGTCAAAAGAGATCGAACAGCTGCAAAAAACGCCTTTCATTGGTGATATTCCAATCCTTGGAAGCCTGTTCCGTTCCAACGAGTTCCAGCGTGAAGAAACCGAGCTGATCATCATCGCTACTGCTTATCTGGTTCAGCCAACCCGTGCCGATTCCTTGCCGCTACCGACCGATGGCCTGATCCCATTGAGTGATGTCGAGCGTCTGCTGGGGGTAAAAAAACCAATAACTCATTCAGAAACCGATAGTGAAACTATTCGCTCTGATAACCGCCAGCCGCGTCTGCTGGGTGATAACGGATTCTATTACTGAGGTAATTTATGCGCATAATTTTGATGCTTTTTATCAGCGTACTGATAAGTGCGTGTGCCGGTGATCCAATCCAGCGCCAGCCAGAAATACAAGTCGAAGTAGTGACTCATAAGATGTCGGTTCAACTACAAGGCAAAACCCTTAGCAGCAAGGATAAAGTAGCGGTAGCTGATTTTATCTATCGACTGGGTAATCCGTCGGCAATGCGGGTACGTATTGATACCCATACCCGTCGTGGTGCCAAGGTTGTACCGGATCTTAAGGGTCAACTGAAACAGCAGGCGGTCTATCCGTCTCAGGTCAGTGCGCAATATGCGGCGTTGCCTGCATCGAAAGCGGACCTGACCTTAATTGTCGAGACATATCGCAGTGTGGCTCAGCGCTGTCAGGCAGGAAAAGCGCCAATTACCATTGGCAACAGCTTCAAAAACTCATCGAACTTCGGCTGTGCCAACGCCAATGCATTGGCGCAAATGGTAGCGAACCCGCGTGACCTGATTGTCGGTGAATCCCTGGGGGCGACAGAAGGACGCAAAGCGGTATCGACGCTTGATAGCTACTACAACTCCGGCACGTACAAAACAAGTCCGACATCTCCGAAAGATGGCGTGATGGCAGGGCAGGGTAAGTAATCATGGACATGCAAAATACAACACATACTGGATCGACTTTTCATCAACAGCCGCAGCGTGGCAAGCGAATAGCGGTTGCCAGCGCGAAAGGTGGTGCAGGTACAACGTCTTTGGTTGCCAACATTGCATGGGGTCTGGCAAAGCGTCCGGATGCGAATGTAGTCTGTGCTGATCTTGACTTCATCACAGGTGATCTGGACCTTCAGCTGTCGTTCAAATCCAACAATGCCCTGTTGGAAATGCTGCAATACCCTGAGCGTCTTGAGCCTGTGGTGTATGAACGCAGCGGCGTGAAGGTGACCGGCAACCTGTCCGCATTTACCGGTTATCAGGCCAAACTGGAGCAGGCATTTTGGCCTGAGCTGAATGAGTTTGAACATTTCTCAGCATTTTGTCAGCAGCAGGCTGCGTATTTGGTGTGGGATATTCCTGCATTTTGCTTAAGGGATCAGGTCGGCTTTGGTGCTCTTCATTCCAGTGATATTCGAGTTGTCATTGTAGAACCGACACTGGCTTCGATTCGTCGTACCAACCTGCTGCTGGCCGAGCTGGACAATACGGCCGGGCAACAAACGCTGCTTGTTCTGAACCATACCAAGCCTGAATCAGCATCTTTGATCACCGCAGAAGATGTGGCAAAAGCCGTCGGCAGAAAACCTGATGTTGAAATCCCTTACACGCCGGATCATATGGTTGCCAGTACAACGCTGGGTCAGCTGGCGATTGCGCAGAAAAGCCGTGCGGCCAAGGCTTTGAATCAGCTCGTTGCCTTGATCCAGGGCGAGCAGGCAGGCAAACGCTCCGGATTATTCGGCTGGCTTAAGGGGGCATAATGTTCGGACGCAAGACGAAGCCCCTTCACCGGGCACAGCCGGATGACATGAGCGGTGTGGTGCAGCAATCGGCTGGAGACAAACACCAAAACTACGATCTTAACCATGATCGATTTACTGCAATCCAGCAGGAAGTAATGGCGGCTATCGAGCCAGCCGTTGTGGTTCAGTTATCGCGAGAGGAGCTGGAAGCCCGTACGTTTGAAGCGGTTGGCGAAATTGTAAAGCGCCTGCAGTTTCCGATTGGTGATAACGAGCAGCAGCAAATCACACAGCGTCTGGTCGATGAACTGCTGGGGCTGGGGCCTATTCAGTGTCTGATGGATGATCCTGATGTCACCGATATTATGGTGAACGGTCATGATGAAGTCTTCATCGAGACCCAGGGCAAAGTGAAGCGGGCCAATGTGTCCTTCCGTGACGAGGAGCATGTGCTGAATCTGGCTCGACGTATCGTGAGCCGGGTTGGCCGCCGTGTGGATGAAACCAATCCGATGGTGGATGCCCGCCTGTCTGACGGCAGCCGTGTGAATGTGTTGATCCCACCTTTGGCGCTTGATGG
Organism: Photobacterium alginatilyticum; assembly: GCF_009910675.1. Taxonomy (GTDB): domain Bacteria; phylum Pseudomonadota; class Gammaproteobacteria; order Enterobacterales; family Vibrionaceae; genus Photobacterium; species Photobacterium alginatilyticum. Next base: position 64,128 of record NZ_RSEJ01000030.1, on the reverse strand, counting down.
CACCTGCATTTCTATCCGTAAGTTCAGTGATCAGAAACGCAGCCTGCATCAGCTCACCGAGATGGGGGCGATGTCGCCGGAGATGGCAACCTTGCTCGACATCATTGCCCGTACCCGGGTTAATGTGTTGATTTCGGGAGGTACTGGTGCAGGTAAAACAACCTTGCTCAATGCGATGTCGTTTGGCATTTCGCCGGAAGAGCGAATTATTACGATTGAAGATGCCGCCGAACTGAAACTACAGCAGCCGCATGTGGTGAGAGTAGAAACCCGTCCGGCGAATGCAGAAGGTACAGCAGCGATCGATCAGCGTAGTTTGCTGCGAAATGCCCTGCGTATGAGACCGGATCGTATTATTTTGGGTGAGGTGCGTGGTGCCGAGGCGTTTGACATGATGCAGGCGATGAACACCGGCCATGAAGGTTCCATGTGTACCTTGCATGCCAATTCGCCGACAGATGCGCTGATCCGTCTCGAAAATATGCTGTTGATGGCAGAAGCGCGTTTGCCGCTGTCGGCTATTCGTCGTCAGGTAGCCAGCACGCTGGATGTGGTCATTCAGATCGAGCGAATGCGTGATGGTCGTCGTCGCGTGGTCAATATTGCTGAAATCGTTGGTCTTGAAGGCGAACAATACCTTACTCATGACTTGTTCCGCTTCAATTATGAAGACCAGGATGCTCAGGGGAATCTGCTGGGCCAGTTTGTGTCGGCGAAAACCTTGCCGCGATTTGGCCATAAAGCGCGGTACTACCAGCTTGAAACCCAGCTCAAGCGTGTGATGGGAGTGCAGTAATGCAGAGCCTGATCCTGATGCTGATTCTTGCTGCTGTTTTTTTGCTAAGTAGCGTCAAGGTATTGCAATTGCAGCGTAGCCGCCGACAGGTAAAGCGCCGTCTTGAGTTGGTTGCGGTGAACACAACTTTTAGCAGTGAAAAGAAGCCGCTGTTTGACTGGGAGCAAGGTACTGGCCCGCTTCAGACTCGCTGGAATCGCGTGCAGTCCCGAATTGATGCCTTGTTTGGTCGCAAGGGCAAACTATGGCTGTTGCTTGGCCTGGTGACTCTTGCTCTGGCAGTTTGGTTTGCCGGTACCTTTTTACCGCTGGTTGTTCGTGCAGTCAGTACCGCTGGGGCTGTCGTTGTTGCGGCCTCGGTATTGTACTGGGTGATGCGGATCCGTCAGCGTAAAGAGTTTGAAGAAACCTTTCCTCAGGTACTGGGGCAAATTTCCCGTGCCGTCGCTGCCGGTATTTCGGTACCGCAGGCTATTGCTCAGGTTGCTGACTACCAGAAGGGCATGTTGGGTCGTGAGTTCGTGTTAATTCGCGATCAGCTCGAAATTGGTATCAGCATGAAGCAGGCACTTCGGGAAGCCAGCTACCGCCTGCCGTATTCTGGTTTTCACTTTTTCGTGGTGGCTTTGGTGCTCAATGAGGAAAACGGTGGTCAGCTACGTGAGGTACTTCATGGCCTTAGCCGTACCTTGCACGACAATGTTGCCATCAAGATGAAAATCAAGAGCCTGACGGCAGAGCCAAGAATGACGGCGATGATTTTGGCTTCTCTGCCGGTATTGCTGATCAGCATTATGTTTTTCAAAAATCCAACCGCTTTTCTTAACCTGACAAATACCGATGCCGGGCAGTTCGTGCTGGCCTATGTGGTCGGCAGCATGGCGTTGGGGCTGGGAATTATTCATATGCTAACCAAGGTGAGGTCCTGATGTCTGTCTCTCTATGGATAGCTGTGGCCTTGTTGGTCACAGGTGGTTGCATGGCTTTGTTATTCAATGCCAGAGCTCAGCGTCGTGATCGCGTGGTTGAGCGACTGGGGTTGGTCTCTCATCATTTCCGTTTGGCCCGGCACCATTCATTACCCGGTTTGCCAACGTTTTCGGTGAGCCGTGATGTAAAGGTACTCCTTGGCAAAGCGGGTTTTCATTCGCCGCAGGCTGCCAGTTGGTTCGTTGTTATCAAGCTGTCTGTCATGGCATCGAGCATGACGGCCTGGCTAGCCTACATCGATTTTGAACTGAGCAGTATCCAATTGGCTAAAGGGCTTGTGTTTGCTATTGCCAGCGGTCTGGTGGTTGAGCAGTGGTTGAAGTGGCGGGCTCATGAAGTGAGTCAGCGGATCGCCCATGCTGTGCCGGATGCGCTGGATCTGATGGTGGTTTGCGTTGAATCAGGGCTGACGCTGGAAGCGATCTTCGGCCGGGTTGGCAAGGAAATGTCGCAGGTGGCACCTGAGCTATCGCGCGAATGGCTGATCACCGAGGCAGAACTGCGGGTACTGGACTCGCGTCTGGAGGCACTTGAAAACTTAACCCAAAGAACCGGCATTGTCGAAATTGAAAATATCGTGATTGCCCTGTCACAGGCAGAAAAGTACGGCAGTCCGATTGCATCAACCATGCGCCTGATTGCCGCTGACAGCCGTCAGTATCAATACCTGAAGCTTGAAGAACGTGTCGGAAAAATCCCGGCCAAAATGTCGATGCCGGTTGTGGTGCTGATCATGCTGCCGGTTGTGGTGCTGATTGTTGCGCCGACTATTATTGCGCTACTTGAGAGTCTGGGGACACTATGACGCAACAACTAACACGTTTGAGCCTGTTCACTGTCGCAATGTTGGTACTCACAGGCGCTCTGACAGGATGCGCCAGTCAATCTTCTGCGCAATCTGAAGAACAAGCAGCCCGATTGAAAAGTGATCGCGAACTGGCAGAAGTGGCTTTGGTCGGCGGTCGTCCCGATAGTGCTATTGAGATTTACCGCCAGCAACTGGAAAACCGACCTGATGATGTTGAATTGCTCTATTTGCTTGGAGTGGCTTACAACCAGACCGGTGAGTTTGAACTGGCGCTGCACTTCCTGAACAAGGCGAAAGTGCAAGATCAAACGGCAGAGCAGCAGGTTCGTGGTGATATCTTGCGTGAACTGGGCCGGGCGAAACTGGCTATGGGCGATATCCGTCAGGCGCAGCTTGATTTGGAGTCAGCCGCGGAGCAGCTTCCACAAAGTGCCGAAACCATGAACAGCCTCGGGGTGAGTTATGCCCTGCAGCAAGAGTACAGCAAGGCCCGTGAGGCATTCATCGCTGCCTTGGCGGTTGAGCCGGGAAGCCTTGAGTATCGCAACAACCTTGCGCTGGGGTGGATCCTGGCCGATCACCCGCAAAAAGGGATCGATATTCTGTATCCGAGCTACCTTCGTGGCAACAGTACCACCAAGACGCGTCAGAATCTTGCGCTGGCTTTCGCGATGAAAGGGGATATCGAGGCGGCGAAGACCATTGCCAAGCAGGACTTGACTCATGCTGAGCTTGAGAAAAACCTCGCTTATTACCAGCAGTGGGAGCAGATGTTGTGATGGCTCGTCAGCAGGGAAATATAACGATAGAGTTTGCTGTTACCTTCCTGCCTTTTTTCGTCATGGTGCTGGTGGTGATTGAAACTTGCCGTTTCATGATGACCGGCAATATGCTGGATGTCGCCCTGGCGACAGCAACTCGCAAGACTGTTCACGTTAACGATCATGAAAATGTCGTCAGGTCGATGCAGGCCGTTTTGGCTAAACAAGACTTTCCGATGGTAGATAGCAGCCGTCTCCAGATTGAAGCGACGTATTACGATTCGCTGGAGGCGCTGAAAAATAATGTGGGCTCATCGACCTATACTCGGCAGCCATTTGCCGAGTATAGCGTGAGTTATCCCTATCAGGTGTTGCTTATCGACGGTTGGGCTGAAGGCTTTGATCGTTTGACGACGTTTGAGCGAAAGATGTTGGTGGCTCATGAAAGAAGTTAAAACCATGCCCGCTCGTTCAACGGCCTCCTTGGGTAAACAGCGTGGCAGCAGTGTGATTGAGTTGCCTGTGATTGCACTCATCTTGATGGTGCTGGTCGTGTTTGCGGTAAAAATCGGCCACGGTTTGAGCCTGAAAACCAAGCTGGACCAGCTTGCCTACTCACTGACATCAGTTGTAGCCAGTGAACGTCTAGAGTTTGATCTGTCCGGCTCTGGCGGCATCATTACGCCTCAGATTGCTGATGCTTTGCGTGTTGTTGCCGAACGACACTTTCAGACTGGCGCGAACTCGTCCTCAGTAGAAGTCGGTATTCAGTTGGAGCAGTTAAAACAAGGGAGTGCCGGTGCTTTGTATTTTTCAGAAAGTGCCGGTGCATCTTGTCAGGCTCAACAGAAGCTAACTCAATTAACCTCATTGGCACCGGTTGGCACGGTTTCGGGTTTGAACAACGGCCTGCGTCCGGATTTGTTTCAGGTGTCAGTATGCCTGACATCGCTGCCGTCGCTGACGGGAAGTGTTTATCCGGTCTTCGTTCGAGACTTTGCCGAACGCTATTACAACAGTTCAGCAGTATTGATCGGGAGGCAGTATGACTAGTCGCTTTGGTCAATGCGCCGAATTTTCTGTGCTTTCTAAGCAGCGTGGTGCCATCTCGTTGACGTTTGTGATGTTGTTGCCCGTATTGCTTGCAGTGATGTCGATGGCGGTACTCTTCTCGATGTATACCCAGGCTCTTGTGCGTGCAGGTCAGGCTTCAGATGCGGCCTCTATTGTCTGTGCCTATCAGCAGCAAGGCTCAAGTACTATGGCTCGGAACTATTTAGACTACTACCGTCCGGTGTTTGTACCTGATGCTGTTCCGGCGAGTAGCCAAATGGATACACAAAACGGTTGCCATGTGTCGACGCAATATAGCTTTGAACCTCTGATGCCAGAGGTATTGCCAGCTGCTGTAGAGAGTGGAAAGCAAGTTCATGCCAGTAGTGTTTCTACATCAAGGCTGGTGGCAAGTGTGTCGAGTCAACCGACGGAGTTTTCTTTGGTTCTTGATATCTCAGGATCGATGGTTAAAAAGCTGCCGCAGCTTAAACAAATTATTACCGATGTGATTGAGGATATTAACTCGCTAAATAGCCAGGTGCGCTTTTCTATTGTGCCATTTCAAACCGGTGTGACGGTCAAGGATGCGCCTTGGTATTCAAGATCATTAAATAAGGCCAAATGTGTCGATGGGTTGTCTTATACAGCTGGACGCTGGGATCCGGAGAAAACGGTTGATGACCTAGATTCACCGGCTGCCACTCTGTCTATGCGAGATGTTACCCCTGGCCCTTGGCTCGATCGGTGTAGTGAAACAGCCACCATTTTGCCGCTGACCGGTGATTTGAGTCAGTTGAAAAGCTATGTCGCTGAATTGAAAACCAGTGGTTCAAGTACAGCTTCCTATCAGGGGTTGATTTGGGGGGTACGTACTTTGACTGAAAAATGGCAGCAGGAATGGGAGGTTGAGGCGTTGCATGCTATCAAGCCTGCCCAGCGTTTGGTGTTGTTTACTGATGGTAAGGATTCTCCTCGTTATCCGGAATATCTTGATGAATTAATTGAGGCAGATCTGTGCAATGTGATCAGGCAGGATCTTGGGATTGAGATGAGCTTTATCGGTTTTGGTGTCGATGATTCAAGGCTGGAGCAGTTCCGTAAATGTACTGGTCGTGGCGATCTTGTGTATGACGCGAACAATACCGCTGATCTCGAAGCTTATTTTCGTTCTGCACTTCAGCTAGAGACCAGTACCCGCATTGTTCTCGGGAAGTGATCCATAAGTGAATTAGTAACGGTCAGTATTGGTAGCCGTAAATATAAATAAAAATACCAATCAATTGCTTTTTCAGAGGTGTTTATGTTTAAAAAATGGTTGGTTGCCTTGGCAATCTTGCTTTCGGCAAATGCTCAGGCCTACCAGCAAGGCGATTCGCTGTCGCCGTTTGCTCAACAACAATTAGGGCTAAACCCGGAAGCCGTGACGATTATCGATTTCTTTGCCGAGTGGTGTGTGTCATGTCGTGAAGAGCTTCCTGAAGTGAACCAACTGGCTCAGCAGCTTGATGCCAGCCAGGTGGCGGTATTGGGCGTCGATGTCGATGAAGATGTCGAAGTGGCTAAGGCTTTTCAGCAGGAGCTAGGGCTAATATTTCCTGTCGTTAACGATCCTGAGCAAACCCTGGTGGAAGATTTCCAGCCTATCGGCATGCCTGCACTTTACTACGTGTATCAAGGCAAGGTGTTGAAGGTTCGATATGGTGCTATCAACCATATCGGTCAGGTCATCATGGATGATCTTAAGGAACTAGGGCTGGCGCTATGATCAAGCAATCCTGTTACGTATTGGCGATAGGAACCGCCGCAATGGCCTGCATGAATGTTCATGCGGCCGATGCTGAATCTTCTTTGTATCAACAGTCTGAGTCGGTGTCATCGACGGTATATAGCAGCCAGGAATATGGCGTCGGACTGCGCCGGAATATTGAGCTGGTGAAACCATCAGCGAATACGTTGACGTTAGAACCTGCGGCCAAGCCTGTAGTAGCGGCTGCTACGCCGAAATCTATACCAAAGTCTACGTCGAAAGCTAAACCTACACCTGCCCCTAAAGCTAAGGTAACTTCACCGGTAGCTAAACCAAAGCCGCCTGTTGAACAAGTTGTGGTGGCGAGCAAACCAAAGCCTAAAACAGTATTACCGGTTGTCAAAGCCGAGCCAACGGTTGCGGCAACTAAACCGCAACCCAAGAAAATTGCGCCGATCGTCAAGGCATCAGCTAAATCCAATGCGAAAGAAGAGGATGAGTCGCTGTTGTCATTTATTGATGACTGGCTGGGTATTAAACCGGTTAAGCCATGGCAAAAAGGCACACTGGCGAAAAAAGAAATGAAACCCGGTGGTGTGGTGCCTGAGTTTGATGTGTTTTCAGAAAAAGTATTTTCATACAAGCAGGGATCTGTCGGCGGCAATGGTGTCGGCGGCGGTGGTTGTGGCTGTAACTAATAATAAGCAAGAAAAACAATGAAGAATAAATTACCTTTGACGCTGCTTGGGACTGTTGCGATGGCAGGCTCAGCAGCGGCCGCTGACCATATTTCGGTCCATCACATGAATTTCGAAGAGTATGGCGATAAAGTCAAGGCTGCCGATAACATAGTCTCATTCGAGAAGAATTTCGGTCTGGACTGGACCCTGAATGGCGAAGTTGGTTATGACTCAGTTTCCGGCGCTTCTCCGGCCTGGGGGCCGACTACACCGAGTGCCGGGAACGAGGACTTGATCGAGCGTAATCGCCGGACGGAAGCGGCGCAGGCAGCAACAACCGAAGTCATTCGGGCCGGCTATGATCCTTATCGGGATGCCTATGCGATTCAGCCTTTTGAGCTGGAAGATAAGCGTAAATCCGCAGCAGCAAGCCTGACCTACCGAGACAGCAAGCGTAACGAGTGGACATTCGGTGCTAACTTCTCAACGGAAGAAGACTATGAAAGCATCGGCACCAATGCCCAGGTGCTTTTCTATGCCGATAGCCGGAAAAACCGTTCCTACACATTAGGCGGCTCTGTTCTGTTTGATAAAACGCTTGCCTTTCAGGAGTACAGCAATTTTAGCAATACACAGGAATGGGAAGATATCTTTACCGGTAGCTTTGAAGCGGGGCTATCTCAGGTCTTTACGCCGAACTTTTACACCACCTTTACCCTGTATTCAGGCTATCGAAGCGGTTATCTGAGCAATCATTACCTGACGGTATTGCGAGAGGTTGATATTAACGGTGACGGTCAGATTGGTGATGATGAAGTCTTTCTTGGTCAGGACTCCCGCCCGGATACCCGGCTTTCCGGCGGGTTAAACGTGCAGGCATTTTATAATGTCAATTCGCGCATTGTTGTGCGCCCGCGTTATAAGTTTTTCGTTGATGACTGGGGAGTCAGCTCCCATCAGATCGGCGGCAAGATGAATATCACGATCACTGAGTGGCTGACCTTGGCACCGGGATACTTTTGGTATAACCAGCAAGGTGCTGACTTCTACCGTGATCCGTCCGAGAAGGATCCAACGTTTGCGGCCACGGGTTATGCGACCTCGGATCTTCGCTTGGGCGATTTCAATGCCAATGCCTATGAGCTTGGCCTAAGCCTCAAAGTCTCTTCGCAGTGGCGCCTAAATGCACTTGCCGCCTATTACGAGCAGAGTAATGGCTATGAAAGCCGCTGGTGGGTACTGGGTGCAACCTATGAGTACTAACCAGCCTTTTAGTCACCGTTTTATGGCGATGACAGTACCCTGTGAAGTGATGATTTTTGCGCCGGAACCGGCGCAAATCGCACAGGCCATTGAAGCCAATACCCGCCGTTTGGAAAGTAAGTTTAACTTCTATGATTCAGGTTCAGTGCTGTCAGCTCAGATTAATCAGCGAAAGGCAGATAGTGTTGAAATTGATGACGAGACGTTGTCGGTGCTCACTAAGGTCCGCGAACACAGCATCGCGACCAATGGCATTTTCGATATCACGATCGGAACTGTAAAAGCCTTCCAGCAAACAGGTGGTTCAGTAAGCCGGGAAGAGGCCTACCAATTTGCCCAACCTTATATGGGACTATCATCCTGGAGCCTGGAAGAGAGCAAGCTTAACTTTGCCTGTTCACAAACCCGTATCGATCTGGGCGGGGTGATAAAGGAAGTAGCTGTTGATCAGGCTATCGACATCGCGACTAAGCATAATGCGAGCGGTGTACTGATCAACTTCGGTGGTGATATTCGCGTATCAGGCGGAAAGCCTGATGGCAGTGACTTTGTTGTGGCCGTGCTCAATCCCAAAGATCCGTCACAGCCTATTTTCGCACTACCGTTGCGGGAGCAGGCCCTGACAACCTCGGCGCACTATGCCCGACGCTATCAGTTCAGTGATCAGGAAACATCACATATTCTTTCTGAGCAAGGAACATACCGTCGCGTTCTGTCATCGACTGTGGTGGCTGAAACTGCCCTTCAGGCCGGTATTTTCAGTACTTCGCTGACGATTGACCCAAGAATATCAGTGCCGGAATCAGTGGGCTTCGCATTGGTCGATGACCAGCTTACCGTTCACCAAGACATAGAATTTCTAAATCAATGACGCATATTTTCCAATTGAGTCCGCAAGCTTTTCGTTTGTTTGCGGGAATAGTATTTGCCTTGTGCATGAGTTTCGCCGTGCAGGCTGGCGAAGAGAAATCCTTCCTGCCCGTCGAGCAGGCTTTTCCTTTTTCATATCAGCTAGTCTCTGATGCTGACACTGGTGCTGATGGAAGGGCATTGCAGGTAACCTTCGATACGGCAGAGGGCTACTATCTTTACCATAAACGCTTTTCGTTTAAGGCCAATAGCGATTCGCTGGTAGTGGGAGAGCCTCGCTACTCAATTGCCGCCGAGCAAAAACAGGATCCCAATTTTGGCGATGTAAAAGTGTATCATCGCCCGCTGACCATCACCGTGCCATATACGGGGCAGGGGGAAGCCAAAATCCGGTTTCAGGGCTGTGCTGATGATGGCTTGTGTTACCTGCCTCAGACGAAGAAGCTTGATTTGGCAGCGGCTCAATCTGTTGAGCCGTCAAAACCTTCTCCAGTATCACTGGACTCCTCATTGGCAAGCGATACTCAGGGGCTTTCTGAGTTATTGAAAAATGCCAGCCTGCTACAGGCGCTGGGCCTGTTTTTCCTTCTGGGGCTGGGTCTGTCATTAACGCCTTGTGTACTGCCGATGATCCCGATCCTGTCCAGTATTATTGGTGGTCAGGGTGAAGGGATGACGGGCTGGAAAGGCTTTCGTATCTCGCTGGCGTATGTGCTGGGGATGGCGACAAGCTATGCCTCGGCGGGTGCCCTGACTGCGACGTTGGGGCAGGGCCTTAACTTACAGGTTGCAATGCAGCAGACCTGGGTACTGACCTTGTTTGCAGCCTTATTCGTGTTGCTCGCCCTGTCGATGTTCGGTTTTTACGAGCTGCAGCTGCCTTCGCGTATTCAGGTTGCGCTTAACAGTCAGTCTCAGAGATTGACTGGCGGTAAGGTGATCACCGTATTTGTTATGGGGGCCGTGTCTGCGCTGGTGGTATCGCCGTGTATTTCGGCACCGCTGGCAGGCGCACTCCTGTACGTGTCTACGACGCAGGACTGGGTCCTCGGCGGAGCGACTCTGTTTACGCTGGCGCTTGGTATGGGCGTGCCTCTGGTGGTAATTGGTACCTCGGGCGGAAAGTTCCTGCCAAGAAGCGGACCGTGGATGGTCAAGGTGAAGCAGTGTTTCGGTGTCATGCTGCTGGCGGTAGCTATTTTGCTGGTGAGTCGTTTCGTAGCTCCTTGGGCAACGCTTGGACTTTGGGCATTGCTACTGATTGGTAGCGCGATTCACTTTGGGGCGCTGGAAGCGGCGCAAAGTGGCTGGCAGCGAACCACTAAGTCTCTGTCCTTTATCTCGTTGGTATATGGCGTGATCCTGCTGGTGGGTATGCTGACTGGAGCGGATGACCCGCTTGATCCGCTAGGCTCATTAAGTCGAGGTGTTCCGGCATCTCAAGCGGCTCCTGCAAGTCTGTTCACTAAAGTCACAGCAGTGGCAGAACTGGAACGCGGCATAGAGAATTTGGACCCTCGGCAATCTGTCACCATGGTCGATCTGTATGCTGACTGGTGCGCGTCATGTAAAGTCATGGACAAGAATGTCTTTCAAGACAGTGAAGTGATGGCGAAGATGGTGAGCTTTAATAGCCTGAAGTTTGATGTGACAGCCAATACCGACGAGCAGGCTGCATGGTTATCTGCCAGAGACTTATTCGGCCCGCCGGGAATCCTGTTCTTCGATAGTCAAGGTAACGAGATCAAATCACTCAGAGTGATTGGCGAGCTTGATAAACAGCAGTTCCTGGCTCACATAGCCAAACTCGGCCAACAGAGCTAAATACCAAAATAACTGTCCTTGAGTGCTATAAACGAAAACAAGCCTAGTCACATTACATTGTGGCTAGGCTTGTTTGTTGTTGCTTCTTTGTTTTATAGATTCGATTAGCTCTGTTTGGCTCTGGCTTTCTCCCTGGCGAAATACTCCTTGGTCAGCTTAAACACGACAGGGCTAAGCAGCAGCAGGGCGATCAAGTTAGGGATTGCCATCATGGCATTCAATGTATCGGCCAGTAACCAGATGAACTCGAGAGAGCTGGTGGCACCAATAGGTACCGCGATGATCCACAGTACGCGGAAAGGAATAATTGCCTTTACGCCAAATAGGTACTGGATACATTTTTCGCTGTAGAAGCTCCAGCCCAGAATCGTCGTAAAGGCAAAGATTGAGAGTGCTATAGCGACGATATAATTGCCAAGCCCCGGTAGTGAGGAGGCAAATGCTGCCGAGGTCAGTGCTGCCCCCGTTTCGCCGGTAAGCCAGGCACCCGAGACCACAATCGAGAGGCCGGTGATACTACATACCACAATGGTATCGATAAATGTTCCCAGCATTGCCACGAGCCCCTGTGCGACAGGGTTCTTTGTTTGCGCCGCTGCGTGGGCAATCGGTGCACTTCCCAGACCGGCTTCATTGGAAAAGATCCCTCGGGCCACACCAAATCGGATGGCGGCCCAAACTGCTGCTCCGGCAAATCCCCCTTGAGCGGCAACGGGTGTAAATGCGCTGCTGACGATTAGGCTAAATGCGGCCGGGATCTCAGAGGCGTTCATGCCCAGTATTAGCAAGCCAGAAGCAATATAGAAGGCAGCCATTAACGGAACCAACTTACCGGCGACATCCGCAATACGCTTTATCCCTCCCATGAGTACAAGCCCAACCAGGATCATCATGGCCAGGCCCGATACCATAGGAGGAATACCGAAGTTAGCATCGACTGCTGCAGCAACGGAGTTTGACTGGACGGTATTACCGATACCAAAGCCAGCTATTGAGCCAAAAATGGCAAAGGCCGTACCTAGCCATGCCCATTTGCGGCTCAGTCCGTTTTTGATGTAGTACATCGGGCCGCCGACATGGTTGCCGTCTTCATCGGTTTCACGGTATTGGACAGCGCATACGGCTTCTGCAAACTTCGTTGCCATCCCGACAAGCGCCGTACACCACATCCAGAACAGCGCGCCCGGTCCGCCGAGAAAAATCGCCGTTGCCACACCGGCTATGTTACCAGTACCTATGGTGGCTGAAAGGGAGGTCATTAGCGCATTGAACGGGCTGATTTCACCCTTGCTATCGTCATCTTTCTCCGGGATACGGCCTGACCACAGCAGTTTAAAACCGGAACCCAGTTTGACAATAGGCATGAATTTCAGGCCGACAGTCAGGAAAATGCCGACACCGAGTATCATCACTAGCATGGGGACACCCCATACCAGGCTGTTTATTGCAGAGATAAGGCTGGCTAAAGACTCCATAGGGTATGCTCTTCAAGTTTTTATAATATATGCAAAAACATAGGTGCTGTTTGTAATAAATACAAACATCATTAGCGTGAAATGCGGTGCAGTTGCTCTCTTAAGAGTTTGGTTGATTCGCGGTATATGGCGGTAGTGAGTGGCTTAGTCCGGTTATAAGCTCTGTTACTGGCATGAAACCAAAATGAAACGGAAAAATCATGATCGCAAACTAGGGAGTGAGTACACTTAATAGTGACGTCCAACGCTTTCCTTTTGTGATCTTCCATATTGGGCATAGGCAGTGCCAAGGCTAGAGGAAAGCGGGTGGACGTAATCCTCTAGTGAAGATTTTGAAGCAAACGGAGAGTAAGGAATGGGTTATGCGTCATTGGAGCAGGAAGAACAAGCAGCGACTGACCAGGCAGTATAAAGTGGAGCATATGGCCGCGAAGCTGATCAATGAAATGCTGGCTAAAAAAGCCACTGAAAGGTCAATTTCTACGACTGAACGGCTATAACAGAGCCTTATTACAATCGAGAACACTTTTTTATATTTTTGGGCCGTGTATCACGGTCTTTTTAATTAACGGGCTATTTGACTGTATATCAGTGAAGGAAATGGTTCAGGGGTTTTATATAGCTCTAACTTTTGTCTTTTGGGATTTGATTGAGTCTGATTAGTTTGTTAATACTAAATCCAGATTTTAATTAAGGTTTAAATAATTAATTGTATTAGCAAGTTCTCGATTAGATAAGAGGTGTTGATGATTAGGCAGTATGCGGTATTTTCTAAAACGTACCCAAGAGTTCACTGGTTTATTGTTGCAATGCTGGTTCTTGTTCATGTCATAAGCAGTTATTTTATACTTGAAAGCAATGAGCTGATATTTGCCTGGGGCGTGTGCTTGCCCGCTCTACCAATCCTTTTCTTTGCCATAGCATCTAGCTACAAGAAAAAGTACCTACACGGATAGTATGATAGATACTCAACATAACAAGGAGTTGAGTATTGTACCTAAGGGGTGTTTAATAAGAATCATTACCATTACGTAAATTTCTGTTATTTTGCTCGCATTTTTAAAATAAACACGGACGTAAATCTAATTAATCAATAATGACTCTTCCTTAATAGTTAATTTGAAGTGTTATCGCAACAATGAAAGCAGCTTTTATTTGAGCCATTTATTTGACCGTTAGTGTCAAATAAAAATCTACTTTATATTGTTTGCTATCAATAATTGAATAAACAACCCGCACATTAATTGATGCCGGTTCCAAATTCGTATTGATTTAATTATTAATTATTCTTTCAAAGAATATGCGCATATATGAGTAGCTTTATCTAGCGTTAAGCCGTGTTTTTCTCATTGCTCGTTATTACAATCTACCTCTTTATGGGTGGCTATTTCGTTGCGCGCCTAACCCGAGCACTAAAAATAAAAAATGGTGATAACGAAGCCTAGAGGAACTTTCGTTATCACCAAAAATAGGCACAAGTGCCTTGAAAGAGAGGTGGTGTTCAATGTTCATTAGTGAGTATAGGCGCTCTTTGAGAAACTAGGACTTTTTTGTTGTACATTTTTTCTGTGCAATTTGTCGTAGCTCGATATTCTCTCGCATTTCAAACGTCTGGCTGCTGTACACAGACACAAAAAGCCACAAAAAAGGCCACTCGAAAGTGGCCTCTAGGTATTCAAGTATCCAATGCTTACTCTTTACCGAACACGTTGTTCTCTTGCTCTTGCACGCGGATGAAGGTAGTACGCTTGGTTAGCTCTTTAAGCTGCGCTGCGCCAACGTAGGTGCAGGTTGAGCGCACACCGCCCATGATGTCCTGGATGGTATTTTCAACCGGGCCGCGGTATGGCAATAGTATGGTTTTTCCCTCGGCAGCACGGTACTTGGCAACACCGCCGGAGTGCTTGTCCATCGCGCTCTGAGATGACATGCCGTAGAATTTCATGAACATCTTGCCGTCTTTTTCGATGACTTCACCGTTGCTTTCTTCGTGGCCGGCCAGCATACCGCCCAACATAACGAAGTCTGCGCCGCCACCGAAGGCTTTGGCTACGTCACCGGCACAGGCACAACCGCCGTCACCGATAATACGACCACCCAGGCCGTGCGCGGCATCAGCACACTCGATGATGGCAGATAACTGCGGGTAGCCAACGCCCGTTTTGACGCGAGTGGTACATACCGAGCCCGGGCCGATACCTACTTTAACAATGTCGGCACCAGCCAGGATCAGCTCTTCCACCATATCTCCGGTAACAACGTTACCGGCGCTGATGACTTTGTCTGGGAACTCTGCACGTACTCTTTCAACGTACTCAACCAGGTGCTCCGAGTAACCGTTGGCGATATCGATGCAGATAAAGATCAGCTCGTCGGTCATCGCCATGATGTCTTTGGTCTTCTGGAAGTCAGCGTCTGAGGTACCGGTAGATACCATGACATTGTTCAGTACGCTGGCGTCGCTGCGCTTGATGAACTCAGCCCAGTCAGCCACGGTGTAGTGTTTGTGAACGGCTGTCATTACGCCGTGCTTGGCCAGCGAAGCGGCCATTTCGAAGCTACCAACGGAATCCATATTAGCTGCAATAATAGGTACACCTGACCATTGACGACCGCTATGCTTGAATGTAAAATCGCGGGTTAATTCAACTTGAGAACGGCTTTTTAGGGTTGAACGTTTTGGACGAAACAGTACATCTTTAAAACCTAACTTCAAGTCTTGTTCGATACGCATTGGTATTTCCTTAATCTTAT
This sequence comes from Photobacterium alginatilyticum, assembly GCF_009910675.1. Taxonomy (GTDB): domain Bacteria; phylum Pseudomonadota; class Gammaproteobacteria; order Enterobacterales; family Vibrionaceae; genus Photobacterium; species Photobacterium alginatilyticum. The sequence continues at coordinate 49,104 of NZ_RSEJ01000030.1, read as the reverse complement.
CGAATTTTGCCCTTTGGCTTTCTTGCTATTGGCAGATAGCAGGTAGATCACCGAAGAGCAGGCACAAAAAAACCGGAGCGTTGGCAGACGCTCCGGTTTTCAGCATTATAGGCCGAGAAAGTTAATTAACAAGTCTAATAATGTTATTTTTTTTGTGGTATCCTCACAAAGATATTAGGTTGAAAAAGCCTAAGAATTGTCAAATTTTCCTGAATTCTTCGCATATCTCTTCCATTCTTCCATAATCATTGCATAATCCCATTGTCTTGCTGGCTAAGTGGATAGGTTGACCTTGTTAAGCAAAAGAAAAATAAAAAATACGTTTCCGCTCGACTTCTATGGTGAGGATGGGAGTTGGCGCTTCATTATCCGGGCAGAGAATCCCGGAGAGGTGCTGGATGCGATGTATTGGCGTGCATACATTTCATGTCACCGGAAAGAGTTCGATTTGTTGCATGTTGCGACCGATAAGTTTAACTATAAATATAACTATTCGAGCGTCGATGCGGCTGATTTGCATTATGGCACCGGAGGATCGCCGATGCGGATCAATATGATGGGGCCAATTGTCCCTATTTCCGCAATATTGGCGCAAGTTACAGCAAAAAGTTTACAGAACGATAAGAAAACAGCATAACTGCCGGGTTATTCAAAAAAAGGAGCGAATTGACGCTCCTTTTTTTATGCCTGATTTTTATCTGGTTATTGGCAGTCCCTGATTGTTAAGTTATTGTTGTTAGGTATGCAGTGATAACCGGAGAGACAGATGAATCATTGGATCCGCAGATTACTATTGGTGGCAGGCGCCTTGCTTCCGAGCATTGCCACCGCATCGTCGTTACCGGCTATCCAGGGCAAGTGGCAGTGTACGCCGCAAAATGAAAGGCCTCAGGAACAAAGTTGGGTGACTTACGATTTCAAGTCCGATGGTACGATGACATCACAAGAGTGGGTCAGGTATCAGGAAGAGCAGCAGACCCAACTGGAGTTCAACCTGTTTATCGATTATCGCTATGTCGTCAACGATGCCGATTATATGCTGAAACCCGTTAAGCTAAGCCGGGAGATCATTACCGATCCCAACAACAGTAACCCTTTTGACTATGCTGCTCGTCGCGATTTAACCGGCTACCGCATTTTCTTTAAGCCGATATTGCAAGGCGACAATGAAGCCTTGTTTGATATGTGGTACCACATTACGCCGAACAAACACTTTCAGATGCAGTGCAAGCGGCAGGGAGTCGTATAGCCGCTGCCATCGGCGTAGCTGTTACTGGCTGCGCTCCAGTAGCCTGTCCCTGTATTGCGTCGGCGTGACCCCGCGCTGGCGCTGAAATGCCTTGCTAAAGCTTTGCACATTTTTATAGCCCAGCTCCCTGGCAATCTCCGCATTAGACATATCTTTGAGCATGTACTTTATTGCAAGATTGCACAGTACGTAGTTGGTGACATTGGTAAAGCTCCAGCCGAAGGCATTGAACCGGCGCTGGAGTTGCTGCCGGCTTACCCGATAACGTTCGGCAATAAAGTCCAGGCTTGGGTAACCGTAGTGGCAGGCGTAGCTAACCATCTCGTACATGACCTTGGCGGTATCATGGGGTTGCGGCATGTTCAGAAACTCATCAAGCTGCAGGTTGGAGACCAGCATCGGGCGTGATGTGCTGAAAGGGTGAGCACTGCCGTGTTCCAGCATGGTGATATCAAGCCAAACCTTTGTCACTGCCGCATTCCATGTAACGTCACACCCAAAATAGGCTTCTACTCTTCCATTTCCGCATGGCGGGCCGCTGATCTCGACATGTTTTGGCCGATAATCATCGCCCATGAAATGTTTTAGCGTATTGGTATACATCACGGCAATGCGAATGCTGTCGTGGAGCCGGCTTCGGCCTTCTGAAAAGTGGTTGTCATAACACCACTTGATAAGCCTGCCTGATTGCTCGCCGTGAAAGCTGGTACCCGATTGCAGGCAGGATGTCCCGTAGTTGATACGCCTGAAGGCGAGCGCCAAATCGGGACTCGATAAAAACCAGTCACCAAAATAGCCCATGTTGTCGAACTTCAGGTAGGTGGCTATCTCTATCATATAGGCAGGATCGCCACTCTTTTGCTCAATCTGTTCCAGCCAGCGCTGCACATCGATAAAGGGAACGAGCGTCATTGGTTCCGCCAAAATCTGCGGTGGGATCCCCAGCCCTTCAGGCGTGAGTCCGTAGCGGGCGGTTATGCCGGCAGAGACCGGTTGCAGGAATGCCGAACGGATAAAGGAAATATCCAGTGCTGCCGATGCTTGATTCATGAGTTTGGGCTTGATGAAGATAGGGTGTGGATAGAATATCGCAAATATAGATGCTATGTGATGTCTTCTGTCCATAAAAAGTACGCAGTTCACATTATTGGGCACACTCCACACAACAAAAAAACATAACAATATCAACTTTAATATCGGAGATGTCTTACATGAGCCTCGTAAGCATGCCTTTTGTCGATAGCGGTGTCGACACAGCATTACATATTGTGGCCGCAGTCGTTTTAATAGGGACGATTGCGGCAGCAGGTTATGGATTCTGGCGAATCCATGAGCTGCCAATTCAAAAAGCCCACACCAAGGAACACCATCAAATAGGGTTGATAACAGCACTGACCTGGATAGGGTTCGTCTGGCATTGGGTGTGGGTCATTGCCGTCTTTATCGCCTTTGTCGATGGCGAGCAGGCACTTCGTCGTATCCGCGATATCTGGAAAGGCAATGATGAAGAAAGTACTGGTTCTTATCAGCATGAAAAACACACACAAGAGCCATCATCCGACTCGGTTGTAGCGGATCACAATGACAAGGAGGCCGAGCATGCTTGAGGGATTAGCCGTATGGTCGTTGTTTATCTATCTGCTTCGTATGGTCGGTATGCCGTGGAATAAATTTACCAAGGCGTTTTCTTATCTAGGTGGTGCAGGGTGGTTATTGTTTGTCTGGGTAGGGTTGATCACCTTCGCGCCGATGGATATGTCCGGTGGATCGCTGGTGCAGTCGCCGCATATTCAGCTGAGACCGGCCTCAACCAAGATCAAAGGGCACGTTGATGAGATTTACGTCCGCCCCAATGAGAAGGTGTCCGAAGGCCAGCTGATTTATTCGCTGGATGACGAGCCGTACCAAATTGCCCTGGATAAGGCCGAGTCATTACTGAACTCTGCCAAAGTATCCCTTTCGATTGCCAGGGAAGATGTCCTTATTGCCCATGAGTCCTATAGCGCAGCGTTGAAAGATATTGAAATCTCTAAAAATCAGCTGATAGCGACACAGGAAGATTTGAAGCTCAAGCAAACGACGCTGAGACGCTACCTTGAGCAAAACAAGGTGGTTAAGCATACCATTACTGAAACTCAGCTAGATGAGCAGCGTACTGCTGTACAAATGGCGATTGCACAAGAAGTGACTCTGCAGTCTCAGTTGGAAAAAGCCAAGTTGTCCGCCAATAAGGCCCAGCTAGCACTCGAGAAGTCAGAGCTGACTGTCAGCAGCCGTCAGGTTGATGTCGATAGCGAGCAGGAAAATGTTGCCCAGGCACAATGGAATTTGGATCAGACCAAGGTATATGCACCTACTGACGGGTACCTGACTAACTTTATTATGCGTGAAGGTCAGTATGTCGGTCTTATGCCTCGGATCCAGATGTATACCAACGAGAAGTATGTCCTGATGCGGGTGAACCACCAGGCGATCCGCAATGTAAAAGTCGGGCAGCGGGCCGAATTTACCTCGGCAGTCTATCCGGGCAAGGTGTTTAACGCGGAAGTAGAAGGCATCATTGAAGCCACTGGCGAAGCCCAAGGCAGCCTGCTGGCCCGTGACGACAACATCCGCCAGACAACCGGACAAAATGCCATGAACAAGCATCATTTTGTCAGGCTCAAGCTGGATGAACATGACGGCTATGACATACCGGTCGGCTCGGTAGGCCTGGCCTGGATCAGTGCAGAAAAACCAATTCCATTCCTGGCTTTTCTTGATGTGATCCGCGGGATCATAATCCGAATGAAGTCACAGATATTCTTTATCTGGTCGATGTAACGGCATGTCTTTATCAAAGTCTTCTAACCAAAGCGCCCTAACCACAGGGCGATAACCAAAAACGATAACAATAAACAGATGTTAACCAGAATAAATGTACATTAACCGCTCCGGGTGGTAGTCATACTGCCCGAACTTTTACTACGTTAATGCTGACTGTAGTTCGCTGTAACTCCTTGAGGCTTGGGGTTACAGCTTTTTTTTGCCAATTTTTCCGCCGGTGTTTTTCTCTATCGATCTTCTTATTCTGTATTGATGTCTTACGCATCAAGGAGTACAACTAGGCTGCATCTTTTTTATGGAGCTTAACGTGTCTTCTGTATCTTTCTGCCTTCCTGCTAAACGTTTATTTTGCTCTTTAGCTTTACTGTTGCCCGTTTTGGCCTTGCCGCTGGCTGCCAGTGCGTCTGGTTTGCGCTTGCTTGATGATTTTTATCTGAACGACAAGGCGGAGGATATCCGCTCCTTGCCCGGCGCATTTGATTGCTCTGATTTGTATAGTGGTAAATTGGCTTATTGCTTTGATCAGCTAAAGGTATTTGATGTTGACGAAGAGTTGCTGGCCGTCTTTATGGCAGAGCAAAAAGCGCTCTCTGTGGAATACACCACGCCGCTGAATGCAGCCAGTTACAATACTGTGCTTGCGGGGCTAAGGCGAAAAGGCCTGGTATTTGCGCACCTGAATGTAAACGATGAAACCCTCGATGTACTGGCGGGTATACAGCTCCTCGACCGGCAGACGTTGGACGAGCAGATGTTCGTTCTGGCTAACCGTTACGATTTTACGGTACCAAGAGAATATCTGTTTCTCGACAAGGGGGCGTTCAACCGTGCCTATCGCCAGGGGGAGCAGGATATTGAGCAGTGGTTAACGGCCGGGGACTCAACTGACGAGCAGAAAAAGTATGACCGGACGGTGATTATGTCGGTCTCAGCGGAGCAAATCACGGTTACCGTGTCTTACCCGTTTGTCGGCACTGGCACCGGCATCGACGACTGAGCCAGTCTCAAGCAAGCCTGCGCGGCTGCTATTCAGTCCTGACGCAGGTTGCTGGTCATCGAGATTGGTGTCGGGTAGCGCCTGACAACCCAATACGTGGATATGATGAAGGTTGTCATGGTGGCTGTCTGGATAAACATGCTGGCCTCGACGGAAAGTAGTTCGGCATTCATTGCTGCATAGACGACAAGAAAAGAGAACTCGCTGGCCTGGCTGAGCCTGGCGCCTAGCTCACGGGTCATGCTGGGCTTTTCGTGAGCCAGTGATAAAGCCAGCGTAAACCCCCAGGCCTTTATGACCACAAGAATGATACCGAACAAAATGCCCAGTAAGCTGTAGATGTTGCTGCCCGCCAGATCCATTCTCGCCCCGATAGCAAAAAAGAACAGAATCAGGAAGAACTCTCGCAGTGGCTTGAGGTGAACAGAGATTGCCTGCGAAACACGGCTAACGGCAATTGAAATTCCTGCAATGAATGCGCCGCTTTCATACGACAGTCCGACCTGGTGGCTAAGTTCGGCCCAGAAAAAGCACCAGGCGAGTGTTGTCACGAAACTGTATTCCTGGATCACGTCGAAACGCTGGAATAACGGCAGAATCATGTAGCGCACACCGAGAAAAGCGAGAGAGCAGAGTGCCACGAACTTTAGCAACATCATCATAAAGGCCACGAGCATGGCATTGCCGCCGCCAATATTGAGGAAAATGATCACAGTGATTGCGATGATATCCTGCACCAGCAAAATACTGGTCATCACTTCGCCCATGTGTTTGTGATGCAGGGTAGTGGTGGGGATCAGCTTCAGGCCGATGACTGTGCTGGAGAACATCAGGGCAGCAGCAATGATCAGGGCATCCTGCATCGGAAGCTGGATCGCGAGCGCAAAGAGCAAGGCGCCCAGAAAGAAAAAACTACAGGTGCCCAGGGTGATAATGGAGCTTTCTTTGAATAGCTGGATGAGCTTTTTGGGCTGTAAGTTCAGCCCAATCAAGAATAACAATAAGATAACGCCAAGATTGCCAATCTGAGTAATATGCTCGGCATCCCGAATAACCTGCAGGCCATTGGGGCCGATGAGCATGCCTGCGGCGATATAAGCCAGGATGATCGGTTGACGGGCGTAAAGAAACAGTGTGCCAAGAATAGCAGCGCTGATAACGATAGCGCATAGTTCAAAGATAAGAGGCGCCAGGTTGATCTGCATACACGACACTTCCCGTTGCTCAGGTATTTGCCCAATGGAAAACTATCAAAATGCAGTCGCTTGGGTATATGGTTCCGTTAGCATTTATAGCAATCAATGGAATTGTAATAAGGATAATACATCTGGCTTGATCCTCATTAGCAACCAGTAGCTATGCATTGGGTTCTTTCTGGCTAGCAGACTCAAAGGGGGCGTTAAGCGACAAGAGATTTCATCAGCTTGGCGAGATATTGAATCTTGATATTGGATAATTGCCGGTAGTCAAAGTAAGGGCACACTATCACTCTATGCTCTGTATTCACGGCAAACTCGTTATCGAGCCATTGCAGCTGACAGGTTAGCTTACCATCAGCGATTAACCGCTTGGCATAGGTTCTTCCCATAATGATATGGACAGTAGGGTGCGGTTGGTGCTGAAGTTCTCTTTGCACCGACAGCATAATGCGGGCAGCCTAATCCGACTGGAACTGACATTCACGAACCCTATAAAACAGTGTATTTTTGACAGAAGGCTAACTCTGCGCTGACATTTCGCTCAATGATAAACGTATGCTGTAGAGAAATAAATTTATAATTATAGTGAATATATGAAACACCTAACTCCATGTTTTCTTGCGCTTTGTGTAGCATTACTTCCTTCAGCAGCTTTGGCCAAAAAGCATCACCACAAACATCACCATAAACACCATCACAAACACCACAAACACTGCCACCATGGTGGCCATCATCACCATGATCATCATCGCGAAGTCATCGTCGTCAACGAACACCACCACCATTCATACCATGAGTCCCGACTGCCGGAAATTGCGACCTTTGCTGTGATCGCCGGGGTTTCATACGCCATCATTAATAATACGTTCTACAAGAAATCCGGTCATGAATACCGCTCGGTTGAGCCGCCCGCATATCGATAAAGCCCTATACAGGCAATGGCGAGAAATGCTGTTGCCTGTCTTAGTGTTTTTGACCGTTTCCTTTAGAAATGTAATCTTCAAATTTGAGTCTTTTATCACAAACAGAATTTATTCTGTGAAAATAGCACCTAAAAGGTCAGTGAAAACGCTGTTAAATTCTTAAATATCATAACTTTATACTCATTATTGGAAGACTTGACTGCTTTTTTGTATTTCGTGTTTTTGATTTTGGTTTGATGGACTGAGTTATTAAATTATTGTGGAGTTTAATTTCGAATTTTTAGTTTTTGGTGAAATTTAAATTGCCAGCTATTGGCATTGCCAGATTTTTGTTTAATCCTAAATGTAATTTAATTGTTAACGATGTTGGGGCCTGTTGTAATGCGCCATTGGGTGCAGCAGGGCTGTAACCGGCAATTTAGAACAACCACACTGAGCAGGGCCCTGGATTGAACTTTGGATAAGGTTCTGGACAGGAGCTGTAAACAGGAACTCAGAAACAGGGATTAGGAGCAAACCGATGCACACTTCGTTAGAGCGTACACTACAGCTGACTCAACTAAGCGGACAGGCTGTTAACGATCTTTCGCCTTCATTTGATTTCTTGCCGCAAACCGATCATGCCGATGGTCAATATCGCCTGCGCCGTTATTCAGTGGTAAAGCTGAAGCAGGGAGAAATTGAGCATTTGGCTGCGAGGCAGTTTGTTCAATCGGGGGATATCAATACGTTTCAGGGAAATGTCAGCCGTAGCTTCGCGACGCTGGAAGAGTCAATTCTGCGTAGTGATGGTTTACGTGAAATGTGCGAAGTCTTCAAGAAGGCCAATGCCCTGGATGATGAACAGGAAATAGAGATCCATCAGATCCGTATCTCGGCGATTGAGGAAGAAACTCTTGTGGCGCCTGAAGGGGTTCATCAGGATGGCTTTGATCACCTGGCTGTGATTGGGATTGGTCGCCATAACATCGAAGGCGGAGAATTTCTGGTGTACAGGGAGCAACATGAGCTGCCATTTTTGAGCATGGCGCTGAAGCAGGGTGAGGTCGCCATACTGGCCGATAGCCAGCTTTGGCACAATGCGCGTCCGATCAAGGCGGTTAAGAAAGATGAGCTCGGATATCTGGATCTATTTGTTCTGACCGCAAAGGAGCCAACGCATGCCCTTCACGCCTGAAGCCGTTCGCCGGAGCTTTCCGGCTCTGAACCAAACCGTTGAAAATCAGCCGGTGTTCTTTTTTGACGGCCCGGGTGGATCGCAGGTGCCCTCGACGGTACTAGACGCAATGACAGACTACCTGGGATGCTTCAATTCAAATTTGGGCGGTGCGTTTTTCTCCAGTGCCGAAACGGTTTTTGTGGTTGAAAAAGCGCGGGCATCGGCACAGGCATTGTTAGGAGCGCCTTCGGCAAGCAACATTGTCTTTGGTGCCAATATGACCTCGCTAACTTTTCAGCTCAGCCGGGCAATAAGCCGGGACTGGCAGAAAGGCGATGAAATTATTGTTACGGCATTGGATCATTACTCGAATGTATCAAGCTGGCAGCAGGCCGCGGAAGACAAAGGGGCTGTTGTTCATCAGGTAAAGGTGAATGAGGCAGATTGTACCCTCGATGTTGATCACCTCCTGTCATTGCTCAACACCAAAACGCGTCTGGTTGCTTTGACTTACGCTTCGAACACCACGGGATCGCTGGTGGATGTAAAACGCATTGTTGAAGCGGCACATCAGGTCGGGGCACAGGTTTATGTCGATGCGGTTCACTATGCGCCACATGCTTTGGTGGATGTCCAGTCATTAGGCTGTGACTTCCTGGCTTGCTCGGCCTATAAGTTCTTCGGCCCGCATGTTGGCATTGCCTATATCGCTCCGCAATGGTTACAGACACTTCGTCCTTACAAGGTTGAACCTGCGACTGATGAGGGGCCCGGACGGTTTGAAACCGGGACCCAGAGCTTTGAAGCGTTGGCTGGATTAGTGGCTGCCGTTGATTATCTGGCTCAGTGGGGAGATGAGGGAGCAAGTCTGCGCCAGCGTTTGCAACAAAGTTTTGCGTTATATCAGCAGCACGAAGTCTCCCTGAGTGAACACTTTCTGAATCGTCTATCACAGTACAGCAATATCACGCTATACGGTATTAATGATCAACAGCGGCTTCGAGAACGAACGCCAACCTTTGCTATTCGTATCGACGGTGTGACCCCGGGTGATGTGGCTGTACATCTGGGTAAGCAGCATATGTGCGTCTGGAACGGGCATTTTTATGCGCTGGGGTTGTGTAAGCAACTTGGAATTCTGGATGATGGTGGCGTAATACGCATCGGATTGATGCATTACAATACCGAGGAAGAAATTGACCAGCTATTTACGGCGCTAGAGCCATTTTTGCAGCGTCAGTAGAAAGCGAAATACCAACAACGTCATACCAACCGCGTTTGCCCCTCTGTCACAGGCTTGGAACTAAGGTTGGTGTTGAAGCACTAAACAACGTTATGACCCTCTGGCCCGTGATGCATGTATCCGGGCTTTTTTTGCTTAAATCATACTGGCCTTGTTATACCAATCTAAGTTTGAGAACTATCTCACAATTTATATACAGAATGATGTGTTGTAATTTTACCGGATGATATCCTTATTCCCGTAATGGTTCTCAGCAATATGGATGTTGCTTGATTAGGCTTTATTTATGCAAGCGGGCTGGTGCTCGCTTTTTTTTTTGCTTTTTTCAGCCCTTCTTATTTCCCTGCCAGTATTCGTTAACAATGCTTCTCTTCAATCTATTGTTTTCAAAAATAGCCAAAACAGCACTTTAAAACAGAGGGTTAAAGCAACTGCGCAATATTTTGCCGTCAGAAGAAAATGCAGCCGGTTACTTAGCCTTGAGCTTTTATATTTTGTGAAGTGGAAAGCATGCGTCTACCCTTAGGTTGAGTTTTAGAGTTATTGCTCTAGAATTGTCACCCCTGATAAGTACCAAGGCTTAATGGAAAAAATAATGAGAATAAAGCCTATTGTGGCGATGACGTGTTGCGCCGCTTTGTTGACGATGCCTTTTGGTCGTGTTTTGGCTGGTAGCAATGTATCAGCACCTGAATCAGCACCGGTGACTGACAGTATTGCCCACATCGACCAGCAGGCGGTGAGCTTTACCGACGCCTGGCAAGCTGTGGTTACCACTAATGATGGTCTGGCTGCTGAACGGGCGAATGTCGATCGTGCCAGACATCTCCAGAATGCGGCGAGCGATTTGTATTTTCCCCAAATTTCAGCGACAGCTAAATATACTCGACTGGATAAGCCTGTTGAGGTTAAGCCATCGGACTTAATTGAGAGTATGTCCGATGAGGCTGGCGGAATTGTCGCTGCCCTGGGGCAACAGTTTCACATCAATCCTGCGATGCTGGATCAGCTGTTTACCTCACAGCTGACAGAGCGCGATGTCTTTACCTCTTCTATTCGGGCTGTCTGGCCAATTTTCACCGGCGGCCGGATTACTGCTGCGCAGGATATTGCCAGAGGCCGAACGGAAGAAGCCCGTTATTTGCTGGCCATGAAGCAGCAGGCCAAGTTTGAAGATCTGGCCAAGTTTTATTTTGGTGTCGCCATGACCCAACATGTGCTGCAGACCCGTATTGATGTCGAGCAAGGACTGAAAAAGCATTTTGAGCACGCCTTAAAGCTTGAGCAGCAAGGCCAAATTGCCAAGGTAGAGCGGCTGCAGGCAGAAGCGTCTTACGACAAGGCGCGGGTAGAGCGCCAGAAAGCAGCACGGGATATGGAAATTGCACAGGTAGCACTTACCAAGTTGCTGAAACTGGATGTGCCTGCTATTCCGTCAACGCCTTTATTTACCAATACATCATTGCCGCCAATGAGCGCATTCATCGACAAGACACTTGATGCGTATCCAGGGTTGAAGATGTTGGATGCCAAGAAGAAGCAGGCAAGTGGCCTGATTGATGCCGAGAAAGGCAAGTATTACCCGGAAGTGTATCTTTACGGTAATTACAGCCTGCATGAAGATGACACGCTGGCAGCAAAGACGGCACCGGATTGGGCTGTCGGTGTCGGGGTGAATATTCCTCTTATGGATAATTCCGGACGGTCTGGCAAGGTCAAGGCCGCTCACAGCGCGGTAACCCAGGTCAATTATCTGCGAGCACAGGCGGAGCGGGATCTGTCTGTATTGGTAGAGAAAACCTACCGCGAGGCGATGCAGGCACTGGAAGAGTACAACGGCCTGTCATCCAGTCTTCAGCTTGCCCGCGAAAACGTACGGTTGCGCGAGAAGGCCTTTAGTCAGGGGCTGTCGACGTCTCTGGATGTGGTTGACGCCGAGCTATATCAGGCCAGCGTCCGTACGCAGCGATCTGCTGCGGCGTTTCAGTATGTAATTTCGTTGTCACGCCTTCTGGCCGTCAGCGGCGAGATCAGTAGTTTTTACCAGTATCAGCAATATCAAGGTGTAGAGGTTCAGTCATGAGTAAGTTTAAGGCTTTGGCGGCAGTCGTTCCGGCAGCGGCATTGGTAGGCTGGATCGGCTATACCTTCTGGGAGGCTTATCAGCCACAGCCGGAGCGCATGCAGGGGCAGATTGAGGCGCAGCAGTACAATGTGTCGTCAAAGGTGCCAGGCCGTATCGAGCAAGTTCTGGTGCGCAAGGGAGATAAAGTCGAACGAGGCGATCTGATTTTTACCCTCCTGAGTCCGGAGCTTGATGCCAAGCTTGAGCAGGCCAAAGCCGGTCAGGAAGCTGCCGGTGCGATGGCGGCTCAGGCCGAGAAAGGGGCCAGAAGCCAGGAAATTGCTGCTGCCCGGGATCAGTGGCAGAAGGCCAAGGCGGCGTCGGCGCTGATGGGCAAAACTTATCAGCGGGTCGATAACCTGTATAAAGACGGCGTGGTTGCCGAGCAAAAACGCGATGAAGCCTATACGCAGTGGCAGGCGGCGCGCTATACCGAACGGGCTGCCTATCAAATGTTTGAAATGGCCAAAGAAGGGGCGCGTGACGAAACCAAGCGTGCGGCGATCGAGAAAGCCCGGATGGCAGCCGGTGCAGTGGCCGAAGTAGAAGCGTATGCCGCTGATACGCAAATCGAGAGCTGGCATGATGGCGAAGTGACCCAGATTTTGTTGCATGAGGGCGAGCTTGCGCCGCAGGGTTTTCCTGTTGTTAGCGTTGTCGATATGAACGATGCCTGGGCTGTGTTTCATGTTCGCGAAGACAAGCTGAAAGAGTATAACCAGGGTGCTGAGTTCAAGGCGCGGATCCCGGCGCTTGGCGATCTGAAGTACAGCTTCAAGGTCAGCCATGTTGCTGTGATGGGAGATTTTGCTACCTGGCGTACGACCGATCCGGCGCAGGGCTTTGATATGCGAACTTTCGAGGTGGAAGCGCGTCCGACTCAGCCGATTGACGGATTGCGTGTGGGTATGAGCATCATTGTTGAGTGAGCACTATGACGTTTACTTCACAAATGTGTCGCGAGTGGCGGTTGCTGAAAGCTGACGGTTGGCTCAGGGCAATGAGTTTGTGGCTTCCCGTGTTGCTCTTTGTCACCCTCTGGGCAATCTTCTCCGCCGGTATAGCAAGGGATCTGCCGGTTGGGGTGGTCGATCTCGACCACAGCCGACTCTCCCGTCAAGTGGTACGTCACTATGATGCCAGTCCGGCTATCGCCGTTTCCCGGCAATATATGTCTGTCGAGCAGGGGAGTACCGCGCTTAGGGCGGGTGAAATATATGCTTTGGTGATTATTCCCTATGAACTGGAAAAGAAAACATTGCTGGGACAGGCGCCTGATATTTCGACCTTTTATAACAGCCAGTTTATTCTGATCGCCAAGCTAGTGAATTCCGCTATCGTCCAGGCTCAGGGGACGCTGAATGCACAGATCGATACCTTGCGTAATATGGCTGGTGGCGAAGCTGTTCCTGCCAGGGCGCTGGGGCAGGCCGTGCCAATTCGCTCGCAGGTGACACCGCTGTATAACAGCAATAATCACTACGGCCAGTTTTTGGTATCCGCGACAATTCCGGCCCTGTGGCAAGTGATGATAGTGGTGACGACAATATTGGCCCTGGCTGCTGAATGCCGCCAGCAGGGTATCAAGGCGTGGTTGCAACCAGCACCTGCTTGCAACCTGTTCGCCAAATTACTTCCCTACACCTTCTTGTTCTGGTTGCATGGAATATTGTTCCTCTGGGGGCTGTATGTGTTACTTGGCTGGCCAATGCACGGTAGCTGGAGCATTCTCCTGCTGGCACAACTGCTTATGGTGATTGCCTGTCAGGGCGTAGCGGCACTGTTCTTTCTGTTGCCGCTTGATGCCACCAAGGCCATGAGCCTGGCTGCTGGCTTTACCGCTCCGGCTTTTGCGTTTGTCGGGGTCACTTTTCCGGCTTCGGACATGCCCATGTTTGCTCAGATTTGGCGGGCAATGCTGCCCGTGACTCACTATCTGGACGTTCAGGTACATCAGGTCAATCATGGCCAGAACCTTATCGAGGCGCTGCCTGCTCTCGGGACATTGTCGGTCTTTGCCCTGGCGCTGGTTGTTGCACTGTTGAGGGTGAGGGGATTGGCCAATCAAGGCAGTGACAGAGACAGCCTGAAAGGAGTGACATCATGAGCTGGCGAGCCTTGTGCAAGTTTGAGCTAAACGCCATTTTTACTAACCCGTCGATCCTCTTTACGGTATTTGGCGGCGTGCTGATTTACTCTTTTTTGTACCCGTTGCCGTATTCTCAGCAGCTTCCGCGCGAGCAGCAGGTTGTTGTGGTCAACTTGGACAACAGTCAGGTTAGCCGTGAGCTGGAGCGTATGGTGGATGCGACACCGCAGATACAGCTTGCAGCGCGTGCCCCAGGTATTGAACAGGCCAAAGACATGCTCAATGCCGGTACGGTAGAGGGGCTGTTGGTGATCCCGGAGTACTTTTCGCGTGATCTGTTGCTCGGCAAGAGTCCGACGCTGGCCTATGCCGGTGATGCGGCCTACTTCCTCGTTTACGGCTCGGTTGTCGAAGGGCTGGCAACGGCGGGAGGAACGCTGGGCGCCAAGGCCAAAGTGTCGAGGATGGTGATGTCGGGAGAGAATATTGCGCTGGCTTCAGAGCAGTATTCGCCAATCAGGCTATCTATGCAGCCGGTGTTTAACCCGACGATGGGCTATATCAATTATGTCGTTCCGGCTGTTTTTGTCCTGATCCTGCACCAGACACTACTGATTGCGGTAGCTCTGCTGGGCGGCGGCCAAAATGAGTATGCCAGACAGGGAAAGAACGGTTACTGGCGGCAGTATCCGGCCTTGAAGGTGGCACTGGTTAGAGCCTGTCTGTTTGTGCTGATTTATCTGCCGTTGGTTATGTACTATTTTGGTTTTAGTTTTTCTTTTTATCAGATCAACCAGCTGGCGACTATCCCGGATTTGCTGGCCGTCACGGTGCCGTTTTTGCTGGCGGTAATTTTCATGGGGATGATCATCGGACAGCTGATCCCAAGGCGGGAACTGGCGACAGTGGTGGTATTGCTTAGCTCGATACCACTGATCTTTTCGGCAGGATTCATCTGGCCGGTGTCTGCGATCCCGGCCCCTATTACTGCGTTGGTTCAATTGGTACCGGCCACTCCGGCAATACATGCTTTCCTGAGGTTGAATCAGATGGGGGCCGATTTTGAGCAGATCGTTCATTTGTGGGGCCAACTATGGCTGCAGGTAGCGGCTTATGGCGGAATTGCTCTGTTAATGTATCGGAATCGAAACACACAATAACCATAATTAAAAAGGGAAGTTAGACTTCCCTTTTTTTAAACAACTTATTGCTTTATATCTGCGCTCGGCTCGACATACGCTTTGGTTCCCCAAAGTGGAACCGTGGAAAGGCTATGCTTGAAACTTCCGTCAGTTTCTTTGGTTGTATAAGACAAGTAGAGCAGGGTTTGGTTATCAGCATCATAGATGCGTCTTACCTTCATCGATTTGAAAAAGATGCTTTTCGACTTTTTAAATACCACTTCGCCTGATTTACTCTTGTCGATGTTAGCTATCATCTCTGGGGTTATTTCGCCTGTCTGGCGGCAAGAAATCGAACTGTCACTCGGATCGGCTAGACTAAAATCGGCTTCGATAGAGGCAATGTGACACGTCACACCAGTAACCTCATCGTCTTTTAGATTTTCAATTTTGATGTCTTTCATGGTGAAAACACCAAGGCTAACATCACCAACCTCATTGTCAGAGCAGCCTGCCAACAAGGTTGTCGCTGCAAGTAAACCTGCAATTAACGGCATTTTTTTCATTCTTCTTCTCCATACGAAGTATTTGGGCCGGGGTCAGTGCAGCCGGATATTAGCCAATGATACCAATTTCATCAGATTTACCAATGAAAACACCCAATTATCTCGATGTTCAGTTCCCTATCTGCCACAGTTTTTCGGCATGCGAGCCGATAAGCCAGAAGGTCAGGGCCAAAACGGCAAAGAATACCGTTTTATGGAAAGACTCCCAGAAGTACTCGAAATAGCGGGTATAGAGGTTTATCAGCAAAAAGGTGATACCAAAGCTGCGGCATACGGTGTTGTCTGATTTTATACCCAGGTAGAGAATAGCGAGGCAGCTGCCGCCGGCAATGAACGACCAATGCAGTAGCTCAATTTGCTTGACCTTGCTCCAGCTGGCAATGTCTTCGTAGTTGCCGAAAATAGAGAGCAGCCATAACGCTGTCAGGAAGTAGAGCAAACCGACAAACAGGGTGGGCTCCTTTAAATGGTGATATCGCTCTTGTCTGCCTGTGAGTAAGCTCAGGGCAATCACGAACAGTCCGACAAAGACAAACCGTAGCGGCAGGTTCATACCTAAGAAGTAGCCGCTTGAGCCCGCCAGATAACTGGTTTGTGAAAGCACCCAGGCCCCAAAGCCGAATAGGGCAAAAAGCCAGATCAGTACCGATGACAGGCGAATGCCCAGTACGGCATAGATACCAGTGAGCACCAGGAGCAAAATGGCGTCATGGGTGGTACTAAAGAGTGCTGTTTCGCTGAGAAAGCCGATGGAGACCGCCGTCATCAATACGCCAAAAAAGAAGGTTGCCTCGTTGCTGATATTCTTCTGCGGGTGCTTTTTGCGCCGCTGTACGCCTGCGCGATAAAAGAGCACGGCAATGCAGCCGCTGATAACCGAAAGGATGCTGGCCGGGGTGTCGATAATCGTTGCCAGTAGCTCCATAAGGTAGTCATCGGCCAACAAGACGCCAATGGAAATGATGAAGCAGGTGATGGCGATCCAGAATGAGTAAACAGCCAATAGCTTCCAGTCAAAGCCAACCACTTGATAGCTGCCTCGAAGCTGTCTGGCCTGTTCGTCAGAAATCAGTTGCTCCTGCTCCCAGTGCGTGATGGCTGAGTTGAGCACTTTTGCTTTTTGTTTGCTTACTTTCATATTTGGCTTGGCACTTTCCGTTAATCAAAAAGGCGCTAATTAGCGCCTTTTTTAATAATACCGTCCCGATTTACTGGGGAGGTTCCGAGCCCGAGATGGCTTCCGGCATGAATGTCAGAATATGTTGTTCTGAGGTCAGAGTCAGAATGTTGTTTTCCAGCGCGATGCTGTTCCACTTCTGTAGCGACTTGGTCATGATGGACTCTACCGTCGCCTGATCATCCTGAATACACGCCATTTTGGTCGACCCCATGGCAGTGATCCGGAGTTTGCTCTCTTCTGTTACCTCGATCTGGCCAAAAAAGCGGTTACAACCACTGAATCCGGCAACTTTCCAGTCCGCACCAATTGCCATGCCGGGAGGGGTTCTCGGTTCCGATATATTGACATCTTTGCCATCAATTTTTGTCAGAACCCAGTTATCTTTCAGGTTGTCTTTTGAGAAACCCGTCTGTACTTCTTGCTCACAGCCAACCAGGAAAAAAGCGCTCAGTATCCCTGCCTTCAGCAACTTTTTCATAAAAATTACCTCATTACCACGATAATGGCCCCGTGTGCTAATAATAGTATACCCACTTGACTGGGGTAACTCGTTTCGGGGTATAAAGAAATAGTTAGATATTTCCTCGGCCGAAATAGTTCACTTCACCATCGCGATAATGAAAATCTTCTTTGCTTTTGGTCTTGTAAGCCTGAAGGGCCTCTTGTGCCTGACAGTAACTTTCGTTTTTGCTGTATGCCTCGCGGGTGGAATCGATGGCCCGCTCGGCAGCACGACGAATATCTGGATCGATTTGTGTGTTACTGAAAATAGCGTGCTGCTCGATAAGCAGTTTGCCGACGCTTTCCCTGCAGATTTCCTCGTTCTCGGGCAGAGCGTGAGTGACTTGCGCCTGAGCAAAGCCTGATAGCGCGACAAGAAGGGGAATAGTAGAGCGGAAATTTGGCATCAGACATTTCTTTCAGTGGATAGGAGTCGGTGATTATATGTGCTTAGTGTAAATACTCAACTTTCAACCACAAAAGAACGAATAGATGGCTTAAATATCATACAAATATGGAATGAGTGTCATATCTCGCGCAAGGGGAGTTTTGACAGGCATTCTCGGCACAGGCAGTCTGGCGACTCTATCCCTGAGGTGTCTCTTTTAGCCAGCTCAAAGCACCAGCAGGACGATTTGCCGGCACTGATATCACAATAGGCTGGTTTTCCGCACGAGCTGCAAGTATGCGTTGAATGTTTGCCTTTTATTTCATCTATAGTCTTGGTCTGTTTTTCATCATTCATCAGGCGCCATCCGGTAATTTCTGTCATGGTGCGAAAACAACCGCTACAGATCCCTTCGTGGTTTTTACATTTTGCGACACAAGGTGTTTTCACGCGTTATGCTCTGTACTGCTCGTTACGGGAGCAGTACAGTAACACCAAGGCCGCGAGACAATCTAGCGTTTTCGCCAGATGGTCATTTCTGACAGGCTATGCTGGAACTTCCTCTTAGTTTCGCGGATCACAAAGGGGATCTCCTTGACTGCAATAAGTTCGAAATGGGGAATGAGAGTTTCGGTCAGCCCGTCGAGCGTCGTGAAGTTCTCGCCATGCACTTTGATGCCACCCAGCCAGTTTGCCTTCGTCGTGTATTCTTCCAGCCAGGTATAGGGAGAGGCTATCACTAGATAACCGCCTTCATTGATCCGCTGGTGGATGGTGGTCAGAAAGGCCTTGGGATCGCCGAGCCGGTCTATAAGGTTTGAGGCATAGATGAGATCATAACCGCTGAACTGCGGCTTGAGGTTGCAGGCATCACCCTGGACAAAATTCACTTTTTTGACCTCTTCACTGTAATTTAATTGGGTCAATGTAGTGCTCTTGAATTCAACCAAGTCCCCCTCTGTGCGAATGGTATAGCGTTTCTCGCCCTGCTCGCTCAGGTTATAGGCCTGCTGGATGAAGCGGGCAGAGAAATCAATACCGTCGACATGATCGAATGTCTTGGCGAGCTCGAACGAGGCGCGGCCAACAGAGCAGCCGATGTCTAATGCCTTGGCAGTGTGGCTAAGCTGAATTTCGCCAAGACATTGCCTGACACCGTTAACGCAGAAGTTCGGCACCGAGAAGTACTCGTCACCATAGTGAAACTCCAGATACTGAGAGATGAGTTCATCAGTCTCATAGACGTTAAGCGAGGTCATGCTCGCCGGGTCCTGGTTCGATTCGACGTAGCGGAACCCTGCGTGTTGGTAGAAATGCCGGCGAAAAGCATAGCGCGAAGAGCTGATCGATTCGTTACCGGTCGATATCCACGAGCCGCCTTTGATCAGGTTGTGTTTACCGTCAAATGTCGGCGTCGAGAAGTCATCATACAGTGGATGGACCTGAAATCCCTGAAAGCCGTCGATGCTGGTTTCCGTCCATTGCCAGGCATTACCCAAAATATCGCAAAAACCTTCATGTTCAAATCGGTCTACCGGACAAGAGGAAGCGAAGTAGGCCAATTCGATATTACCGGGGGTTTCGTGCCAGGTCGGTGAATCGTCTTCGATATTACTGCGCAGCAGATACCATTCTGCTTCTGTCAGCAACCGGATATTGGCCTGAAGCTGTTCAGCCTTCCAGTTACAAAATGCTTTGGCTTCCAGCTGGTTAACTTCTACTGGCCAGTTCAGTGGTAGCGGAACTTCTTCGGTTAGGTTCCGCTGCAGCCACTGGTTGTCCTGCCTGCGCCAGAAGCGTGGCATGGTGGCCCGGGTATACGAAAGCCATGCCTTTCCCTCGTCGTTCCAGTAACGGTGTTTGCGGTAGCCGTCATCATTAACAAAAGCCATAAATTCTTGATTGGATACCAGGTATTTGGATGCCTTAAAATCATCGACCTTGAACGTCTGCTGGCCGAATTCGTTATCCCAACCGTAGGTATTATCGTTATCACGCTTTCCAAGTGTAATCGTGTCGCCGCCGACAGAGAGCAACTGATTGGAAGGTGCTGTACCTGTGTCCCGGCAGGCAGGCCAGTCGGGATGCGGTGTCACATCACAAAGTGGTAGCTGGCGAATGATAACGGAGGACGTTTCAAGGTGGATGCGCTCATGCTCGATTCCCATCAGGATCACCCATGCGGGATCGTTCTGGGCTATCGGCAGGCTGATCGGCATCTCGTCGATAACTGCGTTTACCTGTTGGCAGACTTGGCTTCGGTAGGCTCTGACTTCACTGACAGAGGGCCAGTCGTAATGGCTTTCGTCGAGATCATCCCATGACATTTCATCGACACCGATGGCAAACATCGACTCGAAGTGCTTGTTAACTCGATGATCAATGTATTTACCGAGCTTTAGCTTGTTGATGTAAAAAACGGCAGTGTGGCCGAAGTAGAAGATCAGAGGGTGGCGCAGCGGCTCAGGCTTGCTGAAGTAGGCACTGTCGTTATTGATCACCTCGAAGAGAGATTCGTACAAAGCCCATGTCTGATTGAACGCTTGTTTTAGTTCCTGACGCTTTGATTTTTCGTCGTCACCTGACAGTAACAGGGTCCGCGTGGCTGTAGTCAGCTTGTTATCCATTGAGCTATTCCCTTCTTAAACAGTATCTTTAAACGTAGTCAGTGAGGAAATGGTTCACCAAAACATCGGTGAGATTTTTGCCATACTGGTTAGAGGCGTCATTGTGGATAATCTCATGAGGACATAGGGTTATATGAGAAAGTGGACAGTGCCAACTTGGATATTAGTGGCCACAGGGTTGCTGCTTAATGTGATATCTGCTCTTATGACCAATTTTTTTATTGATGATATAACCCGTCAAACCAATGAAATCATTCAAAGACAGCAAAATAATGAAGAGCTTATAAGCCTTACCTGGCAGCAAGTTGAAACCGTTGAAAGAAAAAGAGAGTTTGTTTTACAGTTATTATCAGCCAGTCAAATTCATAAGCAACCTATTGCTAAAGAAGTCACGGATCAGGTAATAAATGAGCTGAACTATTGGCTGGATAAAAAAATAGAACGTTTGGTGCTTGAAGATATTCCGGCACTGATGGTTGCAATTGATGACATCCAACATAACCAGAGGGAAAAAATCAATCAATTATATTTGGAAAATTTGGAGTTGCTTGAAATACATGATGATAAAATGAAATCAATATCACGGTTACGAAATTTGGCTTTATTTCTTCAAGTGATAGGGTTGGCGTTGGTATTGGCGCGAGACTTGAATCGACGTGAGTATTAGAAGGGTGAAAGTTAAAGGCCCTGATGTAGGGTCAGGGCCTTTGGTATAGTGACTACTTGTTAGTAGAGTGGAAAGCAAAGCGTGATGATTCACGGCCGCTTTCAGTTTTCGCTTTGTATTTGATAGAGCGAGAATTTTCCAGGGTAAGTGGAATGAACACCCGACCTTTATCATCTGTTGTATAAGACTTTTTCTGTTGTGGAACATTCGCGACTGACACTGAAGCATTCGCTGCAGGTTGTCCGTTTTCCGTAACTGTAACCCAAGCGCCATTGTGAGTATCAGCAACGCGGATATCTGCAAATGCTGAAGTTGACATTGCGATTACAGCTGTAACAGTTAGTACTTTCAAGCTAGACATAATCTTCACCTCATTAGTCTGTGGCATCAGCCTTTTGTTATATGTGCATAGTGTCCACATTCAAAATATAAGACCTGCCACCAACAACTATATTTCAACAAATTCCAAAAAAGTTATTTTTATTATTATTACAGTAGGTTACGGCTTAAATTTTTAGTCTGATTGAAGCTGTGCTGTAAAATAAGTCACAACTTGCAGTTCGATAAAGCAAACAACCTCTTTATTGCTTATCAGTTTTAGTATAGCTCTAACAAAAAAAATCACATTGGAATTTTGAGTCGTAGTATGTTCAACACTTTGTTTCTTTGAATGTAATTTCTTATAGATGTTTGTTATATATGATATGAGTGTTTTAGGTGTTTTAATAGTGATAAAAAATGCATTTATATCAATATCTTTTTTTGCTTGTTATAAATGGGATGCTGGTATCTGTTATTTTATAAATTAAATTTAGTGGTGTTCGTTTAAATGCCTATTTTATAAGTCTGTATTGCTGCTTTACTTGTATATTTCTGTTAATGTTCTGTTTATATATGGCTTAGGGGTTTTAGAGGTTATCCGATATTCCTGATAACGTATTTAGCTTACTGGCAGAGGATTATGCCTCTACCATTGCTTTGATCTCATAATACTCAAGATCTTCAGTGATCATATTGACTCTGGCTGCGTCACTTTTTGTCATAACATGCTCCATACCGATTTTTTGCATGATTTTGCCCGGTGACGGATCCCGGCTTAGGTGTTGACCATAAATAATGTCCAGCTCCAGGCGTTTGAACCCAAATTCAGTTACCCGTTTCGCCGCTTCCGTACAATAGCCCTGGCCCCAATAAGGCACACCGATCCAGTATCCGAGTTGGGCTTTCCCGCTGTCGATATTGTGTAATCCGACGCACCCCACAAGCTGATAATTCGATTTTAACGTGATGGCGTAAATGGCTGATAGCTGACTTTGCCATCCGGCGAGTACTTTGCCGATCCACTGACCTGCAAAGCCATCGGAGTAGGGGTGCGGGATGTTAATTGCCCCGTTTGCAACGAGCTCATCACCAGCAAGCTTTTGTATCTTGGTTGCATCAGAAAGCTGGAAAGGTCTTAGTATGAGTCTTTCTGTTGTTAATAAAGGTTGGTGTCTCATCGTTCCGTCCTAACGAAAAGTACAGCATCTTAAAATGGAATTATTAAATCGTGTTCATACACTATATGCAATCGATTAGATCAAAGAATGGAATCTATGCCAAGACATTGAAATTATGACAATGCATGAGAGGGTAGCCGGGAGTATTGACATACCGATGTCATGAAGAGGTGGCAGGAACGAGGGCCCAACAGGTGCACTGAATGCTTCGGCTGTTATAACAGCAGACGAGGCAGATATCATGATCGCAGATAACTGCCGGAGGTGCTGACTGGGCCGCGAGAGGCTTGATTTATTAACGAAGACTTAGTTAATGCTTTTTCCATTCTAATTTGCCGTACTCGGCGATATTGGACAGTGCTCTTTTAATGTCTTTTTCCAGCAGCAGTTTGATGAGCCACCCTGTCCCCCGAATACGAGGGGAAAACTTGATCCGGTAATGGATTAAACTTTGGTTGGCATTGATACTTTGAAAACGGATCCAGCCACCGTGCTCATCGACAGGACCGCCTTCGATGATCTTGTAGTGGAGGTGTTCATTTTCTTTGTAGTCAATGATTTGCTCCCGAAATGTGAACGGCCCGGCAATCACTTTCCTGATGGCTCCAATTCCGTTGATTTCAGGCTTTCCATGCTTAACGAGTGAATACTTGGCGTCAAAGAAGCGTCCAAGGTTTTCATGGTCAGAAAGTAACTGAAAGAGCACTTTCTTGGGCACATCAGCAGTTTGCTCTAAAGTGATGGTGTGTATACCCATGTTTTTGACCTCTTGTCAAGATGTAATTGTGATGTTAACAAAATGTATCTTTGTGTCAATGCTTATCGGGTGAATCAATTTAGCGGTCTTGACGATGAAAAAGTCACTGGCGGGCTTGGTATTTAATATTCGGCGGTATGATAATTAACAGCTTGATATCTAATTAGTTAGGGTAGCATTTAAGCGAGTCTGTTCTGGAAAAAAGACAACAGTCACAAAAATAGTGCACGATAATAGTTGCAAAACAACTCATTGGCTCTTATATTGGAAAAGTTGATATGAATTAGATGGTGAAATTTTACTGAAGACTATGGAAAGCCTTAATCCGTTAAATAAGGTCGCTTCTAGAATCACCCCTACAAGATATCACGCAGTTCTTTAACTCCCTGAGCTTTTTATTGAATCTAGCTGTAGCTAGTTTTTCTATTTTAAAAAGTTGATTTGCCAGGGTGTAGTGAAGCTAAATGCTAACCTAACTGTCATAAGGATGTAATGAATCGTTGGGTATAGTAAAGCTGATTAGATGAGTAAGACGGTATTAAATAAGAGAGATATCAACCTTACTCGTTTTTGGAAAAAATGAGAGGTAAATTATGACTAATAGAAACCGCAGACAATGGTTCTATCATCAATCGCAAACAACAAATGTAAAAGGAAAGTCGAAGTAACCGTTTGAGTGTAATAGCACTAATGCTTTGATTTTTAACACCTTTGTTTTAAAGCGCGCCAGAAGCACAAGAAGTTGTAAGCGTGTTTCTGGCAATATCCCCCCTATAAAGATTTATTTCCCAGCTCTTATTTCGATTCGGCTGAAATATATTTCATTTAACCACGAAAGCAAACGTTTGCTATTTGCAGGGGATGACAGAGCGTTGATTCGATATATAGCGATGCGCTGTAAGAAATCAATACTCGCTACTGATAGATTTTCCCTTCAACGGTTATATCATCAGGTATTTCGCTAAGTTGAATACCACCAAGATAAATATCACCTTTTACAACCAGAAATTTTGGCAGGGTTGTAATTGCCGAGTTGGCAAGATAAAGATCTCCACCAACGTAAAGGTATGGAGGAAGCTGTTCTATTTTCGTACCCATCAAACTTAGATCCCCTCTTACCTGAAGACCTGTGTTTAGATATGTGACCTGAGAATGGGCAAGATTAATATAACCAAACACCACTAACTGCCTTGGTAATTGCTTGACGGCACTATACGCGAGATTCAGGTTTCCTTTCACTTTCAGCTTTCGCGGTAGCTGCTCTATGTTGCTGTATTCAAGGTTTAGGTTGCCATTGACTGTCATGGGATCTGGTAAAGTCAGATTTTTTGCGTTTCGCAGGGATACATTACCGTAACTGTCTGTGTAGTTTAGCAGTTTTAGCTCGGAGACATATTGATTGGCCTGTGCCTGGCCAGAAAAGAGTACCGTGAAAAAGACAATGGCAATCGAGGCTATCCAAGCCTGACACGGGGAAGTTATTAACGTCTGAATTCGAGCGTATGCCATCGAGAGCCGCCTGTTATTTCTTATCAGCAAATTATGCCTTGCGCGAACAGATAGTCAATTCTGAACACAATTTTCCGAAAGACATCCAGCAATATAAATCACTTAACTGTTTCTTCAATGCTGTATGAAACTTGAAGTAACACTAATTAACCTCAAGAAACAGCCAGTGTTCAGCAAGAGTTCAGATATAAAACATTGTTTTCTATTTTAAGGTTGAGTTCAGTAAAGCGGTGTAGATTAGGCATCAACAAAACGAAGGGCCATGAGAAAAGCTTCGCCCTTGAATAAAGACATTTAGGAGTATCACTGATGAAAAAATTAGCCGTTATCTCAACCATTACTTTGGCTTCTGTTGTGGCAATGCCGGCTTTCGCTGCCGACACTGACTGGTTCGTAGGTGCGGGTGTTGGTTATCAGGAAGATAGTATTAAAGGCGATTCTGCCCAAAACGGTGAAGATGCAACTTATCAGTTACGTGGTGGCGCCATCATAAATGATCATCACCGTGTGATGGGTACTTATAGCTATATGGATAAGTCATCACAGAATATGTTCCTGGCATCTTATGATTACCTGGTTCCTGTTGCCCAGCAGGTTAACTTATTTGCAGGTGTATCGGCAGGTGTTGCGGACAGCAAGATTGCCGGTGAAAGCTCGTCGGATTTTGTTTGGGGCGGACAAGTGGGCGCAATGTACGAAATCAATGATAACTGGTCAACAGACCTGACTTATCGCTACCTCGATCAGGACTACAGCGAGAACAACACCAAGATTGATTACTCTCAACAAGTTGTCCTTTCTGTCGATTACAAGTTCTAATTCCTTGTACAGATGATTAAAGCAGCAAGAGGGGAGTAATTCCCTTCTTGTTGTTTTTGCGTATACAGAATCACGCGGATCCCTGGCTGGCAGAAATAAAACCATATTCCGCAATAATTGCCTACTTCATGCGCAATCAAATCTAGATCACAAAAAAAAGCCGCTTTCGGGTTGTTAATGTGATCTGTATCTCTATATACTCCGCTTCCGGCCAGAACCATCGAGTTCAGCCACCTTAGTTACAAGCTGTCACCATGGATATGTGAACGACCCACGGAGTTGGACCGGCGTTATTTTAGCTTGTTATCAAGGTGACTTGTATGTTGTATATATGGGCGGACACACCATTTTCTGAACATTCTCGTTCAGAACCCTCCTATTTTGCTTTCTCCCCGAAAGCAGTGGTTCCTCTATTGCAGCAGGCAGTAACACCTTCATATTTCGGCATCCCATTTATTAGAAGCAACAGGACGAAATAATGCAGTTGTTAATTAGTTTGGCCGGTATTTTTGTGCTGGTAGTATGCGCTTGGGCGTTATCTGAAAACCGTAAGGCAATCAATTGGCGTACCGTTGGTGGAGCGTTGTTTTTACAGGCAAGTTTTGCCGCTTTGGTATTGTATGTACCGGTAGGGCAAATGATGTTGGGAGCCATGAGCAGTGGCATTGCCAGCGTATTGGGCTTTGCCGATGAAGGAATTAAATTCCTGTTTGGTGACCTGGCTACTTCCGGTTTTATTTTTGCAGTTCGCGTCCTTCCCCTCGTTATTTTCATCAGTGCTCTGATTTCCCTTCTTTATTATCTTGGTGCCATGCAATGGGTCATTAAAGTGATCGGTGGTGGTATTCAAAAAGCGTTGGGTACAAGCCGAGCAGAATCTCTGGTTGCTACGGGCAATATCTTCCTTTCTCAGGGTGAATCACCGCTGCTGGTTAAGCCTTTCCTTCCTAAAATGTCACGCTCTGAGCTATTTGCCGTGATGACCGGTGGTATGGCATCTGTCGCGGGAAGTGTTTTGGGCGGTTACGCAGGGTTGGGTGTTGATCTGAAATACTTGATTGCAGCAAGTTTTATGGCAGCACCGGGTAGTTTGCTGATGGCTAAGATTCTGGTTCCGGAGCAAGGCAAAGCATTAGAGCAAGCTGACATTGAAATGGCTAAAAGCGATCACAGCAACGCGATTGATGCGCTGGCAGCCGGTGCGATGAACGGTATGAAGGTCGCGGTGGCGATTGGTACGATGCTGATAGCTTTTGTGAGCGTTATTGCCATGGCTAATGCCGGTCTTGAGATGGTGGGTGAATGGGTCGGTGTCCAGAACCTGACGATGCAGGCTATCCTGGGTTATATCTTCTCACCGCTGGCATTCATCATTGGCGTACCTGCGAGCGAAATGCTTCAAGCCGGTGCTTTCATTGGTCAGAAGATGATCCTGAACGAATTTGTTGCTTTCCTTGATTTCGTTAATGTCAAAGAAACGCTGTCTTCTCAAAGCCAGGTCATCATTACTTTTGCCCTGTGTGGTTTTGCAAACATCGGTTCGATTGCCATTCAGATTGGCTCTATCGGTGTGATGGCACCAGAGCGTCGCGGTGATGTGGCGAGCCTGGGCTTTAAGGCTGTGCTTGCTGCTACGCTGGCAAACCTGATGAGTGCGGCGCTGGCAGGAATTTTTGTAAGCCTGTAATTCTGTACCTTCCAGAAAAACCGCCATATCTGTGGCGGTTTTTTTATATCTTGAAAAAATATAATACGATGTTTTATTATGGTGTCATTGACAGAGATATATAATAGGCAGGTTAATACAATGCGGTTTATTGTCATCCTACTAGCAGCTAGCCTCTGGTTAGTATCAGCCCAGAGCTATGCAGAAACCTTTCTGAATGATGATGCATTGCTGAGCCAGCAATTAGAGTTCAGTCAGGAGCCCGCGCCTGAGCCCGTGACGAAAACGCGTGAGAAGCAACAAGATGTTGCTTTCAGTTTTCAGACAGAGCCTTCTTCAGCAAAGGATAACCAGATACAACGGTATCAAGAATTTACACCGACTCATGAAGTGATGCGTGATGTCGAGGAGAAACGTGAAGCGAATGATCGTCTGTGGGGAGCTATTTTTAGCCTGTTCTGACGATGGAGCTAACCATGCAACTTGCTCCGGCGAAGATCAGGAAACGAGGCTGCCAAGCACACATTGATTGGCGTTAAGGCTGGTATCTGCTTCCTAATCGCAGCAGAGACCAGCCTGCATAACTGTTGTTCAGTGACGATTATTCATCGAACTGCTTAATTAAGACAGAGGTATCTGCACGGTTAAACCCTCGTTCTTGAAGTTTGCCGTATTTTTCATCTACCTGCTTGGCGAGGGGGAGGTCGACCCCCAGCTTTTCTGCGGCTTCAAAGCAAATGCCAAGATCTTTGCGCATCCAGTCAATCGCAAATCCAAAGTCAAACTTGTCCTCTGCCATGGTGACAGCGCGGTTTTCCAGCTGCCAGGACCCGGCAGCGCCATGCTTGAGCACATCTGTCATCTTCTCGATATCAAGGCCTGCTGACTTGGCTAGTGTAATGGCCTCTGACAGCCCTTGTAGCACACCGGCGATACAGATTTGGTTGGCCATTTTGGTGATTTGGCCGTAACCGACATCTCCCATCAAAGTGGTCGCTTTGGCAAAGCAGTCAATGATTGGTTTTGCCTTAGCAAAGACTTCCTCGTTACCACCGACCATAACAGTCAGGCAGCCATTGACCGCACCGGCCTCACCACCTGATACCGGGGCATCAAGAAAAGCGGTATTGATTTCTGAGGCCGCCTGGGCAATTTCGCGTGCAACTTCGGCCGATGCTGTTGTGTTGTCGATAAGGATTGCTCCTTGTTTGACAGTGGACAGAATCCCATCGGTTGCCTTATAGACCTGGCGGACGTCTTCATCGTTACCCACACAGGTGAAAATAAACTCGGCATCTTTCGCCGCTTCCGCCGGCGTTAGGGCGATGTTACCGTCATATTGCGCCGCCCATTTTTCTGCTGTGGCTGTGGTACGGTTATAGACAGTGACCTGATGGCCTGCATTAGCCAGGTGTCCGGCCATTGGGAAGCCCATAGTGCCGAGCCCGATAAATGCGATGTGTTTGGTTGTCATGTGTTAGCTTCCCTGTAATGCAGTATGTTGATGAAATATAACGATCAAATTATTAACATTCAATGCCTATTTGGTGGCGGCTAGAAATAGAAAGTGTGATCAAGGGCAAATAATCCCTTGTGCAATTACGGTTGGCACCCTATGATGTTTTGGTTCTTATTTATGATGTTGAATATATGCTGGCGAGTTTATTTCGAGCAATAATGTTGGTGTTCTGTCTGGGCGTTGCTTCGTTTGCTCATGCCGAAACCGATCAAGCGGCTATCCGCTTGGCGTTGCCTGCCAGCGTCAGCCAGCATCTTACCGAATCTTCCAAGCTTGATCTGAACGATGCCAGTGCTCACACCGACAGCAGTCAGGCGGCGACGGAACAAGGTACGCTTGTCTGGGATTTTTCCCGGCAACACAGTTCTAAGTCCGAGATCAAGTCCGAGCAGGGCAGTTCGCTGCCTCATAAACAACACTCCACTGAACATCGCGACTATGACCCGGCATTAGTCAACTCTTCACGTATGGCCAGTTTGGCACACCATGATCCGGAAGAAGTGCAGCCCCTTTATCAACTGGCGATAGAATTACCGGTCGAACCGGCACCTTCTCTGGTTGTGGGTTATTGCGTCAACTTCAGTGACAGCCTTAATTGGATGTTGAATACAAATCCGCCCTCATGCCGAATATCGGGCTGGAAAGAGACTAATCTCACCTACACCATCTACCAACCTCCTTTTCTCCGCACCTGAGAAATCTTGATCGGCGCAAGTTGCTGATGGATCTTGCTGGCTATAGCAAGGAACCTGACTTGCCTGATCCAAAACCAGCGTTCGGCACTGCCGGCCAAGGCCGTTTAATGCCAAAAATGACTGGTTCCTACTGAGTTTACGTCAAGTAAATTGCTGCGAGCTTATGCCTTGCCGCAATCAATTGTCGTGCATTCAGGACAGATTGATATTTCACCAGTTCTATCGCTGGTGAAAAAGATGGTGCATTACTAATGAGAAAAACCAATCAACAGCGGCTGCTTAACCACTATCCGGCTTGGAAATACGTGGTGCTGGTCGTTACCGTTATGATCATGCTGCTCAGCGCAATTCCAACCTGGTATGGGGAGGATGCTGCCGTGCAGATTGCCGGGTCGAATTCGAAGCTCCCGTCGGTTCTGGTACTTCAGCAACAGCTTACTAATGAAGGAATAGCCGTCAAACGTATTGAACAGCAAGATGGCAAAACTACTGTTGTTCTCGACAATGACAGTCAGCAGACGGCGGCAAGAACAGTGCTGGCTGATCTGATCAATGATAAGGCCAACAATAAGTCAGTACTGACATTGGCATTGGAACCTGCTGCCCCGCAGTGGCTGCAGAGTATGGGGTTTGCCCCGATTAAACTGGGATTGGACTTACGCGGTGGCGTCCAGTTTTTGCTGGATGTAGATATTGATCAAGTCTTCAAGGCCCAGGGGGAACAGCTAAGTGAGGAGCTTCGTCAGCAATTTCGTCAGGACGGGATCCGAGGCGCACGCGTTGAGGCTTCAGGCATGGATACGTTGATAGTCCGTCTGCCAGATGCCAAAGCAAATAGTGCGGTACGCCAGTTTATTCGCCAAAGCTATCCGCACTGGCAGCTAACTAATGCCAGCGGAGCGGGCGTAAAGCTGGTTCTGAAAGACGATGAGAAAACCGCACTGCGAAATCTCACGGTTCAGCAAAACCTGCAAACCATGCGAAGCCGTATAGAGGAGCTCGGTATAACTGAAGCCTTGGTGCAACGACAGGGAGAGAACCGCATTCGAATTGAACTGCCTGGCGTACAGGATCCTGCGGCTGCCAAAAGTGTCATTGGGGCAACAGCTAGCCTGGCTTTCTATGCGGTCAAAGAACCGGGAACCGGTAGCACCATGGAAATGAAGGATAAAGACGGCAGGCCGGTGAGAGTTGCACGTAAACCGGTGCTGGGCGGAGATCATATTGTCGATGCCCGTGCCAGCTTTGGCGAGATGGGGACGGCAGAGGTGAACATTACTCTTGACCATGCCGGCGGGAAAATGATGTCTGATTTTTCACGCGATAACATCGGCAAGCCGATGGCAACAGCATTCAGTGAATACAGTCGTGATAGTGAGGGGAATGCCAAACAAACCAGCAGCATTATCAGTGTAGCGACCATTCAGAGCCAGCTCGGAAATCGTTTTCGGATCACAGGGGCGGGGTCTATTCAGGATGCCCAGGAATTGGCCTTGCTGTTGCGAGCCGGCTCGCTGACAGCCCCGGTGACGATTGTCGAAGAGCGGACAATTGGTCCGACGCTGGGGGCGGAAAACATCGAAAATGGGTTTGCGGCACTTGCTCTGGGGCTAGGGATGACCCTGCTGTTTATGGCGGCTTGGTACCGTCGACTTGGCTGGGTGGCCAACGTCGCCCTGGTGGCAAACATGGTGATGCTGTTTGGGTTGATGGCGTTGATCCCGGGGGCAGTGCTGACATTGCCGGGGATTGCGGGCTTGGTGCTGACTGTCGGTATGGCTGTTGATACCAACGTGCTTATTTTTGAGCGGATCAAGGACAAACTGAAGGAAGGGCGCAGTTTTGCCCAAGCGATAGATCGTGGCTTTAGTAGTGCATTTAGCACGATATTTGATGCCAACTTTACCACGATGATCACAGCCGTCGTGCTGTATGCCATCGGAAACGGCCCGATTCAGGGTTTTGCCCTGACACTGGGGCTAGGACTGTTGACCAGTATGTTTACTGGAATATTTGCTTCCCGCGCCATTATCAACTTGGTGTGGGGACGTGATGCTAGCCGCGAAGTGAGGGTTTAAGTGATGAGTCTTATGATAAAAAATGCAACCAAGTGGCGACACTTCACCAGCATCGTGTCTGTTCTGCTGATGGTTATTTCGATATTTATGGTTGCAAGCCGGGGATTAAACTGGGGGTTGGATTTTACCGGTGGTGTTGTTAGCGAGATCCAGCTTGAT
Organism: Photobacterium alginatilyticum; assembly: GCF_009910675.1. Lineage (GTDB taxonomy): Bacteria > Pseudomonadota > Gammaproteobacteria > Enterobacterales > Vibrionaceae > Photobacterium > Photobacterium alginatilyticum. The sequence continues at coordinate 17,543 of NZ_RSEJ01000030.1, read as the reverse complement.
CCGGCAATCACCAGCAGTGAAATTGAGCCATTGCTGCAAGCTGGCCTGAACCAGGAGGTGAGTGTTGTGTCTGCCGGCGAGCAGGGGCGTTGGGTGCTGCGCTACGCCGTTCCGGAAACCTATGAACAAGCGCCATCCATCGTTCAGCTCCTTGCCCCGTTGGCGACAGAGGTCAGTGTATTGAATACCAGCATTGTTGGACCGCAAGTGGGTCAGGAACTGGCTGAGCAAGGAGGGTTGGCGCTGTTGGTGGCGGTATTGTGTATCCTGGGCTATCTCAGCTACCGCTTTGAATGGCGACTGGCCTCGGGCTCGTTGTTTGCGCTGGCCCATGATGTAATTTTCGTGCTTGGCTTTTTTGCTGCGACACAGATGGAGTTCAACCTGACTGTTCTTGCAGCCGTGATGGCTATCTTAGGCTATTCACTCAATGACTCGATCATCATCGCAGACCGGATCCGCGAGCTACTCATTGCAAAACCGGACAAGCCGATACAGGCGATTAACAACGAAGCGATTGCTGCGACATTCTCGCGCACCCTTGTGACATCCGGTACCACCTTGATGACTGTCGGTGCCCTGTGGTTGCTGGGTGGCGGGCCGCTGGAAGGGTTTGCGGTCGCGCTGTTTATCGGGATTATTACCGGCACCTGGTCTTCGATCTCGGTCGGTACCTCATTGCCGGAACTGTTTGGTTTGCGTGCCGAGCACTACATGCCTAAACCTCTGACGGATGAGCCGTAACAGGCTTGATAATAGCCTTTATGGCTCCCGATACTCCAAGGCCGCAGTACGCGGCCTTGTCTAGTTTTCTGGTCATCAAAGTGTTTTAAAGTAGAGACGTCTTGAATTAATTTGTCTTTTTTTCATTTTTATGCAGGCAAAATGCGAATAACTTGTCGATAATAATTTTAATATTTGTTTTCAAAGTGAGGTTCCTGTCACAGATATCCTCAAAATGGCAGTGATAAAGGTAGATATTAACCGGTATTAATATTGCATTTATCAATAGTGAGCATGAAGAGTCCTACTTAATACACTGATAAATGACAAGGGCGACATTATGTATGATACAGAAATGAAGCTAAACCATCAGATTGTTCAATTTGTAGAAACGCAATTGCATGAGTTGTTGTCACCTGAAGCAGACCAGGTACCAGCAGTACAGAATCACGAGAATATGCAGGCCGTAATGCTGTCTATACTGGCCCAGTACCTGTCCGGGCTAAAAGCCATCAATTGTCTGCTGGGCAAAGGTTTCGTCGCCCAGACTCGGGGTATTTTCCATACCTTGGGTGATGATTATGAAGATATCATTTTCCTCAGCCTGCCAAGCCAGGATGGTGAAGTTTCACCGCTGCATCATGAGTACCTGAAGAGTGCTGCTGGTGATGAGTGCCATGGCTGTTATAGTCCCGTTTCACGTTGCGAAATTCGCAATATGATCAAGCGAGCTAAAAACATCAACCATAATGTTTTCCAGCTATATCCGAAAAAGCAGGCCCTACAGGTATTGCGTCCCACCGGGGGCAAACCCTGCTCAGTGGATGTTGCCATCGATTTACACCGCCACTTTGCCTATAAGGCGATTTTGCTAACGGTACTGACGGCCAAAGTTGCCAATAACGTAGAAATTATGCGTGCATGCCTGAACTATCGTGCTCACCTGGAAATGATTGATCCCCGCACTGTTGAGTTTATTGCTGCAGACCACCCACAGAATCACACGCGTGAAATGGGTGTCGTTCCCCGTTATGCCGCGGCAAGGTAAAGAAAACCGACGGCTACCCAAGCCTTCATCAATTGTGTTAATTTCATATACCCAAGTATTTCTCGCTGAAACGGCTATCTTGAGGTAGTTTGGGTATAGAATGCTTTTGAAAAGGAAATTTGGGTAGATCATGGGAAAGAAAGAGTTAGATACTAAAATTGTGACCGCTGGGCGCACCAAGAAGTGGACCCAGCATTTGGTTAACCCGCCAGTGAGCCGAGCTTCGACCATTGTTTTCGACTCTGTTGCTGAGATGAAGCATGCGACGGCAAACCGCGCTAATAAAGAACTATTTTACGGCCGCCGTGGAACCAATACCCACTTTGCCTTTCAAGAAGCCATGGTTGAGTTGGAGGGGGGAGTAGGTTGTGCACTGTATCCATGTGGTACAGCAGCAATATCGAATGCAATCCTGTCCTTTGTTAAAGCGGGCGACCATATCCTGATGGTTGATGGGGTGTATGAGCCAACCCGAGATTTCTGCGATAAGATGCTGGATAAAATGGGTGTTGAGACAACCTATTATGATCCGATGATTGGTGAGGGGATCCGGGATTTGATCCGTCCAAACACCACTGTACTATTTCTTGAGTCTCCGTGCTCAATCACCATGGAAGTACAGGATGTGCCGACCTTGGCACGCATTGCCCATGAGCATGATCTTGTCGTGATGCTGGATAATACCTGGGCCTCTCCCATTAATTTCCAGCCTTTTGAGCACGGTGTTGATATTTCGATTCAGGCCGCAACTAAGTACATTGTCGGCCACTCTGATGTCATGCTCGGTACGGCTACGGCTAATGAACGCTGCTGGGATCAGCTACGTGAAAGTAGCTATCTGATGGGCCAGTGTACGTCTCCCGATGATGTCTATCTTGCAATGCGCGGATTGCGTACGTTAGGTGTCCGCCTGAAACAGCATGAACAGAATAGCCTGAAAATTGCCAAATGGCTGGTAGAGCGTGAAGAAGTCGATCATGTCCGCCACCCTGCGTTGGAAAGCTGTGAAGGACACGAATTCTACCAACGTGATTTCAAAGGTTGTAATGGCCTCTTTTCGTTGGTGCTGAACCGCGGAAATACCGAGGCGCTAACAGCACTGCTGGACGGGATGGAGCATTTTAGCATGGGCTATTCCTGGGGCGGTTTTGAAAGCCTGATCTTGGCCAATGAGAATATCAACACGATCCGTACCGCCAAGAAAAAAGACTTTGCCGGACCAATGTTACGCCTGCATATCGGCCTGGAAGACTGTGACGATCTAATTCGTGACTTGGAAAAAGGGTTTGAGCGCTTCAATGCCGTGTTGAATAGCTAGTGCTGCTAGAGTAACAAAGCTATATCAGACAGGCCGCTATTGCGGCCTGTTTGCGTATAGAGCAGGGGCGTTTTATAGTCCGATCTCATCTTGTAGCTGGGCTAAAAATCCTTTCATGTAAGCCGTTCGTGTGTGCGCTTCTCTTCTTCCTGCTTCCGTGTTCATTGTATTCTCCAGCTTGAATAGCTTGTTATAGAAATGGTCGACACAGAATGCCCGGTCGTTGTACTCACGCTGCTGGCAAAACGGGTCGTCATCGGAGTAAAGGCGAGACTTGAATGAGCTGCCAACCTGGATACAGCGTGCGATGCCAATGGCACCGAGGGCATCAATGCGATCGGCATCCTGGACGATTGCAGCTTCTATTGTTCGGGGGACGATATTGGCGCTGTAGCTATGGGCTTCAATGGCATGTTTAATTTCATCAAAGAAGATAACCGGATAGTTTATCTCGGCCAAGACGCGGATTGCTTCAATGCCGGCAAGTTTAGAGCTGTTGTGCCGCTCTGGGTGGTTTTTGGGCAGAGATACGCAATCATGAAGCCAAGCTGCCGGGATAACCACTTCCGGCTTGGCATTTTCGGTGATGGCGAATGACTTCGCTGCCGCAACAACACGTTCAATATGGCTGAGATCATGGGCCGGATCTGTGGTCATTTGTTGTACAACATAGTCTTTCAGTTGGTGTTCGAATTGTTCGAGTTGAAGTTCAGTCACAGCGATAACCTTAAATGATTCCATACGAGCTCAAGTCTTTGTCTAGACTAATGTTATACCCAAACTACTTCAATATGCAGATTCAGAGTGAGACCAGCATTTTGGGGTTGCTTTTGTATTAGGCAGATGTAAGGAGCCAGAATCACCATGAACTATAAACTGACGGTAATCGCAATAGTGGCACTTGGCGTAATGGGGTGTAGCAGCTCGGAGATTGAGAATTACCAGCTGTTTCCTGATGAGTATGTAAGTAGTGTCGAGTATGACAGTATTTATCATTACGGTTATAACCAAGGCTGCGAGAGTGCATTGAATTTAAAAGGGCAGCCTGACATGGATTACCTGAAAGACATTACGCTAGATAACAGTGATACGCGGTTTAACGAAGGTTGGGATGATGGCAATGCGGCTTGCAAGGACGGTGTCCGAAGAATAATGCCAACGTCGAAGATCTCAAGTGTTCCGGCACAGGGTAGTTACTAATTTGGGACAGCAATTATTCTTAGCTGATAATAAAGAAAAAAACAGACCCGAGGGTCTGTTTTTATTCTGCTCAATATTCCTACCGGAAATGAAGAAATAAACCTAGCCTGATTTTTTTCTTAATCATTGTTGATACCGATATTTATATTATGCAACTGATGCTTACGCAGCAGTAGGTCTTGTCAGTGAGTAAACTTGGCCTTCACGGAATGCTACAGGAACAACCGCATGAACCTCTGGAAGCAGCAAGTATGCATCATCATTTGCATCATTATTCATTTCAACAACGATTTGAAGATGCTGATCCAGTGCTTTGTAGAGGTTTGGTTTATGTTGCTTATTACCTTGATTGCTAAATTGACTATAATGACCTTTACTGGAATATACCCAGATATTGAAAGGGTCATCGCCCCTTTCAAGTTGCTCGATAAAATCGGCGATATGTCTCATAAAAGTCCTTTTTGTCAATATCAATATCTTTGTATTGATGTGTCTATTATGGGAGGAAGACAGGATTTTTCAATTTGAATTCAGTAGCTTTATTCAAGTAATGTGATCTTTGTAGTGTTTTAAATGAAAACGACTAAGTACAAATATCCCATATCCTACCTTCAGTGACGAACCACTAATAAAACAATACACAAATATACCAAATAGCAATATAGATAAATTGTTATTAAGTATTAAGATCTATCATTTAAATATATTTATTAATATCAAAAAATCGATTTTGGATATTAACCTTGCTCGTTATTAAACTAAGTGCTTATTGGTTTAGGTATGCAATTTGTTGCCATTTATATTAGAAGATAATTTGTTACTAATGAAATATAAAAGTGAATTAGCAGTAATTAGTGGGAAATTTGACGCTGAATATAATAGCGTCAATTATTCGACTGTATCTTAGGCTTTATTCGGTCTTAAAATAATAATTGGCTGAGGACGAGGCATCATATCCATCGTCCGATATAACTCCATCTGCTGTTGACGAAATTGCCGGGCTGAAGCGTCGTCGAAAGCGGGGGAGGTCGATGTGGTTGTGCAACCAATCAAATATAAACCCGTAATTGCAGTGACCAATGATTTGCACATAGCTGAAACTCATTAAATTAGCGCTATCAGACAAGAAAATCACCAGATTAGACGAACCGCTGGAAGGACTTAGATGAAGGTAGTGCCGGTTACCGTTAGTTAAGTGTAACTGATAGAATAAAATGCTGATAAGGACTGTGTTGCGTACAAAAAGCCAATGCCTTGATGCCAGCTGCCAATATTGTTCATGATTCGATCAGAATTCAGGTATCATAATTGGCTGTTCCATAACGAGATAAAGTCATGTCAGAGACCCCGGTAAAAGTTATTCAGAAGGCCACATGGGTTGGCTCGATCGCTAACGTCGGCTTGGCCGTATTGAAAATAACAGTGGGTAAGATAACTGGTAGCCAGGCGCTGGTGGCGGATGGCGTCCATAGTTTTTCGGATCTGGTTACCGACACGGCTATCCTTATTGGCTCCCGCTACTGGACGGCTCCGGCGGATAAAGGCCATCCGTATGGACATGGCCGCTTTGAAACGTTAACAAATATTTTTATTGGTGTGTTGCTGGCTTTTGTTGGTTTGGGAATAGGCTGGGATTCGATTAGCTCATTGGGCCATGATTCAACCACCAAGCCGGGAATGCTGGCATTTGTTGCCGCATTGGCTTCCATCTTGGTTAAAGAGGTTCTGTATCGCTGGACGCTCATCCAGGCCAAAAGGATCAATAGCCGGGCCTTGCACGCCAATGCATGGCACCATCGTTCCGATGCGCTCAGTTCGCTGCCGGTTGCTGTAGCTGTAATTGCTAATCTCTTTTTCCCGGATCTGCATTATCTGGACCAGGTGGCGGCACTGATTGTCACTGCGATGATCTTGAAAGCTGCCTTTGAGATACTTTGGCCGGCGTTGCTGGAACTGACAGAGGCCGAAGCTGATAGTGAGATAGAAGATAAGATTCAGAGCTATGCTGAGTCTGATCCCGATATCCGTGAAGTGCATGCAATTCGAAGCCGTCGCACGGGAAGCACGATTTTGCTGGATTTTCACCTGTTGGTGGACCCATCCATGAGTGTTGATCATGCTCACACGATTAGCGAGAACTTCAAGTCACACATCCTCAAGCAAATTGATGAGGTTGTTGATGTAATTATTCATATTGAGCCTTATACCTGTGCTGAGCGGGTGATCAACCCCTGCTGTGAAAACAAGCAATGTGATTAAGCCGGCAGCATTCGCCTAGAGGCGCAAAGGTATATACAGAGGTAAACACCTGCAACGAGCAGGTGTTTTTTTATGGGGCTTATAGTATTTTTTTATGGTTGTCTCAACTTTGAGATAGCGTCTTAACGCTGACCTTCGCTAGGCTTTTAACTTAGTTACTTATCAATGTCTCACCTGAGAGTTTCGGGGGAGGATATCGGTTTCGATGAGGGTAGGTTATGCCATTAGTAAGAATCAAATCATTGCCGTTTGATCATGAAGTCCCTGTGCCACAGGTTATTAGTGCGCTGTCCCAGGCAATTTCTGATGCTGCCAATATTGAGCAGCAGCATATCATGGTGACTTGGGAGTACCTTGCCCAATCACACTATTCCCACCATGGGAAAGTTGCAGCCAACCAGCCGATCAATACACACCCTCTGCTCATTGATCTGATTGCGCCCAACTTTAACACCGAAGAGCAGATAGCCTCGATGCTTGAGCTGATAGCTCATACCATAGCCGAGCAGGTTCCAATCGCTAAAAACAACATTTTCATTAACTTTACACCGGCCTATAGCGATGGAGTTTATGACGAAGGGCATATTGTTGAGTGGGATATGTAGCTTTTATCAATCAAGAAAAGGCTGATTTATGACCAATAAGCCTGATCTGGCACACAGAATGAAAAAAAGTCAGCCATTCATCGGCTGGCTTTTTCAGTTTATAGGCTGAGTAATTATGTATTTTGAGTTTGGCTTAATGTGACTGAATAGGGCAAAAACAAGTGACGAACAGAATCGAACCGCCTGAGTGTCGGTACTTGTGGAGACATATCTACCATGGGCGTGATTGCTGGACTGTCAGGTAAGTTGAATAGTCATGCTCAGTTTTGGTGTTTATATCTAATGATTCTATTACAGCTAGCGGTTTGTACCACACTTGTTGTGATTGTAAATGCTTTGTTATCTTTAAGGGGTGGTACACAAACATGGAATGTCTATGAAAGCACTTGAAGCAAATTTCGATGGGTTGGTAGGGCTAACTCATAACTACAGCGGGTTGTCGTTTGGTAATGTCGCTTCGGCTAAAAATCAGGCTGCGCCGTCGAACCCCAAGCAGGCCGCTAAACAGGGGCTGGCAAAGATGAAAGCCCTGTCTGACATGGGGATGATTCAAGGGGTGCTGGCACCGCAGGAACGCCCGGACGTAAAGACCCTGCGTCAGCTTGGTTTTACCGGTAGTGATAAAGCGGTGATTGAGCAGGCGGCGAAACAGGCGCCGAAGGTGCTTGCTGCCTGTTGTTCAGCTTCAAGTATGTGGACGGCCAATGCGGCAACGGTATCGCCATCGGCGGATACGGCTGACGACAAGATTCATTTTACGCCAGCCAACTTAACCAACAAATTTCACCGTTCGATTGAACACGAGGTGACAGGCCGGATCCTGAAGGCAACATTTTCCTCGCCTGAGCATTTTGTCCACCATTCTGCCTTGCCTGCCGTCGAGCATTTTGGCGATGAAGGTGCAGCGAACCATACTCGCTTTTGTCATCAGTACGACGAGCGGGGTATTGAGTTTTTCGTATATGGTCGCCATGCCTTTGACAGCCGCCACCCAGCGCCGGTGAAGTTCCCGGCCCGACACACTTTTGAAGCCTGCGAGGCGGTAGCGCGACTGCACCAGCTTGCAGGTGATGACGTGGTGATTGCCCAGCAAAATCCGGCAGTGATTGATCAGGGCGTCTTTCATAACGATGTGATTGCGGTAGGTAACAAGGATATTCTGTTCTGTCATGAGCAGGCTTTTTTGAATCAGCAAGCGGTTTATGACGAGCTTACCCAGAAAATGTCAGGCAACTTCAATATCATTGAAGTGCCGACCAGTGCCGTATCGGTTGATGATGCCGTAACCAGCTATCTGTTTAACTCGCAGTTACTTGCCTTGCCCTCGGGCGAAACCTTGCTGGTACTCCCTGAAGAGTGCCGCAATAACCCCAATGTCTGGGCGTATATCGAGCAGATGCTGGCGGAAAAACGTGGTATCGACAGGGTTCAGATTTTTGATTTGAAACAAAGTATGGCCAACGGTGGCGGCCCGGCATGCTTGCGCTTGCGTGTCGTGCTGAACGAACAGGAACAACAGGCGGTGAATCCCTCCACCTTGATGAATGAGACCTTGTTCAACCGTCTCAACCTGTGGGTAGAGTCGCATTACCGCGATAGCCTGGTTGAAGCAGATCTCGCTGATCCGCAACTACTTGATGAATCCCGCACAGCACTAGACGAACTAACGCAAATCCTCTCGCTCGGTGCCGTTTATCCATTTCAGCGTTAACCCATCCCAAGTAAGCGGTACACCTTGTACCGCTTAGACTTAACCTACATCGGTGTCTTTATTGCCAAGATACTGATGTCTTACTCTCTGATAACAATAGCAATATCTCAATTAAGAGATATGTCAGACTGCTATTTTTATCGCAAAATCAATCGTGTATTGCAATCTCGATATAATGATGATTTCAACACTTTGATTTTATTGGAAATATAGATTGGCACGAGTTCTGATGCCTTGTTCCTGATTGTGAATTAGGAGGTAGGGAATGAAAAAAGCGCTTGTGGCAATTATTGGCATCATCTTGGCTGGCTGTGGTTCGGAATCTTCACCGTCGATATCTGGTTCAACAGAAAGTACCCGTCTTAGTGATAATATTGCGCCGCCTAATGCACGGTTTGAGCAATACCGGATCAGTGCGTTTGAGCTGGATCCTAGTCAATTTGCGCTAGCGGGAAATAGGGTGTTTCTTAAAGTCTATTCATCTTCAGGTAATGTGCTTTTTCTTGGCCAGATAGATAAGCAGAAACCTGTTTCGCTCCCGCTTTCACTGCCAAATAGCGAGAGGATTGTAAAATTTGATCTGTTTAGCGATTTAGATGGCGATAATAGTATTTCAAGGGAGAGACAGCTATGAGCCGATACTTCAGGGGATTCTTGTTGGCCGCAATGTTGGCAATGCCACAGGCGCAAGCAGCAACAGTAACTGTTCAGTTGAAAGATACGATTAAGCAAGGAAGCGGGAGTATTGATCTATTTCGTGCCAAACAGCAAAAGAATAATCTTTCCGCTGCAGATTTAGAGGCAATGAGAACTGAGCACGCCGGCTCATTAATTTTTGCAGTTGATGTCAATGAAGCTGCTAATGGATCGGAGAAAGCATCCAGTCAAGGTGTGGCGATTGAATCTGCGGTACTCACTGTTGTTGTAGGCGGTAATAGCTCTTCATTTAGCAGCTTTTCGACACCAACCGAATCGATGTTGGCTAAAGTCGGCTCTAACGAGCGAAAGCTTTACTATACCTTGATAGGCCAGACAGGCTCGTCATTGATCACACCCAGCAGTAACAGTGAATTAAACGGAAGTTCGTATGATGCGTTGATCACTATGCCGGTAAACATGGCCCTTGATAGTGCGACTTCGGTAACGCTAGATATCACCTTGCTGGAGACGAATACCTCTTTGGGGGATCCCGAGGCGTTTTATGATTACACGGCCGGCTTTGAAGACCTTGCTCTTGTTAGTGCGGAAGATTCTACGTTTTTGGCAGGGCTGGCACCGGGTCAAAGCGAGGCACCATTGGTCATCACTCAGGGGCAGGTTTTGAATCCGGTTGACTCTTGGGTCTATTATCCTTCAGCTGTTGAGTATTATATTGCCGCCTATGAGGACAATTACCCGGCTAAGAGCGACTATGACTTCAATGATCTGGTTGTCGGTTATCGAGTCGGCCTTGGTATGGAAGATGACAAAGTCAGCTCCTTGCTAGTATATGGTTATATTATCGCCCGTGGCTCAGGTTTCACTCACGATTGGTATCTGCATATTGGTTTGCCTGATGAAGCATCGGGAAGTGGTACGGTAAACTTGTTCAAAGCCGGTTCGAGCGAACAGGAGAGCGGATATCCGAAATCCATTTCTCAGTCCGGCAGCTTTGACCAACGTTTGCTTCAGGGAACCAAGTCCCTGATGCAGATACCGGGTCTTGAGTTTGCCAATACAGAAGCACAGGTATCGTTAATACAGGGGCAAAAATTCAGTGTCTCGTTTGACTTTGATACGCCATTGAACCTTGAGGATGTTGCGCTCCCTCCCTATGATCCTTATTTGTATGTGACTAATACCGGCTATGAAATTCATTTGCCAGAGTTCGCCTCGCGGTTAGGGAGCTCGGTAAACAATGCAGAAGGTGTCGGTGGTTTTAAAAATGAACAGGGCTACCCATTTGCGGTGATCATTCCGGAAGACTGGGAGCCACCACTCGAGCATGTCGACCTAGGCGAAGCATACAGTTCATTTTTAGGGTATGTCTCTAGCTCGGGTACACAAAATACCTCTTGGTATACCCTGCCTTCGGAATCCAAAATTAAAGGGATCGGTAAAGGGTTTTGGAAGTGGGACTGATATTAAGGCAACTTAGCGACCTATCGAGGTCGTTTTGTTGCCTGTTAAGGGCACCTAGGCTTGACCTGTTTCTCCCTGCCCAGTGATAATATAACGATGAAATTAAGCAATCGGCGAAGCTTTCATCGTTAACGCCGGTTGTTATCACTGTTTAATGAAACTGTGCCCGCGACGGAGTCAAAATGGCAAAGCTAACGTTACAAGAGCAGATGCTGAAAGCAGGTCTTGTTGATAAGAAGAAACTAAAAAAAGCCGGAAAATCATCCAAGAAATCGAGAACTCAGGCGAAAGAAGCCAAAGCGGCCGTTGAAGCCAACCGAGTTGCTCAGCTTGCTCAGGATCAGGAGTTAAACCGTAAGAAGCAGGCGGAAGCCGACAAGAAGGCGATTGCCTCGCAGGTGAAACAGCTGATTGAGATGAACAGGATCGAGTGTAAAGATGGCGAAATCGGTTACAACTTTACTGACGGCACTCTGGTCAAGAAAATCTATGTCGATAAATCAATTCAGGACCAGTTAGTAAGCGGCCGACTGGCAATTGCCCGTTACCTTGATACTTACGCGATTGTACCAGGTGTGGTTGCAGACAAAATTAGCCAGCGTGATGAAGAATCAATCATCGTTAACAATACTGCCGATGAGCAGGAAATGGATGAGGATGATCCGTACGCAGACTTCAAGATCCCTGATGATCTGATGTGGTAACTGCACAGACTCTTTCGGGGTGCCGACTGGTACCCCGTTTTACCTTTTTGTTATTCCCCAATCCCCCCTTTTGCATAACAAAACAGTGCTGCTTGCCAACGCAATAGCGTTAACTAATGGTTTGTAAGCAGTTAATGTTCCTGTCTCAGCGACAAAATGGTAGAGAACGCTATTCCCTCTATACTTCATTCATTGGTTTCGCTTTTTTTCCAAGCGTGAAATATGACTTCTGGGCCTGAAACAGGCGATAGTTTGAGCGTTTGGTTATTTCAGATATAGGATATATGAATAAGTTAATGCGAATGAATATCATTTATAGTAAGTTGTGGATGTAATCAACGTCGTAGGAACATCAATAATGAAGACAGAAATTTCTCGTTGGTTAGCGCGAGACCCTGACCCTAAAACTCGTGATGAGCTACAACAGCTTATTGATTCAAAGTCTGAAGCAGAGCTGGCAGATCGATTCTCCGGACGGCTGGTATTCGGTACTGCCGGGCTTAGGGGGATTGTCGGTGCTGGACCTAACCGAATGAATCGCTTGGTGATTCAAGAAACGGCGATGGGGCTTGGCAAATATTTGCTGGCAACAGAGCAAGATGCGGCCGAACGTGGTGTGATAATCGGTTTTGACGGTCGTCCAGACTCTAAGCGCTTTGCCCATGAGACGGCCTCGGCACTGACCGCCCAAGGGATAAAAGTGTATATGACCACCCATGAAGCGCCAACACCAATGGTGGCTTTTGGGGTTAAACACTTTGAAACCGCTGCCGGTGTTGTGGTGACGGCCAGCCATAACCCGCCTGAATATAACGGTTTTAAGGTTTACTGGGGGAACGGTGCCCAGATCATTCCGCCGCATGACTCGGGCATTGCCGAGCAGATTGATATCGCTACCCAGCAAGATATTGAATTGCTTGATTTGGAGCTGGCTAAACAGCAAGGTTTATTGTTCTGGCTGAGTGAGTCATTTTACGATACGTATCGTCAGACGGTGAATAAGAGCAAGTTGTTGTCGAACCATACTCAGCCGGAAGGGATCAGCTTAGCCTACACTGCCATGCATGGTGTTGGTGCCAATATGGCTGAAGCATTACTGGCTGATGCTGGCTTTACCCAGGTCTACAGCGTCGCCGAGCAGCGCGAGCCAGACGGCCGTTTTCCTACCGTGAATTTTCCTAATCCCGAAGAGCCGGGAGCGATGGACATGGTAATCGCCGAAGCCAAGAAGCATGATGCCACCCTGGCGTGTGCCAACGATCCTGATGCCGACCGGTTTGCGGTTGCAGCCAGAACGGAAGAGGGCGAATACCAAATGCTGACGGGCGATCAGGTTGGTGTGCTGCTTGGGCATTACCTGCTGACACATGCCGAGCCGGGGCAAAACCTGGTGGGTGCAACAATCGTTTCTTCAAGCTTATTAAAACAGGTTGCCAAGTCGGTTGAAGCCAATTACTACAAGACCCTGACAGGTTTCAAATGGTTGACGAATGTTGCGATGCAGCAGCAGACGGATGAGAGCCGATTCTTGTTCGCCTACGAGGAAGCTCTTGGTTATACCGTTGGTAGCGAGGTATGGGATAAGGATGGGTTATCTGCACTGGTTGCCTTTGCGCAGCTGGCGGCTGAACTGGCTGTGAATGGCAAGACTGTCTGGGATCAGCTGGAAGCTATCTACCGTGAACATGGCCTGTATCTGAATGTCCAAAAGAGTATTGCGCTGCAGCCGGGTTCGCCGCCAATTGGTGATAGCCTGAGAGCCAATCCGCCGGAGACAATTTCTGGTCGCCACATTGTGAAGACGGATGATTTGAAAAAATCACAGACTATTTATGCCGATGGCAAGATTGAACCGATTGATCTGCCGTCCAGCGATGTGCTGATCTATTACCTCGACGATGATTCGCGCGTGGTGGTGCGTCCGTCAGGAACAGAGCCTAAGCTGAAATGCTACTATGAAGTGGTTGAGGCGATGAGTCATGAAGATACGCTTGAGCATGCACAGCAACGTGCAGAGGCGGCAATGGCTGAGTTAATCAGTCAACATCAAGCTTCGCTGACAGCGTGATGGCTGACAGTTTAAGACTCAAGCCGCCGGGCAGGACACTGTTCGGCGGCTTTAATGCTTACTCTAGCTTGGGTATATATATTTACTTTTCGCTCAGCTCTGCATATGTGTGCAGGAGCTCGGTAAGTACCTTGACCCAGCCGAAGGCATCCTCAGGTGCTTTATTCAGAATTTTCTCCACCTGCTCGCAGTGCTGTTCAAGGGTAACTGCTTCTTCAAGGTTGAAGGACATAGCGTAGAAATGCCACAAGATCAGGCGGATCATGCGTTCGGTATTTTGCTGTGCGTTGTCAGACTCGGAGAAAGCCATCTTGACTTCACCGAGGGCAATCGCGGTCATTCGAAGCATGGCATCAAACTGTGCCGATTTCAGGCGGTCTTCGCTATCAATCTCTTCCTGGTCGAAGGTAAATAGCTCCTGCATCATCTCTTCAGGAACCATACGGCCAATTACTCTTACGCTGAACTCTTCCAGCTCGTGGCGTGGCATTGTCAGCAGGCAGTCAAGTTTGTAATCGCGTTCCATTTTCTTTCTCGGCAGTAAGCTAAAACAGGGCGCGTATTCTGAGCGATTTTGCCGTGAAACTCCAGATCATTTCCACTGCTGGGGATGGTTCGGAGGCGTTTCTTTGACAGTCGGATGACATCCTTGCCATCAGCCTCGTGTATTGTCGGCACCGAATTCATCTCCTAGGACAACCAATTACTCAGTAATTGACTGTACAGAACGTAATGGCAACATCAGACAAGCAATCGCGACAAGAGGCAGAACAACACCTGTCATCCAAGAAATCAAATCAACAGGCACAATCGACCACTTCTTCTTTTTCCCCCTCTTCAAAAAGATCTACACATCGTGTTTCTACAAGAAGCAAGCGGCTTAAACGTGGCTGCTTGGTTGGTATGGTGTTGATTGTAGCTGGCATGGTGTGGATGGGTAATACCCTTAACGATAAGGTAACGGATAAGTTCGAAGGGCAGCTATGGCAGTTGCCCTCTGTCGTTTACGCTCGTGAGTTAACTCTTCAGCCAGGCGCTGTGATCCGGTATGAAGACTTGGTCAACGAGTTGGAAGTGCTGAAGTATCGTAAAGTTACGACTCCGAAGAAAAGCGGTGAGTATTCAACCAGCCGACTCAAGGTAGAGTTTATTCGACGCCCGTTTGAATTTAGAGACGGTGAGCAGCCACAGCGACATGTGGTTGTTGAATTTGACTACTCGAAGGTCAGACGGATTTCAGAAGTCGAATCCGGCCGTGAGCTGGGGACTTTTAGTGTCGAGCCAAAGCTACTTGGTATGCTGGAGGCAAAGACAGACGAGCAACGGATCTATCGGCCAAAAGACGAAATGCCACAGCCTTTGATTGAGGCGCTGATAGCAACCGAAGACAAGGAGTTTTACCAGCATGACGGAGTATCTCCCACAGCGATTGCCCGGGCATTTGTTGCCAACCTGAAAGCAGGACGAACCGTACAGGGCGGCAGTACGCTTACTCAGCAACTGGCCAAGAATCTGTTTCTTAGCAGCGAGCGAAGCCTGTGGCGTAAATTTAAAGAAGCCTATATGGCGTTAATCATCGATTATCGATACAGCAAAGACCAGATCCTTGATGCCTATCTGAACCAGATTTACCTGGCTCAAAATGGGGCAGAGGCAGTTCATGGGTTTGCGCTTGGCTCGCGATTCTATTTTGGCTTGCCATTATCAGAACTACGCCTCGATCAGCAGGCGTTACTCGTCGGGTTGGTGAAAGGCCCTTCATACTATAATCCATGGCGATATCCGGAGCGTGCCAAGCGTCGACGGGATCTGGTATTGCGCTTAATGGTCGAAAATGGCGTTCTCGAAGAAGAGGACTATAAGCTGGCCGTTGACAAGCGATTGGATTTGCAAGAGAAGGGGCAGATAGCCAATCGACAGCCAGCCTATTTTGGTCAGTTGCAGCGTGAGCTGAAAAAGTATGTCGATGATTATCAGCCCGGTCAGGGATTGCGGTTATTCACGACCCTGGATCCTGACTCTCAGGCCAAGGCTGAGCAGGCTGTCCGCCACGTAATTCCCCAGTTAGAAAAGCGTGCTGGTAACGAGCTTGAAACCGCGGTAGTTATTGCCGATCGCATGAACGGTGAAATCCGCGCTATGGTTGGCGGAAGTCGTCCGGGTTACGACGGCTTCAACCGGGCTATTGATGCCAAGCGTCCTATTGGCTCGGTTGTCAAACCTGCAATTTACCTGGCAGCCCTCGAGCAGCCGGGGCGTTTTTCGCTTGCCACCAATCTTGACGATCGTGCCTTGACGCTAAGAGGGCAGAATGGTGAAAAGTGGTCACCACGTAACTATGACCGTCAATACCGCGGGTCGGTGCCTTTATATCTTTCGCTGGCGAAGTCATACAATATTCCGACAGTGAATCTTGGGATGGCAGTGGGCCTGGATGAAGTTATCGATATCATGGAAAGGTTAGGGGTTGATCGCAATGAAATACCTAAGTTGCCATCTATGTTGCTGGGAGCCTTTACCCTGACACCCGTCGATGTCACCCAGATGTATCAGACCATTGCCAGTGGTGGTCAAAAAAGCGAGTTGACCGCATTGAGTGCAGTTGTTGATGCCGGCGGTAATGTGTTGTATCAAAAGCGGGCATCCGGGGAGCAGGTGGTTTCTGAGCAGGCGTCCTGGCTGACCCTATACGGAATGCAGAAGGTGGTGACAGTGGGGACCGGGCGTTACCTGAACTCTATTTTGCCTTCATCACGCCTGGCCGGGAAAACTGGCACCTCAGATAAGGGCCGAGACAGCTGGTATGTTGGGGTAGACGGCAGAGAAGTGGTTACTATCTGGATGGGACGAGACGATAATAAAAGCGCCAAGCTGACAGGCTCTTCAGGGCCGCTTCGACTTTACGCCGATTATATTCAGCGGCGCGATCCAGAGCCGTTGGTGCTTCGAATTCCGCCGCAGGTGTCCGACTTTACCTATCACCAGGCGAAAACGGGACGGTTGGAGCAAAGCTGCATCGGCTCGACAAAGCTGCCGGTGTGGGATCCGAACGGTACGTTGAAAAGAAGCTGCATAAAGAATGTCGAAACCTTCTTTAAACGTGTCTTTAACTGGTGATAAGTAGCTTGGGGTTAGGTATTGGGCTAGAATGCACGGCTTGTTTTTGTACAGAAGTAGATAGACAGAGCTATGCGATTACTGAAGTCAACCGTTCATCCTGATATTGAGAAGCTTGAAGGCCGTATTTTCCACCGCAAGGCGGCCCGAGGCATCATTCTCGATGGTGAAAATATCCTTATGCTCTACACCGCGCGTTATCATGACTATACGTTGCCTGGCGGTGGTATCGACGAAGGTGAGGACGCCATTCAAGGCTTGATCCGTGAGCTTGAGGAAGAGACGGGAGCTCGCAATATCCGCAATATCTCGGCCTTTGGTATGTATGAAGAGTACCGACCATGGTACAAGCCAGAGCATGACATAATGCACATGGAATCATATTGCTTCGTTTGTACGATAGATGCCGAGCTGGGTGATACTCAGCTGGAAGACTATGAAGTTAACAACGGTATGAAACCTGTTTGGCTGAATATCTTTGATGCGATAGCTCATAATGAAGAGACCATTGCCAACAGTAATAAAAAAGGTTCATCGCGGCTTTCCGGGGAAAGCTGCTTTTATCTTTAGGAAGAAGTATTCCGTATCTCGATATCCGTATCCCATACGCTTGATGAGTTTTATCTTGTTATTGATCCCCTCCAGCGTACAAGTATTCAGATGATATGA
>NZ_RSEJ01000214.1 GCF_009910675.1 Photobacterium alginatilyticum | reverse complement strand
TCACAGCGTGGCCTTTGGCGATACCCTCTACAGCGACTCGGAGAAAGGCAGCGCCTCGTTCAGCTTTACCGGTGCCGAGGTGGGCGCCAGCTACAGCTATACCATCTCCAGCGCCAACGGCGGCAGCGATGTGACCGGCAACGGCACCCTGACGTCCGCCACGCAAAGYATCGGCAATATCAACCTGGGYRGCCTGAACGACGGTGATCTGACATTGTCGGTGACGCTTACGGATACCTCGGGCAATRCGGCSACGGCGGTGACGGCAACCAGTGCGCTGGATACYGCGGTGCCGAGCGGCCACAGTGTCGCCTTTGGCGATACCCTCTACAGCGACTCGGAGAAAGGCAGCGCCTCGTTCAGCTTCACCGGGGCCGAGGTGGGCGCCAGCTACAGCTATACCATCTCCAGCGCCAACGGCGGSRSYGATGTGACCGGCAACGGTACCTTGACGTCCGCAACGCAAAGCATCGGTAATATCAACCTGGGTAACCTGAACGACGGYACCCTGACGCTGTCGGTGACAGTGACCGACAGCGCGGGCAATGCGGCGACGGCGGTGACG
>NZ_RSEJ01000212.1 GCF_009910675.1 Photobacterium alginatilyticum | reverse complement strand
TGGAGATAATTTGTTGCCCATTTACGTTCACTTTTTAACATTTGTTTTGCATATATAGGTACAAGGAGTGGAAAAATGAGCTCCATACGCACTGGAAGACGCATGGCAATGACCGTTCGGGCACCCCGTTCGAGTTTATGTATCGGGAGTACGAGTGGCAGTGGYTTCTACGCCACTTCAACAACCCAAAATTTGAGGTATAAGTAACATCATATTTGTGTTTCACTTTTATCATATCTTGTGAAATTTGTTTCTTATAATATATGTTTATCCAACAAGGGCATATCTAAAATCAATGCCGRGAACCGGGGAAAAAACACGAATCTTCATCATGCTGGTTCTRSACCATTTGGGAGTTATATGGAGGAGGCGAGCCAGCATCCCGACACCAATCCTTGGGTGTATGCGTACGAGAAGGCATATCCCCAGTCCACTGATGATATTGTAAGTCTTAAGCCTTTATAACTAAACATTTTTGCTTATATGTGTATTTTTCGTAACTTTTTTTATATACATGTTTACTAATATTTTCCTTGTCAAATAGGCGAGAGTGAAGGAGAGTACGTA
>NZ_RSEJ01000211.1 GCF_009910675.1 Photobacterium alginatilyticum | reverse complement strand
GATTAGAATAGAGAGAGAGACCGACGGGTGGCAAGGGAAGAGAGAGAGATTTCGCGTGAGAGAGAGAGAGAGAGAGAGAGAGTGAGGAGTATTTCGGCAAGAAGGGAGAAGGCAAGGAGGAGAGGAGAAGCACGGGCCAAGGAAGAAGAAGAGGTCACCACCGCACATACACGTTCTAAAACTAGGGTTTTTTTCTCCTCTTCATTCTAAGGTAAGGGGAGTATTATTCATTCAACGTTACGGACGGAATCGTCATATTTCGGTTTATTTTTATGATRCARATAKTGATKGGATGTTGATRTTRTATGTGTWTCGCRTGKKKGTAAGAAATATGATTATTTGSGTATGGRTAAATTAGGGTKGRGATGTTRTGTGCGYTSGTATGRTTSTATGTTGGCGTTTAKGCATGWKGGTATATTTGTATTTATGCAAATGATTATATGATGGAAGTATGTGTTAGAATTGTAAGATTTGTTATGGAATACGWGTTGGAGAAATTGTTATAACGTGTGTGGRTTGAGATTTATATATATATGTATCACGTGTGGTGATGAGACTTGTTGTATTAATCGT
>NZ_RSEJ01000210.1 GCF_009910675.1 Photobacterium alginatilyticum | reverse complement strand
CACCAGAAGTAGATAGCTTAACCTTCGGGAGGGCGTTTACCACGGTGTGGTTCATGACTGGGGTGAAGTCGTAACAAGGTAGCCCTAGGGGAACCTGGGGCTGGATCACCTCCTTAACGATAGACTGCTTGTTTGATGCAGTGTCCACWCAGATTGCCTGGTTAAAATGTAAGAGAGCGCTAACGTTGCCCAACAACGTTGGCAGAAACACTTGGTCCCGTTCGTCTAGAGGCCTAGGACACCGCCCTTTCACGGCGGTAACAGGGGTTCGACTCCCCTACGGGACGCCACTTTCTAAATACACTCATCTGAGTGTGATTAGAAAGTGGATATCTCTTGATAAACACATGCTCTTTAACAATCTGGAAAGCTGACTAGTAAATTCAATTTTTACAATTGAATTAAAATGTTTCATCGAGAACGAGTTCTCAAGCAATACACATTCAAGTGTCTTGTGTAAGAGTCCGGCGAAAAACCAATGTCCTTACTTTTCTTGATCGAATGTAGGTGACGTAAACCTTGGTTGTTTGAACATACGCTTTTGTCTTCACTTTTTTGAAAAGTGAAAATAAAAAACCTCTTGGGGTTGTATGGTTAAGTGACTAAGCGTACACGGTGGATGCCTTGGCAGTCAGAGGCGATGAAGGACGTACTAACTTGCGTTAAGCCCAGATTAGGCAGTAAGAGCCACTTGAGTCTGGGATTTCCGAATGGGGAAACC
>NZ_RSEJ01000209.1 GCF_009910675.1 Photobacterium alginatilyticum | reverse complement strand
GATCTGGTCGTAACCGCATCGCCCAAGAACGGGAAATCTTAGGCCACTCGTTCATCGTAAGGCTGTCCTTAAAGATCTGGGAAATGCAGGTTGCTACGTTCTTTGCTGCCTCAGGCGGTGGCAATAAACGTTCCTAGTTTCCTCGATGCATTGCTGTGAAAGGCTTGTCGTAAACTCAACCCATCAATCCAGTGATGCAGCCTTGATTAGCATCTCATCAGGATGTCATGTAAATGTATCTGGATTTAAGGTGCTGATAGTATCAGTGTTACTTGAGATTTAGTGCATGCTGTATCCCATGGTTGGTAGCGGACTGCGCTGAGAGTTCGGCGGCCAAGTAGGAATTTCACATGTGGAAATGCCTAACAAAGCAATCAAGGAGACCCATTACACTCGGCAGTTTTGGTTTGAAGTTCGGTGCGCTTGGTAAGTTAATCGTGGGGCACCTTATCGCAGGCGTTAGGCATGGGAAAAGMCTGCTTWTKGATCTRGTCGTAACCGCATCGCCCAAGAACGGGAAATCTTAGGCCAYTCGTTCATCGTARGGCTGTCCTTAAAGWTCTGGGAAGCGCAGG
>NZ_RSEJ01000208.1 GCF_009910675.1 Photobacterium alginatilyticum | reverse complement strand
CTCATAGCTTTGGCCGTGTGTGGATTCATATACAACCGTTCCAGCCTATCGATCAGTGGGAAATAACGAAGTATCTTCACAGCTTTTTTATTCCCTGCAGGAGTCRACTTATACCTATCCGTGTGACATACCGGACAARCRKCAAGGTTTTCGAKATCATTTCCTTGAKGATCTTTACCCCAGAAGAGAAYKCAATCATATCTGCATGCATGGATTTTGATATAGGTAAGGCCAAGATCTTTCAGAATATGTCGGATCTTACGATGAGTAGTCGGAAGGCGATGACCGGGGGGAAGCATCGAAGCAGTCAACTGTAGATTATCATCGRYAGCCTTAACACTCATTTTGTTATCCAYTTTTACCTTCATTACTCCCATGACACTTTCAAGTACAGTCTTAGTACACCCGTTGTACAAMGGAGTCTGTTGGAAGGCAATTAGCTTGTTGTACTTGTCCATACCGGTAGTGTTGACAGCTCTAGGGATATCTTGTACTTGAGAAAATACACCGCTCTCATAAGGAAACACATCGTTAATAAACCTCGTTGTTTGATCATTGGATGTACTGGCCCTCTCA
>NZ_RSEJ01000207.1 GCF_009910675.1 Photobacterium alginatilyticum | reverse complement strand
TGTCTTCGGATACAACCCAGAGGGGTTTGCCCGTTCTTTGTACATAAACCCTTGTGATGGTTTCACGCAGTTTTAGCAGTTCTTCYGCTTCCAAGATAGCTTCTCCCGTTTGTGCTTCATAAAAAGCACTAGCGGGTTGATGAATCATTACCCTGATGATATAACATACTAAAGTTTGTTCTATCTAGACGATGGAGTGAAGAGAAAAWAAATAAAGATAACAAAAATWCTTAAGAAAAAAAAAATAGAATAACCGTACGGGCATGTTTGATGTATTGCATACGGCTCTACAATAAAATTAATCTTTACCTTCCATCGCAGAAAGAGCCAAATAGGATCTATGAGACTCATATTGGTAAATGATCAAATTACCACCCTTCTTTTTGGAGGAGTTAAAAAATACTATGATGGTTCCGTTGCTTTATATATTTCTTATYTATTTTTTGGTATTTATTTGTCTGTTGATTCAGCAATCCCAAAGTTTCTTTTTTATCCGATCAAATAAAAAAAAGGAAATAAAAAAAGATTTTGTACTTTATTTCTAAATTTCTAATTTATACAATTTATACAATAAATA
>NZ_RSEJ01000029.1 GCF_009910675.1 Photobacterium alginatilyticum | reverse complement strand
ATTCCCAGGCATTACTCACCCGTCCGCCGCTCGCCGCCCAWMAMRTCMCCCGAAGGKTCARTKWTGTCGCTGCCGCTCGACTTGCATGTGTTAGGCCTGCCGCCAGCGTTCAATCTGAGCCATGATCAAACTCTTCAATTAAAGTTTTKTTGGTCTCTCGACCGGCTCAATGAATACTGATTGTTCTAACTAAGTTAGAACGAATTGACTGTGCCAAATAACCGAAGTTATTTGTATTGGTCACTCAGTTCACTGATAAATCTTTTGACTGATCATTTCACGAGTGCCCACACAGATTGCATGGTCAAATTGTTAAAGAACAAACTGACTGGTTACCGGCTAAGTTGCCGTGTTCCGTGTCAGTGGGGTCGCATTATAGAGACTTCGATCACATTGGCAAGGGGCTTTTTGAAAAAAAATAGCACTAATTGACAGTTCGAACAAAAAACACCCGAAAATATCAAAAAAGCCACTTAAAACTGGCTAAAACGGCCTGCAAACTCTTCTACTTTTTGCCAATCCGTGTATTCAACCTCTTTTGAGGTATCCGTTTCTCCCCCGGTAATACGCATAATGAACTGGATCATCACGCGGTCAAACCAGCCATAACGGGGATAACGCAATGCGCCAGCAAATACGGCCTGTAATTTCGGCTGCCATGGGGACTTTTTCAGGAATGTCTTCATATAGGCACTGGTCTCTGGCGTGTTCTTTCCTTCCTTCCTCGCTGTCAGGTTTACACAGAAAAAACCAACCTTATACTTCTCTAATGCAGCCTGATTGGCTGCAATAAAGCGATAGAGCTGCTTATTTAAATGGCCGTAACGAATAGATGCACCGATCAGCACCCTATTATAAGAAGCGAAATCAACCGTCGGCAGTCCATTCAAGTCCATTAGCTCGCACTGGTACCCTTCACCTAAAGCTGATTCAATATGACGAAGGATCTTAATCGTCTGTCCATCACTGCTCGAGTGAAGCAATAATACCTTTTCCACGTTTTCTCCTTTATATAGAGATTAATTCCGCCAGAACGTCGGGGTGAACAGTACTAACAAAGTGAACACTTCCAGACGACCAAATAACATAGAGATCACCAGCACCCATTTTGCCGGGTCATTGATTTCACCAAAGTGTACGGCCACCTCACCCAACCCCGGGCCAAGGTTATTCAATGTCGCCGCAACCGCAGAAAAAGCCGTTAATTCATCAAGCCCAGTTGCGATTAGCCCCAACATGCAAATCACAAAAACAAGCGCATAAGCCGAGAAAAAGCCCCATACCGCATCAACAACCCGCTGCGGCAGTGCCTTATTACCCACTTTAATGGTGTACACCGCTCTCGGGTGGACTAAACGTTTGAGTTCACGCACACCTTGTAACAATAGAAGCAGCATCCGGATCACTTTTATCCCACCGCCTGTCGAACCTGCACAGCCACCGACAAAGGAAGAGAAAAGTAACAATACTGGCAGAAATAACGGCCATTCCGAGAAGCTGGTAGTCGTAAAACCCGCTGTCGTTGAAATAGAGACGGTCTGGAACAACGCCTGATCAAAAGCATCATACAGTGAGTCATACGAATGATGCTTAAGCAGCAGACCAAAACAGATAAGCAACAGGATAAACTGTGTCGCCAGAAACGCTCTAAATTCAGGATCTCGCCAATAGGTACGCAGGTGAATGCCACCATTGGCAAAAGCTGCAAAGTGAAGTGAAAAGTTACAAGCTGAAATCAACAGGAAAACAACCGTGATCATATTGATTGTCGGGCTCTCAAAATACCCCATACTGGCATCATGGGTCGAGAAGCCACCAATCGCAACCGTCGAGAAGCTATGGGAGATGGCATCAAATACGCTCATTCCTGCCACCCAGAACGCAACGGCACAGCTAATCGTCAGAGCCAGATAGATATACCATAACGTTTTGGCTGTCTCGGCTATCCGAGGGGTCATTTTGCTATCTTTCACCGGGCCGGGAATTTCTGCCCGGTATAGCTGCATACCACCGATCCCCAGGACAGGAAGAATGGCGACGGCCAAGACAATGATCCCCATACCACCAAACCATTGCAGTAGCTGGCGATAAAAAAGAATCGCCTTCGGTAACTCGTCCAAGCCGACAATGACTGTCGCACCGGTTGTTGTGAGCGCCGAGAAAGCCTCAAAAAAGGAATCGGTTACGGATAAGTCAGGGTTTTCGGCCAATATAAAAGGCACTGCACCTGCACTGCCGATAACGGTCCAGAACAAGACCACAATCAAGAAACCGTCTCTGGCTTTAAGTTCACGGCGATAATGGCGGTTCGGCAGCCACAACATGGCACCGCCCGCAAAGAGAAGAAAGAAGGTGACCACAAAGGGAAGCCCTGCACCGTCACGGTAAATAAACGCAACCAGTGCGGGTGCCAGCATCGTGACACTAAATAGCGCGAGCAAAAGCCCGACAATTCTGATGATGGAACGAAATTGCATGCCTTAGCCGGCTCTCATCCTGTAGTTATGATTATTCGTGCGATTAATTGAAATCAGATAGCGGGACAATACGACCCCCACTGCGGTTGGTGAGCTTGGCAACAAACTCATCCACCACTCGGCTGTCAATTTCCACGGTCATTTGAACCTGGTTTCCATAATCAGCATGAAGCTGAATCCCTGCATATTCGGCAAGCAACGACTCGACTAGTGACACCTGATTATACTCACAGCGCAGTCTAAGTTCCGAAGTTATTACTTTTTCTTTGGTTTGCAACACAGTTAACGCCTGCTGAACCCCTCCTCCATAGGCTTTCACCAGCCCACCAGTACCGAGTTTGATACCACCGGAGTAACGAGTAACCACTGCGGTGATTTCTCCCACCCCCGAACCAGTCAATTGCGCCAGTATCGGCTTGCCTGCGGTACCAGATGGTTCACCATCATCACTGAAGCCCCACTTCATCGAATCTGAAGGACGACCGGCAACAAAAGCCCAGCAGTTATGGCGAGCATCACTATGCTTGCTCTTTATATACTGAACAAATGCTTTCGCCGCCTCGACATTCGGTGTATGGGCAAGATAAGTAATGAAGCGACTCTTTTTTATCTCTTCTTCAAAGCAGGCTTCATTTGCTGGCACAAAATAGGGTTCTGTTGCTGTCATCAAAAAGCCACAAACAAAATCAGGAAAATAAGAGCGAAGGATACCACAACAGGCGCGATAACGAGTTGTTATCTATAACCTGTTACGATTTCAAAGCGATAAGCTATCGACGATGCGCTCACAAGCAAACTTACCGGCAGGTGCCACACTTTCCCTTTCGGCTTAGTTCAAACCTCGGTCAAAGACAACAAAATCGCAACAAAAACCTTTTCTCTCCCACAACACACCCCAAAACCACAAACAATTGTTTGATATAGGAAAACATCACATAACTGGAAAAAACCCCAATCAGCACGCAGCAAAAAGTTAAACATTTGTTTAAAATAGGTGTTGTAATCGTTGCATAACAGGTTCAGACTAGATTTAACCTGGCAACAGGTCAAACCAGTTAAATCAAATTCGGCAAAGAACCGGAATTCACGGAGATAGAACATGATTTACCAAGGTGAAACCCTATCCGTCAGCTATCTGGACGATGGCATTGCGGAGCTTAACCTCAACGCCCCAGGCCCAATCAACAAGTTTGATTTGAAAACCCTGGAAAGCTTCAACGAAGCCCTGAATGCCCTTTATCAGCAAAGCGACCTCAAAGGCCTGGTACTGACATCGGATAAAGATGCATTTGTTGTCGGTGCTGATATCAAAGAGTTTCTTGGCCTATTCGCCAAACCTGCCGAAGAGCTGTCACAATGGCTTGCCCATGCCAACGACATCTTTAATAAATTAGAAGATCTACCCGTACCTACGCTTTCCGCTATTAACGGCCACGCCCTGGGCGGCGGCTGTGAATGTGTTCTCGCCACCGATTTCCGTCTAGCAGACAGTACTGCCCGCATCGGTTTACCAGAAACCAAACTAGGAATCATGCCTGGTTTTGGCGGTACAGTTCGCCTTCCTCGCCTTATCGGTGCCGACTCAGCGATGGAAATCATTACTGCCGGCAAAGACAAAAAAGCCAAGGACGCACTGAAACTTGGTCTGGTCGATGCCGTTGTTGCCCCAGAAAACCTCAAACAAGCAGCCGTTACCATGCTCAAGGATGCCATTGCCGGCAAACTTGACTGGCAACAGCGTCGGGCACAAAAGAAAGCGCCTCTTCCGCTCAACAAGATTGAAGCGACCATGAGCTTTACCATGGCCAAAGGCATGGTTAGCCAGATTGCCGGTCCGCACTACCCCGCGCCGATTACTTCCGTTGTTGCCATCGAAGAGGCAGCCCGCTTATCGAGAGACGCAGCGCTCGCTATCGAAAACAAACACTTTATCAAACTGGCCAAAACTGACGTAGCCCAGGCGTTAGTCGGTATCTTCCTCAATGATCAGCTGATCAAAAGCAAAGCCAAACAGGCGGCCAAGGAAGGCAAGGCAACCCGCAAGGGGGCTGTACTGGGTGCCGGGATCATGGGAGGAGGTATCGCTTACCAGTCAGCCCTGAAAGGGGTGCCAGTTATGATGAAAGATATTGCCGACCCGTCATTGGAACTCGGGATGTCAGAAGCCGCCAAACTGCTGAACAAGCAACTGGAACGCGGGCGAATCGACGGCCTGAAAATGGCCAAGGTGCTGTCGGCAATCCACCCCAGCCTGAACTATGCCGGTATCGAAGACAGTGATGTTATTGTCGAGGCTGTCGTCGAGAATCCGAAAATCAAAGCGGCGGTATTGGCCGAAATCGAAGACAAAGTAAATGACGAGACGGTCATCACGTCGAATACCTCCACCATCCCGATCAACCAGCTGGCCAAGTCACTCAAACGACCTGAAAATTTCTGCGGCATGCACTTCTTTAACCCTGTGCACCGTATGCCATTGGTCGAGATCATCCGCGGCGAAAAAACATCGGAAGAGACCATTTCCCGCGTGGTTGCCTACGCCGCCAAAATGGGCAAATCCCCTATCGTCGTCAATGACTGCCCGGGCTTTTTCGTCAACCGCGTCCTTTTCCCATACTTTGCCGGCTTTAGCATGCTGCTTCGTGACGGTGCCGATTTCACCAAAATAGACAAGATCATGGAAAAACAGTTCGGCTGGCCAATGGGCCCAGCCTACCTGCTGGATGTTGTCGGTATTGATACCGCCCACCATGCCCAGGCCGTCATGGCGGAAGGCTTCCCTGAGCGCATGGGCAAAGACTACAAGGATGCCGTCGACGCCATGTTCGAAGCCAAGCGCTTCGGTCAGAAAAATGGCAAAGGGTTCTTCGCCTACTCGATCGACCGCAAAGGCAAGCCGAAGAAAACCTTGGATCCGGAGGTTGCCGAACTGCTGGCCCCTGTCGTCGGTAAAGCCACCGATTATAGCAGCGACGAAGTCATCGCCCGCATCATGATCCCAATGATTAACGAAGTCGTCCGCTGCCTGGAGGAAGGCATCATCGCCAGCCCGGCCGAAGCCGATATGGCATTGGTCTACGGTCTCGGCTTCCCACCATTCCGCGGCGGTGTCTTCCGTTACCTCGATACTCTCGGTCTGGCTGAGTATGTAGCGATGGCTGATCACTATGCCCATCTCGGTGCGGTTTATCAGGTGCCGGAAGGGTTACGTGAAAAAGCCAGCCAGGGCGAAACCTACTACAACGCACAGCAAGATGCTTAAGAACGGCTTAAGGATGAGGAACAGAAAATGAATAATGTCGTAATTGTTGATTGTATCCGTACCCCGATGGGGCGATCTAAAGGCGGTGCGTTCAGAAATGTCCGGTCAGAAGATCTCTCCGCCCACCTGATGCAAGGTTTGCTGGCTCGTAATCCACAGGTGGATCCGGCCTCGATTGAGGATATCTACTGGGGCTGTGTTCAGCAGACCCTGGAACAGGGCTTTAACGTGGCCCGAAACGCCGCACTGCTGGCAGGGATCCCGCACACAGTGGGCGCAACCACAGTCAACCGTCTATGTGGTTCATCAATGCAGGCATTACATGATGCCGCACGCACTATCATGGTGGGCGACGCCGATACTTGCCTGATTGGCGGCGTCGAACATATGGGTCATGTACCGATGAACCATGGGGTCGATTTCCACCCGGGGCTCTCAAAATCAGTCGCCAAGGCGGCTGGCATGATGGGACTGACCGCTGAAATGCTGGGCCGAATGCATGGTATCAGCAGGGAGATGCAAGATGAGTTTGCCGCCCGCTCCCACCAGCGAGCCCAGGCCGCCACCGTGGAAGGTCGCTTCAACAATGAAATACTGGCTACCGAAGGCCATGACGAAGCAGGAGCCCTGAAGCTGTTTGACTACGATGAAGTTATCCGCCCGGAAACCACGGTCGAGGCGCTGGCAGGCCTCCGCCCAGTCTTTGACCCTGCCAACGGCACGGTCACTGCCGGTACCTCGTCAGCCCTGTCTGACGGCGCCTCTGCCATGCTGGTGATGAGCGAGGATAAAGCCAAAGCACTCGGTCTGACAATCCGTGCCCGAGTGAAATCCATGGCCATCGCCGGTTGCGATCCGTCCATCATGGGTTACGGCCCGGTACCGGCGACCCAGAAAGCGCTCAAACGTGCCGGGTTGACCATGGACGATATCGGAATGATTGAGCTTAACGAAGCCTTTGCCGCCCAGTCACTGCCGTGTGCCAAAGACCTCGGTCTTCTCGACAAAGTCGACGAGAAAGTGAACCTTAACGGCGGAGCTATCGCACTGGGGCACCCGCTAGGCTGCTCAGGCTCTCGCATTTCTACCACGCTGATCAACCTGATGGAGCATCAGGATGTACAGTTTGGCCTGGCGACCATGTGTATCGGCTTAGGTCAGGGGATTGCCACCGTCTTTGAGCGTGTCGAATAACCACCACTCAACCAGAGCCCGCTCCTGCGGGCTCTTTATTCCCTCACTCAATCTACTGAATTTCCCTCCGGCTATGAATGCACAGTAAGCATAGATTAAATGATAAAGTTTCATTTTATTCATAGCACTAACCGGACTACACTCGTAATCCAGCAACGCCCCTTTCATAAACTCGGAGCATACCTATGTTTAAGGCACTGGTTCTTAACCAAGAAGAGAAAAAAACAATCGCTGGTATTCAGCAAGTCGACGAATCACAGCTACCCGAAGGTGATGTGCTTATCGATGTCGAT
The DNA here is from genome assembly GCF_009910675.1 of Photobacterium alginatilyticum. Taxonomy (GTDB): domain Bacteria; phylum Pseudomonadota; class Gammaproteobacteria; order Enterobacterales; family Vibrionaceae; genus Photobacterium; species Photobacterium alginatilyticum. The sequence continues at coordinate 72,422 of NZ_RSEJ01000029.1, read as the reverse complement.
TACTCTTCCCTGAACTATAAAGATGGCTTGGCCATCACAGGTAAAGGCAAAATTGTTCGCCAGTTTCCAATGGTTCCTGGCATTGATCTGACCGGTACCGTGTCTGAGTCAAGCGACAGCCGCTACCAGGCTGGCGATCAGGTTGTCTTGACCGGCTGGGGAGTTGGCGAAGGCCACTGGGGCGGCATGGCTGAAAAAGCACGCCTGAAAGCCGATTGGCTTGTCCCGTTGCCATCCGGTCTAAATGGCAAGCAAGCCATGATGGTTGGCACGGCAGGTCTTACCGCCATGCTTTGCGTCCAGGCTCTGGTCGATGCAGGCGTAAAACCAGAGGCGGGTGAAATTCTGGTAACAGGCGCGAGCGGTGGTGTTGGCTCTGTTGCCGTCACGCTTCTGGCACAAATGGGTTACCAAGTAGCCGCTGTTACTGGCCGAGTTGAAGAAAATGGTGAGCTGCTAAAACAGCTTGGCGCAGCACGTGTTATTGAACGCAGTGTATTTGAAGAGCCGGCTCGTCCTTTGGAAAAACAGGTATGGGCAGGTGCGGTAGATACCGTCGGTAGCAAGGTTCTGGCAAAAGTATTGGCACAAATGGATTACAACAGCGCCGTTGCTGCTTGCGGCCTGGCCGGTGGCTTTGATCTGCCGACCACCGTCATGCCTTTCATCCTACGCAATGTCAGACTGCAAGGTGTAGACTCTGTTGCCTGTCCGTTTGAGAAACGTCAGCAGGCATGGCAACGCCTGACTGAACTGCTTCCTGCAAGTTACTACGAGCAGGCATGCCGTGAAGTGACCCTTGAAGGCGTCGCGGAATGCGCAGAAGCTATTACCAACGGCCAAATCACCGGTCGCGTCGTGATTAAGCTATAAACCCAAGAACATAATAAAAGAAACAGATGACTACCTTGGCCAGCCTAATGCTGGCCTTTTTTATTCTACCGGCAAGCAGACCAGGGTTATAGCAGCCCCATGTCATAAATCCGCTTATCGATAAGCTTGCCACACTCTTCCTGAAGCAGATTGCGCAACCAGATCTGTGACGCCGAATGTTCGCAGCGCGGATGCCAGATCAGAGAATAGTCAAACGGTTTGAATTCAAACGGTAACGACTTGATCACCAGATTATGCTTATCTGCCACCAGGTAGGCCAAGTCTGCAGGCACTGTTATCAGCAAGGGCATCTTGTCGACTATGGCAAGAGCAGCCTCGAGGTGATAGGCCCGCAGTACCATCTTGCGCTGACGATACCCGCGTAGCGCTTCATCAATCAAGGATTTTACCCCGTCACTGATCGCAATGATGGCATGGGGAAAGGTCAGGTAATCCTCTAACGTGAGCTCCTTATCTGCCAAGGGGTGGTTCTTTGACAGCATGCAGAACACGCTCACCAGCCCCAAATGGTCGCGGCATAAGGGGTCGATTGGACCTATTGGCCGGCAGATTGCCATATCACAGCCGTCCGTTGTTAACTGCTCCAGCAAGTGATCATGCTGCAGCGGGGGAAACTCCAATGAAATATTCGGCGCTTCTTCGTAGATACGCGGCAAGGCAAACGGCAAAATAGTCTGCATGGCATAGTCGGTCGTTGCGATAACGAAGTGCTGTTCGCACTGCGCCGGTTTGAAGTCACTCGGCGTAAGCAGAATGCGCATCGCCTCCAAGGGCTCGTTTAGCGAATCATTGAGTTCCAGCGCTCTCTGGGTTGGCAATAAACGCTGACCCTGGCGGGTAAAAAGCGGATCACCCAGCAACTCCCGCAAACGTCCCAGTACCCGGCTCATCGCAGACTGGCTCAGGTTCAGCCTTACCGCCGCCCGGCTGACACTGCCTTCTTCCAGCAGCACTTTCAGTGCCACCAGTAAATTTAAATCACGGCGATAGACTTCTTCCAGCTCCATAACAGGCCTTATTATTAGGTAATCACGCTATAGGGAGAGATATTATGGAACGGCAGGCAAAAAAAATCCCGCTATAAAAGCGGGGAAGCCCAAGAAAACTGGGGGAGTGTAGTAGATGTGCAATGTTAATGTTCTTCCTCTTCGAGCTCTGGCGAGTTGGTGAGTTCAAACCAGAGACCGAGCGCGGCGGCAATTAAACCACCAAGCGCGAAAATACTTGTATTGTCAGGACTGCGCAGAACCAGAGAGCAAAAGGTAATAAAGCACAGCACGCAGTAAATGGTTAAGCGATCCATCTGAGTCAACATAGTTCCTCCTAATCCTTCAGAAGACAAACGTTAACGACTTGTTAAATACGTTACACGTTTTATTTTGATTTGCCAAGCCTTATTGATTAATTCTTACCCATAAGTATGATCAGAGTCTTCGAAACCACACGTACATGTTATGACAGCGATTTTTGAAAACCCGACTCACAGCCTGGAAGCCCAGGGACTGCGCTGCCCTGAGCCGGTAATGATGGTACGCAAAACCGTCCGTAAGATGGCCGAGGGAGACACGCTTCTGGTCACGGCCGATGATCCGTCAACCACCCGGGATATTCCCAGCTTTTGCCGCTTTATGGACCATACCCTGCTGGCCGCCGACACCGAGCAGCTTCCCTATCGGTATCTGATCCAAAAAGGCACCAATTAAAAAAGGCAGCTCACCGAGCTGCCTTTTGCTTATTCTGTTGTTGCTGGCTGTCTGCTGTTACGCACAAGCCTATTGGTAATTATCACGCATTGTCTTTTGCGCTTTTTCTAACTCGTGTCGTAGCTCCCGGATCTCTTTTTTCATCGGGATCACATAGCGTAGACGTACCAAGGCGTCGACGGACAAGTAGGTAGTCACGATGGCACCGACCACCATTGGCAGCCACATATCCGTGAGAACCATTCCAAGAATATTAAGGGCTAACGCCACGTTGAACAGCCAAAACTGGCTTTGCGGAGAAATAGCAACAAAACGGTTCATACTCCCTCCTGCTTACAGCTTATCGTCACTGGTTTCACCTTAGCATGGCATCCAGTTGCACACTGCAAACAAAGTCACAGTTCATCAAGCTGTCATCGCTTTGTCATCTAAATAATCCGGCTTAATGTTCCATGTGAAACATGGTGTTCATCATTCTTACAGTCCGAATACCGCAGCAACAGCCAGGCCGGCGAACATCGCAGCGGTCACCTTTCGGATGATCCCCAGCGGCATACGCTCCGCCGACAGCTTGCCAATCAATACAACAGGAACATTGGCCAGTAGCATCCCGATAGTCGTGCCCAGCACCACCATAATTAGCGCATCGTGATACTTTGCCCCGAGCATGGTTGTCGCGACCTGGGTCTTGTCGCCAATCTCCGCCACAAAAAAAGCAATAAAGCTTGCCACGAACGGGCCACGGTTAGAGATCTTTTCGTCATCTTCAAGCTTGTCGGGGATCAGGATCCACCCTGCCATCAGCACAAAACTGACAACCAGCACCCACTTCAACACATCCGGCGTCAGATAATCAGCCACAACGACACCGAGCCAGGCTGCCAGGGCATGGTTGGCAATGGTAGCCAGAAAAATCGCCAAGATGATAGGTAAAGGTTTGCGATATCGGCTCGCCAGCAACAGCGATAGTAATTGGGTTTTATCACCAATTTCGGCCAAGGCAACAGTAGTAATTGAAACAGCTAAAACACTCACGGCATGCTCATTGGGGCGAGGATTATAGTAAACAACCACGGACAAACGCACATGCCCCACCCCGGTTCATGCTGGTTTGCCAATGGTCTCGCCAAACTCACTAGTAGGATTAGTGTGAGTCATAACCGCCATGAAGATTTTGCTTCAATTATGTTGACGATTATCTCGATAGATCGAGAGGCTACTCCCCAAAGGAGCGGGAATAATAACCACTAAAATAGGTCGGATCAAGTGTTGTCGGAAGAAGTGCGGGAAGAACAAGAATGCTGCTGGCGTGTATGCGCCAGCAACATAGAGGTAGGCGAAATTACGATGCCGGTGTCAGCACAATTTCAACACGGCGGTTTTCTGCACGGCCTTGCTTGGTGCTGTTAGACGCAATCGGGTGAGACTCACCCATCCCCTTGGTCACCACTCGGTTAGCCACAACACCCTCGCGGATCAGGTAGTTGCTCACTTCACTGGCGCGTACCTGCGACAGACGCAAGTTATACGACTCTTTACCGCTGCTGTCGGTGAACCCGTATACGTTAAGGATGGTCTTGTCGTATTCCTTGGCAACCAGCGCTACATTATATAGGGCTTTCTTGGCCCGGGAGCTGAGATCTGTCTGATCAACACCGAACGTAATCTCGTTCGGCATATTCAGAACAATGTTGTCACCGTCACGCGTCACGCTGATGCCGGTAGATTGCAGCTGCTGGCGAAGCTCAGCTTCCTGAACATCCATATAGTAACCAATACCACCACCCAGTGCGGCACCGGACGCGGCACCAATCAGGGCACCTTTCCCACGGTCACTCTTACCGGAAGAAGCCACACCAATTGCCGCACCGGCAACAGCGCCGATCAGCGCACCACTCGTCGCCTTGGCTGTCTGCTCTTCCCCTGTGTAAGGATTCACTGTCGAACAACCGGAAGCAACCATAGCTGTCGCAGTAGCAAAAATTACATGTCGCATCCATTTACCGGACGCTAGCGAAAAATTGAAGTCCATTGTTTTGTCCATTTATTCTCGATTTCGTATCGATGTGATTGTATCGGCCATAAACTGTAACTGTATAGCATACGGCACAGACAGGAGCCTGAATATTGTATAGAGAGAAAAAACCAGTACATCAGGACAATGTCAAATTCATCATCCCGCAACGACCTTACCGGATTTCCCAACTATTTTAAGCAAATTAATCAAAGATGAGCAAAAAGCATGCAATGGCCCTACTCGGCAAATGCCATGCGAGGTATACTGGATTGTTACTCAAATGACTTTTTAATCCACTAATCTCGCGAAGCTGACAATGCAGAAATACGATATTAAAACCTTTCAGGGCATGATCCTCGCGCTGCAGGATTACTGGGGCCAGCAAGGTTGTACCATTGTGCAACCTTTAGACATGGAAGTTGGTGCAGGTACCTCTCACCCAATGACATGTCTACGAGCTCTGGGTCCAGAACCTATTGCAGCAGCGTATGTACAACCATCTCGCCGCCCGACGGACGGCCGTTACGGTGAAAACCCGAACCGCCTGCAGCACTACTATCAGTTCCAGGTGATCATCAAGCCATCACCAGACAATATCCAGGAACTGTACCTAGGCTCACTAGAAGTACTCGGTATCGACACCACAGTTCACGACATCCGTTTTGTCGAGGATAACTGGGAGAACCCGACTCTGGGCGCCTGGGGACTTGGTTGGGAAGTCTGGCTAAATGGTATGGAAGTGACCCAGTTCACTTACTTCCAGCAGGTTGGTGGCCTTGAATGTAAGCCGGTTACCGGTGAAATCACTTACGGTATCGAGCGTCTGGCAATGTATATCCAGGGCGTCGATTCTGTTTACGATCTTGTATGGACCGACGGTCCACTGGGTAAAGTCACATACGGTGACATTTTCCACCAGAACGAAGTCGAGCAGTCAACCTACAACTTTGAACACGCAGACGTAGATTTCCTATTCACCTTCTTCGATCAGTGCGAGAAAGAGTGTCAGGATCTTCTGGCACTGGAGCAGCCGCTGCCATTGCCTGCCTACGAGCGAATTCTGAAAGCAGGTCATGCCTTCAACCTACTCGATGCACGCAAAGCTATCTCGGTGACCGAGCGTCAGCGCTATATCCTGCGTATCCGTAACCTGACCAAACAGGTTGCTGAAGCTTACTACGCATCTCGTGAAGCCCTTGGCTTCCCTATGTGCAAAAAAGACAAATAAGGGTATCGCATGACCGACAAGAATTTCCTTATTGAGCTAGGTACCGAAGAGCTACCACCAAAAGCACTGCGTACCCTTGCCGAAGCATTTGCGGCAAACTTTGAAGCCGAACTAAAAGGCGCCGATCTGGCGCATCAAGGCGTGGAGTGGTTTGCCGCCCCTCGCCGTCTGGCGTTGAAAGTAACAGCACTGGCTGCAGGTCAGGCCGATAAAATCGTTGAAAAACGAGGCCCGGCGATTAGCTCTGCATTTGATGCCGAAGGCAACCCGACCAAAGCGGCACAAGGCTGGGCACGGGGTAATGGCATCAGCGTCGATCAGGCAGAGCGCCTGAAAACAGACAAAGGCGAATGGCTGCTGTACAAGCAGGAAGTCAAAGGCCAGCCAGCTCAGGCATTGCTATGTGGCCTTGCAGCTGCGGCACTTGCCAAACTGCCTATCCCTAAGCCAATGCGCTGGGGGGACAGCGATACCCAGTTCATCCGTCCGGTAAAAACCCTGACAATGCTACTGGGCGAAGAGCTGATTGAAGGTACGATCCTGGGTGCACAATCAGGCCGTGTTATCCGCGGTCACCGCTTTATGGGCGAAGCTGAGTTTACCATCGACAACGCCGATCAGTACCCTGCGATTCTCGAAGAGCGTGGTAAGGTCATGGCAGATTACGAAGCGCGTAAAGCCATTATCCTCGCCGATGCCAAGAAAGCAGCAGAGGAAGTTGGCGGAATTGCCGACCTTGAAGACGAGCTGGTTGAAGAAGTGACTTCATTGGTCGAGTGGCCGGTTGTACTGACAGCCTCTTTCGAGGAAGACTTCCTCAACGTTCCTTCTGAAGCCCTGGTTTACACCATGAAAGGCGATCAGAAGTACTTCCCAGTCTATGATGCCGAAGGCAACCTGGTTCCTAAGTTTATCTTTGTTTCTAACATTGAGTCGAAAGACCCACGTCAGATCATCGAAGGTAACGAGAAGGTTGTACGCCCTCGCCTGGCAGATGCCGAGTTCTTCTTCAACACTGACCGCAAGCGTCCGCTGATTGAACGCCTGCCAGAGTTAGAAACCGTACTGTTCCAGAAACAACTGGGCACCCTTCGCGACAAGACTGACCGCATCACGGCGATGGCCGGCTTCATCGCCAACCTGATTGGTGCAGATGTCGAGCACGCAGAACGCGCTGGCCTGCTGTCCAAGTGCGACCTGATGACCTCTATGGTATTCGAGTTTACGGATACGCAGGGTGTAATGGGCATGCACTATGCGCGCCTTGACGGTGAGCATGAAGATGTTGCGGTGGCACTGAACGAGCAGTACATGCCTCGTTTCGCCGGTGACGAGCTTCCGCAGTCTGCTGTTGCTGCTGCAGTAGCCCTGGCAGACAAGATGGATACCCTGGTTGGTATCTTCGGTATCGGTCAGCACCCGAAAGGTGCCAACGACCCGTTCGCACTTCGCCGAGCTGCACTTGGTGCACTTCGCATCATGGTAGAGAAAGGCTACAACCTTGATCTGGTAGCGCTGATCACTAAGGCCAAAGAGCTGTTCGGTGCCAAGATCACCAACCACAACGTTGAAGCCGATGTTATCGACTTCATGCTTGGTCGTTTCCGTGCATGGTATCAAGATGAAGGCCATAGCGTGGATGCGATTCAGGCCGTTCTGGCTCGTCGCCCAACTCAACCATCTGACTTCGACAAGCGTGTCAAAGCGGTTACCCACTTCCGTTCACTGGAAGCAGCCGAGTCTCTGGCTGCAGCGAACAAGCGTGTTGGTAATATCCTGGCGAAATTCGATGGTGAACTACCAACCGCGATCGATAGCAGCCTGTTGGTTGAAGACGCCGAAAAAGCACTGGCGGAAAAAGTTGAGGCCAAGCTAGCAGCGCTTGCGCCGGTCTTTGCCGAAGGCAACTACCAGCAAGCTCTGTCTGAGCTGGCAACACTGCGTGAAGCCGTTGATGCCTTCTTCGATAACGTAATGGTTATGGCTGATGACGAGAAGCTGAAAGTGAACCGTCTGACTATGCTTAGCCTGCTACGTAACGAGTTCCTGAAGGTTGCGGATATTTCTCTTCTGCAGAAATAACCTGGTTCGAAATACGCAAACCCCATGCACATGCGTGGGGTTTTTTTATACCTGTTATTCGCCCCTGCTTTGTGATTACCGGCCCATTTCGTTTCACGTGAAACACCGTCCGAACGGCACTAGCCCTCACCCATTCGTTCTACGACACTAAAGCTAGCCCATAAGACATAAAGCAATTGGCTTAGTCTTTCCCTTATCAGCACAATGAGGTATGTTGAAATCTGTACATAAGCTATACAGTAGCAATATCACCAAAGATAAGAACAATAGACTGAGGTCGGAAGTAAACATGGAGTTTTCTACATTCGGAGACAAGTTTGCCCGTTATTCTGGAATCACCCAGCTAATGGACGATTTAAACGACGGCTTGCGCAACCCTGACGCCATCATGCTCGGTGGCGGCAACCCTGCTCAAATTCCTGAGATGGTCGAGTACTTTAACCAGCTGAGCGGAGAAATGGTAGCAACCGGCGAGCTGGCAGCGGCACTGACCAACTATGATGGCCCGCAAGGCAAAAATACCTTTATCAGTACCCTCGCCGACCTGCTGCGTGACACCTACGGCTGGGATATCAGCGCTAAAAACATCTCGCTGACCAATGGCAGTCAAAGTGCTTTCTTTAACTTGTTCAATTTACTCGCCGGTGAATTTGGTGACGGTAGCCGGAAGAAAATACTGCTTCCTTTAGCCCCGGAATATATTGGCTATGGTGACTCAGGGCTCAGTGAAGACATGTTCGTCTCCTATCCCCCGGAAATCACCCTGCTAGAGAACGGTTTGTTCAAATACCACATCGACTTCAAAAAGCTGAAAGTCGACAGCAGCATCGGTGCTATTTGCGCCTCTCGTCCAACTAATCCAACCGGGAATGTACTGACGGATGAAGAGATCAAGCACCTTGATGAGTTAGCACGCGAACATAACATTCCGTTGATCATTGATAACGCCTACGGCATGCCGTTCCCCGACATCATTTTCGAGGACGTCACACCATTTTGGAATGACAACACCATCCTCTGTATGAGCCTGTCCAAGCTTGGCCTGCCCGGGGTACGTTGTGGCATCGTAGTAGCTAGCGAGGAAATCACCACGGCCATCACCAATATGAATGGTGTACTCAGCCTGGCACCCGGCAGCGTCGGCCCGGCCATTGTCAATAAGATGATCGAAAAGCAGGATCTGCTTCGTCTCAGTGAGCAGGTGATCAAGCCGTTCTACCTTCGTAAGTCACAACATGCCGTTGAGCTATTGCAGTCAGCCATTACTGACGAGCGCTTCAGGATCCACAAGCCCGAAGGAGCAATGTTCCTGTGGTTATGGTTTAAAGATCTACCTATCACCACGATGGAACTTTACCGCCGACTGAAAGCCCGCGGCGTACTCATTGTGCCGGGAGAGTATTTCTTTATCGGGCTTGATGATGACTGGAGCCATGGTCATGAATGCCTGAGAATGAACTATGTCCAGAACGACGAGGACATGGAGAGAGGTATTGCAGTCATCGCAGAGGAAGTGACCAAAGCCTACCAAGGTCAATAAGCCAGCTAAGGCTTACTTTGCACCTAGCGTCAGACCTACTCTAGCCGGCAAGAAAACAAAACCTCGTTAGGAAATTTAGCGCTGCCACCTGGCAGCGCTTATCATTTCATGCTCACTCCGCCGGATAGGTCGTTATACTCAAGGTGCCGTTCAGTCTGGCAATACGCTCAAGGTGCCTGGCGGATACTTTCATGTTGTGGCCGTGACAGTCCCCTGTTTCGACGCCAATATTGAAATCGACTTCGCTTGCCGATCGCCACAGAGTGCTTAGTTCACCGGGCAACTGCTCAACAGCCGATAACAGGTTTTCCAAATCTTCCCCGAGTTTGTTCTCGCTATCAGAATTAGGTTCAAGGCATAAATGAAAGACATCATCACTACGCCATCCGCAATGAAGGATGCAGGTTACGTCTTGAAAGAATGCCGCTAGCTCAGACAAGTCCCGATTCGAAAAAATATCCAGATCCGTGGTGATGTAACGTGTTTTTCCGGCCATAGCGATCTCGACTGAACAAATAGGAATATGAAAGCGTTTCACGTGAAACAACTCTTGTAATCATAGCGCGTAAAGCCTGCAAACAGGATCCCCTCGACAAGCCAGCACTACGAACTCCTATCCTCACAACCACCAGAACCAAAGGAAGAAATAACCGTTGAGTACAGCGCGAAAACAATAATGGAGTAAAGGTGAGAGGCAACATCAAAAAGGCCAGCACTTGGCTGACCTTCACTCCTGTTGCACCACGATGTCCGTTACCAGATGGACATAGGAACGATATTACTCGTTTTCAAGCAAACGATGACCGTTGATCGCAATCTTGCGCGGCTTCTGCTCTTCCGGGATCTCGCGCTCGAGATCAATGTGCAGTAAACCGTTTTCCATTCCGGCACCAATGACTTTGACGTAGTCAGCCAGCTGGAATTTACGTTCGAAATCGCGTTCGGCAATGCCCTGATACAGGTATTGACGCTCATCCTTTTCGGCTTCGCGGGTACCACGAACAATCAGCTTGTTCTGTTGCTGGGTGATATCCAACTGCTCTTCGGCAAAGCCAGCGACAGCCATGGTGATACGGTAGTGATTCTCATCCTGCTGCTCAATGTTATACGGAGGATAACCCGTATTGGCATTACTGACATTCTTTTCCATCTGGTTAAACAGACGATCAAAACCAATAGCAGAACGGTATAGAGGAGTGAAATCTAGATTACGCATATTAACTATCCTTCTTTAGAAGCAATAAAATAACGATATGTTGTCGTTGAAGTGGTTTTCCCTCTGAGGGACAAACCGATTGCAGGCCCAATCTTTGGCACCATGCGCTTCATTAATAGATATAGGGACAGCCAATTTACTTTCCAAGTGTTCGCCCTCTTTTTTTTGAAATATTTTTCAGCGCCCTTAACCAAGGGAGATGACTGCCTTTTTCAACCCTATGGCTGCAGAGAACATAACAGGCCTCACAGTGAGCAAGAAGGAATGGGCGGTATCGCGAAATAATCTCCAGCCTCCAATACCAAACTACAGGTATAAAAAAACGCCGCATTACGCGGCGTTTTTAAAAAAGCGAACAACAACTCAGACTACACGTCCAAGTTCGCGTTCAGAGCATTCTCTTCGATGAAGTGACGACGAGGCTCAACCTGATCGCCCATCAGTGTCGTGAACAGCTCGTCAGCCGCAACGGCATCGTTGATGGTTACCTGCATCATACGGCGAGATTCAGGATCCATGGTGGTTTCCCATAGCTGCTCTGGGTTCATCTCACCCAGACCTTTGTATCGCTGTAATGACAGGCCACGGCGTGACTCTTTAATCAGCCAGTCCAATGCTTCCTTGAAGCTGCTCACCGGCTGCTTACGCTCGCCACGTTGAACATATGCCGTATCGTCTAGCAGGTTGTGCAGTGCCTCGGACAGATCTGCCAGCTTGCTATACTCTTTCGAATTCAGCAAATCAAAGCTCAATACGTACTCATGATCAACACCGTGGGTACGGACAACCACTTTCGGCAACCACACATTGTTTTCTTCGTCGCGGATCACTTCGAAGTTGTACTTGCTTTCACCAGACTGCTTGTCGTTCAGCGCAGCAACTAACGGCTGAGTCCAGGCTTCAACATCAGCCTGCTGACTCAAGGCATCGACGTTCAAGCGAGGCTGGTAGATAAACTCGTTCAGCAACAATGTCGGGTAGCGGCGGCTCATGCGATCCACCAGCTTGTTGGCACTGTTAAACTGCTTCACTAACTCTTCAAGAGCCAGGCCAGAAACTGCTGGCGCACCTTCGGCGGCAAACAGCGCGGCATTATCCAGCGCCAGGGCAACCTGATACTGGTTCATGTCTTCATCATCTTTGATGTACTGCTCTTGCTTGCCCTTCTTCACTTTATACAGTGGTGGCTGAGCAATGTAGATATGGCCGCGCTCGATCAGCTCCGGCATTTGACGATAGAAGAACGTCAACAGCAGGGTACGGATGTGCGAGCCATCGACATCGGCATCGGTCATGATGATGATGTTGTGGTAACGCAGTTTGTCCGGGTTGTACTCATCGCGACCGATACCACAGCCCATGGCAGTGATCAGCGTGGCGACTTCCTGCGAAGACAGCATCTTGTCAAAGCGTGCCTTCTCAACGTTCAGAATTTTACCTTTAAGCGGCAAGATCGCCTGGTTCTTACGGTTGCGGCCCTGCTTGGCGGAACCGCCCGCAGAGTCACCCTCCACTATGTAGAGTTCAGACAGCGCAGGATCTTTCTCCTGGCAGTCAGCCAGCTTGCCCGGCAGACCCGCCAGGTCCAACGCACCTTTACGGCGTGTCATCTCGCGAGCTTTACGGGCCGCTTCACGGGCACGGGAGGCATCGATAATTTTGGTACAAACCGTCTTTGCATCGCTTGGGTTTTCCAGCAGGAACTCGCCAAGTTTCTCACCCATCGCCGATTCAACCGCAGGCTTCACTTCGCTCGATACCAGCTTGTCTTTGGTCTGGCTAGAAAATTTTGGATCCGGCACTTTAACCGATACCACCGCCGTCAGACCTTCGCGGGCATCATCGCCAGACGTCGCCGTCTTGGCTTTCTTCGAATAGCCTTCCTTGTCCATGAAGTTATTCAACGTACGCGTCAATGCGCCACGGAAACCGGCAAGGTGGGTACCGCCATCACGCTGCGGGATATTGTTGGTAAAGCAGTAGATATTTTCCTGGAAACCATCGTTCCACTGCATCGCTACTTCTACCGAAATGCCATCTTCACGCTCGAAGTCGAAATGGAAAACTTTCGGATGAATTGGCGTCTTGTTACGGTTCAGGTGCTCGACAAACGCCTGGATACCACCTTCATACATAAAGTGGTCTTGTTTGCCTTCCTCGCGCTCGTCATTAAGCTTGATAGATACGCCTGAGTTCAGGAAGGACAGTTCGCGCAGGCGCTTGGCCAGGATTTCATATTGAAATTCAATATTGGAGAACGTCTCATCGCTTGGCCAGAAACGGATGCGAGTACCGGTTTTCTCGGTATCGCCGATAACAGCCAACGGCGCTTCCGGTTCACCATGGCGGTAAACCTGCTGGTGAATAGAGCCCTTGCGGTGGATAGTCAGTTCAACTTTCTCGGACAGCGCATTCACCACCGAGACACCTACCCCGTGCAGACCGCCCGAGACTTTATAAGAGTTATCATCAAACTTACCGCCTGCGTGCAGGACGGTCATGATAACTTCTGCTGCTGAAACCCCTTCCTCGGGGTGCATGTCTGTCGGAATACCACGACCATCATCACTCACTGAAACAGAGCCGTCTTCATGGATGGTGACAATGATATCTTCACAGTGGCCAGCAAGAGCTTCATCGATTGAGTTATCGACGACCTCAAACACCATATGGTGCAAGCCAGTACCGTCATCGGTATCGCCAATGTACATCCCTGGGCGCTTACGTACCGCATCAAGGCCTTTTAGTACCTTAATACTTGATGAATCGTAGTTGTTGGACATTGAGTTACTCTCGCTTAAATTATCCTGCGGTTATTTTACCGTGTTCCACATGAAACATCTTGCCATTTTCATCATGCATTTCCGCAATTTGGTCGCGACTAATTGCACTAATGAAAACCTGGGCGTTGGTTTCCTTTAACCGTTGCGCAAGAAGCGCACGCCTATGGCTATCCAGCTCGGAAGCAAAATCATCAATTAAATATATACACTGCTTGCCGGTTGCTTCTGTGAGGTGCAGCCCCTGCGCCAGACGCAAGGCACATACCATCAGCTTCAGCTGCCCGCGAGACAGAACATCCTCGACGGGAGTACCGGCAACTTTGATCCGCAAGTCAGCCTTGTGCGGCCCGCTTGCGGTATAGCCCAGCTGGCAATCACGCTCAAAATTGCGTGTTAGCAGCTCGGCATACGGGGTGTCTTTTTCCCAGCCGCGGTAATACCCCAGCTGGATATCAAATTCAGGCAAAAAGCCCTGGCAGATCTCTGCGGCCTTTCGCTTCACTGCCTCAAGATACAGGCTGCGCCACTCGCTGATCTCTTCAGCCAGTACCGCCAGTTCCTGATCCCAGTAGCTCAGTTCGCGATAGCTACGAGCTGTCTTTAGCAGTGCATTGCGCTGCTTGGTCAATCGCTTGACCCGGCTCCAGGCATGATAAAACTGGGGCTCGACATGAAAAACGCCCCAGTCAATAAATGAGCGGCGGTATTTGGGACCACCAATCAGCAATTCGAACCCTTCCGGTGTGATCAACTGCAGCGGCAGCACCTGTGCCAGCTGCGCCAGTTTCTGTCCACCTTCGCCACCGATCTTGACCTCGGTAGTGCCGTCGCGCTTTTTATTGATCCCGAGCGGCAGCTCCAGCTCGCCATCGGTTTGCAACCGGCCATGGACAAACAGCTCCTGCTGTTCATGGCGGATCACCCTCCCCGTCAGGTGGCTGCGAAACGAGCGACCGTGTCCGAGGTAATGTAGCGCTTCTAGCACACTAGTTTTGCCACTGCCGTTGGCACCGACCAGAAAATTAAAGCTTGCCGACAAGGATAAGTCGCAAGCTTCAATATTGCGGAAGTCTTTTACAATAAGACGAGTAAGTGCCATGCCTTAGAGTCTGATTGGCATCACGACATACATGGCTTCGTCACTGGCGCTGTCTTCAACCAGCGCACTGGCGTTGGCATCGGTCAGCGACCAACGCACCTGCTCGCACTTAAGGGTATTAAGCACGTCGAGTACATAGCTGACGTTGAAGCCGATCTCCAGATCCTCGCCCTGGTAGTCGACATCAAGGAACTCTTCGGCTTCTTCCTGCTCAGGGTTATTGGCGGTAATACGCATCTCGCCGTTGGACAGGTTAACGCGAACCCCGCGGAATTTTTCGTTCGACAAGATAGCCGCACGGGAGAACGCTTTTTTCAGCTCGTCACAGCTCGCCTCGACAAACTTGGTACTGTTTTGCGGCATGACGCGGCGATAGTCAGGAAAACGTCCGTCGACCAGCTTGGAGGTAAAGACAAAGTTATTCACCACCGCGCGCAGGTTCGAGTTGCCAATCTGGATATCGACCATGGCATCCGGCGTATCCAGCAAGCGAACCAGCTCCAGCACCCCTTTGCGCGGCACAATGATCTGCTTGGAAGGCTGCTCCTGATCCAGCTCAATGGCACATACCGCCATACGGTGGCCATCGGTCGCGACCGAACGCAGGTTCTTGCCCTCGGTTTCAAACAGCATGCCGTTAAGGTAATAACGAACATCCTGATGCGCCATCGAGAACTGGGTGCTGTCGATCAGCTGGCGCATCCGCCCTTGCGGTAGCGTCAGCTCAACCTCGCTTTGCCAGTCATCAATATTCGGGAAATCCGCGGCAGGCAGCGTCGACAGGGAATAACGGCTGCGGCCGGAGCGAATGATCACCCGGTCGCCTTCCAGGGCAACAACGATATTGGCGCTATCAGGCAGGCCGCGACAAATGTCGAGAAACTTACGCGACGGGACAGTTACCGCCCCAGGCTCAAAATCAGCTTCCAGTGCCAGCTTGGCAACCAGCTCGACTTCCAAATCGGTGCCTGTCATCGACAGGCAGCCTTCTTCGACCTGAAGCAGAATATTGCCCAGGATCGGTAATGAAGGACGGCCGCCAAGTGCACCAGACACCTGCTGCAGCGGCTTTAATAAATGTTCGCGTTCGACGGTAAATTTCATATCAAGACGACAATGTTCTAATTAGGTTTGAATAATCTTCTTTTATATCGTGGCTTTCTTCACGCAGCTGCTCGATTTTGCGGCAGGCATGGAGCACCGTAGTATGGTCACGACCACCAAAGGCATCGCCGATTTCCGGCAGGCTATGGTTGGTCAGCTCCTTGGCCAGTGCCATCGCCATCTGGCGCGGACGGGCAACGGAGCGGGAACGGCGCTTGGACAGCATATCAGCCATCTTTATTTTATAGTATTCGGCCACGGTCTTCTGGATATTATCGATCGTTACCAGTTTTTCCTGCAGCGCCAGCAAATCGCGCAATGCCTCACGGACAAAGTCAATGGTTATGGCACGGCCGGTAAAGTTGGCGTTGGCTATCACCCGGTTCAGGGCCCCTTCCAGTTCACGGACATTGGAGCGCAGGCGCTTGGCTATAAAGAAGGCCACTTCGTCGGCCAGGCGGATATGGTGATCCTCGGCCTTTTTCATCAAAATGGCGACCCGGGTTTCCAGCTCCGGCGGCTCAATCGCCACCGTCAGCCCCCAGCCAAAGCGGGACTTCAGACGATCTTCAACACCGTTGATCTCGCGCGGATAGCGGTCAGAGGTCAGGATGATCTGCTGGTTACCTTCAAGCAGGGCATTAAAGGTGTGGAAAAACTCCTCCTGCGATCGCTCTTTGTTGGCAAAGAACTGAATATCATCGATCAGCAGGGCATCGACGCTACGGTAATAGCGCTTGAACTCTTCAATCGCATTGTTCTGCAGGGCCTTGACCATATCCTGGACAAAACGCTCGGAATGCATATAGACAACCCGGGCATTAGGCTTGCGATCGGCAATGGCATTGCCAACTGCATGTAAAAGGTGCGTTTTACCCAGACCGGTTCCGCCATATAAAAACAGCGGATTATAGGCGGCGCCCGGATTATCCGCCACCTGGCGGCAAGCGGCCAGTCCCAGCTGGTTCGACTTACCCTCAACAAAATTGTTGAAGTTATGCTTGGGGTTCACGTTCGACCGGTAGCCGGACTGAGACTCGGGCTGGACCGGTGACGGTGCAGGCTCCCAAGTACGCGGCGGCGTATCGTCCACCATCTGCGGGACTGCCGGCTCAACAACCGGCACCGAGGCTGCAGGCTGAGGTGGCGGCGGCACGGTGACCGGGCGGCTACCGACCTCAAATCGCAGGATCGGTACATCGTTGCCGCAAAATTCATTCAGCAGCCGGTTAATATTGTTGAGGTACTTATCCCGTACCCAATCAAGCACAAAACGGTTAGGCGCAAACAAGGTCAGCGTATTATCGTTCAACTCGGCCTGAAGCGGTCGAACCCACATACTGAATTCTGTTGCAGGGAGTTCTTCCTGAAGGCGTTGAAGGCACTGCAACCAAAGCGAAGATGACAAGCTCGACTCCACACTGAATAACAAAACACGAAAAGGGATGCAATTTTATACCTGCTGGCTCAGGATCGCCAGCAAAGAGATCGCAGATCCGGTGAATAAGATCAGACTTATTCACATAGATCGCACAATAAAACCCGAGATCAGCACAATTTTACCAGCCCTTACCCACAAAGCTATTAACAGCATGTAACCGTTACCTACGAACAATTGGTTATTTGAAATAACTCCAAGTTATTTAAAAAAAGCAGATATCAGCATATAGGATGTGAAAAACAGAGCATCATCACAGCCATCTGAGGAGTAAACAGGATGAAAAGCTGGATAAAAACAACATTCACAGCTGTCGCACTGACTTTGACAGCAAGCCAGGCTGCCATGGCCGCCACAGACGTGAAAGTCGGCATGTCAGGACGCTACTTCCCGTTTACCTTTGTAAAACAAGATCAGCTTCAGGGCTTTGAGGTCGACCTGTGGAACGAAATTGGTAAACGCAACGACTATAACGTCGAATTTGTGACCGCCAGCTTCTCGGGCCTGTTCGGTCTGCTGGAAACCGGCCGTATCGATACCATCTCCAACCAAATCACCATGACCGACGAGCGCAAGGCCAAGTACCTGTTTGCCGATCCGTATGTGGTCGATGGTGCCCAGCTGGTCGTGCGCAAGGGTAACGACAGCATCAAAAGCACCGATGATCTCAACGGCAAGACTGTCGGGGTCAACCTGGGTTCCAACTACGAGCAGTTGCTGCGCGAGCTGGATAAAGACGGCAAGATCAATATCAAGACCTACGATACCGGTATCGAGCACGATGTTGCCCTTGGCCGTACCGATGCCTTTGTGATGGACCGCCTGTCATCTGTCGAGCTGATCAAAAAGGCCAACCTGCCGCTGCAGCTGGCCGGCGAACCGTTCGAGCGTATCGAGAATGCCTGGCCGTTCATCAAGGGCGAAAAAGGCGAAAAGCTACGTGGCGAAGTGAACAAGGCCCTCAAGGCCATGCGCGAAGACGGTACCCTGGCAGAAATTTCAGTGAAATGGTTTGATGCCGATATCACCCAGTAATATCGCTGACGACGTTTCCCTCTAAATATCCATATACTTAAAGGCTCACCGCAAGGTGGGTCTTTGTCGCTTATTCACCCCTCAATAACGGAACTCTTATCCACATGGGCTTTGATTTTGACTACATGTTATCGCTGCTGCCTATTCTCCTGAAGTACCTGGGTACGACGTTGAATATGGCTGTCTGGGGTTTGCTTTTTGCCTTGGTCATTGCTGTGACGCTGGCGCTGGTCAGAGTGTACAAGCTGCCGGTACTGGATCAGCTCAGCCAGCTCTACATCAGCTTCTTCCGCGGCACCCCGCTGCTGGTTCAGCTTTTTTTGCTCTACTATGGCCTGCCGCAGGTGTTCCCTGTTTTTGTCGGCCTTGACGCCTTCAGCGCCGCAGTCATCGGCCTGAGCCTGCATTTTGCCGCGTACAAGGCGGAGAGTATCCGTGCTGCCATCATCGGGATTGACCGCAGCCAGATGGAGGCAAGCCTGTCGATCGGGATGACCGGCCTGCAGGCCATGAGACGGATCATTCTGCCGCAGGCAACCCGGGTCGCCCTGCCCTCGCTGATGAACTACTTCATCGACATGATTAAATCAACGTCACTGGCCTTTACACTGGGTGTGGCGGAAATTATGGCCAAGGCCCAGATGGAAGCCTCCTCAAGCTTCAAGTTCTTCGAGGCTTTTCTGGCCGTCGCCCTCATTTACTGGGGGATGGTATTGGTACTGACCCGGATCCAGAACTGGGCGGAAGCAAAACTCAACAAGGCATACACACGATGATCAAGCTTAACAATCTCGCCAAGCGCTTTGGCGACGCCACCATCTTTTCCGGCATTGACCTGACCATAGAGAAAGGCGAAATCGTCGTAGTGATCGGTCCGTCGGGTACGGGAAAATCCACCCTGCTGCGCTGTATCAACTTTCTTGAAACAGCCAACCGCGGCCACATTACTATCGGGGATGTCACCATTGACAGCCAGCAGGCCGCCAAGAGCGATATCATTGCCCTGCGCCGCAAAACCGGGTTTGTGTTCCAGAACTATGCCTTGTTTGCGCACCTGACGGCGAAGCAGAATATCGCCGAAGGGTTGATCACGGTAAAAGGCTGGAAAAAAGACGACGCCTTTCAGCGCGCGCAGCAGATTCTTGATGATATAGGCCTCGGCGACAAGGGAGAACACTATCCCGCCGCCCTGTCCGGCGGCCAGCAGCAACGGGTCGGCATCGGCCGTGCCATGGCCCTGGAGGCCGATTTGCTGCTGTTTGACGAGCCGACATCGGCGCTGGATCCGGAATGGGTCGGCGAAGTACTGACCTTGATGCAGAAACTGGCGACCCGCCACCAGACCATGCTGGTGGTCACTCACGAGATGCAATTTGCCCGCGAAGTCGCTGATCGGGTGATCTTTATGGCCGACGGTGGGTTCGTCGAACAAGGACCGCCAGAGCAGATCTTCACCAACCCGCAGGATCCTCGACTACAAAAGTTCCTGAATAAGGTTGGGATCCGCGAAGGATCCTTGCACTCAGCGACACAAGAAGTATAATTCAGCGCCCGTTGCTAACAACGGGTATAATTATTGACTATTTAGAGGTCAGTGATTACAATTCCGCCTCTTTGTTTAGAGGTACCGGTTGTTCGCAGTCGGAAACTCAGTAACAAACTTAAAAACTGATCAGTTAATTTAAGGTAAAACCATGAAACGCACTTTTCAACCTTCAGTTCTAAAGCGCAAGCGTAGCCACGGTTTCCGTGCACGCATGGCTACTAAGAACGGTCGCGCTGTAATCAACGCACGTCGCGCTAAAGGCCGTAAGCGTCTTTCTAAGTAATCTTTGATTATTTTGAATAAGCTCGCTTTCGCTCGGGAGTTACGTTTGTTAACTCCCGAACATTATAAAAAAGTCTTCCAGCAAGCTCACCGTGCTGGCTCTCCCCACTTAACTATTCTTGCCCGTAACAACGACCTTAATCATCCCCGTCTCGGCTTGGCTGTTCCCAAAAAACAGATCAAAACTGCTGTTGGCAGAAATAAGTTCAAGCGCATCGTGCGTGAAAGCTTCCGCCTCAAGCAAGCCGATCTGCCAGCCAAAGATTTTGTCGTTATCGCCAGGAAAAGCGCCAGTGAGCTGAGCAACGAAGAGCTCTTTAAATTGCTAGATAAACTATGGCATCGCCTGTCTCGCCCTTCGCGTGGCTAGTCGTTGGACTAGTCCGCTTTTACCAACTGGCAATAAGTCCGCTTATTGGACCACGCTGTCGCTATACCCCAACATGTTCCCAATACGCAATTGAAGCAATAAAAGCGCATGGAGCGATAAAAGGTTGTTGGTTCGCAGCGAAACGTCTATTAAGATGTCATCCTTTAACCGACGGTGGTTATGACCCCGTTCCGCCAACCAAGCATAACGACAGAGATAAGTAACGATGGATTCCCAACGCAATATTCTGTTAATTGCCCTACTGTTCGTCTCGTTCCTGCTGTATCAGCAGTGGAACATGGACAACGCCCCTCAACCACAAGGACAGGGTGTAGCGCAACAAGTCAACACAAGTGGTGATGTTCCTTCACATTCAGCTGACGGCCAGCCGATCACTGAACAAAGCACATCCGACAATCTAATCACCATCAATACAGATGTACTGGCGCTTACTGTCGATACGCTTGGTGGCGATGTGATCGAAGCCCAATTGCTGGCTTACGACAACGAACTCAATTCAGAAGACCCGTTTGTTCTTCTGAAAAACGAGCAGGGCCACAGCTATACGGCGCAATCTGGCCTTATCGGTGCCAACGGTATCGATACCACCGCCGGCCGTGCCCAGCTAGTGGTTGATGCAGACAGCTTTACCCTCGCCGACGGCCAGGATGAGCTGCGCGTACCGATGACGTATGAAAAAGACGGCATCCAGTACACTAAGACTTTCGTCCTTAAGCGCGGCAGCTACGCCGTTGATGTTGAATACAGCATCAACAACCAGTCAGCAGCACCGGCAAGCGTTCAGATGTATGCCCAGCTGAAGCAGAACCTGATGGATGACGGCGGCAGCCTGACGATGCCGACCTACCGCGGTGGTGCTTACTCGGCTGACGATACCAAATACAAGAAGTACAGCTTTGAAGATATGCAGGACAAGAACCTGAACCTGACTATCGCCAACCAGGGCTGGGCGGCAATGATGCAGCACTACTTCGTCTCGGCGTGGATCCCGCGTACCGACGAAGCCACCAACCTGTACACCCGTACCGGCAACGGCCAGGGTTACATCGGTGTACGTATGCCTGCAACCACGGTTCCTGCAGGTAGCGAGCAGACACTAACTGCCACTCTGTGGGTCGGTCCTAAACTGCAGGATCAGATGGAAGCCACCGCGCCTAACCTGAACCTGACCGTCGACTACGGCTGGCTATGGTTTATCGCCAGCCCGCTTCACATGCTACTGTCGTTCATCCAGGGCATCGTTGTGAACTGGGGTGTGGCGATCATGATGCTGACCTTTATTGTCCGTGGTGCGATGTACCCGCTGACCAAGGCTCAGTACACCTCAATGGCCAAAATGCGTATGCTGCAGCCTAAACTGCAGGCAATGCGCGAGCGTCTGGGCGACGATCGCCAGCGTATGAGCCAGGAAATGATGGAACTGTACAAGAAAGAGAAAGTGAACCCACTGGGTGGCTGTCTGCCAATCTTGCTACAGATGCCTATCTTCATTGCCCTGTACTGGTCACTGATGGAGTCTGTCGAACTGCGTCATTCACCTTTCTTTGGCTGGATCCACGATCTGTCAGCACAGGACCCGTACTACATCCTGCCGATCCTGATGGGTGTGTCGATGTTCATGATCCAGAAAATGAGCCCGACCACGGTGACCGACCCGATGCAGCAGAAGATCATGACCTTCATGCCGGTGATGTTTACCTTCTTCTTCCTGTTCTTCCCGTCAGGTCTGGTCCTTTACTGGCTGGTATCTAACGTCGTGACCCTGATCCAGCAGACGCTGATCTACCGTTCACTCGAGAAGAAAGGGCTGCATTCGAAGTAATGTGACCCCATGAACTCCCCAAAGGCGGCCAATGGCCGCCTTTTTACGTTATGCCACTGTGTCGCAGCGAAGCAAACCTGCCTCGCAGCCAACCATCTAAGCTATTACTAGGTTTTCCCACCGACTCTGTTTACAATTGCAGCGAATTTACAAAGCAAAGCCAAAATTATGATCGAACATACTGATACCATTGTTGCGCAAGCTACCCCTCCGGGCCGTGGCGGCGTCGGCATTATTCGCGTCTCGGGCCCAAAAGCCAACGAGGTCGCACTCGCGGTAGCCGGCCGTGAACTCAAAACCCGTTATGCCGAATACCTACCGTTCAAAAACGAGGACGGTAACGCACTGGATCAGGGCATCGCTTTATTCTTCAAGGGACCGAACTCCTTTACCGGTGAGGATGTGCTGGAGCTACAGGGCCACGGCGGCCCGGTACTGATGGATATGATGATCAAGCGTATCCTGAAAATTGATGGTATCCGCCCGGCGCGTCCGGGGGAATTTTCCGAACGCGCATTTATGAACGACAAGCTCGACCTGGCGCAGGCAGAGGCGATTGCCGACCTGATTGACGCCAGCTCGGAGGAAGCCGCCAAAAGCGCCTTCCAGTCGCTACAGGGTGCCTTCTCGGGCCGGGTCAACGAGCTGGTGGAGGCGCTCATCCATCTGAGGATCTATGTCGAAGCCGCTATCGACTTTCCGGAAGAAGAAATCGACTTCCTGTCTGACGGCAAGGTCAGCGGCGATCTCAACGGTATCATCGAACGCCTCGATGCCGTGCGCCGTGAAGCCAATCAGGGAGCGATCATGCGCGAAGGGATGAAGGTGGTTATCGCCGGTCGCCCTAACGCCGGCAAGTCCAGCCTGCTCAATGCCCTGTCCGGCAAGGATTCGGCCATTGTCACCGATATCGCCGGCACCACCCGTGACGTACTGCGCGAACATATCCATATTGATGGCATGCCCCTGCATATCATTGATACCGCCGGCCTGCGCGAAGCGACCGACGAAGTCGAGCGTATCGGTATCGAGCGCGCGTGGGAGGAAATCCAGCAGGCCGACCGCGTACTGTTCATGGTTGACGGCACCACCACCGATGCCATCGATCCCAAAGAGATTTGGCCGGATTTCATCGAACGCCTGCCAGACAGCATGGGCCTGACGGTGATCCGCAACAAAGTCGAACTGACCCACGAGGAAGCCGGGATCTGCCATGTCAACAACCCGACCCTGATCCGCCTGTCGGCACGCACCGGCGCCGGGGTCGACAGCCTGCGCGAGCACTTGAAGGAATGTATGGGCTTTGCCGGTACCACCGAAGGCGGCTTCATGGCCCGACGTCGCCACCTGGAGGCCCTGGAACGCGCGGCAGAACACCTCGAGACCGGCAAAGACCAGCTAGAGGGCTTCATGGCCGGAGAAATACTGGCCGAGGAGCTGCGCCTCGCCCAGCAGCACCTGAGCGAGATCACCGGCGAATTCACCTCTGACGATCTTCTCGGCCGGATCTTTACCTCGTTCTGTATCGGTAAATAGCAGATCCCACAACGCGATCGCCCCCCTAGCCTGTTCCGGATCCCCGGGACAGGCTGTGCATAACCCTTCAATAAAGATCCCCTCTCCAGCAAGATCATGCTTTCCTCCCTGTTCTGAAGCAGTACAATGCTGTGTATAGATTTGTTGTGAATATCTAAACGGACAGAGAGACCATGCGCTATATCACCTTGATCACCGGCAGTACCCTCGGCGGTGCTGAATATGTTGCCGACCATCTCAGCGAATTGCTGGAACAACACGGCCACAGCACAGACATCATCAATCAAGCCGACCTCGAACAGCTTTCCACCGACCATATCTGGCTACTCGTCTGCTCGACCCATGGTGCCGGTGAGTTTCCGGACAACATCCAGCCGTTTATCGAGCAGCTCACCAGCCAGAAACCCGATTTGTCGACATTGCAGTACGGGATCGTCGGGCTTGGCGACAGCAGCTATGACACCTTCTGCGCCGCGGCCAAAAACCTCGATCAGCAGCTCGCATCGCTTGGGGCAACCCGTCTCGGAGAGCGGCTTGATATCGATGTTTCCCAGGATCCCGTCCCTGAAGATCCTGCCGAACTGTGGCTGGAAACCTGGAAAAACACCCTCTGTGAATAAAATTCCGGCGAAAATTACTCAATATTTTCGCCTTTTTTAAACTTTTTTCTGTGGATAACTATAGATCTAAACGGTGATCAACCCATAGTTATCCATTGAATAAGTTTATCCCCCTCACAGCCCTGTTGATAAGTAGCTATTTTGATCCCAGCTAATCCTTGTAGAGATCCAAGCTGCTCCACAGCAAATGATCCTCTCTAACACCATGATCATTAGGATCATTTAACGGTTATCCACACGATCGGGGGATCTATATAATAGATCTAACAGAAGATCTCTTTAAAAAGATCTTATATATATTTAAAGAAGCCTTTCTTCTTGATCAAATGATCTTCACTAAAGATTCTCTCTTCCACGGAAAAAGGATAGAATAATCCACCTTTGCTCGCAGATACGTACTGGCAATTTCGAATACCTGAGGTAGTTTCATGTTTTACCAGGAAAATTTTGATGTCATCGTGGTTGGTGGTGGCCATGCCGGCACTGAGGCCGCGTTGGCAGCAGCCCGAATGGGACAAAAAACCTTACTTTTGACGCATAACATCGATACGTTGGGACAGATGTCTTGCAACCCTGCCATTGGCGGGATCGGGAAAGGACACCTGGTTAAAGAAGTTGATGCCCTCGGCGGCCTGATGGCTCAGGCGATTGACAAGGGCGGGATCCAGTTCAGAACCCTGAACTCCTCCAAAGGACCAGCAGTCCGGGCGACACGTGCCCAGGCAGATCGTGCCCTGTACAAGGCTGCCGTACGTGAAAAACTGGAAAACCAGCCTAACCTGATGTTGTTCCAGCAGTCCGTGGATGACCTGATCGTTGAAAACGATCGTGTGGTTGGTGTGATCACCGAAATGGGATTGAAATTCCGCGGCAAGGCCGTCGTGCTGACTGTTGGCACTTTCCTTGGCGGCAAGATCCACATCGGACTGGAAAACTACAGCGGTGGCCGTGCCGGGGATCCACCGTCGATCGCCCTGGCATCTCGCCTGCGTGAACTACCGTTCCGTGTTGACCGCCTGAAAACTGGTACACCACCACGGATTGATGCCCGCACCGTTGACTTTGGCCAGCTACAGGCCCAGCATGGTGACAACCCGACGCCGCTGTTCTCGTTCATGGGCAAGGCATCGGATCATCCGCGTCAGATCCCGTGTTACATCACCCATACCAACGAGCAGACCCATGAGGTGATCCGCAATAACCTCGATCGCAGCCCGATGTATTCCGGTGTGATAGAAGGTATCGGCCCGCGCTACTGCCCGTCGATTGAAGACAAGGTGATGCGGTTTGCCGACAAGAACAGCCACCAGATCTTTATCGAGCCGGAAGGCCTGACAACCCATGAGCTGTACCCGAACGGCATCTCGACCAGCCTGCCGTTTGATGTTCAGATGCAAATCGTACGTTCGATGAAGGGCTTCGAGAATGCGGCGATTGTCCGCCCGGGTTATGCGATTGAATATGATTTCTTCGATCCGCGCGATTTGAAACAGACATTTGAAACCAAGTTTATCCAGGGCCTGTTCTTTGCCGGACAAATCAACGGTACAACAGGCTATGAGGAAGCCGCCGCGCAGGGCTTGCTGGCCGGTATGAATGCCGCATTGCTGGCACAGGACAAAGAAGGTTGGAGCCCGCGTCGTGATCAGGCCTATATGGGGGTTCTGATCGACGATCTCTCGACCATGGGTACCAAAGAGCCGTACCGCATGTTTACCTCACGTGCCGAATACCGTCTGCTGCTGCGCGAAGACAATGCCGACTTGCGCCTAACCGAAATTGGCCGTGAGTTTGGTCTGGTCGACGACGAGCGCTGGGCTCGCTTCAACCAGAAGATCGAGAACATGGCGCAGGAGCGCCAGCGTCTGAAAGATATCTGGATCAATCCGGCATCGGATCATGCCGAGGCGCTGAACACGATCCTCAAGACACCGATCGCCCGCGAGGCCAGCGGTGAGGATCTTCTGCGCCGTCCCGAGGTGACCTATGAGCAGCTGACGGCCATCGAGGCCTTTGCCCCGGCCCACGATGATGCTCAGGCGAGCGAGCAAGTTGAAATCCAGGTGAAATACCAGGGTTATATCGATCGCCAGAAAGACGAGGTCGAAAAATCCCTGCGCCATGAAAACACCAAGCTACCGTTTGAGCTGGATTATAGCGTGGTGAAGGGCCTGTCTAACGAGGTCATAGCAAAACTCAATGATGCCAAGCCGGAAACTATCGGCCAGGCATCACGGATCTCGGGCATTACGCCGGCGGCAATTTCCCTGCTGTTGGTTTACCTGAAAAAACAAGGCATGCTTAAGAAAGGCGAATAGGAGTCACCGGTGAAACAACGTTTGGCGCAACTGATCGCGCAAACTGACCTCGAGGTCACAGATCAGCAAGTGGAGCAACTGGTCGGTTATGTTGCCCTGCTGCACAAGTGGAACAAAGCGTATAATCTGACCTCTGTTCGCGATCCCCAGGATATGTTGGTGAAACATATTATGGATAGTATTGTGGTAAGCACTCACCTTGACGGTGAGCGCTTTATCGATGTCGGTACGGGACCTGGCTTGCCGGGGATCCCGCTGGCGATTATGAATCCGGACAAGGACTTTACCCTGCTCGATAGCCTGGGCAAGCGAATTCGCTTTATTCGCCAGGTGATCCATGAGCTGGGCATCGAGAATGTGACGCCGGTGCAGAGCCGGGTTGAGGAGTTTCAGCCCGAAGTCGGTTTTGATGCCGTCTTGAGCCGTGCATTTGCGTCGATGAATGATATGGTGTCCTGGTGCCATCACCTGCCGAACACGAACGGGTGTTTTATGGCGCTGAAAGGACAGTTTAATCAACAAGAGGTCGTAGAGCTGCCGGAGTGGTGTTCTGTGACTGAGGTCAAATCTTTGCAAGTCCCTGAGCTAGAAGGTGAGCGCCATCTAGTAATCTTGACGGCAAAGGATTAATTGATGAGGTTTTTTCGTGGGAAGAGTCATAGCGGTTGCCAACCAGAAGGGAGGCGTGGGTAAAACCACCACTTGCGTTAATCTAGCGGCTTCACTGGCCGCAACACAGCGTAAAGTTCTAGTCATTGATCTGGATCCGCAGGGAAATGCCACCATGGCAAGCGGTATTGATAAATATCAGGTTGATGCAACAGCCTATGATCTTCTGGTCGAAGAAACCCCGTTTAGCGAAGTGGCGATCACTGACACCACCGGCGGCTATCACCTGATTGCCGCCAACGGCGATGTGACGGCCGCTGAAATCAAGCTGATGGAAGTGTTTGCCCGCGAAGTTCGCCTGCGTAACGCTTTGGAGGTAGTTCGTGATAACTATGATTTCATCTTTATCGATTGTCCTCCGGCATTAAACCTTCTTACAATCAACGCTATGACAGCAGCTGATTCTGTGCTTGTCCCTATGCAGTGTGAGTATTTTGCGCTGGAAGGCCTGACCGCATTGATGGATACCATCAGCAAATTGACCGCCGTGGTGAATGCCGACCTGAAGATTGAAGGGTTGCTTCGTACCATGTATGACCCGCGTAACCGGTTGGCCAATGAAGTCTCCCAACAGCTGAAAAAGCACTTTGGCGAGAAAGTCTACCGTACCGTGATCCCACGAAATGTCCGTTTGGCAGAAGCGCCTAGCCACGGGCGTCCGGCAATGTACTACGATAAGTATTCCAGCGGCGCCAAGGCATATCTGGCCCTGGCCGGTGAGATTATTCGTCGTGACGAAGTCGAGCGCAATGCCGGCGCTGTGGATGCATAAGGGTAAACAATGAACATGAATAAGCGAGGCCTTGGGAAAGGCCTTGATGCGCTACTGGCTACCAGCTCGGTCGCCCAGGCGAAACAAAAAAGTGCCGAGCAGGCACAATCGCTCTCTGAGGAAGGGACGCTGAAAGATCTTCCTGTCCAGGCGCTGCAGGCCGGTAAGTTTCAGCCTCGTAAAGATATGTCGGATGAGGCGCTGGCTGAACTGTCAGACTCGATTCGGGCCCAGGGGGTGATTCAACCAATTGTGGTGCGTAAGATCGCATCGCAACAGTACGAGATTATTGCCGGTGAGCGACGTTGGCGGGCAGCCCGTCAAGCTGGGCTTCAGAAAGTCCCTTGTATTATTAAGGATGTTAATGATCGGGCGACGGTCGCCATTGCGCTAATAGAGAATATCCAGCGGGAAGATCTCAATGCGATGGAAGAGGCGCAGGCACTGGAACGGCTGCAGAATGAATTTTCGCTGACCCACCAGCAGGTTGCCGAAGCCGTGGGTAAATCGCGCGCTGCCGTATCAAACCTGTTGCGTTTGAACCAGCTGTCGGAGCCGGTTAAGCGTATGGTCGAGCAGAGACAACTCGAAATGGGCCATGCCCGTGCCCTGCTTGCGCTTGAGCCAGAGCAGCAGCTGGAAGCGGCACAAATGGTTGTTGCCAAGCTGTTAACGGTTCGTGACACCGAGAAGCTGGTGAAGAAACTATTACAGCCTGTTGCCGAGCCAAAAGTGAAAGCCGTGAATGCCCAGCTCGAAGCGGCAGAAAATCACCTAAGTGAACACTTTGGCACCCAAGTGGCGATTAATCAGCAGAAAAACGGTAAAGGAAAAATCGTTTTCAGCTTTGACGAAGCCCACAAATTGAAGCAATTCATTGCAATGTTTGGTCACGAAATGTGACGTAAAACGTGCATATTTTGTTGCAAAATTTACAACGACGTGATCAGGTTATTGTGTTGTAAAATCTAACACTTTTTTTTGCTGCGATTAGATTGCATTCAATCTAATGAGCCGTATAATTTTCGCAGTTTTCCCAGCACGACGTTTGTGTAGTGGAATGGACTCGAGGAACGAATACATGGTATCGGCGCTAGTTAGACCGGGCCGCCAACTGGCGAAACGGTTGCTCTTGCTACAATCTGGCGTCGTTTTGACAACGGCATTACTGGCAGTGTTTGCTGTCAGTGTTGACTGGGGAATCTCCGCATTAATAGGTGGCGGCATTTTTGTAATTGCCAATGCTGTCTTTGCTAAATGCGCCTTTCTGTTCAGCGGAGCCCGCAGGGCCCGGCTGATCATGGCGTCATTTTACGGTGGAGAAGTGCTGAAAATCCTCATCACGGTCATCCTGTTTGCCATTGTTTACCTGTATGTCGAGGTGGAACTTGTTCCCCTCAAACTGACCTATTTGCTGGCTCTCGGTATTAATATCTTTGGGCCGGTTTTATTCATTAACAACAACAAATAGGATGAGTTATGGCTGCGCCAGGTGAAGCGCTAACGCCGTCAGGCTACATTACTCACCACTTGACTAACTTGTCGGTGGGTGAGGGTTTCTGGACGGTTCATATAGATAGCCTGTTTTTCTCCGCTTTCACAGGACTGCTCTTTCTAGGGCTATTCTACAAGGCAGCGAAAACAGCGACATCAGGAGTTCCAGGAAAACTACAGTGTTTTGTGGAGATAATGGTCGAATTCGTTGATAGCAGCGTTAAAGAGACCTTCCATGGCCGCAATAAACTGATAGCTCCTTTGGCTCTGACCATATTCTGTTGGATCATGCTGATGAACATCATGGACTTAGTGCCAATTGATTTTCTTCCGTATCCGGCGGAGCACTGGTTAGGTATTCCTTATCTTAAGGTAGTACCGAGTGCTGATGTCAACATCACCATGGCAATGGCGTTGGGTGTGTTTGCTTTGATGCTCTACTACAGCATCAAAATCAAAGGCCTTGGCGGTTTTGCAAAAGAACTGGCACTTCACCCGTTCAATCACCCGGTAATGATCCCGTTCAACTTGCTGCTTGAAGTAGTGTCGTTGCTAGCGAAGCCTATTTCGCTTGGTATGCGTCTGTTCGGTAACATGTTTGCCGGTGAGGTGGTGTTTATCCTAATTGCGGCATTAATGCCGTGGTGGGCACAATGGCTGGGCTCGGTCCCGTGGGCAATTTTCCACATCCTGGTCATTACAATTCAATCATTCGTGTTTATGATGTTGACTATTGTGTACCTGTCTCAGGCGCATGAAGACAATCATTAACGATTATTTGTAAATTTTTAATTTTTTACTGGCACTTTAGCCGACAACTATAAACTGGAGATAGTGATGGAAACTTTACTAAGCTTTTCTGCAATTGCCGTGGGCATCATTGTAGGTCTTGCTGCACTGGGTACAGCGATCGGCTTCGCACTTCTAGGCGGTAAATTCCTTGAAGGTGCAGCTCGTCAACCTGAAATGGCACCTATGCTGCAAGTTAAGATGTTCATCATTGCAGGTCTGCTTGATGCGGTTCCAATGATCGGTATCGTAATCGCTCTACTATTCACATTCGCAAACCCATTCGTTGGCCAACTAGCTGGTTAATAAATAAAAACGAACGGACCCATAGCAACCCTTTTTAAGGAGATGCGTTGTGAATATGAATGCAACTTTGCTGGGTCAGGCAATCGCCTTCTTCCTATTCGTGGTTTTCTGCATGAAATATGTATGGCCACCAATTATGGAAGCGATTGAAGAGCGTCAGAAGAAAATTGCTGACGGTTTGGCAGCCGCTGATCGTGCTGCCAAAGACCTGAACCTAGCGCAGGCAAATGCTTCTGAGCAATTAAAAGAAGCAAAACACACTGCAACTGAACTTGTTGAGCAAGCGAATAAACGCAAAGCTCAAATCATCGACGAAGCGAAGGCTGAAGCCCTTGCTGAGCGTGACAAAATTCTGGCTCAAGGTCTTGCTGAGATCGAAGCAGAACGTAACCGCGCGCGCGATGATCTGCGCAAACAAGTTGCAACTCTAGCTGTGATTGGTGCTGAGAAAATCATTGAGCGTTCTATCGATAAGGATGCCCATGCTGATCTTCTTAACAAAGTCACTGCAGAACTGTAATTAAAGGGGCAAGCACATGTCTGATATGACTACTATCGCACGCCCCTACGCTAAAGCAGCCTTTGATTTTGCGGTTGAGAAAGGTGAGCTGGCCCAATGGGCTGAAATGCTCACCTTTACTGCTGAGGTGGCAACGAATGACACTATTCAGGATGTCCTGGACAGTGGTTATGCTGCCGAGAAGCTGACTGAAATCTTTATTTCGGTTTGCGGCGAGCAACTCAACGAATTCGGTCAGAACTTGATTAAAGTGATGGCCGAGAACGGACGCCTGAAAGCGCTACCTGATGTCTGCGACGAGTTCCTGTTCCTGAAAAATGAACATGAAAAGACTATCGATGCGGAAGTAACCTCGGCGGTTACCCTCGACGATAGCCAACTTGCCGCGATCAGCGCGAAACTGGAAGAGCGTCTGGAACGTAAGGTTAAGCTGAATTGCAGTGTAGACGAGACCCTGATTGCCGGGGTTGTGATTAGAGCTGGAGACTTAGTCATCGATAACTCAGTACGCGGAAAACTAAACCGCCTGAGCGATACTTTGCAGTCTTGATTTGGGGAATTGGAGCATGCAACTTAATTCCACGGAAATTAGCGCACTGATCAAGCAGCGTATTGAAAAATTCAACGTTGTAAGTGAAGCGCGTAACGAAGGTACTATCATTTCCGTAAGTGACGGTATCATTCGTATCCATGGCCTTGCTGACGTAATGCAAGGTGAAATGATTGAATTACCTGGTGGCCGTTTTGCACTGGCACTTAACCTTGAGCGTGACTCGGTTGGTGCGGTTGTAATGGGCCCATATGCCGACCTACAGGAAGGCATGAAAGTAACGGGTACTGGTCGTATTCTTGAAGTACCAGTAGGCCCGGCGCTACTTGGCCGTGTTGTTAACACGCTGGGTGAGCCTATCGATGGTAAAGGTCCAATTGAAACCGAGACGTTCTCTCCGGTTGAAGTAATTGCACCAGGTGTTATCGACCGTAAATCAGTCGACCAGCCAGTTCAGACTGGTTATAAAGCGGTTGACTCAATGATCCCAATCGGCCGTGGCCAGCGTGAGCTAGTTATCGGTGACCGCCAGACTGGTAAAACAGCGATGGCGATCGATGCGATCATCAACCAGAAAAACTCTGGTATTTACTCTGTTTATGTTGCTATCGGCCAGAAAGCGTCAACTATCGCTAACGTAGTGCGCAAACTGGAAGAGCACGGTGCACTGGCAAACACAATTGTGGTTGTGGCATCGGCGTCTGAAGCAGCTGCATTGCAGTACCTTGCGCCATACGCAGGTTGTGCAATGGGTGAATACTTCCGTGACCGCGGTGAAGATGCGCTGATCGTATATGATGACCTGTCTAAGCAGGCTGTTGCGTACCGTCAGATTTCACTTCTTCTTCGTCGTCCACCAGGTCGTGAAGCATTCCCTGGTGACGTTTTCTACTTACACTCTCGTCTGCTGGAGCGTGCTGCTCGTGTAAACGAAAACTACGTAGAAAAATTCACTAACGGTGAAGTGAAAGGTCAAACTGGTTCCCTAACTGCGCTGCCGATCATCGAAACGCAGGCAGGTGACGTATCAGCATTCGTACCGACCAACGTTATCTCGATCACTGATGGTCAGATCTTCCTACAGACAGAGCTGTTCAACGCCGGTATTCGTCCAGCGGTTGACCCAGGTATCTCTGTATCGCGTGTAGGTGGTTCTGCTCAGACCAAGATCATCAAGAAGCTATCTGGCGGTATCCGTACTGCACTGGCACAGTACCGTGAACTAGCGGCGTTTGCCCAGTTCTCGTCTGATCTTGATGAAGCAACCAAGAAGCAGCTTGACCACGGTCAGAAAGTAACAGAGCTGATGAAGCAGAAGCAGTACGCGCCAATGTCTGTCTTCGAGCAAGCGCTTGTTATCTTTGCTGCGGAAAAAGGCTATCTGAACGATGTTGAGCTGACTAAGCTTGCTGACTTCGAAGCTGCGTTGCTTTCATATGCCAAAGCTCACTATGTAGAGCTTGTATCTCAGGTAGATGAAACGGGTGCTTGGAACGGCGAAATCGAAGAGCAGTTTGTAAAACTGGTTGAAGATTTCAAAGCGACCCAGACTTGGTAATTGGTTGGTGATCGCTTGCGATCACCTACTAACGGAGAGTAACGATGGCCAGCGCAAAAGAGATTCGTAACAAGATCGGCAGTGTGCAAAACACACAGAAGATCACAAAAGCGATGGAAATGGTGGCCGCGTCTAAAATGCGTAAAACGCAAGACGCGATGGAATCATCACGTCCATACGCACAAACTATGCGCAAAGTGATCGGTCATATCGCCCTTGGTAGCCTCGAGTATAAGCACCCTTATCTCGAAGAGCGTGAAGCCAAGCGCGTGGGTTACATCATTGTTTCTACTGACCGCGGTCTGTGTGGCGGTTTGAACATTAACCTGTTCAAACAAGTCATGACAGACGTTCAAGGCTGGTCAGAAAAAGGTGCAGACGTTGACTTGGCGCTTGTTGGTGCAAAGGCAACTGCATTCTTTAACAGCTACGGCGGTAACGTGGTCGCTCAGGTGTCAGGTCTGGGAGATTCCCCGACGGTTGACGAGCTGATCGGTACCGTTGGCGTAATGCTGAAGAAATATGATGAAGGCCAATTGGATCGCCTGTACCTGGTTTACAACAAATTTGTAAACACCATGGTTCAGGAACCAGTGATTGATCAATTGCTGCCTTTGCCTAAGTCAGAAGACGAAGAAATGCAGCGCAACCACTCTTGGGATTATATCTATGAGCCCGAGCCGAAAGCACTGCTGGATACCCTACTGATTCGCTATGCCGAATCACAGGTATACCAGGGTGTGGTCGAGAACCTTGCCAGTGAGCAAGCGGCTCGAATGGTTGCGATGAAAGCAGCGACAGACAATGCTGGAAACTTGATTGACGAACTACAGCTTGTGTACAACAAAGCCCGTCAGGCGGCGATTACACAAGAACTGTCAGAAATCGTTTCTGGTGCATCGGCTGTTTAAGGCAAAGAATTAATAAGTTTAGAGGATTAACGATGGCTACAGGTAAGATCGTACAGATCATCGGTGCGGTAGTCGACGTAGAGTTTCCGCAGGACTCTGTACCACAGGTATATGACGCCCTTCACGTTGATGCAAAAGAGAACGGTACGCTTGTTCTTGAAGTTCAGCAACAGCTTGGTGGCGGTGTTGTACGTGGTATCGCAATGGGTACTTCTGATGGCTTACGTCGTGGTTTGTCTGTTGAAAACACAGGCCGCCCAATTGAAGTTCCAGTTGGTACAGCTACTCTAGGACGTATCATGAACGTTCTGGGTCAGCCAATCGACGAGTGTGGTGATATCGGTGAAGAAGAGCGTTACGCGATTCACCGTGAAGCACCAAGCTACGAAGAGCAGTCAAACGCAACTGAGTTGCTTGAGACTGGCGTAAAAGTTATCGACCTGATTTGCCCATTCGCCAAGGGTGGTAAAATCGGTCTATTCGGTGGTGCCGGTGTAGGTAAAACCGTAAACATGATGGAACTTATCAACAACATCGCCCTACAGCACTCAGGTCTGTCGGTATTTGCTGGTGTTGGTGAGCGTACTCGTGAAGGTAACGATTTCTACTACGAGATGCAGGAAGCGGGCGTTGTTAACGTCGAGAATCCTGAAGAGTCTAAAGTAGCAATGGTTTACGGCCAGATGAACGAGCCACCGGGTAACCGTCTACGTGTTGCACTGACTGGTCTGACAATGGCTGAACGTTTCCGTGACGAAGGTCGTGACGTACTGCTGTTCATCGATAACATCTACCGTTATACCCTTGCGGGTACAGAGGTATCGGCACTTCTTGGCCGTATGCCATCTGCGGTAGGTTACCAGCCAACTCTTGCAGAAGAGATGGGTGTACTTCAGGAGCGTATCACGTCAACGAAGACTGGTTCTATCACATCGGTTCAGGCGGTATACGTACCTGCGGATGACTTGACGGATCCATCGCCGGCAACAACGTTTGCCCACTTGGATGCAACAGTTGTACTTTCTCGTCAGATCGCTTCTCTGGGTCTATACCCAGCGATTGACCCACTAGATTCAACATCTCGTATGCTTGATCCGCTAGTGGTTGGTCAGGAGCACTACGAGATCGCTCGTGGCGTGCAGAGCCTTCTGCAGCGTTATAAAGAGCTGAAAGACATCATTGCAATCCTGGGTATGGACGAGCTATCTGAAGAAGATAAGCAAGCTGTATCTCGTGCACGTAAGATTGAGCGTTTCCTAACTCAGCCTTACCACGTTGCTGAAGTCTTCACTGGTGACCCAGGTATCTACGTAGCCCTGAAAGACACGCTACGCAGCTTCAAGGGTCTTCTTGCTGGCGAATACGACGACATCCCAGAGCAGGCATTCATGTACTGCGGTGCGATCGAAGACGTATTGGAAAACGCGAAGAAGCTTTAAGCTGAGTAGGAGGCGACATGGCAGCGATAACCTTCCATCTAGACGTAGTCAGCGCAGAGAAGAAACTGTTCTCTGGCCGTGCTGAAAACGTTCAGGTGACCGGTAGCGAAGGTGAACTGGGTATTCACGCAGGACACACACCGCTGCTGACCGCTATCACGCCGGGCATGGTTCGAATCACTAAACAGCACGGCGAGGAAGAGATCATCTACCTTTCCGGTGGTATGCTGGAAGTCCAGCCGAGCTCCGTAACGGTGCTGGCTGACACTGCAATCCGTGGTGAAGATTTGGATGCTGCGAAGGCGGAAGAAGCGAAACGTCAGGCTGAGGAGCATATCCACAACCAGCACGGCGATATCGACTTTGCTCAAGCGGCCAGTGACCTGGCTAAAGCAATCGCTCAGCTACGAGTTATCGAGCTGACGCGAAAAGCGCGTTAATCAGGCGCATGACGCAAAAAAGCGACCCTAGGGTCGCTTTTTTTATAGCTGCTGCCTGGCGGTGCTGGCTGTCTATGAGTATCTGATAGTTTTGTCATTGTTTGCTGTACGCCGTGTGTTTTGTTGCATTTGCAGGCGATATCCGGTTATTACTCGCAAAAAAAAATCTATTTTCCTTAAACCTTCCTAGGTGAACCGATACAATGCGGGAAGTTAAAAATTGAATATGCATCAAGAAGGATTATCTATCATGAGCTTCAGTGCTGTGATCCTGGCGGCGGGTAAAGGAACCCGCATGTACTCGAATTTACCTAAGGTGCTGCATAAGTTGGCGGGCAAGCCGATGGCCAAGCATGTCATCGATACCTGTGGCGGCTTGGGTGCAGAGAATATCCACCTGGTCTATGGTCACGGCGGGGAGCAGATGAAGGCTGCCCTGGCTGAAGAGCAGGTAAACTGGGTACTGCAGGCTGAGCAGCTGGGGACGGGGCACGCGGTTAACCAGGCCTGCCCGGATCTAGCCGATGACGAGAAAGTGCTGATCCTGTACGGTGATGTGCCGCTGATCAGTGGCCAGACCCTGGAAAACCTCCTTGATGCCCAGCCAGAGGGCGGTATTGCCCTGCTGACCGTAGTACTGGACGATCCGACTGGCTATGGCCGCATCGTCCGCCGCAACGGCCCGGTGGTAGCGATTGTCGAGCAGAAAGATGCGTCTGAAGAGCAGAAGCTGATCAAGGAGATTAACACCGGGGTGATGGTTGCCAACGGCGGCGATCTCAAGCGCTGGCTGGCCGCGCTTAAAAACGATAATGCCCAGGGCGAGTACTACCTGACCGACATTATTGCGACGGCCCACAACGAAGGCCGCGCCGTTGAAGCCGTCCACCCGGTAAAGGCGATTGAAGTTGAAGGGGTGAACAACCGCATTCAGCTGGCAAGACTGGAGCGGGCTTATCAGGCGATGCAGGCAGAGCGCTTGCTTGAACAAGGTGTAATGCTGCGCGATCCGGCTCGTTTTGACTTACGCGGTGAGCTGCAGTGCGGCACGGATGTTGAGATCGACGTCAATGTGATTATCGAGGGCTCCGTGTCCCTGGGGGATAACGTGGTGATCGGCGCAGGCTGTGTGCTGAAAGACTGTGAGATTGATGACAACACGATTGTACGGCCATATAGCGTGATTGAAGGTGCGACGGTCGGCGAAGACTGTACGGTAGGGCCGTTTACTCGCTTGCGCCCGGGGGCCGAGCTGGTGGGTGACTCGCACGTCGGTAACTTTGTCGAAATGAAGAAGGCGCGCCTGGGCAAGGGCTCGAAAGCCAACCACCTGACCTATCTGGGCGATGCCGAGATTGGCGATCGGGTTAATATCGGTGCCGGTACGATTACCTGTAACTATGACGGTGCCAACAAGTTCAAGACCGAAATAGAAGATGATGTCTTTATTGGTTCTGATACCCAGCTGATCGCCCCGGTAAAAGTGGCCAAGGGCGCAACCATTGGTGCCGGCGCGACAATCAACCGTGATATCGGTGAAGGTGAGTTAGTCATTACTCGCGCCCCAGCCCGCACGATCAAAGGCTGGAAACGCCCGGTAAAACAAAAGTAACGGTCGTTTTTGGGTAATAAAAGGCAAGGGCTCTCCTTGCCTTTTTTGTATCCGAGCGACCACATTGATTCTCTTTCCTTCCCTCTCCTTTCTTCACTATATCTTCTTTTTTATGAAAAATTAATTGCATAATCTTGATCGAGAAAGTTTTGATCTGCTACCATTTCTTTCAAATCGAAACTTTAAACTATCAGTTCGTAATTTATGTCGAAGCGAAATACCCAGCAGCGCCGTCATGCCATTGTCTCCATGGTCAATGAAGCCGGTGAAGTCAGCGTTGATCAGCTGGCGAAGTTTTTTGCCACCTCGGAAGTCACCATTCGAAAAGACCTTGCCGCCCTGGAAAAGAACGGTTTATTGCTGCGCCGTTATGGCGGTGCAATTGCGATGCCGACTGAAATGGTTTGTGAGGTAGAGGAAAATGTTTCGGTTCGTAAGTTAGCGATTGCCAAGGCGGCTGCTGAGCGGATCCGTGACCATAACCGGGTCATCATCGACAGCGGCAGTACCACGGCGGGCCTGATTGGCTTGCTGGGTGGCAAGCAGGGGCTGATAGTGATGACTAACTCGCTGAGCGTCGCCAATGCTTTGAATGAGCTGGAGGACGAGCCGACTTTGCTGATGACCGGCGGTACCTGGGATCCGCATTCGGAAGCGTTTCAGGGCCAGGTGGCGGAGTCTGTGCTGCGCTCCTATGACTTTGACCAGTTGTTTATCGGGGCTGACGGCATTGATATTGCACGCGGTACCACGACGTTCAATGAACTGATCGGGCTGAGCCGGGTGATGGCCGAGGTGTCACGCGAGGTGGTGGTGATGGTCGAATCGAGCAAGGTTGGACGCAAGATCCCCAACCTTGAGCTTCCCTGGTCGAATATCAGTACCCTGATCACCGACGACGGCTTGAGTGACGAAGCGAAACAACAGATTGAACAGCATGGCGTACAGGTGATCTGTACGGCATCGGAATAAACTTTTAGAGAGAAACGATTATGTGTGGGATTGTTGGTGCAGTAGCACAGCGTGATGTGGCTGAAATTCTTGTCGAAGGCCTGCGTCGTTTAGAATATCGCGGCTATGACTCTGCCGGCGTGGCGGTGGTTGATAGCGAGAGTAATCTGACTCGCGTTCGCCGCCTGGGTAAAGTGCAGGAGCTGGCCGATGCTGTCGAGCAGTCACCGCTTGTCGGTGGAACCGGTATTGCCCATACGCGCTGGGCAACGCATGGCGAGCCGTCAGAGGCTAATGCCCACCCGCATATGTCCGGTGACAACATTGCGCTGGTCCATAACGGGATCATTGAAAACCATGAAGAACTGCGCGAGTTGCTGACAGAGCGCGGCTATGTTTTTGTTTCGCAGACTGACACCGAAGTGATTGCTCACTTGGTTGAGTGGGAGCTGCGCACGGCAGCTACTTTGCTTGAGGCGGTACAGAAAACAGCGGCTCAGCTTGAAGGTGCCTACGGGACGGTTGTAATGGATCGCCGCGATCCAGAGCGTGTTGTGGTTGCGCGTTCCGGTAGCCCGCTGGTGATTGGCCTGGGTG
The DNA here is from genome assembly GCF_009910675.1 of Photobacterium alginatilyticum. Lineage (GTDB taxonomy): Bacteria > Pseudomonadota > Gammaproteobacteria > Enterobacterales > Vibrionaceae > Photobacterium > Photobacterium alginatilyticum. The sequence goes on along the minus strand of NZ_RSEJ01000029.1, from coordinate 33,160 downwards.
TCGGCGAGAACTTCCTGGCCTCGGATCAGCTGGCGCTGCTGAATGTGACCCGTCGCTTTATGTTCCTTGAAGAAGGCGATGTGGCTGAAATCACCCGCCGCGAAGTGAATATCTTTGATGTTGACGGCCAGCCGGCCACTCGTGAGGTGCACGAATCTAACCTGCAGCAGGATGCCGCTGACAAGGGTCAGTATCGTCACTACATGCAGAAAGAAATTTATGAGCAGCCTAGTGCGCTGATCAACACTATGGAAGGCCGTATCGGCAGTGATTCTGTGATTGTTGAAAGTATCGGCAACGGTGCAACCGATATTCTGGAGAATGTCGAGCATGTGCAGATTGTCGCCTGTGGTACTTCCTACAATGCCGGTATGGTTGCCCGCTACTGGTTCGAGGCAATGGCCGGTGTGAGCTGTGATGTCGAGATCGCCTCGGAGTTCCGCTACCGCAAGTTTGTTACCCGTCCAAATAGTCTGCTGATCACCCTGTCCCAGTCGGGCGAGACTGCCGATACGCTGGCAGCCCTCCGTTTGGCCAAAGAGAAAGGCTATATGGCAGCAATGACTATCTGTAACGTTGCTGGCTCATCATTGGTTCGTGAATCTGATCTGGCCTTCATGACCCGTGCCGGTACCGAAATCGGTGTGGCATCGACCAAGGCATTTACCACCCAGCTGGTAACGCTGCTGATGTTTGTGACCGCCCTGGGTAAAGAGAAGGGCCTGATTGATACGGCCAAAGAGAAAGCGATTGTTGATTCTCTGCATTCGCTACCGACCCAGGTTGAGAAAGCTCTGGCATTCGACAAGCCAATCGAGCAGCTGGCCGAAGATTTTGCCGACAAGCACCATGCCCTGTTCCTTGGTCGCGGTGAGTTTTACCCGATTGCCATGGAAGCGTCGCTGAAGCTGAAGGAGATTTCTTACATTCACGCCGAGGCCTATGCGGCAGGTGAGCTGAAGCACGGTCCGTTGGCGCTGATTGATGCTGACATGCCGGTTATCGTCGTGGCACCAACCAATGACTTGCTTGAGAAGCTGAAGTCGAATATCGAGGAAGTACGTGCCCGTGGCGGCTTGCTGTATGTTTTCGCTGACAGCGAGGCAGGCTTCGAAGAGGTTGACGGGATGAAGATCATTACCATGCCTCGTGTCGATGAAGTGATTGCCCCTATTTTCTACACAGTACCGATGCAGCTGCTGTCGTACCATGTCGCGCTGATCAAGGGAACCGATGTGGATCAGCCGCGTAACCTGGCGAAGGCCGTGACGGTTGAATAACTGACTTTTTGAGAGTCTCAGTAATGAGAAAAGGCGCCAACTTTGGCGCCTTTTCTCGTTTTTGAGCATGGGAGAAGCTACTCTCTAGACAAGATTGACTAGTTTTATTGCGAAATAGGAAAAAAGATCTGCATTGTGACGAACTGCAACTCATAATAAGAATCTCATCAATAACAATATTTTTAAGTGATTGATTTTTAAGTATTTTATTTCTTTCTGTAAAGTTGGCTTATGTTATGCACCCCTAGGATTGAAAGCTGGGCAGTATTCATTTAATTCTGTATTGGAGGTTAGACATGACAGATCCCAAAGCGAAAATTGCGGCGCGAATTAAGGAAGCGCGTGAGTGGAAAGGGCTTACCCAGGTCCATATGGCGCAGCAGTTGCGTGTCGCTCGCCAGACCTATCTCGATCTGGAAACTGGAAAGACCGAACCCAAAGTCAGGCTGCTATCTGAGATTTCGGAAATCACCGAGCGCCCCCTGACTTGGTTTGTCTACGGTGACGAAGGGATAGAAATCCTGGAAAGTGAGTACAAAGAGGAAATAGATCGTTTGTTACAATACTTTAGCCGTCTCCCCCACTCGGCCAGAAATGTTATTTTGCAGCAGAGTATTAATCTGGCCGGCTTTATGGCGGAATACACCCGGGCACTGACTCAGAAAGACAAATAAATTCCATATCAATACGCATTTAATTACTATGCTTTTTGTATGTATACAATATTTTACATTGGTGATTTAAGTTGTCTGCTTTGCTCGACATTGACTGTATAGGCTCACAGTTTCGTTAGATCTGTAGTGAACTTATGCAATTCTGTTAGATAATTTCCCGTTCTTTGACACTTTTTCCTGCAATTACAACTTGTTGTCTTTGCCTGAGAGGAAGGTTAGTTAGGGACATAATTAACAGATGGTGGCTAAATGCAAAGCTCAAAACCACACATTGCGGCGCGAGTTCGAGATGCCAGAGAGTGGAAAGAGATTTCGCAAGTTGCAATGGCAAAGCGCCTTGATATTGCAAGGCAAACATACCTTGACCTTGAGTCGGGGAAAACCGAGCCAAGGATAACAACCCTGATGAAGATTGCGGAGATCACCGGGCGACCATTGACCTGGTTTATTGAAGAGGGGACGATCCCGCAGTCTGTACACCAGCATGCTCAGAGCCAACAGTTGATCGAATTGTTAGATAAGGTGCCGGAGCCACTGAAAACCAAGATCATTGCTCACCAGATAGGCATGATAAGTAGCTATATCGAGCACTTGGATTCTGTGAAATAGCGCATCAGTACCGAATAAAAAGCAGCCCGAAGGCTGCTATTTTAGTGAGTCATACATGGCGTTACTGCGCCAGGAAGAACTTATAGGCAGGGTTATCTGTTTCATCCTTCCACTGGTACCCCAGCTCACGGAGATGGCTGGTGAATGACAGCAAATCATGGTCTTCCAGTTCGAACCCGCATAATACCCGGCCGTAGTCAGCACCATGGTTGCGGTAGTTGAACAAACTGATGTTCCAGTGTGTACCGAGCGTATTCAAAAACTTCAGCAGCGCCCCCGGGTATTCCGGAAACTCAAAGCTGTATAGCCGCTCTTTTAATGGTTTCGACGGTCGGCCACCGATCATGTAGCGGACGTGGACCTTGGCCATTTCATCGTCAGACAAATCAACCACCGGATAGCCGCCTTTGCGAAGGTCGTGGATGATGCTGTCCAGCTCTTCCTGTCCCTGCAGCAAGCGGACACCGACAAAGACATTGGCCAGAGCATCGTCGTTGTAGCGGTAGTTAAACTCCGTCACTGCCCGCCCGCCGATAATATGGCAGAAATCCAGAAATGCTCCCGGTCGCTCGGGGATCGTGACGGCCAGCAATCCCTCGCGTTTCTCACCCAGCTCGCAACGCTCCGATACATAGCGCAGGCCATGAAAGTTCAGGTTGGCCCCCGACAGAATGGCGGCTAGTTGCTGATCTTGCAGCTGGTGCACTTCGGCATATTTTTTCAGCCCGGCTAGCGACAGAGCCCCGGAAGGCTCGGCAATGGCACGGGTATCTTCGAAGATGTCTTTGACGGCCGAGCAGATTTCGTCACTGGTCACCGTGATCACATCATCGATATATTGCTGGCAAAGCCGGAAGGTTTCTTCTCCGATCCGTTTTACCGCGACACCATCGGCAAACATACCGACTTGATCCAGCGTCACCGGCTCACCGGCATCGAGTGCTGCCTTGAGGCAGGCCGAGTCTTCTGCCTCGACCCCGATAACCTTGATTTCCGGCATCAGTTGCTTGAGCAGTACTGACACCCCTGCGGCCAGACCACCACCACCCACTGGTACAAAGACATAGTTGAGATGGCCGTTTTGCTGGACCAGTTCAATGCCTATCGTGCCTTGTCCGGCAATGACGGACGGGTGATCGAACGGCGGAATGAAGGTATAGCTATGCTGGGCTGCCAACATCTCGGCATGGGCCTTGGCTTCGTCGAAGTTGCCGCCGTGAAGGACGACCTTGCCGCCGAAGCTTCTGACCGCATCCACCTTGATATCCGGTGTGGTACGCGGCATGACTATGGTGGTGCTGACCCCGAGCTGCTTGCCTGACAGCGCCAGCCCCTGGGCGTGGTTGCCTGCCGAGGCGGCAATCACCCCGGCCTGGCGTTGTGCCTCAGTGAGCTGGGCCATCATGGTATAGGCACCGCGCAGCTTGAATGAATGGACCGGCTGGCGGTCCTCCCGTTTAAGCTGGACGCTGTTGCCCAGCCTGGCGGCCAGGCGGTTCATGGTCTGCAACGGGGTGACCTGGGCCACCTCGTAAACCGGTGCCCGAAGAATATCGCGAAGGTAGTCGGCTCCGCTTGGTAGCGCTACATCCCCGGCCTGTTTCACTTCGCTCATCATTCTATCCTTCCAGCTTGGTTTTATCTCGGACAGCCCCTTTGTCGGCGCTGGTGGCAAGCAGTGCATAGGCACGTAACGCGTAAGACACCTCGCGCTGGCGGTCGGCTGGCTGCCAGCCCTGCTGGTTGTTCACCTCGCGGCGCTGAGCCAGCTCCTGCTCGTCGATTTGCAGTTCAATGCTGCGGTTCGGAATGTCGATATCGATGATATCGCCGTCTTTTATCAGACCAATGGTCCCGCCGGCAGCAGCTTCTGGGGAAACATGACCGATCGACAGGCCACTGGTGCCGCCGGAAAAGCGGCCGTCAGTGATCAGGGCGCACTCTTTACCCAGTCCCATGGATTTGAGGTAGGTGGTCGGGTACAGCATTTCCTGCATGCCCGGCCCGCCTTTAGGCCCCTCGTAGCGGATCACCACCACATCGCCCGCTTTCACCTTGCCGCCGAGGATCCCCTCAACAGCGGTATCCTGGCTTTCGAACACTACGGCCGGTCCGCGGAAGGTCAGGCAGCTTTCGTCGACACCGGCGGTTTTGACGATACAGCCGTCAACGGCCATGTTGCCCGATAGCACTGCCAATCCGCCATCCTGGCTGAAGGCGTGCTCTTTGCTGCGGATACAGCCGTTTTCACGGTCGTCATCGACGCTGTCCCAGCGGCAGTCTTGCGAGAAGGCCTTGGTGGTGCGGATACCGGCAGGGCCGGCGCGATAGAAATCTTTGACTTCCTGCGATTCTGTTACCGAAATATCATAATGGGCCAGCGAGTCGGCGAAGGTCTGTCCTAGTACGTTATAGCAGTCGCTGTGCAGCAGGCCAGCTCGGTTGAGCTCGCCCAGGATACCGTAGACGCCGCCGGCACGGTGAACGTCCTCCATATGGTATTGCTGGGTTGACGGTGCGACCTTGCATAGGTGCGGTACCAGGCGCGACATCCGGTCGATGTCTTCCATAGTAAAGTCGATTTCGCCTTCCTGCGCGGCTGCCAGCAGGTGCAATACCGTATTGGTCGAGCCGCCCATGGCGATATCCAGTGCCATGGCATTCTCGAACGCTTTCTTGGTGGCAATGCTGCGCGGCAGCGCGCTGGCATCATCTTTCTCGTAGTAGCGGCGGGTTAGATCGACAATGCGCTTACCGGCATTGATAAACAGTTGCTCGCGGTCGGCATGGGTGGCCAGCATCGAGCCGTTGCCCGGCTGGCTTAAACCCAATGCCTCGGTCAGGCAGTTCATCGAGTTGGCGGTGAACATGCCCGAGCAAGAGCCGCAGGTCGGACAGGCCGAACGTTCGATTTGCTCGCTCTGCTCGTCGGACACCGTCGGATCGGCACCCTGGATCATCGCATCAACCAGATCGAGTTTGAGGATCTGATCAGACAGTTTGGTCTTGCCCGCTTCCATCGGTCCGCCCGATACAAAGATCACCGGAATATTGATCCGCAGTGCGGCCATCAGCATTCCCGGGGTGATTTTGTCGCAGTTGGAAATACACACCATCGCATCGGCGCAGTGGGCGTTGACCATGTATTCGACAGAGTCGGCAATCAGCTCGCGTGACGGCAGGGAGTACAGCATGCCGCCGTGCCCCATCGCGATACCGTCATCGACGGCGATGGTGTTAAATTCTTTGGCGATCCCGCCGGCTTTTTCGATCTCGCCGGCCACCAGCTGCCCCATATCTTTCAGGTGGACGTGGCCCGGTACGAACTGGGTAAACGAGTTCACCACCGCGATAATGGGTTTACCAAAATCCTCGTCTTTTACACCGGTTGCACGCCATAGGGCGCGGGCGCCGGCCATATTGCGGCCGTGGGTCGTGGTGGCTGAACGGTACTTAGGCATAACTGCAAATTCCTTTTTCTAGCCGCCCGGAGGAAGGACCGGGCGGCTATGTGAGTTAACTTATTTATCGGCTGATTCTGGGTAAACCGGATCCAACCAGCCCCACTTGTCTTCGGTCTGGCCGTTGAACAGGCCAAAGAAGGTCGACTGGATCTTTTCGGTCACCGGACCGCGTCGTCCTTCACCGACGGTGATCTGGTCAACGCTGCGAACCGGTACGATTTCAGCAGCGGTGCCTGTCATAAACACCTCGTCGGCCAGATACAGCGCTTCGCGGGCAATGTTTTCTTCGCGGATTTCGTAGCCGAGCTCTTTGGCCAGCGTCATGATCGAGTCTCGGGTGATACCCGGCAAAATGGCACTGGTGGCCGGTGGCGTAGAAATCACCCCGTTGCGAACAACAAAGATATTCTCGCCGGCCCCCTCGGACAGGTAACCGTCAACGCTCAGGGCGATACCCTCGGCATAGCCGTGGCGTCGTGCTTCGCCGCCGACCAGCAGTGAGGACAGGTAGTTACCGCCGGCTTTGGCCGCGGTCGGAATGGTGTTTGGTGCGGCACGGTTCCAGCTGGAAATCATGGCATCGACACCGTTGGCCAGTGCGTCCTCACCCAGGTAGGTGCCCCAGGAGAACGCGGCGATGATCAGGTCCATCTCGGTTTCCGGCGGCGGGCAGACACCAAGGCCGACATTCGGCACGTAGCCGAGCGGGCGAATATAGGCCGACGTCAGCTTGTTTTCGCTTAGGGTCTGGCGGCAGGCTGCCATCAGTTCGTCGACTGAGTAGGGAATTGGAAAGCGGTAGATTTTCGCCGAATCCTTCAGGCGTTGCATGTGCTCCTTGTGACGGAATACGACCGGGCCGCTGGGGGTGTCGTAGCAGCGGATCCCTTCAAAAACAGAGGTCCCGTAGTGCATTGCGTGGGTCAGTACGTGTACTTTGGCATCTTGCCATGGAACAAGCTCACCGTTAAACCAAATATAATCTGCTGTGTTTGCCATTTTGTGTCCTTCCTTATGCGCTAATCACGCTGTTCCAATATTGTTGTTTTGACCGTGCGGATATCCCATAGCTTTTCTATTTGATTGATAAGCGTGCTGATGGGGCGGTCACTGTCTACGATTATTTCTACACTGGCTATCTTACTTTCATGGTTTTGTGTTGCCGTGACTTGCTTGATGATAAAACCACGGTGACGAATGACGCGTAGTACGCGCTCTAATAATACTGGCTTATCATCCGCTTTGATGTCGAGTAAATATCTATCCATTAAGTATTCTCCAGCATATCTTGGTTTGCTGCGCCGGGCGGAACGAGAGGCCACACATTTTCTTCTTCGGAGATCAGAACGTGAAGCAGGTACGATGTTTCGCTCTCCAGCATTTCTTTCAAAGCCGGCTCTACCTCGGCCTTGGTGGTGATGGTTTTGCCCGGAATGCCGAATGCACTGGCCAGGGTAACGAAATCCGGGTTGTCATCGAGGATGGTTTCGCTATGGCGGCCGTCAAAGAACAATGACTGCCACTGACGTACCATGCCCAGCCGCTGGTTGTTGATCAGGACCATCTTGACGGGAATTTGTCGGCGCTTGAGGGTGCCGAGCTCCTGGACGTTCATCATGAAGGAGCCGTCGCCCGAGACCAGAATTGACTCATCGTCCGGTCTGGCGACCTTGGCTCCCATGGCGGCCGGCAGACCGAAACCCATGGTGCCCAGTCCGGCCGAGGTTATGTAATTTTGCGGCTCGCGAGGCTGGACATGCTGCGCGGCCCACATCTGGTGCTGGCCGACATCGGTCGAGACCATCGCACTGTCTGGCATCATGTCCGACAGCTGTTTCAGCAGCAGCGGTGCGTAGATGAGATCGCCGGGGTGGTTATAGCGCCACTTGAACTCGGATCGCAGGCTCTCGCTGCGTTCTACCCACGGCGTAATATCCTGGGAAAGCTCAAGCTGCGGCAGAATGGTATTGATATCACCGCGCAGCGGGGCATGGGCATGACGTAGCTTGCTAAACTCGGCTGCATCGATATCCAGGTGGATCACCTTGGCGTGGGGGGCAAAGGTATCCAGCTTGCCTGTTACCCGGTCATCAAAGCGGGCGCCGACAACGATCAGCAGATCGGACTCCTGTACCACCAGGTTGGCGGCTTTGGTGCCGTGCATGCCGAGCATGCCCAGGTAGTGAGGGTCGTGGCGCTCGATGGTACCGAGCCCTTTTAGCGTACTCACCGAAGGCATTGGATTCATGGTCAGGAAATGACGTACGGTCTGGGTCGCCTTGGCCAGCTGTACCCCGCCGCCGACATAGAGCACCGGGCGCTGGCTTTGCGACAAAATGCGCTGGGCGTTGGCGATGCATTCATCGGAGGCGACCGGCATGGCCGGCGGCGCAACAAACGGCAGTGTCTCGACCGGCGCCTGAGCGAGCTGGACATCTTTGGCGATATCGACAATGACCGGACCGGGGCGGCCGCTCTTGGCGACTTCGAAGGCCTCGGCCAGCGTCGGGGCGAGCTCGTGGATATCGGTAACCAGGTAGCTGTGCTTGGTACAGGACAGCGACATACCGATGACATCCATTTCCTGGAACGCATCGGTCCCTATGTGCGAGCTGGCAACCTGTCCGGTGATGGCCACCAGCGGGATGGAGTCAAGAAAGGCATCCGCCAGGCCGGTAACCAGGTTGGTCGCTCCCGGACCGGAGGTGGCCATGCAGACGGCGACATCCTGGGTGGCTCTGGCCATGCCGATGGCTGCCATGGCGGCACCTTGTTCGTGGCGACAGAGGATGTGCTCGACCCCGCCGTCATAGAGTGCGTCATAGATGGGCATGATAGCCCCGCCCGGATAACCGAAGACCGTGGATATCCCCTGCTGCTGCAGCGCTTTAACAACTAACTCTGCTCCCGTCATCGCTGCTCCCCTTTTCCTTGCTCGTGTGTTGCTGAAAGCTGTATTGGTGGTATTTCCAGCATAATTACATCCAATGTCTAAAAAAAAGCCCCCGGACCGTTCGGTGCGGGGGCTTTCTGCGTTTGTTGTGTTTGTTGCTACTTTACGCCTGCCAGCCCCTCTCGCGGTGAAATAATCACCACGATGACGATGAGAATGAGTGCGATAGCGTTGGCGTTAAATGGCATCTACTGTCTGTCCAGTTTTATTGTTTATTTGTTGCTCTTCCTAAGTGGTAACACAGACATCTGTCGCATGACAAGTAAAAAGTGAAAATTAATTAGCAATCTTTGTGCATAAATAGGCTATTTGTGAAACGGAATTTCTTATTTTTATTAACTTAAATGGGTGATATTTCACCGGGGAAAGAGATCATGACTCTTGCGATTGTTCATAGCCGTGCCTGCGTCGGTGTCGATGCACCGCCAGTAACGGTTGAAGTGCATATCAGTAACGGGATGCCGGCGCTGACGCTGGTCGGGTTGCCGGAAACGACGGTCAAGGAAGCCCGGGACCGGGTACGCAGTGCGATTGTGAATGCCAATTTCGAGTTTCCCTCCCGGCGTATTACGGTGAATCTGGCACCGGCCGATCTGCCCAAGGAAGGCGGGCGTTTTGACTTGCCGATAGCCTTGGGGATCCTGGCCGCTTCTGAGCAAATACCGGCAGATAGCCTGCAAAGTTATGAATTTTTAGGCGAGTTGGCGCTTTCTGGCGAGCTGCGTCATGTCAAGGGAACCTTGCCTGCGGCGCTGGCGGCGAAGCAGGCTGGCCGTTGCCTGGTGGTGCCCGACAGCAACGGGGAGCAAGTGGCCCTGGTGGGTCGGCATATTCATAAATCGGCACCGGATCTGCTGGCCGTCTGCGGGCAGTTATGCGGGCAGCACCAGCTGGAACTGCGCGTTCGCAGCGAGGCGAAAAATGCGCCAGCGCCGCACTCTTCCGGCCGTGACATGCAAGATATCATAGGCCAGCAACAGGGCAAGCGGGCCCTGGAGATTGCTGCTGCCGGAGGCCATAATTTGCTGTTTCTCGGCCCACCCGGTACCGGTAAAACGATGCTGGCTTCGCGGTTGTGTGATTTGCTGCCGGAGATGACTGTTGATGAGGCGCTGGAAACCGCTGCAGTGGCATCGCTGACCCAGCAGGCATTGCATGAGGGTAACTGGCGCATCCGGCCGTTTCGGACTCCTCACCATTCAAGTTCGATGGCGGCACTGGTCGGCGGCGGCTCGGTGCCGAGGCCGGGGGAAATCTCTCTGGCCCATAACGGGATCTTGTTCTTGGATGAGATGCCGGAGTTCGAGCGCAAGGTGCTGGACTCACTGCGCGAGCCGCTGGAATCGGGGGAAATCGTGATATCGCGTGCGACCAGCAAGACCTGCTTTCCGGCGCGTTTTCAGCTGATTGGGGCGCTGAACCCGAGTCCGACCGGGTATTACGAGGGAAACCAGGCCCGAACCAATCCGCAGGCCATCCTGCGCTATCTCGGACGCCTGTCCGGCCCGTTGCTCGACCGTTTTGATATGTCGATTGAAATCCCGGCCCTGCCGCGCGGCACACTGGCCGAAGGTGGCGACCGGGGTGAACCGACGGCAGATGTCAAAAATCGGGTTTGGCAGGCCAGAGAAGAGATGCTGGTACGTTCCGGCAAGGTCAATGCCCTGCTGTCGACCCGGGAGCTGGACCGACACTGCGTACTTGCCAAAGCCGATGCCGAGTTTCTCGAGACGGCCCTGCATCAGCTTGGGCTGTCTATTCGTGCCTATCACAGGATCATCAAGGTTGCCCGGACCATTGCTGATCTGGCTGGTTGCGCACAGATAGAGCGGGGACATCTGGCCGAGGCGCTGGGCTACCGGGCGATGGATCGACTGTTGAAGCAACTGACGGCGCAGGTTGTCTAATGGCTGAGGTTTCGTCGGCTTTATTTAGGTTTTATCTTCGAGGCTGTTGAGGGCGAATGCTAGTTCGTCAAGCTGATATTCGCTAAATACTTTGATGCCGTGTGCGGTGAGGGCCGCCGCTGCCAGCCCCTGTCCGGTGACCTTGGTGCCGTCAAACTGGCCATTATAGATAAAGTGACTGCCGCAGGAAGGGCTGTTTTCCTTCAGCAGCGCAAGTTGGATATTGTGCTGCCGGCAAAGTGCAACGGCTGCCTGGGCACCGGCATGAAATGCGGCTGTCACATCATCGCCGGTGATGGTGGCGACGTTGCCGTCGGTCTGGATTTCGGCGGGTGGTCGCGGTGTCGGCAGACCGCCGCTGATCTCGGGGCAGAGGACGACAAACCGCCCCTGTTTTTTCCACTCATCAAGAAGCGGATGGGTAACGAGGTTGTCGTTACCGTCATACCGTACGGCATGGCCGTACAGGCAGGCACTGATCAGGATTTTTTCCACGCGCTCTTCCCTGGTCTCCAAAAAAAAAGAAGGGCCAAGCGGCCCTTCTTTTCAAGTGTAACGGGTTATTTTTTCAATAGGAAGTTAACCAGCTCGAAGTACTCGTCGGCCGATTTAACTTTGCCTGTCTGTACCAGGTACTTGTTGTTGACGATAACGGCTGGTACACCGGTCAGGCCGCTGTCCTGGAAGGCTTTGTTGGCACGGTTAACCATAGAGTTGACGGCAAAGCTGTTGAAGGCACCGTCGAAGTCATCGGCACTGATCCCCTCGTCGATGAAGATTTGGCGTAGTTCTTGGTCATTGCGAGGTGGTTTTTGCATCCCATGGACACGGTTGAACAGGACCGGCACCATTTTGTCCTCGACATTAAGGACCACGGAAGTGGCATAGGCCTTGCTCATTGATGGCCCCATGGAGCCACCCATGAAAGAGACATGGTTTTTCTGCAGTTTGGCATTGTCCGGCAGGGTTTTCTTCAGCTGCTGGATCATTGGCTCAAAGCTATTACAGTGCGGACAGAAAAATGAGAAATACTCAGTGACAACCGGGCTGGTGGACTGCGGCAGATCCAGCACTTTGTAGTAATCACCTTCTGTGAATTTAGCTGCCTGAACAGAGAAAGACAGTAAAGCGACGCTTGCCAGCGCGAGTAGTTTCTTAAACATGTTGCGAGGTACTCCCTTAAAAAGGACTGAAATAACCAAGGTTATTGTTCCATTTGTGTTTTCGTTTTCTTACCACTGCGGCATCAGCTGCAATGGTGGTTCGTTTAAAGCGGCGAGTTGTTCTTTGAACGCCAACACCTGTCCTTCCCAGTATTTGTTATCGGCAAACCAGGGGAAGGCACGGGGGAAGGCCGGATCCTGCCAGCGTTTGGCGAGCCAAGCCATATAGTGCACCATTCTAAGACCGCGCAAAGGCTCAATTAGTTGCAATTCTTTCTGATTGAAGTCCGCAAACTCGCTGTACGCCTCCAGTATAGTATCGAGCTGGGCGAGCTGGTCATGGTGATCGCCGTTGAGCATCATCCAGAGATCCTGTATGGCAGGGCCGTTGCGGGCGTCGTCCAGGTCGACAAATAACGGACCGTCACGCCAGAGGATATTGCCGGGGTGGCAGTCGCCGTGCAGGCGCAGTGACTGCCAGTCGGTATGCCAGTGCTGCTCCAGCTCTCGAATAAGCAGATCGAGATCGGCAAAGAAAACTGTCTTCAGGTGGTCGGGGATGAAATCGGCCTGTTCAAGAAGCTGTCGTGGCTGATGAAGGTATTCATCCAGCCCGATGGTCGGACGGTGCACAAAAGGCTGTCGCCGGCCTACCTGGTGAATGCGGCCGAGGTAGTGCCCGACCCATTCCAGCTGGTCAAAGTTATCGACCTCGAACTGGCGTCCGCCCATGCTGGGAAAGAGCGCCAGGCGGTGCTCACCGAAATGCTGCAGGGTATGGCCTTCAAAGGCGATTGGCGCGGCAACCGGTATCTCCTGCTCGAGCAGTTCATGGGTAAAGTCATGCTCTTCCTGGATTTGCTCATTGCTCCAGCGCTGCGGACGGTAGAACTTGGCAACGTAGCGGGCACCGTCTTCGGCACTGAACTGGTAGACCCGGTTTTCATAGCTATTTAGGGGAAGCAGGCCTGACTCAGCACGGACTCCGACACTGTCGAGTGCATCGAGCAGCAGCTCGGGGGTCAAATCAGAAAAGCTAAAACCATCTTGTTGTGTCATATGAAAAATTCCGCAGCCAGTATCAGAGCCTGTCAGTATATACCCAAGCGACTTCAAGATGCTCGCTCCGGCGAGAATTACTTGGGGATAGCATCATAATAAAAAAGGGCCGTCAGCGGCCCTTCTTTACATAACTTTGCTTTACTTTGCTAGAGGTTAGCGTAACTCTCCGATAAAGCGGCTTTCGGTCTGAAGTTCTATTTTATCCTCACCCTCTCCCCGCTCCATGATAAAGGTGATATCGGCAATCGGCGACTGCAACAGGTAGGGGTCAACCCCCAGGCTGACCGGCAGGGTGAAGACTTCACCGGCTTCGACAGTTACCTGCTGCTGACCGTACCATTCAATCTCTTCAATGCCCTTGACGCTCAGGGTGTAGACGGCCTGCTGCTGGGTTTTGTTGAGGATCTTCAGGGTATAGGTGTTTTCAACCAATCCTTCGGTGTTGACTCTGAACAGCTGGTTGCGATCGCGGATCACGTCCAGTCCCATTGGCTGTACCGAGGCCAGCAGGAAGAAGAACAACCCGACCATGGCGATCATCACCGCGCCGTAGCCGATGAGCTTCGGTCGCATAACATGGGTTGTGTGCCCTTCAAGTTTGTGCTCGGTGGTATAGCTGATCAGGCGCTTTTCGTAACCCATGCGGTCCATGGTCTCATCACAGGCATCGACGCAGGCGCCGCAGTTGATGCACTCGTATTGCAGTCCGTCACGGATATCAATGCCGGTCGGGCACACCTGGACGCACAGGTTACAGTCGATACAGTCACCGAGTCCCAGCTCCTTGGGATCTTTCTTGCGCGAGCGGGGGCCGCGGGCTTCGCCGCGATCGGTGTCATAGCCGACAATATAGGTGTCCTTGTCGAACATCGCCGACTGGAAGCGGGCGTACGGACACATGTGGATGCAGACAATTGAGCGCATCCAGCCGGCATTGGCATAGGTACAGACCGTAAAAAACAGTACCCAGAAACCTGCCCAGAAGCTGGCATTGAAGGTAAAGAAATCAACCACCAGTGTTTTGACCGGGAAAAAGTAGCCGACAAAGGTCAGGCCGGTGGCAAGGGCTACTGCCAGCCAGGCGGCATGCTTGAGGACTTTTCTGCCCAGTAGCTTGCCAGTTGGCTTCATGCTGTCCTGCTTGCGCCTTTTGTTGGCCGGCCCTTCAAGTTTTTCCTCGAACCAGATGTAGATGAAGGTCCAGACGGTTTGCGGACAGAAATAGCCACACCAGACCCGGCCCAAAAAGGTGGTTACAAAAAACAGGGCGAAGGCCGCGATCATAAACAGGGTTGCCAGCAGGGTGAGATCCTGTGGCCACAGGGTGGTGCCGAAGAAGTTAAACTGCTGCTGGCCGATATCCAGCAAGATAGCCTGGCGATCGCCATAGGGGATCCAGGGGATGCCCATAAACAGGATCATCAGCAGCCAGCCCATTTTCTGGCGTAGCTTCTGATAGATCCCCTTTACGGCCCGGACATAGATTCGATTACCCGGATTGAAGCGATCGGAGGTGCCTTTGTGGGTTTTGGGGTTGAATTGTTGCGGTGTGACATCCTTTATTTTGATTTTCTCATGGTTCATGACATTACTTTCCTTGGGTTACCCCATATTTTTAAATATAGCTAGGGGCGTCGGCAGGTACATTGCCTGACCGATAATGTTGTAATTAGCGAACAGATGTTATCAGCTGATTATATTACAGACGATTTTGTTATAACTCTAACAAGGTCATAGTTTGAGAAACAGATACAGATAGGGCGCTGGTGGGGTATAACAGAAGGGGGCTGATGGCCGAACGCTGGAGCATCAGGCTCGGCCATCGGGAAAGATTGGGGTTAACCGTCGCGGTTACTTGATGATGCCGCGTGCGCGCAGGATGGCGGTTTTAAAATCGTCTTCGCAGTCTTTGGCGATGCCCGGGATCATTTCCTGCTTGTCACTGTTGCGCATTTTCAGGTGGTAAATCAGCACATCATCGGTAAGCGCTTCCAGCTTGCCTTCGTATTTTGCTTCCTCAGCCAGCTTGAGCAGAAACTCGACCAGGTTGAGAGCCGGTTCTTTCTGCCATTCAGGATGCAATAGTTCAATCAGTTCGTTGACGCGATGGGTTTTCATTTCTTTCTCCACAAGTTAGGCCGAGTGAATCTATTTTGATTCTATAATCATATTTTTATTGGGGGTAAATTACCCCAAACCCGGCAACGATACAAACGGGATGCGACACCGGCACCAAAAGAAAAGACAGCCGCAGAGGGCTGTCTTTGGTATTGAACGCAGTGAGTCTATGCTGCCTGCTCGTTATCAGCACATTGCTGGGCAATGACGGGCTCTGCAGTCGTTATTGTATGGACCTCGGCGACATGCTGTGGCGCTTTCCTGGCCTTGAATGTCGGCGCATGGGAGGTTGCACGCAAACGAGAGGGACTACGAGGGGTACTTACATACCTGACGGGAGATGCTGGACGCATGGTTCACCTATTGTCAGGCGCATCCGTGGCCAAATTAATCGAAATATCTCCGCCGTTATTCTTGCTGGCAAAACCGATCCTGTGCGGAGATATTGGTCTGGTTGTATATTTTTCGCCGGGAGAATAGCAGTAAGCGATTGTGATGTCGAGCGAAAAGTAACCAATAAAAATTGCGCTTCAGGCCGCATTCGGCGGGTCTAAAGCAATAAAATGTTAGTTGAATCGGCATCTGTGAAGATAAGCTGTTTCTCGGCAGGAGCTTTGTGGTCTAATGCGCGTAGCTGGCAACTATTATAAAAAATAGCCCGGGAGGGACTGAATGGAACGGGAACAGCAGCGGTTGGTCACCAACCGTAATTTATCTTATAAACTGGCAGAGTCGATTGGCCAGCGGATTTTACGTGGAGAAACGGTTCCTGGTGATATTTTGCCGGGAGAAGTGGAATTGGGCGAAATGTATGGCGTGAGCCGGACAGCAGTACGCGAAGCGATCAAAATGCTGGCGGCCAAGGGGATGGTACTTCCCCGCCCACGGATCGGCACCCGGGTGCTGCCGAAAAAAAACTGGAACTATTTGGATCAGGATTTGCTTGCCTGGCTGAGCTTCGATCATCACACGGAACTGGTAAATGAATTCCAGCAGGTTCGTATGACCCTGGAACCGGAGGCGGCGGCACTAACGGCCATTCATGCCAGCGATGAGGATCGTGAAGAACTGCAGTCGCTAATGGATGAGATGTATAAACTGGGCGAGACGTTTGATCAGGAAAAATGGATTGAAGTCGATACCCGATATCATCAGCTGATTTATTTTGCCTCGGGCAACCACTTTATCAGCCCGTTCGGCAATTTGTTCAAGGCGGTTTTTGAAAGCTATTTTAGGATCATTACCCGTGACCGGGTTCTCAAGCTGGACATCCATCAACGGATCGTGGACGGCATTATGGCCCGGGATCCCGAGGCTGCCCGTCAGGCAACGATCGAATTGCTGAAATAAGCTGAAATAAACCGAGTGACTTTTTGAAGCGGAGCCCAGGCTCCGCTTTTTGTTCCTGGTTTTATCTCCGGTTACTCCTTGCAGCATAATGCTATTCGCTGCACTATAAACCTGTTTCATAGCTTGCTACAGGAGTGAGGAGTCGTTATGTCTTTGTTTCGTAAAAGTCTCGCCAGCCTTGGGATCGGGGCGGCGAAAGTCGATACTGTTTTGCAGCGTGATGTGTTGATCCCCGGAGAAACCCTGCCTGTGTCTATCCATGTTCATGGTGGAGAGACTGCGCAGGCGGTCAGTAATATCCATTTGTTCCTGTGCTGCCGCTATGAAGAAGAAGTAGCATCAAGCCGGGGCGACAGCCAGCACCGCACCGAGAAAGTCAGCCAGACCTGCACGCTGGCAACCTGGTCTCTGCCCGAGGCGTTTACCATCGAAGCCGGCGAGGAACGCCTGTTCGACGCCGAACTGGCACTGCCGTTGAATACCCCTATTACCATCGGTGATGCCAAGGTCTGGCTGGAAACCCATCTGGATATTCCGCTGGCATTCGATCCCAAGGATAAAGATATCTTGACGGTTCGCCCGGATCCCTTGATGGACGGTGTGTTTACCGCGCTGGAGCAAGCCGGCCTGCGGATCCGGCAGGTCGAGTGCGAGGCGGCTGATGGCTTTGAGCTGCCTTTTGTCCAGGAGTTTGAGTTTGTGCCGGTGTCCGGCCCGTTTCACGGCCGCTGGCGAGAGCTGGAAGTCGTTGCCTACCGCGACAGCGACGGCCTGCAGCTATGGTTCGAGGTCGATCGGCGACTGAATGGTTTGTCCGGTATGTTGTCTGGCTTCCTCGGTCGTGGCGAGCTTAAGCGGCAATACCATGTACCGGCCACGACCTGTCCGCAACAGGCGGGAGAGCTGATACTCGACTATCTTGATCAGACGACCTGACAAGAACGCTGGGGCGAATCCGGGCGGCTTGCGTCAGGCCGGGACTGAATTGGAATTTCAGCTTACACCTGTAAGCTAAACTGTGCCATACTAGCTATCTATTGAGTTTTAACTCTAGTAAGGACAACAGTGGATGGCTAAGAGTATGGCGTCAGACCCCGGATATTCTGTGGCAGAAGAAGTGGCAAACAGCGTGAGCCATGGCTTGGGCATGATTTTTGGCATCGTGGGCCTGGTATTGCTGCTCAACCAGGCTATCGAGGCCAATGCGGATGCGCTGAGCATTACCAGCCTGAGCATCTATGGTGGCAGTATGATTTTGCTCTACCTGGCATCGACGCTGTATCACGCCATCCCGTTTGAGCGAGCCAAGCGCGCGCTTAAAACCTTTGATCACTGCGCGATTTATTTGCTGATCGCCGGTACCTATACCCCTTTCCTGCTGATCTCGCTGCGCACCCCGCTGGCTATTGGCCTGATGACCGTGATCTGGGCCATTGCATTGGCTGGTATTGTGCTGAAGATAGCCTTTGTCTACCGGTTCAAGCGCCTGTCGCTGGCAACCTATCTGGTGATGGGATGGCTGGCGCTGGTGGCGGTCTACCCGCTGGCGCTGTCACTATCGACAGGCGGGTTGGTGCTGCTGGGACTCGGCGGGGTGATCTATTCGCTGGGAGTTATCTTTTATGTTAATGACCGCCTGCCCTATAACCATGCGATTTGGCATGTGTTTGTGCTGGGCGGAACGGTGTGCCACTTTTTGGCCGTCTATTATTATGTGACACCAGTCTAGGGCGCATACAGCCGATAGAAAAAGAGAGCCTCAGGCTCTCTTTTGGTTTCTACAGGTAATTGGTTTCTGCGGGTAACTAGTTACGCCAGAAGGCCGGGAAGAAGACCACCAGTACGGTCAGGATCTCCAGTCTTCCCATCAACATGCCAAAGCTCAGGGTCCATTTGGCCATATCCGGCAAGGTTGCAAAATTGCCGGTCGGGCCAATGACCTCTCCCATTCCCGGTCCGACATTGGCGACGGCGGTTACAGCCCCGGTAATACTGGTGATAGCATCGAGCCCCATCATGCCAAGGATTGCGGCAACAATCACAATGGTAATGATGAAGGTTAAGGCGAAGGCCACCACTGAGCGGACGATACCGTCTGTGACCGGTCGGCCGTTATAGCGCTGGATAAAGACGCCGGACGGATGGATCAGCTGCATCATCTGCTTGCGCAGCAGGGCAAAGGCCACCTGGAAACGGAAGATTTTGACCCCGCCGGCCGTCGAGCCGGAGCAGCCGCCTACCAGCATGACGAAGGCAAAAATAATCGTCGGGAACGGGCCCCAGGCGGTAAAGTCTTCCAGTCCGAAGCCGGTCGTGGTTACGACCGAGATAATATTAAACAGCGACACCCTGAAGGCATCGATAAAACGGTAATCGAGCTGCCAGGTCAGCCACAGGGCGACGGCCAGCCCGGCGGAGAACACCAGCAGGGTAAAGCCGCGCACCTGGGCATCGCTCAGTAAGGCCGTCGGTTCTTTCTTGCGCAATGCCTGGACAAACAACAAAAACGGCAGGCCTCCGGCAAACATGAACACGATCGCGACCCAGTGGGCGCTGTTGGAAAAGTGGTTCATCGAGCCGTCAGAGGTCGAGTAGCCGCCGGTCGACAAGGTGGTAAAAGCGTGGTTAATGGCATCGAAGGTATTCATCCCGGTGAGCTGGTAGCCAATCACGCAAAGTCCGGTCAGGATCAGGTAGACGTTGACGATATTCTTGGCCACGCTCTTGGTTCGCGGCGAGCTTTTATCTGACCAGTCTGACGACTCGGTCTGGAACAGCCGCATACCACCGACGTTGAGCATCGGCAGGATGGCAACACCCATGACGATAAACCCGATCCCGCCAAGCCACTGCAGGGTGGAACGCCACAGCAGAATACTCGGGGCCATCGTGTCGAGTCCGCTGAGTACGGTGGACCCGGTGGTGGTGATCCCCGACATGGTCTCGAAATAGGCATCGGTAAAGCTGATATGGTTGATGAACACAAACGGCAGTGCGGCGAAGGCGCTGGCAATGGTCCACACAAAGGTGGTGATCAGGAACATCTCCCTGACCCCCAATTTGAACTCAGCCGTACGACCAAACGTCAGGCACAGGAAAGCCACCGAGTGGGTGAGCAGGACGGCAGTAGCAAAGTCGATGAAACCACCGGTGCCGGTAAAGAAGGCCACCAGAGTGGGTACATACATGAATAGGGCGATCTTGGATAAGACCAGCCCTATAACAAATAAAATGGGACGGTAATTGACCATAATTTTTTACAGGAAGAACGGACTAGGTTGGAACAGGCGTTCTACGTCTGGGATATATTTCTTGTCGACCAGGAACATCACAACGTGATCATCTTGCTCGATAACGGTTCGGTCGTGGGCGATCAGAACTTCGTCACCACGAACCACGGCACCAATGGTCGTGCCCGGTGGCAGTTTGATATCGCCGATAGCCTTGCCGACCACTTTCGAGGTGCTCGAGTCACCGTGGGCAATGGCCTCGATGGCTTCTGCCGCACCGCGGCGTAGCGACGAGACGTTGACAATATCGGCTTTGCGCACATGGGTAAGGAGTGCCGAGATGGTTGCCTGCTGCGGCGAGATGGCAATATCGATGGTACCGCCCTGTACCAGATCGACATAGGCCCCGCGCTGGATCAGCACCATGACTTTCTTGGCCCCCATCCGCTTGGCCAGCATCGCCGACATAATGTTGGCTTCGTCGTCATTGGTCACGGCAATGAAGACATCGATTTGCTCGATATGCTCTTCACTCAGCAGTTCCTGATCCGAGGCGTCACCACAGAAGACTATGGTATTTTCCAGCATCTCGGACAAGTTTTCTGCCCGCTCCGGATTACGCTCGATCAGCTTGACGCTGTAGGTCTGCTCCAGGCGGCGGGCCAGACCGGCACCGATGTTACCCCCGCCGACGATCATCAGGCGCTTGTAGGGCTTCTCCAGTCGCTGCAGCTCACTCATTACCGAGCGGATATGGTTGCTGGCTGCAACGAAGAAGACCTCGTCATCGGCTTCGATAATGGTAGTCCCACGCGGGCGGATTGGTCGTCCCTGGCGGAAAATGGCGGCGACACGGGTATCGACATGCGGCATATGTTCGCGCAGGGCCGATAGGGCATTCCCGACCAGCGGACCGCCATAGTAGGCCTTGACGGCAACCAGGCCGACTTTGTCTTCGGCAAAGCCGACGACCTGCAGGGCGCCCGGGTATTCGATCAAGCGTTCGATATAGCCGGTGACCAGTTCTTCCGGAGCGATGAGGTGATCGACGGGCACGGCATCGGACTGGAAGAGGTGTTCTTTTTCTTTCAGGTATTCCGGAGAGCGAATACGTGCGACCCGGTTCGGGGTGTTAAACAGGGTGAAGGCTATCTGGCAGGCAATCATATTGGTTTCGTCGGAGTTGGTGACCGAAACCAGCATGTCGGCATCCTGCGCACCGGCTTCCCGTAAGGTACGGGGGTGGCTGGCAAAACCTTGTACTACTCGCAGATCGTACTTGTCCTGCAATTCTCGAAGACGCTCGGGATCTTTGTCGACGATGGTGATGTCGTTATTCTCGCCGACCAGGTTTTCCGCCAGTGTGCCACCGACCTGACCTGCGCCAAGGATGATAATTTTCATAGCATATGCCTGATGATTCTTTCTGCCTAGATTACTACGTTTCTTGTCAGAGGCTACATTCATAACCTCTGATTTCGAAGGACTTAGTTTTTTATATTAGGGCTTTACGTATGACGGCGTAGTAAAAACCGTCCATATCGTGCTCGCCGGGAAGGATCTGGCGACCGGGTTGGGCCGGGTCGCTGTCAATGAGCTTTGCATCACTGGTACGGCCAAGGAAAGCCTTCACCTGCTCGCTGTTTTCCTGCGGGGTGATTGAACACGTCGCATACACTAGGGTACCGCCAGGCTTGAGCTGCTGCCACATGGCATCGACAATTTCTGCCTGCAGTTGGGCCAGTGCCTCAATGTCATCGGCACGGCGCAGCCACTTGATGTCCGGGTGGCGTCGGATCACCCCGGTGGCTGAGCAAGGGGCATCCAGCAAAATGCGGTCGAATTGCTCGCCCTGCCACCATTGCGCCGGGTAGCGGGCATCGGCACATAGAACCTTGGCATCGAGTTTCAGGCGTTGCAGGTTGTCGTGTACCCGGGCCAGACGCTGTTCGTCGCAGTCGATAGCAACAACTTGCGTTTCGGGCTGGCGCTCCATGATATGGGCCGTTTTGCCGCCGGGGGCCGCGCAGCAGTCGAGGATCAGCTCGCCGGCTTGCGGGGCCAGGTATTCTACCGATAGCTGGGCCGCTGCATCTTGCACCGAGACCCAACCGTCGGCAAACCCCGGCAGCTTGCTGACATCACAAGGGATGTGCAGTCGAAGGGCATCCTGGGCCTCGGGATGGAGGTCGGTGGCAATGCCTTCGGCATCCAATAGCTCACGGTATTCATCACGGCTGTGGTGACGGCGGTTGACGCGCAGCCACATTGGCGCCTTGGTGTTGTTGGCGTCAACGACCGATTCGAATTGCGTCGGGTAGCTTTGTTTCAACAGTTTAAGCAGCCAGCCAGGATGGCCGTATTTGCCGGCATCGTGGCTGAGTGATTGTTCGTCAAGGCTGTCTTGCTGACGCTGGTAGTTGCGCAGGACGGCATTGATCAAACCGCGAAGTTGAGGTTTTTTCAGGTTCTTGGTCGCATTCACGGTTTCTGCCACGGCGGCATGGGCCGGAATACGCATGTAGCCGAGCTGGTACAGGCCGACAAGGATCAGGTGATGGAAAACCCGTTGCTTGCCTTTGAGTGGTTTGTCCATCAGCTGGTTGGTGACCGATTCCAGGCGAGGAAGCCAGCGCAGTACGCCATAACAGATTTCCTGTAGCAGGGCATGGTCACGTTCTCTGATATCTTGCTGGGCAGCAGGCAGAGCGTTAGAAAGGGATTGGCCCTGATCAACAACCTGATAGACCACCTTGGCTGCAGCGGCTCTTACATTCATTCGTATTTCCTGAAGTTGTTTCCGTCAACATACCGTGATGGTTCAGCGGGCACGTTAGCGGCAGAATAGTTTCGATTCCGTTGGCGGAAAAGAAAAGCCAGTGCAAGCACTGGCTTGGGTTATTACAGTACGGTGCCGGGCTCGAACCAGTCACGGCGCGAGTTGAGTAAATCTTGCACCTTCATGGCTTTTTTGCCTGGAGGTTGCAGCTCGGTAAGACGCAGTGCGCCCTCTCCCGTCGCAACCAGGATGCCTTGCTTGTCGGCACTGAGGATGGTGCCAGGTGCTTTGCCCTGGTTGTCGGTCTCAACTTCGGCTCGCCACACTTTGACATTTTGCTCGGCAACCGCAAAGTAGCTCATCGGCCAAGGATTAAAGGCACGGATACAGCGCTCAATAGCGGCTGCATCCATCGACCAGTCGATCTTGGCTTCTTCTTTGCTGAGCTTCTTGGCGTAGTTGGCCTGCTCGTCATTTTGCTTTTCGGCGACGGCGGTGCCAGCTGCAATCTCTGTCAGACAGTCAACCAGTGCATCCGGACCCAGCTCGGCCAGTTTTTCATACATAGTGGCGCTGGTATCGCTTGCCTCGATTGGCAGGGTGGCAATTTTTAGCATATCGCCGGTATCCAGCCCTTCGTCCATCTGCATGATGGTGACACCGGTTTCTGTGTCGCCGGCCCAGATAGAGCGCTGGATCGGGGCAGCACCACGCCAGCGCGGCAAAATAGACCCGTGGACATTAATACAACCCAGCTTCGGTGTTTCCAGCACCTCTGTTGGCAGCAGCAGGCCATATGCGACGACGACCATGATATCTGCATTGAGTGCTGCCAGTTCCTGCTGAGCGTCGGCATTGCGCAGCGAGGCCGGTTGGTAAATCGGAATATCGTGCTCAAGGGCAATATTCTTGACCGGGCTGGCGGTTAATTTTTTGCCGCGCCCTGCCGGACGGTCCGGTTGAGTATAGACGGCAATAACATCATGCTGTGAAGACAACAACGCCGCCAGGTGACGGGCGGCGAAGTCTGGGGTACCAGCAAATACAATACGTAACGGTTTGCTCAAGGTAACCTCGATTATTGGTTCTTGTCGTTGAAACGCTTAATTTTCTCTAGCTTTTGCTTGATGCGCTGACGCTTCAGAGGCGACAGGTAGTCAACAAACAGTTTGCCGGCTAGGTGATCCAGCTCGTGCTGGACGCAGATAGCGAGTAAATCATCAGCGTCGAAAGTGAATTCTTTGCCGTCGCGGTCAAGGGCTTTGACGGATACTTCCGCGGCACGCGGCACAAGTGCTCGTGCACCCGGAACAGACAGACAGCCTTCTTCAATTCCGTCTTCACCGCGCTTTTCGGTGATCTCAGGATTGATCAGTACCATTGGCTGATTGCGCTCTTCAGAAATATCGATCACGACGATACGCTGATGGATATCAACCTGAGTCGCTGCCAGGCCAATGCCTTCTTCGTCGTACATGGTTTCCAGCATGTCGCCGACAATTTTTTGGATCTCAGGTGTTACGGCTTCAACAGGCTTGGCGACGGTGCGCAGGCGCTCATCAGGGAATGTTAATACTTGCAATACAGACATAGGTACTCGTAAAAATAGACAGTGCTGAAAACTAACGTAGCTTATTTGCTCTAATTCTAGTCATTTTAAAGCGCAAATAATAGCACCTGACGGGATTAGATGATGCGAGTTTTGCTGATTGGCAACGAATGTTGGCACTCTTGCGCTTTCATCTTTCCGCAAAACTGTCTGCCGGGAGCACAATCACGCGTGCCCGGGTGTAAAACGGGGCTGTTGGCAGTGAAGTGCGCCGAAAAACAGTGCCATTGCTGCTGGCAGCCGTAGACACCAGCTGCCAGAGGTGCCACTTTTCAATGGATAGTGATTATAAGTGTATGTTTCGGGAGGATAATGCGTGAGGCTGTTTGTGTTGCTCTGGGGGCTGATCCTGCCGGTGTCGAGCTGGGCCAATGCTTCTCAACCGAAGGTAATAGCCAGCGCGCCGTCGGAATATACCGTCAAAGAAGGCGATACCTTATGGGATATCTCTGCCCGTTTCCTCGCCAACCCGTGGTTGTGGCCCAAGCTATGGCAGGCCAATTCCTATATTGATAATCCGCATTTGATTTATCCCGGAGATCAGCTGCGTCTTGTCTGGCGCAATGGCCAGCCGCACCTGCTAAAGAAAAAGGTGGTCAGGCTCTCACCGAGTATCCGGATCAAACGATCGCCGATCACGACCTTGCAGGCATCGGTGTTACTGCCCTATCTGGCCGAACACCGGCTGTTGACCTCGGGCGATGTCGAGCGCTTGCCGAGAGTGCTGGGAGACAGCAAGGAAAAGAGTTACATGTCACCCGGCGATACAATATGGGTTGATTCGGTGTTGGAACCCGGTGAGTGGTGGGTGTATCGACCCGGAAAGCTCTTTACCCGGCAGCTATCACAAGGGGAGGATATCGATCCGGTCAGGGGGCTGAAAGAAATTGCCAAGGTAACCGTCGTTGGAACAACAGAGGAGCTCAGCCAGGTCCGTCTCCAGTCTCTTCGCCAGGAACTCCGTCAAAATGATGTGTTGCTGCCAGCTTCTTTGCCCCATACACAAGGCTCGCTCAGTTTTGTTCCCTCCGAGCCGCCACGGGATATCCGGGCTATGCTGTTAGGCCACTTCGACAACCAGAGCTATATTGCCGCCTCGGATGTTGTTGTGATTGATCGCGGCCATCTGGATAACGTCTCGGCGGGCCATGTCTTCCGTCTGTATCGGTCCGGCGCTGTGGTGGAAGGTGAGAAAGGCGGGTATCAGTACAAAAGCAGCCGTTATATCAGCAATCAGTATCCATTGAGCAAGATCGGGCTTGGGGAGGCCATGGTGATCCGGCCGTATGAGCACTTTAGCCTGGCAGTAGTCATGAAGGCGACTGAACCTTTTGTGCCAACGGTACTGGCTTTGCCGCCGCCTGTTACCGATGCGCCGCTATGATGAATGATCTCGAGAGTTGGCTAACCCTGGCTGCAGTACCGTATCTGGGTGGGAATCGAATCAGTCAGTTATTGCAACATGCAACGCCGCAGCAGCTTTGCCGGATGTCAGCCGAACAGCTCCAGGCTATCGGGTTCAAGCCTAAGCAGGTATCCAGTCTGCTCCGGCCGCAGTACCAGCGTATTGAACGTTGTCTGGAGTGGGCTGAATGCGACCGGCATACTATCTTGACGCTGGACTCGCCCGGTTATCCGCCATTGCTGAGAGAAATAGCGTCGGCCCCTCCCCTATTATTTGTTCGTGGTGAACCTCATTGGCTGCACGAACCCCAGATAGCCGTGATTGGCAGTCGCTCAGCCAGTATTGATGGCCGTGAATCGGCCTATGAATTTGCCGCATCGCTGGTTGCCGCAAATTATGTTGTCACCAGCGGTCTGGCGCTTGGCATCGATGGGCTGGCGCACTACGGAGCGTTAAAAAATGGTGGGGCGACTGTTGCGGTGTTGGGCTCGGGACTGGAACAGATTTACCCTGCCCGCCACCGGGAGTTGGCCGGCAAAATTATCGAGCAAGGCGCCTTGGTGTCGGAGTTCTGGCCGGATGAGAAACCGCGCCCGCAAAATTTTCCCCGGCGTAATCGAGTGATCAGCGGGTTGTCCGTTGGCGTATTAGTGATAGAGGCTGCCGAAAGAAGTGGTTCATTAATCACAGCGCGTTACGCACTGGAGCAAGGACGGGAAGTTTTTGCCCTTCCCGGTTCGATTCATTCACCGGGAAGCCGAGGATGTAATGCATTAATTAAATCTGGTGCTAAATTGGTAGAAAGCCCGGTCGATATTTTTGAAGAGGTTGGTTCGCTGACGGAGTGTGTGAAAAATAACCAGTTAGACTCATCGTTACCGCAACCTGAAAATGAGGAATTGCCATTTTCATCGGTGTTGGCTAACGTAGGCAATGAAGCAACACCCGTAGATGTAGTTGCTGAACGCTGTAAACAACCCGTACATGAAGTTATGATGCAATTGTTGGAATTAGAATTGCAAGGTGTTGTCACTACAGTGCCCGGTGGCTATATCAGAACGAGGAGGGGCTAGTTATGATGGATATCCTTATGTACCTGTTTGAAACCTATATCCACAGCGATGTGGAATTGCTGGTTGATCAGGACGAACTTTCAGACGAGCTTCTGCGTGCAGGCTTTCATCAGGACGATATCTATAAAGCTCTGACATGGTTAGAGAAGCTGGCTGCATTGCAAGACACCGAGAACACCCCTTACATGAATAACAGTGCTGTCACTTCTATTCGTGTATACACCGCCCAGGAAATGACTCGGCTGGATATTACCTGCCGCGGCTTCCTTACTTATCTTGAGCAGATCCATGTACTGAGTGGCGATACCCGTGAGATGGTTATTGACCGGGTGATGGAGCTGGAAACCTCTGAATTTGCCCTAGATGATCTGAAGTGGATTATTTTGATGGTGCTGTTTAATGCACCTGGCAATGAAAGTGCCTATAGCCAGATGGAAGAGCTGTTATACGGTGCGGAAGACGGGTATATCCACTAATTGACTCCTCTCTGGCTGGCGAATAAAGAGTTGTATGACTGGTAAAATTAACGATCAATTGTTTTCAGCTCATGAGCATGCTTTGGAGCAGGAGCAGAGCTGTCCCCTGTGTGGGGCGGAGCTGGTTATCCGCAATAGTAAGCGCGGTCCTTTTCTCGGGTGTTCTGGGTATCCCGAGTGCGGCTACATCAAGTCGCTGAACCACAATGATGGCCATGTGGTGAAATACTTGGGCAAACCCTGCCCGGATTGCGGTGACGAATTGCTGCTTCGCCAAGGGCGGTACGGTATGTTCATTGGCTGTGCGGGATATCCGGACTGTCAGCATATCGAATCGCCTGAGAAAAAGGCTGAGGATACCAAGCTGACTTGCCCGCAATGTGGCAAGGGGCACCTTATGGAGCGCAAGTCTCGCTACGGAAAGCTGTTTTATGCCTGTGATCAATACCCGGGCTGCCGCTTTGCAGTGAATAACAAGCCGGTTGCAGGCCAGTGCCAGGCTTGCGGATTTGGCCTGCTGATCGAGAAGAAGCTGGCGAGTGGTGTGAAGTACCAGTGTGCCGACAGAAAGTGTCACACCTATCAAGATTAAGAAACGGTTATTGATATAAAAAGCCAGCTGATGCTGGCTTTTTTAGTATTGGGGTGTACCGGCTGCCTAATAGCGAACAGCAGGAAAGGCGACGGGATCTAATTGTTCGGCAAGCTCATCCAGTGTGGTTTTCAGATCTGCCGTGGAGCTGGCGCAGACATTGATGTGGCCCATTTTTCGCCCTGGGCGCTTTTCCTTGCCATACCAGTGAATATGGCATTGCGGTAGATCCATGACCGTATCCGGCAGCGTGTCTTCGCCGAGGATGTTGACCATCGCTGTTGGGCGCAGCAGGCTTGTATCGCCTAGTGGCATGTCGCATACGGCTCTGAGGTGGTTCTCGAACTGGCAGGTTTCCGCACCTTGCTGGGTCCAGTGACCGGAGTTGTGGACCCGGGGAGCAATTTCATTGACCAGTAGCTTGCCGCCCACATCAAAGAACTCAATGGCCAGTATCCCGATGTAGTCGAGCGACTCGGCCAGTGCCCGGAACATGGTTTCAGCCTGGGTTTGCAGCTCGCAGTTGCCTTCTTTTGCAATCGACAGGCTGAGGACACCGTTACTGTGAATATTTTCTGTCAGTGGATAGATGGCGATCTCGCCGTTCTTGCCACGGGCACCGATCAGCGAGACCTCGCGGTCAAACGAGACGAATTCCTCGGCAACAATTGCCTGATCAGGGGTTTCTTTGAGGAAGTTGCTTATCTCTTGCCAGGTTGGTTCAACATCTTCCTGAGACTTTATTCGCCACTGCCCTTTCCCGTCATATCCGCCCAGGGCACTCTTTAGCACCATCGGAAGTCCGACCGTGTCGATGGCACGCTCCAGATCGTCACGGGTGTTGACGAGTTGGTACTTTGCATTGGCAACGCCAGCGCGATCAAGCAGGTGTTTTTCCAGGCGACGATCACCGCCGGCCTTGATAGCCTCGGTGGTCGGTCGAAATTTTCCGCTGGCAGCACAGGCGTCAAGAATATCGTGCGGGATATGCTCAAACTCTGCGGTAATGACATTGGCATAGGTGATGGCGGTATCCAGCCCTTTCATCATCAACTGCTGGGTCAGCGGGTGGACCACATGGCCGCTGGTGACATCATAGGCGAAGACTTCGATATTTAACGGAGCCCCGGCCAGTGCCATCATACGTGCCAGTTGTCCGGCTCCAAGTACCAAAACCTTCATTATGCATCCTCTGCTGGATTGGGATTGTCCAACACCGTGTCGGTTTGTTCTTTGCGGAACGCATCAACGGCGGCCATCACTGTGGCATCCTGGGTGCCAATGATTTGCGCGGCTAACAGGCCGGCATTCGCCGCACCGGCATCACCAATAGCCAGGGTACCGACTGCGACGCCTTTTGGCATCTGGACGATTGAAAGTAGTGAGTCCATTCCTTTGAGTGCACGGGACTGAACAGGCACTCCCAGTACCGGTACGCTAGTGAAAGCTGCTGTCATGCCGGGAAGATGTGCAGCACCGCCGGCACCGGCAATAATGACTTTGATCCCGCGCTCGTGGGCTGTTTCGGCATATTCGGCAAGTAGATGTGGAGTACGGTGAGCAGAAACCACCTTGGTTTCATAAGGCACGTTGAAGCGATCTAGCATTTCAGCTGCATGCTGCATGGTTGGCCAGTCAGACTTGGAGCCCATGATAATCCCAACTTTCATCCCTATCTCCTTTGGGTTGCATAATATGAAGGCGTGAATACTTTTGCGCGCATTATACGGTGATTTTTTCAGAAGGAAAACGTTTGCGTCAGTGATTTTGTCTCATTATGTTACGAGCATGGAGTTGCGAGGTTGGAGTGGGTAAAATAGGTAAACAGATGGTTAAATCTGGCGTCAGCTGGGATCAATAATGAGGATAATGTGGAAAATTTAGCGCAAGTAGTTGCTGCCCTTCAGCAAGGTGAGGTTGTTGCCTACCCTACCGAGGCGGTTTTTGGTGTAGGGTGCGACCCCGATAATGAGCAAGCGGTACAGAAGCTTCTGGCACTGAAACAACGCCCGGTCGAAAAAGGGCTGATCTTGATTGCTGCCGACTATGAGCAGTTGAAGCCTTATGTTGATGATAGCCAGCTAACTGCCGAGCAAATGCAGCGGATTCAATCCACTTGGCCGGGGCCGGTCACCTGGGTGATGCCAACCAAGGCCGGAGTACCGAGTTTTCTTACCGGCCAGTTTTCTACCATAGCCGTTCGGGTGACCGATCATCCGCTGGTGCAGCAGTTATGTCGTCAGTTTGGTAAGCCGCTGACCTCAACCAGTGCTAACCTGACAGGACAGGAGCCGGGACGCAGTGCCGAAGAGGTGAAAGAAAAGTTAGGCCAGTATCTACCGGCTATTTTACAAGGGGAGACAGGAGGACGGCAAAATCCTTCTGAGATCCGTGACGCCCAGACAGGGGAAGTTTTCCGCCAAGGATAAAAACAATATGCAAGATGTCAGCAAACAAGCGGTAAAGGCGTTTCTGTTAGATCTGCAGGACCGTATTTGTCAGGCTGTAGAACAGCAAGACGGTGCGGCTGTTTTCGAACAGGATCAGTGGGAGCGAAAGGAAGGCGGCGGTGGTCGCAGTCGGGTATTGCGCCAGGGGCAGGTGTTTGAGCAGGCCGGCGTCAACTTCTCTCATGTGTTTGGTAACCAAATGCCGGCATCGGCTACGGCCCATCGGCCGGAACTGGCGGGGCGCAGCTTTGAGGCGATGGGGGTATCTCTGGTTATTCATCCAAACAACCCTTATGTGCCCACCTCGCACGCCAATGTCCGTTTCTTTATCGCCGAAAAGGAAGGAGAAGCCCCGGTGTGGTGGTTTGGCGGTGGCTTTGATCTGACACCTTTCTACCCTTTCGAAGAAGACTGCCAGTACTGGCATGATACCGCGAAAGCCTTGTGCGGCCCTTATGGCGAGGATGTGTATCAGCAGCATAAAGAATGGTGTGACAGATACTTCTTCCTGCCTCACCGTAATGAAACCCGCGGTGTTGGCGGATTGTTTTTTGATGATCTCAACCAATGGGGATTTGAAAAGTGCTTTAGTTATATGCAGGCTGTCGGCAATGGTTATATTGATGCGTATCTGCCGATCGTTGAAAAGCGCCACCCTACCCCGTTTGGCGAGCGAGAGCGTAACTTTCAGCTCTATCGCCGTGGGCGTTATGTCGAATTTAATCTGGTGTATGACCGCGGTACCCTGTTTGGTTTGCAAAGTGGCGGCCGGACAGAGTCTATCTTGATGTCCATGCCGCCGCTGGCCCGCTGGGAGTATTGCTATGAGCCGGAGCCGGGAACGCCTGAGGCTGAGTTGTATCAACATTACCTCAAACCACGAGAGTGGTAACCGGATACGAAACGTTTGAGCTTGTGATATAGCAATGATAGGGTCGATTTATCGACCCTGTTTTATTTGGAATGCATAGCCACATGGATAAGTACGTTGTTTTCGGCAATCCGATTGCCCAGAGTAAATCCCCCTATATTCATACCTTGTTTGCTCGCCAGACCGCTCAGGCCATGACGTATACCGCGCAGCTTGCACCTGTTGATGGTTTTAAGGCGGCTGCTGATGACTTCTTTGCCTCAGGTGGCCGCGGCTGCAATATTACTGCTCCCTTTAAAGAAGATGCCTATCAGTATGCCTCTCAACTGACGGAGCGGGCTAAATTGGCGGGCGCTGTGAATACGTTGAAGAAACTGGATGATGGTGTCATTCTGGGTGATAACACCGATGGTGAAGGCTTGGTACAGGATCTGCTGCAAAACCAAGTCGAGCTGGCCGGTAAACGCATTCTCTTAATCGGGGCTGGTGGTGCTGCTCGTGGGGTGATTTTGCCTATCCTGGCGCAACAGCCCGAACAGGTGGTAGTGACAAACCGAACATTGGCCAAGGCCGAGCAGTTGGCCGAGTTGTTTTCAGGGTATGGCAATATTGATGCCGTGGCACTGGAAGCGCTGGAAGAACCAGACTTTGATGTGATCATCAATTCAACATCTGCGGGACTTAGCGGCCAGCTCCCTGGTATTTCGGATAAACTAATTAAGCCGGCTGTTACCTGTTATGACATGGTATATGGCCCGAAGCCGACGGCTTTCAACCATTGGGCCCGAGATCTGGGCGCAGGCAAGACATTAGATGGCCTGGGTATGCTGGTTGGCCAGGCCGCTGAGAGCTTTATGCTATGGCGGGGGATTCGCCCGGGAGCCAAGCAGGTGAAAAACGAGTTACGCCGAGCAATGCAGGAATAAAGATGAATCAAGATATATTATTTGCTGATATCCAGTTGTGGGACAGTGAAAAACAAGCGGTTAACTTTCCGGCCCAGCAGGCAGGGGCATTAATTACTTGTTGGGTAAGCCTTTCCTGGCTTCAGAAAAAAGCGGCGCAGCCGCTGGTCGAAGAAGCCGATATCCTTAGTGTCTTTGCTGCCAACCGCTTTGACTTGGAAGAGTTGGCAGAAACGATGATTGAAGATGAAGAGTTCAATCAAGGTGGGGATATCGAGATTGAGTAATCTTGATTATTGCTCGGCAAGATATTCGTTTTTCAGCCGGACATAGTTGTCGGCGGAAGCTGGCAAGAAAGCCCGTTCCTTATCACTGAGGGGGCGGGCTTGTTTGACTGGGCTGCCGACATACAAATAACCGCTAGCCAGTTGCTTTCCTGGAGGTACTAAACTTCCCGCCCCGATGATTACATCATCTTCTATAACAGCGCCATCGAGTAAAATTGCTCCCATGCCGACTAATACTCGGTTCCCCACCTGACAACCATGCAACATCGCCTTGTGACCGATTGTCACATCATCGCCTATAATTAACGGGTGGCCATTTGGGGTCTCCGCTGATTTACGAGTGACATGCAACACCGAGCCATCTTGTACATTGGTACGGGCACCAATGCGGATGTGGTTTACATCGCCACGCGCGGCAACCAAAGGCCAAATGCTGGCGTCATCCCCTAATAGAATATCGCCGATTAACACTGCTGAGTCGTCAACGTACACATTATTAGCATGTGTCGGGTAAATTCCCTTATAGGGACGTAATGAAGATGGCATGACAGTGACCTTTTCTTATTTATATAGATGAGAATAGCGAAGCCATGGTGTGATTTGCATCAAAAAGTGCGTCATTGTTCGATAATTGCGCGCTTAAGCTAAAATGACAGATTTATTTCAAAAAGCCCCTTGCCAACGTGATCGAAGTCTCTATAATGCGACCTCACTGACACGGAGCAAGGCGCTAAGCCAGCAACGATAAGTCAGTCTGTTCTTTAACAATTTGACCATGCAATCTGTGTGGGCACTCGTGAAATGATTAGTCAAACCTTTTGTCTTCACTTTTTAAAAGTGAAAGCAAATTTGGCATCAGTGAACTGAGTGACCAATACAAAATAGCTTATGTTATTTTGGCAC
>NZ_RSEJ01000206.1 GCF_009910675.1 Photobacterium alginatilyticum | reverse complement strand
ATTGATTACAGAGGTTTCAACCACTGAATTTTCTTATGCTCCCCTTTGATCGAGTGCTATTTCTATAAATAATATTGAGTAGGAAAAAAAATTGGCTTTCATCGAGATTGCCTCGGCTTCTTAGGTACATGAGGAACCGGCCTAACATATTTTCAATCAAAATCCCAATCAAAGAAAAATTCTACCAAGGCCAGGATCTGAAAGTGAATCTTCTCTTTCTCATGCTTTGAGGCGGGCCCTACCGGGCAGTATTCTCAGTCAACGAAGCCTCAGACTAGCTATACGATTACAGTCGTTTGAGAGCAATACTCTCTTTCTATTGCCTACTTTCCTTGCTATTCTTACATTCTTCTCTTTGTCTTGTACTATTGTTMCCATTGAAGAATGCTTTAAGGTACGAAAAAGAGATGTGAGAAGAGGATCTTTCCAGGCAGCTCCGAGGGAGATTAAGAAAACCTATCTCTTTCCGATTAGGTGCCGTCAGAGAMCTCATTAGTCAGTAAAGCCCACGGCAAGTGCTGCTGTTAGTAAAGCAAGCATTAGTAGTATCGAGCTTGGTACTCGCTTGATCAAAAGAGATTCC
>NZ_RSEJ01000205.1 GCF_009910675.1 Photobacterium alginatilyticum | reverse complement strand
CTTGTTTTGTAGATATAGGTTGTGGGACTAGGTGAACAGTCTACCCACCTTTAAGAACAATGGGGCACCCTGGAAGTAGAGTAGATTTAGCTATTTTTAGTTTACATGCAGCAGGGTTAAGATCTATCTTAGGTGGTATTAATTTTATGTGTACTACTAAAAATTTACGTAGAAGTKCTATTTCATTAGAACATATAACTTTATTTGKTTGAACTGTGKTTGTAACAGTGTWTTTACTGGTTTTATMTCTACCGGTTTTAGCAGGGGCTATTACTAKGTTGTTAACTGAKCGTAATTTARATACTTCATTTTTTRATCCAAGAACTGGAGGTAATCCTCTTATTTATCAACAKTTGTTTTGRTTTTTTGSTCWTCCTGAAGTATATATTTTGATKTTACCAGCTTTTGGTATTGTCAGACAATCTACACTTTATTTAACAGGAAAAAAAGAAGTTTTTGGTGCTTTGGGTATAGTTTATGCAATTTTAAGAATTGGTTTAATTGGTTGTGTAGTATGAGCTCACCATATGTATACAGTAGGTATAGATTTGGATTCACGTGCTTATTTTTCGGCTGCTACTATA
>NZ_RSEJ01000204.1 GCF_009910675.1 Photobacterium alginatilyticum | reverse complement strand
TCATCAATTGGTGCACCATACGTTGATTATCGTTCATATTCGTGAGTTCTCTTCGTGTTTTCTCACTTATATTTCGTGTTCTTTGCTGTTTACTTGAGTTTTACTTTTGTTTGATCGTTGATTACCTTTTATAACGTGTAGAATTGCATGTTTTAGGCTTACAATCGATTAAAACAAGTATTTAGGACTAAAAGTGTAACTATTTCAAACTCTAAGGACTGATTTGTGATAAAACCAGACCTCTAGGGTCTGTTTAAAAGGCTTTCCAGACCAGGGGAGACCCGACTAGTGGCCCGACAACCCACTAGGACGCCCCCGGTCCACGATTAAACCAGATCTGACTCTAAACGTGCGTTTAACAAGAGATCAGGTTCCTCGGACTGACTTGGGAACAAAACTTCCCTTTTTAAATAACTGCAACTGCACCTCGTGCTCCTGCGAGGCCAAAGCGTGTGGTAAAAACACACGTGGCGGGCAGACAGTCATTTTGGCGCCGCTGCCGGGGAATCTGATAGTTGAACACCACATTTTAGTTGGATTTGGTGCCTAAGCTGCTGTGTTTTTCATTTTCTGTTCATTTTTGATAGT
>NZ_RSEJ01000203.1 GCF_009910675.1 Photobacterium alginatilyticum | reverse complement strand
TAGATGTTTGTGGGTAGCGTCCTGGTAAACCCTCACGAGACTATAACTCGTCMTTTAAGGACACTTAAAGGTTTAAAGGCATCTTGCATGTGCGAAGTGCAATCGTCACTTACACGACARTAAGATATCTTTTATTTCATGTTTAATTAGTGAAATCAGWAWTTTTCCGCACCTAAATTATCGYTTGCGACACTCRAGGRMGAGTATYGRGCTAGTTGGGGGGTRTGATWCGTGCGTAAAAGTGTATATTTTTGGTATATAAAAKRRACYRTTTTGCYAAAGATAAAATGCTAATTGATATTAATTAATCACGTYTAGTGCATTTTATKGTTTTACAMTRTTTTACATAATTTYSTGTTAATTTGCCTRTTTTAGGTKRATTAATRTGAAGCTGGCAAGATGGAGGGGTMAAATGGAAGATTTGAAGAGTACAAGGACTGAAAATAGAAGATAAAACTGATGAATTTCGGGCCAAGCAAGAACCTTCTAAAGGAAATTGAAGATAACACCAAAAAGATGGAAAGAAATCGCAAAAATACACTCAGATCGTCACTGATCCTGATCAGCCAAGTCTGTGATCCGGATCAGA
>NZ_RSEJ01000202.1 GCF_009910675.1 Photobacterium alginatilyticum | reverse complement strand
TTCAAACTTTCAAACTTGTATTCTTTTTGAAAATGGGAGGGTTGCATTAGTTTTAGGACACATAGTGMTTTGCATKTAGATAGGTTCGGGAAATTWAATAGTTCGATCTTGGGTGTAATAACGCGTGTTGCACCTGGAGTGTTGAATTRTTTAAATTWCTGAACGYCTCGTAGAAATTTTCRTKTAGCRAAGGAATGATGYCTGGGACACCTTGCCGAGGAATATTCGGGGACGCTYGASTATTCCAACTCAGGTGTGTMTTGGGGATTSCTCATTCGGTTGTTTGGTAYMTGACGGTCCATGTCTTGAAGTTGTGACGATTTTGATTTGAATGGAGTATGRRAGTACTAGATGMCTAGATTGTAGAATATTATGTTGAGAYAACTTGTATGATTTGAAACTTTTKGTAATTAATGACAGCATGTAAAYTGATAGACTTRTATGGAATAAKCGTAGACTAATTACGTTAGGTGAATTGATAGACATGTGTGATCTTTTGTTAGAAATAGTTACATTGTAATTCTGCTTGCCTCGTTCTTTGATCTTTTGTTAGAAATAGTTACATTGTAATTCTGCTTGCCTCGTTCTT
>NZ_RSEJ01000028.1 GCF_009910675.1 Photobacterium alginatilyticum | reverse complement strand
ATAGTGTGGAGCGGTAGTTCAGTTGGTTAGAATACCGGCCTGTCACGCCGGGGGTCGCGGGTTCGAGTCCCGTCCGCTCCGCCACTTATTAAGAAGCCTCGTCGAAAGACGGGGCTTTTTTCCATCTGTCCAATATGTTCGCCCTGCGATCGAATGAGTCCCGCTTGTGCGCAAGCCCGGCCGTTCCGCCACTTATACTAAGCCCAAGCAGAAATGCTTGGGCTTTTTTTCGTTCAAATTTTGTATCCTCAATACTGAGTGAAGCGGTAGTTCAGTTGGTTAACCTATTAACCTTGGTTATTACCTTGAGAGCTGAGCGGCCTGTCACGCTGCCGAAGGCATTCGCGGGTTCGAGTCCCGCCGGAATGCCGGCCCAGCCGCTCCGCCACTTATTAAGAAGCCTCGTCGAAAGACGGGGCTTTTTTACATCTGTCGAATATGTTCGCCCTGCGGTCGAATGAGTCCCGCTTGTGCGCAAGCCCGGCCATTTATTAGCACTTTCTAGCTTCCCCGTCACAGTAATAATCCATGATTATTTACCCTTAATGCATGCTTTTTCATTGTTGTTTTTTTGTTCTTTGTTTTCATATGTGTCAATAGTGCGCATTGTTAGAGCAATTGCTCACATATATTTGATAAAGGCTCCGGATAAAGCGTTTTGGTGCTATTAATTTACCTTAAGCTGTTGTTTTTATAGTGATTGTGATAGTTTCCATCGCTTTTGTCTTTATGTGTGCTGTTGCGCACCATTATCAATTTGCAGATTAAGAATAACTATGCATAAAACTAAAAAAAGTTGGCTAGGTAGCGCAATTCTAAGCTTATTGCTTATCGGCTGTGGGGAAGGAAATGAGACCGCAGGTAAGGGATCTGTTGTGGACAACTCATTGGTGGTTAACAGTAAGTTTGCGGCCACCTATTTACAGACCATAGAAAAGGAACCATCGCAGCCAGCCCCAGTTGGTTATCAAGCGTCGGTCAAGCTGAAGAGTCAGGTTCAGACTTTAAGTTACGATGGGAAGCTGGAGGTGACCAATATCCTGACCAAGGATAAACAAGCTTTCGACTGGCCTATGACCCAGAAACTAGATAGTGAGGGTAACGTCGAAACGGTTTCACATCGTGCACTGACGCTTAAGCCTGGCAGTTATGATTTTGTCTTACTTCTGACTTCGAAAGACGGCAAACAGAGTCAATATATGGCTCAGGCGCTGGGTGAAGACGTGATTGACGGTAAAGCACCTGAGATTGATTTTGTCCTACTGCCTAATCTCGGCGAGACCATCAGTGATTTTGAGCAGGTTCAATATGTCTCTACATTAAAGTTTTCGTGGCCAGCCGAAGATCTAGCCGCGTTGAGTCATCCGCAGTTTGGCCTGTCTATTAATGGTGAGGATGAGACGGTTTATACCATCAATAAAGAAACAGGTATCGCGGAGCTGATCATGAATGTTGAGCCGGGTGAGTATCAGCTGGCAATGCGCTTATATGATGGCGACCTGATGGTGGGAAAAAATGGCGAGCAGAATAATTCGGTTAATTTTGCTGAGGGTGAAGGTGCCAAGATGGACGTGATTCCACTCCAGGCTGACGTAAACCTTAATCTTAGCTCGATGAAAGATCAGGGGCATTTTTCCTTTACGGTACCAGCCGAAGTGGTGAATGAAGTTGGTTCAGCCCACGAACTTGCACTGATTGTTCGGCTCGGAGGGGAGAATGTACCGGTCCAGGAGAAAGTGCTGACTATTCGTGATGAAAATGGCATCTACAAAGCAAGCGATTTGTTTGAAACGGGAGGTCAGGATCAGTTAACTGCTTATTTGGCATTCCATAAGGTGAGTGAGGCATCAGAACAGTTTCGTTCAGTGCCATTTGCCAGCTGTAATACCTCAATCAATGTCGCGCTTAACCAGACTCTGGGCTGCAAGCTTGAACTAAAACGCGAAAGCATCATGACAGGGCGTGTACTGGGCACATTGATGCTGAATGTATTGGATCAGAACCAGCAGCCAGCGCTGGGCGTCAAGGTGTACGTGGGGGATAAACTCATTGGCCTGACGGGAGAGCAATACAGCACAGGTTCGATCAAGGCACATTTGGTTGCCGGTGACTATACAGTTAAAGCCGCGGAAGGCGTGCTTGAAGCGGCTGATACGATAACAATGAGTCCGTTGGCGGTTGAAAACAAGGTGCTGACCCTGCAGAAGGGTCCGAATGTTGGTGATGGAAAGTTTGTCTTGAAGCAGACTCTGACCGTCGGTAATGGCGAAGATAATTATATTGATGCCAGTACGTTAGTTGATTTCAATGGTGATGGTGCGCTGGATGTTATTCTTGCTCCTCGCCGCAATACAGAGCAAATTTATCTTAATGATGGGCAGGGTGGTTTTGCCTTGTCTTCATTCTCGTCTGGTGACAATTCAAATATTGAGAGAATTGCTGTTGATGATCTTAATGGTGATAGCAAGCCGGATATCGTCCGGGCAACGGATTCAGGGGTAAGCGTTTTCTTTAATGACGGGAAAGGAAATCTTACAGAGTCGAGCCAAAAGCTAACGGACAAAAGCAGTGATTCTGTGGCACTTGGTGATATTGACGGCGATGGCGACTTAGATATTGTTTTGCTGGAAACATGGAAAGCTCCACGGGTCTTTATCAATAATAGCTCGGGCTTTTTTGTTGATGAAAACGGTTTTTTAAGTACGTTATTTGGGCAAAAAAGCGCCAATGTTGTTCTTGCCGATGTAACAGGCAATAGCAGTTTGGATATTATCTGGGCCGGCGGCGATCGTAAGAATATGATTTTCTTCAATGACGGCAAAGGACGTTTTACCGACTCTGGTCAGCGGCTTGGAACAAGCCAAAGTACAAGTACTAATAAGCTATATAATGTAGCCGCGAATGATCTCAATAGTGATGGTTATGTCGATCTGGTTATTACAAATGCTGACTACCATGGCGTAGAAGAAGTCAATCAACTGTTTATCAATGACGGTAAAGGGCTGTTTGAGCTTTCCGATACTGATTTGGGGACCAACGGAAGAACACCGGCTATTGCTGATATTGATAGTGATGGCGATTTAGATATTGTTATCGGAGGCAAGCCAAGCATTTATGTTAATGAAGGGAATCGATACTTTACCTTATCCGACGTCAATAAGTTGCCTTACAGGGCTGACCAGCCTTTGCTTGGAGATGTGGATGGTGACGGAGATGTGGACTTGCTCCTCAGGACAGGCCATCGCAGCCTGGTTCTGATTAATCAGCCGTTGTAATAGGTCTTCATGGCTATCATTACGTCTAGTGGCAGCTTCGGCTGCCATTTATTATTAACGGCTTGGAATATGTCTGACACACCCATTTACAACTCTTTGAGCTAACTCATGGCCTGATACTTGTCATAGAGCAGGTACTTATGAGAGGGTTAGCGGCATGCTTTGCTGATGAGAGATTACCATGACATTTTTCTTTGAGCGGACGGAATCAGCCGACAAGGTGACCATTGTTCTGAAGCCGCACTCGCTTTATACCATGTTGCTGATGCTGGCAGCATGGCTGCTGAATGATTTGGTTCTGCAGTCTGCCCCTATTACTCAAATAATCATGCCTGTGTTTATTGTGTTTATGGTTATTCGCTTTTTCTCGCTTATCCGTGTGCAGAAAGAAGTACTCGTGGCCATGAAGCAAGGCCGAGTCAGCACCAGTGGCAGCAAGTTCTCTTTCACCAACCCATTTACTTACGTCATCAATAAGTAACCCGTTGCATAATTACTTTTGCTGATGCCTCCCGCTCAGGATCTCGCTGGGCGGTTGCTATTGTGTCCCTTCAGGAAATAATCCCTTAATTCCACGCTGCTAATAGTTTTCAGCGGAACATGCATAATGGAAGTAGCCTCTGATAAACAGATCTGGAGGCTGTTCGGCGTTTAACTGAGGGGATCTATGCATAAATTTAACTGGAAGCCACTGCTGCTGGCATGCTTGATTGTCAGTATTGGCCAACTTAGCCTGGGATTGGTTTTTCCTTCACTGCCGTGGATTGCAAAGGATCTGGGAGTGAGCTCTGAGCAGGCACAGCTATTGGTTTCTGGTTATCTGCTTGGTTTTGGCCCTTCCCAGCTTATCTATGGCCCAATGTCAGATGTGTTTGGCCGTCGTCCTGTTTTGCTTTCCGGGTTGCTTATCGCCTTGCTTGGACTGGCGCTGGCAGTGACGCATGCTGACTCGTTCAGCTGGTTATTGGCTGGGCGCTTTGTGCAAGGGCTTGGAGCCGGAAGTGTTGCTGTACTTGCCAGGGCGACGATACGGGACAGCTACCTGAGCCATCACCTGGTCAAGGCGATGACCTGGGTTGCGATTGTCGCGGCATTTACACCGATAGTGGCACCGGTGATTGGCGGCTTGGTTAACCATTATTCGGGCTGGCTGGCGGTCTTTATATTATTGCTGGGCTATATCGCTGTGGTCTGGTTGGTGTTGCTGCTGACATTCAAGGAAACGCTGAAGCTAACGTCGGCCCCTCAGTCCGTCAGTAAACTGGTCGTTTCATATTTCTCCCTGATGCAGGAGCGACACTTTCTCACCTTTGCCGGCCTAGGCTGGGTGAATTTTTCCTTAGTGGTCATTTCTATTTCCCTGATGCCCTTTATTATGCAGGTTCAGATTGGAATGACGTCGGATGAATATGCATTGTGGGCAATGGTCCCGGCTTTTGGCTTGCTGAGTGGCGGGATCGTATGCCAGCGGCTTCGCCCTGTGGTGGGAACCCAAAAGATGCTGCAGCTTGCGCCATTGCTCCATCTGCTTGCCGGTAGTGTCTTGATTCTGGCCCCGGTGGAGCCTGTCTGGATGAGTGCGGGGCATTTCTTGTTGGCGATGGCCAACGGAATGGCGTTCCCTTGTGCCCAGTCGCTACTGCTGGTTCCGTACGGTAGTAAAGCCGGTACAGTGTCGGCCTTGTCTGGTGCCTGTCAGATGGTATTTGTATCCTTGCTGAGTAGCTTCTTGCTTAAGCTCGGGATCAGTCAGGCCTGGCATCTAGGCTGTGTGATGTTGGTTGCCGCGGGTGTCGGGTTGGTGCTGGTGTATGTCGGATCTCGTTCTGAAAGCGGGCGTGAAGCAGTGGCTGCCTTGAATTAATCTCGTCGATTGGGCTGGAATATGAGCCATACTTATCAGCAAAGTGAATTTCTCGTTGAGGCAGAAGACTATGCTGAGATTTATCTGTCTGGTTGTCGCTATTACCCTGACTGCCTGTGTCAGCCAGCGTGAACTTGAGCTATCACAGAATAAAGAGTGGGAGCAACTTGGAGCGTATCACGGCCAGCAAGGGTATCGGGAGTGGGATGAAAATCGGCTGAATAAGCAGGGAGCGATGACAGAAACCGAGTATGAGAAGTATCGTGCCGGTTATCTGCAGGGGCGGTTTGAATACTGCAGCCAAAAGAAAACGGTCAGTACCGTGCTTAATCAGGGATACCCGGATGAGTGCAATGAAAATCAAGGTAGTTACGGTCTGATTGATCGCGGCTATTAGCTCATGAACCAATACGATAGATAGCAAAAAGGCTGCCGAGGCAGCCTTTTTGATCCTCAGACAACCTGATGAATTAGTTGTTGCTGTGCAGCTCGCTGTTTAGCTCTACGGCTGTTTTGTTGGTCAGGCATTCAATCTGGCCTGTCACAGAATTACGGCGGAACAGCAGATCGGGTTTGCCAGCCAGGTCGCGGGCTTTAACCACTTCAACTTCCTTGCCTTGTGAATCAAGCATACGGACTTTTGAACCAGCAGTGACATACAGACCTGACTCAATAGTACAGCGATCACCCAGTGGGAAACCAAGGCCGGCATTTGCACCAAGCAAGCTGTTTTCACCAATAGAGACAACTACTTTACCGCCGCCACTCAGGGTCCCCATGATAGAGGCACCGCCACCGACGTCTGAACCTTCACCAACCATGACACCAGCCGAGATACGGCCTTCAACCATGCTGACACCTGTAGTACCTGCATTGAAGTTAATGAAGCCTTCGTGCATGACTGTTGTCCCTTCACCTACGTGGGCACCCAGGCGAACGCGTGACGTATCTGCAATACGTACACCGGCAGGCACGACGTAATCGACCATTTTCGGGAATTTATCGACACAGTCTACGGTCAGTACTTCGCCGTTGAGTCGCGCTTCGATCTGGCGATCGGCCAGCTCAGGGAGATCAATCGGGCCCTGGCTGGTCCATGCGATGTTATGCAGCAGGCCAAAAATGCCGTCCAGCACGATGCCGTGAGGCTTAACCAGGCGGTTAGAGATAAGCTGTAGTTTCAGGAAGCCTTCGGCAACAGAGGCAGGTGCTTCGTCGCTGGCAAGAATCACGATAACCAATGGCTGGGTTGATTGAGCAGCCTTTGCTGCGAACTGCGCATTTTTATCATCACCAGCAGCGGTGAAGGCTGCAGCCAGATCTGCGCACTGGGCTGGAGTGACTTCAATGGCCTGGTTGCCTTCCTTATAGTCAACAACAGCTGCCAGAGCTGCAATCAGCTCATCCGTTGGGTTAAGCACTGGTGTTGGAAAGAAAGCCTCGATAATTTTACCGTCGCGGTTTTTAGTCGCGGTGCCTAGGGCAAGTGAAAAGCTGGCCATTAGTGATCGTTCTCCATGTAAAAGTTTTGAGCTCTGCGCTGCAATGCAGGCAGATTGTATACGATTGGAAACCATCATAATGACAGTTGGCATGATATTGAAGGGGGGAGCGGATAATCAGTGAAAAATGACGTAATTCTTGCCAAAGCCGGGCTATTAACAGTGGTTAACTGGCTTTTTATGCATAAAAAAACCTCCAAAATGGAGGTTTATTCATGTAGAAGCCGCTGAAGGCAGAGATTAAGCTGCATCTTCCTGTGGCTGTTCGGCAACAGCTTCAGGTTTTGCTACTTTCTTCTTTGGCGCCGCTTTCTTTTTGGCACCCAGTGCAATCAGTACTTCTTCACGCTTCTGTGCCAAGAACAGCGATAGCTCTTCTTGTTTGGCCTCATCTTCGAACAGTTCACTTTCGCCTAGCAAAGCAAACATCTCGTCAGCCATATCCAGCATCTTGTCGTATGCGTCGG
Source organism: Photobacterium alginatilyticum (assembly GCF_009910675.1). GTDB lineage: Bacteria > Pseudomonadota > Gammaproteobacteria > Enterobacterales > Vibrionaceae > Photobacterium > Photobacterium alginatilyticum. The sequence continues at coordinate 81,702 of NZ_RSEJ01000028.1, read as the reverse complement.
CTTCGGACTTAGAGGTGAAAGTCATCTTTTCTTCTCCGTTGCGCTCAACCACATATTTGACGATAACAGCCATGGTCACCCTCTCCCGAAATTGATTTACTGGCTGTTTATACAGTAGCATAAAGGGCTATGTCCAGTGATAAGCGTGTTATTGTGATGGTGCGAGAAAAATTTACCCATATTTATGCCCGGGCAGCTGATAGAAAAGGTGGTGAGGCGGAGCTGGAAAGCTTGTTGGCCACCCCTCTAAGCGCGCAAGAGCTAAAGGAAATCCCAGATGACCGCTGGTTGGCAGCGTTCACCCAGAAGGTGTTTCAGTCCGGCATGAGCTGGAAAGTTGTCCGCAACAAGTGGCCAAACTTCGAAGAGGTTTTTTTCGGCTTTGATATCGAAAAAATGTTGCTGATGCCAACGGAGATGTGGGAGCGAAAAGCGACGGATCCGGCGATTATTCGCCACCTTGGGAAGGTCATGACAATCCCTGAAAATGCTCGCATGATCCATGATGCCGCACTGGATCATAGCTCCTTTTCGGCAATGGTTGCCGATTGGCCTGCTGAGGACATTACCAGCTTATGGCGATACCTGAAGGCACACGGTAAGCGCCTTGGCGGCAATACCGGGCCGTATACATTGCGGATCATGGGCAAAGATACCTTTATTCTGAGCCATGACGTCGAAGCTTATCTGCGTAATATCGGGGTGATAGACGGTGGCCGCGATACCCGTAAATCGTTGCAGGCTACCCAGCAGGCCTTCAGTGAGTGGCAGCAGGAAAGTGGCCGTCCGTTGTGTCAGATCAGCCAGATCATTGCCTTTAGTCAGGGAGATAATCGCCTCTAAAGGCGATGACTCAGGGCCTTTTAATGCAGCGTCCAGCTCTGGCAGAAATTCAGGAACAGCTTGAGCAGCGGGCTCTGGTATTTTTCCCTGTGATAGAGCAGCCAATACTGGCGGTGGGTATCGAGTGGCAAGTTGAGGATAGCCAGACGGTTATCCTTAACGGCATGCTCGACTGCCAGTCGTGACAGGCAGGTGATCCCCAGCCCTGCCGTTGCACAGTTAATGATGGCCTCGGTGGTGTTAAGCTCGAAGGCTTGCTGCCACTCCTCCAGCCTCGGTGCAATGCGGTTGAGAAAAAACTCCCGTGTGCCCGATCCCGGCTCACGCAAAATCCACTGCGAATGCTCCAGATCTGACAAACTTAGATTGCCTATCTTGGTCAGGGGATGATCAGGATGGCATGCTACCACCATTTCATCGTTCAGCCAGGGCTGAACTACCAGGTCGGACTGCTGTACTTTGCCTTCGACCAAGCCGATATCGAGTTCGAATTCACTCAGCATGTGGCAGATCTGGGCGGTATTGGAAATAAACAGGGATTGATCATCGTGTTTGCTGTGGTGGCGAAAATCTCGGAGCAAAAAAGGGGTGATTTGATTGCCGACCGTATCGCTTGAGCCGATTTTTAGTTTTCCGCTAATCGGACCGGCATGATCAAACAGTAGCTCAATGTCATTGCTACGGGCCAGAAGTTCGTCGGCTAGGGGCAGCAGGCGCTTTCCCTGTTCGTTGATGATCAGGCGGTTGTTATTGCGATCAAAAAGCTTGTGTCCCAGGTGCTTCTCAAGTTCAGACAAGGCCATGCTGACAGCGGGTTTGGAGAGAAACAGTTTTTCAGCGGCCGCCGTGATGGTTCGCTCCTGGGCAACGGTGATGAAGACTCTGAGCTGCTTGAGTGCAATGTTCATTGTTACCTCTTATGTTCAGTAATTCTTAAAGATAATTTAAAAATATTCAAATATTCCAAACATCAAAGATTATATACACTCTTCGTGTGTTTGGAAAAGAGCGTTTCTGCCAGCAAGAAAAGGCAGAAAGTGGAGTGGGTAAGATGATTCAGGCAACGAAGAACAAAGTCGCAGGTGCGCCGACCCCGATGGCAGGGCTGGCATTGGGTATCGGCAGTCTTGGGTGGTGCTGGGAGAATGCTGTTGATCTTGACGGGCTAGGGCAGCTCGGCGGCGCGGCTGTCGCCTCGGTATTGCTGCTGATCTTGATGACGAAATTTCTTTTTCATCCTAAGTCGTTATGGGACGACCTGACTCACCACGTCGTGGGCAGTGTGGTGCCAACTTTCGCAATGGCATTGATGGTGGTGTCAAAAGCGGTCGGTCTGTATGCCCCGAAACTGGCTCCGGCACTGTGGTTATTTGCCGTGATACTGCACCTCATTTTTCTGGTGTTGTTTGTCTACCATCGTGCGGTTGAGTTCAGGCTTCATCACATGGTGCCAAGCTGGTTTGTACCTCCTATCGGCATTATTGTGGCGGATGTTGCGTTTCCCGGCGGTGCGCTGCGTCCCCTGGCCGAGGGATTGCTGGCCTTTGGTATGGGGGTGTACGCGGTAATGCTGCCGATCATGATCTATCGTTTGATTTTTAGCCATGAGATCCCAGATGCAGCAAAACCGACGATTGCGATAATGGCCGCCCCTGCCAGTCTTTCTCTTGCCGGTTACCTGACCGTGGAGCAAAACCCGTCACCGGTGATCATTGCGCTGCTGGCTGGTATCGCGGTACTGATGACATTTGTTATCTACGTCGCGTTTTTCCGGTTGCTGCGGCTCGATTTTAGCCCGGGCTATGCTGCCTTTACTTTCCCGATGGTTATCGGTGCAACGGCATTGTTCAAAACCGCATCCTGGATGGCCGCAAACGGTGTAGCGGCCGAATATGTTAATCAGGTTTCCCTGCTAGCGACGGTTGAACTGTATGTATCAACGGTGGTTGTGTCCTATGTCGCGCTTCGCTATTTAGCCTACTACCGCCCGATAACCAAACTGTTCAACCTGCAGCCGCAGGAGGGATAACGGACATTTATTCATTCTTTGAAGTGAGTTGCCTGGCCTGGATTGTTCGCCTTGGGAATGGCGGATAACCCGGCCTTTTTCGTTTGCAGCAAGTAGCTTATTGATGGACAATCGTTGTAATTTTCTCTGTCCGTGAGATATCTGCGTGTTTACTGTCTACCACTCTAACCAACTGGATTTGCTGAAGTCCCTTCTGGTTGAACTTATTCGTCTCGATCCGCTGGACAACCCGTTTGAGCAGGAACAAATTCTGGTCCAGAGCCCGGGTATGTCACAGTGGTTGAAGCTTGAACTGGCCAAGTCGCTGGGGATTGCCGCCAACCTTGAATTTCCGCTGCCGGCTACCTTTATCTGGAATATGTTTACCGAGGTACTGAGTGACGTCCCGCAGCGCAGTGCGTTCAATAAAGAAGCCATGACCTGGAAGCTGATGCAGGTACTGCCCAAGCTGCTGGAAAAACCTGAGTTCGAGCCGTTGGCACGCTACCTGAGCGACGACGAGCAATGGGTAAAGCACTATCAGCTGGCAGGAAAAATTGCAGATATCTTCGACCAGTACCTGGTGTACCGGCCGGAGTGGATACAGGACTGGGAAGCGGATCAAATCGACCCGGAGCTGACGGCAGATCATCCGTGGCAACCCTTGCTGTGGCAGGCGCTTTATGATCAGACCCTGGCGCTCGGCCAGTCGCCGTATCACCGTGCCAACCTGTATGACAACTTTATCGAAACCCTTGAGGGGTATTTGCAAAGTGGCGCTCCCTTGCCGGAAGGGTTGCCGAAGCGATTGTTTGTCTTTGGCATCTCTGCGCTTCCGCCACGCTACCTCGATGCGCTGGCGGCCCTGGGCAAGCATATTGATGTTCATCTGATGTTTACCAACCCCTGCCGCCATTACTGGGGCGAAGTGCGGGATCGCAAGTATCTGGCCCGTCTGGCGGCCAAGCAGCGTCAGCAGTTGCAGTGGTGTGCCGATCACAGCGAACGGGGAGAGGTGGTGTCGCCGCTCAAAGGGGATATTGAAGACAATATTATCGACGATACCCATGAGGGGGCGGTAGGGAATACCCTGCTGGCCTCACTGGGCAAACTGGGGCGTGATAACCTGTATTTGCTATCCGAGATGGAGGCATATGATGTCGAGGCGTTTGTTGATATCGAGCCGGATTCACTGTTGCACTCGATTCAGGCCGATATCTTGAATCTCGAAGACCGCGTCAATGATGAGCTTACCGAGTCAAGCGACCATAAACTGGCTGTCTTGCCGCATGATCACTCTCTGACTGTCCATGCCTGCCATTCTCCGATGCGTGAAGTGGAAGTATTGCATGACAATCTGTTGAGAATGCTGAGTGATAACCCCTCATTGTCGCCGCGAGACATGGTGGTGATGGTGGCGGATATCAACAGCTACAGCCCGTATATTCAGGCGGTATTCGGTAATGCCCCTGGCGAGCGATATATTCCTTTCTCGATTTCTGACCGCAGTGCTGATCAGGAAAACCCGGTGCTGTTGGCTTTCTTGAGGCTATTGAGCCTGCCGGAGAGCCGTTGTCAGGCATCAGAACTGCTGGAGCTGTTGGAAGTGCCGGCGGTGATGGCCAAATTTGGTTTTGACAGTGAGCGTTTCGAGCGGATCAAGCAATGGATTGAAGAAGTAGGGATCCGCTGGGGGCTGGACGGGGAAACTGCCAGTGAATTCCAGCTACCTCAGCAGCAGCAAAATACCTGGCTGTTCGGTTTGCAGCGTATGCTGCTCGGTTATGCAATGCCTCAGGGAGCCGGTTTGTACCAAGGCGTGCTGGCCTACGATGAAGTGCAGGGGATGGATGCCGAGCTGGCAGGCCAGCTTGGATTGTTCATTGAAACCCTGATGCATTACCGTCAGCAGCTAGCCCAGTCGCAACCTGTTGGGGCATGGATTGGCTGTCTGAACCAGCTGTTGGATGACTTCTTTGCTGTCGATACCGACGGCGAAATGGTGTTGCGGATGATCCGCGACAAGTTGCAGCAGCTGGAGCAGCAGCTTGATGATGCTGGTTACCGCACCGATATCAGCCCGGCAGTCTTGAGGGGCTACCTTAATGACAAGTTGTCGGGTGAGCGTGTCAGCCAGCGATTCCTTGCCGGTCAGGTGAACTTCTGTACCTTGATGCCAATGCGTTCGATTCCGTTCAAGGTGGTCTGCCTGCTGGGCATGAATGACGGGGTCTACCCACGTTCAATACCGCCGGAAGGGTTTGATTTGATGGCTGGTCGCGGTAAGTACGGCGATCGCTCCCGCCGTGATGATGACCGTTACCTTTTCCTCGAGGCCATTCAGTCAGCTCAGGAGATTTTATATATCAGCTATGTGGGCCGATCTATTCAGGATAACAGCGAGAAAATGCCGTCGGTTCTGGTCAGTGAGCTGCTGGAGTATTGTCAGCAAGGTTATAGGCTAGAGGGTGACGAGGCACTGGCTGTCGATCAGTCTGCCGCCCGGCTTGAGCAATTCCTGTGTCATAGTCACCCGCTGGTTCCCTTTAGCCCGCAGGCATTTCAGGGTGAGGTGCCGAGCTTCGCCGCTGAGTGGCTGCCGGCGGCAAACCGTGAATCGATCACTGCTGAGACGTTTCAGGATCAGCCGTTGGTGGCAGAACCGTTGGAGGCCGGGATCGAGCCGGTTCTGGAGCTGGCCGAGCTGACCCGTTTCTGGCGGATGCCGGTGCAGTACTTTTTTAACCGTCGTTTGAAAGTCTATTTTGAAGCCGCCAAGGGAGCGATGGAAGATGACGAGCCGTTTGTTCTCGATGGGCTTGACCGCTTTCAGCTTCGCAGCGATCTATTAACCGCTTTTCTTGAGTGCCATAGCATGGCGGGGGATACCAGCCATGAGCATAGACGGGAAGCGGTATTTGCGCGTTTTGCCGAATACCAGCAGGCCTCCGGCGGCTTGCCGCTGGCCGAGTTTGGTGAGCTGGAGCTGGTGGAAGAGCGCGGCCAGATCGAAAAACTGGCCGATAAAGTGGCCGGGTTAATGGCCCGTCCCCTACCGGATACCGAGGTCGATCAGCCCTTGTTGATTGCAGGAGCGGAAGTTCGGCTGCAGGGATGGCTGAAGCACCACTTCCAAAGTGGTCTGGTGCGCTATCGCCCGGGCAAGATCCGGGCACAGGATATCCTGCAGGGCTGGGTCGAGCACCTTTGTCAGGCGCTGGTTGCGTCGTCTTGCACAACCCATCTGGTGGGTGTCGATGGCCACTATACCCTGGAGCCTGTCAGCGCCGACTATGCCGGCACTCAGCTAACAGCGCTGGCGGAGGCATATTACCAGGGGCTGACGCAACCGCTGCCATACTTTCCGCGTACCGTACTGGCTGGCTTGCAGGCCTGTCAGGATAAAAAAGGTAATTGGTATGACGATGAAGAGACCCGGGATAAAGCCAAGGCCAAGATGGCTGAAGCCTTTAACGGCGGTTATATGTTTGAAGGCGAAGGCACTAATGCCTATATCAATCGGGTGTGGCCGGAGTGGAATGATGATCTGGCATCCGAACTTCAGCTGTGGGCCGAGCAGTTGCTAAAACCTGCACTGTTGCAGTTAAGGATTGCGGAAGATGATGGTTAACAGTAGGAGAGATGTAGCGTGGCCGTCAGCAAATCATTGTTGTTTGTAGGGTGTTCGCTGTACGGCCACAGGTCCAGAGGTAGACCAGATTTCGTGACAGGGATAGTAACGGATGGCTCTGGGGGAAACCGTGAAAGATCTCTCATATCAATAGATAAAATAGCCAGTTAATTCGATATATTCATTTGAATTAGTGACCGATCACAAAAAATAATTTCGAACGGATCAAGTTTCGATCAACAACAGGAATTCGCGCGTCCTATGACTCAACAATACAATTCGCCCCAGCCCCAGGATCTGCAGCCGATGGCATTTCCGCTTCACGGCAATCGCCTGATAGAGGCATCGGCCGGAACCGGAAAAACATTTACCATCGCCAGCTTGTATCTGCGCCTGTTGCTTGGCCATGGTGACAGTCAGAGCCGCTTTCCGCGTGAGCTGACTGTTGATCAGATCCTGGTAGTTACTTTTACTGAAGCGGCAACAGCCGAGCTGCGAGATCGTATCCGGCGACGTATCCATGATGCCCGGTTAGCGTTCAACCGGGGCCATAGTGAGGATCCGGTGATCAAGCCGTTGCTGGAAGATCTGCGCGATCACAAGGCGGCTGCGGCGATCTTGCTGCAGGCCGAGCGTCAGATGGATGAGGCGGCGATCTTTACTATTCATGGTTTCTGCCAGCGTATGCTGACCCAGAATGCCTTCGAGTCAGGCAGCCTGTTCGATAATGAGTTCGTCACCGAGGAGAGCCACCTGAGGGCGCAGGTGGTTGCCGATTATTGGCGTCGTAATTTTTACCCGTTGCCGCGCACGTTGGCCGGGGAAGTCCGCACTATCTGGTCATCACCAGCTTCGCTGCTAAGAGACATCAACGTGTTCCTCTCTGGGGCGGAGGTGGAGATTCGCGCGCCGGAGCTGGAGGGCTCTTTGCAGCAGGTACACGAGGACAACATCGCGCGTATTGAGCATGTAAAGCAGCTCTGGCGAGCAGAAGCGGGCGAGTTTCAGAACCTGATTGCCGGCTCCGGGGTGAACAAGCGCAGTTATACCAAGACCAGTCTGCCCAAGGCGCTGGCGGAAATCGGGGCGTGGGCTGAGCAGGAGACGACAGGTTATAAGCTGCCAAAAACGCTGGATAAATTTTCGCAGCAGGTGCTGTTTGATAAAACCAGCAAAGGCAATCCACCCGAGCATCCGGTGTTTGTGGCCATTGAAGCGTTGCTGGCCAATAGGCCCAATGTCAAAGACCCTTTATTGGCACATGCAATAAAAGAGTGTCGTCAGTTGCTGACCGAGGCGAAGCGCCGTAAAGGCTGGTTGTCATTTGATGATCTTCTGACCCAGCTGGCTGCAGCACTGGCCAATGATACTGACGGTAGCCTGGCGGCCCGGATCCGGGGCCAGTTTCCCGTCGCGATGATCGACGAGTTTCAGGATACCGATCCGTTGCAGTACAGTATTTTCAATACAGTATATGGTGATGAGTACTGCAGCGAGGAGGGTATAGCTGTCAGCGGCTTGTTTATGATCGGGGATCCGAAGCAGGCTATCTATGCTTTTCGCGGTGCCGATATTTTTACCTATATCCAGGCTCGGCGGCAGGTTACGGCTCATTACACGCTGGGCACGAACTGGCGCTCGACCGCCGAGATGGTCGAAGCCGTCAACTGCATTTTCCAGCAGCCGCAGCGACCGTTTATCTATGATCAGGATATTACTTTTCTGCCGGTCAAGCATAGCCCGAAAGCGGCCGAACGCAGCTGGCTGCTTGCCGGAGAAAAACAGCCTGCACTGAGCTTCTGGCGTCAGGATGCGGATGAGCCGGTCAAAAAAGGCGATTACAACCGGGTGATGGCGGCGGCAACGGCGGCAGAGATCCAAAAGATACTGACGCTGTCGCAACAGGGCGAGGCGCAGCTGGTCGATGGCGAGAAGTCCAAACCGATCCGGGCCGGTGATGTGTCGGTGCTGGTTCGAACCGGAAGCGAGGGGGCAATGATCCGCCAGGCTCTGGCCGAACAGGGTATTGCCAGTGTCTATCTGTCAAACCGCGACAGTGTGTTTTCCTGTAGCGAGGCGAGTGATATCCAGCGTTTGCTGGTAGCTGTTTTGATACCGGAAGATGAGCGGGGATTAAGGGCAGCCTTGGCCTCGGGTTTGTTTGCGCTTAGCGCACGTCAGCTTGACGAGCTCAATATCGACGAAGATCGTTGGGAGCAGCATGTCGCAGAGTTTCGTGAATACCGTAAGCTGTGGCAGAGCCGGGGTGTGCTGCCGATGCTGCGTCATGTGCTGGCCAGTCGCAGGATCCCGGAGCGACTGCTGAGCGAGAATGGCGGTGAGCGTCGCCTGACCGATATTCTTCATCTCGGTGAGCTGTTGCAACAGGCAAGCCAGACTCTCGACAGTGATCATGGATTGCTCCGCTGGCTGGCGGAACACATCGAGACCCCCAACGGCAATGCCGACGAGCAGCAGCTTCGTTTGGAATCGGATCGCAATCTGGTACAAATCGTGACGATTCACAAGTCCAAAGGGTTGGAGTATGACATTGTCTTCCTGCCGTTTGTCTGTAGTTATCGCGCGGCAGGGACGGCCTTGTTCCATGACGAGCAAACGCAGCAAGCGGTGCTGGATGTGACCGAGCAGGAAGAAAGCATGGAGCTGGCGGAGAAAGAACGTCTGGCTGAAGATTTGCGCTTGATTTATGTGGCCCTGACCCGAGCCGTATACGGCTGTTATATCGGGATGGCACCGTTACGTAACGGGCTGAGCCGTAAAGAGCCGACAGGATTGCACAAGGCCGCAATTGGCTGGCTGGTACAGGATGGTCAGGAGGGAGGAATTAGCGAGCTTGATGCGGCTCTGGCTCGTCTGACAACCGCCTCATCGACGATGGCGATTGTTCCGCCACCTGTGTTGCCGGAGCTGCCATGGTGCCCTGATGAAGGCGAGCAACCCGAACTGTCGGCATCGGAATTTAGCGCCAAGATAGAGCGAAATTGGTGGATCACCAGTTACTCAGGCTTGGTAAAGCAGGGGAGTCACAATCATGATGCGTCATTCGAGCTACCTGGCTTTGATACCGACTCGTCGCAAGACAGTGACGGCGAAGACGGCGAGCTGATAGAGCCTGAGCGCTCGATTTATACCTTCCCGCGTGGTGCGCGGCCGGGTACCTTCTTGCATACCCTGTTTGAAGAAATTGAGTTTACCGAGCCGGTTGAGAACGAGGCGACCCGAGATAAAATTTTGGAGCTGTTGCGCCTGGAGAACTATGACGAAGCCTGGTTGCCGGTATTGCAGACGATGATCCGCGATGTACTGGGCTGTGCTCTGGATGGTGACAGTCTGCAACTGGGGCATATCCCGGCCCGCCAGCGTCTGACCGAAATGGAGTTTATGCTGCCGATCAATGTGTTGTCGGCACCGCTGCTGAACAAGGTGATAGCCCGCCATGACCCACTGTCGGCCCGGGCCGGCGATCTGGGTTTTTCAACGGTCAGCGGTATGCTGAAAGGCTTTATCGACTTGGTGTTTGAGCATCAGGGCCGTTATTACGTGCTGGACTGGAAATCGAACCATCTGGGTGATGATCCCGAGCTCTACCGGGGCGATAACCTCAAACAGGCGATGGCCGATCACCGCTACGATCTGCAGTATCAGCTTTACGCACTGGCCCTGCACCGTTTCCTCAAGAGCCGCAAGGCTGACTATGACTACGAGCAGCACTTCGGTGGCGTTTATTACCTGTTCTTGCGTGGTGTCAGATCAGAGAGTAATAGCGGCATTTTTAATGCCCGCCCAAGCCTGGAATTATTGACCGAACTGGAAACCCTGATTGACGGAGAACACCTTGATGCTTAAACGGCTTGAATTACTGACCCGGCAGGGGGCGCTTCGTCCGCTTGATTATCAGTTTGCCAAATTTATCTCGACCACGGTGGCGTCCTCAGACTCTGCGAGCCTCCAACCGCTGGTAACACTGGCGGCGGCGCTTGCCAGCCATGAGCTTGGACGGGGCCACGTTTGTCTGCCCCTGGCCCAACTCGATGCTGGCCAGCTGTTTGGCCTCAACGCTGAGCTTAGCGGCCAACTGACGGATGATCTGCCGGTGCTGGCACAATGGGAAGCCTTGTTGTCAGCATCGGCGGCGGTATCTGACGGCAGCGAAGCGACGCCTTTGGTGCTTGCTCACGGGCGTTTATACCTAAACCGCTACTGGCAGTTTGAGCAGACAGTTGCCCAAAGACTACAGCAGGCCTCACGGCAAGAACCGCAGGTTGCAGCGATTCAGCCTGAGCAGATGGCAGCCAAGCTTGATGAGCTTTTTGCCAGGAGTTACACCTATCTTTATCAGGCATTGCAGCAACTCAGAAAAGGCGAAAAGTCCCAGCCGGATTCTCCGGAGAGTCGCCGTCTTGAGGTTTGCGACAAGCTCGATGTGGTTGCTCCGGAGCAGCTCGACTGGACCGCGATAGATGCTGTTCTGACGGCGGCAACCCGTGCCGGTGATCTGGCCGGGCTCGATACCCTGGTGCCGAATGCCGTGTGCCTGAACTGGCAGAAAGTGGCGGCAGCGGTTGCGCTGACCCGTCAGTTTGCGGTTATCTCGGGCGGACCGGGTACCGGCAAGACCACGACGGTTGCTAAGTTGCTGGCCGCCCTGGTGACCCAGGCGTTACAGGCCAGTGGCGAAGTGCTAGAGATACCGACCATTAAGCTGGTGGCACCGACCGGTAAGGCCGCGGCCCGCCTGACCGAGTCGATTGGTGCAGCGGTCCAGTCACTGGCTGTGGAGAATACGGTCAAGGATCATATCCCGACCCAGTCCAGTACCATTCACCGCCTGCTGGGCGCCATTCCGAACCGGGTCGAGTTCCGTCATCACCGCGACAACCCGTTGCACCTTGATGTGCTGGTGGTCGACGAGGCATCGATGGTCGACTTGCCGATGATGGCACGTCTGCTCGATGCGATGCCGCCGCATGCCAAGCTGATCCTGCTGGGCGATCGCGATCAGCTGGCTTCGGTAGAGGCGGGGGCAGTGCTGGGCGATATCTGTTCTTTTGCCGATCAGGGTTACAGTCAGCAGCAGGGACACCTGCTCAGCCAGCTAACCGGCTACCGCTTGGCGAGCAGTGAGGCTGCGGCTACGGCTGTTGCCGATGGTTTGTGCATGCTGCGCAAGAGCTACCGTTTCCATGCCCAGTCCGGGATTGGCCAGCTGGCAAAAGCGATCAATGCTGGCCAGCCTCATCAGGTTGAGAAGGTTTGGCTGCAGGGCTACAGGGATATCAGCCATTATCCGCTCAACAGCGACAGCTACCAGACCATGGTAAAGATGGCGGTGAACTTCTATCAAGACTACCTTGATGCGATTGAGAAGCAGCAGCCACCTGCCGAAGTGCTTAAAGCCTTTGCCGGTGTTCGCCTGCTGTGCGCCCTGCGGGAAGGGGATTTTGGTGTTACCGGGCTGAATCAGCGTATCGAGCGCAGTTTGGCAAGAAAGGGTAAAATTAATCCGGGTGATGAAACCTGGTATATCGGCCGACCGGTGATGATCACCCGAAATGATCACGGCCTGGGTCTGTACAATGGCGATATTGGTATTGCGATGCTGGATCCCGAGCCGGATCCGCACACCGGACAGCAGCGACTGCGGGTCTATTTTGATATGCCGGATGGCTCTATTCGTGGCGTATTGCCAAGTCGGATCCCGGAGCACGAAACGGTCTATGCAATGACTATCCATAAATCACAGGGGTCGGAGTTTGCCGATACGCTGATGGTACTGCCGTCCGAGTTCAGCCCGATACTGACTCGCGAGCTGATTTACACCGGTGTTACCCGGGCAAAGGAGAAGCTGTATCTGTTTGCACCGCAAGAGGTCGTCAGGCGCTCGGTACGCCTGCGAACCGAGCGGGCTAGTGGCTTGGTCAAGCTGTTAGGGTAAATCAAATGCAGAGCGGCTTAATCAGCTGAGAAGAGTCAGCCGTTGCTGACTCTTTTTATTTTTGGGGGTTATAGATCGAGGATGAGGATTTTGGAGCGGCGCTGAAAGTTATACAGGGCCTTTTTGGCCACCGGTAGCTGGTCGACGCTGGACTCGTAGAATCCATGCTCACGGAACCAGTGCAGACTCCGGGTCGTCAGGACAAAAATATGCTTCAGTCCCTGCTCCTTGGCCTGTTGGCGCAGCCTGCTCAGTAGCAGGCCTCCACGGTCGCCATCGCGGTAATCGGGATGAATGGCCACACAGGCCATCTCGGCCATTTTCTCCTCGGCAAAAGGGTATAAGGCGGCGCAACCAATGATCAGGCTATCACGCTCGATAATGGTGAACTGCTCGATCTCCTGTTCGAGTTGCTCGCGGGAGCGACGTACCAGAATCCCGTCTTGCTCCAGCGGACGGATGAGTTCCAGGATCCCGCCGATATCGTCAATGCCGGCCCGGCGAACTTTCTCGGCACTGGCCATGACGATTTGCGTACCGATACCGTCAAAGGAGAATAGCTCCTGAATAAGGGCGCCATCTTCTTTGTAGCTGATCAGGTGGCTGCGGGGAACACCTGCCCGGCAGGCACTAATGGCACCGCGGAGAAAGCGCCCGGTGCCGCTGTCGGCGGCATCGCGCTCGATGAGCTGCTGCAGGGCATGCTCGGCTTCGTTGGGAAGCATTTCGGAAGCAACGGTACCGTCATCTTCCAGTACCCCTTGTTCGGAACAGAAGCCGATGAGTTTATCGGCCTTCAGCTTAATAGCCAGCTGCGTAGCGACTTCCTCCGAGGTGAGGTTGAAGCACTCGCCGGTTACCGAGCTGGCGACCGGACCGAGCAGGACAATAGCCTGCTGATCCAGCTGGCGGTGAATACCTTCAATATCGATTCGGCGGATCCGGCCACTGTGGTGGTAGTCGATGCCGTCATCGATACCGAGTGGCTGGGCAATAATGAAGTTGCCGCTGACCACATTGATTTGCGATCCCGCCATGGGCGTATTGTTGAGCCCCATGGAAAAGCGGGCGGTGATGTCGAGCTGTAGCTGGCCGGCAGCCTGTTTCACCAACTCTAGCGTATGCTCATCTGTGATACGAACCCCTTTGTGGTAAGGGCTGGTTTCTCCCTGGGATTCCAGACGCTGGGATATTTGCGGGCGGGCACCATAGACCACGACAATGCGTAGCCCCAGACTGTTTAATAACGCAATATCATTGACGATATGAGTAAAATTCTTGTGGGCAATGGCTTCGCCGCCCAGCATGATAACTGTCGTCTTGCCGTAATGGGCATTCAGATACGGGGCGGATTGGCGAAATCCTTTGACTAGATCAGTACTTCTCAGCTTCACGGTGATACATCCATGCCTGTTATTCGATGACTTGTCGGTTCGTTAACCTTGCCCCTTCTCAGCGGGCTTAATTAATAATTATGCAAATATAGTGTCTAAATATCTATCGATATTCAAGAAGTACAGTCATTTAGCGTTTCCGGCATTTTGGATACAAGATCCCGTTATTGAACATCTTGCCCAGCTTTTTGCCTGTCAACAGTTAATGGTGAGGTATATTCATTACTAATAATAATAACTTATCGGCAATATGAATAAAGTTCAGTATAAAATTATACCGTTCGCCTTGATGATGGCGGGGATCTTTGCCGGGCTGATTTTTTCTGCGTTATTGGCTGTCGGTGCCATCGGTAGCGAGATACTTGAGGATGAACCTGTTATCAACATCCATGGTGTCTGGGTCGAACAGGGGGTGGCCTCCTATATGGCAGATCGCTTTGAGCTCCGCTCAGAGGGGGTGTTTGTTGACGGACGCCAGGTGAATACTCGCTATGAGTGGGATGGTATGACATTGACTTATCGTCGTGGCGAAGATATCTATATCTATACTTATTTGTCTGATCAGTTTGTGCGACAACAGCCAGCTCATTACATTTCTTCTTTTTCTCGCGAAGGTACTCGAGATGCCTTGCGTGATGCCACATTGGATTGATTGCTTTCTTCCCTCTCTTTACGATAAAAAACAAAGCGCTGACATAGCGGCCTACATATTTTGTAAACTATCGTGACTTTAATGCTTTGATCGCTTTAGGCATACTTGGCGACAGTGCTTCATATTATTTGGTAGGTCTTTACCGTGTTTCGTAACGCAACAATTGCAATGTTAATTATTGGTTTGGCTGGATGTGCCAAGCCGACTGACCGAGGTCAGCAGTATCTGGATGGTAGCTTTGACGAGGTACTTAATCAGGTACCGGTGGTAGAGTCCGACAAAACAAGGGACTATAGCCAGTTTAACCAGCAAATGACACTGGTTACCGATCGTTCGCCATCAATGGCGGGGCGCTATCAGGATCTGTATCGCCAGGTTGAAAGCTGGGTTGAGCAGGGTGGCGACCCGACACAACTGGGAAACTATGGTATTCAGACTGCCCAGATGGGCGGGGGAGACAGTTACGGCAATGTGATGTTCACCGGGTATTTTTCGCCGGTGATCGAGCTTCGCCATGAGCAGGATGAGACCTTCCGCTATCCGGTGTATGCAATGCCAACATGTGAGGAAGCGTGTCCGACCCGCGCAGAGATCTATGCCGGTGCCCTGCAGGGACAGGGACTTGAGCTGGGATATAGCGCATCGATGCTGGATATCTTCATGATGGAGGTTCAGGGCAGTGGCTTTGTTCACTATGACGATAATGACCAGCTTCAGTACTTTGCCTATAACGGTAAGAACGGTCATCCCTATGTCAGTATCGGCAAGGTGTTAATTGAGCAGGGTGAAGTGCCACGCGAGAAAATGTCGCTGAAGGCCATTGATGAGTGGGTCAAGCAACAGGATGAAGAGACGGTACGTGAGTTGCTGGAGCAAAACCCGTCTTATGTGTTCTTCAAACCGCAGGATAACCTGGATGTTATGGGAACCGCCGGTATTCCGTTGCAGGCGCACGCCTCGGTAGCGGCTGATCGGGACTACCTGCCAATGGGCAGTGTATTGCTGGCAGAGGTGCCGCAGCTGGACAGCGAGGGGAACTGGAACGGACAGCATGTGCTTAAATTATTAATAGCACTGGATACTGGTGGCGCAGTGAAGAAGAACCACCTCGATCTCTACCACGGCATGGGAGCACAGGCGGGGATTGATGCCGGGCACTACAAGCACTTTGGCCGGGTGTGGAAACTGGATCTGCAGGAAAGTGCGGTGGAGTCACCCGGTTTGTCTGTTGAGCAGTAGCCTAATCGTCTGAGCTGCGGCCTTATCGTCCGGCTGGACAATTGCAACCAGAGCGCGTATAAAACGCGCTCATTCTTTATCTGAACGACCCATAGCTAGTAGTGAAAAACGTATGCGTGAATTAGATACTCCGGCTTCTGACAACTATAACCAGCGATTTGGCGGTACCCGCCGTTTATATGGCAATAGCGAGGTAGAAATACTGCGTGCTGCCCATGTGTGTGTTATCGGTATCGGCGGTGTCGGTTCATGGGCAGCCGAGGCCTTGGCACGATCTGGAATTGGCGAGCTGACGCTGATTGATATGGATGATGTCTGCGTGACCAATATCAATCGCCAGATCCATGCGATGACAGGCACGATCGGCCAGAGCAAAATCGAAGTGATGGCTGAGCGGATCAAGCTGATTAACCCGGAATGCAAGGTTAACCTGATTGATGACTTTATTACCCCGGACAATATCCGCGAGTACATCGACGGTCGCTTTGATTATATCCTGGATGCCATCGACAGCATGAAGCCAAAGGCAGCATTGCTGGCATACTGCAAGAGCAATAAATTCAAGGTGATCACTACTGGCGGCGCGGGCGGTCAGATTGACCCAACCCAGATTCAAATCACCGATCTTACCAAAACGATCCAGGATCCGCTGGCGAAGAAATTGCGTGATACCCTGCGCCGTCACCATAATTTTCCGAAGAACCCGAAGCGAAAATTTGGTATCGACTGCGTGTTCTCGACCGAGCAGTTGAAGTACCCGCAGGCCGACGGCTCGGTATGTAATGTTAAGGCGTCGGCAGAAGGCCCGAAACGTATGGACTGTGCCAGTGGTTTTGGTGCCGCAACCATGGTGACGGCAACCTTTGGTTTCGTTGCCGTGTCCCGTATTTTGCAAAAGCTGATAGAGAAGCACTCTAAATAGCGCTAACCCCCTCCCAGCCTCCCCCTTGAAAAGACTGTCTCTATATACACAAGTCCCTGAATGACAATTCAGGGACTTTTTTGAACTTATTTGAAGTATGACGATCTGATCACTCAATGTAATTGATTGGTTGGATGATTATGAAGCAGACTTCTTTTGAGTGGGCGCAAGCTTCTTTTGGGCACGTAAATTTGAATGACCCAAGAAGAACGAAAAGATTGGTCTCTTTGGCTTCCTCGCTCGCTAAACAACCGGGAGTTTCTGTGGCAAAACTCAATTACTCTCCTTCTGAAATGGAGGGGGCCTACCGCTTTATTCGTAACGATAGTATCCAAGCAACTGACATTGCTGATGCTGGTTTCCAGACTACTATTCAGAAGGCTAAAGAACATGACTTACTGTTAGCATTAGAGGACTCAACAACCCTTTATTTCTCTCACGTCTCTGTTGAGGAAGAGTTAGGTCATGGCAATCGTAAAAGAAGTAAAGATAGAGCTCTGATTGCCCACTCTATTTTACTGTTTGCCCCAAATAGTCAGTCTGTTATCGGCCTTGCCGAGCAACGTTTATGGACCCGAAACATCAACAGCAGAGGCCAGAAAGCTCAGCGAGCAGTACGAGCTTATGAGGACAAAGAAAGCTACAAGTGGGAGCTAGCCTCTAGAAACATGGCAGAACGCTTTGGTTCAGAGATGTCAAAAGTTCTTTCTGTATGCGACCGTGAAGCGGACTTGTATGAATATCTCTCCTATAAATCAGTGCATAATCAGCGTTTTGTTGTTCGCTCTATGCAAAGCCGTTATATCGAAGAATGCAGTGAAAAGCTCTATGACTATGTATCGCGATTAAAACCTGCAGGCGGGAAACGGATTCACATTCCACAACGGGGCGGTCGTAAATCTAGAGTTGCCGAACTAGAGATCACATACGCTCCCGTTACAGTTAGGGCTCCAGCGAAAAAAACGGGTGAGGGTATCTCCCTCTACTATGTTGGTTGCACAGAGAGAGGAAGAGAAGAAGATAAACTGACCTGGCATCTTCTCACGTCAGAAACAATAACCAATGCAGCAGATGCTCACCGAATCATCAGCTACTATGAGCGCCGTTGGTTAGTCGAGGATTATCATAAAACCTGGAAAACTGAGGGAACGAATGTTGAGTCACTGCGTATGCAGACCCAAAACAATCTAGAGCGAATGATAACCATCCTGGCCTTTATCGCCACACGATTACTGGAGCTGAGGTTTATAAAGGAAAATAAAGAGCTAGCGAGGAGAAGCTGCGAAGGAACACTTAGCAACCGTGCTTGGAAGTTACTGTGGCTTAAGCAAGAAAGTCGAGAACTCCCAGCAACGGCTCCTGATATGGATTGGCTCTATAAAAACTTAGCCACATTAGGGGGCTGGAAGGATACAAAGAGGACCGGTCGGGCCTCGGTCAAAGTGCTATGGGAAGGATGGTTTAGATTACAAACCATCCTTGAGGGATATGAGCTGGCAAAGTCTCTTGAGTCAGACTTGTGATCAAGAGACAGTTGAAAAGAGGGGAGGAGCTGCACGTTTGATCAACTATTGCAGTACCGACAAACAAAAAGCGAGAGCCAACTGGCTCTCGCTTTTTAGATCATATCGGCCTTACGCGTCGGCCAGCGATTTTATCTGCTCGACAATAGCTTTCAGGCCGTTGCCCCGAGACGGGCTGAGATGCGCCATTAACCCCAGGCTGTCAAAATAACCGTCGATATCAAACGCCCGAATTTCTGCCGCTGTTTTTCCTTCATAGGCCGCCAGTACCAGGGTGATCAGGCCGCGGACAATCCGCGCATCGGAATCTGCCGCGAAGTGAAAAACACCCTCATCTTGCTGGTGGGCCAACCACACCTGGCTTTCGCAGCCGCTGACTTTGAGCTGATCTTGTTTTAGCTCTTCAGGCAATGCTGGCAGCTTCTTGCCGAGCTGAATGACGTTACGGTATCTGTCTTCCCAGCCGTTCGCTGCCTGCATCTGGGCAACGATAGCTTCGGAGGTAATGTCGGTGCCAAAAGGATGGGCGGGTAGTGTCATCGGTTTCTCCTAGGGTCTATTGATCTTTCAGCGCCACACCTGTAGAGACTAAAAAGGTTTTCAGGCAAGGCACGAAGAATGCAGTTTAGCTCGCTAAATAAGTTCTGAGTAACGCAGAATGAAGCCATTTTAGTCTCTACCCGAAGGGCTGGGGCTATTTTTCCCGCTAGCTGCGTTGTCGGAATATCAATATAGATGGCTATGATTGAATACCTCCGCCTTGTTACCGTAAAAAATCGCCACCAGCAGGAAAGGCGATGAAAGGTCAACAGACCCTAGAGCATACTGCAGGCTTTGTGCAGCGCAGCAATAAAGCGTTCTACATCTTGTTCGGTATTGTACAGGGCCAGTGAGACACGCAGGGTACCTGCTAGCCCCAGCGCATCGAGCATCGGGTGGGCGCAGTGATGGCCGGCCCGCAGCGCGATACCTTGTTGGTCAAGCAGGGTGGCAATATCCTGGTGGTGTACCCCGTCGACGACAAAGGAGAATAGACTGGCATCGGGCTGAAGTCCGACAACTCTCAGATCTTCGATGTCTTTAATTCCTTCCAGTGCCTGTTGGCGGAGCTGGTGGATATGATGCTCGGCGGCCAGGTGATCCAGCTTGCCCAGCCAGTCAATGGCTGCCGCCAGCGCCAGGCTTCCGGCAACATTGGGGGTACCTGCCTCGAATTTGCCCGGCAGGGCAGAGAAAGTGGTGCCCTCGAAGGAAACTTTCTCTACCATTTTTCCGCCGCCGTGCCAGGGAGGCATGGCCTCTAGCAGGGCTTTCTTGCCGTACAGGATCCCGATCCCCGCCGGGGCAAAAATCTTATGGCCGGAAAACACATAGAAATCGGCATTGAGTGCCTGGACATCGACCTTCTCGTGCGCCACTGCCTGGGCGCCGTCAACCACAGTGACGGCACCATACTGGTGGGCGGCAGCAATCATCTCTTCTATCGGGTTGCGGGTACCGGTCACATTGGTGATATGGGCCACCGCAACGATTTTGGTCCGGCTGCCGAGGCGCTGATGGAATGCATCCATATCGAGGCGGCAATCAGCTGTCATCGGGATCTTGACTATCTTGGCTCCGGTTTGTTCGGCGACAATTTGCCAGGGTACGATATTGGCGTGGTGTTCCAGCTCGCTGACCAGGATCTCATCTCCCGGTTCGAGGGTCTGGCGGGCATAGGTCTGGGCGATGAGGTTCAGCGCCTCGGTGGCGCCCCGGGTCCAGATTATTTCTTTATGATGTTCGGCGTTGATGAATTGTTGTACGGTTGAACGAGCGCGCTCGAACTGTACGGTCGCCGCCGCGGTGAGGGTATGACTGCCGCGGTGGACGTTGGCATTGTGACCACTGTAATACTGCTGAATCGTCTCGATAACAATCTTGGGTTTCTGCGTCGTTGCCGCGCTGTCGAGATAGACAAGGGGCTGACCGTTGCAGTCTTGGGCCAGTGCCGGAAACTGTTGGCGAATCTGGTTGATATCAAATTGAGCAGTCATGGTGAGTCACATTGCGAAATAGAAGGAGGCGATCATGCCATTATTTGCCGTAAGCGCAAGGATTAAGCTTAATTATAATGGTACTGCATCGACGGGGGGAATTGTGCGTAAAAATCGAGGTAAAAAAAAGCACTGCGTTGGGGCGCAGTGCTAACAATAAACTTTGACAGACAGGTCAAAAATACAGGAAGTAAAATTGGTAGATTGACTACCTGTCCGGCACAACCCGGACAATATGCAAACACAACATCGCAACAATGATTGAGGCTTAATTGCCTGAGAGCAAAAAATCAAACCTCCCTCACCGTTGCGTAGCAAATCATATGGTTTATGTAGCACTTGAACAATGGACAATTTATAATGTTTAGCATAAAAAAAACTAATGCAGGAAGACTATGTCGAGACGTTTACCGCCACTAAACTCATTGAAAGTGTTCGAAGCTGCGGCCAGACACCTGAGTTTTACCCGTGCAGCAGAAGAATTATTTGTCACACAAGCTGCTGTAAGCCACCAAATTAAAGCCCTCGAAGAATTTTTGGGGCTCAAATTATTTCGCCGGAGAAACCGTTCCCTACTGCTGACCGAAGAAGGCCAAAGCTACTTCCTCGACATCAAAGACATCTTTTCTGCAATCTCAGATGCCACTGATAAGGTCTTGGAACGCGGCGCAAAAGGAGCGTTAACCATTAGTTTACCTCCGAGTTTTGCGATTCAGTGGCTGGTACCGAGACTGGCGGACTTTAACGAACAGCATCCGGATATCGATGTCCGGATCAAGGCCGTTGATCTGGATGAGGGCTCCCTGACTGATGATGTGGATGTTGCCATCTACTATGGCCGCGGAAACTGGCAGGGACTGCGTGCCGACAAGCTTTACCAGGAGTTCTTGCTGCCGGTGTGTTCGCCGATGTTACTGGCGGGGTCCAAGCCGCTGCGTACCCTGACTGATCTGCAGTACCACACCTTGCTGCATGATACCTCGCGCAAGGAGTGGAAGAACTTTGTCCGCCACCATGAAATTGTCGGCACCAATGTCAATCAGGGGCCTATCTTCAGCCACTCGACCATGGTCCTGCAGGCTGCCGTTCACGGTCAGGGCATAGC
Organism: Photobacterium alginatilyticum; assembly: GCF_009910675.1. Taxonomy (GTDB): domain Bacteria; phylum Pseudomonadota; class Gammaproteobacteria; order Enterobacterales; family Vibrionaceae; genus Photobacterium; species Photobacterium alginatilyticum. The sequence continues at coordinate 60,393 of NZ_RSEJ01000028.1, read as the reverse complement.
CCTTGGCAATAACGTACTGGCGCAGCCCGAGCTGGAAGCCGGCCGTCTGGTGTGTCCGTTTGACGAAGTATTGATGAGCAAGAACGCCTTCTATCTGGTATGCCAGGAGAAACAGGCGGAAACCGGTCGTATCCAGATATTCCGCGACTGGGTGTTGGCTAAGGCGGCACGTGAGCAGGAGGATATGCCGGATGTCTGATACGCCAGTATTGCCGGAGTACCTGGTCAACGAGCCGGAAAGCGGTGAGGCCGTAGCTACATTTTTGTTTGCCCATGGTGCCGGGGCTGGGATGGATCATGAGTTCATGACGGCGATTGCCGAAGGGTTGTCTCAACAGGGGATCCGGGTGGTACGGTTTGACTTTCCGTATATGGTCAAACGCCGGGAAGACGGCAAGAAACGCCCGCCGGATCGCCAGCCTAAGTTGTTGCTCGACTTTCAGCGCCATATTGATACTTTTGCCGATGGCAAGCTGGTAATTGGCGGCAAGTCTATGGGCGGGCGGATGGCCAGTATCATGGTCAGTGATGTCGCGCCGCAATCGCCGGGTGTCGAAAACTGTGCGGCGAAAGTACAGGGTGTAGCCTGCCTGGGCTTTCCTTTCCACCCGCCGGGCAAGCCAGAAAACTATCGTGGCGAGCACCTGAAAGAGGCTGTTTTGCCGACACTCATCCTGCAGGGAGAGCGTGATACGTTCGGCACCCGGGCGGAAGTTGAAGGTTGGGAATATGCCGATTTGGTGTCGGTCGAGTTTCTCCCTGATGGTGATCATAGCTTTAAACCAAGAAAAGCATCAGGCCATACCGAGCAGCAAAACAGGGATCGGACCGTGGCATTGCTGGCGGCGTTTATCAAGGAGTGTGTACATGCAACCTAGCCATTCGTTGCCAAGAATCATTTTACTTTTCGCGACGTTAAGTGGTGCTGTTGTGGTGGTGCTGGGGGCGTTTGCGGCGCATGGCTTAAAAGCACAGTTGGCGCCGTACCTGCTGGACGTGTTCAAAACCGGTGTTCAATATCAGGCCTGGCATAGTCTGGCCTTGCTGGGTTGTGGAATCTGGGCACGCATTATGCCGACAAAAGCGGTATTATACGCAGCCCTGTTTTTTGCAGTGGGTATTTTGCTCTTCAGCGGTAGCCTGTATGCGTTGGCGCTGACGGGGAGCAAATGGTTCGGCCCCATCACGCCAATGGGGGGCATATGTTTTATTATTGGCTGGGTAGCGCTTGCAGTCGCTGCCTGGCGCTCAGCTTGAGGGTTCAAAGTGAATCACGTTATATTGTACTGTCGTCCAGGCTTTGAAAAAGAATGTGCCGGTGAAGTTCAGGACAAAGCAAATAAACTGGAGTTGTATGGTTTTCCTCGGGCGAAAAACAATACCGGTTATGTTGTCTTTGAGTTTTATCAGCAGGGCGATGCCGAGCAGTTCATTAAGTTGCAGCCGTTCTCTTCGCTGATCTTTGCCCGCCAAATGTTCGCGGCGGCCCCTTTATTGACCGATTTGCCGCAGGACGATCGTATCTCGCCGATCCTTGAGGCGGTAGAAGGCTTCCCGCGCTGTGGAGAGCTTCGGGTAGAAACGCCGGATACCAATGAGGCCAAAGAACTGCTGAAGTTCTGCCGTAAGTTTACGGTGCCGCTACGTCAGGTGATGCGCAAGAAAGACATCCTGTATGCAAAAGACAATGCATGGAAGCCGGTGCTGCATATTTGCTTTATCGCCCCGGGCTGCTGTTATGTCGGTTATTCGCTATCGAACAACAACTCGCAGTTCTTTATGGGGATTCCGCGTCTGAAGTTCCCGTCTGATGCGCCAAGCCGTTCGACGCTGAAGCTGGAAGAAGCGTTTCATGTCTTTATTCCACGTGAGGAATGGGACGAGCGTCTGGCTTCCGGAATGTGGGGCGTCGATTTGGGCGCGTGTCCTGGTGGCTGGACCTATCAGCTGGTCAAGCGGTCGATGTTTGTGCATTCGATCGATAATGGCCAGATGGCGCAGAGCCTAATGGATACCGGCCAGGTGAAGCACCATGAAGTGGACGGCTTTAAGTTTGAGCCGGCACGTAAGAACGTTACCTGGATCGTATGTGACATGATTGAAAAACCGGCTCGCGTCGCGCACCTGATGGGAGACTGGATGATCAAGGCGTGGGCCAAAGAGGCGATTTTCAACCTCAAGCTGCCGATGAAGGGCCGTTACGACGAGGTGCTGCAGGATATCGAAAACCTGAAACAGTACATGACGCAGAACGGTGTGAAGTTCAAGCTTCAGGCCAAGCACCTTTACCATGACCGCGAAGAGATCACGGTACATATCCAGCGTCTGGACAATCGCTCGCCACATTAATTGACGGTCTTGTACCTGCTTCAACGACTAGCAAAACGCCATCCTGACGATGGCGTTTTTTGTTTTTAAAGCGAGAGGACATGTTGTTAGTTTGACGGCTGGTAGCGAATATCCTGCAGGTTGAAGCCCAGCTGGAGATCGGTTTTCAGCGAGGCAACCTGTTTGCTGGCGATTGCCGTTTCCCGGTGCCCGTCAACTTTTTTCTGCCACTTGGCCGGCAGATCCTCGGCAGCGAGCACGGCCTCGAGGTTGGGGTATGAAGAGAGTAACTCCACCGCAGCTTTCGGCCCAATGCCCGGGATCCCGGGTATTTTGCTGGAGCTGATCCCTGCCAACCCCCAGTAGTCTGGCAGTTGTTCGGGTTTGACGCCATACTCTTTCTCGATAAACGGGCTGTCGAGCCAGCGTTGCTGGAAGTAATCTCGGATCCGTAGTGTCGGCCGCAGCAGCTGGCAATACCCCTTGTCGGTAGAGACGATGGTCACCTGCTGGCCGCGATCGGCTACTTTGAGCGCCAGCGTTGCTACCAGGTCATCGGCTTCGTCGCCGTCGGATAGCAGCGAGTCAATGCCGATTGTCATAAAGGCATCCTGGATCTCGTCCATCCCCGTCAGCAGTTCAGGCGGCATCGGCTTGCGCCCCTCTTTGTAGTGTGGCAGCAGTTCGGCCCGCCAGCCGCGATCCTCGCCGTGATGATCGAATACTGCAACGATATGCGTGGGCTTGCTACTGTCGATGATCTTGCCCAGCGCCTGGCAGCACACCCGTGCCGTATTGCTAACATCGGGGTCGCCGGGTTGGGCGGCATGGACGCGTCGGATGAGGTTCAGGGCATCAATAACAACAAGATGGATTTGCATAATGGTGGTTAACGTTGATCAAAAAAGGGCCGATACAGGCCCTTTATTGTACGCACTGGATTGTCAGAGTGTAACCGCCGAGTGCCGATTAACGGATAATTTCAGCGAGTTATTTGCCATTGCCGTTCCCGGGAGCAGTGATGATTTCGTAACATGGTACGTAGCGACTTCCCGGCAGCTTCATCCGCTGCTGCTCGACGAAGTTTTTCAGCAGTTTGTCCATCCGCTTCATCAGGGCGATGTCACCGTCGATCTGGAACGGTCCCTTGCGCTCGATCTCCCGGATCCCTTCTTCCTTGACGTTCCCGGCGACGATGCCAGAAAACGCACGGCGTAAATGGGCTGCCAGATGCTCGGGACGTTGGTTCATGTGCAGATCGAGGCTGGCCATCGACTCGTGGGTCGGCTCGAACGGCAGCTGGAACTCCGGCGGGATCTTGAGCGACCAGTTATAGCTGTAGGCATCACCGGTTGCCAGGCGCTGCTCTTTGATCAGCGGCATTGCGGCCTTCATTACCCGGGCAACTTTTGCCGGATCATCAATGATGATTTCGTAATGTTTGGTTGCGGCTTCGCCGAGGGTGTCCTTGATGAAACTATCAAGGGTGCGGAAGTACGGTTCACTCTCTTTCGGACCGGTCAATACCAGCGGCATCGGCTGGCTGGCATTTTCCGGGTGCATCAGGATCCCCAGGATATAGAGCAGCTCTTCGGCAGTACCGGCGCCGCCCGGGAAAATGACAATACCGTGGCCGGCCCGGACAAAGGCCTCCAGACGTTTTTCGATATCCGGCAGGATCACCAGTTCGTTGACAATCGGGTTCGGTGGCTCGGCGGCAATGATGGACGGCTCGGTCAGACCAATAAAGCGGCTTTGCGAATAGCGCTGCTTGGCGTGGCCGATAGCGGCGCCTTTCATTGGCCCTTCCATGGCTCCCGGGCCGCAACCGGTACAGATATTAAGCTCGCGCAGTCCCAGTTCATGGCCGACTTCACGGGTGTACTGGTACTCGACCGGGTTGATCGAGTGGCCGCCCCAGCAGACGACGATATTAGGGTCTTCACCGGAGCGGACGGTCTGGGCGTTGCGCAGTACGCTGAAGACAAAGTTGGTGATGTGCGGTGCGCTGGTCAGGTTGATGTCGTTGCGCTGTTTGACGTGCATATTGACGTAGACGATATCCCGCAGTACCGCGAACATATGTTCCTGGATACCGCGAATGATCCGACCGTCGACAAAGGCATGCTCGGGTGGATTCATTAGTTCGAGTTTGATCCCGCGCTCCCTGCGCATGACGTTGACATCAAAGCTTTTGTGCTTCTCCAGAAGCTCCTTGGAGTTGTCGGTATGGCTGCCTGAGTTGAGCACGGCCAGCGAACAGTTGCGATACAAGCGGTACAACTCACTGGATGCCGTTGCCTTCAGGCGGTCTACTTCCAGCTGTGAGAGTAGATCCATGGCACCGACAGGACTGATATGAGTAATCATGGTTACCTCCCTGGTCACGATGAAACGGCTTTACTCACGCTGTTCTGATTTTTATGGAAGAGTAAGTAAGCAGAGCCGGAGAGAGAAAATCTCAGAGGTGTTTTTAAGGCACTCACATTGTTGCGTATGTTCCTTAAAAATCAGTCTGTTAATTCACCATACACAGGGATCCGTGATTTGACCAGAAATTGATGTGACAGATGTTGGGTGGATGTGAGTTTTTAGTTATAAAGGGCTAGGAGATCCATAGCATGCGGTTACGGCCGGTACTTTTGGCACTGAACATCGCCTTGTCGGTCCGCTCGATAATGTCGGTCGGGGTGTCATTGCCGTCGAACAGGGTGGCACCGATGGAGACGCTGATAGAGACATTTTGATCCCGGAAACGGAAAGGTAGCTGGACAATGGTCTCACGGATTTTGCTGAGACACTTGTTACGCTCTTCTTCGTTGGTATCAGGGAGAATGATCATAAACTCGTCGTCACCGAAGCGGGCGATAAAGTCGGTATCTGTCAGCGTCTGGCGGATGGTCCGCGCAATAATCTTCAGGACCTTATCGCCGGCAAGGTGGCCGTAGCTGTCATTGATCTCTTTAAAGTGGTCAATGTCGATCATCGCCACACAGACCGGGTGCTGATAGCGCAGCCAGCGGCGGTACTCATGCTCGAGGCGATCGTTAAGGGCGGCGCGGTTGTAGACCCGGGTGAGGTTATCAAGGAACATCTTCCGTTCCTGATCATTGAGCCGGCGACGGAAGTCCTGAGTCTGTTCAAAGAGGTTATTGATCTTATTTTCGTTAAAGCCCAGCTGTTCAATCAGCGCTCTTTCGCGCTTCTCGAGGGCCTTGTTGCGCTCGGCCAGTACCAGCAGCTCCTTGGTAAGCTCGGTAAGTGTTGGCCGCCAGTGCTCCAGGTTCTTCTGCTCGCTGAGTCCCTGGCGAATAGAGGTCGCTAAATCGGCCAGCTCGGAGGTCATTTCGCTGCGGTGTTCGTAGATCGCCTCGCTTTGGCCGACACTCTGGTTGGTGGTTTTCTGCAACGTTGCCAAGTCGCTGTTTACACTGTCGAGAAACTGCTGGGATGAACGGCGCTCCTGGCGTGTGCCGTCAAGGACCAGGCGCAAGACTTCCAGAGACAGTTCAATCAGGTTTTGTGGTGTTGCACCGATCAGAAGCTGGTTGCGAATACTCAGCAGCTTGTCACCGGCCTCGCCGTCAAAGTCGAGCTCGGTGATCAGACGCTGTAGCTCGCTGGTCAGTTGCAGCAGCAGGTCATGATCCAGGTTATCTTTCATCACCATGGCTTCACTGGACACGGCCATGAGCTTGAGCGCGCGCTCGTACAGCTCCAAAATACGGATGACCTGCTTGTGGGTCTGGGCCAGTGTCTCAGAAGGCTGGCCAAGCAAGTTACGCAGTTCCCTTTTTAGCTGGGCCGGCAAGCCGTGCACGCGTTTCAGGGTTTCGCCGCTTTGCCCAATCTGTTGTTCGAGTCGCTGGGTTTCTGTTTCGGTAAAGTTGGCCTGACGAGTGACAAGGCGCTCAATAATCGCTAAGCGGGGGATAAGTTTGCTGACATCCTTGTGTTGCTCCAGTTCGGAACGCAACTCGGCAAGCTTGTGGTCGAGCTCGCTATCGAGCCCGCGGCAGGCAACAGACAAACGACTGATCAAACGCTTGAGTATCACTATTTCGCGACGAGACTTCAGGGAAGCATCGCGATAGGATAATTGAGCTTGGTCCAAACGTAGTCTCAATTTACTCACTTCAGAGACTACGGCGTTTATATCAGTCACGTTGTAGAAAAATTACCTTTCAGATGGGGCCCTTTCTTATCAGCACGTTAGCTTTCGGGCGACGAAATATGCTAGCAAAAAAGGTCGAACAATTCATTGTTATCGGCGAATTGGCGGATAACTGCAGCAGTCTAAATGATATTTTTGTCAGAATCGTGATCATTATTCCAGATGATGTCATAGGTTGACGAGCTCTGTACTTTGACTAACCCATTGTCAATGCCCTGCAAACAGGCCTTGCGGATATTATCACTGGCAAAACTGGCTGCCGGCGCTGCATCGATTGCACTGAGATGAACCCATTGGCTGCCGGGCTCTTTTTTGCTGATCAGGCGGGCGGCATTGGCTGCCATGAGCAGGATATCCAGCAGTTCATGGTCGTTAATCGCCGTATAGGCTCTGGGCAGGAAGGGGTATTCCGCCATGCCGATACGTACCCGGTTGTCAATTTGGCGATTGTCCAGAAAGTTATCGATTAACTGCTGGATCGATCCTGCCAGCTGGTCCGGTGCGGTATCAAGACGTGAATTCGGCTCGATATACAAGAACATGGCATCGGAGAAGTGGTACAGGCGGGCGGGCTCGCAGACCTGCTCCTTGAGGTATTCACCGAACTGGCGCTCGATTTCCAGCCCTTTCTGGTAACCATGCTCGAGATAAATGTGCTTGAGGAAGGGCACCTCGAACAGGGCAAAACGTAGCCTGTCGCTAAGCGGCTCGTTGATGATTTCACCCAGGTGCCACTGCTCAAAGTTGGCACTGCTTTGCTGCAGGGAGTTAGGCAGGCGGGCGGTGAGCATGCGCAGGTTGCGCAATCCGCTTCTCGGGTGGGTGTAAAACTCGGTCCGCAGGCGCATCAGGCGTGTTTGCAGTTGCTTGGCAACGCGGTGGCGGCGCAGCAGAACAATCAGGATAACCAGAATAAAGCTGAGCAGGAAAATGGTGACGTTTTTCTGTTTGTACAGGGCTTTCTCGCTTTCGAACCGTTGCCGTTCCATTTCTTCCAGCTGTAACGATCGCTCCAGCATACGCTGCTGTTGCTTGAACACCTCGACATTGCTTTTGACCTGATCCTCCTGTTTGCTCGAAAACAGCTGTTCATAGCGTCGCTGGCTGAGCAGGGCATTGTAATAGTCATTTTGTTGCTCAAACGCTGCCGAGAGTACGATTTCGCCCATTAACTGCAAATCCAGATCGCCAAGTCTGCTGGCGGCGATCAATCCTGACTGCAGGGTTGAAACCGCTCTTTCGGTTCGGCCTTCTGCCAGTTCCAGCTTGCCTTGCAGGATCTGCGCCTCGGCCTGGATTGCCTCGTTGTTGCTCAAGGTGGCCAACTGGCGGGTATGTTGCAGGTACTGCTCGGCTTTGGGGTAGTTGTAGAGCTGCAGGTATACCCGGGCAATATTCAGGCGCAGACGAGCCGAGCGGATATCATGCTTGAGCTGGTTTTCCTGATCCAGGGCGTTGAAGTAGTGGACAAGGGCAAGGTTGAACCGTCCCTGCTGCTCGTAGATCGAAGCGATAAGAGCCAGTGTTTTTGCCAGCGGCAGTGTCTGGTTGAAGTGCTCGAAAAACTCGCCGGCCTGGGTGGCGTGCTCAAGAGCCTTGTCAAAGACCTTGCGCTGTTCAAAGAGGTTGGCGAGTTCGAAGTTGGCTCGGGCAACCTTGGCGCTATCTTCCTGTTCGACGGCCAGCCAGTAGCCTCCCAGCAGCCGGTCGAGGGCCAGATCGAAGTGGCGGTGCTCGAGGTAATGGTGTCCGATAGTGAGCTGGTAGTTAATGACCTCGCTGCTGTCATCAAGATTCATCAGGTAGCGTTTGGCCTTGATAAATAGCTTTTCGGCCTTGTTCTCGTCGTCGAGGTGGGATTCGATGATCGCCCGCTGCAACAGCGATTGGTACTGCAGTATCTTGACCTGTTTGGTGAGTTGAAGGGCTTTGGACTGTTCAATCTCTTTATCGACCTGATCCAGCATTCTCAGTGCCGTGGCACTGTTTTTCAGGTTATCCCAGTAAATCCGGGCGTGAATAAGCCGGGTTTCGAGGGTGGTAAAAGACAGATCGTTTTCGGCCGCTAGCTTTTCTGCTTTTTTGACGGTATTGATTGCCTCTTCCGGCAGGTTGAGCAGCGAGAAGGCCCTGGCCTGAATTTGCAAGGCGTTGATGGTGTTCAAAGGGGTCCGGACGGTATGATCGGTTTCGTCATTGACATGGACACGGGACAGCTCTTTGGGATCGCTGAGGCGGCGCTGGTCGAGATAGCGGGTGGTCATCTCAAGGGATTTGTCCGGGCTGGTTTGAAGCAGCTCATTGGCATCAGCCAAAATTGGCGTGGTATAAATTTTCGCATTTGCAGTAAAGGACGTCGCGAGGATCACCAGCAGTCCTACCAGCCAACGGCTTAGACACATACTTATTCTTAAACCCAAAAAAACAGTAGGTCTTAATATTACTGGCTTGGTGAATCAAGTCCAGCAAAGTACACGTTTTTGCTGGACTTATTCTATCTAGACGGGGTTACTGTCGAGCGAGACGGAAGTTGTTGCTCGGCGTTTTGCCCTGATTGGTACGGTACGGGTTGATATCCAGACCGCCGCGGCGGGTGTAGCGGGCATAAACCGTCAGCAGCTCCGGCTGGCAGTATTTCATCAGGTCGGTGAAGATACGCTCGACACACTGCTCGTGAAATTCGTTATGGTTACGGAAAGAGATCAGGTAACGAAGTAGCTTTTCGCGATTGATCTTTTTGCCCTTGTACGAAATTCTCACGCTGCCCCAGTCCGGCTGACTGGTGATCAGGCAGTTGGACTTGAGCAGGTGGCTGTTCAGCTCTTCGCTGACAATGTCGCCCTCGGCAGCGCCTTCCAGGTAGCCAGGCTTGAACTCATAGTCGGCAATCTCGATATCCTGGTTGTCGATACACTCGCCGGTAAAGTTGACAATCGGCTGGTTGTTGAAGTCTTCCAGCGGCTGGATCGTGACATCGACGTCGGCACCGGCGCAGGCGGTAAGATCTTTTTGCAAGGTATCTGCGATGTCTTGCCAGCTGGCAAAGCGGGTTTGGTTAAAGCTATTGAGGTAGAGCTTGAATGATTTGGACTCAATCAGGTTCGTGCTGGATGCCGGAAGGCGGACTTCACCGATAGCGACTTGCGGCAAGCCTTTGCTATTGAGCCAGGAGAGCTCATACAGTGTCCAGATATCATAGCCGGTAAACGGTAGGTCATCTCCCAGCGCTAAATCGTCACGGTTTAGGCTTCGTGGTACCGGCTGAAGTAACGATGGGTCATACTGATCTTTATACTCGGTGCTCTGACCGAGTGTTAAGCCGGCTAATTCTTTAGCGTCTTTATATTTGCTCATACTGTCCTGGACACACTTGGATTAGAATATGCGAAGTGTACTTAATCTTTAATGAGGTTGCGAATGAATCATCCTGTTGCGGTCGCTTTATCTGACTTTTCGTCCCGTTTTTTGCAGGCCTGGCGTGATGCCGGTCAAGGTTTTCCCCGGAGCGAGGATTTAGTTGGGCTGGAATCGCCATGTGTTGAAACCGATTCTGGTTATGAAGTGACCTGGAAGCCTGTCGCGCGCGAGCCGATGGGGGATCTCTCCGGGGTAGAAAAAGGGATCGAGCTTCGCCTCCATGAAGATATCAGTGTTTTTTACGGCGCACAGTTCAGTGGCGATATGGCCGCCCGGTTCCGTGAGCTGGAATTTGACCTGCTGCAGGTATTTAGTGAAGACGACAGCCTGCGCCTGCAGGAGAATATTCTGGGCCATCTGGTTATGCAGCGCCGCCTGAAGCTCAAGCCGACAGTCTTTATCGGGGCGCTGGAGGCGGAGGAACAGGTGATCTCTATCTGCAACCTGACCGGACAGGTGATTTTGGAAACCCTGGGCAAGACGACTCGCGATGTATTGGCGGCAGATGTCGAAACCTTCCTGCAGCAGTTAGAACCGGTTGTAAGAGAGTGCTGATTTATGTTTGTTGTTGAGTTGCAATTCGAGTGTTTTGACAATACGACCGTCTCTGCGGTTGATATGGCGGTGAATGGCCTGCTGGATGCCCTGCGCTACAACGGTCAGGTATTGGGACGTGAATTCCCTATTGTGATGGATGAGGGCGTGTTTCGGGTACGTGTTGTCTGCCCTGAGCAAGATAGCTTGCATCCTCAGTTCCACAGCGACCATGTGAAAGCCTGTATTAAGCGTCTGAGCCAGGCCAGCTTGCTTGCGCCCAAAGTCAAAGTACTGGGACGGGATATAAACTCCGAAGCCGCCGCTGAGAATTTCTCGCCGTCCTGGCAGGTTATTTATACCACCTATGTTCATACCTGTTCGCCGCTTCGGTGCGGTGAAACGCTGATGCCTATCCCGCTGTATCGGATAGCCCCGACGCTCAACGGCGATCATAAAGCCGTGGTGAAGTGGCAGACTGAGTGGCAGGCCTGCGACGAAATTCAAATGGCCGGTGGTTGCCAGGCTGAACATGCTGCGCTGCATGAGATCCGTGATGTTGACAGTGACTTGTTCCGACGCGGGTGGGATTTGCGTGGCCGTATTGAATATATCACCAAGATCCCGACTTACTACTACCAATATCAAGTTGGCGGACTGAGCCTGAATGACGAGAAAACGCGCCCGTGTCCGCAATGTGGCGGGGAATGGCATCTTGAAGAGCCCCTGCACGGGATTTTTCATTTTAAATGCGAAGAATGCCGAATCGTCTCCAACCTTTCCTGGGACTTTCAATAAGCGCGAAGGCGTATAACAAAGTCAGGGCATTGAATGTGCCCTGACTTTAGATTGATTCTTCTTGCAATGTTGAAAGAAGTAAGGCTAGTGCTGTTCCAGTTGCTCGATTCTTGTCGTCAGAGCCGCGACCTGCTCTTCCAACTGCTTGATACGTTCCTCCTGGCTTAAAGGGGGAGCGCTTTTTTCTATCTTGGGAACTTTGGCATTTTTCTTCCAGGCTTGCAGCGCCTTGATAATGAGCGGCATGGGTAACGGCTCGGCAAGGCGGGATTTGATCAGAGCCACTGACGGTTCTTTTCCTTCGGCGATCAGTGACTCGATAGCTTGTTCCAGGGCCTGGGTAATTTCTGACGACATAACGCTTCCTGACGTTGTTGAGACTGACGCTTATTTTCGTAGCAAAGCATCCAACTGATCAATCACTTCGCACCAGTCCGCATCTTGATCCTGGGATTCTTTGATAAAACGTTTCTGAGAGGGCTGCCAGAAGCTGGCTTCTGAGAGCTGCTCGTGTTGGTCGAGGTGGTGCTCGTTTAGAAAAGATTCAATAAACTCCTTGGAACTGTTCATACCCAGTTGGCTGAAGAGGCTAGACAGGTTGTGGTTAAAGGTTTCCATCGCTCACTCCGTCGAAAATAATGTTATTGATCGTTGACGTCCACTTACTTGAGATAAGTATAGAATTATATCTGCTGTGCTTGTGCGAGATCTCTTACAAAGGCGTAGGAGATACGTGAGATATGGTGGTGGTAATATTGTAGCGTGTTTTCTTAAGTTGTTGTTTTATTTAAGTTATTTGTTTTGTGGCTGTTTTAGGGCAAAGTTCGGGCATCGATCATTTCGCTGATACGGCGTTGTTCTGCGGTGAGGAAAGCGTAATATAAACCCTGTCGGAAGGAACTGACGGAACGGAACAGGAACAAAGCCAAGGAGTTTGGCAGTCTCAGGAAGAGACCGGTGTATCAGGATGATATATCGAACAAGGACTGTGAAGGGAACACCGAAGGAATCGGTAACAGCAGGCAGGATGTTTGCTGGTCAGGATGACACAAGGACCACTTCAGGATGAAGTCAGGGACACCTCCAGGATGGATGAAGAGAGTCGGGACAGGATGTGCTGACGGGTCAGGAGACCGAAGGACAACTTCAGGACGAAGAATACAAGGAATATGCTGACGGATTACAGCAATTCAACGGAATGATGCAGGGAGCACCATAGTAGCGGGACTGCTGCAAGTAAGACCTAAGGGCGCGACGCAAGTCGCGCCCGCTCTTTTTTGTGTGCTCTACACAGTCCATTTATATATCTTCTGCTCTAAACCACTGAACCATTTCTCTATCGAATAACGTTCATCCCTTATTGAGATATCTCGCAATATTCGTCTTATTTTTATCGTGAATGATAGATTCATAGATAATTAATTTGTTTATGGCTGGTTGGGTAAATTTTTCTACCAATGAAATCGTTTGCTGGATATGCCCTACTGTGCTTGTGAGAGATCTCTTACAACGGTGTGGGAAATGGTGGTTTTACGCTGTCCCATATGGCTATGTTAAATAAATTAAACTCAATAAATTCAGTTGCTTGTGATTGTTGCATATCTGTCTTGTTTTTTTCAGGTTGAAAGTGTGAATTCCGCCATATTGCTTGGCCGTATAAAGCGCGTAATATTGTCTGTGTCGAAGGGATACGACATAACGGATTGAAGAAGTTGCAGGATGTGACTTACCTCAGGATGAGGAGAGCCGGCGCGGATAGCCAGCTCACCAGGGTGGTACAGGATACGACAAGGATTGCGACAGTAGACGGGATGTCTGCTGGTCAGGATGACATAAGGACCCCTTCAGGACGAAGGCAAGGACACCTCCGGGACGGAGGCTTAAAGGATTCACTTCAGGACGAAGTTAGGGACACCTCCAGGTAAGGAAGAGAGAGTCGGAACAGGATGCTTCGACGGGTCAGGGAACTACCGAAGGACACCTCTGGGATAGAGGATAGGGATTACCGTTAAAGGACATAGCGTTTCCAGGATGGATGCAGGGAGCACCTCAGTAGCAGGACGGCTGCAAGTAAGACCTAAGGGCGTGACGAGAGTCACGCCCGTTCTTTTTTGGGCGCTATATACCCAGTACTATGGTTTCAATCAGCTTCGAGCAGAAGTATCCACGGCTTCTATTTCTGTTATCTCATACTCCATTTCTTGCCGCTTAATCGATTACCTCTATTCCCCCGTCACCGTGTGAGAGATCTCTTACAAAGCTGTGGGATAAAAAGGAGAAATCAGTAGGCTGATAACTCTGCTTTGCTCTTAAGTTTTTGATTTGTAACGATTGTTATGTGGGTGGGGCAAAATCTGATAGGGACGGCCAGAAATATTATTTTCAGCTGTGGTTCATTTCTTAGCGGGTTGGCGTAATCTTAATGGTGTCGGAAGGAACTGACGGAACGGAACAGGAAAAAGCCAAGGAGTTTGGCAGTCTCAGGAAGAGACCGGTGTATCAGGACGGTATATCGAACATGGACTGTGAAGGGAACGCCGAAGGAATCGGTTTTAGCAAGCAGGACGTTTGCTGGTCAGGATGACACAAGGACCACTTCAGGATGAAGTCAGGGACACCTCCAGGACGGATGAAGAGAGTCAGGACAGGATGTGCTGATGGGTCAGGAGACCGAAGGACAACTTCAGGACGAAGAATACAAGGAATATGCTGACGGATTACAGCAATTCAACGGAATGATGCAGGGAGCACCGTAGTAGCGGGAGTGCTGCAAGTAAGACCTAAGGGCGCGACGCAAGTCGCGCCCGTTCTTTTTTGGGGCATTTTATTCCGGCATATGGTGCGGCGGAACATGAAAATGCATCGCACGAAAGCCTTTCATCACCACATAGCCTTGGTAGGCATCCTGCCCGCTGGCTGAGAACTCAAACCAGTACACCGTATGCCAGTTCCATTTTCCTTTCTTATCCTTGAGCTTATGTGATCCCCTGGCAATAGTGAGTAACTGCAGCCCCAGGTTTTCGCACCGCTGTTCGATAAAACGCTGGGCGAATTCTGTCTGGCGACGTTGTTGCCAGTACAGGTATCCAAATAGAGCCAGCGTCAAAATACCCAGTAAGTTATCCATTTCCTACTTATTCCTGTTAGTGCATAGCTTGATCACGCTTGTCCACGGGCATGCTGTTGTAGCTTGGCAATGGCTGCGACCAAAGCGGGGTTTGCCTGACCGTGCAGTACCTGGAGCATGATCCCCCGCAGTACCGGCAGCATTACCAAGTCGGCAAACAACTGGTTAAACAAGGTTTGGTCCTCGGTTTCTGCCAGTCGCTGTAAAAATAGGCTGGCAATCTCAGTATCTGCGAGGCCATTCCAGCAGCGACCGGTGATGGCCACCAGGATCTCAGGGTGGCACAGCGCTGGTGCGGCAAGCAGATGTTTTAGCTGCTGGCTAAGCAGGGCATTGTCGCTGCCGGATAGCGCGCGGATCAGTGCGGCGATCAGAAACAGATCCGGCTCGGGCTGAGCGGCTTCGCCGTTGAGGCGCTCGATAATTCGCTGGCTGAGACTCTCAGGGAGATCACAATGCTCCAGACAGCCAAGCAAGGCGTAAAGAGGTGTCATTGGCAGGTTGGCCAGCGCCTTGCGTAGCAGGGTACTGTTATTTTCCTGTTTCATGCGGGCGCAAACGTCTGCCAGCCCCTGCAGGCCAACACCTTGCCATTGCTCCCAGCCGAGATCGCCGGTCAGGTAATGCTGGGCATGTTCGTAATACTGGCTGGCCGGCAAGGCAAGCTGGTGACGCAGATGCGCATGGAAGATGGCCATCTTGTCGTCATTGGGCTTGAAGGTGTATGGATTGGCCGCCAGTTTTTCCTGCTCTTCTTCGGTTGGCGTGCTGTTTAGTGTTGCCCCCATTGCCTCGATGACATATTTGATAAAGTCCCCTACGGCGGCCTGTTTCAGTAAGCCTCTTTCATCAAGCGGCAGGCGCAGGAACCAAATCCACGGCGGGTTGCCTTGCTGCCAGAACGAAATGGACAGATGAGCATGCTGTTGCAGTGGCCATGGATAGGGTTGGCGGTTATCTTCGACGGCCTTAAATTGATTGATATCGATTTCGCTGACGCGACGGCCAAGATCATAGATTTTATACTGGCAACCAGCATTATCCAGTAGTTGGGTCAGGGTATGAAATTTATCCATGGACATCATGTTTACTCCTCAATGGTGCCCTGATTATATACCGAAGCGCCCTCAAGATGCTTGGGTATATGGACTCCGAAATTTAGATGGTATCCTTGCCCGCTTCATTGTTCCGTTTGGGATAGGCAGTTTCTTCGAGGGAGGATAGCGATGGACAGATACCATCAGACCCAACAGTTGCTGGAGCGGCTTGAAAGCGTCATGCGGGAGGCGGAGATTTGGGAGAGCAAGTCTCCGAGCGCCGCGGCATTGGCCAGTACCGAACCTTTTGCCATTGATACGCTGAGCTGCGGCCAGTGGCTGCAGTGGATTTTTATTCCCAGAATGAAACAACTGGTGGCGCGCAACGCAGCACTACCGACACAGTTTGAAATTTCCCCTTATGTGGAAGAGGCCATGAAGGAGCAGCAGGGCAGCATGGCTGTACTGACTGTTACCCGTGAATTAGACCACCTGTTCAGAGCAAAATAACCGATGGAATTAGAAATACTTTATCAGGACCAGTACTTGGTTGCGGTCAACAAACCTGCCGGGATGCTGGTGCATCGCTCGTGGCTTGACCGCCATGAAACACGGTTTGTCATGCAGACATTGCGAGATCAGATTGGTCAGCATGTCTTCCCGCTCCATCGTCTGGACCGCCCGACATCGGGTGTACTGTTGTTTGCGCTGTCGAGCGAGATCGCCGCGCTGATGATGCCCAAATTTGCCGGACGGGATATTCACAAAACCTACCATGCGGTTGTACGCGGCTGGGTGAAGGAAGCTGCCGTGCTGGATTACCCGCTGAAGGAAGAGCTGGATAAAATTGCCGACAAGGATGCGGATCAGGACAAGGAAGCCCAGCCAGCTGTTACCGCCTATGCGCCCTTGGCGAAGGTTGAAACAGATATTCCTGTCGGCCGCTATGCGACCAGCCGTTATACCCTGGTTGAAATGAAGCCGGAGACTGGACGTAAGCACCAGCTGCGCCGCCACATGCATCACCTGAGCCATCATATCATCGGGGACGTTAATCATGGCGATGGCCGTCATAACCGGATGTTCCGTGAGAACTATGATTGTCGCCGGTTGATGCTGCACGCCTCGAGGTTGCAGCTTGAGCACCCTGTCACTGCTGAGTCGCTCGATATTCGGGCCGGTACCGATGAGGCCTGGAACCGGGTTATGACAGCATTTGAGTGGCCGGTGACCTTGATGGTCCCCAGCTCCTAGCGACTGGCATTTGATGGGTTAACTCGCGGAACGAGCACGATTTATTTGCATCTGGCCAGTCAAACAGCCACATTAGTTGAATGAAGTGCAAATGGCAGCGAGGCAGGAAGCGATGGCAAAAGTAGGTGTTTTTGTTGGATCGGTGTACGGAGGCGCAGAGGATGTCGCGCAGGAAGTTGTCGGGCAGTTAATCGCCAAGGGACATGCTGCCCAGTTGTTTCTTGATCCGCAGATCGAGGACTTTCTGGAGTATCAGAATGATGTGGCCTTGGTGATCACCTCTACGACCGGGCAGGGTGAAATACCGGACAACCTGTTGCCGCTCTATCTAGCCCTTAATGAGCAGTTTCCGCTGCTGCCGGGGCTGGCATACGGCGTTATTTCGATGGGGGACTCGAGCTACGGCGAGGAGCGCTATTGCGGTGCCGGGCGACAGTTTGATGAGTTGCTGGCTCAGCTTCAGGCCAAGTCTGTCAATGAGCGGCTGGATATTGATGCCTGCGTTAACTTTGATGCCCTTGAGGTTGCGATACCCTGGCTGACGCAGTTCGTCCAGCGAATCACTGAATGATAGTTATCTTTCTTTTGTGGCACTCCTGAACACCATCAGGAGTGCAGCTTCGGGTTATTTTAATTTTTCCAGATCAGCTTCGATTTCGGCGATCTTGTGGGTAACGACCTGTTCAAGATGACGTAAATCTTTCAGTATTTTCTTCTTAACATCCACATCCGTATGCTTTCGCTTGGTGAGTTGATCAAGCTCATCAATAACAAAAGTCAGGTTACGGTTGATTTCAGTAATTTCTTTATATTCCCGGTTACCGCTATTCACGACCACGGACTTGCGCTGGCGCGGGAACTTGAACTTGACGCTTTTGGCAAAGAGTTCGCCTTTCTGTTTGGCGAAGTACACTTTAAGAATGTCGTTAGTCGCTTCTTGGCGCAGGCTGTAACGCTCGATGGTTTCCGGATTCTCGATACCGATACTGGTGAGGTTTGGGTACATAGGGGCCTCATTCTGATGGACTGCTTCGGTATCAATGTAGCAACTACAGACGGCAGCGTCTTGATGTAGCACTTAATGTGTGGGCGAGATCGAGATTCCCCCGAGCCACTTGGTCAGTGGCTCGGGGGAGGATGGTATTATCGCTTATTTTGCCGCATCGAGGCGGGCGACAAGGGCTTCTTTCAGCTGCTGCTGTTGCTCTTCGGTCAGCTGGGCGCCGTCTTCGTTGACTAGGATAAAAAAGTCCTCGGCCCTCTCGCCGATGGTGGTGATTTTTGCAGCCTGCAAGCTGACTTTCTGCCGGGCAAAGACCGAGCCGACACGGGCAAGCAGCCCCGGCATGTCCAGAGCAACCAGCTCCATCATGGTTTTTTTGCCGGTTTTGGTCGGCAGGAAGTCGACTTTGGTTTTGACATTGAAATGAAGCAATTTACGCGGGGCCCGTTTCTTCTTGCGCTCCGACTTCATATGGGTCAAGGCGCTCACCAGTGCCCGGCGAACGGTATTATGGCGGTTCTCGCTTAGCGCCTTGCCGGTCGGATCGAGCACCATAAAGGTATCCAGCGCATAGCCATCTTTGCTGTTCATGATCTGGGCGTCGTGGACGCTGAGGTTCTTCTTGTCCAGCTCCGAGACGACAATCGCAAACAGCTTGGCCTTGTCTTTGCTGTAGACAAACACCTCGGTACCGCCACGGGTGGCTTTTTTGCTCAGCAAGATCAATGGCTTGTCATGATCTTCATGTTTGAGGATTGCCTCGGCGTGCCAGGCTATCTGTTTATGGGTATGGCGTAGGAAGTAGTCGGCCTTGAAGCGCTGCCACAAGACCTCGATCTCACGCGGGGTAAAACCGTGGCTGCGCAGAATAGCCGAGGCCATCTGCTGGTTATGGCGGATCCGCTCGCGGACATCCGGCGGGTTTTCCAGCCCACGGCGCAGGGCTTTTTGTGTCGAGTAATAGAGTTCGGCCAGCAGGGTGCGTTTCCAGCTATTCCACAGCTCCTGGTTGGTGGCGCAGATATCAGCGACGGTGAGGCAGATCAGGTAATCAAGCCGCTCTTCATCCCGCACCTGCATAGCGAAATCGGTAACCACCTCCGGATCGTAAATGTCCCGTCGCTGGGCCGTGACGGACATCAGCAGGTGTTTGTTGACCAGCCACTTGACCAAATTGGCCTCGGGGCGGGAAAGGCCGTGCTGGATACAGAACTCATACGCATCGACACCGCCCAGCTCAGAGTGGTCGCCGCCGCGTCCCTTGGCGATATCATGGAAGATAGCCGCCAGGATCAGAATTTCTTTCTTGGCGATCCGCGGGTAGACCTCGCAACAGATCGGATGGCGCTGGCGGTTGTCCGGATCGCTGAACTTGTTGAGATTCTTGAGCAGCCGGACACTGTGCTCGTCGACGGTATAGACATGGAACAGATCAAACTGCATCTGACCGACGATTTGGCTCCACTGGGGGAGGTAGGCCGATAATACCCCGTGTCGGTGCATCAGGCGGAATGCCCGCTGCAGGGCATTGGGCTCGCGGACCAGCTCCATGAATTTCTCCCGGGCTTCGGGGATATCAACCAGAAAGCGGTTTAGACGGCGACGGGCTGTTCGGAGCTGGCGCAGAGTGGGCGCGGCAATGCCCTCGATTTCAGAATTTCTTGCGACATGCAGACACATATCAAGGATAGTTTCGGGACGAGCCTGGAACAAAGCCGGTTTGGTTGCTTCGATAAGGTGGCCGCGTAACTGAAAGTCATCGTCCAGCGGGACGGCCTCGGTGACTTGCCCTTTGTTGAGAATAGCCTGATCAAAGAGCTGTAATAACATTTTGTTGAGTTCGGAGACCCGGCGCAGGGTGCGATAGAACTCTTTCATCATCATTTCGACCGGGCGGTTGCCCTCGCCGGTATAGCCGAGTTTTTCGGCTACCGAGGCCTGGTGTTCGAAAGTCAGGCGGTTGTCGTAACGACGGAGCTCGCTGTGCAGGGCGAAGCGAATACGCCACAGCGAGTCCTGGCATTCGACCAGTTCGCGATACTCGGCATCGGTCAGGAAACCAAAACGGCTCATTTCCAGCAGGCTGGTGGCACCAAAATGGCGTCGGGCGACCCAGCTCAGGGTGTGGATATCACGCAGCCCGCCGGGGCTGGACTTGATGTCCGGCTCGAGGTTATAGGTCGTATCGTGGTAGCGGGCATGGCGAACCTTTTGTTCCTCCAGCTTGGCCTGGTAAAACTTCTCGCTGGGCCAGAACTTCCCAGAGTTGACTTGTTCTTCCAGGCACTGGAACGTATCGGGGTTGCCGCATAGCAGGCGCGATTCCTGCAGATTGGTCGCCACGGTCAGATCTTCAAGGCCAATCTCGAGGCAGTCGTCAAGGGTGCGGACACTGTGGCCGACCTCGAGCTTCAGATCCCACAGAAAGGTGAGAAACTCACTGACCGTTTTGCCGGTCGGCTCATCCAGCGGCTGGTCGCTGAGCAGCAAGATATCCACGTCGGAAAGCGGGTGGAGTTCGCCGCGGCCATAGCCGCCCACGGCGATCAGTGCCAGTTCGCTGTGTTTATCGAGACCGAAGTGCTGCCACAAGCGCTGTAGCAGGGTATCGATAAAACCCGCACGGGTTTCGACCAGTTCGGTGACCGGTGTGCGGTTGGCAAATTGCTGCTTTTGCTGTTCGGTAAACTGTTCCAGTTCACTGCGCAGGGCTTCTTGTGAGAGAGGTTCGGGGGAGAGCTGCTCTGAGGCTGAGAAAGTATCTGTCATCGCATTCCGTGCCATGTTGTGAATTGGTATGGGTATTACTATAACTGTACAGGAATAAATAGGAAGGTATAAAAAAGCCGGCCTATTGGCCGGCTAGGAAGATTAGTTGCGCATTTGACGAGGAATGCTTTCCTCCTGGCGCAGGGTCAGTACCTCACACCCTGTCTCCGTGACGACGATAGTGTGTTCGTACTGAGCCGATTTCTTGCCGTCCCCGGTATAAACTGTCCAGTCATCAGCCCCATCGACCGTACAGCCAAACTTACCGGCATTGATCATCGGTTCGATAGTAAAGCACATGCCCGCTTTCAGCACCGTACGGTCGCCATTGCGGTAGTGGACCACTTGAGGCTCTTCGTGGAAATCACTGCCGATACCGTGCCCGCAGAAATCTTTAACAATTGAATACTTGTTTAGAGGATTCTTCTTGTTGTTGTCCTTGATGAACTTTTCAATCGCAGTTCCGATATCACCGACGCGAGCACCTGGCTTCACTTTTTTCATACCGACGTAAAGGGCTTCCTGGGTAACGCGACACAGGCGTTTATCGGCAGGTGTGACATCACCGACCAGGAACATCTTTGACGTGTCGCCGTGATAGCCTTTCGGGCGTACGCTCAGATCAGCATTTTCGTCATTCGGGACTATGACCGTGATATCGACATTGATGATATCGCCGTTTTTAAGCACGGCTGGTTTCACCTGGCCGTTGCTGCCGATCTCGTCCTGGCTGGCCGGGATGCCGTGGCAAACGATGTGGTTGATAGACGTACAGATAGATTTCGGAAAACCATGGTAATCAAGCGGGGCCGAGTAGGCACCTTTTTCCAACGCATAATCATGACAGATCTGGTTCAGTTCTTCTGTCGTCACACCTTCTTTGATGTGAGGTTCGATCATTTCCAGCACATCCGCAGCCAAACGGCCTGCGACGCGCATTTTTTCAATTTCATCAGCCGTTTTGATCTTGATGCTCATCCAATCTTCTCTACATTGACTGTTTTCTATTGAATATATGGTAACAGTGAGGACGCTGGATGAAAACCAAGTTTGACGCTCTCAACTATAATTAGGCTAGATTTTGGTGGATAAAATATGGTATAAAGCGCGCCGTAATTAGCTAACTTGTGTTTCGACCCTGCTGGTTAAATTACCACTAAACATTTATTAATCACTCACACATATCGGCACATTCTCCGGGGTGCTCATCAGTCTTTCGCGAGGCTGCAGGTTTGCAGTAATGCAAATCATGGGTCGGTAGAATGGGATATGTGGACGCCTAACCCCATAGAGGAATATTCAATGGCAACTGTATCAATGCGCGACATGCTTAAGGCTGGTGTTCACTTCGGTCACCAAACTCGTTACTGGAACCCAAAAATGAAGCCATTCATCTTTGGTGCTCGTAACAAGGTACATATCATCAACCTTGAGAAAACTGTACCAATGTTCAATGACGCTCTTGCTGAAATCAACAAGATTTCTGCTCGCAAGGGTAAAGTTCTTTTTGTTGGTACTAAGCGTGCAGCCAGCGAATCAATCAAAGAAGCTGCGATTAACTGTGACCAGTTCTACGTGAACAACCGCTGGTTGGGCGGTATGCTGACTAACTGGAAAACTGTTCGCCAGTCAATCAAGCGTCTAAAAGACCTAGAAGTTCAGTCTACTGACGGTACTTTCGACAAGCTAACCAAGAAAGAAGCGCTAATGCGTACTCGTGAAATGGAGAAGCTTGAGAAGTCACTTGGCGGTATCAAGAACATGGGCGGCCTACCAGACGCTATGTTCGTAATCGATGCTGATCACGAGCACATCGCTATTAAAGAAGCGAACAACCTGGGTATCCCAGTATTTGCAGTAGTAGATACTAACTCTAACCCAGACGGCGTTGACTTCGTTATCCCAGGTAACGATGACGCAATCCGTTCTATCCAGCTTTACACTGGTGCTGTAGCTCAAACTGTAACTGAAGGTCGTAACCAAGACATCGTTGCACAAGCTGAGCAAGACGGTTTCGTAGAAGCTGAGTAATAGCCAGCTCCTTTGAGCATCTTAAGTTACCTTGTGTAAACTAAGTATGGTTACCAGGGGCCGAATAGGGCCCCTGATTTTTATACCAAGTATTCAAAACTGAGGATATAACAATGGCAACAGTTACAGCTGCCCTAGTTAAAGAACTGCGTGAACGTACTGGCGCAGGCATGATGGAATGTAAAAAAGCGCTTGTTGAAGCGAACGCTGACATCGAACTAGCGATCGAAAACATGCGTAAGAGTGGTGCTGCTAAGGCTGCTAAAAAAGCTGGCCGTGTTGCTGCTGAAGGCGCAATCCTAGTTAAGGAAGCTGAAGGTCTTGCTGCAATCCTAGAAGTTAACTGTGAAACAGACTTCGTTGCTAAAGATGCAAACTTCCTGGCTTTCGCTAACGAAGCTCTAGACGCTGCAGTTGCTGAGAAGCTAGACACTGCTGCTCTACAGGCTAAATTCGAAGAAACGCGTGCAGCACTTGTTGCTAAGATCGGTGAGAACATCTCTATCCGTCGCGTAGAATTCATCGAAGGTGTTAAAGTTGGTTCTTACCGCCACGGCGACCGTATCGGTGTTGTTGTTGCTGCAGACGCTGAAGCTGAAGTAATCAAGCACGTTGCAATGCACGTTGCTGCTTCTAAGCCTGAGTACGTAACTCCTGAAGATGTACCAGCTGACGTTGTTGAGAAAGAAAAGCAAATTCAGATCGACATCGCTATGCAGTCTGGCAAGCCAGCTGAAATCGCAGAGAAGATGGTTGTTGGTCGTATGAAGAAGTTCACTGGCGAAGTTTCTCTAACTGGTCAGGCGTTCATCATGGACCCATCTCAGACTGTTGGTCAGATGCTGAAAGAAAAAGGCGCTTCTGTTTCTAACTTCATCCGTTTCGAAGTTGGTGAAGGTATCGAGAAAGCTCAAGAAATGAGCTTCGCTGAAGAAGTTGCAGCTGTTCAGAAGGGTTAATCCTTCTTGAAACGAACTCTAAAGACCGTAGCCAAGGCTGCGGTCTTTTTACAACTCCATATCTCTATTTGTAAGCCTGGAAGGTAAACCTAATGACCACAAATCCTAAACCGACTTATCAACGAATTTTGCTGAAACTCAGCGGTGAAGCACTGCAGGGCGACGAAGGTTTTGGTATTGACGCGCAAGTTCTTGACCGTATGGCTCAGGAAATCAAAGAACTTATTGAACTGGGTGTGCAAGTTGGCCTGGTTATCGGTGGTGGTAATCTCTTCCGTGGTGCTGGCCTTGCAGAAGCCGGTATGAACCGAGTTGTGGGCGATCACATGGGTATGTTGGCGACCGTGATGAATGGCTTGGCGATGCGTGATGCGTTGCACCGTGCCTATGTGAACGCTCGAGTGATGTCTGCTATTCCACTAAATGGTGTATGTGACAACTACAACTGGGCTGATGCGATCAGCCAGTTGCGTCAGGGTCGTGTAGTGATATTCTCTGCCGGTACGGGTAACCCGTTCTTTACCACTGACTCTGCTGCTTGTCTGCGCGGTATCGAAATCGAAGCCGACGTGGTACTGAAAGCAACAAAAGTTGACGGTGTATTCACAGATGATCCAGTTAAAAACCCAGAAGCTGTTCTTTATGATAAGCTTGGTTACAATGACGTTCTTGATAAAGAACTGAAAGTGATGGACTTAGCAGCATTTACACTTGCTCGTGACCATGGCATGCCAATTCGTGTCTTTAACATGAACAAGCCAGGTTCTCTGCGCCGTGTGGTAATGGGCGAGCAAGAAGGCACTTTGATTTCGAACGACTAAGCTTCTAGCGAGTAAGTTCTGTCGACACATTCTGAACGGGAGCGCCGGCGCTCCCGCTTTGACCGAATCATTAAGGGTATTAATCGTGATTGATGAAATTAAACAAGATGCGCAAGAGCGCATGGGCAAAAGCGTTGAAGCGCTGAAAAACCAACTGGCAAAAGTGCGTACTGGCCGTGCTCACCCAAGCCTGCTTGATACTATCTACGTAGAATATTACGGTGCCAACACGCCGCTTAAGCAACTGGCAAACGTTGTTGCTGAAGATTCCCGTACACTGGCAATCACTGTTTTCGATAAAGAGCTGACGCAGAAAGTTGAAAAAGCAATCATGATGTCTGACTTGGGTCTGAACCCTATGTCTGCGGGTACGGTTATCCGTGTTCCTCTTCCTCCGCTAACGGAAGAGCGTCGTCGTGACCTGGTTAAGATTGTGCGTGCCGAAGCCGAGCAGGGCCGTGTTGCCGTTCGTAACATCCGTCGTGATGCCAATGCTGATGTTAAAGCACTGCTGAAAGAGAAAGAAATCTCTGAAGATGATGACCGTCGTGCACAGGATGAGATCCAGAAAATCACAGATGCTGCGGTTAAGAACATTGATGCCGTGCTGGAAGTGAAAGAAAAAGAGCTAATGGAAGTATAAGGCCTGACGCGCCTTTATTAGCTTGATGAGACTTGAGGCGCTGTGCGTGCAGCACGGCGCTTTTCTTTTTTGAGGGAGATGTATGGCAGAGCATACAATCGAAAATGCACTTTCTGCTGATAATTTGCCAAAGCATATTGCTGTTATTATGGATGGCAATGGCCGCTGGGCAAAAGCGAAAGGCAAAGCTCGAGTGTTTGGCCATAAGGCCGGCGTAGAAGCCGTACGAAAAACCGTCTCGACGGCAAGTCGCCTCGGTATCAAGGTGGTAACGCTTTTTGCTTTCAGTAGCGAAAACTGGCGCCGTCCTGAAGACGAGGTGTCGTTGCTGATGGAGCTCTTCATGACAGTGCTTGGTCGTGAAGTGAAGCGTCTGCACAAAAACAATATCCGGTTACGGATCATCGGTGATAAGACCCGTTTCAGCCAGCGATTGCAGAAAAAAATCGCCGAGGCTGAGTTGTTGACTGCTGACAATACCGGGATGGTGCTGAATATCGCGGCCAACTACGGTGGTCAGTGGGATATCATGCAGGCGGCAAAGCGCTTGGTGAACCAAGTTGCCGAGAACGGGTTGACGGCGGAAGATATTACCGAGGATATGCTGGTACAAGGTTTGTCGACGTCAGGTTTGCCAGAGGTAGATCTGTTGATCCGTACGAGCGGTGAATGTCGCATCAGTAACTTTATGTTATGGCAGATGGCGTATGCCGAGCTGTACTTTACTGAGCAGCATTGGCCCGATTTTGACGAGCAAAGCCTGGCAGATGCCGTTGCGTGGTATGTGAACCGTGAGCGCCGTTTTGGATGTACCGGCGAGCAGGTGCAGGCTTTATTACAAAAATAGTAGCAATAGACAGACAGCAGCACAGAAATGCTGAGTCGTTACTAACATATGATGAATAACGAGAGGACGCAGCTTGCTTAAGCAACGTATCATTACCGCACTTATCCTCGCGCCGTTAGTAATAGCAGGGATTTTTCTTTTACCTTTCCCTGCTTTTGTTTTCGCTATAGCCGCGATTACCATGGTCGGTTTTTGGGAATGGACACAATTTGTTGATGCGAAATCGCGCTGGGGCGCGATGTTAGTACCCGCTATCGCCTTAGGCGCATCAATCTTCTTTATGCCGACGGATGTAGAAAGCCTGTCCTCCTTGGCTCTATCGCATCAGTATATGCTGTTGCTCGGTGGTGTTTGGTGGCTGGGTGCTTCCATGTTGGCCATCACTTACCCTTCTAGTTCTTCGCTCTGGTCTAAAGCTACCGCTTTGAAGTACCTTTTTGGCTTGCTGACCCTGCTCCCTTTCTTCTGGAGTATCTTGATGCTCCGTGCCGTAAACTACGCCGAATCACCTTACCACGGTGCCAAGCTGGTGATGCTGGTGTGCTTCCTGGTTTGGGCGGCGGATACCGGGGCTTACTTCTCGGGTAAACGTTTCGGTAAACGCAAGATGGCACCTGCCGTGAGCCCTAACAAGACAATCGAGGGTCTGGTTGGCGGTGCTGTACTGGCTGTGCTGGTGACTTGGAGTGGCGCAGCCGTGATGGATATTCCTTTTGTCAGCCTGGGCAGCCTGCTGGTGATTGCGGTGCTGACTGTGATTGCCTCTGTACTGGGTGATCTGGTCGAGAGCATGTTCAAGCGAGCCTCGGGCATTAAAGACAGCGGCAGTATCCTTCCCGGTCATGGTGGCGTGCTTGACCGAATTGATAGTCTGACAGCTGCCCTTCCTATTTTTGCTTTGCTTTACCTCTGGCTAGTATGATGTAGCTGGTTGTTGCTGTGTGGCTAACCGCACAGCAGACTTGTCCAACAGGGCAAACACAAGCTTAGCTGCCCCCTGTTTTACTGAGCAGCCTCCTGTAGGCTGCTTTTCACGGCTAAATAAAGTGATTTTATGCGTAAGTTAACGATTCTTGGTGCGACTGGTTCTATCGGAAGTAGTACGTTGGCGGTAGCGGCACAAAACCCGCATTTGTTTGAGGTAGTTGCACTGGCCGCTGGGTCTAATAGCCAGAAAATGTTTGGTCTATGCCAGCGGTGGAAGCCGAAGTATGCCGCAATGGCCTCGGAATCCGCGGCGTCTGAGCTCGCCGTGTTACTGAAACAGCATAATATTTCAACCACAGTACTCGCCGGTGTTGAGGGGATGTGCCAGGTGGCTGCCCTTGACGAGGTTGATACGGTAATGGCGGCCATTGTCGGTGCCGCCGGGCTGCTGCCGACGATGGCCGGTGTAAAGGCGGGCAAGCGTATTTTGCTGGCCAATAAGGAGGCCCTGGTTATGTCAGGGCAGATGTTTATTGACGCCTGCCAGCAATACGGCGCTGAGCTGTTGCCGGTCGACAGCGAGCATAACGCCATTTTTCAGAGCCTGCCCGCTGAGATCCAGCGTGCAATGGGGCATTGCGATCTGGCCAAACACGGGGTCAGTAAAATTTTGCTAACCGGCTCCGGAGGCCCTTTCCGCTATACTGATGTCTCTGAGCTTGCGGCGGTAACGCCAGCAATGGCTATCGCTCACCCTAACTGGTCGATGGGCCCTAAAATCTCTGTTGATTCGGCTACCATGATGAATAAGGGGCTGGAATATATTGAGGCTCGCTGGCTATTCAATGCCTCCCGAGAGCTGATGGACGTGATCATCCATCCGCAGTCTGTCATTCATTCTATGGTTCAGTACCAGGACGGGTCTGTGCTGGCGCAAATGGGGCTGCCTGATATGAGAACGCCTATCGCCTGTGCAATGTCCTATCCTGAAAGAGTAGAGGCAGGGGTGGCACCGCTGGACTTTAGCAAAGTCGGCGAATTTACCTTCCTGCAACCTGATTTTAAGCGCTATCCGTGCCTGAAACTGGCGATGGATGCGTGTTATGCCGGACAGGCAGCAACAACAGCGCTGAATGCCGCCAACGAAGAGGCTGTCGCGGCGTTTTTGAATAATCAGCTAAGGTTTACCGATATTGCCAGTGTGAACAGCCAGGTTCTCGATCTGGCGCAAATGCGCGAGCCGGCTGACTTGGAAAGCGTTATTGAGCTGGATAGAATGGCCCGGACATTAGCACAAGAAGTGATTGGTAAGGTATCTGTATGATGGGTATTTTGTGGAACCTGGGTGCCTTTTTGCTGGCACTGGGGATATTAATTGCGGTCCATGAGTTTGGTCACTTCTGGGTAGCCCGTCGCTGTGGCGTGTTCGTCGAGCGATTTTCGATTGGCTTTGGTAAGTCTCTATGGCGCAAGATCGGCAAGGACGGCACCGAGTATACACTGGCGATGATCCCGCTGGGTGGTTACGTCAAAATGCTGGACGGGCGTGTTGATGATGTGCCCGAAGAGAGAAAGCACCAGGCTTTTAACAACAAGGCGCTATGGCAACGTAGTGCGATTGTTGCGGCCGGTCCGCTGGCGAACTTTGTTTTTGCTATCTTTGCCTACTGGGTTGTCTACCTTATCGGTGTACCGGCTGTTCGCCCGGTAATTGGTGAAGTGGCTCCGCAATCTATTGCTGCAGAAGCAGGAATTAGTAATGGAATGGAACTAAAATCCATTTCAGGAATCAAAACCGCTGATTGGGAATCCGTTAACATGGCGATGATTTCCCATATTGGTGACCAAGAAATGGTTATTTCTGTCATCGAGCCCGGTACCGAGTATGAAGTGCAGCGTACCCTGGATCTGACTGACTGGTCGTTTGATCCGGAGCAAGAGCGGGTACTGACATCTTTGGGGATTGCACCTTACTCGCCGGCTATTACACTTGTTATTTCGCAGCTTGTTGATGATGGCGCAGCAATTACCGCTGGTTTAAGGTTAAATGACGAAATTGTTGCTATCAATGCTAAGCCGATAACGGAATGGCAGCAGGTTGTTGATGCGATACGCTCACATCCGTCACAGGCTCTTGATATCGAAGTGTTGCGAGATGGGGAGCCTGTCAAGTTAACGCTAACGCCAAATGCCAAAGAGCAGCGTGATGGTGAAGTGATAGGCTATGCCGGCTTTGCCCCCAAGGTTGAACCTTGGCCGGAGTCGTATCGGATTAATTTACAGTTCGGCCCTGTCGAAGCGGTCGGCAAGGCTGCAGAAAAAACCTGGCAACTGGTTACGCTTACCTTTGATATGGTAACCAAGTTGGTAACAGGTGATGTTGCAATAAAAAACCTGAGTGGCCCGATTTCTATCGCCAAGGGGGCCGGGATGACCGCCGATTATGGCGTGGTGTATTTCCTGGGGTTCCTGGCGTTGATCAGTGTGAACTTGGGTATTGTTAATTTGTTGCCGCTGCCAGTATTAGATGGTGGACACTTGATGTTCTTCGCCATTGAAGCGGTAACTCGTCGTCCTGTTTCTGAACGTGTTCAGGATATAGGCTACAGAGTGGGATCAGCCATTTTGGTTGCGTTAATGGCCGTAGCGCTATTCAATGATTTTACCCGCCTTTAATAAGTGCGTTTTTAGCAAGGAATAATCAGAACACTAATGGCGATGAAAAAACTGTTGGTCGCATCACTTTTACTCGGTAGTAGTGTTGCGCAGAGCGCGGAACAATTTGTAGTTGAAGATATTCGTTTCGAAGGCTTGCAGCGCGTGACGCTGGGTGCGGCATTGTTGACTATGCCGGTCCGAGTGGGTGACGATGTTGATGAGCGTGATGTCTCGGAAATGATTCAGGCGCTTTTTGCTTCTGGCAATTTTGAAGATATTAAAGTCTACCGTGATGGCAATGCACTGCTTGTGAAAGTCCTTGAGCGTCCGACGATTGCCAATATTACCTTCTCTGGCAATAAAGCGATCAAAGAAGAGCAGCTTAAAGAAAACCTTGATGCCTCGCGCATTATGGTAGGCGAAGCGCTGGACAGAACGACCCTGAGCAAGATTGAAAAAGGGTTGGAAGATTTTTACTACAGTGTCGGAAAGTACAATGCAACGGTAAAGGCGGTTGTTACCCCGTTGCCGCGTAATCGTGCTGATCTGAAGTTTGTCTTTACCGAAGGTGTGTCGGCGAAAATCCAGCAAATCAACTTTATTGGTAACGATGTTTTTACTGATCAGGAGCTGCAGGATAAGTTCAACCTCCAGGCCGAAGTGCCGTGGTGGAACTTCCTGGCCGATGAGAAATACCAGAAGCAGGTACTGGCCGGCGATTTGGAAACATTGCGCTCGCAATACCTGAACAGTGGTTACCTCAAGTACAAGCTTGATGCGACTCAGGTTGCAATCTCGCCGGACAAGAAAGGTGTGTATATCACCCTGAAAATTGACGAGGGCAAGCAGTACAGCGTGAAGGACGTGAAGTTCCGTGGTGATCTGGCCGGTAAAGTCGGTGATCTTGATAGTCTGGTGACTATCAGTGCCGGGGAAGTCTACAACGGGGCCAAAGTGACGGCATTGGAAGAAGCGGTCAAGCGTAAGCTGGGCGAGCTGGGCTATGCCTACCCGCAAGTAACGACAATCCCGGACTTTGACGATCTAAACCAGCAGGTTGCACTGACGGTCAATGTCGATCCGGGCAAGCGTATCTATGTCCGTAACATTACGTTCTCGGGCAATACTTCGACCAAGGACGAGGTACTTCGCCGTGAGATGCGCCAGATGGAAGGCAGTTGGCTGAACTCGAAGTCCGTTGAGCGCGGTAAAGAGCGTCTAAGCCGTACTGGCTTTTTTGAAAACGTTGATGTTCAGACGGTACGCGTTCCGGGTACCGATGATCAGGTCGATATCAAGTACAACGTCAAAGAGGCCAATGCCGGTAATATCAACTTTGGTGTGGGTTACGGTACCGAATCGGGCATCAGCTTCCAGGCGGGGATCCAGCAGGATAACTTCCTGGGTACCGGTAACCGTTTCGGCATCAATGCGATGATGAACGATTACCAGAAGAACATCAGCCTGGAATACCGCGATCCATATTTTACCCTCGATGGTATCAGCCTCGGCGGCAAGGTCTACTACAACGAGTTCGAGGCGTCGGATGCCAATATCTCTGACTATACCAACCAGAGCTATGGTACCAGCCTGACATGGGGCTTCCCGTACGATGAACTGAATTTCTTCGAATTTGGATTGGGTTACGATCACAACAAGATCTCCAATACCCAGGAATATGCCCAGATCGAGAAGTTCAAGGCCATTCACGGCTTTGACCGCGGCGACAATGTGATTGAACTGGACGATTTTGACTGGTCGGTGTCCTGGACCCGAAATAACCTTAACCGTGGTTATTTCCCGACGGCAGGTAACCATCAGCGTGCCTCGTTCCGGATGACAATACCAGGCTCCGATGCTCAGTATTTCAAGGCACAATATGACGTTCGTCAGTACTTCCCGCTGAACGAAGGGCATGACTTCAGCTTATTGCTACGCGGTAAGCTTGGATATGGTAATGGTTACGGTACGACCGACAACGGTAGTGATCAGCTATTGCCATTCTATGAAAACTTCTATGCCGGTGGCTTCTCTACCCTGCGTGGCTTCCGTTCCAATACGGTTGGTCCGAAAGCCGTTTATGTCGGTGGTTGTGATGCTGGCGGGATCAGCGGCGGTGGCAACAACAACTGTGCCACGGGTACAGATGATGCCGCCGGTGGTAACGCAACAGCCTTGGCCAGTGCCGAGCTGATTGTTCCGACGCCGTTTGCGTCGGAGGAAGTCCGTAACCAGATCCGAACCAGTATCTTTGTCGATGCCGGTACTGTTTGGGATACGGAATATGATGTAGCTAGCGGTGACGGCCGATATCTGAATGACTATTCCGATCCGTCATTGATCCGTGCTTCATACGGTGCCGCCCTGCAGTGGATGTCACCGATGGGACCGCTCGTATTCTCGATTGCTCGTCCGATCAAGAAATACGATGGTGATGATGAAGAGTTCTTTACCTTCACTATTGGACGAACATTCTAAAATTTGAGGAGATACTTTTGAAACAGTGGATTAAAGCGGCTGGTCTTAGCCTGGTAATTCTGTCTTCATCGATGTACGCACAGGCAGCTGAAGCGGCACAAAAAGTAGGCTATGTCGCAACTGGTCAGGCTATGGCTCAGCTGGCAAAACGGTATAATGTGGCGGAAAAGCTACGCGGTGAATTTAAAGATCGTATTGACGAGCTGCGCGGCATTGAAAGTCGCATGAAAACCAAAGTCGACAAGATGAAGCGTGACGGCGAGCTGATGAGTGCAAGCGATCGCACTAAGCTACAACGTGAAATGGCTTCACTTGAGTCTAACTATAAACTGAAAGCCAAGGCGTTGCAGGAAGACCAGCGTCGCCGTGGTGCGGAAGAAGAGCAGAAGCTGGTTCAGAAAATCCGTAAGGCCATCCAGGATGTTGCCAAGCGTGAAGGTTATGACATGGTTATCGATGCCAATGCAGTTCTTCACGCAAGTCCGAAAGATGACTTGTCTTCCAAGGTGATCTCTGCAGTTAAATAAACGGTAATTATTCAGCTCTGCTGATACCGTCCTGAGCCGAAAGTGTATGATTGAGTTATTGCGATCTGCACTTTCGTCTTGTTTTATCTGGCGGGTGTTCGGCGCTGAACAACTACAAAGAAATAAGGTAAATAATGGCTGGAATTACTCTTGCTGAAATAGCAGCGAAACTGGGTGCAGAGCTACGCGGCGATGGCACCGTAGTGATTGAATCTATCGCAGGTATGGATCAGGCCGGAGAAGGGCAGATCACGTTCTTGTCTAGCAGTAAATACCGCAAGCACCTTGCGCAGTGCAAGGCATCGGCGGTGATGCTTAAAGAAGGTGATCTTTCTTACTTTGAAGGCAATGCCCTGGTACTGAAAGACCCGTATTTGGGTTATGCCTTGATCGCTCAGCTATTAGATACCACCCCTGTAGCCGCTACTGATATTGCATCATCAGCATTTATCGCTGACGATGCCGTTATCGGCGAGGGCGTCGCTATCGGTCATAATGCGGTGATTGAGTCCGGTGCTCAGCTGGGCGATAACGTACAGATTGGTCCTGGTTGTTTTATCGGTAAAAATGCCGTTATCGGTGCCGATACCAAGCTGTGGGCCAATGTGACTATTTATCACAATGTTGTGCTGGGTGAGCAGTGCCTGGTGCAGTCCAGCACCGTGATTGGTGCTGACGGCTTCGGCTACGCAAATGACAAGGGCGAGTGGGTGAAGATCCCGCAGCTTGGTTCGGTCCGAATTGGTAACCGTGTCGAAATCGGTGCCTGTACTACCATTGATCGTGGTGCGCTGGATGACACCATTATCGAAGATAATGTGATCCTCGATAACCAGATGCAGATCGCCCATAACGTGCAGATCGGATATGGTACCGCGATGGCGGGTGGTACTATTGTCGCAGGCAGTACCAAAATTGGTAAATACTGTATTATCGGCGGCGCGTCTGTGCTCAATGGTCATATTGAAATAGCAGACGGCGTGACGATTACCGGTATGGGGATGGTGATGCGTAGTATCGAGGAGAAAGGTATGTTCTCGTCGGGTATCCCATTGCAGCCAAACCGCGAGTGGCGTAAAACAGCGGCTCGGGTAATGAAAATAGACGAGATGAACAAGCGTCTTAAAACCGTTGAAAAGAAATTGGAAGAAAACAGCTAATTGCTGCCGATTTCATCGCTGAAACAGGCCTGCACTCCGTGTAGGCCGTTTTGCGTTAAAATTATACAGTATTTTAAACTTACTTAGACAGGAATTCAGTTTTGACTAGCGAGAACAAAACGCTAAATATCACAGAGATTCAAGAGCTTCTTCCACACCGTTACCCGTTTCTGATGATTGATCGTGTAACAGATTACGAAGAAGGCAAAACGCTAACTGCGATTAAGAATGTATCTGTGAACGAGCCTCAGTTTACCGGTCATTTTCCAAAGATGCCGATTTTCCCTGGCGTGATGATCCTCGAAGCAATGGCCCAGGCAACAGGCCTGCTGGCATTTAAGACCTTTGGTGCACCGGCTGAAAATGAGCTGTACTACTTTGCCAGCATCGATAATGCGAAGTTTCGCAAACCGGTTGTACCGGGTGATCAGCTGGTGATTGAGGTTGAATTTCTGAAAGAGCGCCGCGGTATTGCTATGTTCAATGGTGTAGCAAAAGTTGACGGCGGTGTGGTGTGCTCTGCTGAGCTAAAATGCGCAAGACGAGAGTTCTGATGATTCACGAAACGGCACAAATTCACCCTTCGGCGATTATCGAAGAAGGCGTTAAGATTAGCGCCAATGTTAAAGTTGGTCCTTTCAGTTATATCGGTGCGGATGTCGAAATCGGCGAGGGCACTGAAGTCATGTCTCACGTCGTGATCAAAGGCCCGACGACAATTGGCCGCGAGAACCGAATTTTTCAGTTCGCGTCTATTGGCGAAGAGTGTCAGGATCTGAAATACGCCGGTGAGCCGACCCGCCTTGAGATTGGTGATCGCAATACTATCCGCGAGAGCGTGCAGATGCACCGTGGTACTGTTCAGGATAACGGCATCACCAAGGTGGGTAACGACAACCTGTTCATGGTAAATGTGCATGTTGCCCATGACTGTGTGATTGGCGATCGCTGTATTTTTGCCAACAACGCGACGCTGGCAGGTCATGTGACCATCGGTGACCACGCGATTATTGGCGGTATTACGGCAATCCACCAGTTCTGTACGATTGGTGCTCACTGTATGCTGGGCGGCGGTTCGATTGTGGTTCAGGACGTACCTCCATACGTGATGGCACAGGGTAACCACTGTGCACCGTTCGGCATTAATGTCGAAGGCCTGAAGCGTCGCGGTTTCGAGAAAGCCGAAATCCGTGCTATCCGCGCGGTGTACAAAGAGCTGTACCGTTCGGGCAAGACCCTGGCTGAAGTGAAGCCGGTTATTGAAGAGATGGCCAAGGAGCATAAGGCTGTCGAGCTGTTTACCGAGTTCTTCGAAAATTCAACACGCGGTATTATTCGCTAATTATGACGAAGCCACTTCGAATAGGAATTGTCGCCGGGGAAATCTCCGGCGATATTTTAGGTGCCGGTTTTATTCAGGCTGTCAGAGAGCAATACCCGGATGCCGAGTTTGTCGGCATTGCCGGCCCGCGTATGCAGGCCGAAGGGTGTGAAACGCTGTTTGACATGGAAGAGCTGGCGGTCATGGGGATTGTCGAGGTCTTGGGACGTCTGCCACGCCTGTTTAAGGTGAAGGCGGAGCTGGTGAAGTACTTTACCGACAACCCGCCGGACGTGTTTGTCGGCATCGATGCCCCGGATTTTAATTTACGCCTTGAGCTGGATCTTAAACAGCGCGGGATCAAGACGGTTCATTATGTCAGTCCGTCAGTATGGGCCTGGCGCCAGAAGCGAATTTTCAAAATCGAAGCGGCAACCAACCTGGTGTTGGCCTTCCTGCCGTTTGAGAAGGCCTTTTACGACAAGTTCAATGTCCCCTGCGAGTTTGTTGGTCATACGATGGCAGATGCTATTCCGTTGCAGACGGATCAGCAGGCAGCCAGGGAGCTGCTTAACCTCGATAGCAACAAACGCTGGCTGGCGGTATTGCCGGGTAGCCGTGGCAGTGAAATGGGGATGCTGGCGGCACCGTTTATTGAAACCTGCCGTTTGCTGAAGCAGAAGCACCCGGACTTGGGCTTTGTTGTTGCGCTGGTGAACCAGAAGCGCCGTGAGCAGTTCGAACAGGCGTGGCAGGAGACAGCACCGGAGCTGGATTTTGTGCTGGTTGATGATACGGCGCGAAATGTGATGACGGCTTCTGATGCGGTATTGCTGGCGTCGGGCACTGTGGCGCTAGAGTGTATGCTGGTCAAGCGTCCGATGGTCGTCGGTTACAAGGTCAAACCGCTGACAGCCTGGCTGGCAAAGCGGATGTTGAAAACCAAGTATGTCTCGCTGGCCAATATTCTGGCTGATCGCGAGCTGGTGCCGGAGCTGCTGCAGGATGACTGTACACCCGAGAAGCTCAGTGCTGAAGTCGAACGCTTCCTTGGCTCGGATAATAGCGAGCTGATGAATGAATTTACCCGTCTGCATCAACTTATCAAGTGTGATGCGGATAAGCAGGCAGCCACCGCTGTCCTGAAACTGATAGATAGATAAATGGCAACCATTTTAGAACCTTTTGAGTACCCGCAGGCCAACCTGATTGCCGGCGTTGATGAAGTCGGCCGAGGCCCGCTGGTCGGCGCCGTGGTCACCGCCGCGGTGATCCTGGATCCGAATAACCCGATACAAGGGCTGACGGACTCGAAAAAGCTGAGCGAAAAGAAGCGTAATCTCTTGTTCGACGAAATCAAAGAGAAGGCACTGGCGTGGTCGCTGGGTCGTTGCGAGCCAGAGGAAATTGACCAGCTGAATATTTTGCAGGCCACCATGGTGGCGATGCAGCGTGCGGTTGCCGGTCTTGCCACGCAGCCTGATTACGTGCTGGTTGATGGCAACAAAGTGCCGGAATTGCCGATGGCGGCGCAGGCGGTTGTGAAAGGCGATTTGCGGGTTGCTGAAATCAGTGCGGCTTCCATCCTGGCCAAGGTCACCCGGGATCGGGAAATGGAATCGCTGGATGCCCAGTACCCGGGCTATGGGTTTGCCAAACATAAGGGCTACCCGACCAAGGCACACTTTGAAGCGCTGGAGAAGCTGGGTGCAATCGAGCAACACCGTAAGAGCTTCAAGCCGGTAAAACGGATCCTGGGTATTGATTGATTTTATTCTAGGGTAGCTTCATGTTGCTGGCCTAATGAGCATAGCCTCAATCGTTAGGCCACATTCGGTGATGATTCTGGCTCTTTGAGCTATAATCCTCGCTTAATTATCAAGAACACATCAAATCTGGTTAGTCATGGCTGAACCTCGCTTTATTCATCTACGTGTCCACAGTGATTTCTCAATGGTGGACGGTCTGTCCAAGGTCCCACCGCTGGTAAAAAAAGTCGCGGCAATGGGGATGCCGGCAATGGCGTTGACCGACTTTACCAACCTGTGTGGTTTGGTGAAATTCTACTTTGCAGCCCATGGTGCAGGCGTGAAGCCGATTATCGGCGCAGACTTCAAGGTCCAGTCTGAGGAGATGGGCGAGGAGCTGGCGGATCTGACCATACTGGCAGCAGATAATGATGGCTACCAGAACCTGACGATGCTGATTTCCAAAGCCTATCAGCGTGGTCATGTCCAGCATTTACCCGTGATGGACAAAGAGTGGCTGATTGAGCACAAGAAAGGGCTGATCCTGCTCTCTGGCGGTAAAACTGGTGATGTCGGCAAGGCATTGCTCAAAGGCAACCAGCTGATGGTTGAGCGCTGCGTTGCGTTTTATCAGACCCACTTCCCGGATAGCTACTATCTTGAATTGGTCCGCACCGGTCGCCCCGATGAAGATGCTTACCTGCATTTCGCGGTAGAGTTGGCCGAGCAGGCAGAGTTGCCGGTCGTGGCAACCAACGATGTCAGGTTGCTGTCCGAAGATCAGTTTGATGCCCATGAAATTCGCGTTGCGATCCATGACGGCTATACCATGGCGGATCCTAACCGCCCTAAACTGTATAGTGCGCAGCAGTATCTGCGCAGCGAAGAGGAAATGTGCGAGCTGTTCTCGGACATTCCTGAAGCGCTTGAAAACAGCGTCGAAATTGCCAAGCGCTGTAATGTGACGGTACGTCTGGGCGAATACTTCCTGCCGAATTTCCCGACCGGTGAAATGACCATCGAGGACTTCCTGATCAAGGAATCGCAGGAAGGCCTGGAGCGCCGCCTGGCCTTCCTCTTCCCGGACGAGGAAGAGCGGGCCAAACGCCGCCCGGAATACGACGAGCGTCTGGATATCGAGCTGAAAGTGATCAACCAGATGGGATTCCCCGGCTACTTCCTGATCGTGATGGAGTTCATCCAGTGGTCGAAGGATAACGGGGTACCGGTAGGGCCGGGGCGGGGTTCCGGTGCCGGTTCGCTGGTGGCCTATGCCCTTGATATTACCGATCTGGATCCGCTGGAGTTCGACCTGCTGTTCGAACGATTCCTGAACCCGGAACGTGTCTCCATGCCCGATTTCGATATCGACTTCTGTATGGACAAGCGTGATCTGGTTATTGACCACGTGGCGGAAATGTACGGCCGCGATGCGGTATCGCAGATCATTACTTTCGGCACCATGGCGGCGAAGGCGGTTATCCGCGACGTCGGCCGTGTACTGGGGCACCCGTACGGTTTTGTCGACCGGATCTCCAAGCTGGTTCCGGCAGAGCCCGGAATGACGCTGGCAAAGGCCTTTGATGCCGAACCGCAGCTCGGCCAGGTCTACGAGGCCGACGAGGAAGTCAAAGATCTGATTGATATGTGCCGGATCCTCGAGGGGGTAACCCGAAACGCCGGTAAGCACGCCGGTGGGGTTGTGATATCGCCAACCACAATCACCGACTTTGCGCCGCTGTACTGCGATGCCGAAGGGGGCAACCCGGTTACCCAGTTCGATAAAAATGACGTCGAAACAGCCGGTCTGGTTAAGTTTGACTTCCTGGGACTGCGAACGCTGACCATTATTGACTGGGCTCTGGGGATGATTAACCCGCGGCTGAAGGCCAAGGGCGAGGAGGCGGTGAATATCGCGGCGATCCCGATGGACGATCCCAAGTCGTTTGCGATGCTGCAGCGCTCGGAGTCTACCGCGGTATTCCAGCTTGAATCCCGAGGGATGAAAGATCTGATCAAGCGTCTGCAGCCTGACTGCTTCGAAGATATGATCGCACTGGTAGCCCTGTTCCGTCCGGGACCGCTGCAATCGGGTATGGTAGATAACTTTATCGACCGTAAACATGGCCGCGAGGCCGTCTCTTACCCGGATGAAAAGTGGCAGCATGAGTCTCTGAAAGAGATTCTGGAACCGACCTACGGCATTATCCTGTACCAGGAACAGGTGATGCAGATCGCCCAGGTGCTGTCTGGCTATACCCTGGGTGGCGCGGATATGCTCCGTCGTGCGATGGGTAAGAAAAAGCCGGAAGAAATGGCCAAGCAGCGAGCCACCTTTGAAGAAGGGGCGGTGAAGAACGGCGTCGACGGCGAGTTGGCGATGAAGATCTTTGACCTGGTTGAAAAATTTGCCGGTTATGGTTTTAACAAATCCCACTCCGCAGCCTATGCATTGGTGTCGTATCAGACGCTGTGGCTAAAGGCGCATTACCCGGCAGAATTCATGGCGGCGGTAATGACCGCAGATATGGATAACACCGATAAAATCGTCGGCCTGGTGGATGAGTGTCACCGGATGAAGCTGAAGCTGTTGCCACCGGATGTCAACAAAGGCCTCTACCGTTTCAATGTCGATGAAAATGGCGCAATCGTCTACGGTATCGGTGCGGTGAAAGGGGTCGGTGAAGGCCCGATTGAGAATATCATCGAGGCACGAGAGAAAGACGGCCACTTCAAGGACCTGTTTGATTTTTGTGCCCGTATCGATACCAAGAAGGTCAACAAGCGGGTACTGGAGAAGCTGATTAAATCCGGCGCCATGGATCGACTAGGACCTAACCGTGCTGCCATGATGGCTACGCTGGATGATGCGATCAAGGCGGCCAGCCAGCATCACCAGGCCGAAGCCTTCGGCCAGACGGATATGTTCGGGGTGTTGACGGCGGCACCGGAAGAGGTAGAGCATGCCTATGCCAACATTCCTGAGTGGCCGGAAAAAGTCTGGCTGGAAGGGGAGCGTGATACCTTAGGCCTGTACCTGACGGGCCACCCAATTAACACCTATGTGCCGGAGCTGAAACACTATACAACCTGGCGTCTGAAAGATGCCCACCCGACAGGGCGTGACAAAGTCGTGACCGTGGCAGGCTTGGTGATCGCAGCTCGCGTTATGACCACCAAGCGAGGAACCCGGATTGGCCTGATGACATTGGACGATCGCAGCGGTCGGATGGAAGTGATGTTGTTCTCAGAGCCACTTGAAAAGTATATTGATCTGCTTGAAAAAGATAGAATCGTCGTGGTTTCCGGACAGGTCAGCTTTGATGATTTTAACGGTGGCCTTAAAATGTCGGGCCGAGAAGTGTTAGATATCTCAGAAGCAAGAGAAAAGCACTTGCGAGGACTTGCTATCTCTGTGACAGAGAGGCAAATTGATGAACAGTTTTTTGAACGCTTCAGCCAGGTGCTGGAGCCACACCGTGCAGGTACTGTACCGGTAAATGTGTACTATCAGCGCTCGAATGCACGTGCCAAGTTGACCCTCGGGACTGAGTGGCGTGTAACCCCGGCAGATCAGTTAATCACCGATCTCAAAGTATTGCTGGGTGATAAGCAAGTAGAGCTTGAGTTTAATTAATATAGCCCACAGTTATTAAAGAGATATTACTAATTGTGAGCAAAAGGATTGAAGTGGTATGAGCCTGAACTTCCTTGAGTTTGAACAGCCAGTTGCTGAACTTGAAGCGAAAATTGAAGCACTGCGTGATGTGTCGCGTCGTGATGAGTCAGAATCGGTTGATCTAGATAAAGAAATTGAACAGCTGGAAAAGAAAAGCCTGGAGCTGACCAAGAAAATCTTTGGTGATCTTGGTGCATGGCAGGTTGCTCAGTTAGCCCGTCACCCACAGCGTCCGTATACTTTTGATTACGTTGAACATATGTTCACAGAGTTCGACGAATTGGCGGGTGACCGTGCGTTTGCCGATGATAAGGCGTTGGTTGGCGGTATTGCCCGTCTTGATGGCCGTCCGGTAATGATCATTGGTCACCAGAAAGGTCGCGAAACCAAAGAAAAGGTGAAGCGTAACTTTGGTATGCCAAAACCAGAAGGCTACCGCAAGGCACTGCGTTTGATGAAGATGGCTGAGCGTTTCAAGATGCCTATCATCACCTTTATCGACACTGCAGGTGCTTATCCGGGCGTTGGCGCGGAAGAGCGCGGTCAGTCTGAAGCGATTGCAACCAACCTGAAAGAGATGGCCGGTCTGACGGTACCAGTTATCTGTAATGTTGTCGGTGAAGGCGGTTCAGGCGGCGCACTGGCTATCGGTGTTGGTGACTGCGTCAATATGCTGCAGTACTCGACTTACTCGGTGATTTCTCCGGAAGGGTGTGCCTCAATCCTGTGGCGTGATTCTGACAAGGCCCCTCAGGCCGCAGAAGCGATGGGTATGACAGCCGAGCGTCTGAAAGAGCTAGAGCTGATCGACAACATCATCGAAGAGCCATTGGGTGGCGCGCACCGTGATGTTGCTGAGATGGCGGCCACGCTGAAAGCACAGATTTTGGCAACCCTGAATGATCTGGAAGCCTTGGATACAGAAGCGCTGCTGGAGCGTCGTTACCAGCGCCTGATGAGCTACGGTTACTGCTAAGTACGTGCCGGGCACGATTTTAGAGCGGGTCAACGTCGGTTGGCCCGCTTTTTTATTGCCTATCAGAAAATTAACCGTCGCAGGCCTTTGGTATACTACGACCAGTTCATCGACTTCGATAAGAGATTGCCAGAGATGCTGTACTCCCGACTAGCCAATAGCCTGCAGGCTTACTGTGATAGCCCTCGACATTTTGTCTTGGCCCTGAGTGGTGGGCTGGATTCCCGCGTATTGCTTCGTCTGATGGGGCAGTATCTGCATCTGAACCCGCAACATGAGTGTCTGGCGGTGCATGTTCACCATGGTCTCAGCCAGAATGCCGATGTGTGGAGCCAGCGCTGTCTGGAGTGGGCACGCCAAGAGGGCATCGAGTGCTGTGTTGAGCGTGTTGAGCTGACGCTAGGCAGTCGGGTGAGTGTCGAGCAGCAAGCCAGAGAGCAGCGTTATCAGGCGCTGCGAAAGCATATACGTCCGGGGGGGATCCTGTTAACCGCCCAGCATGCCGATGATCAGCTTGAGACCGTATTGCTGGCACTCAAGCGCGGCAGTGGCCCGGCAGGGCTGGCGGCAATGGCTT
This sequence comes from Photobacterium alginatilyticum, assembly GCF_009910675.1. GTDB lineage: Bacteria > Pseudomonadota > Gammaproteobacteria > Enterobacterales > Vibrionaceae > Photobacterium > Photobacterium alginatilyticum. Next base: position 18,600 of record NZ_RSEJ01000028.1, on the reverse strand, counting down.
CCGGCACGCCGTTTGCCGATGGATTGCACTTACGCCCGCTATTGTCCTCTAGCCGGGCTGAGATTGAGTGCTATGGGCAACAACATCAGCTGGAGTGGGTTGAAGACGAAAGCAACCAGGACACCCGCTATGACCGTAACTTTTTGCGTCACGAGGTGACACCGCAGTTGATCTGTCGTTGGCCGGGGATACGCAAGGCCGTTGCCCGGAGTGCGGAGCTTTGTGGTGAACAGGATGCCTTGTTGCAGGAGCTGCTGCACGAGAAGCTTCAGCTGGCACTAGGGGCTGACCAAAGTCTGTCGGTCGCCGCACTGGGATCCGAGCGTGTCGGCAAGCAGCTGATCCGGCAGTGGCTTGGGTTGTTTAATATCCTGATGCCCTCCAAGGCTCAGCTCGATCAGATCTGGCAGACGGTTGTACAGGCCAAAGCTGATGCCAATCCGCAGTTGTGCTGGCAGCAAGTGCAGGTAAGGCGCTTTCGGCAGCGATTATATCTGGTCGAGCAATGGCCGGATATTCAAGATTGGCAACAAGAATGCCAATTGGATCAGCCCTGCAGGCTACCGCAGAATTTAGGCTCATTGACGGTACGCAAAACTGCCGGGGGACAGTTGCGCTTGCCGAAAGAGGGAGAGGTGCTGTCTATCCGGTTTGATCCCGAGGGCATCGAGGTTAAGCCGGTCGGCAGAGTGGGCAAGCGAAAGCTGAAAAAGTTATTTCAGGAATACGGGGTCCCGAGTTGGAACCGTCGCCGAACACCGCTTATCTATTATGGTGACCAGCTTGCCGCTGTTGCCGGATTATTTGTCGTTGAGGCATTCAGCGGGCAGGACTGTGACCTGGAGTGGCACAATGATGCATCTGATGTGCAATGTTAGGCCAAACAGTGCACAATTCTCTAATACCCTGCTTTTCGCTTTTTTAGGACAGTTTGATCTGGGCCGGGTATTTGGATAATACAGAATTATAAGAGGACCCAATGAAGAAAGTTCTTGCAATTGCAATGTTAGCGACAGTGATGTCTGCCCCTTCAATGGCTGCTGGCGATGCCGCCGCCGGTAAAGCAAAGGCCGCCGTATGTGCTGCGTGTCATGGTGTTAACGGTGTCGCAATGATACCGGGTTACCCGAACCTGAAAGGCCAGAACGAGCAGTATCTGGTTAGTGCTCTTAAGGCTTATAAGAATAAGCAGCGCACAGGTGGAATGGCTGCGGTCATGCAGCCGCAGGCTTCGATGCTGAGTGATACCGACATTGCCAATGTTGCCGCTTATTTTGCGCAAATGAAGTAAGCTGCCCGGCTTTGTAATATAGGGTGCTGATTGCACCTGAATGGTTTGATATTAAAAACCGCTTGCTGTTTAAACAGTGAGCGGTTTTTTTATGAGAGCAACACTTCACTCCATGTGGTCTGTAAAGCAGTATTTCCATCTGTCTGTATAGTATTTGTCCAGTTGGTACCTCTGTGGTTGATAAAATTTCTGGTTGCCATTATTGTACTAGCACGCTGATACGTTAACCTTGTCTAGGAGTCATTATGAGTAAACCATCCACACTTGGGGGGGCGTGTATTATCGCCAGTGTTTGTGTTGGGGCAGGCATGCTTGGATTGCCAAGTGCAGGTGCGGGTGCGTGGACGTTATGGAGTGTGATCGCCATTTCATTCACTATGATCATGATGACGCTTTCCGGCTGGTTATTGTTAGAAGCACTTAAGCATTATGAGTTTAAAGCTTCGTTCAATACTGTTACCAAAGATGTATTAAGCAATAAAGTAAACTTTATCAATAATCTATCTCTGTATTTTGTGGGTGGGATTCTACTTTATGCGTATATTTCAACATCCGGCATGATTTTCAGTGAAATGCTAGGTGTCACGCGTGAATTGGCTTCCGTCTTGTTTGTTGCATTTTGCTCGGCCTTTGTCTTGCACTCTACCCGTGCAGTGGATCGTATTTCTATTGTGTTGATCCTCTTTATGATCATCAGTTTTGTGCTGGGTGTTTCAGGGCTGGCTTCGCATATCAGTATGCCGGTTTTGTTTGCACAAGCACAAGGTGAAACCCCTTACTCGGCCTATGCGTTAGCCCTATTGCCGGTCGCGTTAACGTCATTTGGTTACCATCATTCGGTGAGCACGATGCGTGATTACTACCAAGATGAGCGCCGTGCCAAAAAAGCGATTCTTGGCGGCACGCTAATTGCCCTCACGTTTTATCTGGGGTGGGTGATCTGTATTTTTGGTAATTTACCGCGTGAGGCGTTTGGCCCTGTTGTGGCTGCTGGTGGCGGCGTGGATGTCTTGATGTCTGCACTGACAGCTGCCATCGATTCAAATAGCATTAAACAAGCCCTGCATATCTTTTCTATTGCCGCGATTGTCTCATCTTTCATTGGTGTTGGGTTGGGTGTGTTCGATTACTTGGCTGACTTATTTGGCTTTGCCGATACCAAGCAAGGACGAGTAAAAACCTGGGGGGTGACGTTTATGCCGCCATTGGTGCTCTCGTTAGTGGCTCCGTTTGGTTTTGTCACCGCGATTGGTTTAGCCGGTGCTGCTGCCACGATTTGGACCTGTATTATCCCGGCGACGTTGGCAAAAACATTACGTCAAAAAGTGCCGGTACAAGATGGCTTTGTGGTACCAGGGGGAAATGTGACGATTTATGCGGTGATCGCATTCGGGGTACTGACAGCCGCCTTCCATTTACTGGCGATGGCGAATCTACTGCCTGTCTTTAAAGGCTAGTAAATAAAAAACGGAAGCCCTCAGGCTTCCGTTTTTGTTTGGGGACCTTGCCGGCGAATCGTTAGCGGAATTGCTTGGCATCTGGCAGGTAGTCAAAACCGGCAGTGGCCAGTCGGGCAACCAGTTTTTCTTTATCGATACCGTAGTATTTCGCCAGGTTATCCAGGTCGCCGAATTCGTCGCGGATCTTCATATTGACAATGCTCATCAGCATGACCGGATCCATCGTATCAAAGTTTTTGACGTCCATTATTTATCCTCATGATCACTCATCAGTAAGTTGGCGGCGGCAAAGGCTGCACGCTCCCTGACTTCCTGTGGCACTTCTTCGTTGGCGGCAACATAGTCCAGTGCTTTGATTGCACAGTGGATCGCATTGGGGATATAACCCAGTTCACCGCCACCAATTTGGGCATAGGTCATTCGGATTAGTTCACAGCATTCATAAACTTTCATGCTTTTTCCTTTAATTCGTTAACTCCCTATAGGCACTGGGCAAGTGCCTATAGGGAGTGAACGCCTTACAGCATTACTATATCAGAGTGTCGTATAAGGTGATGATAAAAATGGCCAGGCATCGTGGAGAGTGGTTATTTGTTACGCTTGTGACGGTATAGCTGACGGTCGGCACGATCGACAAGCGAGGTGGTCGTATCCCCTTTCTGGTATTCGGAAAATCCGCATGAGGAGCCAATTTTCAGCGTTCGCAGGGTGTGATCATCACTCATCAGTTGCTGGACTCGCTTGGCAACATGCAGGGCCGATTTATCGGTTGCAGGCTGGAGTAGCGCGGCAAATTCATCGCCACCAATACGATAGCAGCGATCGGATGCTCTCACCGCTTGCTTGAGAAGGGTCGCGAAACGTCGAATGACCTTATCGCCATCAAGGTGGCCAAAGCGGTCGTTGACCTGTTTGAAGTTATCCAGATCGAACATCACCAGTACCAGGCCGACATTTCTTCTCTCGCTCATGGCTAGCGCATGCTGGATATCCTGCTCGAAGCAGCTACGGTTGCCCAGGCCGGATAGGTAATCACGCAGCGCCATATTCTTGACTCGACGATATTCAATCGCATTCATTAATGGCCCGGCAAAAAGACGGTGATAGGTATGAAGCAGGTTAATTTCGTCTTTATCCAGCGGGTAGGGGGTCGAATATTGCAGCTTGCCAAGTTCGTTGTCACCGAATCGCAGGATAAAGGCTTGCCGATACTGGGTGGCTTCACCACGGCGGATCAGGGTGGAGGTTTCTTCCAGATCCCAGACCAGACGGCTGATATCGATTTGTTTCTCGATTTCCCTGGCAAATATTTCGAATAATAAGCCCAGGTCGAGTTTTCCCTGGAGCTTTTGCAGAATCAGCAGGCGCTGGTCAGCGCCAAGGGGTTTAGCCCTTGGTTTGCTATTTTCCGCAAAAATATTGTTCCAGAGATTCGGATCCATATAAGCGTCAAAAAAAAGGTAAGGGGTTAACTATAGGCAATTATTACGCCATTTCAACACCTGGAGCACTTTTTTATAAATAAAATACTGATTTTATTTTAAAAAGTTGCGAAGGATCGTTTCCTGTTCGAGGGCATCATGGTAGCCCAGCTCTATTAATGCATTAATATATGCGGGTTCGAACAAAATATAGCTGGTAATCGCAGCATCATCTCTCGGACTGAGTCCGGTAAGGCGCATTAATGCCCGGGTCATTGGTGGCATATGACAGTAGTATTTCTGCGCCAGAGGCTCGAAGGACTTGCTTGGGAAAAGGTGGACGTGATCGACGATTTTCATATTTATCTTCTGTTGCTCAGACGCTGGCAAGGCGTTTAGCAGCGCATTGGTACGAGACAGGTGCTCAAGATCGGCGGTGAGGGTATCGCTGAAAATCGTATCCATCAGGTGGCCGCCCAGAGCCGCCAAGCCGGGAGCTTTGGTGTGGTCTCTTTCATCAAGTTTCTGGTTGATCAAATCGATGATAAGAATCTTGTCGGCCCCCATCTTGAGAGAGGGGCGCAGCGGTGCAAGCTGGTGAATGGAGCCGTCACCATAGTAGGTCTGTCCGAGACGGGTAGCAGGAAAAACAAGCGGTATGGCCGAAGAAGCGAGCAAGTGCTCGGTATTGATTAGAGCACGGCGTCCTTTGGATTTTGCCCGGTCCCATTCTTCCAGCTCTTTTTGCCCCTGAAAAAAACTCACAGATTGACCGCTTTTGTAACTGGATACGGTGATGGAGATACCGTCGAGGTTACCGGCAAGAATTTGCTTTTCCAGTCGTCCGTAGTTGTTGACTTGGTTGAGCAACTGACGAAGAGGACGGTTGTTGAGCAGGCCAAAGGGCGGGCGTTCATGGTGGTCGGCCTGCAGACGGGCAAACCACTGACCGGCAAGGTAGCTGGTCATTCCGTACGGACTGGCTTTGAATATCCGGCGGCTATGAAGACGAGACCAGATCCATTCCAGTTTCTTGACGCCAAGGCGAAAACAAGAGGCGTAGCTGGCGATCGAGGTGACATTGATGGCCCCTGCAGAGGTACCGGAGTATATCGTGAACGGGCTGTGATGTACTCGTGGGTACCACTCGGAAATGGCCTTGAGTACGCCGACCTGGTAGGCAGCACGCGCGCCACCGCCGGATAATAGCAAACTGATTTTTGGCTTATCCTTTGCCATTCAAATGCTTCTCGGTTTCTTTTTATCTTATATTCAAACTATATACCCAAAGCTGTTGAAAAGGCGCGATACAGGGCGCTTTCCCGGAAATAAAAAAGCCTCCGCGAGGGAGGCTTTGGAGGACTGGTCGTCTCAAATTACGCAAGTTTTTGCTTAATGAACTCTACCATGTCGGTAATGGCAACACCTTCTTTGGTGCCGGCACGACGGTCTTTGTATTCCATCTCGCCGTTTTCCAGGCTGCGGTTACCGATAACGATAGTATGTGGGATACCAATCAGTTCATGATCGGCAAACATCACACCCGGACGCTCTTTACGGTCATCAAACAGCACATCGATGCCAGCTGCGGTCAGCTCTGCGTACAGCTTTTCAGCCGCATCTTTTACTTCAGCAGATTTAGCCATGTTCATCGGTACGATAGAGACCTGGAACGGTGCAATAGCATCTGGCCAGATAATACCGTTCTCGTCGTTGTTCTGCTCGATGGCTGCTGCCACGACACGGGTACAGCCGATACCGTAACAACCCATTTCCATGATAGTGTTTTTACCATCAGGACCAAGAACCGCCGCGTTCATTGACTTGGAGTAGTTATTACCAAGCTGGAAGATATGACCCACTTCGATACCGCGTTTTAGCAGCAGGGTGCCCTGGCCGCATGGGCTTGGATCACCTTCAACCACATTACGCAGGTCTTCAACCTGGCCCAGCTCAACATCACGACCCCAGTTGATACCAAAGTAGTGCTTGTCGTCGATGTTGGCACCGGCACCAAAGTCACTCATTACCGCAACCGCGCGGTCAACGATGAAAGGTACAGGCAGGTTAACTGGGCCCAGAGAGCCAGGACCGGCATTCACCAGGCCGCGAATCTCTTCTTCAGTGGCAAACTCAAGCGGAGCAGCAACGCAAGACAGGTTCTCGGCTTTGATTTCGTTCAGCTCGTGATCGCCGCGGATGATCAGTGCCACCAGGTCGGCATCCACTTCTTCCGAGGCTTTAACGAACAAGGTTTTCACTGTTTTTTCAATAGCGATACCGTGTTGCTCGACAAGCTCGGCGATCGTTTTCGCATCTGGTGTATCAACCAACGTCATCTCTGCTGTTGGTGCCGCACGCTCTGTTGTCGGCGCCAGCGCTTCAGCTTTTTCGATGTTAGCCGCATAGTCAGACTCAGTAGAGAAGGCAATTAAGTCTTCACCGCTTTCTGCCAGTACGTGGAACTCGTGAGAGCCAGAACCACCAATTGAACCTGTATCGGCCAATACCGGACGGAAATCCAGTCCCATACGGCTGAATACGTTGCAATAAGCCTGATGCATTGTCTCGTATGTTTCTACCAGGCTTTCTTTGTCCAGGTGGAAAGAGTAGGCGTCTTTCATGATGAACTCACGTGAGCGCATTACACCAAAACGCGGGCGAACTTCGTCACGGAATTTAGTCTGGATCTGGTACAGGTTCAGCGGAAGCTGCTTGTAAGATTTTACTTCGTTGCGAACCATGTCCGTGATCACTTCCTCGTGAGTCGGACCTAGTACAAACGGTCGGTCGTGACGGTCAGCGATACGTAGCAGCTCGGGACCGAATTTGTCCCAGCGACCTGTTTCTTCCCATAGTTCAGAGGGCTGAACCACGGGCATTAACGTTTCGACTGCACCGGCATTGTTCATTTCTTCACGAACAATATTTTCGACCTTACGCAGAACACGCAGACCTGTAGGTAGCCAGGTATAAAGACCTGAAGCCAGCTTACGGATCATACCTGCACGTAGCATCAGCTGGTGGCTGATAACTTCTGCGTCGTTTGGAGTCTCCTTCAGCGTTGAAAGAAGATATTTACTGGTACGCATTGATGGTATCCGTTGGTTGATATGAATTTGATAAGTAATGGGGACATCCCCGGCCGCCTACAGTGGCGGTAACCGCATATACTACCAGCCATTTGGCTGTTCGCCAAAAAGAACAGGCTGCCGTGCGCTTAATCTTTTCTATTTGCCACAGGCTTGTCCAGCGCGGTGACGGTGACTTTCTCGTCGTCAACGGTGAACTTAACATTGTAGTTGAATAAGTGGACACCATACTCTTTGCTGTCCGGTTTGCCCTTTTTGTAGGCCGGGCGAGGATCCTGCGCCAGCACTTCTTCAATCACGGCCCGTTGCCTTGCCAGCTGTTTTCCTGTTAGCTGTGATTCGGCCCGGGCGGTGAAAGTCACAGAGAGTGTGTCAGGCTCTTCGTCGGCAAACCCGCCGGTAGCCAGAGGCAAGCTGTCTGAGTAGGGGATATAGGGCTTGATATCGATAATTGGGGTGCCATCGACCAGATCGACCCCACCGAGCTCAATCACGATATCTTTGCCATCTTGGCGAATGCCCTTGAACTCAACGGCTGACATGCCAATTCCGTTAGGCCGGAAGGTTGCCCGGCTGGCAAAAACCCCGATACGTTCATTACCGCCAAGGCGGGGAGGGCGGACCGTCGGTCGCCAGCCAGCTTCCAGATTCTGATCAAACAAGAATAACAGCCAGAGATGGCTGAATTGTTCAAGGCCGCGTACCGCTTCGAGTGCATTGGCCTCCCCCTGTAGGACGATTTCCGAGCGTGCGCTCGGTACCAGGCCGGGCTGGCGCGGAACGGCAAACTTTTCTTTGTAAGGAGAGCGAATAATACCGATTGGCTCAATTTGATATGACATCTGAATAACGCCTTTTCTCTGATAGCGCAGAACATACCATAAAAAAGTACTTGACCTGAATATGAGAATTATTATCAAATGATATGTTATAACATATCGTAAGCTATGATTGATACAGTAACCGCCAGATGAGGATTGCAAAATGAAACCAGGTATCCACCCCGAGTATCGAACCGTTGTATTTCATGATACGAGCGTTGATAAGTACTTCCTGGTGGGGTCAACGCTAAAAACGGATAAGACAATTACTTGGAAAGATGGCCAGGAATATCCCTATTACACTCTGGACGTCTCTTCAGAGTCCCATCCGTTTTACACCGGCAAGCAGCGTGTGATCAGCACCGAAGGGCGAATGGCTAACTTTAGCCGCCGATTCGGGAGGTTTGGTGCGAAGAAGGATAAATAGGAAGGAAAGTACAATGAAAGTATTAAGCTCGCTGAAAAGTGCAAAGGCCCGTCATCGTGACTGCCAGATTGTAAAACGCCGGGGGCGTGTGTATGTGATCTGCAAGTCCAACCCAAGGTTTAAGGCCGTGCAGGGAAAAGTGAAGAAAAAATAGTGCCGACGGGGAAAATCAATGCTTCGATTGGGGCGCATATTCACAGTCGACATAAAGCAAAGAGGCTTCCCTAATTGGGAAGCCTCTTTTATTCATTTTGTTCCTGGTGTTTGGGAAGCGGGCTTACCAGCCTTTCACTACGCCACCCTGGAAGATTTCTTGTGCTGCGGTATATACCGCCTCTGACTGATAGGCTTTGACGAATGTCTGTACGTTCTCGGCACTGACATTATCTTCGCGGGCAACAATCAGGTTAACGTATGGTGATTCTTTGTCTTCAACAAATACACCGTCGCGTTCTGGAGTCAGATTGATGCTGCTGGCATAAGTCGTGTTAATGATTGCCAGTGCGACATCGTCAAGAGAGCGAGGCAGCTGCGCGGCTTCCAGCTCGACAATTTTCAGGTTCTTCGGGCTTTCAATGATATCCAGTACCGTTGCTGTCAGGCCGGCACCTTCTTTCAGTTTCAGCAGGCCTTGTTGCTCAAGCAGCAGCAGCGAACGGCCAAGGTTGGTTGGATCGTTTGGTACGGCAATCTGGTCGCCGTCTTTTAGCTCGTCAATCGATTTGATTTTGCTTGAGTAGGCGGCAATCGGGTAAACAAAGGTGTTGCCTGCAATGGCAAATTTATATCCCTGATCGGTGACTTGCTGATCTAGGTATGGTTTGTGCTGGAAGGCATTGATGTCGATAGAGCCGTCTTCCAGTGCCGCATTCGGTGAGATGTAATCGGTAAAGGTGATCAGTTCGACATCCAGGCCATATTTGTCCTTGGCTTCTTTGGCTGCCACTTCCGCTACCTGTGCTTCTGCACCTGCCATCACCCCAATTTTAATCTTGCTGTTATCGACTGCGGTTTCTTTCTCGCCACAACCGGTTAGTACAAGTGCTGATGCCAGGCCTGCGACGGCAAAAAGATTCTTAAGATTAAACGCCATGTAACTTCTCCTTAAAGCGGGGGTTTTCCGTAATACTAGATGGTAATTATTAGTTAATGTTTTTTTCTGTTTAGCGGTGGTCGACGCGCTTGACCAAATGGTCGCCAGCCGACTGAATGATTTGTACCAGGATCACCAGCATCACTACGGTGATCATCATGACGGTGCCATCGAAGCGTTGGTAGCCGTAACGGATACCGACATCGCCCAGACCACCGCCGCCGACGGTACCGGCCATCGCTGAGTAGCTGACTAGCGTAACCAGGGTAATGGTGACGGCATTGATGATGCCCGGCAGCGCTTCTGGCAGCAGGACTTTATTGATAATTTGGCGTGGTGTCGCACCCATAGCCTGAGCGGCTTCAACCAACCCTGTCGGTACTTCCAGCAGCGCGCCTTCGACCAGGCGGGCAATAAAAGGAATTGCACCAACAGTCAGCGGAACAATAGCCGCGGCGGTGCCGATAGAGCTGCCGACGACAAACCGGGTAAACGGGATGATGGCAACCAGCAGAATAATGAACGGGATAGAACGGCCAATATTGGTGATTGTTCCCAGGAGCTTGTTCAGCGCCTTGTTCTCCAGCAAGCCGCCATCTTTGGTCAGATGGAGGGCAACACCGGCAGGAATGCCGATCACAAAGCCAATCAGACCGGAAGCAAAAACCATTACCAGTGTTTCGCCCAGAGCATCAATCAGCAGGTAGGTCAGGCGTTCGTTGGCTTGCCACCAGGTAGTAATAGACTCAAGTAACATAACCCAATACCTCTACATTAACTTTGTGATCACGAAGGAAAGCAATGGCGTGTTCTGCGGCCAGCTCTGTTCCAAATAGCTCGGCCAGCATCAGGCCGAATTTCACACCGCCTGCATAGTCCATATCTGAACTTAGAATGCTGATATCAATATTGAACTCACGGGCAACCTGGCTGATCAGCGGGGCGTCAACCGATGCGCCGGTGAACTCAAGACGTACTAATGGGTAGCTGTTTTCGATGCGTGTATCGACCAGGCGTGCCTTGTAGTCTTCGGGGATCGATAAATCCAGTGTCGAGCGGATGAAGTTGCGTGCCAGCTCCGTTTTCGGATGGGCAAAAATTTCACCGACAGGACCTTTTTCAACCAGCTCGCCGTCGCCAATAATTGCCACTTCGGCACAGATGCTTTTGACCACATCCATTTCGTGGGTGATCAGCAAGATAGTGAGATTAAGCTTGCGATTGATTTCTTTTAGCAGTTCGAGAATAGATTGAGTGGTCGCCGGATCCAGGGCGCTGGTTGCTTCGTCGCAGAGCAGAACCTTGGGGTCGGACGCCAGTGCCCGGGCAATGGCCACTCGCTGCTTCTGGCCGCCACTTAAATTCGACGGGTAGGACTCGCTCTTGTCGGCCAGTCCAACCAGTTTCAGCAGCTCGTTGACCTTGGCTTTGATCTCGGCTTTTGTGCTACCGGCAAGTTCCAGCGGCAGAGCAATATTGTCAAAAACGGTACGGGAAGAAAGCAGGTTGAAATGCTGGAAGATCATCCCGATTTTTCGGCGGGCCAGTGTCAGTTCCTGATTGGAAAGCTGAGTGAGATCGATACCGTCAACGATAACATGGCCGTTAGTTGGCTTTTCCAGCAGATTGACGCAGCGGATCAGGGTACTTTTTCCTGCACCGGAAGACCCGATAACGCCGAAGATGGTGCCTTGCTCAATGGTAAGATTGATATCACGCAGCGCGTTGATTTCCTTCTCCCCCTGATAGAACACTTTATTTACTCTGTTTATTTCTATCATCGAACTTCCTAAACCGTATACCTGTTGCCTTGGCAATTTTTACAAGGGTAAAAGCTTGTAAACACTGGTATATCGTAATGCTATTTGTTGTATTTACTTTGTCATTGTTTTGTGCGAAAAGTGTTTATCAATCGCATCTGTTGTTGATGCTAGGGTGTCTAGACGGCTAAGTCAATAGATATTTTTACGTCTAGACGTCCAAACGGCTTTGTGGCTATAAGATAAACAGATGAATCCCAGTCGTAGCCATGCGATAATTTGCCTTAATATATATAGACAGAGGGCTGACTTTTGGCCAAACCAGCAGTTTTTATCGATCGTGACGGCGTGATTAATGTCGATCATGGTTATGTTCATACCGTTGATGATTTTGAATACGTTGAAGGCGTGTTCGAAGCATGTAAGAAATTCAAAGAAATGGGATATCTGCTTGTGCTGGTGACGAACCAGGCCGGCATTGCCCGTGGTATGTACACCGAAGATGAATTCCTGACTCTGACCGAATGGATGGACTGGAACTTCGTCGATAACGGTGTTGAGTTTGACGGCATCTATTACTGCCCTCATCACCCGACGGAAGGAAAGGGTGATTACCTGCAAGACTGTGAATGTCGCAAGCCAAAACCAGGTATGTTTATCTCTGCCCGTGATTTCTTGAAAATCGATATGGCAAATTCGGTCATGATTGGCGATAAAGCCGATGACATGAAAGCCGCGGGTGCTGCCGAGGTGGGAACCAAGATACTGGTTCGTTCCGGTAAGCCTGTGACCGAAGAAGGTGAAGCGCTGGCCAGTGTGGTACTGGACAGTGTGGCCGATGTACCGGCGTGGCTGGCCGCTCGGTAATGCCGAACTTTTGATAGTCTCCCTAAATTGAAGGTCGCAGTCGCGGCCTTTTTTAATGCCCGCAATATGGCCTCGCTTATGTTGCTGGTGACCGCCTGCCAACTCACATTACATTGATTGAAAAGCTGAAATCTCTCCTTGCTGCTATCTTTTAAATACTAGGAAGCATTACTCGCACGCAGTCAGACAAGGAGTTAGTCGATACATGCTGTCGTATTTCTTGCATCGTATGGCCTTGGTGATACCAACGTTTCTTGGCATCACCGTCCTGATTTTTGCCATTACTCGTCTGGTGCCCGGCGGGCCGGTCGAGCGAATGCTGGCCAATATGCAGTTCCAGGGCGACGGCGCTTCGGCAATGACTACGGCAGGTGGAAGCTCAGCGTTATCGGACGATCAACTGGCTCAGTTGAATGCGTTTTATGGTTTGGATAAACCGGTTCATCAGGCCTACTGGGAGTGGCTAAGCAAACTTGTGCAATTGGATCTTGGTGAATCAACTCGGTATTACGAGCCGGTCACCGAGATGATTGCCGAAAGACTGCCTGTCTCGCTGTTTTACGGCGGGATGACGTTTTTTATCAGCTATTTCATTTCCATCCCGCTGGGCTATTACAAGGCGGTGAAGCATGGTTCGGTTTTTGATTCCGGCTCTTCTATCTTAATTTTTATTGGCTATGCCTTACCGGGCTATGTGGTCGGCGTCCTGCTTATTACTCTTTTTAGCTATCACCTGGAATGGTTTCCGATGGGGGGCTTTGTAGGGGATGACTTTGAGGACTACGAGACGTTTGCGGAAAAAGCCTCGGATCTTCTCTGGCATGCCGTCCTGCCGCTGATCTGCTACCTAATCGGTGACTTCGCCACCCTGACGATGACGATGAAAAACAACCTGATGGAAAACTTATCGTCAGACTATATCCGTACGGCCATCGCCAAGGGACTGCCTTTTCGTACGGCGGTACGCCGCCATGCGCTTCGTAACAGCCTTATTCCGATTGCCAGCCATTTTGGCAACTCGTTGCTTTTCTTTATGACAGGATCGTTTTTGATTGAGGTGATCTTCAATATCGACGGGATCGGTCTGCTTGGCTATGAGTCAATCATGCAGCGTGATTATCCTGTTGTGATGGGGATTGTCGCGATTAATGCAGCGATGCTGATGGTCGGTAATATCTTGTCGGATATCTGTGTCGCTCTGGCTGATCCGCGAGTGCGGTTTGGAGCGTGAGCCGATGAGAATGAACCCCCTGACCCTCAAAAAAATACGTCGTTTTAAAGCAATAAAGCGCGGGTACTGGTCTTTTGTCGTATTGTCGTTGCTGCTGGTGATGTCCCTGTTTGCTGAACTGCTGATCAACAGCAAGGCATTAGTTGTCAGGTATAACGGCGTTTATAGCTTTCCGGTATTCAGCGATGTGAAATCGGGGACTGACTATGGTTTCGACTACAGCAACGAGCCGGATTATCAGGCGATGAGCCTGGCATTTTCAGCCCAGGGTAGCGATAACTTTGTCCTCATGCCGATTGTGCCATGGAACCCCTACGAGCAGGATTTCAGCGGCGATTATCCACCGACAGCACCGAGCTTTGATAATAGGCACTTTCTCGGCACGGATGTAATAGGGCGCGATATCCTTGCGCGTTTGGTTTATGGCTTCAGAACCGCAATGGGTTTTGCGCTGCTGACGATGACCGTTTCTTATGCCATCGGAACGTCAGTGGGCTGCGCCATGGGGTTCTGGGGCGGGAAATTTGATTTGTTTGTCCAGCGCCTGATTGAAGTGTGGTCAATGGTGCCGTTCCTGTACGTCATCATGATCCTGGTGTCGATCACACAGCCCACTTTTACGTTGTTTGTCGCCATCAATGTGCTGTTCGGCTGGATGGGTATGACCTGGTACATGAGGACGATGACCTACAAGGAGTCGGCGCGCGAATATGTGATGGCGGCCAAAGCGCTGGGCGCCTCAACGGCCCGGATCATCTTCCGTCATATTCTTCCTAATACCATGGTGATGATTGTGACGCTAGCCCCGTTTACGATTGCAGCCAATATCACGGCGTTAACGGCACTGGATTATTTGGGGCTCGGGCTGATGCCGCCCACGCCGAGTTGGGGAGAATTGCTGCAGCAGGGGAAATCAAACCTGGACTCGCCCTGGATTGTTATCTCGGTGGTGACGGCAATAGTGCTGGTATTGATCATGGTGACTTTTATCGGGGAGGCGATACGCGCGGCTTTCGATCCCAAGAAGTTCACTCGTTATATTTAATGACCGCTAACTCAGGATGTGAAAATGGATAAGAGTATAAAGCTTTACTTATTGTCAGTTCTCTTGGGGGTGAGTTGTGTTGCGAATGCAACGAACATGGCTGATGGCGTTAATGCCAGCGAGTTACCTGAAGGGTTGGTGTGGATATCAAATATGAACGAGCCGCTGTTTGCCTCGGAGCAGGCGAAACGAGGCGGTACGTTCCGAACGTTTATGGCGAGCTTTCCGCAAACTTTACGCAGTGTCGGTCCGGATGCCAATTCAGGGTTGAGACATTATTTTATGGACGGCATGCCCAAGCTGGCGGCCAGACACCCTAACACCGGAAAGTGGATTCCCCAACTCGCTGAGTCATGGGCATTCGGCAGCGATTACAAAACGGTCTATTTCAAACTCAACCCAGAGGCAAAGTGGTCTGATGGTGAGCCTGTTACTGCCGATGACTATTTGTTTATGCTGAAATACTATCGCTCGAAAGACATCATTGACCCCTGGTACAACGACTTCTTTACCAACACCATCGGTACCGTCATTAAATATGATGATCATACTATCGCCATCATTGCCAAGACGGCCAAGAGTAATGATGAGCAGATGGTCATGATTAACTTACCCAGCAATGGACTCCAGCCACGCCCCGAGCATTTCTTTAAGCCTGACAACGATAAAAACAAGGATGGCATCGACGATAATTTTGTTCGCAAGTATAACTTCAGGAGCGAGCCGACAACGGGGGCGTATTATCTCGACAGCGTCAAAAAGGGAAAAAGCGTGATCTTCAGGCATGTCGGCAAGGATTGGTGGGGGTACGGCAACCGCTATTATCAGAACCGGTACAATGTCGATAAGATCCGGCTTCGCGTGATCCGGGATAATGACATCGCCCGCAAGCATTTCGAAAAAGGTGATCTGGATACTTTTGGTCTGGTACTGCCGCATCTTTGGCATGATAAATCAGGCAGTCAGCCATATAAGAAAGGGTATATTCATAAATTCTGGGGCTATAACCAAGTTGCTCAAGGGGCTGGTGGTATATGGATAAATACGGCAAAGCCCTTGCTGGATAACATTGAAGTCCGTAAAGGGCTAACGTATGCGACTGACTTTGACGGGATGATCAAAAATGTGCTGCGAGGGGATTATGTTCGCAAGCCCCATGGGCTTGGTTTTGGCCATGGCGAATATGATCGCGGGGATAATAAGCCGCCGGCGTTTAATCCGCAGCTAGCTGCAGAGCTTTTTACCAAAGCCGGTTTTGAGACAATTGGCCCCGATGGTATTCGCGTCAATAGTCAGGGGCAGCGGCTGAGTTTTGCGGTGACCTATGGCTACCCTGTCTGGTCGCCGCGTATTGCCTATCTAAAAGAGCAAGCGAAGCAGGCGGGCCTGGAACTGACCCTGAACCTGGTCGACGGCTCCGCAGCGTTTAAATATATTCTGGAAAAGAAACACGATCTTGCCTTCTTGAATATGGCAGGAGGGGAGATCCCGGCATACTGGGAATATCTTCACTCCAAAAATGTGAAGCCCCAAACAAACAATCATACCAATTACAGCTCACCGGCACTTGATGAACAGATTGAAGCCTTCAAAGCTGAGTTTGATGTCAGTAAGCGGTATCAGATCTCTCATACGATCCAAAAAATGGTTACTGACGCCTTTATTATTGTTCCGGGTTATATGGTGCCCTATACCCGAGAAGCGCACTGGCGCTGGGTTCGATACCCGGTACCGGGAATGACCAAGAAAACGGAATCCATGTTTTATCCGGTCGAGCTCGGGACATTTTGGATTGATACGGACATCAAAAAAGAAACTAAGGCGGCAATGAAAAAAGGTCGCGCCTTCGAGCCCGTGACGGTGATTGACGATACCTACAAGCTGTAACAGGCCAAGCAAAAGCGATGAAAGGGGAGGCCATATGTCTTCAGATGCCATTTTAAGTGTCAGGGAGCTTGAAACAGAATTTATGACAGATGATGGAACATCGAAGATCCTGCACGGAGTCAGTTTTGATGTGTTCAAAGGGCAGACTCTTGGCTTGGTCGGCGAGTCGGGCTGTGGAAAAAGCGTAACCGCATTGTCTGTTCTGGGGTTGCTCCCCAAGCCCTATGGTTATGTAACTGGTGGTCAGGTGTTATATCGCGGCACTGATTTACTGCAGCTGCCGGCAACCGAAATGTATGCCATGCGGGGAAACCGGATTTCTATTATTTTTCAGGATCCGATGACAGCGTTAAACCCGGTGTATTCCGTTGGCAAGCAGCTTAACGAGGTGCTTGAGCTGCATCGCCCTGAGCTAAACAAGAAAGACAGAATGGCTTTTTCGCTGGAAATGCTGAATAAGGTGCGTATTCCGATGCCGGATAAAAGGCTGAAGGAGTACCCGCATAACTTATCTGGAGGGATGCGGCAGCGGGTAATGATAGCCATGGCGTTGGCCTGCAGGCCTGACATTCTTATTTGTGATGAGCCGACGACGGCGCTTGATGTGACGGTACAAGCCCAGATCCTTGATCTCATGATTGCATTGCAGGAAGAAACTGACATGGCCATGATCTTTATTACGCACGACTTGAGTGTCGTTGCTGAAATTTGCGATGACGTGGCGGTAATGTATGGCGGGCGCATTGTCGAACAAGCCAACGTTTATGACTTGTTTGACAGCCCTCAGCACCCCTATACCGAACGACTGCTGGGGCTGATGCCAAGTCTTAATAACGAGCCGAAGCAGCCGATAGAAATTAAACCGATCGATCCCGAACTGTTTCCGGAGTTCAAGGGGTAGGCAAAGGGTATTTATATGGATGAAATCCTCCGTATTGAAGGACTCAAGCAACATTTCGTCTCTGGAAAAGGGATCTTTAAATCTGGATATGTCGTTAAAGCTGTTGATGGTGTCTCTTTTTCAGTCGCAAGGGGAGAGACCCTTGGCTTAGTCGGTGAGTCTGGTTGTGGGAAAAGCACATTGGGGCGAACCATCCTCAAGCTGTATGAGCCGACAGAAGGCAAGATCTACTTTGAGGGGCTGGATATCACGGCCTATTCGGTTAAAAAGATGCGCCCACTTCGCAAAGACATGCAAATTGTCTTTCAAGATCCTATGGAGTCACTTAACCAGCGTCATACTGTTGGTATGATTTTGGAAGAGCCCTTTATCATTCATAACATCGGCACACCAAAACAACGTAAGGAATGGGTAAAAGAGCTACTGGTAAAAGTTGAATTACCTGAAAGTGCAGTTCTGCGTTATCCGCATGAGTTTTCCGGAGGCCAGCGCCAGCGTATTGGTATCGCACGTGCGATTGCATTGAAACCCAAATTATTAATCTGCGATGAGTCTGTGTCTGCCTTGGATGTATCGGTACAGGCACAGATCCTGAATTTGTTGCTCCAGCTACAACAAGAGATGGATTTAGCCATGATTTTCATCTCCCATGATTTGTCAGTGGTCAAGAATCTCTCTGACCGCGTTGCAGTGATGTATCGAGGAAAAATTGTTGAGCTTGGCGGGGTAAAAGAGATCTATGAATCTCCTCAGGCGGATTACACCAAGACTTTATTAGCTGCAATTCCTGTTACCCACCCAAGAGAACGCACCCGAAAAAAGCCTGCCAGAGTGAATGAACACGTAGCCTGAAGATGAAAAGTGCCCGGGGTGTTGTTTTTTCTGTGCTTAAAGTGGCCTGCTTTTCCTCTTTTGGCTAAAGTTTGTACGGTTAGTCGCTTGTGTGTTATTTTTTTTTAAATCGCGCTTGCCAACACGATCGAACTCTCTATAATGCGTCTCCGTTGTCACGACAAAGCACTGATTCAGAGCGGTCGTAATTAACATTGTTCTTTAACAATTTGACCATGCAATCTGTGTGGGCACTCGTGAAATGATTAGTCAAAAGATTTATCAGTGAACTGAGTGACCAATACAAATAACTTCGGTTATTTGGCACAGTCAATTCGTTCTAACTTAGTTAGAACAATCAGTATTCATTGAGCCGGTCGAGAGACCAACAAAACTTTAATTGAAGAGTTTGATCATGGCTCAGATTGAACGCTGGCGGCAGGCCTAACACATGCAAGTCGAGCGGCAGCGAC
>NZ_RSEJ01000201.1 GCF_009910675.1 Photobacterium alginatilyticum | reverse complement strand
TATTCTATTTTTAAAAAGAATAATAAAAGAAATTTCAAAACTAAATCAAATTCTATTTATATTTAGTAGATTGAAAGAAGTAGATAAATTAGACGAAATTCAAAAAGATTCGATAATGGGGAATCCACTAATTAATGAATCCATGAATCACCTTACATCTAGAAATTGGACAAATTTTTTACTGACARAAAAAAAAATGAATGATCTAACTGATAGAACAAGTACAATTAGAAAAAAAATAGAAAAAATTACAAAAGAGAAAAAAAAAGTGATTCCAGGAATAAATGTTAGTCTTAATACTAATAAAAATCGTTATAATGCTAAAAGATTCGAATTAACAAAAAKGATTTGKCAAATATTAAAAAGACGTATTGCTCGAATAATMCGTAAATTTGATTTTTTTATAAAATTTTKCATTCAAAAGATATATATAAATATCCTTCTATCTATGATTAATATTCCCARAAYCCATAGAAAAATTTTTATTGAATCAACAAAAACTATTATTGATAAACCTATTTTAACTACTAAAAAAAATMAYGAAAAAAGSAATAMAATTAATCAAAATACAATTGACTTTCTTTCAACYATACAAAAGCC
>NZ_RSEJ01000199.1 GCF_009910675.1 Photobacterium alginatilyticum | reverse complement strand
ATGGTAAGACTCGACAGCTTATTTAAAGCTCGAACAGCTGCGTAGGCTTCACCTACTTGAGCATCATAATCTCGTAGACTCAGGCTTGAACCAAGAAGACGTTTATATCTCGACATTGCCGTTTCGGATATTGACCGAGAGTGATAGCCCGACGTTTTCTTCCAGTACTCATTGCTACCATGTATGCGTTGGCAAGCAACGGCTTGATTTCTTGGGTGCCCGTCTTCCCAGTATGCTGCACCACTTCTTGGCTTTCCATTCGCCTTCACCGAATACTTTTAGCCCCGTTGCATCAATAGCGAGATGTCGAATTTCACCTCTGATAGGCATTTTAATTGAAACATCAACGTCTTTTGCTCTTCGACTGAKACGGGTGTAACTTGGGCATTGTAGTGACACTTTCATTAACGCCAGTATCGAGTTAATAAAGCCTTCTGTGGCACGAAGTGATAGGTTAAATAGCCGCTTAATCATCAACGCTGTAGTAATGGATAGATCGGAGTATTGATTACTGCGACCACGCCYACYATGAAGAGACGAAGATTCCCATGACGATATTGCTTCTTCATCAATCCAGAAGGTTATTGAGCCTCTGTTGATCAAGG
>NZ_RSEJ01000196.1 GCF_009910675.1 Photobacterium alginatilyticum | reverse complement strand
AGATTTTTGGACAAGAAATTGCATGCCTTTTGTCCCCCCCCTTTGTGCCGTGGCTTTTGGGTTTTTTTGTGTGTGTTTTTGGCTCGTTTTTCCTCGTTCTGGGCCGTCTCGGGACTYGTGTCGAATTTTCTGACTCACAGGTTTTTTCCCTGGTGACCTCCTGGTGACTCTGCWGGTCGCGGCTCGTGAATTGGACTCCYGGTTCTYGAGTTATGRATTTTACAGTGAAAKCGTACTTTAAGAATCTTYTTGKCTGGTTGATGTTTCGAACTGTTCCCGAGATTTTTGGACTTTCTGGTCTRGTCAGACTTGTGTAAMTTTTYGAGGCGATCATTTTGGTGTCTTCAGAAACTGTTTTYGGATTCCCGATGCTCGAGTTATGAAGTTTTTAGCGAAATAGTCGAAGCTGCGAACWGTTTTTAAGATTCCTTCGACTCCAGAGGGCATAAYGTCCTTTTAATGAGKTTTAAAAATTATTCGGACTTCTCCTTCATTTATAACTTTTCGAGACGGTCGTTTTGGTATGCGTGGATTTTGCATAATGAGTTTTAAAAATTATTCGGACTTCTCCTTCATTTATAACTTTTCGAGACGGTCGTTTTGGTATGCGTGGATTTTGCA
>NZ_RSEJ01000027.1 GCF_009910675.1 Photobacterium alginatilyticum | reverse complement strand
ACTATTCACGATTGCGACACTGGCACTTCCAATGTGGCATGCAATGCACCGTCTGCACCACGGTATGCACGACCTGAAATTCCACACAGGCGTGGCGGGTAAAGTAGCGTGTTACGCTTCTGCCTTCCTGGTATCTGCACTGGCGGTTATCTTTGTCTTCATGATCTAATCTCAAGACAAGAAATTACCGCTACAAAAAAGCACCGCACGAGCGGTGCTTTTTTTATTCATGCTCTTGAGCCAGCATTATTTCTTCGGGTTCGACTCGGCCATTTTCTGGCTCTGCTCTAAAATACCTAACGCCCCGAAACCTGTGATCACATCAAGGTTGGTGGTTAGCTTTCCGCCTTCACTGCCGCCAAAATAGTTATTAGGCATCTGCACCTGGTAGTTCTTCAGGTTCTGGTACAGCGCCGTCGAGACATCGCGGTTCAGCTCGGCCAGATACACATCACGGTTCGCACCGTAGGCATCATATTTCGCTTTCAGGATCTCCGCTTCCGCACGACCCTTGGCCAAAATCGCCTTCGCTTCATACTCTGCAGAAAGCGCATTGGCCTTTTGGATTTCGAGGTTTGCCTGAGCGATCGCCAGCTCTTTCTCTTTGTCTACCTCAGCTAGGCGTTTCTTTTTCTCGACCTCTACAATCTCCCGTTCCGCGATCTGGCGAGCAACTTCGACTTCTTTTTGCTGGGCAATAATCGCCAGCTCTTTGTTACGCTGGGCATCCTGTACCTCACGGGTACGCTGGATTTCTTTGCGCAACTGTTCGGTTTCGGCCTGCGCCTTTGAGGTTTCCTGCTCCTGGATGGCACGAATACGATCGGCAACCAGACGCTTCTTATCCATTAGCAGCTTGTTCAATTGGTCTTCCGGCTTCGGATCACCGATTGTCACTTGGGTAACGGCAATACCGTATTGTTGTAGCGGGTTGTTCTGACGCTCGGGGTTACCCTGCGCATCCAATACCGGTACTGTCTTCCAAACCAACTGCTGGGTACGCTGCAGCTGATTAGAGTTGGACTGATTGACCCCAACCGGTGCCAAGTCAATCTGCTCGACCTCGACCTGGCGACGCTCTGTCATGTAAATACCGTCACGAAGCTGATCCCCCAGCTTGGACTTGAACTGATTAAGTCCGCCCTGGAAAAACTCTTCCCCGGTGTATTGGGTTGCGGTGATCACTGTAACATTGCGGGCATTTTTAACCAGCAAGGCATCAATCAAATTGCTGTTGTTACGAAACTCTCGGTGCATTTTTTTCACCGATTCAGGGTCAAGCGACAGCTTGAAACGGAAAGTTACGGGAATATTGCCGATATAGGTATCGGCAAAGCGTACCTGGATCGGAGGCAGGCGCTGGTAGAAGTCTTCACCCGTCGTATTACCATAAGAGACGGTAATCACCTGATCATATTTAGTGATCTTAGACAAGAATGGCATCCGGAAGTGAATCCCCGGCTCGTTAAACACGTCCAACTCACCCGTCACGTTGTTCTGATGCACGTAAGTATAACCGGCATCAGTCATTAGAACGGAGCTGTTAACGAGACCAATCAGTGCTGATACGCCGAGAATTCCCCCCACGATTGGCAATGATATTTTCTTCTTTAATGTTGTGCTTGCTTGCGGCTTAAAATCCATTTCTTCGTTTACCTAGCTATATTGTTGTTGCGAATAAATTAATAGAAACGATTCTAACAACAAATACAACCAGCTTCATAAAGACAATGCCAACAAACTAATATTACTGATTTTGCTTAAGTTACAGGCAACAAAAAAGGCCGCCGAGGCGACCTTTTTTCAACAGTAGGCAGTGATTACTTCACACGGCCTACGTATTCAGCGCTACGCGTATCAACTTTGACCACTTCACCAATCTGAATAAATAGCGGTACACGTACTACAGCACCTGTAGTTAGTGTTGCAGGCTTACCACCTGTACCCTGAGTATCACCTTTCAGACCTGGATCAGTTTCAACCACTTCCAGCTCAACAAAGTTAGGTGGAGTCACTGTGATTGGGTTACCGTTCCACAGCGTCAGCGTACAAGTATTGTTCTCTACCAGCCACTTCGCATTATCACCAACAGCTTTAACATCTGCAGCAAGCTGCTCGAATGTTTCGTTGTTCATGAAGTGGTAGAATTCACCATCGTTGTACAGGTAATCAAGATCGATGTCGATTACGTCTGCAGCTTCAACCGACTCACCAGACTTGAAAGTCTTTTCAAGCACCTTGCCTGAAAGTAGCTTACGGATCTTAACGCGGTTGAACGCCTGGCCTTTACCTGGCTTAACAAATTCGTTTTCGATAATGACACATGGTTCATTATCTAGCATAATTTTCATTCCGCCGCGGAATTCATTGGTGCTGAAAGACGCCATTTCTATCCTCTTAACATCTTCGAGTTGTATTTAATGCCGCATATAATAACCCGAAACGCATCAACTGTTGAGCAAAACTGGCTCAATGATCTAGCGAATGCGATATCCGATCCCTTTCTGCTGCTCAAAACCCTGGAAATTGATCCGACTCCCTGGGAATCTGGCCTCGCAGCCCGGAAATTATTTGCGCTCCGTGTTCCTATGAGCTTTGTCGAAAGAATGGAAGTTGGCAACCCCTACGACCCGTTACTGCGACAAGTACTCCCGCTCGAAGAAGAGTTCGAGGTACATAGCGGTTATTCCCTCGATCCGCTGGAAGAGCAGGACAATGCCATTCCCGGCCTGCTGCACAAATACAAGAACCGGGTGTTGATGATTGTAAAAGGAGGCTGCGCGGTCAACTGCCGCTACTGCTTCCGCCGTCATTTCCCCTACGGGGACAACAAGGGCAGCAAGCGCCACTGGCAGACCGCACTCGACTATATTGCAACCCAGCCCGAGGTCAACGAGGTCATTCTTTCCGGCGGTGATCCTCTGATGGCCAAGGATCATGAGCTACAATGGCTGATCGAAAGGATCGACCGGATCCCGCATATCAAACGTCTTCGGATCCACTCTCGCCTGCCCGTGGTACTTCCGGCACGTATTAACGAACAACTGTGCATGCTGCTTAAGCAAAGCCGATTGCAGACGGTTCTGGTGACTCACATCAACCATGCCAACGAAATCAATGACGAATTTCGCCAGGCGATGACCAAACTCAAGCAGGCCAATGTCACGCTACTCAACCAAGGTGTTCTGCTGAGAGGGGTGAATGATTCGGTCGGTGCCCTCTCGCAACTGAGCGAGGCCCTGTTTGATGCCGGTATCCTGCCCTACTACCTCCACGTACTGGACAAGGTACAGGGCGCGGCTCACTTCATGGTCGATGACGAACAGGCCCGCAAGCTCATCGCCGGGCTCCTGGAAAATGTCTCGGGCTATCTGGTGCCCCGCCTGACCCGAGAAATTGGGGGAAGAAACAGCAAAACCCCGCTTGATCTTCACCTCGAGTAATCTCCCTGTTAGTCCCACCTAACTCGATGGGTTTGCGCGATAAGTAACGCAAACCCACTTTCAGCATACCTCTACATCCACTTCTTATCTCCGCCTCTTATCTCCGCCCATTCTTTCAGCAAAACGTAGAAAAAAACAGCGAACGACGTTCGTCCCCTTAAGTGCTTTGAGTGATCTGTCGCATATTGTCCATGCAACACAATTATGGAACGAATATCACATGATAAGAAGCAACTAACAAAATGAACCTTAAAACTAAATTATCGGCATGTTTTGCAGCTCTCTCACTCATCATCATCCTGGTGCTATCCACTTTTTCCTACCAGGCTTTGCAAGACAGAACCATTAGCAGCCTGAATACCGAGCTGACAACGGCAGCCCATGCCACCAATAAAATAATCGGTGACGGGCGACATGATCACCTGGACAAAGCCGGCAGCAACTACGACGACATTTCCCGCAACCTGACCAGCTTCACCCAGGCTTCAGATTTGGATTGGGCCTACTCCACCGTGATGAAAAACGGTCGAGTATATTACACCTATATCAACCAAACCGATGACGAGGCACGCTCAGGTCGCTACCAAAACTGGTACCTGGAAGAATACAAGATCGTGCCGAAAATGCTGCACAAGGCCTTTGCTACCCAACAGGTTCAATTCGAAGAATACCAAGGTGAATACGGCCGGTACCGCTCGATTTTCGTGCCGTTTCGCACACAGGCAGGCGACACCTATGTCATCGGTGTCGATGTCTCCCTGAGTGAAGTCGATGCAATGATCGAAGGCGAACTTAAGCTGGTCTGTATCACTGCGGTGATCGTAATGGCACTGGCTCTGATTGTCGCCCGTCTTTTTGCCAATCGTCTTGTCGCGCCTATTAATGCCCTCAATGCCGTACTGCTCAACATTGCCAATGGGGACTGGAACCTGACCCAGCAAGTGCCGGTAACCAGCAAAGACGAAGTCGGCACCATGTCGCAGTCATTCAATACTTTCATGGTCGCCTTGCGTGAGCGCCTGCTGGAAATCAACCAGTCCACAGACAGCGTAGCAGCCGTTAGCACCCAGCTCGACAGTCTGATTCAAGCCGTAACCGAACGCTCCGTCGAACAGGCCGAGAATGTCGGCAACAGTGCAACCGCCATCGAAGAGCTGGCAACCAGCTCTCAGAGCATCTCGGAAGTGGTCACTCTCGCCAACCAAAAGATGACCCATTTCGAGCAACATACCCAGGACACTGTCGGGGCTATCAACCATGCCGTGACAGGCATGCAGAGCGTCCAGCTCGAAACAAATACCGTTGCCGAAAAGCTTCACCAGCTTGATGGCCGTGCCAATGACATTAACTCCATTGTCGAGGTGATCAAAGATATCGCCGACCAGACCAATTTGCTGGCGCTCAATGCCGCCATCGAGGCTGCCCGGGCCGGCGAGCAGGGACGCGGGTTTGCCGTCGTCGCCGATGAGGTTCGCCAGCTGTCAGAACGCACAGCCAAGGCTACGGTAGAGATCGGCTCCATGATCAATACCATCCAAAGTGATACCAGCGGGGCCACCGACACCATGCAATCTGCCGTCGGACAGGTCGATAACTGCGTACAGCACGCCGATCAGGCCAATGAATCCCTCAACGGCTTCCGCACTGAAATTACGTCGGTCACCGAAGGAATGGAAGAAATCACCGAATCCGTCAAGGAACAGGCTTTCGCCGCCGAGCACCTGTCATCCAATGTCGCCGCACTCAGCAGCAGCGCTGATGAGAACCGACTCTCGACCCAAGAAGCCCAGCAAGGGGTCGAGGAGCTCAAACGCCGGGCGACTGAACTGCGCAAAGTGGTGCAGCTGTTCACCCTATAAATTAACAGCCTTTTTTAACCGTAAAGAATAGGAAATACATTTTGAAACTGAAGCTTAGCCTCCTTGCTCTTGCCCTAACGGGCCACACTGCCGTTGATGCCGCCCCTCTGCTGGTTGATTTTGACAACAGCGAACGCGAAGAGCGCATTCAATCAAGCAATGCATGGCTAGAAATCGATACCCAGGCTTTCTCAGGCAACATTCAGTTACTCCAGAATCAGCTCAACGCCGAGACAAAGATCTGCGCCATCATGAAAGCCGACGCGTACGGCAATGGCATTGCAGGCCTGATGCCGAGCATCATCGCCAATCAGGTACCGTGCGTGGGGATCACCAGCAACGAAGAAGCTCGCGTCGTACGTAAGCATGGCTATACCGGCAAAATCATGCGCGTGCGTGCAGCAAGCAAGAACGAAATCGAGGCCGGGCTGGAATACCAGATGGAAGAGCTAATCGGCACCAAGGCACAAGCCGATCAAATCATCGATATTGCCCGGGCCCACGGCACCACCATTCCTGTTCACCTCGCACTGAATACCTCAGGCATGGGCCGTAACGGCCTGGATCTGACAACTTATGAAGGGCAGGTAGAAGGAGTCGAGATCGCCGGCAACCCGAGCCTGGAAATTGTCGGTATGATGACCCACTTCCCGAACGAAGGCCTTGACGAAATCAAGCGCAAGGTCGATCGCTTCAAGGTAGAAACCCAGTGGTTGATGGACAGTGCCGGGCTTGAGCGGGAAGACATTACTCTTCATGTTGCCAACTCGTACATTACCCTGAACCTGCCTGAAGCTCATCTTGATATGGTTCGCCCGGGCGGCATGCTTTACGGTGATTATCCGGCGACGGCACCGTATCAGCGTATCGTCTCTTTCAAAACTCGCGTCGCATCGCTTCACCACTTCCCGGCAGGCAGCACCATCGGCTACGGTAGCACAAAAGTGTTAGAGCGCGACTCTGTTCTGGCTAACCTGCCTATCGGCTACTCTGATGGCTTTGCCCGCTCTTTAAGTAACAAGGCGGACGTACTGATCAACGGCCAGCGCGCGAAAGTGATGGGAATGGCGTCGATGAATACCACGATGGTCGATGTCACCGACATCATCGATGTACAGGCCAATGACGAAGTGGTTATTTTTGGCCACCAGGGCGCAGAGCACATCACTGGCGAAGAGACCGAAGAGAAAAGCGGTCGCATTCTACCGGAGCACTATACGGTTTGGGGAGCAACCAACCCACGTATCTACCGCTAAGGACGACCTCATCGACATTCAAGGCCAGCGTCATGCTGGCCTTTTCTTGATAGCGATATTTCACACGTACAGCTTTGCCCGTCTAAAACAGCTAATTGATGCACCTTTCACCTCACCACAAGACAAATGCAAAACATTAAGTTAAACGTCTGATTTTTATGGGCTTATTTACGTACAGCTTTTCTAGCTTTTTTCCTGACAAACTCAACATGCCTCTAAAAGGCTACCGCAAGCCAAATGCTTCCTTCGAAATCACCGGGTTCAAGCAAATTCCCTTGTTCAGACGATAAAAAAATATCATCGCCATTTCGCTCGCTTTTCAGCCATTTCGGGCGCATAGTCGCGCTCCATTCAGCAGGATAGAAGGCAGCCAAACTTCCCTTGCTGAGCCTTTCTGACTATTGATAACGAGTAACGCAATGAAAATTGGCATTTTATCCCAGAACGAAAACCTGTATTCCACCCGTCGCCTGCGCCTAGCCTGCGAAGAGCGTGGCCACGAGGCAGTAATCATCAATGCACTGCGTTGTTATATGAATATCAACTCGGTACAGCCGTCGATTCATTTCGAGGGTAATGATTTAACCGGCTTTGATGCCATCATTCCCCGTATTGGTTCAGACATTACGTTCTATGGCTGCTCGGTACTGCGTCAGTTTGAAATGATGGATGTATTTTCGGTCAATCAGTCCATTGCGATTTCTCGTTCTCGCGACAAACTGCGCTCGCTGCAGCTACTCAGTCGCAAAGGCATCGGGATGCCAATTACCGGGTTTGCCAGCAAACCCGACGATGTCCCCGATCTGATCAAGATGGTCGGCGGTGCACCGCTAGTGATCAAGCTGCTCGAGGGCACCCAGGGAATCGGTGTCGTACTGGCAGAAACCCAGAAAGCGGCCGAGAGCGTGATTGAAGCCTTTATGGGCCTAAAAGCCAATATCATGGTGCAGGAGTTTATCGAGGAGGCCGGCGGTGCCGATATTCGCTGCTTTGTGATTGGCGACAAGGTGATAGCAGCAATGAAACGCCAGGCTGCCGACGGAGAGTTCCGTTCGAACCTGCACCGTGGCGGCAGTGCCGCTATCATCCGGATCAGCCCGGAAGAGCGCAAGACGGCCGTTGCTGCCGCCAAGGCGATGGGGCTCAGCGTTGCCGGTGTTGACCTGCTGCGCTCAAAACGCGGGCCACTGGTGATGGAAGTCAACTCCTCACCGGGGCTGGAAGGGATAGAGAGTGCCACAGGCAAGGACATTGCCGGCCTGATTGTCGAGTTCATCGAAAAGCATGCCGCCAAGAAAGGGCGCCGCCGGCTACCGTTTCAATAAACCAGGAGAAAATGCAATGTGGCCTGACATTGCCCCCTTTGCGTGGCCTGCGCTAATGAAATGCGGGATCTGCGGCGCTCTGATCGGTTTGGAGCGCCAGCTACGAGGCAAACCGGTGGGGATCCGTACATCGACCTTAATCATTGTCGGCACTTACTGCTTTATCACGCTCGGGCGAACACTGTCTGACAGCAATGCCGACATTGCCCGTGTCATGGCCCAGGTGATCACCGGTATCGGCTTCCTCGGTGCCGGTGTGATGATGAACCGTGACGGCCAAATACACGGCGTGACATCAGCGGCTGTGGTCTGGATGCTGGCCGCGCTAGGCGTCACCATCGGGCTGGGCTATGGTCAGAGCGCGGTGATTATGACGGGCGTCATGATTGCGGTACTGCTCGGCGTCGACAAGCTGGAAAACAGCCTACGCTTTCTGCGCAAGGGGGTTCACGCCCATTGGTCTGACCGTCGTCAGCGCAAACTAATGAAGCGTACCCCGCCTCCGGCTCAATCCGGGGGATAAACCGTACACCTTTCCACGAAAGGTACAACTTAAAGCTGAGCAAAACAAAACTTTAATACAATAACTTGCATCACCAATTTAAGTTGTTGTTTTAAAAGGAGATAATCTTGTTCAGTTTTTCGAGCTTTTTTCCTTTAAAGCTTGTCGTGGTTAAAATGCGACATTACTCTGGAGTATGTACAGCTTTTCTTTTCTGAGACAGCTTTTATGTGAGCAAATAGAACACCTAGATCTAATAACCCTAGCTCTAAATGTAAATTACTGAATTTAAACAACAAAAATACAGTACAGCTTTTCCAGCTTTTTCTCCGGAGAACCCTGCACAGCCTTTTTATGGCTTTTCCCTTCTCATAATGTCGAACATGATCAGCAAACAGAGCTTTGTTCAGCAAAAAGCTGAGCGAAAGTAACACCATGAACTGATGACTTCAAATGTAAATGTAAGCCATTGTTTTAAATAACAATAATAAGCGTACAGCTTTTTAAGGGATTTCACGGATGAACTGTTCGAGGAAAGAAAAGCAACCTTAACCGTCAAGGAAGATAGTTGATACGATAACATTTTGTCAGAAACCCGCCGCTTCTGTGCAATATACGACAGGCACAAAAAAGCTGGAGACAAGGCTCCAGCTTCAAGAATTTTTCAACTCAACGCTAGGTAGTTCAAGAGCAAGGAGGAAGCGCGCAGTTTACGCTAGTAAATGAGCACTTCCGACACCGCTATTGGGCTAACTAGCTAAGAGGTGATAAGTTCGACTACATCATGCCGCCCATACCACCCATACCACCCATGCCGCCCATGTCAGGCATTGCAGGAGCAGAATCTTGTGGTAAGTCAGTAACCATCGCTTCGGTAGTGATCATCAGGCCAGCAACAGAAGCCGCAAACTGCAGTGCAGAACGCGTTACTTTTGTTGGGTCCAGGATACCCATTTCGATCATGTCGCCGTACTCGCCAGTTGCCGCGTTGTAACCGTAGTTACCTTCGCCAGCACGAACGTTGTTAGCAACCACAGACTCTTCGTCACCGGCATTCTTGGTAATTTGACGAATTGGAGACTCCATAGCGCGTAGTGCAACACGGATACCGACGTTCTGCTCTTCGTTTGCGCCTTCAAGGCCAGCAACTTTAGAAGCCGCACGGATTAGGGCAACACCACCACCAGCAACCACGCCTTCTTCTACCGCTGCACGCGTTGCGTGTAGGGCATCTTCAACACGGTCTTTCTTCTCTTTCATTTCAACTTCAGTAGCAGCACCTACTTTGATTACTGCAACACCGCCTGCTAGCTTAGCAACACGCTCCTGAAGTTTTTCTTTGTCGTAGTCTGAAGTCGCTTCTTCAATCTGCTGACGAATTTGAGCAACACGGCCCTCAATCATCGCTTCTTCACCCATACCATCGATGATAGTGGTGTTTTCTTTAGTGATTGTTACACGCTTCGCCTGACCCAAGTCTTCAAGCTGAACTTTCTCAAGTTCCAGACCGATTTCCTCAGAAATCACTGTACCCGCTGTCAGTACCGCAATATCTTGCAGCATTGCTTTACGACGGTCACCGAAACCAGGTGCCTTAACAGCAGCTACTTTCACGATACCGCGCATGTTGTTCACAACCAGCGTCGCCAGAGCTTCGCCTTCTACGTCTTCTGCAATGATAAGCAGTGGACGAGACGCTTTCGCTACCGCTTCCAGAGTCGGCAGTAGTTCACGGATGTTAGAGACTTTCTTGTCAACAAGCAGGATGAATGGGTTTTCCAGATCAACTGAACCCGCTTCCTGGTTGTTGATGAAGTAAGGAGACAGGTAACCGCGGTCGAACTGCATACCTTCAACAACGTCTAGCTCATCGTGAAGAGCCTGACCTTCTTCAACCGTGATAACACCATCACGGCCTACTTTATCCATTGCTTCTGCGATGATGTTACCGACAGTCTCGTCAGAGTTTGCAGAGATAGTACCTACCTGAGCAATCGCCTTGGTATCAGCACATGGCACAGACAGTGTCTTTAGCTCTTCAACAGCAGCAATAACGGCTTTGTCGATACCGCGCTTAAGATCCATTGGGTTCATGCCCGCAGCAACTGCCTTAAGGCCTTCGTTAACGATAGACTGTGCAAGTACAGTCGCTGTTGTCGTACCGTCACCCGCCGCATCGTTGGCTTGAGAAGCAACTTCTTTAACCATCTGTGCGCCCATGTTCTGGAACTTGTCTTCCAGCTCGATTTCACGCGCAACAGAAACACCATCTTTAGTGATAGTTGGTGCACCGAAAGATTTGTCCAGAACAACGTTACGACCCTTAGGACCCAGTGTTACTTTTACTGCGTCAGCCAGAACGTTAACACCTTCCAGCATTTTAACTCGTGCATCGTTACCAAATTTAACGTCTTTAGCAGCCATGTCTTTCTTCCTTTCTTAATTCTTTATTCGTAGTGATCGGATTATTCAACGATTGCCATGATGTCATTTTCAGACATGATCAGGACTTCTTTACCGTCGATCTTCTCAGACTTCGTGCCGTAGCCTTCAGCAAAGATCACAGTATCACCAACTTTAACGTCCAGCGGCTGTACCGTGCCGTTTTCTAGGATGCGGCCTTTGCCTACTGCCAGTACTGTACCGCGAGTAGATTTTTCAGCTGCAGAACCAGTTAGAACGATGCCGCCGGCAGATTTTGATTCAACTTCTTGGCGCTCAACGATAACTCGGTCATGTAAAGGACGAATGTTCATCGGTCGTCTCTCCTGATTTTGGTAATATCCATACGATTAATAAAGCTAGCATGGTTTCACACTAACTTTTTCTGATAACTAAACATGTTGGGACGTTTTTCTGGATCCCAAGCCCCCGACGCTATTTTTTTAGAAAAATTCTCACAGACTTTTTGCCCGATCACACTCTTTGCTTTAGGGTAGGCGGGCATCCCGATAATGAGACAGCTATGGCAACAGAAAGAAAAGCAGACAAACATGGGCTTTTATCAGCGCCCATTCCTATCGTCCTGCGCCGGTTAACCGTTCCGATGGTATTCGGGATGGTTGCGATCTTGCTGTTTAACCTGGTCGACACCTTCTTTATCTCGCTGCTGGGCACCGAGGCACTGGCCGCGGTCAGCTTTACCTTTCCGGTCACCTTTGCCCTCAACTGTATCACCATGGGCGTCAGTGTCGGGATCTCAACCCGGGTAGGACGCCTACTGGGCAGCGGCGACAATCACACTGCCGCCCGGTTCGCCAGCCACGGCCTGTTGTTGGCCGTACTTTTGATGATCACAGCATCCAGTATAGGCCTGCTGACCCTCGAACCCTTATTTTCGCTCATCGGTGCATCACCGGAGCTATTGCCAATCATCAAGCAATATATGGATATCTGGTATCTGGCTATTCCGTTGCTGGTCATACCGATGGCGGGCAACAGTGCCATCCGGGCCACCGGTGACGCCAAGACACCGGCCAAGATCATGATGCTGGCCGGTGTGATCAACGGTGTACTCGATCCTTTACTGATCTTTGGCTATGGTCCGTTTCCCGAACTGGGCGTAAGAGGTGCGGCGATAGCCAGCGGGATCAGCTGGGCCTTCGCCCTGATCTGCTCCCTCTATATTTTAATCAAGAGAGAAAAACTGCTGGCGATGCCGCAGCTGAGGTTGCTCGGCAGGGACTGGCAGCAAATCATGCAGGTCGGCACCCCGGCAGCCCTGTCCAATGCCCTGACTCCCCTGTCCGGAGCCATATTAATGTCGCTGCTTGCCTATCAGGGCACCACCTCGGTGGCCGCCTACGGCGCCGCGATGCGAATCGAATCCCTGCTGGTGCTCGTGATGATGGCGCTGGGCTCGGCACTAATGCCGTTCATGGCCCAGAACCTAGGCGCCAACAACCCGCAACGTGCCTTCAAGGCAATGTTTACCGCGATGCGCTTTGCCATTCTGTTCCAACTGCTGATATTCATCATGATGGTACCGCTCAGTTGGCCGTTATCTGCATTGTTCAGTCAGGACAGCGCCGTTCAGGAACAACTCTGGCACTACTTGATTGTGGTCCCGATCAGCTACGGCATGCAGGCCGTGTGCATGCTGCTCATCAGCGCTCTCAACGCTATGCACAAATCCGTCCATGCCCTGGTGTGGAATCTGCTGCGGCTGTTTGCCTTCTTGCTGCCGGCGGCATGGCTGGGCAGTTGGATCAACGGCACCGAAGGGTTATTTGTCGGCATTGCCATCGCCAACTTGCTGAGCGGTATCGGGGCATACCTGTACGCGGTCAAAATGCGGCGGCACATGTACAGCAGTCTGGCCAATCCAAGCTAAAGATCACACCTTTGGGCCGACAATAAATATGAACAGCATTAACAAAAAGGCAGCCATTCGGCTGCCTTTCTACATTCACATTGTTGCACAATGCTTGCCGCGACTATTTAAGGCAGCCGGCGATCATTGTTGTCCTTGTCTTCATCTTTACGCTCATACTCACCATCGAACACATCACCATCTGACGGACGCTGATTGAATGAGTCCGAACGGTGGTCAAACGGCCCCTGGCCGCTGAAGCCCTGACCGCCACCGAAACCGGCACTAAAGCCCGAGCCCATGTTCTGGACCTTCACCCGACTCATCAGCTGCTTGGCCAGCATTGCACGCGGTGCCGGAAGCAATACCAGCATCCCCAGTGCATCAGTCATAAAGCCCGGTGTCAGCAACAGTACCCCGGCAACAGCCAGCATCACCCCTTCGACAATTTGTTGAGCCGGCAACTCGCCTTGCTGCAGGCGGCTTTGCACCGACATAAGGGTGGCTATCCCCTGGCTCCGTACGAGCGATGCCCCGACAACCGCCGTTACCAACACCAGTGCAATCGTTGGCCATAGGCCCAGAAATCCCCCTAGCTGAACAAACAGGGCGATCTCAATAATCGGAACAACAATAAACAGAAATAGTAAAACAGGAAACACGACTCACCTCTTTGCGGTTGCGGTCTGTGATAAACGGGTATACGCGACACGGATGAAATCATCCGGAGTCATCACGCCAGGTTCTATCTTATAATATCGGGAACAAATAGCCCTTTTTCAACCTCTAGAGTGTACCAGAAGTCACTGCCTGAACCCACGCTGACTACGCAAAACAGAACCTTCACATTTTGTCATATTTGCTCATTAGTCGACATAAATCACCGGCGAGCTGTTAACACTAAATGTGATGTAGATCGTGTTTTTGTGCAAATGTTTTCAGCCAGATTAAAAAAGTGATCTGGATTATGTTTTTACCACTAAAGGGGAGTATTATCGGCTTCAGACAATAGGTGTCAGGTACGATCATCTAGCCAAAATCTCTGCGGAACGGATTCTAATCATTCAGAATTGGCTCAATAATTGAATTTCATTAGCAGATTCCACTAAGGCTACACTATGTCTCAGATGATTGATCTAGAAAAAAATGAAGCAACTCTAAACGTTGCAACCCGCATCGAAGAAGATCTTCTTGGCGATCGCCACGTCCCAGCTGACGCATACTGGGGTATTCACACTCTTCGTGCTGTTGAAAACTTCAACATTTCCAAAACGACTATTTCTGACGTACCAGAGTTTGTTCGCGGTATGGTTTTCACCAAGAAAGCCGCTGCAATGGCGAACAAAGAGCTGGGTGTTATCCCTTCTGATGTTGGCGAGTACATCGTTAAAGCGTGTGACGAGATCCTTGAAACAGGAAAGTGCATGGATCAGTTCCCGTCTGACGTTTACCAGGGCGGTGCCGGTACTTCAGTTAACATGAACGCCAACGAAGTGATTGCAAACCTTGCTCTTGAGCTAATGGGCAAAGAAAAAGGTGAGTATGACATCGTTAACCCTAACGACCACGTCAATAAGAGCCAGTCAACTAACTGTGCCTACCCAACAGGCTTCCGTGTCGCTGTATACAACAGCATCATGAACATGGTTGAAGCACTGGAGTACCTGAAAGGTGCGTTTGACGCGAAAGACAAAGAATTCGCTGACGTACTGAAAATGGGCCGTACCCAGCTGCAAGACGCCGTCCCAATGACTGTCGGTCAGGAATTCCACGCATTCGGCGTACTGATCAAAGAAGAAATTAAAAACCTTCGCCACACCGCCCAGCTTCTACTGGAAGTTAACCTGGGTGCAACGGCAATCGGTACCGGTCTGAACGCAGCAACAGGCTACCAGGAACTCGCCGTTCAGCGTCTGGCTGAAGTCACTGGTCTGCCATGCACACCAGCAGAAGACCTGATTGAAGCAACGTCTGACTGTGGCGCATATGTTATGGTTCACGGCGCGCTGAAGCGTACAGCCGTTAAGCTATCTAAGATCTGTAACGACCTGCGTCTGCTGTCTTCTGGTCCTCGTTCAGGTCTTAACGAGCTAAACCTTCCTGAAATGCAGGCAGGTTCTTCTATCATGCCAGCGAAAGTTAACCCGGTGATCCCAGAAGTAGTTAACCAGGTTTGCTTCAAAGTGATTGGTAACGACACCACCATTACTTTCGCAGCGGAAGCCGGTCAGCTTCAGCTGAACGTAATGGAGCCAGTGATCGGCCAGGCACTGTTCGAGTCTATCGACCTGCTGAAAAATGCCTCTATCAACCTACGCGACAAGTGTATCGACGGTATCACTGTGAACAAAGAAGTATGTGAAAGCTTCGTGTTCAACTCTATCGGTATCGTAACGTACCTGAACCCGTTCATCGGCCACCACGAAGGTGACATCGTCGGTAAGATCTGTGCTGAAACAGGCAAGAGCGTCCGTGATGTTGTCCTAGAGCGTGGTCTGCTGACTGAAGCTCAGCTAGATGACATCTTCTCAGTTCAGAACCTGATGCACCCAGAATATAAAGCGAAGCGCTACAACTAATAAAGCGCAAACGCGATAAAACCCGGCGGATTGTCAGGATGAGAGTCCGCCATTTTTTTGCTACAGATTTCCCCCTTTTATATTTTTTAACTTTAAAGACAGGACAATCTCATGATTGGTGTAGAACTCTTTGTCGTTCTTGCGTTTATCTATTTAGGCGCACGTATCGGCGGTATTGGTATTGGTTTTGCTGGCGGTGCCGGCGTATTGGTACTTTCTCTTCTTTTGGGTGTCGATGCAGGTAATATTCCTGTAGACGTTATCCTGATCATCATGTCAGTAATTACTGCCATTGCCGCGATGCAGGTTGCCGGTGGTATGGACTGGCTGGTTGATCTTGCTGAAAAATTTCTTCGAAAAAATCCTAAGCGCATCACTTTCTATGCGCCGATGGTCACTTACTTCATGACATTGCTAGCAGGTACCGGTCATACCGCGTTCTCTACCCTGCCGGTTATTGCGGAAGTTGCCAAAGAGCAAGGCGTCCGCCCTTCTCGCCCGCTTTCTATTGCAGTTGTGGCTTCACAAATTGCAATCACCGCATCGCCTATCTCTGCAGCGGTTGTTTTCTTCTCAGGCATTCTTGAACCGCTGGGAGTAGGCTACCTGACGCTACTGGCCGTTTGTATTCCAACTACGTTTGTCGCTTGTATGGCCGGTGCGTTTGTATCTAACTTCCTGGGCTGTGAGCTGAAAGACGATGCTATCTATAAAGACCGTCTGGCGAAGGGCCTGATCAAAATCCAGGGCGCGACCAAGCGTGAAATCCTGCCGACAGCGAAGCCTGCAACTTACATCTTTATTGCCGCTATCGTCGCGGTTGTTGCCTACGCAACCATGATTTCCAATGCTGTTGGTCTGATTGAAGATCCTGCACTTGGCCGTAACGACGCTATCATGGTATTCATGCTGACAGCGGCTATGGCTATCGTCACTATCACCAAGATTGATGCCTCTAAGATTGCCAATGCAGCAACGTTCAAGTCTGGTATGAGTGCTTGTGTGTGCGTACTGGGTGTGGCATGGCTGGGTGATACGTTCGTTTCTGGCCATATCACTGAAATCAAAGAACTGGCGGGTGAAATCCTGGAGCAGTACCCTTGGATGCTAGCCGTAACTCTGTTCTTTGCTTCTATGCTGCTTTACTCTCAGGGGGCAACGACTACTGCGCTAATGCCTGCCGCACTGGCTATCGGTGTCGCACCGCTAACGGCTATCGCTTCATTCGCAGCAGTAAGTGCGCTGTTCGTACTGCCTACTTACCCAACCCTGCTTGCCGCCGTTGAGATGGATGACACAGGTTCAACCCGTATCGGTAACCTGGTATTCAACCACCCGTTCTTTATTCCGGGTGTGGTAACAATCACGACCTCTGTCGCGCTGGGCTTTGCTGTTGGCGGTATCTTCCTGTAACAGCATCGACTGAAGATAAATGACAAAGGCTGCCTTCGGGTGGCCTTTTCTTTTTATCGGAGTAATAAGAAAGATAAAATGAAGGATTTGTTGTCTCCGCCTCATCCCGAGGCGAAGACAGCGAACCAATACGGATTCCGGCGTATTGGTTCAGCCCGGCTATATCGTCAATCCCGACGATCTACCCGGAACCATGTCTCAATTTGCTACAGATCAGGCTTAAGACAGGAAAGCCTGCCAGACAATAGTAGTGATTGAGCGAGCCAGGCGATAGAGGTAAAAGCGTTATGCAGCGATGCAAAAATGGAATGAAGTTAGACGACCTGCGCACTCTGATTGCAATTGCTCAACAAGGAAGTTTCAGAGCTGCAGCCAGTGCGCTAGATATTCCCCCGGCCACCCTTAGCAGACGGTTACAACGGCTGGAAGACACCCTGGGTAGCCAGCTGGTGATCCGTGACAGCCGCAACGTATCCCTGACGCCGTTGGGGCAGAGCTACGTTGAGCGCTGCCAGCCGCTGATTGACGAGCTCGAGACCACTACCAACGAGCTGCACGACAGCAGCCACGCCAATCCGCGCGGGGCACTTAGGATCTCGGCACCTGTCGGCCTGCTCACCTACCGGCTGATGCCGCTCTTTAACCAGTTTCTGGCCCGCTACCCGGACATCACGCTGTCGCTGAACCACCTGTCAAACCAGCATCACGACTACAGCCCGGAGCAATATGATGTCGTCTTTCGGGTCGGTCAGCAGCCGGACTCCAGTTTCGCCGCGGCCAAAATCGGCGAGTCACAGCGGATCCTGGTCGCCTCCCCCCATTACCTGACCAGCCAGGGAACCCCGGAGCATCCGCAGGATTTAAATCAGCACGCCCGCCTGGCCAGCGTACCAGAATTTGAGTGGGCACTTACCGACAGAAACGGTGCCGCCGATACAGAAACTTATTGGATAAACTCGCCGGTAAGAATGGCCATCGCGGATCTCAACAGCATCAAGCAAGCCGCCATTGACGGGCTAGGTATCGCCTGTCTGCCGAACTATGTCGTGGCCGATGCCTGCGAACAGGGCTTGCTGGCAACCATGATGGATAACTGGTACTCGCCACCGCGCCCGATTTATATGCTCTATCAGCGACTGGGGTATGTGCCTGCGCATGTACGCAGCTTTACCGATTTTATGCGTGACGCTTTAGGTAAGTAACCGCTTACCATCTTTTCGCTTTCATCATTTTAAAAGCCATTGTTTTTGCAGTAGATGAAACCAAACACTGAATAACACGGTCTGAGAGGGTATAGTAAAAACCCAAACTACCTCAACATGCAGTATTCACAGTGAGTTTGGGTATAAACCCCTGCAGACGAGTCTGATCTGAATGATGAAACTAAAACACTATTGCGGATTCTCCCGTTATCTTGCGCTTGTCGCACTGGCGGGAACGCTACTGGCCAGTGTCGCCAGCCTGCCCGTCCGGGCCGAATTTTCCCTACCGGGCTTTTCCGCCAGCAGTACCAACAAGTTTGTGACGGTCGACGAGGCCTTTCCTTTCAACTTCAGCCAGCAAGGCGAGGTGGTATACCTCGACTGGCAAGTGAAGCCCGGCTATTACCTGTACCAGCATCAGCTGTCGGTCACCTCCGACACTGCCGAGCTTGGCACCGTCGAGATTCCCGCCGGTCAGCCGTACCGAGACGAATTCTTCGGGGATGTCTTTATTTATACCGATCCGCTGACTGTCAGCGTACCGGTGCTGAAAGCTTCCAATGACTCAGTACTGACCGTTCGCTACCAGGGCTGCGCCAAGGCCGGATTTTGCTATCCGCCGGAAATCCGTCAGGTTCCGTTATCGGCAGTAACCGCCGGGGCCGCCCCGATCCCCCCCGCTGACACTGCGGCAGACAGCAAGGTAGTAAACCGCACCAGTACGACAGATGATACTGCGAAAGTAAGCACTAACATTGCTGGCAATAACCCGGTACCGGCCTCTGAGCAGGACAGGCTGGCCAGCGATTTGGCCGAGCAATGGTGGACGCCGCTGGTGTTTCTGGCTCTGGGTATCGGTCTGGCCTTTACCCCGTGCGTACTGCCGATGTATCCGATCCTGACCGGGATTGTGCTGGGGAACGGACAGCTCAGCCACGGACGAACCTTCCGTCTGTCGTTTACCTATGTCCAGGGCATGGCACTGACCTATACCCTGCTTGGTCTGGTGGTCGCCTCGGCCGGTATGCAATTTCAGGCCGCGCTGCAGCACCCTTATGTCCTGATCGGGCTGAGTATCATGTTTGTGCTGCTGGCCCTGTCGATGTTTGGGGCCTATACCCTGCAACTGCCAAGCAGTGTCCAGACCTGGCTCAGCAACCAGAGCAACAAACAGCACGGCGGCAATACCGGGGGCGTATTTGCGATGGGGGCTATCTCCGGCCTGGTTTGCTCTCCGTGCACCACCGCCCCGCTGTCAGGCGCCCTGATTTATGTCGCCCAGAGCGGTGACTTGCTAACCGGGGCCATCGCCCTATATGCACTGGGAATCGGCATGGGGATCCCGCTGATCCTGGCGGCGATGTTCGGCAACAAACTACTGCCTAAGGCCGGCAACTGGATGAACCATGTCAAAGTCTTCTTCGGCTTTGTTCTGCTGGCCGTCCCTGTCTTCCTGCTAGAGCGGATCCTGCCGCATAACCTGGTTCCTTACCTGTGGTCATTGCTGGGACTGGCCGCATTCGGCTGGCTGTATCATGTCAAAAACACCCTGGCGGTATCGTGGCGCAGCAGTACCCTGGCAGTGATTGCCATTGTCGGCCTGTTCGCCTCTGCCCAGCCGCTGTACCAGTCACTAACCGGAGGCAACACACCGTCAGTCAGCCAAGAGCCGGTCACCGTTGAATTTGAGCGTGTCAGCACCGTTGACGATCTGAATCTGGCGCTGGCCGAAGCCAAGGCCCAGGGTAAACCGGTGATGCTGGATTTCTATGCCGACTGGTGTGTCGCCTGCAAGGAGTTTGAGAAATACACTTTCCATGATCCGGCCGTAGCGCCCAAGCTGCAGCAATTTATCCTGCTGCAAGCTGACGTCACCAACAGCTCACCGGCTGATATCGAGTTGTTAAAAGAGATGGATGTACTCGGCCTGCCAACACTGGATTTCTGGGATGCCAAGGGCAACCGCATCAGCAATGCGCGCCTGACAGGCTTTATGGAAGCCTCACCGTTTCTCAACCATCTGGACAACCACAAACTTCTCAACTAGATCCGTGCCACCCACGACGAAAAAGAGCACCCCAGGGTGCTCTTCTTTATTTTCCTAACCGGCTTAGTGGCTCATAGCGGGCGATGATATCAACCGGTTCGTGCCCCTTTTCTGCATCATCCGAATCATCCATATCCTCAGGTTTGTCATCGTCGCGCAGTACATTGATAGCATCATGCATGTGCTTGAAAACCTGCCTGACATTCCAGCCCGGGGTCCATTCGATAACCGAGGTTTTCACGCAGACAGGCTGCTCAAGATCCGCTTTGACCAGATTGTCACAACATCGATGAATATGTCTCTGTATCCGCTCCGCCACAATTTCTGATCCCTCCGTATCCGTATCAGGCAACAAGACGGCAAACTCATCGCTGCCAACCCGGGCAATGAAATCCCGTGGCCGGTATACGCCGCGGCGCAGTCCCTTGGCAACACGCTTTAGCAGCACTTCATAAGCCTGATGGCCGCATGTCATGGTATAGAGCCGCAGTGGCTCTACACTCACAATCAACAGCGTCAGTTCGCTGTGGTGACGACGCGACGCCATGATCTCCCGCTCCAGCATCAACTCAAAATGCCGGCTGTTTTGCAGCCCGGTGATCGGATCGACCAGTGATACCGTGGCAAGCTCCTGACGCAGGCGCTGCTCTTCAAATTCATGAAAAACCGAGGAATGAAACCAGTGATAGAGACATTCGCGAACCACGATGACTATCGCCAGCCGGCTGATAACACTCAGAACAGTAAGTGCCTCGTGGTTGAGCTCTAAATACACCCCAGAGAACAAGAACGAGCCCAGTACAGGGCCAATGGCCAAATACATAGCCGGCGGGTAGCTAAAAAACGCCACCACCGAGAGGAAGATAAACAGATCGCTGTAGACATAGAGAGTGGAGAAATGGGAGTAATGGATCAGCAGCGGAAACAAGACCGCCCAGCAGCTTCCCAGCAACCCGGCCAGTGCCAGCGAGGCTATCTGCCATTTCACCTTGATCGGCATCACCTGCACCACCAGCCACAACACAAAGGCCGCCCCTCCCAGTAAGGCCAGGACGCCGCTAAATACCGACTTCACCTGACTTGTTACCGTTGGCTCTAGCCAAAACAGCTCGATAAATACCAGGCCCAACAGCAGCCCGGAGGTTACAATGATCAGTTTCCAGCCCTGTGCCTGGCGCTTGAATTGTTGCTGTTCAAAGTAGTCTCGCCCTGTCGTCCATGTCTCGATGTGTCGGATCATTCCCTATTTCCAAATTAACGCTATCCCATTGAAATAAAGCGACCAATTTGATCAATACCTTAATAAGCGATCTGTCATTGCTCAACATATCGCATAAGAGCCGATCCAGTTCAGATCTTGAGTGTTAACAAATTGATCTACGCTATAAGCAGTGATAGCGTAATTAAAAACAATCAGACACGACTGCCATGGACGCTCAGTACACTATTGTTATTGCCGATGACCACCCGCTATTTCGCAATGCTCTGTTTCAGTCAGTGCATATGGCCATAAGCGGGGCCAATCTGCTGGAAGCCGATTCCCTTGATACCCTGCTCTCCCTACTTGAAAAAGAGCCGGACGTAGACCTGTTGCTGCTGGACTTGAAAATGCCCGGCGCCAACGGCATGTCGGGACTGATCCAGCTCCGCAACCAATACCCGGATCTTCCCGTGGTGGTGATCTCCGCCAGCGAGGAAACCAATGTTATCCGCCAGGTCCGTAGCCACGGCGCGTTTGGTTTTATTCCGAAATCCAGTGACATGCGGGCCCTGATAGGAGCCCTGAACCAAGTGCTCGAAGGCGACCCCTACTTCCCGGAAGGACTGGGGGAAGAGGACGAGGAAGTCAACGAACTGGCCGAGCGCATAGCCACCCTGACACCGCAGCAATACAAGGTATTGTGCATGCTCTCAGACGGCCTGCTCAACAAGCAGATTGCCTATGATCTCAATGTCTCCGAAGCCACCATCAAGGCCCATATGACGGCCATCTTCCGCAAGCTCGGGGTCAAAAACCGAACTCAGGCCGTTATTCTGCTGCAACAGATGGATCTGACCCAGTAGGGTCTTATCCGGTCTGTTTTTTTCAATATGACAGTTAGACCTTTGGCTAACTCAACATTTTCGTAACATCCGCATTTTTCTGCCCTGGTCACAAAATCGCCGCATTTTCGGCGATTTTGTCGTTTCTGTCTCGACTAAAGTTGCACTGTTTCCTTATCTATTCGTTGCTATTGTCATTACGTAACATTTTATTAACGTGATTTATGACGACGTGAAAGGAGATGACAATGGCGTTTGAATCCAAGGAGCAGGCCCAGGCCTACTGGAAAGAGAACCTCGCAACGATGGGCTCCCTCCTAGCCATCTGGTTCCTCGTATCTTACGGTGCAGGCATTTTGTTTGTCGATGCCCTCAACAGTATTCAGCTTGGCGGCTTCAAGCTCGGATTCTGGTTCTCGCAGCAAGGCTCCATATACACCTTTGTTGCCCTGATTTTTGTCTACGTAGTGCGTATGAATGCGCTCGATCGTAAGTTCAACGTACAAGAAGACTAAGAGGTTTAAGCATGGATATCCAAACCTGGACGTTTATTTTAGTAGGTATCACCTTTGCGCTGTATATCGGCATCGCAATCTGGGCCCGCGCCGGCTCAACCAGTGAGTTTTACGTTGCCGGCGGCGGCGTTCACCCGGTCGCCAACGGTATGGCCACCGCCGCTGACTGGATGTCGGCAGCCTCCTTCATCTCTATGGCCGGTATCATCTCTTTTGTCGGTTATGACGGCGGGGTATACCTGATGGGTTGGACCGGTGGTTATGTACTGCTTGCCCTCTGTCTGGCACCTTACCTGCGTAAGTTCGGCCAGTTCACGGTGCCAGACTTCATTGGTGAGCGTTATTACTCCAAAACTGCACGTATGGTAGCTGTCTTTTGTGCCATCTTCGTTTCTTTTACCTATGTTGCAGGCCAGATGCGTGGGGTTGGCGTGGTATTTGCCCGCTTCCTGGAAGTTGATATCAACATGGGTATCATCATCGGTATGGGTATCGTATTCTTCTACGCGGTATTGGGCGGCATGAAAGGGATCACCTACACCCAGGTTGCTCAGTTCTGCGTGTTGATTTTCGCCTTCCTGGTACCGGCTATCTTCACCTCCATCATGATGACAGGCAACCCGCTGCCGCAAATTGGTATGGGTTCGACGCTAACAGGTTCGGAAACCTATGTGCTGGATAAGCTGGACGGGTTAACCACGGAATTAGGCTTCACCGCCTACACCGACGGCTCGAAGAGTATGGTTGACGTATTCTTTATCTGTGCCGCGCTAATGGTCGGTACCGCTGGTCTGCCACACGTTATCATCCGTTTCTTCACCGTACCGCGTGTTAAGGATGCCCGTATTTCAGCTGGCTGGGCGCTACTGTTCATCTCTCTGCTATACACCACAGCACCGGCTGTTGCCGCATTTGCCCGCGTCAACATGATTGAAACTATCAATGGTCCGGATATGCAGGGTGTGGCTGCGGCAGAAGCACCGGGCTGGGTTAAGAACTGGGAAAAAACTGGCCTGGTTAACTGGGAAGATAAAAACGGCGATGGCAAGATGTTCTACTCGGGCGATGACCGCAACGAGATGAAGATCAACCGCGACATCATCGTACTGGCAAGTCCTGAGCTAGCTAACCTGCCTAACTGGGTAGTTGCCCTGCTGGCAGCTGGTGGCCTGGCTGCCGCCCTGTCGACGGCCGCCGGCCTGCTGCTGGTTATCTCGACCTCGATTTCCCATGACTTGCTGAAGAAAGGCTTCAAGCCGAATATGACCGACAAACAGGAACTGCTCGCCGCGCGGGTGGGTGCTGCCGTCGCCATTGTCGGTGCCGGTTATCTGGGTATCAACCCGCCGGGCTTTGTGGCACAGGTGGTAGCCTTTGCCTTCGGACTGGCGGCTGCATCCTTCTTCCCTGCCATTATCCTGGGTATCTTCTACAAGAAGATGAACAAGGAAGGTGCGATTGCAGGTATGTTGGCCGGTATTGCCTTTACCGCGTCTTACATCATCTACTTCAAGTTCATCAACCCAGCAGCAAATACGCCTGACAACTGGTTCTTCGGTATCAGCCCGGAAGGTATCGGTACACTGGGTATGTGTCTGAACTTCGTTGTCTCGATTGTTGTGAACAAATTCACCGCCGAAGTACCGACAGAAGTACAGGATATGGTTGAGT
This sequence comes from Photobacterium alginatilyticum, assembly GCF_009910675.1. GTDB lineage: Bacteria > Pseudomonadota > Gammaproteobacteria > Enterobacterales > Vibrionaceae > Photobacterium > Photobacterium alginatilyticum. The sequence goes on along the minus strand of NZ_RSEJ01000027.1, from coordinate 80,200 downwards.
CTATCCGTTATCCGAAAGGCGCCGGTGCCGCACACGATCACTAATACTGCCTGAAAAGTCAGTGGCTAGAGAACAAAAACGGAGCGTGATGCTCCGTTTTTTTATCCGTCTTGATTCGCTGATATTGCTATTGCTTACCAAGGGGCTACCACAGCCCTTTTTTCTTGACCTTCTGCATACTGGCAATGGTCGTTGTCAGGTCGGCCTCTTCTTCCGGCTGGGCTTTCGTCTGATCCGGTTCTCCTGTTAGAGATAGGGTTTTGATCAGCTGGCTTTGCGCCTTGATCAAGGCTTTAAGCTCTGCAATCTCACGCTTGTGGTTATTGGCACGGATCTCTTCCGTCAGTGCCTGCTGCAATTCAGAGAAATCAGCTGTAACCACTGCGTCATCAGGTGTTGTTACCTCAGGGTCCGCCGCTGCTGGGACAGCAACTTCGGGAGCGGCAGGTTCAGTAGCAACAGCCTCGTCAGCCGGGGCCGTATTCGCCGCCACCGACTCGGCCAGCTCCGAGCACAGGCTCATCAAGGTCTGTCGGGTTTCGACCAGTTCCTGTTGGGTATTTTGCTGCCCCTGTAACAGGGCCTGTTCACGCTCGGCTGCCTGAAGCAACTGATGCTGATGCGCCTCGCTGGCCTGACGCTGATGCTCACTCGCCTGCTGCAGCTCGCCACGCAGGGCCTGGATTTCACCCAGCAGCGGCGTCATATCAACAGCCGCTCTCAGGCTGTCCAGATCCTCGCGCGAGATCCCCGGCTCCTGGACCGGGGCCATCGGAATCACCAGGCCGCAGGCGTCAAACTGCTGCTTCAGCGTCGCCATTTTAATGGAGTCATCGCCCAGCGAATTGGCCAGCCCGGCACTGAGTGTCGGGCTCAGCAAATGCAGAAACATCCCCGACAGGTAGATGTTTTTGTGCATGTGCAGGCTGTTATGCAGATTGAGACCATCATCTGGATTATCGAGCATATCCTTACGCTCGTTGACCCACTTCTGCATAATGCCGACCGCATAGCGGTCGGACAGGGAGTTAACCGGATTTAGATAAATCGAGTAGTTAACCCGCTTTAGCTTACTACTCATCTTCTACCTCGATGAGGGTCTCACGTTCGATGTGAATGTCTTCTTCTTCGGTATTGTACAGGCACAGCTCGCGTGCCAGTGCAGACTGGGCATCTTTGATCAGCACCACGCGATCGCCCAGCGTTTCATACGCGGACATGATTGCCGGGTAAACCAGCGGTGCGCCACCACCGACCAGGTAAACGCGGTTCGGGTTCTTGGCAAATTTCTTCGCCTCATAAGCTACCGCGTTGCCCAGCTCTTCAATCTTGATATCGATTTTATCTAAGATGCTATCGAGCTTGGATTCATCGTTCACCACATCTTTGACAAACTCCAGATCGTTACGGCGCTTGATCAGCTCGTTGGCCACCAGGTAGCTTGAATCACTGTCGGCAGAAGCCAGCGCCTTGCGTGCCGCGTCAGTTACCATCGACACACCGATTTCGTTGTTACCGTAGATAGCCGATACATCATCAAACTCACCGACCACAATGCCCATATCCAGCGTCGTACCACCACAGTCAACCACCAGCGAACGGGTGAACTCGTTGCAGTTGGAGTTGATCAGCGTCGACATCACGGCTGGCAGGCTCTCCGGCATTACCTCAACATCCACCACCTCGAACAGCTCACCCTTGTTCAGGCTGATCTCGCGCATCAGGTTCTGACGTTTCTTGGCAATTTTGTCTTCGTTGCGCTGGCAGTCTTCAGAGTTATAGAACTCGGTAATTGGCAGCGTAACCACCAGAATAACCGGGCAAGGTTTCAGGCCGGTCTGCAGCAACGCATGGTGAACCGCCAGCAAATTCAGATCATCATACTGATAGTCAACATGCGTGGTTTCCAGCGCCTTGTCTGATGTCGCATCGTAGGTGTACTTGGTGGTACCGATAGTGTAGTTATAAACCTTCTTATCGCGTCGTAGTGCAGCACTCTTCCAATCTTTACGGAAAGAGTTTGGTGATACGATGGTCTTTAGCTGATTGTTCTCAATCCAGCTTACCTTCACATTTGTTGAACCATCATCAACCGCAATTTTAAACGCAGATACCGTCATAACTTTCACTCACAATAACTATTAATATTTAGTAACCGGCCAGGTATTGAAAGCTACCCTCGTCAATACCGAGCCAGGTTCAGTCAACTAAAACAAAATCAAATAACACACTGACAAGCACTTAGTTCGTCAGCATCTCCAGACGCGAGACCGGGCGATTCGCCTCGGCATAGTTTCGCGCCTTGTTTACAGCCTTGCCTTCATTACCATGTGGCTGCCCCTTACCAAACAGCAGGGCCAACTGCTCATCGGCTTCACGGGTAAGCACCATCATTTCAATCCGGCGGTTTTTCCCGCTTCGGGTATCCTTTTCGTATACCGGCATCCGTTCAGCCATCGCGGCAACCTGCAGCACATTGTCGGCAGGCAAGCCGGAATCCACCAGCACCTCACGAGCCTTCAGGGCTCGCGCGCCTGACAGGTCCCAGTTGCTGTAATCTCTGCGCTGGAACTGGGTACTGTCAGTGTGACCACTGATCACCAGTCGGTTCTGGATCTGTCCCAGTACCGGCGCGATATTAAATAGCATATCTTCAAAAAACGGCGTGATCTGAATACTGCCACGCTCAAACATGAAGTGATCATCATCGTCCTGGATCAGGATTCGCAGCCCCTGCGGCACAATTTCCAGCACGATATTGTTCGATGCCGACAGCTCTTCGGCAATGATCTCCAGCGCCTTTGCCAGTACCTTTAGTTCAGGGATCGACAGGTTCTTGCCTGCCAGTGCCGAGTTCAGCTTGCGATCCCGGCCGCCTTGCTGCTCGCTGTCCGATGACGGCGCAAACATCGACTTACCGAAACGCTCCGTCCCTGGCGTCACCTCACTCATTGGCTTCTCGAATGGCGACATGTTGCCGTCAAAGTCAATCGGAAAAGGGCTATTGGTGATCTCGAAAATATTGTCGAATACGGTCGCTGTCTGAAGGCGCTTTTCAATTTCTATCCGCTCTTCCTGGGTGGTGATCCCCATCAGCCATAGCACCATGAAAAAAGCCATCATCGCGACCGCAAAATCAGCAAACGCCACTTTCCAGGCGCCGCCATGATGCTCGTCGTGATGACCGCGGGCTTTTTTCTTTACAACAATAATATGGTGGTCTTTGCTCATGGTTTACGACTGCCCTGTCATCCAGTTTTCCATATCCGCAAAGGTCGGCTTATACTCGCTGTGCAACACCTTACGTCCGGCATCCAGCGCCAGCAACGTCGGCTTACCCTGAACCTGAGCCACCAGAATGGCCGAGATCATATGCAGCGCCATCATCTCTTTCTTCACCTGGTTGCCAACCGTGGCAGCCAGCGGTTCAAATACCGCATAACACATCAAGATACCGAAGAAGGTCCCCACCAGCGCCGCGGCAACTTTCACCCCAATCAGGGCCAGATCGCCACCAATACTCTGCATCGTGACCACAATTCCCAAAACCGCAGCAACGATACCGAAACCCGGCATCGCCTCACCGACTTTGCCCAGCGCTTTCGAGGGGCGCATCAGGTCTTCTTCCAGGGTGTGCAGCTCAAGCTCCAGCACCGCTTCCAAATCGTGATGATTCATCTTGCCCATGGCCATCATGCGCAGATTGTCAGTAATAAAGCTCACCAGGACATTGGACTTGGCCACCTCCGGGTACTTGTTGAAAATCGCACTGCTCTCTGGGTTCTCGATATGGTCGTCGAGCTTCTTGATCCCGTCCTTGCGGATGGTTTCCAGCAGCTCAAACATCAGCTCCAGGGTCGATTTATAGAAATCAGGTCCGTATCCCTTGCCGAACGCCATCTTAAGACGGGTTAGGGTATTCTTCAGGACATAGATTGGGTTGGAAATCACCATTGCGCCCAAACCCGCTCCTAGAATGATAATAAATTCCGCAGGTTGCCATAGCGCCAGCAAACGCCCGGAGGCATGGGTGTAACCGTAGACAATACACCCGAAGGCAATGACAAAACCGATAATAATTTGCATCTTGTTACTCCGTTAAACTGACTCACGCCAGTCAGTCAACATACTGTTCAGGCTCTTCAGCGCCTTTTTGTGGATCTGGCTAACTCGTGCTTCGGTCAGCTCAAAGACCAGGGCGATTTCTTTCAGGTTCATTTCATGCTCGTAGTAAAAACTCAGCATGATCTGCTCCCGCTCGGGCAGCCGCGACAGCGCTTTGGCCATGGCCTGTTTGAGCCGTGCTCGCTCGTAACTGTGACACTGGAAACTCAGGCCGAAAAACTGTTCGCCGTCCTCCTGCAACCCTTCCAGGCTGCCGAGGTTTTCGGCCTGGGTATCAAGCCGGCGCTGTTGAATATCCGCCAGCTCCAAACCCATTTCAACGGCCAGTTCCTGATCGGTCGGTACCCGCCCCAACTCACGGCTGAGCTGACGTTCTACATCCCGAAGTTCATGACCGTTCTGGCGAGAGCGGCGGGAGCGCCAGTCCATCCGACGCAACTCATCAAGAATGGCACCGCGAACACGCTGCACCGCCAGACGCTCCAATGCGGCATCGTCTTCATCCGGGTAGCGGCGAACAACATCGAGCAGCGCCACCAGGCCAATCTGCTCCATATCTTCCGATGACATCACCGTCGTCACCTGCCCCGCCAGATGCCTCACTACACGCTTAACAAGGCCGGCGAACTGTTTGATCAGGCGTTGTTCCCGCGATTTCTGACCCAGCTGACGACTCTGCTGGTAGGCATGAAGCCCCTGAGATTCATAAGACATTGCTGCACCGTGCACATCAGACTCCTTACTGGATCACCATCTTGGTGATCAGTACCTGGTCGATCCCCTTACTGCTCGCCATGTCATTCATGACAGTCTGAATAGACCCACGCAATGCCTCCTGTAGTGGCTTCATCACGCCCGGCTGAGCCAGCTCGTTGTAGTGCTGCTCGCTTAGCAGAGTAATCACCGCATTGCGAACAACCGGCATGTATTCTCCTACCGTGTCCAGCTGATCCTGGCTGTAGCTCATCAGTGAGAGCTCCATCATCAGATAGTGCAAGCGGTCGTCACCGGGTACGCTGACTACAAACTTTTTCAGGGGCAGAAACACTGGCTTCTTCACCAACGCTGCCGCAGGGACATTCTGAGCTACTTCGGCCATAGCCTGCTGTTTCGCCTGCTGCTGGAAATACCACCAACCGCCACCTCCGGCAAGGGCAACAACCAATACAACAGCGGCAATGATCAGCGGAAGCTTGCTCTTTGTTTCTTTTACTTCATCAGTCATATCAATTTCTTACTTATTTCAAACCACACCGTCAAACTGCACCGTCAAACCATAGCCTCGTAGCGGCCATCCAACCCAAGAGCCGCCGCCGATGCCTCTTCGGACTCAATCACGCCCTGGTTAGCCATAATACCCGGCTCATCATCCGTGCCCGAGTGCTGGTGTGACTGCTGGTACAAACCGCTGGAAACGGAAACGTCCGCCAGCTGCATCTGGCTACCGTCAAAATCAAAACGCAACTTGTCAGCATTGGCTGCCAGCGCTTCGCGAAGCTGTGGATGGGCTGCGGTAAAATGCACCGAGACTTTGTCGCCATCCAGACGGAGATTCACTTCCAACCGACCAAGCTCGGGCGGATCAAGCCTGACATGGGCATGCTGGATCTGATCCGTTTTGCTCAGCTGCATACGCGATCGCAGTTGCTCAACCAAGTCGCGTCCCCATTCTGGCTGGGTAACATCAACCCCGGCATACAGCTGTTGCGCAGCACTGGCAGGCGAACCTGAAGCAGGTGCACTCAGATTGCTACCGCTGGCCACAAGGCTACTATGTGCACTCTGCACCGACATCGGTATCACGCCAGCTGTCAGCTTGTCATTCAAGGCACCGTCAAGCGGCATCGTCATTCCTTTAGCCAGCGACAGTGCATCTCCGGTATTTGGCTTTTGCTGCTTAAGAAGGTGCTGCATTTGTTCAAGCAACTCAGGACTGACAGGGGCCTGCTGCGCCGCCTGACCAGTGTGTTGTGCCATATTTTGCTGGACAGTTTGTACAACGTTTTGCCCTGCATTCTGTCCGGCCAACTGCGTCAGAAGCGGGTTGGCTTGCGACCCGGCTTCTCGTCCAGACACCACGCCGGATCCTATCTCACCGGCAGGTGCCATCTGAGACTGAAGGGCCTGGTTTTGAGCGGCAAGGAACTGAGGCGTCGTTGCTGTGCCCGTTACACTTCCAGCCTGGTTGTTCACAGCCGCAGACGAGCCGTTCTGGGCTCCCTGCTGGGCCTGATTCATGGCTGTCGCTTCAGCGGGTTTATCCTGCTGCCCCTGAGTCTGCGCATCCGCCGATAACGGCTGTGCCGACTCTTCAGATGAATCATCAGAGGCTTTGCTCTCATCCTTCGTCCCCGCCGATTTATCCAGCCGTTGTTCGAACTCAGCAAAGCTCATCGGCTCACTGTCTCCGGTGCTGTTTGGCTGAACCTTTCGTGAGTCTGTGGATGATGTTTGGGAAGCCGTTTTTACGGCCACATTGGCTGATACTTGCATGTCACCCTTTATTGATTATTTTGCATATAGGCGTGCATACCTTCACGGTTGCTCTCCTGCTGCTTTAGTTGCTGCTGGGTACGTGCCTTTTCTCGCTCGCCTTGAGCGATCATGGTGCTATACAGCGTATTTAACCGTTCAAGTTGCTGCTTACCGGCAACCGTCAATACTTGTTGCCTGATACGCGGAATCGCCTGTTGCAACTTAGCGTCCAGCACGGCCAACTCATCCCAGTCCCCAGCCGCGAGCGCCTGCTCGAACTTGTCGTGCAGCCTCTGCAACTGCAACTCAAGCTTCACTGGCGACCTGCACACGATTAGGTTTGAGGACCACCCAGCCTTCAAGGATGTCGCTAATCAAGCGGCTCACCTCGTCAATGGCTTCCACATCATTGTTGATGTTGGCCTCGAACAAACGGCGACCGCAGTAGTCGTAGAGACGAAATAGCTCCTGCGTCACCTCGCCGCCTTTTTCCTCGTCCAGTACGGTGCTAAGACCGTTCAAAATATCGAGACACTTGGAGATCATCATGCCTTTGTCGGCAATCTGGTCGCGCTCCATAAAACCACGGGCACGGCCCAGATTTTCCAGCAACCCTTCCAGCAGCATCTGGATCAGACGATGCGGGCTGGCCGACGCCGCCTGGGCATGGTTCTGTGAATGTTGGTAAGCACCTAGACCTTCGTTATTCATCATTCTTCGCTCTAAATTACATCAACATGCTAACCAGCATGCTCTGGGTTTGGTTCATTTGGGCAATTTGGCTATCCATCTTGGCGTAGTAGTTACGCAGGTAGATAGTCTTGGCTTCCATTCGCTCGTCCAGCTTCTCGCGATCTTCGGTGATCTGCTTATTGCTGTATTCCAGCTGGTCGATACGACGGTCATAGACACCACCGTTTTTGTGGTAGTCATCCAGGATCACCAGCATTTCATCCATCATGCCGGTTTGGATGTCATCACCCAGAAATAGGGTCGAGACCGCCTCGAAGTCATCTTCCAGTGCCTTGTCGAGCTTCTTCTGGTCGATTTCCAGCGTGCCTTCGCGGGTGGTGGTGATCCCCAGCTGCGATAGCGTCTGGTAGGTCGATGCCGTATATTCGTCACCGATCACTCCGCGCATCCGGCTGATCATGCTACGGGTAGCCGAGTCGCCTGACAGCGCCGCGGCAGAATCCTCACTCGATTTGGTGTAGGTATTTACCGTCTCGATCACCGAATTGTAAGCATCAACAAAGGCCTTGATGTTCTTGTTAACCGCCGCCTCGTCACGCTCGACCGTCACATTGACCGACCCGGTATCTTTCAGGTTCAGGCTGATACCGTCGATCACGTTTTCCATTTTGTTGGTTGCCGAGGTCAGCTCCATCGAACCGTACTTGACGATGGCATCTTCGGCGGCCTGCAGGTTTTTCTTGCCATTGTCTGGCTGGGTAATATCAACCGTATTACCCTTGATATCGGCCGCATCAAGCGTGACGTTAATGGCACCGATGGCGTTCGCCTGACCGGTACTCTTACCGTTAAGCACCATGCTGATCCCGTCGCCGGAGCGCACCAGGGTGGCTTTTACGCCGTCGTTGTCTGCATGATTATTAATCGCCGACTGCAGCTCCTCAATCGTCACCCCGTCGTTAGTCAGTCGGATTACTTCGTCATCGAAGGCCTGCTGCCGGGTGTTGTAGCTATCTAACCGGCTCTGATCAAAATCCGGATTAGCCGAGTTAGTCAGAATATCTTCGATCTTGGCCTTATCCGCCGTGACATCCAAACCATGTTTGTCGGCAATCTCTTTGTAGGTATCATCCTGATGCGCCTGCTTCTTGTCGTTTTCCTTGCTGATCAAGTCCGTCTGCAAGGTGGCGATATCAATGTTGACCGAACCAAAACTGATGCTGCCCTTGGTAAAGGTACTACCATCCGATACCTTGAACAGCTGATCACGCTGGGCCTTGGCCAGCTGAGTGACCTCAAAACTGTATTCACCGGCAACCGCATTACTGTCGACCGTTGCCGACAACACGTCTTCATTACTGAGAATCGACTTGAGTTTTTCGAGATCGCTGCTGGAGTTCAGATCCTCGACTTTGTCGCGAAAACTGTTAATGGTGTTCTGAATTTCCTTCAGCGCATCCATCTCAGCACTGTTCATGCCTTCCTGGCGGTTGAGCTGGTTATCTTTCGGGGCACGTTCGGCAGCAACAATAGCACCGATCATACTTTCATAATCGATACCCGAACCTAATCCTGTCATTAACATATTCTATTCTCCGCCAAGAGTGCCTGTACCTCGAGCCGGTCAACCGAAATGACCTGTTGTCATCTCCAGCGCCCCGAAGCAGCACTATTAGCAAAATCCATACCATCTTTAAAATGGTGATTTTAAAGGGCCAGATAAAAAGAAAGCGGAAGTAAAACTTCCGCTCTGAATAATAAAGCGACATAAAATAGCCGCCTGCAATAGGGATAACTACAACGATTAGCGTAGTAGCTGAGAAACCATGCTTGGCATCTGATTTGCTTGAGAAAGCACAGTGATACCCGCCTGCATCATAGTGTTCTGCTTGGTCATGTTGGCAGATTCTGCCGCGATATCGGCATCCATGATGCGGCCTTTCGCCACAGACATGTTCTCTTTGATGTTGCCCAGGTTGTTGATAGTTGACTGGAAGCGGTTCTGCGTCGCACCCAGGTCAGCACGGATAGAACCGACGTTGTCGATCATTGCATCGATAGCGTCCATCGCTTTGCCTGAGTTAGTAGCATCAGTGATATCACCCAGCGTTGAAGTACTTAGAGATGCGCTGTCTACCTTAACGGTAATAACGTTTGGATCTTCAAGGTTGTACTTGTTACCCATTGCTGTCATTGCTGTATCTAAAGAAGTCAAATCATTAGAAGCTGTAATACCGGTTGTATTAACAACACTGTCTACAGCATCAATAACTTCAGAAACCTGATCTAATGCTGAAAGACCACCAGATGTAGTACTTGTGCCGATTGTCGGTACACCGGCCGCTACACTATCAACATCGATTCCAGTAATGCCTAATTGTGCCAAAGCACTATCGACATCACCTGTAGTTGCTGCAGAGTTAAATAGATTAGATGTTAATGCACCTGTTGCAGCTGTTGCTGCACCACCAAAGCCTGCTTTAGCCGCTGTTGTTAGTAAATCTAGATCAGCTTTAATTTTCCCTAATTCTGTTTTGTCAGCTGCATTATTAATGTCTAAATCTAAACCTACAGATTTCAGAGCGGCATTCACCATACTCTCAGCGCCATCTTTTGTCGCAGCATTCATAACGCCTGCCGAGCTAGCATCTGCACCTACCTGAAACTCAACACCTGTACCCAGCTTATCAAACAACTTCTCGCCCTTACCGAACGTAGTAGTATCAACAATACGCTCTAGCTCTTTGCTCAGTGCCTGGAACTCTTTATCCAGTGCTTTACGGTCAGAGTCAGAGTTGGTGCCGTTTTTAGACTGAACCGCCAGGTCACGCTGACGCTGCAGGATGTTAGTGAACTCTTGCAGAGAACCTTCAGCCGTCTGAGACATAGAAATACCGTCGTTGGCATTGCGTTGAGCCACACCCAGACCGTTGATCTGAGAGTCCATGCGGTTAGCGATCTGCAGGCCAGCAGCATCATCTTTTGCGCTGTTGATACGAAGACCGGTAGACAGGCGGTTCAATGATGTGTTCAGAGAGTTCTGGGTGCCCATCATGTTGCGCTGTGCATTCATTGATGCGAAGTTGGTGTTAAGGCTCATTGCCATGGGAATATTCCTCAGTTCAGTATTAAACGAGCTATGTCAAAACGGATGTCAAAACCAGCGTTGAAATGCTTGGGTCGAGGCTCGAATGACAGTGCTTCTTGTCGTGTTACTTTTTTAATGCGACCTGCCCTGTGAAATGCTTAAATCCTTTTTGGGTATTTTTTTAAAAAAAACGAGCGACGTGATACCGCTCCCAATGCCTGTACAAGAGGCCATTAAACAACACGCAATAAAAAAGCGAGCAGGTGCTCGCTTTTATCTTGCTTATGTATAACTTTCAAAATGTAGCAAGTCGCTTACGGCTCGAGTAGCGCCACGACGTTATGTCGCGAGGCATTGGCCTGCGCCAATAATGTCGGTACCGCGTTATCTATCAGTTGCAGCGACACATTGTCGGGCGCTTCCAGCCAGCTTGCCTCTATCACACCGTCGGCATTGATCACACCGGACTTCATCATATTAGTTGTGATCAGCTGCTCGAGATCCATACTGACCTGACGCTGAACCTTATTCATCTGGCTCAGTGCCTGCTGGATCTTCTGCATCATCCGCTCGATATCAGCCAGTGCCTTGCGGGTCGACTGGGGCTTGCCGAACTCCAGCTCCTGCGGTTCCACCGCCTGCTTGTCATGCGACTCCAGCTTGGCTTTGACCGGATTACCTGCAGGCAGGATCTGACCGCCACCCGACATCCAGATCCCTTTCTTGATGGACGGCCACTGCTCTTTCGGCACCGAGAAGGCCAAGTCACCGTACTTGTCGACATCAACCTGAATGTTGCGCGGCGCAAATGCCTGATTCAGCTTCTCGGCAATTTCAGCTGTCGACTCATCGTTATCAATACGTGCCCGTACCGAGTTCGGCATCCCGGAGTCAAACTGAAAGCGTAAAATTTCATCTTGCTGACGCAAGGTATTCAGGCGCAGGCCTTTCATCGAAAAACCTTCCTGCTGCGGCTGATCACTGAGCCGTGGCGTCAGGTCATGGTGCAACACCGATTCGCCCTCGTACTTGGCTTCACGTGTCAGCTTAACCAGCTTGTTCTTCAACTGGTGCAGTGACTGCTGTAACTGGTCTTTTTTGCTTTCCTGCACATTGAGCGATCGGCGTGCCATTTGGCGCAGCTGGGTCAGCAAATCACTCGCTTCCTTCAGCGCCTTCTGGGCACTCTGTGCCTGGGCCGCTTGTCGGTGTGCCTCGCTGGTCTGCACCAGCAGGCTGCGATTTTTGCCGCCTAAACTCGAATACTGTTGCTGCTGTTTCGGTTGTTTCTCACTCACCTTTGCCACTGCGACAACAGGCTGCTGTTTCGCGATACGGTCAGGCTGGGTACTGTCACTACTACGCAGGGTATTGTGGCTGGAGGTAATTTGATTAACCAATGTGGCCTCGTATTTCAATCTGACAGGGCCGATACTCTGCTACCGGCCCCTTCGGGCTGCCCCGATTACATCAATTTAAACAGGGATAAGTTCTGGATCTTGCTGTAGGTCATCTGGGTTGCCTGCAGCGCCGCCATCTGGGTATTCATTTCCAGAATCGCTTCACTGTAGTCCAGATCCTTCACTTCGCCGATCAACTTGTCATTCAGCAATTTGTTGTCCTGATGAGAACCGTCGACCATCGTCATGGCATTGCGCTGCCCGCCGACTTCAGTCCACACCTGGTTGATACTGCCCATGGTGTCGTCTATCGTCGACTGGGCACTGGTTACACTAGTTTTCAGCTCATCTTGCACCACAGACGGGTCACGCAAGTCGGTCACCAGTTGATCGAGAGTGTTGAATATATCACTTCCGCCAGCAAAAAAGATCTCGCCCGCTGTCTGATTGGCAGGAATTGTCATCGATTCTGCCACCTGCACCATGCGCTGGTCATTATTGCCCATGAATGCGTACTTACCTGTCGCCGGATCTTTTGCCACCGGCTGGGTATCAGTTAGCGTACCGGCAAAAATATAATCCCCATTGGGATTTTTGCTGTTGGCGATATCAGTCAGCTGCTCCAGAATCGCATCGAGCTCGGTGGCAATCGCTTCCCGGCCAGCCGTGGTGCTGTTACTACCGTTGAGAACACTGGTTACCAGCTCCTGCGCCCGCAGAACAGCATTGTTCGACGCATCCAGGTGAGATTCTGCCTGCCCCAGCTGCGCTTCCAGGTTTGAGATGTTTTTCTGGAACTGATTGATATTCGCCTGCTCGCGATCCAGCATCATCAACTGAACCGAGCCGAGCGGATCATCCGACGGCTTGAGCATTCGCTCTCCGGAGCTCATCTGCATAAACGACTTGTTAACCCCGGTGGTCGAGGTCTGCATGCTGGTGAGCATGACGCTGTTGAGCTGGGCCGTACTTAGACGCATGGCATTTTCCTCTCGTTATGATCCGTTAGCGAAACATCGACAAAGTGACATCAAACAGCTGCTGCGCTGTTGAAATCACCTGAGCGTTGGCCTGATACATCTGGGTATAGGTCATGATATTGGCCGCTTCTTCATCAAGGTTGACCCCGCTGACACTGGCTCGCTCACCTTCGGCCTGCTCGACCAGTGACTTCGCGGCACTGGTATCCGCCTCGAGCTGGGCTGTTTTGATCGCCCAGTCCCCGGTCATACCGGTATAACTGTTGTAGATGCTTTTGCCGTCAAGCACCGCAATGGCACTTTTATATTTCTCTGCCTCGGCGGGATCCAGCGTGCTGGTATCAATCGCTACCGGGGCATTTTTCAGATCGATCAGCTGCTGCAGGTTCTCGCTGTTGCCCGGCTCTCCCGGCTTGGCGGCAAACGCCAACTGCTTGGGGTCATCAATCAGCAACGTCAGGTTCTTTGCCGCGCCATCAATCTGATCGACACCGCCAAACACCGCCTGGCCCTGATCACCGTTCAGGTCATAGCCCTGGCTATGCGCCTCGTTAAACTGGCTCGCAAAGCTGTATGCCATGACATCGAGCTCTTTCTGCAGCTCTTTGAGTTCACCATCACGGTAATTCAGCAGTCCGCCGATGGTTCCGCCCATGTTGTCATCCAGGGCAAAACGCCCCTGACCACGTTGCAGCTCCAATCCGCCGTCCGCCGTCTGGCGCAGGGTACTGGCCTGCGACCCACTGACCAGCGGCTGGCCCTGATCCAGGGTAATAGTGACCGTGCCGTCATCGTTATAGTTGGTATTGATATCCATCTGCGACGACAACTGGCGGATGGCCTCGTCACGGGCATCAAGCAGATCGGTCATCTGCTGGCCGCTACCACCGGTGTCACGCAGGCTGTCATTCATTTCGGCAATACTGGCCACCAGCGCATTGGCCTCAGAGACAGCAGCATTCAACTGCCCGCCCACCTGCTGTGCCTGGCTGTCCAGCTGGGCACTCAGGTTATTGAAGCGCTGAACCATCGACTGGCTCTGACTGAGGATAGTCTGGCGATAGGCGATATCCTGCGGATTGGTCGATGCCTCGCTCAGTGCGGCATTGAAGCGATCCAGCCCGGTATTGATACTGGTGCTGTCGTTGTTGAGCAAGGTTTCGGTTTTCGCCATGTACTGGGAGCTTATTGCGTTAAAACCCCAGGAGCCTTTTTGTTTGTATATTTGCTGGTTCAGGTAGTTGTCAGCCATTCGTTCAACACTGCTGACACCGACACCAGCACCGCTGCCCATCCCGCTCGTCTGGGCGCCAAAGCCAATACGCTGACGACTGTAGCCGGGCGTCATAGCATTGGCGGTATTGTGTGCTGTGACCGACAGCCCGGCATTGGCGGCACTCATGCCGGATAAACCGATATTAATTATGCTCATAAGTCTTCGTCATCAAGATGGATATTCAGTTGCTGCGACAAGGGGGCGGAATTACCCCACCATGGCCGTTGAACTTTGCTGTACGAAAGTTCGGCATCACCCAGCAACGGACTGGCTGCCACCGACGCATTTTTCAGCTCCTGATGATTAACAGCGACCAGTTGGTGCTGTGGCTTAAATGCTTCGTGCTGGCCAAGTTGCCTCACCAGCATGTCGGCAATGCCCAAACTTTGCTGCTGACTCATTTCCATCGCAATCTGGCTGTCATGCATCGAGCGATAGAACTTTTGCTGACGGCTGTTGAATACGGCATCTTCCTCGTCATTCAGCGCGTCCGATGCCTGACGCATATGCTTAAGTACGCTCTGGAGAAAAACCGCCTCGAACTGACCGGCAGCCTGCTTGAGAGCTTCGGTCTTGTCACCGTTGGCCTTGATATTCTGCAGGCTGGTCAGATCGTTATACATAGCCGGATTATTGTCGTTGTCGAGAATTTTCATTACAGCACCACCAGCTCGCCGTCCAATGCACCGGCCTCGTCAAGGGCGATCAGGATCGCCATCAAATCGTTCGGCGTGGCGCCTAAACTATTTACCGCATCGACAATCGTTTGCAGCGACGTACCGTCTTCACTTTCCGGCCAGATAAAGACCTTGCCGCGCTCCTGGTCAATCGACACATCGGATTCAGGCGTCACCGCGGTATTGCCGCGGCCAAAGGCATTCGGCTGACTGACGTTATAGCTTTCCGCCACACTCACCGTCAGGTTACCGTGGCTGACAGCCGCAGTATGTACCCTGACATCCTTGCCAACCACGATAGTGCCGGTACGGGCGTTGAACACCACCTTGGCCTTGCGCGGACCGGGCTCGACATCGAGGTTTTCCAGCATCGCCAGAAACGTCACCCGCTGGCTCTGATCATGCGGGGCACGGACGGTGATCCGGGCATGGCTCTGAGCAACGGCAACGTCCGGCCCAAAGACCTTGTTAATGGCTTTTTCGATATTACGGGCGGTATTAAAGCCCGGTTGCTTGAGGTTCAGTACCACATCGGTGGCAGTCAGAAACGAGGACGGGATTTCACGTTCGATGATCCCGCCGTTGGGGATCAGCCCGGCGGTCGGGATATTGATAGTGATCCCGCTGCCGCTGTTACCTTCCGCCTTGACCCCGCCGACCACCAGGTTACCCTGGGCCACCGCATAGATTTGACCGTCCAGCCCTTTCAGCGGTGTCAGCAGCAAGGTGCCGCCCCGCAGGCTTTTGGCATCACCAATAGAGGAAACCGTCACATCCAGCAACTGCCCCTTGCTGGCCAGCGGCGGCAGCGTGGCATGGATTGCCACTGCTGCGACGTTCTTGAGCTTGGGATCGGCCTTGGCCGGCAACTGCACCCCAAACTGGCTCAGCATGTTCTTGACCGACTGAGAGGTGAACTTGGTCTGGCTTTTATCACCGGTACCGCTCAGACCAACCACCAGGCCATAGCCGACCAGCTGGTTGTCACGCACCCCCTGAATATCGACCAGGCTTAACAACGGACGGGCCTGCACCAGCCAGGGCATGGCCAGCACAAGCAGGCCCACAATAATTTTTTTCATCAGCATCAGATCGGGAACCAGGAACTGTTAAAGAATCGCGATAGCCAGCCGGCTTCATTGGCATCTGCCAGCGCGCCACGGCCGGAGTAAGTGATCCGGGCATCACCCAGACGCTGCGAGGACACCCGGTTGGAGCCGTCGATATCATCGACCCGCACCAAGCCGGACAGGCGGATATATTCATCCCCCTGGTTAAGCTTGAGCCACTTCTCTCCCCGGATCCGCAATACGCCGTTAGGCAGCACGTCGGCCACCATCACGGTAATACTGCCCGACAGCGAGTTTTGCTGCGAGCTTGACGACGAGCCTTTGAAATCCCGCTCGCCCTCGAGGGTAAACTGGCCTTTGGGCTGTGACTTTCCAGCAATCAGCGGAACGCCAATACCGACATTGCTGTCCTTGCCGAAGCTGGTGCCGGCCTTCTTGCTTGAGCGGGTCTGCTCGTCGAGTTCCACTGTCAGGATATCGCCAATGCGAAAAGCACGGCGGTCCTGAAACAGCGCCAAACCATAGTTGGCACTGAACAGGCTGCCATCGGGATCAACCTTGTATTCCGGAAACTCCATATTCGGCACGTTTTCCTTAGGCTGGACGTCGACAACGGAAGAGACCGGGGCACAACCGGAAAGCAACAAAGCACCGAGCAAATAAATTATGCGTA
The DNA here is from genome assembly GCF_009910675.1 of Photobacterium alginatilyticum. Lineage (GTDB taxonomy): Bacteria > Pseudomonadota > Gammaproteobacteria > Enterobacterales > Vibrionaceae > Photobacterium > Photobacterium alginatilyticum. Next base: position 63,743 of record NZ_RSEJ01000027.1, on the reverse strand, counting down.
GCATGCCTGAGCACTCACATTGACTGGCTGACAAATTTCAGCATCTGATCGGCACTGGAGACGACCTTGGCGTTCATCTCGTAGGCGCGCTGAGTGGTGATCATATTGACCATTTCCTCCACCACGTTGACGTTTGAACCCTCAAGGCTGAACTGGCTGATCTGGCCCAGACCGTCCTCGCCGCCCACGCCTTCAATCGGGGCTCCCGAGGCACCTGATTCCTTGAACAGGTTACCGCCCAGCGCTTCCAGCCCTGCCGGGTTGGTAAAGTTTGCCAGCGTGATCTGGCCAATTTCCTGCGCCTGCGGATCCTCTGCTGTCGATATTGTCACCACACCATCGGAGCCGACATTAAAACTGGTCGCATTTTCCGGGATCTCGACATTCGGGATCAAAGGCAAACCGGACGCGGTTACCAGCGTACCTTCCGAATTGCGATGGAACTGACCATTACGGGTATACGCGGTATTGCCGTCCGCCAGTTCGACCTGGAAAAAGCCCGAACCCAGGATCGCCAGATCAGTGGCCTGCTCGGTGTTTTGGTAGGCACCGGTTTTCATTAGTTTCTGGGTGCCGATGGTGCGAACACCGTTACCCAGCTGCAAGCCGCCCGGGGTTTCATTCTGCTGATCAGCCATTGAACCCGGCTGTTTTTTCATCTGGTAAAACAGATCTTCGAATACCGCTCGGTCCTGCTTGAAACCGACCGTATTGACGTTGGCCAGGTTATTCGAAATAACCTGCATCTGGGTATCTTGTGCCGCAAGGCCGGTTTTACTGACCCAAAGTGCTGCATGCATCTTGTATTGCTCCTAAAAAACAGGCAGCCCTGCATAGCAGGTGCTGCTCTCAAACAAATAAGCCAGTGTTAGCTGCCGCGAATAATGCGGTTGCCGGCAGTAGCCAGGTCTTCGGCGGTTTTCATCATCTTGACCTGGAACTCAAAGTTCCGGGACAGTGACATGTTGTTAATCAGCGAGTCGATAGCATTGACGTTGCTGCTCTCGAGATAACCCGAAGCGACCGAAACCGTCTCATCCATATCAGCCTGCGCTCCGGCCCCGGCCACCCTGAACAGGCCATCTTCACCTTTACGCACATTATCGAGATCCGGCTTCACCAGTTTTAGCCGGCCGACTTCCTGCACCAGGCCGCCGCCCTGTGGCACTATCGAGATAGTGCCGTCGGTACCGACATCCAGTTGCTGGTATTGCGGAATCACCAGCGGGCCGCCTTCTCCCATTACCGGTCGGTTGCCCAGCATCAGTCCGCCGTCGGCATCAAGGTGAAAGTTTCCGCTGCGGGTATAGGCTTCATCGTTCTCTCCGGCCTGGACCGCAAAGAAGCCCTCGCCGCGAATGGCGATATCAAACGGGTTATCCGTGTTTTGCAAGGCACCGCTGGAAAAGTCCGTTCCCCCCGCCCGTGCCGCTACCAGGGTACGGCTTTTGTAGCCTTCCCCTTTTACCGCAATACTTTCGGCCTGTTCGATATCGGCGCGAAAGCCAGTCGTGTTCACATTGGCCAGGTTATTAGCGTGTACCTGCTGTGCCATCATGATCCTGCTGGCACCTGACATGGCAGTGAATAACAGCTTATCCATGACCGGCTCCTACTACAGGTTCTGGAACAGGATTTGAGTCATCTCCTGCGAAACCTGAATTGTCTTGGCGTTGGCCTGGTAGTTGCTTTGAGCCGACATCAGGCCAACCATCTCATTGGTCAGATCAACGTTAGAGCCTTCATACATACCCGTACGCAGTTCACCCATCTGGCCGCTTCCGGCAACATCCGTCAATGGTGCGCCCGAGGCAAAGCTCTGGGTCCAGCGGGTACCGCCAGCCTGCTGCAAACCTTCCTGATTAGGGAAGCGCGCCAGGACAACCTGACCCTGAGCCTTGGTCTGGCCGTTGGAATAACGTGCGTATACCGTGCCGTCAGTTTCGAAATACCAACCAGCCAGCTTACCCGGCGCATAACCATCCTGCGCATTCTTGTTAATCGAAAAGTCACTGCCGAACTGGCTGACTTCTGCCATATCAAAAGCCACGGTTTGCGGGTTGGCACCGTTGCCAGGCGTAAAAGTCAGGCTGATATCACCGACAGGCTGAGCCAACTTGCCATTGGCATCAAAACGCAGTGTCTCGGTTTGCATCGGGGTCTTCTGATCATCCAGTACATAGTGAACCTGCCACTCGTTGTCACCGGTTTTGACAAAGTACTGGGTCATCTCATGCTCACCGCCAATCGAGTCGTAAACTGGTGTGGTGGTACTGGAGGTAAATGTTTTCGGGTCCTCGCGGTTAAACGGCGTCGCCTTAGGATCGATAGCGGAAGAATTGGCGTCCAGGTTCAGGCCCTGATTAATTCTTGAGGTTGTTTTCGCCGCCATATCACCGGTACTGACAGTCAAATCACCCATGTTACCTGTCTGGATCTGGCCGGTATCGGTCGCATCATACCCCTGTAGACGGTAACCATCCGCCGTTACCAGATAGCCGTCGGCATCCAGATTCATGACCCCGTTTCGGGTAAACATCTGCTGGCCGTTGCTCTGGACCATGAAGAAGCCTTCACCATTGATCGCCAAATCGCTGTTGCGACCGGTTGGTGTGGTCGAGCCGCTCATGAAGCTCTGGCGGGTAGTCGACACCTCAACACCGTTCATCTGGCCACCGCCAAACTCCGGCGCGTAGATGTCCTGAAACTCAGTACGTGATGACTTGTAGCCAATGGTGCCCACGTTGGCAATATTCTGGCTAATGGTGTTCATTTGTTCGGTGGTGGACTTCAGGCCACTCATACCAATATTAATTGACATTACCTTTCCTACTCTGCTTCTTATTCGTCGGCTTATGCCGTTATTTCACGCATATCGTACATAGACATCTTGCCCAGCCCCTTGAGGCTCAGCAGAATCGTTCCGCCGTCAGACGGGATGTTGACCGACTCCACCTCGGCAGCAATCATCATTTTCTGGCTCCAGGCATCGTCGCCTTTTTCCGCCAGCACCTCGAAGGTATAGGAACCGGTACCCAGCTCGTCACCATCGATCTGAAATTCCGCCATCCCCGTCCCCTGCGGGCCCAGCTTGATTTCATCCACCACCTTGCCGTCTTCGTCGTAGACCATGACCTTGGCGCTGTCGACCGGCTGATCAAACTGCACACGGCCTTCAACCACCTGACCTTTGGCTATATCAATTTCCTGGTTGGCCTCCATCAGCACTTTCTTGCCGACCAGGCTGGTTGCCTGCAGCATTTCCACATTGGTCATGCCGATATTGAGGTTCGTCAGGCCTGACTTGACCCCTTCCAGGCTCTCGACCGCCGACATCATGCCCAGCTGAGTCAAGTACTCGGTACCGTCGGTCGGATTCAGCGGATCCTGGTTCTGCACCTGGGCAACCATCATGGTCAGGAAATCATTACTGGACGGGTTCATTCCGTTACCGGCCACCTGAGGCTCCGATGAGGCCGCCTTCGGGCTGTACTGACTGGTGGTCGTAATTTGTGGCAAACTCACTTAAGCCTCCTAACTTGTCTTACCGAGACGCAAAATACTCTGCTGCATACTGCGAGCCCGGCTCATGACATCCACACTGGTTTCAAAACTGCGGGATGCCGCCATCATGTCCGCCATCTCTTCCACGGCATTCACGGTAGAATGAAACACATACCCGTCTTTATTGGCCTTCGGATGATTTGGCTCATAGCGGCGACGCAGCGGTTCGTCACTGTCAATGACATCCTCAATTTTCACCTTGGCACCAGCCGCCGGGCTGTTGAGATCAATCATTACGGTCGAGAATACCGGCCGCTTGGCACGGTAACCGCCCTGCTCAGAACCCGATACCACATCGGCGTTGGCCAGGTTGCTGGCCACCGTATTCAGGCGTACTGTCTGTGCCGTCATTGCGGAGCCGGCAATGTCATAAATCGTAGAAAAAGCCATAGCTGTTACTGTCCGTTAATGGCTTTTTTCAAGCCGCTGAGTTTCATATTCAAAAAAGTCGTGCTGGTCTGAAAAGCCATTGCGTTGGCGGCAAACTGTGCCTGCTCAACCCCCAACTCGACCGTATTGCCATCCCGTGCCGGCTGCTGCGGAGCACGATAGAGCAACTCATAATCTTGCGGCCGGCGGCGAGCCAGATGTTTCGCCCTGGCCTCGTTGGCAACCTGGCTCATCGCATCTTCAAAACTGATATCGCGCGCCTTGTAGTTCGGGGTATCAACGTTGGCCAAATTACTGGCCAATACCTTTGCGCGTTGTGTTCGAAACGCCAATGTATTAGGGTGTACCCCCAGTGCTTGTTCAAAGTTAATTGCCATTATCTGCCGCCATTAATTGTCGCAATCGTGCCTAGGGCACACCATGAAAGATGGTCAAACCAGAACGGCAACAAGCACGAAACATGCCAATAGTTATATATCAATATATTCAGGTATTTACGGTTGTATCAGCGTGCATCTTAAGCAAATGCGGAAGTACCGCTTCCGAGCGGAAACGGTATTAATCGCCTGTCTGCTCGGCAGTATCGTCCCGGCTAGCAGCCTGGCAAAAAATGTATCTCCCTCCTCACCAGAGCATGCCTCGGTGCAAAAGGAGATCACCCGTTATCTAGACAAACAAGTCCGGCGCTACGCCGCCAGCATCGGCAGCGATGACTACCAGATCAGCCTGCAGCCACCTGCAACATTGCCGCCCTGCAACCAACCATTACGCCAAACCCTGAGCGAGCCGACGAAACCTGTCGGCCGGCTGTCCGTGACTCTCGAATGCCACCAGCCCAACTACTGGAAGGCCAGAGCCAGGGCCGAAGTGGCTATTTTTCTTCCGCTGGTGGTTGCCAAACAGCCTCTCAATCGCCGACAAGCCATCTCCCGGGCAGATCTCAGCCTCAAACGCAGTAATTTAGCCCACATGCGCCATGGCTATTTCACCCACATCGATGCCGTCGCCGGACTGACTAGCCGACGTAAAATTGCGGCAGGCAAGGTGATCAGCCCGCGAATGGTCGAAGCCCCCGAGCTGGTCAAGCGCAATGAGGAAGTGATTATCGAAGCCCGGATGGGTGGGATGACGGCAAAAATGAAAGGCATGGCACTGGAGTCAGGCGCAGAGGGGGAGTCTATCCGGGTTAGGAACCTGTCATCCGGCAAAGAAATTTATGCCACCGTGATCGGGCGGCAAAGGGTACAGACCACCTTTTAATGGTATTATTAGCAGTCGAAATAAAATTATTTAAGCATTTCGCCGAGTGGTCGCTTTAGATCAATAACCGCACATCTGTTTTTTGTGAAGACTATGATTGGAAAAATATCTCACTCGCAGCCCGTCGTTCTACCTACAGAGGCTGCCAGTAAAACTGCCGGGGCAAAAACAGCGCCTGTCGCACAAGTCGAACTCAGCCATGAGATGAAGTCGCTGCAATCTGCCAAGCAGGCGATGGAGACCACCAGCGATGTCGATATGGACAAAGTGGCGCAAATGAAAGCGATGCTGAATGCCGGCAAGGTTTCGGTCAACCTGGACTCACTGGCCGGCAGTATGGTCGACTTTTATCAGGGGCAAGACTGATGGCCTCCCAAGCCGAACTGATCAAGGCCCTGCTCAGCGAACTGGCCCTGGATGTAAAGAGCTACCAACAGCTGGAACGACAGCTTCAGCAACAGGAAACATTACTGGTCAACCGTGACAGCCAGGCATTGCTGACGCATAACGCCGAGCTACAGCAACTGATGCAGCAACTCGGTGAGCGTGCACAGCGCCGCTGCGAATATCTCGAGTCGTTGGGTGTCAGCGCCGATGATACCGGCATGAAACGTCTGCTTTCAGCCCTGCCTGCCCAGTACCGCCAGCAAGGCAGTGCCCTGTGGCAACAACTCTATGAACTGACATTGCAGTGCCAGGCCCGCAACAACAGCAACGGCCGCCTGTTAGCCCAGCAAAAGCAAATGATTGATAAACTGCTGAAGCCGGAACAACAGTATTGCTACAGCCCCGGCTGCTGATTCTTCGGCAGCGGAGCGTATTGACTAGCGACGGTGGAAAAAGCGGTTCATCGACAGCTCGTCCATCACTTTCTGCTCCTGCCGCTCCTGCTTGCGCTGGATCTGGGCCAGCCGCTTATCAATGATCTTATCGCCCATCTTGACCTGACAGTGCTGCTCGACCAAACGGCTATTCATACTGCGCAGCTCCACCTGCGACAGCGCCAGCTCCTGACGCTGCAGGTTAGTTAGATTATCCAGCTGATGACGAAAACGACCGATCCCCTTGAGCATCAGAGCCGAGGCCTCGCTACCGCTGGCCACTGCATACTGTCCGGACAAACTCTCCAGTAACTCCAGTCGCTGCTGGTGAGCCTGTGCCTGCTGGTTAAGTGCGGTATACTGCTGCTGCAGCTCATCAAATTTCTTCTGCTGCTGATCCCGCCAGCCCTGAACCACCTTCACTCGCTTGTGCACGCTTTACTGCCCTCCCACCAGCTGCATCAACTGCTGCTGACTGTCGGCAAGGGGTACCTGCTCCTGCATCCCCTGCTGAAGAAAACCACAAATTTCCGGGTAATAATGCACAGCCATGTCCAGGTTCTGGTCTTGTCCCGGCTGATAGCCGCCGAGGGAAATCAGATCCTGTACCTGACGGTAGCGGGCATAAAGCTGCTTCACCTGCTGGGCTTTTTTCAGCTGCTCCGGTGCCACCACCTGAGGCATGGCACGGCTGATTGACTGCTCGATATCAATCGCCGGGTAATGTCCCTGCTCGGCCAGTTCACGGTTAAGGACAATATGGCCATCGAGAATAGCACGCGCGGCATCGGCAATCGGATCCTGCTGATCATCCCCTTCCGACAACACGGTGTAGAAAGCCGTGATCGACCCGTGCTCCGTCGCACCGTTACCGGCACGCTCGACCAACTGCGGCAGCAGGCTAAATACCGACGGCGGATAGCCCTTGGTCGCCGGAGGCTCGCCCACTGCAAGCGCAATTTCACGCTGCGCCTGCGCATAACGGGTCAGCGAGTCCATCAGTAACAGGACATCATGGCCCTGATCACGAAAGAACTCTGCGATACGATGGCACAGCATCGAGGCCCGCAAACGCATCAGCGGCGGATCATCCGCCGGCGAGGCGATCACCACCGCATTCTTCATCCCCTCGGGGCCCAACGAGTGCTCGATAAACTCACGCACCTCACGGCCACGTTCGCCAATCAACCCCACCACGGTAATTTCCGCGGTGGTATTGCGGGTCATCATCCCAAGCAGCACACTCTTACCGACACCACTACCGGCAAACAGGCCCATTCGTTGCCCTTTGCCCACACTCAGCATGCCGTTAATCACCCTGACGCCGACATCCAGCTGGGTCGAAATCGGCAGGCGCTGCAAGGGGTTGATGGTATCACCGTGGAGGTTAATTCGTTGCTCGGCTGTAATAGCGCCGCGGCTATCCAACGGCTCACCGAGTCCGTTAAGTACCCGGCCCAGCATGCTATAGCCAACATTGATTTTACTGTCGCCCTGCAGCGGCAGTACCCGGCTGCCCGGACGCAGTCCGGTCGTATGACGGATCGGCATCAGTACCGATGCGTTGCGGTCGAAGCCAACCACCTCGGCCTCGACCAGGGTGCCGAGATCGGTTTCAATCATACAGCGCTGGCCGGTACTCAACCGGCAGCCTACCGCTTCCAGCGTCAACCCGGCCATGCGGGTCAGTCTCCCGTAGGTACGGGCCACCGGGACGTCAGGAACCTGCTCGACCGCCGAGGATAAACGTGCATTCAGCTCCTGGAATAAATCACGCATCGGTCAGCAAACTATCCCGAATTGATTCCATGCAGGCCTCAAGGCGCTCTTCGCTATCGGCGAACGATTCCGAATCACTGGTCACGATACGGCAGCTACCGATTGCCAGCGAGTCATCCGGCTTGAGGTTCCAGCCGCTGACCTGCTCAGGCACCAGTTCCAGCAACCGCTGGCAGTCCTGCGGGTTGAGGTAGGTAACCAGCTCCGGCTTCTGCTCGGGCATCTGCGCCAGGGTCTCCTCAATCAGGTTCACCATCTGGCTCGGCTTGAGCGTCAGCTCGGCGCGGATCACCTGACGGGCAACCTTCTGTACCAAGTCACAGATCATCTCGCTTTGCTGGCGCACGTGCTGGTGAAACACCTGCTGGATCTGCTGCATCAGGTGATCAACCGAGGCCACTGTGCCGCCCATCTGCTGCTGCACCTGGGCAACGCCTTCGCGGATCCCCTGCTGACGGCCTTGCTCCAGCCCCTGCTGCTGACCGAACTGCTGGCCCTGGGCCAGCCCTTCCTGGTACCCCTGCTCGTGGCCCTTTTGCTGGCCGTCCTGAAACCCGTTGTTAAATTCGTCCTGGTACGAGCCCGTGGGTTCGTCACCGAACAAGTCCTCCTCCGGCTGGACCAGCGGCGGAAAATGATAGTTCCGATACTGCCCCGGCTGGGGGTGAAGAACGGTTACTGCCTGCTTCTTCATCATCACTCCACTACCGGTTCGCTAAAGAGCTGCAGCTCGATTTCGCCCTCATCGGCCAGCTGGCGCAGAGTCGCGATCAACTGCTCGCGCGCTTCTTCCACGGCACTTAGACGAACGCGCCCCTTGCCTTCCATTGCTTCACGAAGGTACTGAGCAGCACGCTTTGGCATAGTGGCGAAAATCTTGTCCAGCAATACTTGATCGCAGCCCTTGAGCGCTGTTGCCAGCAGCTCCTGATCGACTTCCTCCACCAGGCGCTCCAGGGTATCTTCACTCTGGCGTACCAGAATATCGAAGTTGTACATCTTGCTTTCCAGTGTCGCGACCAGTACCGGATCCAAGGCCTTAAGGCCGGTCATCACCTTCTGGCTCTGCTCGCCTTTCAGACGGTTAATGATTTCGCTGGCTTTCTCGGTACCGTCAACCAACGTACTGTTCTGCTGGCCGACCTGGGCCAGGAACTTCTCCAGCAGAACATGCACCTCGTCAATCATGTCAGGGTGAATTTCAGTCAGGTTGGCCAGACGGTACAGCAGATCATCCAACCCTTCGGCCGGCAGGCGCGCCAGTAACTGGGTAGCCACCTCGGGCTCCAGGTACGCCAGAAATACCGCCTGCATCTGCGGATGCTCACCGGAGATCAGCTCGGCCAGCTTGGCCGGCTCGAGCCACTGCAGACGCTGCAGGTTGTGCTTGAGCGAGTCGCCGTAGATTGAATCCAGCAACGGCTGCGACAAAGACAGCCCCAGCGCCTTGTTCAGGGTTCGCTCCAGATAGCTGCGAGAAGCCCCAGAGATCCCCGACTCGCTCTTGAAGTCATTAAAGAAACGCTGAAAGACTTTTTCCGCCTGATCCTTTTTGACCGCCGGGATCCCGGCCATCGCAATCGAGAGCTGGCGAACCTGCTCGCGGTCAAGCTGTTTCAATACGTTCGCCGCCGCTTCTTCACCCATACTCAGCAACAGAATCGCGGCTTGTTCAATGCCAGGGTTATTCTCAGTTGTCATCTTTCGGTGTGATCCATTGTTTAACGACATGGGCAACGCGCTCGGGCTCTTTCTCGGAGAGCATCTGCAAGTAAGAAGACTGTGCTTCCAGCCCGGTTTCAGGGCTCGGCAGCTCAGGCAAGTCGCTGCTTGCCACCACAGAGCTGAGTCCGGCTCCGGCATTGTCAGCCGATACCGGCATGACCGATGAGACGGCTTCCTGCTCAGTACCAAGCGCCTCGACAGAGGTTACCGGCGTAGCCGCAACCGGCGCTTCATTAGCTGGTGAAAGTGCCTGCTCCGGCACCATGACGTCGGTGGATTTCGTCCCGCCGGCCAGCTGGCGGATCGCAGGGCGAACCACCACCAGCAGGATCACCAGGGCAACCACTGCCGACAGGATATAGCGGAGGTAATCCAGCCACACCAGCTGGGTCCACCAGGCCGGTTCGTCACCCAGCAAATTGGCTTCAGCCTGGGTAAACGGATAAACAAGAACGGTAAATTTGTCACCCCGTGCCTCGTCGATCCCGATGGAATCTGCCAGCATCTGTTTGATGTCGGTCAGCTGCTGGGCACTGAAGGTATCCGGCTGGCCGTTAAGCAACACCGAAACACTCAGGCGCTTGAGCTGTCCCTGCTGGTAGAGGGTATGCTTCAGGGTGCGGTCCAGAGCATAATCACGCGAAGACTCGCTGCGTTCATTGCCCCCTTTGTTATCTCCCTCTTCCTCGCCTTCTTCCGGCGGCCGGTTGCTCAGGGCGCCGGGCACCCCTTCGGCCGGCTTGGACAGGCGTCGGTCATAGGTACTGAATTCATTTCGTAACGTTCCCTCAGGCGAATAGCTTTCTTCGGTCGCCTCGGTACGGTCGAAGTTGATGTCTGCAGCTACCTCGACCTGGAAGTTATTCATTCCTACCAACGGGCGAAGCATGCGCGAGGCACGCTCAATGTGGCTGCGCTCGAGCTGCTGGACATACTCCAGGTAGCGGCTGCTGCTTCTGCCGTGCTGATCACGATCGCCGATCGCCGCCGACAGCAGGTTACCTTGCTGGTCAATCACATTGACGCGATCTGCAGTCAGATCCGGTACACTGCCAGCCACCAGGTTGACAATCGCCGTCACCTGCTCGGCGCCCAGGTTCTGACCGGGACACAGTGACAACACGACAGAGGCCGATGACTGCTCCTTCTCACGGCGGACAAACAAGGTTTGCTTAGGAATGGCCAAATGCACCCGCACGTTGCTCACGGCTTCCAGCGTCATGATGCTGCGGGCCAGTTCCCCTTCCAGGCCGTGCCGGTAGCGGGCATTCTCGATAAACTGGCTGGTCCCCAGGCTGGAGTCCTGCGACAGGATCTCAAGCCCGGTCGGCAGTTGCGCCTCGACACCCGCCGCCGCCAGGGCCAGGCGAGCCTTGCCCAGGCTATTGCGCTCTACCATGACATTGCCTTGCTGGGGCTCGATATAAAAGTCCATCCCGCTCTGCTCAAGCACCGACAGCACCTGCGTGCGATCGAACTGTTCGTGCTCACCATACAGCGGACGGTACTGACTGCCACCCTGCCAGAGGCCAATCACCACCACCACGGTAACCAATGCGGCAATCACCCCAAGCAATGCGACAAGACGGGCACCGGATAACACCCGGCCCATACTAGAAGGGCCGGCCATATTGGCCAGCCTCTGTTTAATTAATTCACTCACTTAGTTTTTCCCATCACACAGGCATCTTCATGACATCGTCATAGGCGGTCAGGAGCTTGTTACGCACTTGCACCAGAGCGGCGAACGACAGGCTAGCCTTCTGGCTTGCCACCATCGCCCCGACCAGATCGTCACTCTTGCCGGTATCCACTGCCGTCATCAGCGCCGAGGCCTCTTTGCCTTGCTGATCAACATTGTTGAGGGTCTGGGAGATCACCTCGGTAAAACTAACCGAGTTCACTTGGTTAGCCGTTAATGGGTTAGGTGCAATCTGAGTCGTCTCCAGCACATTCATCTGTGCTCGAACCTCACTCATCTGGCTCAATGGCAATTCCATGCTCATTACTTTGTCTTGCATGTCAGGCTCTCGTGTAGAGTCGGTTAGGAATAGTTAGTATTGGCGACAGTAAAATCTGAATTTTGCCCGGTTAGGATCTGGTCGATATCCAGTCCCTGCTCGCGCATCGTCTGAATCTTGTACCGCAGGGCACGGGTCGAGACACCCAGCTCTTCGGCCGTTTTGCTCCGGTGGCCGTTAAAGCGGCGCAACGTTTCGATAATGGTGTCGAACTCGGCCAGCTTGCGGCTTTTCTGCAGGCTCGGCTTCGACAGCCTCTCGCTTGGCTTGCGCGGGCTGACCAAAGCGGAACATGTCTCTGGCGAAGGCGATAACGCCGACTCTTTGTTTGCCAGCTGAGTCGGCAGCATTAAGTCTTCAGCCCGGATCAGACAGCCCCGGCTCATCACCAACGCCCGCTGAATCACGTTCTCAAGTTCGCGGACATTGCCCGGCCAATCATAATGGCGCAGGGCATCCTGGGCTTCAGGGGTAAATTCAATGGTCGTCTGGGCATTCGGCATATAGCGCATCATCAGATAGCTAGCCAGCGGTACGATGTCATCCTTGCGCTCTTTCAGCGTGGCGCAGTGCAAAGGAAACACATTCAGCCGATAGTAGAGATCAGCACGGAAACGTCCTTCGGCAACAGCTTGTTCAAGATCACGATTGGTGGCTGCCAGCACCCGAATATCAAGCTTAATCTTCTGGTGGCTGCCCAGGCGCTCCACTTCGCGCTCCTGCAACACCCGCAGCAGCTTGGTCTGCAGCGTCAGCGGCAACTCGCCGATTTCATCCAGCAGCAGGGTACCGCCATTGGCCACCTCCAGCTTGCCGGGCTGGGCTGACGTCGCACCGGTAAACGCCCCCTTGGTATGACCAAACAAAATGGATTCGATCATAGTCTCCGGGATCGCGGCGCAGTTGATTGCCACAAACGGGCCAGCCGAACGGGGAGAAGATTCATGAATAAAACGCGCCAGTACCTCTTTGCCGGTTCCGCTCTCACCGTTGATCAGCACGGAGGCATCTGTCTGTGCCACCCGCTGGGCCAGCTGGAACATCTGCTTGCTCTGGTGTGACTCGGCCACAATCGGCAGCTTCTTCTGCTGTGGCTGAACCAGGCGCTGGACAAGCTGCCCAAGGTGCATGTGTCCAAACGGGATCAGCAAGTAGTCTGTCGCGCCCTGCTGCAAGGCACGTGTGACCTGCGCGGCATGCTGCAGCTCCGAGAGCACCACGATAGCCCCCTGGTATCGCGGCTGAACCAGCTTCATCAGGTCGGCCGCCTCGGTGCCGTCCACCAGGCAGGTCGGTAGCAGCAGCAGGTCCCATTGCTGTAGCGACAATAGGTGCAGGCAGTCAGCCATGCTGGAGGTCTGGGTCAACTGATACCCAACAGCCTCCCCCTCTACCAGTACCTGTTCCTGGACAGGGTGGTAAGGGTGGAACATCAAAACTTGCCAGTTCTTTTTCATGATCGGCCTACCACTGATTTCTTAATTAAACGGACGCTTACCCGGCGATTCTTTTGCCGCCCTGCCGCCTCAGCGTTATCCTCGACAGGATAACGGTCACCGTGGGAGCGAATTTGAAGCATAGAGCGAGGGATACCATACTCAATGAGCAGAGAAGCCACCTCTTCGGCACGCTCTCTGGACATGCGCAACTTCACACCTGTACGACCCTGGCTATCTGAGTAGCCATCAACCAGAATCTTGCTAATCGACTGCGTCGCACTGACAAACTCAGCGATCCCCATCAGTGTCCGATGACTGTTTTTTGACACATCCGATGAGCCTGAGTCGAAATAAAAGACATTATTTCTTATCTGCTGATAGTTGACGGGTATTAAGCTGTTGCGACAGGCCACAAACGCTTCGGCAGGGGCCTCAAAATTAATATTGGATAAAACAATCTCGTCATTTAATTGACGACCAGCATTAATAATCACTTTTATCCAAGAGCCACTTTTCAGACGTTCAAAAATCGCACCGGCTTTATTAACAATAATTTCACCTGTGGCATTAGAGTTATTAGCATCCCCAAGAGAATCAATAAACTTGGCATTGTTTGATTTCCAGACCGGAGAGATCTCATACACAGAGTGCAGTACTGTTAGGTTTGTTATCTCATTAGACTTAAGCTCAAGGCGCAATTCTTCTCCGGCTTCGGCTATTAACTTAGCTATTCCAAAGCCTTTTATTTCATGCTCAATTGAGCACAAAGTATTATCACCGGAGAAAGCCCATCGGCTATTGTCCAATGCAGATACTTTTACATTTTCCTGACTATAAACCGAGAAAGATGCCAATAGTAACAATAGAATAAAACTGCTTTGTCTAACCATCAAAGAGCCTAGAAATAACATATCCGCGGTAAATACATGACAATACAAACAGGTGAAAACCTCCTCATTCAAGAGGAATCTCATCACCTTAAAGGCAAAATCGAACACCCAACCAAGCACTAAACCACTCACACCCAGTGCAACAAAATGCTACTCAGTGGTAAATGGCACGCATGAAATAATGTAAGAGCAGAGAGACACCATCAAAAGCAACTGGGTATGGATGAAATCACAGAATCCAAATGCAATAGATTGATAATCACTTTAACACTTAAGAGCAATTACTTTAATATATTTTTTGCGTGAATAAGAAAACATTAAGAATAATATGTCAACTGTCAATATAATGAATACCCCAAAAATAGGGCGATGTTTTTTTGACATAGTTGATAACTGTTATATTCGTTTGACAAACCTATTGCTCAAACGGTAGTCTCCCGCGATTGAAATTGACATGTTAATTAACATTGCAGTCAATAAGAGAACAGGCAAGCCCCGATTATTGATTAAAAACAACACGATTGAGAGCTCAAAAAAAATAAGATCAGAAATATGCTTTTAATTGGCGCTCAAATTATATACAGCAAGGGGGCTATTCACCCTTTTGTTAATAAACTTTAATAATCGAACATAAGTATTAATATTAATTCTTGTGACCCTGATTCCAGCATTCTAATAAACAGCGTTTAATTAAAGTGCGACTAAAGGTTAAATGTTGATTTGAAATAAAATCAAACAAAAAGAAACAGCGTTTATTATTTATTAAGATAAATGACAACGTTTTTTATATTCAAGCGACGCTTTATTGTTTTAATAAGCATATTCAACGTACTGTTACGTTTAATGAAACCCATTGGTTGCCTAAGGTTATGACGAAAAAGAGCAAAATAATCTCAGAACTTGACCAGGTTGAAGTTCGTGCTTTTGATCTCGCAAGCCCTGAACACCGCATAGGTGCATTACAAGCCATTATTGATAATGTCTGCAAACAGTTCGAACGTTCGGCTCGCCAGTCATTCCATCACCTGTTGCGCCACCCGGTTGAATTTCGCTTTGAGCAGCAAGATACGCTGAAACTGCAGGATTACCTACAGCAACTACAGAAACCCAGCCTGTATCGCGAGTTCACCGTGAGCCCGCACGATTTGCACGGTGCCGTCTCTATCGACGGGGATCTGCTGTTTTTTATGGTCGATCTGTTTTTTGGCGGTAGCGGCAACAATGTCAGACGCCACAGTGACATGAGTGATACCGAGTTACGCCTGGTTGAACGTTTTTTCAACCTGGCACTGGAACAGTTTGCCAACGGCTGGCACAGCATTACCAGCTGGAACAGCCAGCTGACCGAGAAAAATACGCTGCGTCTCGGCAATCCAATTCAAAACAACCAGCTCTACCAGGTGTGCCGCTTTACCATTGATGTCTGCGGTCACCAGGGCTGGTTTGACATTGCCCTGCCTTTTGCCGGCCTGGACTTTCTCCGGGAGCAGCAGTGCAAGCCGACAGATGTGGAAACCGACCCCGAGCTCCAGGCCCGCATTCAGGCCAAGCTGTGCCAGGCACCGATGCGTCTGATGACCACCCTGTGCGAGCGTCGCCTGTCACTGGGGGATGTTATGGATCTGAAACAGGGCGATGTTATCCCTGTCGAGCTCCCGGGCGAGGTAACGGTCCGGGCGGGCAAAACACCGCTCTTTACCGCCCGAATTGCAGAAAACAACGCCAGTCTTGTACTTCAAGTTCAAGATGTTATTAAACAGTAACAGGAACGAGCATGTCTGAACAAACCAATGACCTGAATATTGACCTTGATGAACTGGACTTGGGTAGCCTGGGCCAGGAGCCGATACCCGGCACAGCATCAGCTGCCAAGGATATGTCGTTTATCCGCAATATCCCGGTCAACCTGACGCTGGAAGTCGCCAGCACCGAACTGATGGTTGGCGATTTGATGAATGTTTCGCTCGGCACCGTCATCGAGCTGGACAAGCTCAGCGGCGAGGCCATGGATGTCAAAGTCAACGGTACCCTGCTAGGCCACGCAGAAGTGGTGATCGTCAACAACAAATACGGCCTGCGCCTGGTCAATATTGTCGACGACAACGACATGCTAAAAGGGCTAACCAAATAATGCGTAAGTTCGGGCTACTGCTGGCGCTCCTGCTGCTTAGCTTTCCGTCGCTGGCACAGGATCTGTCGCTGCTGACTATCAACGGCCCGGACGGCCCGGAAGAATACAGCGTCAAGCTGCAAATCTTCCTGTTAATGACGGCACTGGCCTTTCTGCCGGCCATGCTGTTGATGGTGACCAGCTTTACCCGGATCATCATCGTACTGGGCATTTTGCGCCAGGCGATGGGCTTGCAGCAAAGCCCGCCGAACCGGGTTCTGGTCGGTATCGCCCTGACACTGTCTCTGTTTATCATGCGTCCGGTGCTCTATGACATCTACGACAATGCCGTGATTCCCTACCAGAGCGGCGAGCTGACCATGGTCGATGCCTTCAGTACCGCAGAAAAACCCCTGCGCCAGTTTATGTTGCAGCAGACCCGCGAGACCGATCTTGAGCAGATTTTGCGTATTGCCAATGAACCGGCACCGCAGAATATGGATGAGCTGGATTTTCTGATTGTGATGCCCGCCTTCATTCTCAGTGAACTGAAGACGGCCTTCCAAATCGGATTCATGCTGTTCATTCCGTTTCTGATCATCGATATCGTTGTAGCCAGCGTACTGATGGCGATGGGGATGATGATGCTGTCGCCGCTAATTATTTCGCTGCCGTTCAAATTGATGGTTTTCGTTATGGTCGACGGCTGGTCGATGACCGTCGGCACACTCAGTGCGAGCTTTGGATAGATATGGGTACTGAATTTATCGCCTCGTTTTTTGGTGAAGCGCTGCTGATCATCGTCAGTATGGTCTGTGTCATGATTGTCCCCAGCCTGCTGGTCGGGCTGGTCGTGAGTATCTTTCAGGCCGCGACCCAGATTAACGAACAGACACTGAGCTTTTTGCCTCGCCTGCTGATGACGTTTGCCATGCTGGGCTTTGCCGGCCCTTGGCTGCTGCGGACCCTGGGGGACTTGTTCAATCGTCTGTTCCTCGATATTCCGCACCTGATCGGCTAACCCATGCTCGATATCTCAGCAGCCCAGCTGACCGCCTGGCTAGGACAGATCTGGTGGCCTTTTTTTCGCCTAAGCGCCGCGATGCTGGTGATGCCGATTTTTGGCGGCACGGCAATCCCGACCCAAATCCGGATCGGGCTGGCGCTGATGCTCAGTATGCTGGCGGCACCGCTAATGCCGTCAATGCCCGGCATCGACCCCTTCTCGCTCGATGCCCTGCTGTTCGGTGCCCAGCAAATGGTGATCGGCGGCATCATGGGACTGATGCTCGAGCTGCTGTTTGCAGTATTCACCACCATGGGGCAAATCCTGTCAATGCAAATGGGCCTCGGTATGGCCATGAGCAACGATCCGGTAAACGGCGTCAGTATTCCGACCCTTGGTAAGTACTACCAGTTTTACACCCTGCTGCTGTTTCTCGCCCTCGATGGCCATTTGGTCGCCCTTGATGTAGTGGTGCAAAGCTTTGACGTCTGGCCGGTGGGCGAGATGCCGAGCCAGGATGCGCTGTATAGCGTGATCATGCGCCTGGGCTGGATGATTGCCGCCGCCTTCTTGCTGGCACTGCCCGCGGTATGCGCGATGCTACTGGTGAACGGTGCCTTCGGCATGATGAACCGCGCCGCGCCGCAGCTCAACGTTTTTGCACTGGGTTTCCCGATGACCATGCTGCTCGGCATGATGTGCCTGCTTATCACCACGTCCGGTATTCCGGAGAACTTTACCCGTCTTTGCAGCGAAACACTGCAGATGATGGCTGATCTGGAGGCCAGTCGCTAATGAGTGACAACAGCAGCCAGGACAAAACGGAACAGCCCAGTGAACAGAAACTGCGAAAAGCCAGAGAGGAAGGTAACCTTCCGCGTTCGAAAGAGCTGGTCACCGCACTGATGACGCTCGGAGCCGCCCTGCTGCTCAATGCCTTCTCGGGCGCACTGGCTGAAATGTTTCAGGTGATCACCACCCTGAATATGAAGCTGCCGAAAAGTGCCGCCTTCGAGCCCGAGTACATGCTCAAGCATCTCGGTATCAGTCTCAAATCCATGCTGCTGGCCGTCGCGCCGATGCTCGGGCTGCTGGTGCTTATCACCATACTTGCCAATATCGTTCGAGGTGGCTGGAACGTCTCGGGCAAGGCTGCCCAGCCGAAGCTTTCCAAGCTCAACCCGATATCGGGGATCAAGCGTATGTTTTCGACCAAGTCGCTGGCCGAGCTGATCAAAAGTATTCTTAAAGTCACCTTGATCAGTGCCACCCTGTACCTGATGCTGAGCAACAACCTGACCCAGATAGCCATGCTCCAGCGCCTGCCGCTCACCGAAGCAATTCTGCAAACCGTCGACTTACTGTGGCAGGGCCTGTTCAGCTTTGGCCTCGCCCTGTTGCTGATTGCCGTTCTGGAAATGCCGTATGCTGGCTGGGAGTACACCAAACAGCTCAAGATGACCAAGCAAGAGGTCAAGGAAGAACACAAGAACAGCGAGGGTAAACCTGAGATCAAGGCGAAAATCCGCCAGCTGCAGCGCCAGATGTCCCAGCGCCAGATGATGAAAACCGTCCCGCAGGCCGACGTGGTGATCACCAACCCGACCCACTACGCCATTGCCCTGAAATACGATCTGGACAAGGCAGGTGCTCCCTTTGTCCTCGCCAAAGGAGTTGATCAGGTAGCCCTGCAGATGCAGCAGGTCGCGCGCCAGCACGAACGCCCGATTGTCGAAATACCGGCCCTGACACGAGCCGTTTATTACTCCACCAACGAATGGCAGGAAATCCCTGCCCCGTTGTACGTTGCCGTTGCCCATGTACTGACCTTTGTGTTCCAGATGGAGCAATACAAACAGGGACGCCAGTCCCATAAACCTGAATTCCCACAAGTCTCAATTCCCAAGGAATTGCGTCGCTAACCGGATCTGAGCTGAAATGAAACAAAAACTCACCCCGTTAATACAGCTACTAGCCAAAGGGCAACTGGGGATCCCGCTGCTCCTGATGACGATACTGGCAATGGTGATCCTGCCTATCCCGCCGTTCGTGCTGGATATGCTGTTTACCTTCAACATCGTTCTGGCCCTGCTGGTAATGCTGGTCAGTGTCTATAGCAAACGGCCGCTTGATTTCTCGGTATTCCCGAGCATCCTGCTGGTGGCAACCCTGCTCCGCCTGATGCTGAATGTCGCCTCGACCCGGGTGGTGCTGCTCAACGGCCATGAAGGGGGCGAATCGGCCGGTAAGGTCATTCAGGCATTTGGTGATGTAGTGATCGGCGGCAACTACGTCGTCGGTATGGTGGTGTTCGTGATCCTGATGATCATTAACTTCGTGGTTGTTACCAAAGGTGGCGAGCGTATCTCGGAAGTGAGTGCCCGCTTTACCCTTGATGCCATGCCGGGTAAGCAGATGGCCATCGATGCCGATTTGAATGCCGGTATTATCGATCACAACCAGGCCAAACGCCGCCGCGAGGACGTCGCCCAGGAAGCCGACTTCTACGGTTCGATGGACGGTGCCTCAAAATT
This sequence comes from Photobacterium alginatilyticum, assembly GCF_009910675.1. Classification (GTDB taxonomy): domain Bacteria; phylum Pseudomonadota; class Gammaproteobacteria; order Enterobacterales; family Vibrionaceae; genus Photobacterium; species Photobacterium alginatilyticum. The sequence continues at coordinate 44,204 of NZ_RSEJ01000027.1, read as the reverse complement.
TGTCCGCGGTGATGCGGTTGCCGGGATGCTGATCCTGTTCATCAACATCATCGGCGGGATCAGCATCGGGGTATTCCAATACGGCCTGTCGTTTTCCGAAGCCTTTGAAACCTATGCCCTGCTGACTATCGGTGATGGTCTGGTTGCCCAGATCCCGTCACTGCTACTGGCGACGGCCGCCGCGATTATTGTGACCCGGGTTGCCGACAGCAACGACCTGTCAAAGCAAATCGGCAAACAGATGCTGGCGTCACCGGTCATTATGTTTGTTGTGTCCGGCATTATGCTGATACTCGGCCTGATCCCGGGCATGCCGCATCTGGCCTTCCTGTGTTTTGCCGCTGTGATCGGCCTTGCCGGCTGGCGGATGCGCAATATTGACAGCACAGAAGTCAATGACGAGGACCTGGCCCGAGCCGAGGAGATTGTCGAACAGCATGACCAACCCGAGAACAAGGAGCTGGCTGCCGGCGATATTCCTCTGGTTCATGCACTGAGCCTGAATGTCGGTTTCCGGCTGGTCAACCTGATCGACCGCCGCCAGGGTGCAGAGCTGCTCAGCCGGCTGATAGGGATCCGCAAGACCCTGACCGAACAGCGCGGGTTTGTGATCCCGCAAATCCATGTCAAAGATGATCTGGCGCTCGAGGCCAGCCAATACAAGATTGCCGTCCGGGGCGCGACTATCGTCGAGGCCGAGCTTGAGGCCGATCGTCTGCTGGCGATTAATCCGGGGCAGGTTTACGGCAATGTCGACGGCATCATCACCAAGGATCCGGCCTACGGGATGGAAGCGCTGTGGATTATGCCGACCGAAAAAGACAAGGCCGTCAATCTCGGTTATACCGTTGTCGACCACGCCACCATCATCTCGACCCATGTCAGCAAGGTGATCAACGACCATATCGACGATATCCTGAGCCCGGAAGAAGTCTCGGGAGTCATAGAGCGGCTGGCCAGCCTGAACAGCAAGCTGGCTGATGACTTGCAGCAGAAACTCAACCCGCAGCAGCTACTACGGGTATTTCGCCAGCTGACAATCGACGGCGTATCGCTGGCCGATATCGTGACGATTGCCAACTCGCTGGTCGAATCGGCAGAACTGTCGCAGGACCCGATCCTGCTGGCTGCCGATGTCCGCTGCGTCTTGCGCCGGGTGGTACTCGGCAGCCTGATCGGCATGCGCGCCGATGTCCCGGCTGTCACCCTGTCCGGCGAGCTGGAGAACATCCTGCTGGGCGCGCTCAGTCAAGCGCAGTCAGGCGGACACGTTCAGCTTGACGGCTTTGCCCTGGAGCCGACTGTCATTGAAAAGCTCCAACGCAGCCTGCCTGAAGTCCTGGACAATATGCGGCTTCACGGCCACAGCCCGATCCTGCTGGTCCTGCCGCAACTACGTCCGCTGCTTGCACGCTATGCCCGGGTATGCGCCCGTGGCCTGCATGTATTGTCTTTCAATGAAATTCCGGATGATAAGAACGTGTCGGTGGTTGGCAATATGGGCTAGCCCATTTGCCCCGCTCGATGGCTCGTTATTCAGAGACAAGAAACACGCCAGCACCCGCTGGCGTGATCCCTTCAAGTCCCCATTACCCTACTTCCCGTACATGCTGGTTTAACAGCGCCCGCAGCTTCAGCGGTTTCACCGGTTTGCTAATAAAACTGAAACCATGGCCGCGGATCACCTGCTGGGTTTCTGCCGTCCGGTCGGCACTGATAACCGCGCCACGGAACGTTTTGCCCAGTCGCAGGTTGCACTGCTGCAGCACCTGCAAGCCCGTTTGCTCGTTGGCCAGGTGGTAGTCACTCAGTACGAAGTCTGGCTGCCAGGCATCATCAATCTGCTGCATGGCACCCGCCACGGTCTCGGCCAGTCGAACATCGCATCCCCAGCGGGCCAGCAAGGTTTCCATCCCCAGCAGAATGTCCGGCTCATTGTCGACACAAAGCACTTTGATACCCGCCAGCGGTGCGGTTTTCTCCTCGACAGGGGCCGTCTTTTCCACCCGGCGGGCAAGCTCGCCACGGCGGACATCGAGCCCGAAGACCGTTCCCTGGCCGGGCCAGGATCGCAATGACAGCTGATGGTCAAGAACCCGGCTGATCCCGCGTGCAATCGCCAGACCGAGGCCGAGGCCATGGTCGACTCCGCTCCGCTCGATACGGGTAAACTCATCAAAAATATGGGCTTGCTTCTCTTGGGGGATCCCCGGACCGTTGTCCCAGACCTCGATCGTCAATTGCCCTTGCTTCCTGCGCGCCCCCAGCACCACCTTGCCGTTCGGGTTATAGCGGAAGGCATTGGTCAGAAAGTTCTGCAACGCCCGGCGCAGCAACTTAGGATCGGAAACAATCACCGCATTGCTGTTGACCACCTCAAAGCGGATCCCCTGCTGCTGCGCCAGGGCGCCAAACTCTGCACTGAGCGTACTGAACACATCACGGACCGGAAACGGATGCACATTGACCTGCAGCTTGCCCGCTTCCAGCCGCGAGACATCCAGCAGATCACCGATTAAGTCCTCCGCCGCTCCCAGCGCACTCTCGATATGGTGGGCAAGCTTGGTGGTTTCCTCTTCTTTGGCCACTTCTGTCAGAGACGACGAAAACAACCGCGCGGCATTCAGCGGTTGCATAAGGTCGTGGCTGACCGCGGCCAGAAAGCGCCCTTTCGAATGGGCCTGCTGTTCAGCCTGCTGCGTGGCAGAAACCAACTGGCGGTTCAGCTGCTCCAGCTCTTGGGTACGCAGCCTGACCCGTTCTTCAAGGTTTTCGTTGGCCTCTTTCAACGCCAGCTCCGCTTGCCGGAACGCGGTGATATCGGTAAAGCTCATCACAAACCCGCCACCGGGCATCGGATTGCCCTGCACCTCGATAACCTGGCCATCCGGCCTGATCCGTGATGAGGTATGGGCGGTGCCCCGCTTGAGGTGTTCGACACGCTTGGCGACATGCGCCTCCGGATCGCCGGGGCCGCAAAGTCCCAGCTGGGCGTTGTGGCGAATCACATCCGCAATGGGACGACCGACCTGGATCAACCCCGGCGGAAAAGTAAACATTTCCAGATAGCGCTGGTTCCAGGCCACCAGCCTTAACTGCTTGTCCACTACCGTTATTCCCTGGCTGATGTGCTCAATCGCTCCCTGCAGCAAACCACGGCTGAAATCAAACAGCTCGGAGGCTTCATCAACAATGGTTGCCACCTCTTCCAGCTGCATATTGCGCCCCTGAAGGGCAGAGGTCAGAACCAGACGCGCCGAGGAGGCCCCGAACACCCCGGCCAGCACCCGCTCGGTATGGCGGATCAACGGTGCCGTTGCCTGCTGCTGGGGCAGCAAATCAGCCTGGTGCTGATCGGCGAACTGCCTGAAGGCATGTCGCACCCGCTTGCGCCCGACAAAGCGGGCAGCCAGCATCTCAAGCTCGGCCACGGTTACCCGGGCCTGGTACAGGCTGCCATTATCCGACTCAGGCAACGGCGCGCCGACAAAAGTGGCTGCCTGCATTCGCTCGGTCAGCGATGTCCGGGTCAGCATCGATACCGAAAAATACAAAGAAATGTTCACAACAACACTGAGCAACATGCCCCAGTCAACGGCTGATAGCTGGTGCAGCACCGGCCATTGCGGCGGAGTAAGCAACCACAGCAGTAAGTTGGTTTCGGCATCACCGGCCAGCATATTGGTCTGGCCCATCATGGTGATCACCCATACCGCCGAGCCTCCCAGCAAACCCGCATACACACCGTTACGGTTGCCCTCACGCCAGTAAATTCCCCCCAGCAAAGCCGGTGCAAACTGGGCAATGGCCGCAAAAGACAATAGCCCGATACCGGACAGTGACTGAATTTCATCCAGAACCTGATGGAATCCCCAGGCGGCCATGAGCAGCAGCAGGATCAATGCGCGCCGAATATTGAGCAGCATGCCGGAGAAGGCGTTGAAATTACGGCCGGATACCCGCAGTCGCCGCAACAGCAGCGGAAGAACCAAGTCGTTGGAGACCATGATGGCCAGGGCAATGGTCGAGACGATGACCATGCCTGTCGCCGCCGATGTCCCGCCCAAAAACGCCAGCAGCGCAATACTCTCTACTCCCTGCTGCAGCGGCAGGTTGATGACATAGGTATCGGCAGAAATGTGCGGCAGCAGCGACTGGCCGGCCAACGCCAGCGGCACCACAAACAGCCCCATCAGCAGCAGATAAATCGGAAAAACCCACCGAGCCATGTGCAGGTCCTGCGCCCGGCTGTTCTCCACCACAATGGTATGGAACTGGCGCGGCAAACAAATTATCGCCGCCATGGTAAGGATGGTATGGATCAGCAGGCTACCGATATTTGGTGTGCTCGGCTGCAGATATTCCTGTCTTACTGCCTGCAGATCGGGCAGCTCGAACAATAACCCGACGGCAAAAACCCCCACCACCAGAAAAGCCACCAGCTTGACGATCGACTCGAACGCCACGGCCATCATCATCCCGCGATGGTGCTCGGTGGTATCGATGTGCCGGGTGCCGAACAGAACGGTAAACACCGCCAGTGCCAGCGTTACCATCCAGGCAATGTCGGCATCATCAACCCCGCTCTGCTGGCCCAGATCCGGCGCAATTTGCTCCAGCCCCATGGTAATACCGCGCAGCTGCAAGGCGATATACGGCAAAATCCCGATCACCGCAATAATCGTCACCAGAACGGCCAGGCCCTGGGATTTTCCGTAACGGGCAGCGATAAAGTCGGCAATGGAGGTAATATGCTCGCGCTTGGCGATTAAGATCAGCCGGGCAAGAATGCGCCAGCCAAGGGTGAAAACCACAATCGGCGCAAGGTAGATAGGCAAGAATGACCAGATATCCTGGCTGGCCTGTCCGACCGTGCCATAGAAGGTCCAAGAGGTACAGTAGACCGCAATTGAAAGGCTATAAATCCATGCCCGCCAGCCTGCCAGCCATTGCGGCCTTTTATCACCATACCAGGCGATAAAAAAGAGCAGCCCGAGATATGCCAGCGAGACTGGCACGACAATCCATCCTTGTGCCATGATACGTCCTGATTGTAAAAAAGATGTAAGCCCATGGTAACGAATTCACACCCATTGACTCAATCAAGACGATCACAGCTTTGGCCGAAACGTCCCTTTCCCGGCCAAAATCAATAACTTTCAGCTAGCTATTGGTTACATAACGCGACCGTGGCTGGGTTTCTATCTTCATCAGCAGTACCGGTGCCCCCATCACGGCCATCAGCCAGAACAAGTCCGCGCCCCAGATCCCGTACAGCCAACCACTCAATGCCGTCATCATAGCCATGAAGGCCCCCATCGGCAGGGCATTATACAGGGCCTGCAACGCCACCATCTGGTTGCTCTTGGCTTGCTGAATATAGCGAATCGTTGCCAGATGACAGGCCGCAAAGGTCACACCGTGCAGCGCCTGCGCCATCACCAAGACCGGCAGATCGGTCATGCTGGCAATCACCCCCCAGCGCAACAACACGCCCAATGCCGCAAGACGGAACATGGCCGAGATACTCCAGCCGGCAAATATGCGCTTGCTCAGGGCAAAGACAGCGACTTCGGCAACCACACTGAAACTCCAGAGGTAACCTATGACCGCTTCGCTGTAGCCGACTTCTTTCCAGTAAATCGCACTGAAACTGTAATAGGCCGCATGACTGCCCTGCAGCAGGGCAACCGCGCCAAGAAAACGGACAACCTGGCTATCACGCATCAGCGCCATCAAGGCAGGACGAGCCTGATCATGGCCGTCTTCCGAAACCGGCAACACTGTCGGCTGACGCATCGATAGCACCAATGCCGCCACCAGACCCGCTGCGGCGACCCAAGGGATCACATCAGGGCTATATTCCGCCGCCAGCAGGCCCACGACCGTTGAGCCGGCGATAAAGGCGATGGAGCCCCATAGCCGGGTACGACCATAGTCTAAATGGCCGTCTTTGGCATAGTGGTTAGCCAGTGCATCAGACAGCGGCACAATCGGCCCAACCAGCATGTTATAGATAATTGTGACTATAGTGAGTGCCCACAAACTACCACCGCAATAGATATACACGACGCAGCTTATCAAAGCAGCCAGCGCCAGCCAGCGAAGTGCCGGGATCAAATGCTCTGCCTTATGGATCCGCGGGGTGATCACCAGGTTGGCCAGACAACGTACGCCAAAACCCAACCCCAGCAACAGCCCTATATTCGAGGCGCTCACCTCCAAATGCGCAAGCCACAACGCCCAAAAAGGGAGGTACACACCATAATTAAAGAAAAAACCAAGCAGGTATTGCGAGGTCCATCCATAGGGGCTACTACGAAACATGCCAAGTCCTATATGCAGAGAGAAGTATAACGGTCGGCCATTATGCCGAATTCGCTACCGTCTCCCAATGAAATTATCAGACAATTTTACTTCCTCTTTTCCCACTCTAGACTAAAGTCGTCTGGAGCCATCTCCTATCCTGGGCGACACTGATTGCATCAATGCCAAACCCATTTTCCTGTGTGCGCTGCACCCAATTAGTCGGATGGTTGCCATGCCTGATAAGTTTGATACCTCACTGCCCCCCTTTGACCGCCTCAGCAACGAGCAGCAAAGCCTGCTGACAGAGGCCCTGGATGTTGCCTATTACCGGGCCGGGGACATCATCATTGATGCCGAGGAGCCATGCTCCCAGCTTTACATCATCATCAAGGGCAGCGTGGAAGAAACATCGGCAGACGGCAAGGAAATCTTCGCCCACTATACCGGTGACGATATGTTTGATGTTCGCTCGCAGCTCGAACATCACAGCCGCCACCGCTACACGGCACTGGAAGATACCCTGTGCTATTTGCTTCCCAGGTCCATTTTTGTCGATCTTTACCGTTCCTGCGATCAGTTTGCGGCCTACTTCAACGGCAACCTGGCCCGGCGCCAGCAGTTGCTGGATGAAGCCCAGAAACAGCAAAACCTGGCCGAGTTTATCCTTACCAAGGTCAGTGACGACAACATCCAGCCCTGCATGATTGTGCCCTGCGATACCGATCTCAAATCGGTGACGGAGCAAATGCGCAGCAAGGGCATGGATGCCGCCCTGGTCGAACTCAACCCACTGCCGCAATACGGTATCGTGACCCGGACCAACCTGCTTCATGCCGTGATGCTGGACAACCTGCCAGCCACAACACCGGTCAGCCAGATAGCAACCACACCGGTTATCAGCGTCAATAAAGGCGACTTCCTGTTCAATGCCATGCTGGCCATGACCCGCAACAAGGTGAAACGGGTCCAGGTGCTTGATGGCAATCAGGTGGCCGGTATGCTGGATCTCACCCAGGTGCTCAGCCTGTTCTCGACCCACTCGCATGTCCTGACCCTGCGCATTGCCCGGGCAGAAACCATCGAGGAACTGGCCATGGCAGCCGGCAGCCAGCACCGGTTGGTCGAAACCCTGTTTAACAACGGGATCCACACCCTGTTTGTGATGGAGCTTATCGCCACGGTCAACGAGCAAATCATCGAGAAAGCGTTCAGGCTGGTAGTGCCGGAGCATATGCATGACCGCTGCTGTTTTATGGTCATGGGCTCGGAGGGTCGCGGTGAGCAAGTGCTGAAAACCGATCAGGACAATGCACTGATCATCCAGGACGGCGTCGACTGGCCGGAGTGCCCGCAGGTCATGGAGCAACTAACCCATACCCTGCACCAGCTCGGCTACCCGCTCTGTCCCGGCAAGGTGATGGTCAACAACCCCAAGTGGGTCAGGCATCAAAGTGAGTGGTTACATACTATCAGTGAGCTTGCCAAGGCCGGCACCGAAGCTACCATGATGGACCTGGCTATATTGGCCGACAGCCACGCGGTTGCTGGCAACCGTGCCCTGCTCGAGCCCCTGCAAACCCACCTCCACCGGCAGCTGGCGGACCAGGAGCTGCTGCTGGCGACCTTCACCCGCCCGGCACTGAAGTTCAGCGTTCCGCTAACGCTATTTGGCAAACTGAAGGCTGGAAAGGAAGGGCTGGATATCAAGCGCGGCGGTATTTTCCCGATTGTTCACGGTATTCGGGCCCTGGCACTGGAGCACAACATCAAAGACAACAATACCTTCCTGCGCCTGAGCCAGCTGGAACAACACAAGGTACTGGAGCCCTCCACCGCCTCGAACCTGAGCGAGGCGCTAAAGCTATTTATCAAGCTTCGCCTCAGGCAGCAGCTCGACCATCAGGCCAACGGGCTGCAGCAACACCTCAATATCAGCCATCTCAGCCGCGCCGAGCGCGATCTGCTTCGCCACAGCCTTCACGTGGTCAAGAAATTCAAAGAGTGGCTGGGCTATCACTATCAGATCAGAGACTAAGGAGCGAGCGCCAAGACGCTAGACTCTATGGCCTAGAAACTAACGCCGCGGCACTCGAACACAGTATGAATATTTTACGACGCTGGTGGTACCAACATAAACTCAAGGCCAGTCCCTATCAGGCATTGTTCGATAATTATCAAGGTGATGAACTGGTCTCGCTGGACTGCGAGACCACCAGCCTGGATCCCCACAGTGCCGAGCTGGTCACCATCGCGGCCACCCGGATCAAGGCCAACCGGATCCTCACCAGCCAGTCGATTCACCTGACCCTGCGCGCGCCAGTCAGCCTCGATGCCGACTCAATTGCCATCCACCGGATCCGCCATCAGGACCTTCAGGAAGGGCTCGACGAGCGCCAGGCACTCGTTACGCTGCTGGAGTTCATCGGCAACCGGCCGCTGGTCGGCTACCATATCCGCTATGATAAAACGATCCTCGACCGCTACTATCAGCGCCTGTTCGACTTCTCCCTGCCCAACAAAATGGTCGAAGTCAGCCACCTCTATCATGAAAGGCTCGAACGGCTGCTGCCCAATGCCTATTACGATCTCAGCCTGGAAGCCATTAGCCGCCACCTGGATCTGCCGGTCACTGACCGTCACGATGCGCTGCAGGATGCCATTACTGCCGCCTTGATTTATGTCCGACTCAAGCATGGCGACATCCCGACCCTGCGTTCCGCCTGAGCCCAGAACGCCCGCCAACACCTTGCGCGGTGCAAGGTTTTTAATGCAAACGTTATGTAACTTATACCTTGCCACAATAATTTCCCAATTCTCATCCTAAAGTCTAATTGTGGCTAGCTGCGATCTGTCAGAAGTTAGTAATCACAAAATGAAAAAAATAATCCGGTCCGGTACGGACATTGACGGAACACAAGGAGAATAGGATGAGTGAGGTTCATATATATCCAGTACACAAGGATATTGCTGCTAACGCCCATGTGACTGACGAGCAATACCGTGAAATGTATCAGCAGTCGGTGATCAACCCGGCTGGCTTCTGGCGTGAACACGGCCAGATTGTTGACTGGATTAAGCCTTTTTCCCAGGTCAAGAACACCTCCTTTGACACCGGGCACGTCAGTGTCAAATGGTTTGAAGACGGAACCCTGAACGTGTCCGCCAACTGCCTCGACCGCCATCTGGCAACCCGCGGTGACCAAGCTGCAATTATCTGGGAAGGCGATGACCCGTCTGACGATGCCACCCTGACCTACAACGAGTTGTACGAGGAAGTCTGTAAGTTTTCCAATGCCCTGAAGAGCCAGGGCGTGCGCAAGGGCGACGTTGTCTGCCTCTACATGCCGATGGTAGCCGAAGCCGCTATTGCCATGCTGGCCTGTACCCGTATCGGTGCCGTCCACACTATCGTCTTTGGCGGTTTCTCGCCGGAGGCTCTGGCCGGGCGTATTATTGATTCCAATGCCAAGGTCGTCGTGACGGCCGACGAGGGTGTCCGTGGCGGCCGTGCCGTGCCGCTGAAGAAAAATGTCGATGACGCGCTGGCCAATGACGACGTGACCACCGTTGAAAAAGTACTGGTACTCAAGCGTACCGGCGGCGAAGTCGAGTGGAATGACACCCGCGATGTCTGGTGGCACGACGCGACAAGCGTTGCCTCGGCGCACTGCGAACCGGAAGAAATGAATGCCGAGGATCCGCTGTTCATCCTCTATACCTCAGGCTCGACCGGCAAACCGAAAGGCGTGCTGCATACTACCGGCGGCTATCTGGTCTACGCCACCATGACCTTCAAGTATGTTTTTGACTACCAGGAAGGCGAAGTCTACTGGTGTACGGCAGATGTCGGCTGGATCACCGGTCACAGCTACCTGGTATACGGGCCGCTGGCGAACGGCGCCACCACCCTGCTATTTGAAGGCGTGCCGAACTACCCGTCCACCAGCCGTATGAGCGAAGTGGTCGACAAGCACAACGTCAACATCCTCTATACCGCGCCGACAGCCATCCGTGCCCTGATGGCCAAAGGTGACCAGGCGATTGAAGGCACCCACCGTTCATCGCTGCGTATCATGGGATCGGTCGGTGAGCCGATCAACCCGGAAGCCTGGGAATGGTATCACCGCACCATCGGCGACAGACGCTGTCCGATTGTCGATACCTGGTGGCAAACCGAAACCGGCGGGATCCTCATTACCCCGCTACCGGGAGCGACCGAGCTGAAACCGGGATCGGCAACCCGGCCTTTCTTCGGTGTCCAACCCGCCATCGTCGACAACATGGGCAACATCCTTGAGGGGGCAACCGAAGGCAACCTGGTGATGATTGATTCGTGGCCGGGCCAGATGCGCACGCTATGGGGCGACCATGACCGCTTCGAGCAGACCTATTTCTCCACCTTCCAGGGAATGTACTTCACCGGTGACGGTGCCCGTCGTGACGAAGACGGTTACTACTGGATCACAGGGCGTGTCGATGATGTGCTGAATATCTCCGGCCACCGGATGGGCACCGCAGAAATCGAATCAGCCCTGGTGGCCTTCGACAAGATTGCCGAAGCCGCCATCGTCGGCGTACCGCATGACATCAAGGGCCAGGCCATTTATGCCTACATCACCCTCAATAACGGCGAGGTACCGAGTGCCGAACTGCATAAAGAGGTGAAGGAATGGGTACGCAAGGAAATCGGCCCGATAGCCACACCGGACTTCCTCCACTGGACCGATGCCCTGCCGAAAACCCGCTCCGGCAAGATCATGCGACGTATTCTGCGCAAGATCGCCACCGGCGACACCGGCACCCTGGGGGATACCTCGACCCTGGCTGACCCGAGCGTGGTAGACAAACTTATCGCCGAGAAACAAAAAGTCCTCTAGCCTTTTCCTCGGCAACACGATCAAACCGCCTTCGGGCGGTTTTCTCGTCAAATGTCAAAATTTCCAGCCAGTTGGCTAGCTTATACTGTCAGTCCAGCTACACTACCCGGCATCCAGCCCCTATCACTCTCCATGTCGGCCTTCAGGAATGTGATATATGAAACAAGTCCGCAACCAAAAGCGTGGACTCCGCCACAACTTCGATGCGCCGGGCTGAACTCTGCGTATAAACTGCCGTCTAATTCAACAATCTCAAGAATACAGCGTACACGTGTCCACATAAAATTGTGGTGATTAGACCAGTATTTTGCTGCGATTTGCGTTGAATTCACTATAATTGCTCACCAAGCATGTTTTGGCAGCAGAATTGAGATACACGGGAAGCAAGGTTGCAGTTACCTGCACGTTGTTAGAGTAAAACCTCAAAAAACAAGTGATATAACGTCAAGATGTCGACCGTTCAACGAATTTTACTTATCAATGGACCTAACCTGAACTTATTAGGTCTCAGAGAGCCCGGCCACTACGGCCAGCAGACACTGGCTCAAATCGTTACGAGTTTAACTGCCAAAGCAACCGAACTGGGCGTAGAGCTAGAGCACATTCAATCTAACGCCGAGCATGAGTTGATTGATGCTATCCATAATGCCCACGGCACGGTGGACTTTATCATTATCAACCCGGCCGCTTTCACGCACACCAGCGTAGCGATCCGCGATGCCCTGCTCGGGGTCCAGATCCCGTTTATTGAAGTGCATCTGTCTAACGTCCATGCCCGAGAGCCGTTCCGCCACCACTCCTACCTGTCCGATAAGGCAGTCGGGGTAATTTGCGGTCTCGGCCCGGATGGATATGAATTCGCCCTGAATGCAGCCGTACGACGCCTGCATTCAGACAGCTAAATGAACAACATAAAGAGAAAGATAAATGGATATTCGTAAGATCAAAAAGCTAATCGAACTGGTAGAAGAGTCTGGTATCTCCGAGCTTGAGATTTCTGAAGGCGAAGAGTCTGTACGCATCAGCCGTAACTCTCCGGTAGCCACTGTTGCCGCACCAACTCAAGTTGTTGCCGCAGCACCAGCTGCGCCTGTTGCCGCACCGGCAGCCGCTCCTGCAGTAGCCGAAGCGCCTGCAGCACCAGCTGCACCTAAAGGCCACCAGGTTCTTTCTCCAATGGTAGGTACTTTCTACCGTGCCCCTAGCCCTGAAGCAAAAGCATTTGTTGAAGTCGGCCAGAGCGTCAATGTTGGCGATACGCTATGTATCGTTGAAGCGATGAAGATGATGAACCAAATCGAAGCTGATCAGGCGGGTACTGTGGTTGCGATTCTTGCTGAAGACGGCGATGCAATCGAGTTTGATCAGCCACTAGTTATCATCGAGTAACCGGGGCGCCCTATGTTAGATAAATTAGTTATCGCCAACCGAGGCGAAATTGCGTTACGTATATTGCGTGCGTGTAAAGAGCTAGGGATCAAAACCGTCGCGGTTCACTCAACGGCTGACCGCGATCTCAAGCACGTTCTTCTGGCTGACGAGTCCGTCTGTATCGGTCCTGCCAGAGGGACTGACAGCTACCTGAACATTCCGCGCATTATCAGTGCGGCAGAAATCACCGGCGCGGTTGCTATCCACCCGGGTTACGGCTTCCTGTCCGAGAATGCTGACTTTGCCGAGCAGGTTGAGCGTTCCGGCTTTATTTTTGTTGGCCCGAAAGCGGAAACCATCCGCATGATGGGTGACAAGGTTTCTGCGATCAACGCAATGAAAAAAGCCGGTGTTCCTTGTGTTCCTGGTTCTGACGGCCCGCTGGATGATGACGAAATCAAGAACAAGTCATTTGCCAAGCGTATCGGCTACCCGGTGATCATCAAGGCATCCGGTGGCGGCGGCGGTCGTGGTATGCGTGTTGTACGCACCGAGGCCGAGCTGTCCGAGGCGATTGCCATGACCCGTGCCGAAGCCAAAGCGTGTTTCGGCAATGACATGGTCTACATGGAGAAGTACCTGGAAAACCCTCGTCACATCGAGGTCCAGGTTCTAGCCGACGGTCAGGGCAATGCTATCCACCTGGGCGAGCGTGACTGTTCAATGCAGCGTCGCCACCAGAAAGTGGTGGAAGAAGCGCCGGCACCGGGTATCACCGAAGAGATGCGCAAGTACATCGGTGAGCGCTGTACACGTGCATGTATCGAGATCGAGTACCGCGGCGCGGGCACCTTCGAGTTCCTGTACGAGAACGGCGAGTTCTACTTCATCGAAATGAACACCCGTATCCAGGTAGAGCACCCAGTGACCGAGATGGTTACCGGTGTCGACCTGATCAAAGAGCAGCTGCGTATTGCTGCCGGCCAGCCGCTGTCGTTCAGCCAGAGCGACATCCAGGTTCGTGGCCACGCTGTTGAATGTCGTATCAACGCCGAAGATCCGGAGCGCTTCCTGCCTTGTCCGGGCAAGATTGAGCGTTTCCACGCACCGGGCGGTATGGGGATCCGTTGGGAATCTCACATCTACACCGGCTACTCGGTACCACCACACTACGATTCAATGATTGGCAAGCTAATTGCCTTCGGCGAAAACCGTGACGTGGCGATCTCGCGCATGCGCAACGCGCTGGGTGAAGTAATCATCGACGGTATCAAGACCAACATTCCTCTGCAGCAGGACATCATGGCAGACGAAAACTTCCAGCATGGTGGCGCCAACATCCACTATCTCGAGAAGAAACTCGGTCTACAGTAATTGCTCACTGTATGATACAAGGGCTGCCAGACTGGCAGCCTTTTTTATGCCCGCTTCATTCCCACCAGCACCAATTTGATCTGCTTTCTGGCACTGCTGCTTTTCTTTTGCCACAATACCCCACCTTTATTTGTATGAACAATGCTCACTCTCAGTATTATCAACCTCTTCTCTGAGTAGTGTTGCTAATTGACTGGAGACTTCGGCATGAAGACGCTCTCTGCTCGCTACCGCCAGGCCCATAAGGAAGCCAAATGGGCAATCGGCCTCGCTCTGGCCTACTTCCTCTGGTGGTACTGCTCGGCCTACGCGTTCGCACCAAGCAACGTACACGAGACCTTACCGCAGCTGTACTGGGGCTTTCCGCTCTGGTTCCTGCTGGCCTGCATTATCGGCCCGGTGATCTTTACCCTGCTATGTGGCCTAATGGTGAAATACGTCTACCGGGATATGTCTCTGGATTTCGACAAGGACACCCCGGATGAATAGTCAGCTACTAGTTCCACTTATCCTCTATTTGGCAGCCGTATTCGGCCTGGCCCTGTTTACCCGCCGACACCACAAGCGCGGCAAGGGCTTCCTCAATGAATATCTGGTCGGCAACCGCAGCATGGGCGGCTTCGTACTGGCCATGACACTGGCAGCCACCTATGCCAGCGCCAGCTCCTTTATCGGTGGCCCGGGTGCCGCCTACAAGATGGGACTGGGCTGGGTCTTGCTGGCCATGATCCAGCTGCCTGCCGCCTGGCTCACACTGGGGGTACTCGGCAAAAAATTTGCTATCGAGGCCCGCCGCCACAATGCCCTGACCCTCAATGACATTCTGTATGCCCGCTACAAAAACCGGGGCGTCGTTATCTTCGCCTCGCTGGCCCTGCTGCTGGCCTTCTTTGGCACCATGGTGGTGCAGTTTGTCGGCGGTGCCCGCCTGCTGCAAACCGTCACCGGGCTGTCTTATTCCCACGGCCTGATGCTGTTTGCCGTAACGGTCGGCCTGTATACCACTATCGGCGGCTTTCGTGCCGTGGTAATGACTGACACCGTTCAGGGCGTCATGATGATCATCGGTACCATCGCTCTGCTGGTCGGCATTGTGCATGCCGGTGGCAGCATCGGCGAGCTGGTGACCGAGCTGCATCATATCGATCCCGAGCTGGTCACGCCGTTTGGGCCGGATAATTTTCTCTCCCAGCCCTTTATGCTCAGTTTCTGGGTTCTGGTCTGTTTCGGGGTGATCGGCCTGCCGCACGCCGCGGTGCGCTGTATGTCGTACAAAGACAGCAGCTCGCTGCACAAGGGCATGGTGATCAGCACGGCGATGGTCGCGTTCCTGATGCTGGGCATGCACCTCGCCGGCGCGCTTGGCCGCGCCATCGTGCCCGATATTGCCACCCCGGATCAGATCATGCCGACTCTGATGGTGACCGTGCTGCCTCCTGTCATCGCCGGGGTCTTTCTGGCCGGGCCGATGGCCGCGATTATGTCGACCATCGACTCGCAGCTGATCCAGGCCTCGGCAACGCTGCTCAAGGATCTGTACCTCAACTACATCAACCCCAAAGCCGCCGAGGGGCCGGAAGCCGAGTCCCGCCTGCCGAAACTGTCGCTATGGGTAACCGGTATTTTCTCGGCCCTGGTCTTTGTCGCCGCCACCAACCCGCCGGACATGATTATCTGGCTCAACCTGCTGGCCTTCGGCGGTATGCAGGCCGTGTTCCTGTGGCCACTGGTTCTCGGGCTGTACTGGAAAAAAGCCTCTGCCACCGGAGCATTCGCCTCTATGGTGACCGGCCTTGGCTGCTACATCGGTCTGTCGCTGGTCAAGCCGGATCTGGGTGGGATGCACGCTATCGTCCCGACGCTGGCCCTTAGCCTGGTCACCTTTGTGCTCGGCAGCCTGGCCAAACCCGTTTCGGCACCTAGCCCGCAACATCAGCTCTAAACCTTACGCTTTACCCGCAAGATAGCACCATTTGGTGCTATCTTTTCCCTGCCCAACCCCGCCGGACACGTAGCCGCAGACCGACGAAGTAGATGCGGGCTGACTAAATTTTATGCTAGACTCCGCGTCCTTGAACCGTAGCCAAACATTAAAGCGAATTAACCCATGCCTTGGATTCAAATTAAACTGAACGCAACAGCTGAGAATGCTGAAGCTATTGGCGATATGCTGATGGAAGAAACTGGCGCCCTGTCCGTGACATTCCTCGATGCGCAAGACACACCGGTATTCGAGCCGCTACCCGGTGAAACCCGCCTCTGGGGTGATACCGATGTGATTGGTTTGTATGATGCAGAAGCTGACATGGATTTCGTGCTCAGCATGCTGAACAACAGCCCGCTGATTGCCGAAGACTTCGCCTATAAAGTTGAACAGCTGGAAGACAAGGACTGGGAGCGTGAGTGGATGGAAAACTTCCACCCAATGCGTTTCGGCCGTCGCCTGTGGATCTGCCCGAGCTGGCGTGAAGCCCCGGAGCCGGATGCGGTGAATGTCTTGCTGGATCCGGGCCTGGCCTTTGGTACCGGTACCCATCCGACCACCTCCCTGTGTCTGGAGTGGCTCGACGGCCAGGATCTCACAGGCAAAACTGTCATCGACTTCGGCTGTGGCTCGGGTATCTTGGCCATTGCCGCTATCAAGCTGGGCGCGGCCAAAGTGATCGGTATCGATATTGACCCGCAGGCTATTCTTGCCTCGCGTGACAACGCAGAGCGCAACGGCGTTTCCGACCAGCTGGAGCTGTACCTGCCGAAAGATCAGCCGGAAGGCATCCAGGCCGATGTCGTCGTTGCCAACATCCTGGCCGGCCCGCTACGCGAGCTGTCGCCTGTGATTAAGAGCCTGGTGAAAACTGGTGGCGATCTTGCCATCTCGGGCGTACTGGAAAGCCAGGCTGAGGATGTTGCTTCCTACTACAGCGACGAGCTGAACCTGGACCCGATCACCGCCCGCGAGGAATGGTGCCGTATTGCAGGTCGCAAGGCCTAACCGACGAATACTCAAGACAAATTTACTGTGCAATAAATAGCCAATCGATTGAAAAACATGCAGTTTTGCAAATCAAAAACTAAATGCTCAATTATTGGCCTTTTCAGAAAGGGAAAAAATGCGTAAAATGCGCGCCCTTACTGGCACAGTCAGGAACAGACGTTTGAAGATCGGTCCTTATCAACTTAAAAACCAGCTGATAGTCGCGCCAATGGCGGGTGTGACCGATCGGCCATTTCGTGAACTATGCCTGCGCTACGGGGCAGGGATGGCTGTAAGCGAGATGATGTCTTCAAATCCAGATTTATGGAAAACGTCTAAGTCCCAGAACCGGATGGTTCACGAAGGCGAATCGGGCATCCGCTCGGTTCAGATTGCCGGTGCCGATCCGAAGCTAATGGCAGAAGCGGCACAATTCAGTGTTGAGAACGGTGCGCAAATCATCGATATCAACATGGGCTGTCCGGCCAAAAAGGTCAACAAGCGGCTTGCCGGTTCGGCACTGCTGCAATATCCCGATCTGATCGAAGAGATTCTTCGGACCGTGGTGGATGCCGTTGACGTACCTGTGACGCTGAAAACGCGTACGGGCTGGGATCTTGATAACCGTAACTGTGTCTCTATCGCACAGCTTGCCGAGCAGTGTGGCATTCAGGCGCTGGCCCTTCACGGCCGCACCAAGGCTTGCATGTACAAAGGCGAGGCAGAATACGACTACATCAAAGCAGCGAAAAAAGCAGTGTCTATCCCGGTGATCGCTAACGGTGATATCGACTCTCCGGAAAAGGCGCGTTTCGTACTGGATTATACCGGTGCCGATGCTTTGATGATTGGCCGACCTGCACAGGGACGGCCGTGGATTTTCCAGGAAATCCACCATTACTTAACAACTGGCGAACACCTGCCTGCTCCGTCCATGGATGAAGTGGGTGGCATTATGCTGGGTCATGTTCAGGAACTTCACCGTTTCTACGGGGAGTATTTAGGCTTACGCATCGCACGTAAACACGTGTCTTGGTACCTGAAGGAACATGCCCCTGCTGGTGATTTTCGCCGGACCTTCAACGCTATCGAAGATGCCCAACAGCAACTCGATGCGCTGCAAGGCTACTTCGAAAACGTTGCATAAATACTAGAAGAGCTTACAGAATATGTTCGAACAAAATCTGACTTCCGAAGCATTAACAGTGACAACTGTAACTTCACAGGACCAAATCACACAGAAGCCACTACGTGACTCTGTCAAAGCGTCGCTTAAAAACTACCTTGCTCAGTTAAACGGTCAGGAAGTCGATGATCTGTACGAGCTAGTACTTGCTGAAGTTGAACAGCCGCTACTAGACACCATCATGCAGTACACCCGCGGTAACCAGACTCGCGCAGCTACTATGATGGGTATCAACCGCGGTACACTTCGCAAGAAGCTGAAAAAATACGGCATGAACTAATTTAGGTTCACACCCTGAACTGCCAAAGGCCTGACCACGTGTCAGGCCTTTTCTGTTTTTAAGACAACACGCCTCCCTCATTGAACCATACTCCCTCTTTGTACGTATAAAGCTCTGATAACAACCAAGCAATAACAACGAGGGTTAACCAATGAAGACAGTACAACGCTTTCTTTCCTACTCACTGAGTGCTTTATTCCTGCTCACCCTATCAGGCTTGGCCGTTGCCACACATCACGAGAAACCCAAGATCAACCTGGTCGAGGTCGCTGCCACCAACAGTGACTTTCAAACCCTGGTGATGGCAATACGGGCATCGGGCCTGAGCGGCACGCTGGAAGGGAAAGGACCGTTTACCGTTCTGGCACCGACTGACGATGCCTTCAACAAGCTGCCGGAAGGAGCGCTGGCCGAGCTGCTCAAGCCTGAAAACAAAGAACAGCTTCAGGCCCTGCTCAAGTATCACGTCCTGCCCGGTGCCATTTCCTCCAAAGAAGTCGGCATGCTGAAACTCCCCAAGACCCTGCAAGGGGGAACGGTGACCATCGAGAATGGCGAGGATAGCGTGACAGTCAACGGGGCCAAGGTTATTGCTGGTGGTATAGAGGCCAGCAACGGCATTATCCACATTATCGACACGGTGCTAATCCCGAAACAATAGCCCCATCAAAAAAGCTTCGCCGAGGCGAAGCTTTTTTATCTCAATAACAGGTATAACAACTTATAAGTAGTCGCACAGGTAGGCCGTCGTGTCCGTGACTTTGACCTGGAAGGACGAATCACCCGGCACCTCGAAGTCATCACCGGCATTATAGGTTTCCCACTCGATATGCCCCGGCAGCTTCACTGTTAGCGCGCCTTTGACAACCGTCATACGCTCCGGCGCAGCCGTCCCGAAAGTATATTCGCCCGGTACCATGACCCCGACACTGGTGTGATCGCCCTGGGTTTCAAAGCCAATCGACTTGACCTGACCATCAAAGTATTCATTTACATTTAACATGACATTCCCTATCAAAAACGACGTGATAATTCGAAGCTATCACAATTTGACCGCTTTCCCAACTACGACAAACGGATAGGTCACTCCCCTTTGCAGCGCCCTGAGCAGCACTGAATACTTGGATCAGATTTGTCCGGCTCGTCATCATGATCTCCCAGCGCCTCCAGAATAGAACAGTGACTGGCATTGTCATCGACATGGCCGCAGCAGGCATCATTGATTTTCTTCAGGGCTAACCGAATGCGCTTAAGCTCCGCCATTTTCTTGTCGACTTCATCCAGTTTCGCCTGGGTAATAGCTTTGACCTCGGCACAGCTGTGCTGGCAGGCTTCGAGCCGAATATCCAGCAATTCCCGAATTTCATCCAGGCTCAGGCCAATGGCCTTGGAGCGCATAATAAACTTCACCCGTGACAAATCAGCCTCGCTATAGAGGCGATATCCGCTGTCGCTGCGGCCCGCAGGCTTGAGCAGGCCATTTTTCTCATAAAACCTTAATGTGTCGCTACTGACGTCACACAGCTTTGCCAGCTGTCCTATCAAATACATATCCAACCCATTTCTCTATAAATACCAACACCTGCGGTAAACATCGTAAAACACACCACGCAAACGTTTGCGCAACGTCGGATTTCATGTAATATATGCGCCAGCGACAAAAATCACAGCCCTTACCCGAGAGCTGGCACTCTTCGATTCTAATGAGGGTATTTACCAAAATCCAGCACCATCCTTGTGTTGGATTTTGGCAAATATTCCCCGTGTATAAAAGAGATGGTAGCAATGGAAAACGCTCGTCCTATTCGCCGTGCGCTGATCAGCGTATCTGACAAAACTGGTATTGTTGAGTTCGCACAAGCTCTTGCCAACCGTGGTGTTGACATCCTTTCTACTGGCGGTACAGCTCGCCTGCTTGCCAAGCAAGGTATCAAGGTCACCGAAGTATCAGATTATACCGGCTTCCCGGAAATGATGGACGGCCGGGTCAAGACACTTCACCCGAAAGTACACGGTGGCGTATTGGGCCGCCGCGGCCAGGACGATGAGATCATGGCTCAACACGGTATCGACCCGATCGATATGGTGGTGGTGAACCTGTATCCATTTGCCCAGACAGTTGCCAAGGCTGGCTGTACGCTGGAAGACGCGGTTGAAAATATTGATATCGGCGGTCCGACGATGGTTCGCTCGGCGGCGAAAAACCACAAAGACGTGACGATAGTGGTAAACGCCCATGACTATGACCGCGTTCTGGCCGAACTGGAAGCCAACAGCGGCTCTTTGGCCCATGCTACCCGCTTTGATTTAGCTATCGCCGCTTTTGAACACACCGCCGCCTATGACGGCATGATCGCCAACTATTTCGGTACTATGGTGCCGTCTTACGGCGACAACAAGGAAGGTGACGAACCTTCTCCTGAAAACAAAAGTAAATTCCCACGTACCTTCAATCAGCAGTTCGAGAAGAAGCAGGACATACGCTACGGTGAGAACAGTCACCAGGCCGCAGCTTTCTATGTAGAAGCCAACCCGGAAGAAGCCTCTGTGTCTACAGCGCGCCAAATCCAGGGCAAAGCCCTGTCCTACAACAACATCGCTGATACCGATGCTGCGCTTGAGTGTGTGAAAGAATTCGACCAGCCAGCCTGTGTCATCGTCAAACACGCCAACCCTTGTGGCGTCGCACTGGGCGGCAACATTCTTGAAGCCTACAACCGTGCTTACCAGACGGACCCGACATCAGCCTTTGGCGGCATCATTGCCTTCAACCATGAGCTGGATGCCGAAACCGCACAGGCGATTGTCGAGCGCCAGTTCGTGGAAGTGATCATCGCCCCGTCGGTATCTGAAGCTGCTATCGACGTTGTTGCGGCGAAGAAAAACGTTCGCCTGCTAGAGTGTGGCGAATGGTCAACCAAGACGACAGGCTTTGACGTCAAGCGCGTTAACGGCGGCCTGCTGGTTCAGGACCGTGACCAGGGAATGGTTAGCCAGGACGACCTGAAAGTAGTCTCCAAGCGCCAGCCAAGCGACGAAGAGCTACGTGATGCCCTGTTCTGCTGGAAGGTTGCCAAGTACGTTAAGTCGAACGCCATTGTCTATGCCAAGGGCAATATGACTATCGGCGTCGGTGCCGGCCAGATGAGCCGCGTGTATTCGGCGAAAATTGCCGGTATCAAAGCCGCCGACGAGAACCTGGAAGTGGCAGGCAGCGTGATGGCATCCGATGCCTTCTTCCCGTTCCGCGACGGTATTGATGCCGCCGCCGAAGCCGGTATCAAGTGTGTTATCCAACCGGGCGGCTCGATGCGCGATCAGGAAGTCATTGACGCCGCCGACGAGCACGGCATGGCGATGATCTTTACCGGCATGCGCCACTTCCGCCACTAATCAAACACAGGCTCTGGGGAAACCCGGAGCCTTATTCGATTTAAAGAACATGTCATGTTGCAGCATCGCTGCTGTAACTCATCAAAAAGAATTTTAATTTTAGAGCAAAGCCAGATGGCCTAATTCAAGGAACGCACGCGGAGCTTATGGACATAAGTGAGCATGCGTGACACAGAAGTTGGTCATATGGCAACGCTATCAAAGGTAAAATTATGAATGTATTGATTATTGGTTCTGGCGGCCGCGAACACGCGCTAGGCTGGAAAGCAGCGCAAAATCCAAATGTTGACACTGTATATGTGGCACCGGGCAATGCCGGTACGGCACTGGAGCCAAAGCTGGAAAACGTTGCCATCGGCGTTGAGGATATTGCCGCCCTGGTTGCATTTGCCAAGGAGAAAGCCATCGAGCTGACCATCGTTGGCCCTGAAGCACCACTGGTCATCGGCGTTGTCGATGCTTTCCGCGAGGCCGGCCTGCCAATCTTCGGGCCGACACAGGCTGCCGCCCAGCTTGAAGGATCCAAAGCATTTACCAAGGACTTTCTGGCTCGCCATAAGATCCCAACAGGTTCATACGCTAATTTCACCGACATCGAACCTGCCCTGGCTTATGTACGTGAGCAAGGTGCGCCTATCGTGGTGAAAGCCGATGGTTTAGCCGCGGGTAAAGGCGTCATTGTCGCGATGACCCTTGAAGAGGCGGAAGACGCGATTAAAGACATGCTGGCAGGTAACGTCTTCGGTGAAGCCGGCAGCCGTGTGGTGATCGAAGAGTTCCTGGAAGGCGAAGAAGCCAGCTTCATCGTGATGGTCGATGGAGCAAGCGTGCTGCCAATGGCCACCAGCCAGGATCACAAGCGTGTGGGTGATAAAGATACAGGCCCGAATACCGGGGGCATGGGTGCCTACTCACCAGCCCCTGTCGTCACGCCTGAGATTCATGAGCGTATTCTGGAAGAGGTTATCTATCCGACGGTACGTGGTATGGATGCAGAAGGCCACCCGTATACCGGTTTCCTTTATGCCGGCCTGATGATTGCCGCTGACGGTACCCCGAAGGTCATCGAGTACAACTGTCGCTTCGGCGATCCGGAAACCCAGCCAATCATGATGCGTATGGAGTCGGATCTGGTCGACCTTTGCCTCATGGCGATTGAGGAGAAGCTTGATCAGGCTGAATCTAAGTGGGACCCGCGCGCTTCAATCGGCGTGGTACTGGCTGCCGGTGGCTACCCGGCTGACTATGACAAGGGTGACGTGATCACCCTGCCTGCAGAACAAGCTGACGGTCAGAAAATATTCCATGCTGGCACGGCGAATAACCCAGAAGGTGAGCTGGTGACCAACGGCGGCCGAGTGCTTTGTGCCACGGCCCTTGGTAATACGGTCTCAGAAGCCCAGCAACGTGCCTATGCGTTAACCAAACAGGTAAGCTGGAATGGTATGTTTCATCGCAATGACATCGGTTACCGTGCGATAGAGCGCGAGCAACAGGCATAACGCCCCCTTCGATACCCATAAATAAAAAACGCGCTGACTCAGCGCGTTTTTTGTTTCGCCTCCCGTAGGAGAACAAACAAGAGTCAGGGCTTAATTGCCGAGCAAGACAGGAGGAGCGATACATTGCTTGCCATCACCAGTCAGCATCAGCAGTTGGCTTGCCTCGATACTCTCGCGACGCACCTTGCCGGATACCGCGATGAAGCGGTTCTGTCCCTGCTGGCTAAGCTGCCGGGCGGTAAACTCTGGCAAGGCCGGGTCAAAGCTCATCGCCATCGGCTTGTCCGTTCCACATCGTGTCAGACGATTCCCCTGCCAGTACCCCTGTATCAGCGACAGACCGTCTTTGCGCTGCTCTCTGACAACACGGATGGCATTCTTGGCCTGCTGGGTTAGCTGGTAGAGCTGAGAGTCAGACAATGGCAGCACAGCCCCGTCTACGGAGTAGCGCTGAAAGACCGCGCTTCCCTGGGTGTCATAGCGAACATGAAGGGTAAAGGGCTTAAGGGCATTCTCGTACAACCGAGTTCCCTCACGCTTGATCTCGCGTAACTTGCCGTCACGCCAGCGATAATCAGATTGGTATTGGCCGTAGTCTCCGGCTGTCACCACTTCGGCCAGCTTCACCGGACGGTTTTGCTGCGAGGTGTACCAGTACAGTGACGTCGCATCGCCCATCATCTGGCCGCCAGTATGGGTCAGAATAGGGGTGATGGTATTTTCGGGAACAGCGGTAGTTTCACATCCAGCCAGGAGCGAGATAAGAAAAAAAGGAAGAAGACGTTTCATAACAATAGCTCCGCCAGGTGAATCACCTGGCGGAGTATAGATTATTTCACTGAGTCTTTCAGTGCTTTACCCGCTACGAATGCAGGAACGTTCGCAGCTGCAATCTGGATTTCCTGACCAGTTTGCGGGTTGCGGCCAGTGCGTGCTGCGCGGTGGTTTACTTTAAATGTACCAAAGCCAATTAGTTGAACCTGGTCACCTTCCTTAAGCGCGTCAGTAATACCGTCTAGAGTTGACTCTAGTGCTACTTTCGCTTGAGCTTTAGAAAGATCTGCTTTTTCAGCGATCAGGTCAATAAGTTGGGTCTTGTTCATTAGGTTTCCCTTCTAAGGTTTTTCTTCAGACGCATCAACTCTAATTCAAAAGAAGCCCGTGTGGCAAAGGTTTGTCGGCTATCATGTGGTTAGGTGCGGGCTCTTTAACCATAAACTGAGCGCAAGTTCACAAAATGTTACCAATCCGAAAAATGAAATAGTTGTATTTATTCCCTAGAGCACCAATTAATATAGGCGTAATTCCCTTATTAGCTGACAAGGTAAGCATGCTACTCCTTACGATTTACATCGCAATTGCGATAGGTGTTTCGTTTATTTGCTCGGTGCTCGAAGCCGTGCTCCTTAGTATTTCGCCAAGTTATATCGGTACTCTGCGCCAGCAGAACCACCCGGCAGCTCCTCGACTTGCTGCCCTGAAAGACAATATCGATCGCCCGCTCGCCTCGATCCTGACCTTAAATACCATTGCTCACACCATCGGGGCAGCAACCGCCGGAGCCCAGGCAGCGGTCGTGTTCGGCAGCCAGTGGCTGGGCGTGTTTTCCGGCGTTCTGACTATCGGTATCCTGCTTTTTTCAGAAATCATTCCAAAAACCATCGGGGCAACCTATTGGCGACAGCTGGCACCGGCCTCTGCCAGCATGCTCCGCTGGATGGTATGGGCGCTGACTCCGTTTGTCTGGGTGTCGGAGCAAATAACCCGTCGCCTTTCCCGCGGCCATGAAGCGCCCAAGCTGCGTGATGAGCTGTCTGCCATGGCGATGCTGGCCAAGGAATCGGGCGAGCTGGCGGAAGGCGAGTCTAAGATCATGACCAACCTGCTCCAGTTCCGTGATGTCAGCGTGACCAAGATCATGACCCCGCGCCCGGTGCTGTTCAGGGTCGATGCCGAACAGCCGATCAACGAATTCCTGTCCGAGCACAAGGACAGCCCGTTCTCCCGTCCGCTGGTCTTCAGTGAGCAAAAAGACAATATTATCGGCTTCGCTCATCGCCTTGAGCTGTTTGCCGAAAGCCAGGCTGGCCGCGGCCATCGCGAGCTGGGTACCCTGATGCGCCCAATCCCGGTGATCATGAACAACGCCAGTGTGCCAAAAGCCTTCGAGCAGCTAATGAAAGAGCGCTCGCAGCTGGTTCTGGTCGTCGATGAATACGGGACCGTACAGGGCATTGTGACCATGGAAGATATTTTTGAGCACCTCGTCGGCGAGGAGATTGTCGATGAGGCCGACAAGAACACCGACATGCAGCAGCTGGCGTACCAGCGCTGGGAGGCCTGGAAAAAGACCCACGGGGTAATTGAAAGCAAAGATGACGAGTGATCGCGCTGAACCATCAGCCCATAACGTCAAACACAAGGGCTAAACACCATAAGTTGAAAAAGGGGCCGATGGCCCCTTTTGGTTATCTGCACTTTAAAGCAATACAAAAAAGGAGCCTGCTGGCTCCTCTTTCTAATCATGGACGTTCTGCTTACAGCTCAATGCCGATATTGCTGACAGGCTCATCACGTAATTCTTGGCGCAAGTCTTTAATCAACTCAATGTCGCGACGCTCGGCTTCCTTCAGCGCACGGAAGATCGCCCACTGCATATCCCACTCAGCGCAGACCGCTTCATTCTCTTTCTGGTTCTCGTTGGTGATCTCGATACCGCTCTGGGCAAATTCCAAATCTGCCACCGTTTCCGCTGACAGCGAACTCAGCTTCGTCAGGGTTTCCAGCATCAAGTCACGATCCAACATCGCATGAAGCAGATCTGCCAACGCGACACAGGCATCAATTGCAGGATTAACCGCGTAAAGATCATGCTCATCGGCACTAGGAACCAGCTCTTCTAGCTTCTCCAGCTGCTTTTCAAAATTAATCTTCGCCGTTTTGACCGTCAGAATTTCCCAGATACTGTCAAGAATTGAGCGATATTTCTGCTCATCGGCAAATTCAGTTTCTTGGCAGAACAGTGCATAGTTGGGGTACATGCGCTCACACAGGGAGACCATAAAGGTGATGTGTTGCCATGGTTCTAATTTTTCTAGGCGAAGCTGAACAGGATTCTTTAGCATGGGATAATCTGCGATTGTGATTTGCCCCGAAGTGTACTTGTATAGCCTGACCACTTCAACATCAAGCGACACCAATATAGGCATATCACCCACTGCAAAGCGATAGGTAGATATTGTCAGCAAACAAGGATAAAGGAATGAACAAGTTATTGATTGTGGCACGGCAGGAAAAGGCTTACCGACAGTTGCTCGCCCGGGCTCAGCTACCGGATCTCGAATTAACCGAAGACCCTGCACACGCCACTGTCATTTTGGCCGATCCCCCCCGCATTGCCGACAAGCTCGACGATTACCCGGCACTGATATGGCTACAGTCTACCTTTGCCGGCATTGATGCGCTGACCCGGCCGGACATCCGGCAGGACTACACCCTAACCAATATCCGGGGCCACTTCGGCCAGCTGATTGCCGAGTATGTCATGGGATATTCCCTGGATCATACCCGCCATCTCAGCCAGTACCGCCAGCAACAATCCCGGCACCAATGGCGGCCGCTTCCATATTCTTCACTGACCCAAAGAGCCCTGGTCATTCTGGGCACCGGATCTATCGGCTCACACCTGGCCCGGGTTGCCAAGGCCCTTGGTCTTGAAATTATCGGTATCAATCGTTCAGGTCGCTCGCAAGAAACAAGCTTCGATCACGTCTATCCACTCTCCCGGCTGACTGAAGGGCTGGCGCTGGCAGATATTCTCGTCTCGACCCTTCCCGCGACGGCTGACACCAATAATCTCCTCAATGCCAAGACCTTGAGCCATTGCAGAAGTACACTACTGTTTAACGTAGGGCGAGGTAATGCGGTATGCGAGCAGGGATTGCTGAACGCCATCGCGCAAGGCTGTGTAACCCATGCCTACCTTGATGTATTCAAGCAGGAGCCGCTCGACGAGAGCCACGCTTTCTGGCGACACCCTAACGTTACGATAACTCCCCACATTGCCGCAGAGAGCTTTCCTGAGCAGGTGTTCGAGATATTTGAGGCAAACTATCGACGGTATATCCAACATCAGCCGATGATGTACCAAGTTGACTTTAAACGTGGCTACTAGTCACTACAGGCAACCGTTATGGCAGTTCAACAACTTGATAACCTGCTGGATCAAATCCGCCAGTGCGAGATCTGCAAGGATCACCTTCCCCTCGGACCACGTCCGGTCATCCAGGCAGCCACGACAGCGAAGCTTATGATTGTCGGCCAGGCGCCGGGAACGCGCGTCCATGAGACCGGGATCCCGTGGAACGATCCGAGCGGCAACCGTCTAAGGGCATGGCTCGAGCTCGACCGCGACACCTTTTACGATCCGGCCCAAATCGCCATCATGCCGATGGGGCTCTGCTATCCGGGCAAAGGAAAGTCTGGCGATCTCCCGCCAAGACCTGAGTGTGCCCCGCAATGGCATCCGCAAGTCTGGCCATTGCTACCCAATGTCGGTATGACGTTATTGGTCGGCCAATATGCCCAGCAGCGATACCTGACCGACAAACCCAAAACACTGACCGAAACGGTAAAGGCATGGCGCCAGTGGGCTCCGGAATTCATCCCGATGCCCCACCCTTCCCCGCGCAATACTCTGTGGCTCAAGCGCAATCCATGGTTTGAAGAAGAAGTGGTACCGTACATCCGGGATTACGTCCACCAGCAGCTCGGGCTTGCCAAGGGGTAGATTCAAGTATCGAGGAGAGAGAGCCGAGTGGCGAGTGGCGAGTGGCGAGAAAAAGCAAGTTCTGGCAAGCAAGGTCACCGAGCCTCAACAGTTCATCAGGCTATTGCTCTTCCCAGAACCTAGGGCCTGCTTTTCCTAGGATCCAATAAGAAAAGCCCACACAGTTAACTGCATGGGCCCTTAGTTTTTTCTTCACGCTGTTCCTAGAAACTCGCCACTAGGAACTCGCACCTGCATTATTTATGGTATGGCTTGGACAGCTCGTGTACCGCTTCCACAAACACACCGGCATTTTCAGGCGGCACATCCAGGTGAATACCGTGGCCAAGGTTAAACACGTGACCGGTTCCCTCGTCGCCATAGCCTTCCAGAATTGTCGCCACTTCCTGACGGATGCGCTCTGGCTGAGCATACAGGACAGACGGGTCCATATTCCCCTGCAGGGCCACTTTGTCACCGACACGACGTTTGGCATCAGCAATATTGATGGTCCAGTCTAGACCTACTGCATCACAGCCCGTTGCTGCGATCTGCTCCAGCCACATGCCACCGTTCTTGGTAAACAGCGTCACAGGAACACGGCGGCCGTCATTTTCACGGATCAGGCCATCGACGATCTTGTGCATGTAGCGCAGCGAGAACTCGTTGTAGTCGCGCGGCGTCAGAACACCACCCCAGGTATCAAATACCATCACTGACTGCGCACCGGCTTTGATCTGGGCATTCAGATACTCGACAACACTGTCAGCCAGCTTATCCAGCAACAGGTGCAGTGTCGCTGGCTCGGCATACATCATCTTTTTGATCTTGGTGAAGGCTTTAGAGCTTCCACCTTCAACCATATAGGTGGCCAGTGTCCACGGACTGCCAGAGAAGCCAATGAGCGGCACCTCGCCCTGAAGATCCTTACGGATTTGACGAACGGCATTCATTACGTACTGCAGCTCACCTTCCGGATCCGGTAAGCCAATTTTATCGACATCGGCCTTGCAAGTGATCGGACGCTCGAACTTAGGGCCTTCGCCCGTTTCGAAGTACAGCCCCAGCCCCATCGCATCCGGGATAGTCAGAATATCTGAGAACAGAATTGCAGCATCCAGCGGAAAACGGCGCAGTGGCTGAAGGGTTACCTCACTCGCCAGCTCGGCATTTTTACATAGCGACATGAAGTCACCAGCAACACTACGTGTAGCACGATACTCTGGCAGATAGCGGCCTGCCTGACGCATCATCCATACCGGTGTGCAATCTACCGGTTGCTTCAACAGCGCACGTAGGTAGCGGTCATTCTTTAATTCGCTCATTCTGGACTCCATGGGTTAATTCTGCGGCGTATTGTATCACTCCATGACAGCAACAAAAGAGCCCAATTGTTAAGCAGATCATGTTTACAGCAACAATCTGTTCACTAGGTTTGCGACTCACAGGGCTCCCATGGTACAAAATCTGCGCGCTAGCAATAATAACAATGACTTTGCTCGTCGAGAGCAAATAACTGCACCTTACCCCTCCACTTAGGAGGGTTTTTTTATCCTACCGTTCAGCCATCAACGATAAAGAATGATTAATCAATGCCCTGGCAATCGTTCCTTCCGGAGCCAGTGCCGGCAGTTGATCTCTCGTCGCCCAGATAGCATCGCTCAGCTCTTCATAGTCGGGCTTCAGCTCACCGCTGTCATAGTCCGCCAGAAAGCCCATCATCAGGTTTGACGGAAAGGCCCAGGGCTGGCTGCCGAAGTAACGAATATTTTTGACGGTGATCCCTGTTTCCTCTTCGACCTCCCTGGCTACACACTGCTCCAGCGTTTCTCCGGCCTCGACAAACCCGGCAATCACCGTGTACATGCCGGTCTTATGCCGTGGATGCTGAGCCAGCAGGATTTTGTCCCGGTTACGCACCGCAACGATCACGCAGGGAGATAAGCGCGGATAATGATGCGCCTGACAGCCCTGACACACCATGGCCAACTCCGTTGATGCCAACTCGCAACGCGCACCGCAGGCAGAACAATAAGCCTGAGTGTGCAGCATGTGAGAGAGTTGTGTCGCTTTACCTGCCAAATTGAAGAGAGTATTGTCGTGGTTCAACAATTCCCTTTGAGAATAAAAATCCTCTTCTTTATAATTTTCAGTAGCTTCCAGCCAATAAACCGGCTTTTTGTGATACTCGCCAATATGGCGCGCCTGTTCGCTATTTCCCCCTACCTGGGCAGGAGTCATCAGGGGAAGTGTATGATTAATCAAATATAACTTACGATTTTTAACTATACACCAATACGCTAATTCTTGTTTTTTTAACATCAATGTCACATCCATCCTTGCAGGGTTTGCTTTTTACTGGCAATCTAAACCTAGTAACGGATTATTGATCCGTCATACAAGGTTCTCTTTTTTAAGAGTTTCACAGGTATCGAAATCAGTGCCCTTGTGTCGGTACTGATCGATCATGAGGGCATGGTCATGTTAAGTAAATTCGAGCAAGTACAGAAACAGTGGGGCGGCACCAGCGATGTCATCGATCACTGGCTGATGTCCCGTCAGCAATTACTGATCGACTATTGCAAGTTAGCGGGACTCCCCCCGTTTGAACACAATACACGCCAGCTTCCAACCGCCTCACAACTCCAACTTTTCAGCCAACAGCTTGTCGACTATATCTCCGAAGGCCATTTCAAAATCTATGACATGGTGATGGAACGCTGGAATGCAACCGGCTATTCACCTACCGAAGATATCTCGCGGCTATATTCACAAATCACCCAGACAACTGACCCTTTGCTGAATTTTACCGATCGCTACTGCGCTGTTGATGAAGGGGGGGATATTCCCGACTTTGACAACGATTTATCTTCTGTCGGCGAATTGATCGAACTCCGATTTGCATTAGAAGATAACCTGATTGAGCTAATCAGCGAAAGCTTAGCGTGTCCGCCGGGGGCATAAAGCCCCACTAGGCATGAGCGCAGAAATGACCAGTACAGCAACGATGCCTGTTCAGTCCGGTTAATTCTCGCTGTCTCGCCCACTGCTCTCTTCGGCCTATGCGTGTTTATGAGTGTCTATGCCCTAGTCACCTGCACGCTCACTTGCCCTGAAACTCTTGCTATCCCCAGTGTTCGCTGACACTGGGGATTTTTATATCAATAACATAGCGGCTCTTATCAACTTATCTCAAGCAACTTAGCCCCATAAACAAAAAGGCACCCTATTGGGTGCCTTTTTATTGCTTAGCTCAAGAGACGAAACCTATTAGTTTTCGTCAGTCAGGCCAGCATTTAGCAGTGCTGCAAGATCCTGAGACGCTTGCTCTGCATCAACCTGAGGTGCTACAGGCTCTAGCTCTGCATCACGCTGACGCTGACGCTCCTGGTGGTAGGCGAAGCCAGTACCCGCAGGGATCAGACGACCAACGATTACGTTCTCTTTCAGGCCACGTAGCTCATCACGCTTACCAGAAACCGCAGCTTCTGTTAGTACGCGAGTCGTTTCCTGGAACGATGCTGCCGAGATAAACGACTCAGTTGCCAGAGACGCTTTGGTGATACCAAGCAGATCACGCTCGTACGTAGCCGGTAGCTTACCTTCAGCTTCAAGCTTACGGTTTGCGATAGTTACGCGAGAGTACTCTAGCTGCTCACCCGGTAGGAACTCAGAGTCACCAGAAACAGTGATCGTTACCTTACGAAGCATCTGACGAACGATAGTTTCAATGTGCTTATCGTTAATCTTAACGCCCTGTAGACGGTAAACTTCCTGAACTTCGTTCACGATGTATTCTGCAACTGCGTGTACACCACGTAGACGTAGAATATCGTGCGGAGCCTCTGGACCATCGGCGATTACATCACCTTTCTCGACCTTCTCACCTTCGAATACGTTCAGCTGGCGCCACTTAGGAACCATTTCTTCGTATGCATTGCCTTCGGCAGGTGTAATGATCAGACGACGCTTACCTTTCGTCTCTTTACCGAACGAAACCGTACCCGTGATTTCAGCAAGAATTGCTGGCTCTTTCGGCTTACGTGCTTCGAACAGGTCAGCAACTCGTGGCAGACCACCGGTGATATCTTTCGTACCGCCAGAAGCCTGAGGGATACGTGCTAGCGTATCACCGATACCAACCATGGCACCGTCTTCAAGCTGGATGATTGCTTTGCCCGGCAGGAAGTACTGAGCTGGCATTTCTGTGCCGGCGATCATTACATCATTGCCGTTCTCATCAACTAGCTTAACTGTCGGACGCATGTCTTTACCTGCACCGGTACGCTCTGCAGCGTCAAGTACAGTGATCATAGACAGACCCGTTAGCTCATCAGTCTGACGAGAAACCGTTACGCCATCAATCAGGTCAACAAACTGAGCACGACCAGCCACTTCAGTGATGATTGGCATTGTGTGCGGGTCCCAGTTAGCGATAACTTCGCCAGCTTTAACTTCCGCAGCATCACCTTTGCTCAGGTGTGAGCCGTATGGCAGTTTGTAGTTTTCTTTGGTACGACCGAACTCATCGATAACGCTCATTTCTGACGCACGAGAAGTGATAACTAGCTTGCCTTCGTTGTTAGTAACAAACTTGGCATTATGTAGTTTCATCGAACCATTGTTCTTAACCTGAATGCTGTTTTCTGCAGCTGCCGCAGATGCCGCACCACCGATGTGGAACGTACGCATCGTAAGCTGTGTACCCGGTTCACCGATTGACTGAGCAGCAACAACACCCACTGCCTCACCCTGGTTAACCAAGTGGCCACGAGCCAGATCACGACCGTAACAGTTCTTACAACAACCGAAGTCATTCTCACAGGTTACTACCGAACGTACTTTCACCTGGTCAACAGAGTTTGCTTCCAGGATCTCACACCACTTCTCATCAAGTAGCGTGTTACGTGGAGCAAGTACTTCGTCTGTACCCGGCTTGATAACGTCTTCAGCAACAACACGACCAAGAACGCGATCACCCAGTTGCTCTTTAACATCACCACCCTCAATCAGAGGCATCATGGTGATACCAGCATGCGTACCACAATCGTCTGCTGTGATAACTACATCCTGTGCAACGTCTACCAGACGACGAGTCAGGTAACCGGAGTTCGCTGTCTTAAGTGCGGTATCCGCAAGACCCTTACGAGCACCGTGAGTAGAGATGAAGTACTGTAGTACGTTCAGACCTTCACGGAAGTTCGCAGTGATCGGTGTTTCGATGATTGAGCCATCCGGCTTAGCCATCAGACCACGCATACCCGCTAGCTGACGAATCTGTGCTGCGGAACCACGAGCACCTGAGTCGGCCATCATGTATACGCTGTTGAACGATTTCTGCTGCTCTTCTTCACCGTCACGGTTAATAACAGTATCGAAAGACAGGTTATCCATCATCGCTTTAGCAACCTGCTCGTTGGCAGTTGCCCAGATATCGATAACTTTGTTGTATCGTTCACCGGCAGTTACAAGACCAGACTGGAACTGTTCCTGGATTTCAGCAACTTCTGCTTCAGCTTCTGCGATCTTGGTGTATTTCGCTTCTGGTACAACCATATCGTCGATACCAACAGAAACACCAGACAGTGCCGCGTAAGCAAAACCTGTGTACATGATCTGGTCAGCGAAGATAACAGTATCTTTCATGCCCAGTTCACGGTAACAAGTGTTAAGCAGTTTAGAAATTTGTTTCTTACCCAGAGCTTCAGTGTTCACCAGGCTGTATGGAAGACCTTTTGGTACGATCGTCCATAGCATTGCACGGCCCACAGTCGTATCAACAAGCTTAGTATCAGCAACCAAGTTGCCTTGCTCGTCATAGCGATGCTCTGTGATGCGTACTTTAACGCGAGCATGAAGCTCTGCGCTCTTAGTACGGTATGCTTTCTCTGCCTCGGCAGGTCCAGCAAGGTACATGCCTTCACCCTTCGCGTTGATTTTCTCACGCGTCATGTAGTAAAGACCCAATACAACGTCCTGAGAAGGTACGATGATCGGATCACCAGACGCTGGCGACAGGATGTTGTTGGTAGACATCATCAGTGCACGTGCTTCAAGCTGTGCTTCCAGAGTCAGAGGTACGTGTACCGCCATCTGGTCACCATCGAAGTCGGCGTTATAGGCCGCACACACTAGTGGGTGAAGCTGGATCGCTTTACCTTCGATAAGTACTGGTTCGAATGCCTGAATACCTAGACGGTGCAGTGTTGGTGCACGGTTAAGCATTACTGGGTGTTCGCGAATCACTTCGTCCAGGATATCCCAAACAACCGCTTCTTCGCGTTCTACCATCTTCTTGGCAGCTTTGATCGTTGTCGCCAGACCACGAGTCTCTAGCTTGCCGTAGATGAATGGCTTGAATAGCTCAAGTGCCATCTTCTTAGGAAGACCACACTGATGCAGACGCAGGTATGGACCTACGGTGATAACAGAACGACCTGAGTAGTCTACACGCTTACCAAGTAGGTTCTGACGGAAACGACCCTGCTTACCTTTGATCATGTCAGCCAAAGATTTCAGAGGACGCTTGTTTGAACCTGTGATAGCGCGGCCACGGCGACCGTTATCTAGCAATGCATCAACAGACTCCTGAAGCATACGTTTTTCGTTACGTACGATGATATCAGGAGCAGCCAGGTCTAGAAGGCGCTTCAGACGGTTGTTACGGTTGATAACGCGACGGTACAGATCGTTCAGATCCGAAGTTGCGAAACGACCACCGTCCAGCGGTACCAGCGGACGTAGATCCGGCGGCAGAACTGGCAGTACAGACAGGATCATCCACTCTGGGTTGTTACCTGACTGCAGGAATGCTTCTACAAGCTTAAGACGCTTGGTTAGTTTCTTACGCTTGGTTTCAGAGTTAGTTTCATCTAGCTCTTCGCGCATCAGCTCGATTTCGGCATTCAGGTCCATGTTGGCCAGCAATGCTTTAACCGCTTCTGCACCCATTTTCGCGTCGAATTCGTCGCCCCACTCTTCAAGTGCATCCAGGTACTGTTCTTCAGACAGCAGCTGGCTACGCTCAAGGTTGGTCATACCCGGTTCGATCACTACGTAAGATTCGAAGTAAAGTACACGCTCGATGTCACGTAGCGGCATGTCCATTAACAGACCGATACGAGATGGCAGTGACTTAAGGAACCAGATGTGGGCTACAGGTGAAGCTAGCTCGATGTGACCCATACGCTCACGACGTACTTTGGTCTGAGTAACTTCAACACCACATTTTTCACAGATAACACCACGGTGCTTCAGGCGCTTGTATTTGCCACAAAGACACTCGTAGTCTTTTACCGGGCCAAAGATACGTGCACAGAAAAGACCGTCACGCTCAGGCTTAAAAGTACGGTAGTTGATGGTTTCTGGCTTTTTAACTTCACCGAAAGACCATGAACGGATCATGTCAGGTGAAGCAAGACCGATTTTGATTGCATCAAATTCTTCAGTCTTGTGTTGTGCTTTCAGAAACTTAAGTAAGTCTTTCACATTCGGCTCCTGTGAGGAGTTGACCCATAAAGGCGCCAGTCTACTGGCGCCTTCATATTTATACCGGAGTAACTAAATAAGTATAGGTAACTAGCCTAGGCTTATTCGTCTTCCAGCTCGATGTTGATACCCAACGAGCGGATTTCTTTCAACAATACGTTGAAGGATTCCGGCATACCAGGTTCCATACGATGGTCGCCATCGACGATGTTCTTATACATCTTCGTACGGCCGTTAACGTCATCCGACTTAACAGTTAGCATTTCCTGTAGAGTGTAAGCTGCGCCGTATGCTTCCAGCGCCCATACTTCCATCTCACCGAAACGCTGACCACCGAACTGTGCTTTACCACCCAGCGGCTGCTGAGTAACAAGGCTATAAGAACCGGTAGAACGGGCATGCATCTTGTCATCAACCAAGTGGTTCAGTTTCAGCATGTACATGTAACCAACGGTTACAGGACGCTCAAACATGTCACCGGTACGACCGTCAAACAGTTTCAGCTGACCAGACTCAGGCAGATCACCCAGTTTCAACAGCTCTTTGATTGATGCTTCAGGCGCACCATCAAATACAGGCGTTGCAATCGGTAGACCATTACGTAGGTTCTTAATCAACGTACGTACTTCGTCGTCAGAAAGTGCAGCGATATCCACTTTCTGGCGCGTATCGCCCAGATCGTAGACCTTCTGCAGGAACTCACGGAACTTGTGAAGTTCTTGCTGCTGCTTCAGCATCTCGTTGATCTTGTCACCGATACCTTTCGCTGCAAGACCCAGGTGAGTCTCGAGGATCTGACCGATGTTCATACGAGATGGTACACCCAGTGGGTTCAGTACGATATCGACTGTCTGACCTTTCTCATCGTACGGCATGTCTTCAACAGGGTTGATCTTAGAGATTACACCCTTGTTACCGTGACGACCCGCCATCTTATCACCAGGCTGGATACGACGCTTAACGGCTAGGTATACTTTAACAATCTTAAGTACGCCCGGCGCTAGGTCATCACCCTGTGTGATCTTACGACGCTTGGTTTCAAACTTCTTATCGAACTCAGCTTTCAGTTCATCATACTGCTCTGCAAGCTGCTCCAGCTGGTTTTGCTGTGCTTCGTCATCAAGTGTCTGTGCAAACAGTCTCTCGCGGTCCATTGAAGCAATCTTGTCTTCACTGTAACCGGCAGAAAGCAGAAGCGTACGAACACGTGCAAGAAGACCACCCTCAAGGATCTGGAATTCTTCCGTGATATCTTTCTTCGCTTCTTTCAGCTGCATCTCTTCAATTTCAAGCGCACGCTTGTCTTTTTCTACGCCATCGCGGGTAAATACCTGAACGTCGATGATCGTACCAGATACAGAGTTCGGTACACGTAGTGAAGAGTCTTTCACATCAGATGCTTTTTCGCCGAAGATAGCACGTAGTAGCTTCTCTTCAGGTGTTAGCTGAGTTTCGCCCTTAGGCGTCACTTTACCAACCAGGATGTCGCCACCCTTCACTTCAGCACCAATGTAAACGATACCTGATTCATCCAGCTTAGAAAGCGCCGCTTCACCCACGTTAGGGATATCAGCAGTGATTTCTTCAGCACCCAGCTTAGTATCACGCGCCACACAAGATAGCTCTTGGATGTGGATAGTTGTCAGGCGATCTTCCTGTACAACACGCTCAGAAACTAGGATGGAATCCTCGAAGTTGTAACCGTTCCAAGGCATGAACGCGATACGCATGTTCTGACCAAGCGCTAGCTCACCCAGGTCGGTTGAAGGACCATCAGCAAGCACATCGCCACGAGCCACAGGCTCACCCGGCATCACAGTCGGACGCTGGTTGATACATGTGTTCTGGTTAGAACGGGTGTACTTAGTCAGGTTGTAGATATCGATACCCGCTTCGCCTGGTACCAGCTCGTCTTCGTTAACTTTGATAACGATACGAGATGCATCTACTGACTGTACTTGTCCGCCACGTTTGGCAACGGCAGTTACACCGGAGTCAACGGCTACGTTACGCTCGATACCTGTACCAACTAGCGGCTTATCAGCGCGCAGTGTCGGAACAGCCTGACGCTGCATGTTCGCACCCATAAGGGCACGGTTCGCATCATCGTGCTCTAGGAACGGGATCAGAGATGCCGCCACCGATACAACCTGGTTGGTTGCAACGTCCATGTACTGAACATGGTCGCGTGGGTGCAGTCCTGATTCACCTTTCTGACGTGCAGTGATCAGTTCGTCAGCGAAAGAGCCGTCTTCATTAAGCGCGGCGTTCGCCTGAGCGATAACATACTGGCCTTCTTCAATCGCAGACAGGAAGTCGATTTCTTCGGTTACCTTGCCGTCGATTACTTTACGGTATGGAGTTTCCAAGAAACCGTAAGCATTACACTGGGCGAATGCCGACAGTGAGTTGATCAGACCGATGTTTGGACCTTCTGGCGTTTCGATAGGACATAGACGACCGTAGTGGGTCGCGTGAACATCTCGAACTTCAAAGCCAGCACGCTCACGAGTCAGACCACCTGGACCAAGCGCCGAAATACGACGTTTGTGAGTAACTTCTGACAGTGGGTTGTTCTGGTCCATAAACTGAGACAGCTGAGAAGAGCCAAAGAACTCTTTCACTGCCGCAGAAATTGGCTTCGCATTGATTAGATCCTGAGGCATCACAGCATCAAGATCGCCTAGGCTTAGACGTTCCTTAACTGCACGCTCAACACGAACTAGACCAACACGGAACTGGTTTTCAGCCATTTCGCCAACAGAACGAATACGACGGTTACCAAGGTGGTCGATATCATCAACTTCACCACGGCCGTTACGGATGTCGATCAGTTTG
This sequence comes from Photobacterium alginatilyticum, assembly GCF_009910675.1. Taxonomy (GTDB): domain Bacteria; phylum Pseudomonadota; class Gammaproteobacteria; order Enterobacterales; family Vibrionaceae; genus Photobacterium; species Photobacterium alginatilyticum. The sequence continues at coordinate 5,844 of NZ_RSEJ01000027.1, read as the reverse complement.
CGCATCACGTCAATGATGTCAGAGTGATCAAGGGTACCCGCACCCGTTGTCTCGTCACGTAGAAGAGAGCTGTTGAACTTCATACGACCAACAGCAGATAGATCGTAACGATCTTCTGAGAAGAACAGGCTTTCGAATAGCTGCTCTGCTGCTTCACGTGTTGGCGGCTCACCAGGACGCATCATGCGGTAGATTTCTACTAGCGCACTCAGGCGGTCAGTCGTGCTGTCGACACGGATAGTGTCAGACATGTACGGACCGTAATCCAGATCATTGGTGAACAGAACTTCCAGTGACTTGTGACCTGCTTGTGAAAGCAGAGCCAGAGTCTCTAGGCTTAGTTCTTGGTTAGCTGCTGCGATTAGCTCGCCGGTTTCCTCGTTCACGTAATCACGTGATGCGATTTTACCCACGATGTATTCAACAGGCACTTCAATATGGTCAACACCGTCTTTGCCAAGCTGGCGAATGTGACGGGCTGTGATTCGGCGGCCCTGCTCTACATATAGCTTACCGTTCGCTTCGATGTTGAAGCTTGCAGTTTCGCCACGCAGACGGTCAGGCACAAGTTCCATAACCAGAGACTTTCCTTGAACTTCGAAGTTTACTTTTTCGAAGAACATGTCAAGGATTTGCTCAGTTGTGTAACCTAGCGCACGAAGAATAATTGAAGCTGGAAGCTTACGACGACGGTCGATACGTACGAATACGTTATCCTTAGGATCAAATTCGAAATCCAACCATGAACCACGGTATGGGATTACGCGTGCATTATAAAGCACTTTACCTGAGGAGTGGGTTTTACCCTTATCGCTGTCGAAGAAGACACCCGGGCTACGGTGCAGCTGGGATACGATAACCCTCTCGGTACCGTTAATAACGAATGTACCGTTATCAGTCATGAGCGGAATCTCGCCCATGTAAACTTCTTGTTCTTTGATGTCTTTTACGGTGCCAGCTGGCGCATCTTTGTCATACATGACAAGACGTAGCTTTACACGCAACGGTGCAGAGTATGTTACGCCACGAATCTGACATTCTTTAACATCGAAGACCGGCTCACCGAGACGATAGCTAACGTATTGCAGCTCGGAATTGCCGTTATAGCTCTGAATCGGAAAAACAGAACGAAAGGCAGCTTCTAATCCGTAGTGCCCTTCCGGATCCTGCTCGATGAACTTTTTAAAAGACTCAAGCTGGATCGACAGCAAGTATGGTATGTCCAACACTTGTGGACGCTTACCAAAATCCTTACGGATACGCTTTTTCTCGGTATAAGAGTAAACCATAGGTTCCTCAGATCGCTGATAAGTGATCCAAACTGCTCAAAACGAGGAGCAGTGACTAATAACACTGTTTATTGTAGGAACAGCTTCAAAAAAGAGCTGTTTTTTGCACAGTTAGTGGTTGCAAAACAATGTGAAAAACACCACTACCCTACAGCGCAAAAAGGCCGGTGGCAATTAGCCACCAGCCATTAGCCTTTTCAGGCTAAGAAATTAAGTAATAATTACTTAATTTCAACAGAAGCACCAGCTTCTTCTAGCTGAGCTTTAAGAGCTTCAGCTTCAGCTTTGTCAACACCTTCTTTCAGAGGTGCTGGAGCGCCGTCTACAAGACCTTTAGCTTCTTTCAGACCTAGGCCAGTTGCGCCGCGTACTGCTTTGATAACCTGAACTTTCTGAGAACCAGCAGAAGTTAGGATTACGTCAAATTCAGTTTGCTCTTCAGCAGCTTCACCGCCTGCTGCGCCGCCTGCTACTACTGCAGCTGCAGCAGAAACACCGAATTTTTCTTCCATAGCTTCGATAAGCTCAACAACTTGCATTACAGACATTTCTGCAACTGCGTCTAGGATTTGCTCGTTAGTGATAGACATAACAATTCTCTTTGAAATCAACAATTAGTTTAAATAGCAACCAGTGAGAAACCAGGGCAATTAAGCCGCTGCTTCTTCTTTCTGATCGCGTAGAGCTGCGATAGTACGTACCAGCTTGCCAGCTGAAGCTTCTTTCATGCACATCATTAGGCGTGCAATCGCTTCGTCGTAAGTTGGTAGTGTCGCAAGAATTTCTGCGTCAGCAACAGCGCCTTCGAATGCGGCTGCTTTGATCTCGAAATCTTTGTTCTCTTTAGCGAAGTCTTTGAAAAGACGCGCTGCAGCACCTGGGTGCTCATTAGAGAAACCGATCAGTGTAGGACCAACAAAAGTATCTTGTAGACACTCGAAGTCAGTACCTTCAACTGCACGGCGTGCTAGTGTGTTACGAACAACTTTCAGGTAAACGCCGTTTTCACGAGCTTGTTTACGTAGAGAAGTCATCGCATCAACTGCAACGCCACGAGAGTCAGCAACAACTGCAGACAGGGCACCATTGGCAGCTTCGTTGACTTCAGCAACAATTGCTTTTTTGTCTTGAAGATTTAATGCCATTGGATTAGCTCCTGGATTTAGCTGGGTTACCCCAGTCATTACACCACTCACTGCCAGTATGACAGGAGAGTCTTTACGGCGCAGATCCAAGACAGATTTACATCAATCATGTTCTGGCACCGTCTACGTAGGTAGTATTAAGTTCCTAAGAACGCCTACGGTCTTGGACGAAGGCTAATTTACAAGCAATTAGCCTCAGCCATGAATTTGTGAACGCCAGATTATACACTAACCTGGCAGTTCTGCAAATTATTGTGCGTTAGTTTCCAGAGAGTTCTGGTCTAGCGCTACACCTGCACCCATAGTGGTGGAGATGCTAACTTTCTTGATGAAAGTACCTTTAGCAGAAGAAGGCTTAGCTTTCTTCAGAGCAACTAGAAGTGCTTCTAGGTTCTCTTTAAGGTTTGCTGCGTCAAAATCCACTTTACCGATAGTAGTGTGGATGATGCCGTTCTTGTCGTTACGGTAACGAACCTGACCCGCTTTAGCATTCTTAACTGCTTCAGCAACGTTAGGAGTTACAGTACCAACTTTAGGGTTTGGCATCAGACCGCGTGGACCAAGAATAGTACCAAGCTGGCCTACAACGCGCATTGCATCTGGAGATGCGATAACAACGTCAAAGTCCATCACGCCTTTCTTAACCTGGTCAGCAAGCTCTTCCATACCTACTAGGTCAGCGCCTGCTTCTTTAGCAGCTTCTGCGTTTGCACCTTGAGTGAACACAGCAACACGGATATCACGACCAGTACCGTGTGGTAGCACAGTTGCGCCACGAACGTTCTGGTCAGATTTACGTGCATCGATGCCAAGGTTAACAGCAACGTCAACACTTTCAGTAAATTTAGCAGTAGCTAGTTCTTTAAGAAGAGCAACAGCTTCGTTGATTTCGTACTCTTTAGTTACGTCAACTTTGTCACGGATAACGCGCATGCGTTTAGTCAGTTTTGCCATTGTCTTAACCCTCTACCACTAGGCCCATTGAACGAGCAGTACCAGCAATCGAACGCTTCATAGCTTCGATGTCAGCACCAGTCATATCAGCCGCTTTAGTTTCAGCGATTTCCTGAACCTGAGCGTCAGTAACAGTACCAACTTTCTCAGTGTTAGGACGGCCAGAACCAGACTTAACGCCTGCTGCTTTCTTCAGAAGAACTGCTGCAGGTGGAGTCTTAGTAACGAACGTGAAAGAACGGTCGTTGTATACTGTGATAACAACAGGAATTGGAAGACCTTTCTCGATTGAGTCAGTCTTAGCGTTGAACGCTTTACAGAATTCCATGATGTTCACACCGTGCTGACCAAGAGCTGGACCAACCGGTGGACTAGGGTTTGCTGCACCAGCTGCAACCTGCAGCTTGATGTATGCTTCTACTTTTTTAGCCATTGCTATATACCTAAATTTGGGTTCGAACGTCTATTCGTAAAAGAACAGACTCCCCGTCTAACGAAAGGGCGCGAAATTATAGTCCAATTTCACGCCCCTGACAATAACAGCTGATTAATTATTGATCAGCTTTTTTCAACCTGACCGAACTCAAGCTCAACCGGTGTTGCACGGCCGAAGATCGATACAGAAACCTTCACGCGGCTCTTGTCGTAGTCAACTTCTTCTACAACGCCGTTAAAGTCTGCAAAAGGCCCGTCGGTAACACGTACAACTTCACCCGGCTCAAAGACAGTTTTGTGAACTGGTGATTCACTTGCCTGCTGAAGACGGTTAAGAATGGCATCCGCCTCTTTATCAGAGATAGGAGCTGGACGGTCTGAAGTGCCGCCGATGAACCCCATTACACGAGGGATACTACGTACCAGATGCCATGTCTCATCGTTCATCACCATCTGTACAAGCACATAGCCTGGAAAGAACTTACGTTCACTCTTACGGCGCTGACCTGCACGCATCTCAACTACTTCCTCGGTCGGTACAAGTACCTCATCAAAGTAGTCTTCCATGCTATGCATCTTGATATGCTCACGTAGTGATTGCGCTACACGACCTTCAAAACCTGAAAAGGCCTGTACTACATACCATCGTTTTTTTGGAGCTTCGCTCATGAACTCTTACCTCACACACCGGTAACTAGGCGGACTAGACGGACCATGATGCCGTCGATACCCCACAAGGCTAACGCCATAATGACAGTGACAGCTAAAACGATAAAGGTTGTCTGCGTAGCTTCCTGACGAGTAGGCCATACTACCTTGCGGACTTCCATGCGCGATTCGCGGGCAAACGTAATCGCGGTTTTACCTTTTGCTGTAAGTGCGGCAAGACCACCAGCTGCAGCTACAAGAACTACAACGGCCGAGGCGCGCAACACTACAGAAACATCACTGTACAGGTAATTACCAACCACAGCGGCAGCTAGCAAAGCAAATACAGCGACCCATTTTAGGCCATCCATACTGCTAGAGCTGCTTTGGTTTTCGGCATTCGCTTTCATACAACCAACCTGTAACTAGTCTCAATATAGACGAAAATAACCCCGCAAGTGCGAGGCCATAAATGAAGGAAAGCGCTAACGCCTTAATTACATAGAAAAAACTTCATCTCAATAAACTTTTACTCTACGTTCCTGACCAAAAAACAACCTGACCAAAAATCGAACGCAGAAAAAGGGCATCAAATGATGCCCTTTTTGGTGCCTTGTCGTCAAATATTATTCAACGATCTTAGCAACAACACCAGCACCTACTGTACGACCGCCTTCACGGATCGCAAAGCGTAGACCTTCGTCCATCGCGATAGGAGCGATTAGAGTAACAACCATTTTAATGTTGTCACCAGGCATTACCATTTCAACGCCTTCTGGTAGCTCGATAGTACCAGTTACGTCAGTTGTACGGAAGTAGAACTGTGGACGGTAGCCTTTGAAGAATGGCGTGTGWCGGCCRCCTTCGTCTTTAGACAGAACGTATACTTCTGACTCGAAAGTAGTGTGCGGAGTRATAGAACCTGGCTTAGCAAGAACCTGACCACGCTCAACTTCGTCACGCTTAGTACCACGTAGTAGAACACCAACGTTCTCACCAGCACGGCCTTCGTCAAGAAGCTTACGGAACATCTCAACACCAGTACAAGTCGTTGTAGTGGTCTCTTTGATACCGATGATTTCTACTTCGTCACCTACAGTGATGATACCCTGCTCAACACGGCCAGTTACAACAGTACCACGGCCCTGGATTGAGAATACATCTTCGATAGGTAGGATGAACGGACGGTCGATCGCACGCTCTGGCTCTGGGATGTAGTTGTCCAGTGCTTCAGCTAGCTCAACAATCTTGTCTTCCCACTCTTTCTCGCCGTTTAGCGCGCCAAGAGCAGAACCCATGATTACTGGGCAGTCGTCACCTGGGAATTCGTACTCAGATAGAAGTTCACGAACTTCCATTTCTACTAGCTCTAG
>NZ_RSEJ01000193.1 GCF_009910675.1 Photobacterium alginatilyticum | reverse complement strand
TGATTTTGCAACGGGCATAACTTGTTACCCCGACGTCCGATTGGGGTGTTTTTTTTTTTTCATTCCTATTAATTTTTCGAGGCCCATCCAACTCCGACGTCCGATTGGGGTGTTTTTTTWTTCCATTCCGGTGACTTTTTCGAGAATACGCAGCTACAGTACGTTAAKCAGTTTGGCCAAGAGGGWTGTTACCAATATTTGCTCAAGGCAACGCGGTAKGTCCGAGTTAACAAGTTTCTACGTTGGCAAAATATGTTACGAAGATTTTCTCAATACGTCAGTTAGTGAGATTCTTGCCGTGTGCCAGAGTTAAGCATCATGGGCAAGCAAGCTACAAGTCACGTTGCCAATGCAAAGTATGTTAGCAAGATTGGCGCAAGGCAACGTAACGTATGTGGACATAGGCAACAAATACATTTCTCACGGTTTGGAGTTGGAGCTAGCGGTCACGTTGACCAACCCGACCAAGTGTTCCTTTTGAAACCCCGTTTTACGTTTCGCAGTAGCAGCTTAGCTTGGAGTTGAAGGTGGGGGAGGGACGTTGGCCAACCATCAAGTCAAGTCAAGGAGCTCCGGGTGATTGACCAAGTGTTCCTTTTGAAACCCCGTTTTACGTTTCCTAGTA
>NZ_RSEJ01000192.1 GCF_009910675.1 Photobacterium alginatilyticum | reverse complement strand
GCGACAAAGAAAACGACAACCTGCTGTTCTCTGAACTTTCAGGCAGCCTTTCGCTGAACGAATAGCCAGAGAAATCGTGGAAATATACGATGAACATTCTACCATCGATGAACTTGGCTCTAAGGTGCATAACGCCTGCAATAAGGTGCCCCACGCAAAACCAGCCAAGCGCACCGAACTTCATACCAAAACCRCCGAGTGTAACGGGTCACCTTGATTGCTTTGTTAGGCATTTCCACTTGTGACATTCCTACTTGGCCGGCRAACTCTCAGCATAATCTAGTGCCAACCATGGGATACAGCACCTTCGAATCCTCACGAGACATGATGACTATCAACACCTTAAAGCCAACGACATTTGCATGACAGCCTAATGAGGTGCTAATCGAGGCTGCATCACTAGACTCATGGCTTGAGTAAACGACAAGCCGTTCACTGCTTTGTATCGAGGAAGCTAGGAATGCTTATTGCCATAATCTGAGGCAGCAAAGAACGGAGCAACCTGCGTTTCCCAGAACTTTAAGGACAGCCCTACGATGAGCGAATGGACTAAGAGTTCCCGTTCTTGGGCGACGTGGTTACGACCAGATCCAAAAGCAGTCTTTTGTCATGCCTAACGCCTGCAATAAGGTG
>NZ_RSEJ01000191.1 GCF_009910675.1 Photobacterium alginatilyticum | reverse complement strand
ATAGGGTAGATGTGCATGGCTTAGTGATGCGTCCATAAACCACAAGGYAGAGKCGGACATYGACAYACGARARTATRRATTAACAAGTGAAACTGGATGAYCCRACGRACTACCTWYTATYTTACTTGATCACAACTTATCATCTCTTATTCCTGTTATTTAATTTATTAGTGCATAGTTATTTAGATCAAACCCAAACAACTRCAATTTCTCWTATMGTCATAATTACTAGTAGATAATAAAAGATATTAACCGCCTCGTGGATTCGATATTAAACTTGGTCACTTCGCGACTACAATCGATATCCTTCATACTTGAGGATAAATTGTGTGTTGAGAAAACGCCTAACAAGTTTTTGGCGCCGTTGCCGGGGACGGCTGTAATTATTAGTTTATTATTTCTAATTTGAATAAGACTTTTATTGTGATTATTTAWTTCTATCTAACCWTRAATTTTTCTGAGGTACWTSTGCWCTAGKAAAAGGARAGGAAGGAAAGAARGAATAWCACAYTGAGCTWAACATGGCCGGAGCAAGGCARAATCCGGATAATGTTACCATACGTGAAATTCTCACGAACTATGAAATTGTTAACATGGATTTGATAGGAGCAATGGGGGAAGATGATGATTTTGAGA
>NZ_RSEJ01000190.1 GCF_009910675.1 Photobacterium alginatilyticum | reverse complement strand
CAGCTATCCTATTCTGTCGAACTTGTATGACTATTGGGAACCAGATGTGATTAGGAAGAGGAGTTCGATGTAAAMACARTGCTAAAGTGAGCAGTCGRATGTTGATGTGTCGGTTTTCGTTCGCCATCTGAGGAAAATTGAACGAGTTTTTAAGGAAGTGGTTCGATCMCMYYATCAACATCATTTTTATACACAGATTTTTCCCTTTTTMTATWTTTTTTTTCTTTTTCTTTTTTTTTCATTTTTTTTTATATATATATTTTTTTTTATATTTTTTTTATGAAAGTTCCGCCTTCAGTCGTTCGTACAYAKGCATCACACGTCGCCATTCGCAAAGCTKGCATCGTTGACAGGTGCAKAGCTTTTTTAAAATATCCGKGCGATCAACTGCATCCCCGTTGACAACGTCGAATTTATAATATCTATTTCCTGMCATCATTCSCCTGYCGTGGTCACAGCGGAGATGTTGGTAMCCTCTGTCTCTAATGCCGCCTTCGCAWTTTGTTCGMGCGCAATTTSGGCATMTTCCTAAMATTTCGGCTCGTTCAGCTTGAGCCTYGGGAGATTTTTCAGCAATAAYTCGTCTCAATTCACAGAGTTCTCTAAATCGGGCTTCTTTCGCCCTTTCGTTGTTCCT
>NZ_RSEJ01000026.1 GCF_009910675.1 Photobacterium alginatilyticum | reverse complement strand
GCCAGATAGCTACAATGAGTATGCAAATTGCCAGCGCCTGTAGCGAGCAGAACTCTGTCACTGAAGAGCTCGGACGCAATGTGGAAAACATCAGCTTATCGTCAACAGAGGTGGCTTCTGGTGCCGGGCAAACAGCCCAGGCCTGCGTAGAATTGAGTCAACTGGCTGTCAGCCTGCAAGATAATGTCGCTCGATTTAAACTTGCCTAAAACCTCTCCCGCCAGGKTCATTAAGTCCTTGATTAAGCAACTAATGAACCTGGTATCCCCCTCCTCGTTTACCTGACTGATATTCAAGACCTGTATGAAGAAACACATGCAGATACAGGCCAAGACAATGAAGCCTCCTGATTATCTATGAGGCTTCTCTTGATTGTGAAATAGTAACTTTGATTATGCTGGCACCATGTCACGATACCTTCTCACTAACCGATACTCGGCAACCGAAGAAAGAAGAAACATCATTAAGTAGCCCAAGCCGAGAGCGACAATAATCGCCACCACATTGGTGGTAAATAGCGACAGCAAATAAAACGCACCAACCAGGGTAATGATCCCGCTCAGTCGGATAAATAGACTTTGAGTGAAGTTACCGTGTGCCTTGATATAGGCAAGCTGATAGGCATTGAGCATCATGAAAATAAAAAAGAGTGAGAAATGGAACAACACCGGCACAGCGCTTTTGTATTCTGCCGGGAATACCCACAATACAATACGCTCTCCCCACAGAAGCATAGTGACAAAAAACACGGCAGAGACAAGACCGGCAACCTTGAAGACCCAGTGTCGAATGGCTTTGATTTGTTCATGTTGCCCCTTGCGAACACAAACAGCCAGCTCCGGCAATACAAAACGGTAAATCGGGAATACAAACAGCATAGTCATATAGGTAAAGACCGGCCGGACAATCACCTGAAAATCACCTAGCTCGTCAATGCTGAAATAGCTTATAGTCAGCAATACGGTGATATATATCATCAAGATACTTGCCCCGGCTTCCAGGGATGCCGTAAAACTTTTTTTCACGTAACTAATGAGCGCCGGATCAAGTTGTACCGTTGCCAATGGCCGGGTCGCTATCTCTTTTCGACGGCGGATATACATAAATGCCGCCATCCCCAACGAAGAGAGACTCATGCTATAAAACAAAGACGACAGCGCTTCCAGTCGGAGTACGTAATAGCAAAGCAAGAACAAAACAACGTTGCCAACAGGCTCAAGCCAGGTCACCTTGTTAGAAATACTGTAGAGACGATACATGGCGACCAGGTTGGTAAAGTAAACCTTAAGCCCCATGCTGAAAATGACCCCGACTAACTCCAGATACCCAACATCAATATGCAGCTCATGCTTGATATATGGAATCACCAGCCCCCAGGTGATCAGTACCATGACAATCAGGCTAAACCGGAAAATATTAATAATATCGCGGTCATTCTGAGTCTGACTGTAGCTTACTACCATTGATGAACGGAACCCTGTCATCAGAATCAATGACAGTGAAATAATGTCGACCACACTGTTAAAGAGAGCCAAGTCCCCTTTGGGCACCCATTGTGCCAACCAGATTTTGAACAAAAAACCGACTGAAATACTGGCTAGTGTTGCCCAGATACCGGTAATAAATGCTTTTTTGAGTCGTGACAATGCATCTTCTTGATGAAGACTCTGCGCTGATAGATTTTCCATAACACTGATAACTTGGGCGACGATGAGAGCATGTTACTCCAATAATGCAGCCAGATCCCTCAGCAGTGGCAACAAAACTGAAAAATAAGCATTCTCATTTGAATGCATAAATAAAAGAAGCCAGTTTTCCCGCCTCTTTGAAGAAAATATCAACAACATGGCTATACTTATCAACTGGTACGATCTGTATGCAACTCAACTTATCTACTTTGCCCCTTCAAAGTAGATAACGACAACGGAGATAACTGGCATGACGGAATCAGTAGTACGCAACAACCAGCAAGAAATAAGATCACTGGGTGATCTTCCTCAGCCCAAAGGCTGGCCGGTACTCGGTAACTTCCTGCAAGTAAAAAATACGACTCTCCACCAGCAACTGGAAAAATGGGCGGCAGACTATGACGATACCTACAAAGTCGATCTTGCCGGCATGATTTTCGTCGTCATCTCTGATCCTGTGATTGTGAAAGACATCTTACGCCGACGGCCAAAGGCATTTAACCGTACAGCCAACCTGGAACGCGTATTCAAAGAGTTAGGTATCCACGGTGTACTCTCTGCCAATGGTGAGGACTGGAAACGACAACGCAGGCTTATCATGCCGGCTTTTAGCAAGAAAAGCCTGGCTTCGTTCTTCCCGTTACTGGAACAGACTACCGAGCGACTCAGACGCAGACTACTACACAGCTGTAATCAGTCGACGGCTCTCGATATCCACGATGATCTCCGTCGATTTACCGTTGATATCACCACAACGTTGGTTTTTGGGCATGACACTCGCCTACTGGAGAAAGACGAAGACGGATTACAAACACACCTTGAAGTGATCTTTCCGCAACTAAACAGCCGCACCAAAATGCCCTTTCCTTACTGGCAGTACATCAAGCTCAAAAAAGACCGGCAGTTAGATCAGGCATTGGTCGAAGTCGAAAAATACGCGCTGGAAATAGTAGAACAAACACGTGAAGAGCTGCACCAAAGGCCCGAATTAGCAGAATCACCAGAGACCATATTGCAAGCAATGGTCTCCGCCTCTAACGATGACGACAATCGCCTGAACAATGAAGAATTGTTTGCCAACATTCTGACCCTGCTTCTGGCGGGTGAGGACACAACCTCCAACCTTATAGCCTGGATGTTGTATTTTATCCGCCAGATGCCGGAGGTTCAGCAGAAAATTGCTGAAGAAGCAGAAAAGGTGATTGCGACTAATGGCGGTAAACTGTGTGTGGAAGGGTTGGAAGAGCTGAAATATTTAGAGGCAGTCGCACGTGAGACATTACGGTTAAAATCCACCGCTCCCATGATTTCCGCCGAAACGGCAAGCGAACAAACATTGCTAGACGGAACACAGTTACCCGCGGGAACCAGCATGTTCTTGCTGACGCGGCTCGGAGGGCTAAATGAATCCCTATTTCCTGATGCCAAACAGTTCCAACCAGAACGCTGGCTTGAAGACTCACTCAGCCATGAAGCCTGCCCGCACAGAGCCACCAGCCATTTTCCCTTTGGCGGCGGAGCACGTCACTGCCCCGGTGAATCATTGGCCTTCATGGAAGCCCAAATGGTGATAGCCATGCTTTGCCAGCACTTCTTTATTACCAAACCAGAAACCTCTCCCGAAGTAGAAGAGGAGTTCGCCATTACGATGCGACCGGCAAACCTTCAGGTTTGTTTACAGCCCAAAAGGTAAGGCCAGACAATAACGATTAATACCTGAGCTGACCGGTAGATCGCATACATACCTACATCTGCCGGTTTCGCTCTGTATCAGAAGTATCAAACTGAAGCTCACATAAACGCTGATACAGCGTAGACTCTTCAAGCAATTGCGAATGAGTCCCTCGGGCCACAATACGGCCTTGATCCAGCAGCACAATAACATCGGCATGAATAACAGTCGAAAGACGATGGGCGATGATCAGCGTTGTCCTGTTTTCCATCAACTCATTAAGCGCAGCCTGAACATGAAACTCACTCTCGGCATCCAGGGCACTCGTTGCTTCATCCAGTAACAAGATATCCGGATCTTTCAAAATTGCACGGGCAAGAGCAACCCGTTGTTTCTGCCCACCAGATAAACGTACTCCCTGCTCACCGAGATAACTTTTGTATCCCTCAGGCAACTCAAGAATGAAGTCATGGGCATGCGCGCGCTTGGCAGCCAAGATAACCTCTTCATCCGACGCATCCGGACGGCCATAGCGGATGTTGTGCCATACATCCGCGCTGAACATGATTGGCTGCTGTGGCACCATCCCCATTTGCTGACGAAGTGCCTGGGGTTCAAGCCTGTGGATCGGCGCGCCTTTGAGTCGTATCTCACCTGAAGACGGATCATAAAAACGTTGCAATAACTCAAACAACGTCGTTTTTCCGGCTCCCGAAGGACCAACCAATGCAACCACCTGCCCTTTTCTTATCGATAGGGTTATTTCGGATAAAGCAGCACTGTTCAGGCGCGATGGATAACTGAAGTTTACCGCATCAAAGGCAATCACAGTCTCTGCTGACGAGTCGACTTTCACCACTTGTTGTGGTGCCTGTATGGCACTTTCAACTGCCAGCAACTCAAATAATCGCTCGGCCGATCCTGAAGCGCGCTGTAACTCACCATAAACTTCAGATATCGTTGCCACTGACATCGCAACCATCACCGCATAAAATACGAAAGCAGCCAGTTCACCTTCACTGATCCTTCCTGCCAGCACGTCCATACCGCCGACCCACAGCATGATGCTGATAGCACCAAATGCCAAAAATATCACCGCCGCAATAAGTACAGCACGCTGCTGTACACGCTGTCGTGCGACTGAAAAGGCATTTTCAACCTCGGCACCAAACGCTTTCTTTTCCTGGCTCTCCCGGGTGTAACTCTGAACTACTTTGATATTCTGGATGATCTCCCCGGCGTAGGTACCAACATCGGCGATACTATCCTGACTTTCTCTTGCCAGACGACGAACCTTGCGTCCGTAATAGAGCATCGGCAGGAGCACCACAGGCACGCAGCCCACCACCATTAGTGTCAGTTTCAAGTTGGTAAGTACCAACATCAGCAAGCCGCCTACCAGCATCAGGAGACTGCGCAGCGCCATTGAGAAAGACGAACCGATAATTGACTGCAATAATGTGGTATCAGTCGTTAGCCGAGACATGATCTCGCCGCTGCGGTTCTCTTCAAAATAACTCGGATGCAAAGCGAGCAAACGGTCAAAAACTGCCTTGCGAATATCGGCGCAAACTCGCTCTCCCAGCCAGGACATCAGATAGAAGCGAGTAAAAGTACCGACAGCCAAAATGCTGATCATTACCACCATCACACCAATGGCGTGACTGAGTTGCTCTTTGGAGCCCGCCATAAAGCCATTATCGATGATCATCTTCACCCCCTGCCCTATCGACAGGCTAACTACGGCGGTAACCAACAAGGCCAGCAGCGCAGCGGCTACCATGGTTTTATAAGGCTTCACGAACCTGAGTATTGGCAGTAGTGGATTCAGTGCTTTTATTTGTTGAGTGCTATCGCTCTTGTCGTGGGACATAACCTACCGAGATAATGGATGTCTGGGTATAAGATAATACGTCGGTACAGATAGATAAGAAAAGAACTGTTTCATCAATAGAATAGGCGTGAAGCAAAGCAGCTTCCGTGCTGCTGGCGTTAATATAGAGGGGTTAACTATCAAATGGCTTTACATCACCCGGTTTTCTGAGCATTTTATCCACCTCATCAAGGTGAAGCTCTTCCTGGGCAATCATCTCCCTTGCGTACTCTTCCAATAATACCGACTTTCCCTCTGCCAGGTGCAACAACTTATAATAAAGGGCCAAAGCCGCCTTCTCATGGTCCAAGCTCTCCCGGAGAATATCACCGATATCGTGTTTTCGGGTTTCCAGCAAAGGGCCGACCTTCAGAGAGGGGTGCCCACCGAGCAGAGTCACCATTTCACCCGCTTTATGAGCATGGACAAGGCCCTCATTGGCATTGCCTTTCAACCAGGAGACAATCGGAATCCGGTTATAGCCAAACACCATCAGGGAATAGTGGGTGTAGCGAACCACACCGGCCAATTCTACTTCCATGATATTATTCAACAAATCTATTACTTGTTGTTTTTCACTGTCATTCATCATGAATCCTACCTGTCTGCAACAAGGCACCAGCGTGCGATTCGAAGCTACCGCCTAGAGTGAAAGCAATCAGTACAATTTTAGTAGAGAATACGCGGCAAGGTATGACGCAGTAAGGTTCCCTTTTATGGGCTTCAACTAATGTATCAAGCACTTATACTTTTAGGTATTTGCTGTTCGTACAAGTTACCCATCAGCTTACGGTATCGCTTTTCTTCGCTTTCCAATAACCGGTAAAACGACTGCAGCTCATGGTTAATGTGAACATCACTGCCAAACGTCGCATCCCGCTGATACACTCGCCTTATTATCTGGGCGTTGATATTCCTGTTTTTTGGCAGCGCGTGGTTATACGTCTCTATGGCATCAACTCTATTGAGGACCATTTTAATATCAGGTTTATTTTTCAGGTAATTATTCTGGGCAAAGCCATTGATATGAGGGATTGAGAGATAGCACGGCCTGTCGGCAAGTACATCAAGATAATAGAATATGTCTTTGGTTGTTCTCGTCATTCTATATAGGTGCTTATTGCTTTCAACCTCTTGACGATAAAAGGTTTCTAAATCGGCTAGCTCTTTGAAGAAAACAAGAAGATCGAACCCGTCACTACATCCGACTTCAATGGCCGGGACATTATTAATACCGAGATCACAAGCTGCGATGGCGCCTCTGATGTCATTATGATCGGTTATCGCAATGAGGTGTTTCTTTCCCTTTAGCAAATCAAGCACAAACGGCAGCGTTGTAAAGCGTTCCAACACTGTTGTGCGTAAATGGAAATCGAGATAGATGAATTCATCCCTTGGCTTGAAGCCATAAAAGCCCGAGAAAAAGTCAGACATTTTATCAAACTCGATCATAACAACCTCCCTCATAAAGATAGGAGAAATTGCGTAAGTTTACTAAGCAACCTTGTAGTCATTCCCTCCATTATCCGGCCTTAACAGCTCGATTTCACCAGTAAACTCAGAAACAAGCGCCATTGGTTATTATACTTAGCGATACAACAACAATGACAGGTGATCCAATGCTATGAAAGGTATTTCATCAAAGGCTAACCCACGCAGCAAGGAGGCAATCCCAACCCAAGCCACAAAGCTTACCGCAGCCGAGCTTTTTCACCCTTGCGATCCAGATCAGTTTGATTTTGATACAACTGATGACATCAACCAGAGTAGCCCCCCTCTCGGATTGGAGCGCGCGATAGATGCAATCAAGCTAGGCGTAGGAGTCCAATCGGCTGGTTTTAATATCTTCCTAATGGGCTCTACCGGACTTGGTAAACATGTCATTGCACAGCAACTTCTGCTTCAGCATCGCGATCCAGACAAACCGCTGTTTGACTGGTGTTATGTCAATAATTTCAGAGACGGAAACAAGCCTGTCGCACTTCAGTTACCCGCGGGGATGGGAAAAAGGCTGAAATCTGAAATACATGCGCTCATCGAAGCATTAAAAAAAACGGTTCCGACATTATTGCAAAATGAAGACTACGTCCAACATGCAGACCGATTGCAAAACGAGCTTAACGAGAGAGAAATAGCAGCCTTTCAGTCGATAGAAGAAAAAGCCAAGGCACAACACTGCATCTTGAAGCGCTCGCAAAACGGCTACCTTATTCACCCAATCAAAAAGGACAAAGTACTCAGTAAAGAAGAGTTCGACAAGCTGCCTGATGATGAGAAAGCAGTTATAGACAAGTCTATTGAAGAGCTTCGCCTCTTGCTGGTTAACCTCCTAAAACAGGTTCCTCACTGGGATCAGGAAATGAAGGAGAAGAAAAACAAACTAGAACGTGATTATATGTTGATCACAGTCGACTATCTTATCGGCCAGCTACCAGAAGAGTTGCTAGCCATCGACTCTGTTAGCCACTATATAGAAAACCTAAAAAGGCACGTTCTCGACAATATTCCCCTCTTTAACGGCAGCCTTGAAACCGAAATCAACGAGTACACAGGCCAAAAACTCAGCTTTAGCCCTTACACCGTTTATGACGTCAACATCATCGTTGATAACAGTGATACTGACGCATCACCCGTGATTTATGAGGACAATCCAACTTACGCTAACTTAATTGGCCGAATTGAGCACAAAGGCGAACTGGGCACTTTTGTCACTAACTTCACCTTAATTAAACCGGGTGCCTTTCATCGCGCCAACGGCGGATTTTTAGTTATTGATGTTATTCAATTACTCAACAAACCTTTCGTCTGGGATGTATTTAAACGTACCTTGCTATCGAACCAGATCAGACTCCAGCCTCTTGAACAGCTTCTTAGCGTCAATAGTATTGCTAGCCTTGAACCCGATAGCATTCCTCTTGATGTCAAAATTATCCTCATCGGCGATCGCATGATGTACTACATGCTCAAACAATACGACCCCGAATTCAGCCAGCTTTTTAAGGTTCAGGCTGACTGCTCAGAAGAAATCAACCGCACGGAGGAATCATGCTTGCACTATTCGCAGCTTATCGGGCAGTTGCAGTCAGACGCAAAGGCACGCCCGCTTGATCGAACTGCCGTGGCAAGGCTCATTGAATTTGCGGCTCGGCAAGCAGAAGACGGCGAAAAGCTCACTCTCCACCGGGGCAATATCAGTGCCATCATACTCGAAGCAGATTTCCTGGCCAGACAACATGAGCAGGCCGTCATCACAGACAATTTGATTCAGCAAGCCATTGAGGCAAAGCAGTTTAGAAGCGGTTACCTGAAAGAGTGCATCACCGATAATATCCAGCGCGGTATTAACCAAATCGATACTCAGGGTAGCAAAATTGGCCAGGTCAACGGGCTTTCAATTATCAGTGTTGATGAAAATATGTTCGGCCGCCCCTGCCGTATTACTGCTGTGGTTCATCTCGGGCAAAGCAATGTCGTCAACATTGAGCGCGAAGTGGATATGAGCGGTCCAAGCCACTCGAAAGGTGTCATGATCCTAACAGCCTATCTGCGCGAACAATACGAGCAAAAGCAACCCCTGTCCTTCTCGGCCACCCTCACTTTCGAGCAATCCTACGGAATGATAGATGGCGATAGTGCTTCTGCCGCGGAGCTCTGTGCCTTGCTGTCAGCGATTGCACAGATCCCGATAAAACAAAACATAGCCGTCACTGGCGCTATTGATCAGCATGGAAATATCGAAGCCATTGGCGGGGTCAACGAGAAGATCGAAGGCTTCTATGATATTTGCAACCTTAAAGGACTAACCGGCGAGCAAGGCGTTATCATACCCAGAACAAACCTTGCTCACTTAATGGTTAACGAAAACGTTCGCCACTCCGTGCAAAACGGCAACTTCCATATCTGGGTTGCAGATCATGTTGATCAAGTGATGAATCTCCTCACCGAGGTTGCGATGGGGAAAATAAATACCAAGAATCAGTACCCCGCCAATAGTATCAACGCCGCAATCATCACCCGTATTAAACAGATGAATAAAGCGCTTAATAACTCTGGTAGCTCAAAGCCACTAAAAAGAGGATAGTTTTAGTCCTCTGAATAACCTCAGGCTAGCATTATTACTGTGACAGCTTATAGGTGATGACATACAGCTGCTCAATACCCGGGTAGATCTCCTGGATAACGTCCTTCAGAACCGGCAGAGACATGTTCTCTTGTTGCGCATGAAAATCAGACAGATCATCAAACAGAATTGGCTCAACAGACAAGATTTCCAGGCTGCAAAACTCTCGCCCGCCTTCCAATGTAGACACACGGACAACCGTTCCCGGGACATAGTTGTTTTCTGACTCATCTCGGATTGTAATTGTCTTCTTGCCAGCCAAAATGTCGGTTTCGAAACGTTCAAAGAACGTCATTGTTGTTGGTATTGTCATAATTATTCGTCGAATCACATATTAAAGGGCGGCCATTGTACCCAAGTCACTGTCAAGTGATAGAAAATATCATCAAGAATACCTCAACAGTCACACAACAACTTTGTTCAGCCAG
This sequence comes from Photobacterium alginatilyticum, assembly GCF_009910675.1. Taxonomy (GTDB): domain Bacteria; phylum Pseudomonadota; class Gammaproteobacteria; order Enterobacterales; family Vibrionaceae; genus Photobacterium; species Photobacterium alginatilyticum. The sequence continues at coordinate 95,784 of NZ_RSEJ01000026.1, read as the reverse complement.
CCAACGCCATTAACAGCCTTTAATTTATACCAATAAAGCATTAACACACCCACACAACCTGTTAATTTGTTTTGTATATAATGCTGTTTCAGCTCTTTTAATACCTTTTCATCGATAACTATTCATTTCCTAAAACACGATGAAGCCGCAGCCTCAACAAGAACAGCTGAATCACAATAACCATATAATATTAAAGGATATTTCGTGTTTAAAACAATTCGAACACGTATTGCCATCAGCGCTGGTATTGCGATGGCATTTACACTACTTATTGCAATGGGAATGACAACGACGGCATTTACCAACGTTAACCAGCAAGTGAGCGAAAAGGTTACTGTCCAACTGAGTGATGCCACCAACCTTAATTTGAAGGCAACCGCTTCTGAACAGGGAAAAACCATCGCCAATAAACTGTTTCCTGTTCTTGCCAACCTCAACCAGATACGTTCCATCATTGAATTAAGTGGCGAAAACGGAGCTGGTGCCCAAACCATAGTGAAGCAGTTTATTGCAGCCCTGGAAGCCCAGGACCGCGCGGTATTTGCCGGCTACATGGTATGGGAACAGAAAACCTGGCCCGCAAGCTCCGAACACGAAGCACGAGCTGCAATCAACAGCAAAGGCTACCTTGCCCCATTCTTTTCTCCTAACACCAATAACAGCTTTGATCCTGTCGCCATGGAGAGCTTTCGAAATACAAAGCTTAACAGTAATGGCGAACGAACAGACGACTGGCACCTAATGCCGTACGAAACGGGCCAAACCTTTGTGATGGAACCCTACATGTACCCGGTTCGCGGCAAAGAGGAGCTTATCACGACGATTAGCCAGCCAATCAAAGTCAACGGCCAAATCATTGGGTCATTGGGCTTCGATCTCTCTCTGGCCGAGCTTCAAGGTCAAAGCGAGAGTCTCGCTCGTGATTTATTCCAGGGAGAAGGCAATATCATCATCACCTCCTGGAAAGGGGCGGTACTGGCAAACAGTGGTACACCGTCCCAGGTAGGCAAGAAGGTCGCCAGTGAACTTGCCACACAATGGCCTGATATCCAGTCACTGGCGCGCCAGAAAGGAATAGACCGCATCACAATCGGTGCCGAAGAGTATGCCATCACCTCTGTTGATACTTCAGGCGCACCGTGGATCGTGATGGTGTCCGTACCGGGTAGCAAACTTATCCAGAGCGTTTCAGCATTTGAAAGCTGGATAGGCAACCAAAATGATCATGCTATTAAAAAAGGTGTTTTGGCTGGCTTGGTTGCTGCCGCTCTAGGTATCGCGGCTATTGCCTTCATTGCCCATTCTCTTGGCAAGGTTCTGTTTAACCTTGTTGAACGATTCAAAGATGTCGCTCACGGCGACGGTGACCTGACCTATCGGCTAGAGGTGAAGGGACAAGATGAAACGGCTCAGTTGGCCCACTGGTTCAACACCTTTCTCATTCGTCTGCAAGAGACACTCCGCTCGGTAAAACAAACAGCGGATCAGGTTGGCTTCAACGCACAGGAAGGCAAAGCAAAAGCCGAAGACTCCAAAGAAAAGCTGAATGCGCAAGTCAACGAAGTTAACTCTCTGGCAGCGGCAATCAATCAGATGACGGCATCGGCGCAGGAAGTCGCCGGTTCTGCGGTACAGGCAGCCGCTGCTGCAAGTCAGGTGCAGTCCAACAGCCTCAGCGGCATGGGCCAAATGGACAACACAGCAACTGCCGTCAGTGAATTAGCCGGTCGCATCAATGATGCCCAAGAGCAAATTCAGAACCTTGCCCAGTCAAGTGCCGCGATCCAGGGCTTGCTAACAGAGATCGGCGGTATTGCTGATCAAACGAACCTACTGGCACTCAATGCCGCCATCGAAGCAGCCCGAGCAGGAGAGGCCGGTAGAGGCTTTGCGGTTGTTGCTGATGAAGTACGAAATCTGGCCACCCGCACCCAGACGTCGACAGAAGAAATCCGGGCTATGCTAGGCCGACTGGAACAAGACACTCAGTCCATCATGGTATCTATGCAACAAAGCCAGCAACAGGCAATAGATACCAAAGAGGAAACTCAGGCAGCTCAGCATGCCCTTGCTGAAATCAATGAAGCCATCGAAGTGATCAATGATATGAACAATCAGATTGCCTCAGCCGCTGAAGAACAAAGTGCAGTAGCAGAAGAGATCAACCGCAATGTGGTTGTTATCAATGATACGGCAACAGACGTCATGGATAGCATGACCTCCTCTTTGATCACCAGTGAAGGGCTCGCCGAAAGTGCTACGGATCTTCACAAAGAACTGGGCAAGTTTAAAACCTAAACGATAAAGCTTTCTCGTTGTCCTTTCCTATCCAAGCGGCCAGATATTGATACCTGGTCGCTTTTTTATTTCACAACGGTTACCGATTCACAGCACTACCCGCTGACGAATAGCCTCGACTACCTGCTCGCTGTCTTTCAGCCACATGGCATAAGATACCGGCAGCACTTCCAATCCTGCTCGGGAAAGCATTTGGTAAGTATCTAGATCAAATGAGGATTCAAACTCACCACGATAACCGATAAGATCAATGCCAAGGATCTTGCCGCCGTACTCGCAAACAATATCTACATCCTGCCCTGCGATTTCAAACCCAATCCAGACCGACATACCAAGAGCCTCAAGTCGCTCTTTGAGTAACTCGGTAAATGTACATGCTTTCTCGATCACAGATCCCGCGACCTCCTCCTGATGAGCGAAATCCAGATAACGGCGGAATAAATTATTATGACTAAGATCTTCAGGGTCCAGCGAATAAACCACAATCTGCTTTTCCTTCGCCCGAGTGACTGCAACATTGAAGGCAGCTTCCTGGTTCAGATAAGCAGCAGCCCGGGCCGAATTCGCATCAACCGCCATAGAAAGAACCATGATGTCTCTTTCTTCGCCCTGAAAACCATACGGTGTCGCAACACGCACGTCGAAGGCAGCAAGTTCACCCTGTGTAAATTGTTTGCAGACTGCATTTTCAATATATTCAGCCTGATCACGGTATGGTGAAATCACCCCGATAGTCGGCTTTATCGGCGCGTGCCTGTACCTCTCGATATGCAGAGAAAGAAGCTCAGTGACAGCATTCTTCTCCGCGGTATTCCGACCGGTGGCAGTTCGCTTGCCATCCACGCGCATAAAGTGCAATGCAGGCTGAGCAGACACACTCGGCCGTGATTGCATCACCTTCAAGCGCCCGTTATAAAACTGGGCATTACTGAACGCTATCAAGGAAGATTTACTGCGATACTGTTCATTCAAAAAGGCGACACAGGCCTGCGAGTCTAGTGAATCAGAGACAACATCGAGCAGCGATTGATCACGGTAGCTGTATTTCACCGGCTTGCTGTCTGCAAAACCGCTCTGCTTCCATAGTTCAGCCTGTTTTGATTTTGACAGAAACGACACGTGGCGTAGCTGTTTGTCATCACCAACCACAACAGCCCGTTTCGCCCGATGCAGCGCAGGAAGCGCACTGGCGATGTCACATTGGGTCGATTCGTCAAAAATCACCAGATCAAACATGGACTCTATCAGTGGCAATGACTGGCTCAACTCATCGGCGGTAACCAGCCATATCGGAAACGCCTCAAGTACCGTCTTCACATCCAGCTTGGCAAAGCGTTCTGCCTGAGTTTTCGAGTTCATTGACTTTAATGCACGATTAAAATCCTGCAATACCTGCCGGCGGGAGTCTAACAAGCCACTGAGCTTTTCATTTCGGTAGACATTAACGTAATCCATCGCTATTTGATGAAAAGCCTGACGGTGCTTCGCCAATGCCTGATGGCTTTGCCATAACACCTGCTCGTCTTTTAACGAGTGGTAGATATTTGCCATGCCTTTTTGCAGCCAGGAGCCACTATTCTCACCTCCCGCATAGCGAGCTGCCCACAATGCCCGCTCAAACGCAGCCTGATGTTTCTCAACATCTTTTCTCGCCCGCTTAACCTGTTTCTTCATCGCTTTCGCTGAGTCTTGGCACTCAACACCCTGGAACAATATGGTATCAAGATACTGGCGCATCGTTTTAACAAAGCTCAATGCGTTAGCATGAACAAAACCACTTTCCAGGCCGAAATCATGCCTTAGCTTTTTGCCGATCACATCAATCGCCTGCTCTGTCTTCGTCACAACCAGAACAGATTCCCCGTTTAACATCCGGTCTATGGCAATAGCAGAAATGGTAAAACTTTTTCCGGTACCCGGCGGTCCCGCAATCACGCTCAAAGGCAGTGATGCAGCATTCTCCAGAGTCTGTATTTGGGCATTGCTTAACTTATAGCTAAGCAGGTCGACAGCAGTGCTCGGTTGCCCAGCTGAGGCTGCACCACCTTCGAATATCCCCGTCAAAGGCCGAGCGTAATGGGGCTGTGCCGTAAGCTGATTGAGCTCGTGCAACACACCTCGTACCCCACGGGACCGATCTGCCAAAATAAGCATACTGGCACATGCGATGGATACTGATTTGGCTGACTTTCGACGCAAAAAATCCTGCCCATCCACCAGCTGTGGCCATCTTGCCAGTTCATCCAGATCCTGAACATCTGTATTTTCGCGTAGCCAACAGGTAATAAGTCCAATCTGTTCAACCGTCATCGGAAATACAGGTACGGGGAATGAATCTACGACAGTCGTTTCAAGTTGTGGTTTGATCAATAGCCGAAGTACATCGAGATTAACCCGCATGTCGGAAGTATCGATACTGGCACAGAGATGCTCGTTCTCATCATGGGATAACGTCGCGGGCAGATACAATAAAGGGGCTGCAATGCTGCGGTGGTTTGAAAAACCGGTTTTGGCCGCAAGCTGCCCTTTTATCATAAAGCAGCCATAGATCAGCCGTCTTTCCCGGCGAAAATTATCAGCTTGCTGGCGCAATACTTCAGCTTCGCTCCCGGCTATTGGCAGCCGGGGCAACGTACCGGTTAACAACAGATCTTCATCTTTGATATAGAGCTTTCTATCTTTTCGTACACGGGTGATATTGGCTATGGACAAATCGCTGCTGTCGGCACGATAGCAGCGACGAAAGTACTCTATGTAAAGCTGAATAGATGACACAATTGCTTCCCGGTAACTGGCGAGGAAGTATTACAGCATAATCCCTTTTCCCTGTCAGTATTGCGGTGCAAGCTCATGATCAGCCTCTATTTTCTGTCCCAGTAACAACATCCAGATACTCGCGAAAAAGACAACAAAGCCCACAATGACAAAGCCATATTCGATGGCATCGACATGGGCAAGAAATGCAATCAGCACATAGCTCAGGCTCTGGACTAGAGTCGCAAACATTGCCATTCCCCCATCCACGCGACCACGTTGTGACATCGGAATGGTATGGTGCATCCAGTTCGTTCTGGCAATACGGTTGAGCGCATTAAAGAAACCAAACCCAAGCGTCAGCAAGACAATATACAGAGGCTGCATGACGCCGCTCATTAGCAGCAACGTAAATGCCAGAATCAGCATCGAGTACTGCATAATGGCTCGGTGCGACAGCATGGCTAATACTCGAGAGACCAGCACACCCGTCATCAAGGAGCCAAGACCAAAAGCAATGTTATAGAACGCAACCCAGTTACCGGAGATATTGAGATCGGCAAACCAGATAGGAACAAGTTTCCCCAGAAAAGTTAGCACCGGGTAAGACAGGCAAGAAATAAGCAGGAAGCCAAAGAACCTTGGTTGCTGGGCAAAGATGATTTTGGTCTCTTTAATCTGACTTAGAAACGGTATGTTGTGCGAATGTCTGACCTTGCGCTGATAAGGCGTCACAACATAACTGTACACAGCAATACCAGATGCAATAGCCGCAAAGGCCGCAAACTCTTCAATCCCCCACATCTCAAGCAGAAAAATGCCCAGCGCACCGGCCCCCAACGTAGTCCCTTGCATGACAATTTCCTGATAACCGGAAATTTTTGCATATTCCTGCTGATCATAATTTTCCTGGGTGAACGCATTGTTGGCATTCCAGGCGATATTACTTGAGACCCAAAATACGAGCTGTGAAGCTGCCAATATCCAATGTGAACCAGCCCCCATCCAGTACGCAATACAAACCAGCAGTGCCGTTGTTGACTGCGCCACTTGTACCAATATCAAAATCATTTTCCGGGAGTGCCGGTCTGTTAACGTCGAAAAGAAAGGCGTACTGAGAAATGATAGCCCCGTACAAACAAGTGCCGTAATCGCCACGAACGTTCCCATATCAGGCTCTTGCAACATGATCCAGGGCAACGCCATCATAAACAAACCAGAGCTGATACCATCAAAAAAGCGCCCGGACAAATATGGAATCGTTTTATTCTTCATCGTTCTTTCCGTGTGATTTGGTTAATTCACTGCTACTCTAGAACCTCAGGTTAACTTGAGGTCAAGCTCTATTTCAGGAGAGTACGTATGGACATGAGTGTGGGCGAAGTTGCAAAACGAGCCGGGGTAACCGTGGCAACCCTTCATTTTTACGAAGAGAAAGGACTGATTTACAGCTCCAGAAACCAAGCGAACCAACGCAGGTATGACCGGCAGATATTGCGAAGAATTGCCGTAATTAAAGCAGCACAGAATGTTGGGCTAACACTGCAAGAGATCTCTGCCGAGCTCGAACACCTCCCGAAGCACAAGGCTCCCAAAAAGAAGGAATGGGAAAAACTTGCCCAGGACTGGCACCAGAAGCTTGAAGAGAAGATCCAAAGCCTGAGAGCTCTGCAAACTCAGTTGGGAAGCTGTATACAATGCGGCTGTTTGTCATTAGATAGCTGTGCCTTGTATAACCCCGACGACTCACGCGGGATCAAGCAGGCAGGAGCCAAATTGAGCCACCCAGAGTCCTAGTACAGACCCTATTAGGAAGAGTACATCACAACCAATCTTACTTTTGATGTTCGCGACGAAATGCTGCAGGCGTGATCCCGACTCGTTTCTTGAACTGCTGGGAAAGATGTTGTTGAGAGGAAAAGCCACATAAAAGCGCCACCTCGACCAACGATTTTGCAGGGCTAGAAAGAAGTTGCTTGGCAAGTTCAATACGTCGGGAAAGAACATATTGGTGTGGTGTGCAACCAAAGCTCGTTTTGAACATCCGGGCGAAGTGAAAGTCACTTAAATGCGCAAGTGCTGCCAAATCACTCAATGTGAACTGAGTCGATAAGTTGGCTTCAATAAAGTCAATTACCCGCCGCTGATTCACAGATGACAACCCACCCGTACTTAATGCCTGTCTCGGTGAGTTATGACAGTACTGACGAAGAAGATGAAGCAATAGAATTTGCTGAGTGTGAGAAACCATCAGCTTATCGGTCGAGCTCTCCCAGTTTAGTTTTACTATGGTTTCTCGGATCAACTGATTGACGAAGGGATCGTCCACAAAGGTACGTTCTGATAGTTCGATATGACGGCCTTCTTTATCAAAGACTTGCTCGGCAAAATTTTGCAGGTGAGCTTGCTCGAAATAGAAATGGAAAAAGTTAAACGGCGCAGAGAAAGTCCAGTCTGATCGATGGTCCTGCGGCATCAGACAAAGCTTGCCCGCCCCGCCAGATAGATTGCCTGAACGCATGACGCGCTGGGTATTTTGGCCGCCTTCGAGATAAAAGCTTAATGTATGGTGACCGGGTTTGTCATAACTTGCCCTACCATGACTATTACTCCAGACAGCCGTCCCCATGCCACTATCTAGCCATAAATCCTTATGAAGTAACGCGGTATTGTTGGCCAGCACGTTATAGACGCGCTGTCTCTTTGCCCCCGAAATCATCCCTTTTTCCATCCAGCTCTCCTGTTCCTGCTTCCATCAATATACTGATTTTTGAAAATCATGAACACCTGATGAAATAAAATGCGCAAGAATCTGTAAAAACAGCAAAGATATGAACGCCTCCTTCACGCAAACGCAATAACGTTAATGATAAGAATTTAATGCCCTCAGCATCCTGGGCGAAGGAGTAACAACGTAATGAATGGTATCTTATACTCAGCCACCGTATTTATTTGGGGTTCGACATGGCTCGCTATTGCCTATCAACTGGGCGATACACCCGTTGTCGTGTCTGTCGCCTGGCGGTTTGGCCTTGCCGCTATCGCACTATTTGCCATATTAGCTTTTCAAAAAAAACTACCTCGTCTTTCTGCTGAAAACCATAAATTGGCCGCTTTACTGGCTTTGTGCCTTTTCTCCAACAACTTCCTTTGTTTTTATGCCGCAACACAATATCTCCCTAGCGGACTCAATGCTGTCGTCTTCTCACTAGCGCCAATCTTGAATGCACTTAATCTTTGGATTATTGAAAAACGCCGTCCGTCAGTCACTTTTATACAAGGGGCACTGATAGGGTTTACTGGCGTCGTGCTGCTTTTCGCCTCCCAGTTTATGAGTGCAGAGATGGACTGGACCATACTACTGGGATTAATGCTCAGCCTGTTGGGTACCTATTTCTTCTCTATGGGTAATATGGTATCTGCCCATGCTCAGAAAAAAGGAATGCCACTCTTGCCAACCACGGCATGGTCGATGGGCTATGGTGCTATCTACCTGGTTATTATCGCAATGGTTATGGGTCTACCGCTGAGCGTGACTATGACGCCAATGTATCTTTCAGCTTTGGTTTACCTTGCGATTGTAGGATCCGTGATTGGGTTCAATACTTACCTTGCCCTCGTCGGAAGAATTGGGGCAGCAAAGGCTGCGTATTGTACCGTCCTCTTTCCGCTGGTGGCACTCTCGTTATCTACCCTGTTTGAAGACTACGAGTGGACATGGCTATCGGCACTGGGCGTCCTGTTAGTATTAACCGGTAACCTACGTGTATTTGGCATTCCACAACCAGTAAAACGTTGGTATCAATCAAGTATTGCCTAACGATGTATCGGCGAATGAAAAAGGCGCTTAATCTCGATTAGCGCCTTTTCAATGCTGCGAAGAAGATTATGAGATCAAGCCAAATCCATATTACGCTCCATCAGCACTTCTTTAACCGCAAACATACCGTTAAGGGCTGCCGGAAAACCAGCATAGACTGACATCTGCAATACAACCTCCTTAATTTCATCCTCAGTACAACCAACATTTAAAGCTGCGTTAATGTGTACCTTCAGTTGAGGCTGACAGTTACCCAGAGCAGTAAGCGCCGCAACGGTTGCAATCTCTCTAGACTTTAAATCCAATCCTGTTCGCGAATATATATCACCGAATGGATACTCAATTGTAAATCGGGCTAAATCAGGACAAACGTCCTTTAAGCTTTCGATAACGCTATGCCCTGCCTTACCATCAATTTCGCTGAGCTTTTCAAAACCAATTTCGTATCTTGTCTTGTTCATTTTCTCACTCCTATTGCTGATGAATGAAGCGAGGTTACAAGTTAGAGTGAACTCTAAGTCAAGGTAATTCTTGGTTCTTATAGTAATCAATCTTTTTATCTAAGGCTTTCAAGTGTAGAAGTTCATCATCAATTCGACGTCTTAAGTTGCTTCTATGCGCTTCCAGTAACGTCTGTCGTTCGGCTAAAGTACTATCACCTAAGTTCCTTAACTGCGCATATTCCAAGATGTTGTCCAGTGGCATTCCTGTATCTTTGAGCCTGACGATAAACTGAGCCCATTCCAGATCCCTTGACGTGTAGACCCGGTGGCCACTAGGGTTTCTTTGAATATTCAGTAGCAAACCTATTTTTTCATAATATCTGAGTGTATGAGGCGACAACGAAGTCACCTCGGAAAAGTCCTTAATATTCATATCCGCCCCTAGTTCATTCACAAGCAAACTAACTATTATTCAGAAAGTTAGCAATACACCCAATGCTGCCACACCGAAAATGGCCTGCGAGGCACCTGTTCCGAGATTCCACGGCGGTTCAACGGTAAGCGTACTTATCAAGGCTCCAATAGTACCTAAAACTTTTCAATTAACTCCTGCAATGACTCAGACGGTGTTTTACCAAAAGTATCGATGCGAATTACCTTATCCTGCCACGGCTCATAATACCTACTCTGTACCTGCTGCCAACTTGGAAGCTGCAGGGTTTTGATGCTGCACTCTCGGTTCTCTACCCGGTGCTTATGTTCATTTTCGTCCGAGCAATACACTTCTATGTTGACATAATCAGCATTGGCTGATGTAGCGATGTCTTGCCACTCTGCTCGTGTTAGCGAAATGGGATTACATGAATCAGCAATGACGCAATGCCCCAGCTCCAAGTTATCCTTGGCTACCCGGTAGCTCAGCCTGTATCCCTCTCCTTCCACCTTATAATCACATAGATCTCTTAAGCCTTGCTCAACCGTATCGATTCGAAGGTAAAAAGCTCTCAAATGCTGCGATAGCAGTCGCGCCAAGGTTGTTTTGCCAGAAGCCGGCAGCCCTGAAAAAATATACAAAATCGGTTTATTCATTGGTGGTTTGCTCACAATAGTTTTGTCATGAACACCTTATTCTCACTGCGTTCATATTCCTTCCAGCCAAGATGCGAATATAGGGTAATATTTTCACTCATCCCGGAATGAGTTACCAAGCGTATTTCGTTATGTCCACGCAGCTCTGCCTGTTTCTGGGCAAACTCAATCAAGCCCCTGCCTAATCCATGTCCTTGAAACTCAGGATGAACAGCAACGTTGGCTATTGTCGTGTAAGTCTTACTGAATTCCAGAATAAGGCCGCCAACCAAGTGCTCACCAGCATATGCTACCCACACTGGGTATGATCGGATCTCTTCCTCATAATCAACCAGCATCGGGGGAAGGTCCTGACCACCTAACTTCTCATTGAATTGAGCCGTAGGTATAGCTAAGATCTTAACCCCGAAACTTGAAATATTAGGCAATGTACAGTTGTGGTGATCCCGAATTTGTTGCCCCGTCGCATGCTTTTTGTCGTGGGTAGTATGCGCATCAGACACAAGATCAATGGAATAACCTACCCCCGCAGCACGGCTTGTGGTGGTATCGACGCAAAACTCTGTCGCCTCAAATGGAATGACACTTTCCCCAATTTTTACGTTAAATGTTCAAAGCTACAAACCTACAATTAATAACTTAAATCAAACCCGTGATGTTAAGGTTTGTGAAAAAGCTATGCAATTAGTCTATCCATTAATGTCACATGTGTTCTTTTTCACTTTCTAGGGCTTAAAAAGCCCTAGAAAAGCAATATACCCAAACTACCTCAAGATGCAGGATTCAGAGTGAGTCCAGCGAGCTCAGTTCAAGGAAAATGACGGTAGGAATGGCTATTCCCTTTCAACGTTATTTGACACAGAAATGGGCTCGCTGGCTCACTCCCAAAGGGCGAGTTCCAGTTCTATTAAATAGATAGGGGCTTCTATGCGTTGTTACCGATTATTAATTTAGAGCCACTAGATTTTCTAATCGGTGCCTAGCCTACAAGCCAAGTAATTCTCGCTGAAACGAGCATCTTGAGGTAGTTTGGGTATAGTCTACGATCTTAAAATCCGTAGCTGATTAGAAATCCCCTTGCTTTGTATATGGGTAGCTCCATAAAATCGTCTGCATAAGCACTGACTTTATCCACGCTTGGTGCATTGCATTCACCTCTTCTGGTGAATAGGTCGAACGTTCCAAGAAGGGCTTTAATGTCGCTGTTACCGGGTATGTTAATGCGACTACATATCGAAATGGTATATGTTCTACAGCCTTCGCATTGTCCGTTTTATTTTTACCCAAGCGATGATGGCGGATGCCTATTTCATACTGATAATCTAGCCAACTCTGGTCATATTTAGCATCGGCCGTATCATATATCCACTGAATAAAGCGGGCACGAACCCGAGCAAGGTAGTTTGAATCGACTTTCCCTTTGTCATTTGAAAAGTAATGCAGCAGATGAGGCGTTGAGCCGACAAAACCGTACCACGTATCCAAAATCTCTTCTGCATGAGGCTCCAGCACTTTCCGGCTTATTCGTAACCACTTAGCATCTTTGTCAGTAAAAAGCACAGTGGCTTTTAGAGCCTCCAAATCTTTCAATGTATAAGGCGCTGTTGCTAATTGCTTGTCTCCATAGGCATAACCCGGTATCTCTTTGGCTGCCAATACCTCTACTGAGAATAAAAGTGCTGTTGTATATAACCAAATCACTACATATTTCATCATATGCTCCTCACAGAACGTCCATTAACACCTAGTATCGACTAAATACTACATTTAAAGCTATATCCGATTTCTTTTTCTTGCAAGAAAAGTTTTCAGTCGATACTATTAAGTCATGAACAGCCATTCTGAACATGTCCTAGCCTTACTTGAGCGTTTAAGCCGGGTCATTAATAATGATGCCGGACTGAGCGAACTCAAGCCGGCCCAGTGGGAAGCTTTACGTTTTCTATCCCAAGCAAACAAGTTTTCGCGTACTCCTTCAGCCTTAACCTCATATTTAGGTGTTACAAAAGGGACCGTTTCTCAAACCCTAAATGCGCTTGAGCGTAAGGGTTTAATTTGTAAGAAAAAAGATGCAGGTGATCGGCGTTCGGTTTCTATACAGTTGACCGAGAAAGGCAAAGGCATACTCAATAATGATCCTCTCAAAGCATTGCTTGGCGCTATTGAACAGCTGAGTAATTCTCAATTGAACACCCTAGCTAGTACTTTGGAATTAGTTCTCACCACAGCATTACAGCAACGCGCTGGAGCACCATTTGGCGTATGCAAAAGCTGTAAATATTTCATGAGAAACGTCGTAGATGGTACTCCTCACAGATGCGCATTACTCCAAGTCCCCCTTACCTCTATGGAAAGTGACCTAATATGCCGTGAGCATACAAACTAACTGGTATTTGCAACTTCATGATAGCTATACCCAAGCTACCAATCGCATTAAGCATCGGCGCTAAAGTACATATGGGAGAAATGAAGTGGTAGCGACTTAGCTTAGATTGGAGATATAGGTGGTGCCTCGGCACCACTTAACTAGCGAAAATTCTAATTGAATAAGCCTGACTGCTGCTTGTTAAGCTTAAGCCAAAAACTCTCTTGGCAAATGTTCGTAAAGGTCTTTCGTTTGGGGCGTACCAGAGTATTAACTGGCTCTGAAATCACCTCATATGATATCCAGCACTCCGGACATACCAGTGCATTTGCCTCAAACTCCTCTGACTCGGAGCAGTATTTAATTATAACGCCATTTGAAAAGTGAAATAGCGACTCTTTACAGTCAACGTTTATATCCTGGCCAATATAAGACTTATCGGCCGATTCTTGACTGACCAACTCAAGTCCTACCGCTTCACCTTTTATCGCAGCAACATAAGAGAAAAGATTATTCATTCAACAAGCTTCCATTGTAAATAACACAAGCTGCCGCTGCTATCCGTGCTTACGCGCAATCACCAGACCATGATTACTCGAGCCAAGAAGCGATGGTTCGGAGCACACCAGCAGGTGATGCTGCAACCAAGCTTGATACTCTGATTCTGATAGCGAATTAATTTCCGCCCCAATGTATCGCCCAAAGCCATCTGTCGCCACATGCTTTTCAATATTGAATCCAGCAGATTGAGCTAAGTCTTCAACCTCAGCAGGTGTAGCAAAATAACCCGTTCTAAAAAATGCGTCGACATCTTTCGACGTGACCAACCCCGTTTCATGTAGTTCGCCAAGTACTAGGGGGGTAACTAATGCCGATGACATTTTTGCCAACAACCCGGCAACAAAGAAGCGACTGATATAGGCAAATGCCGCGACTCCATTTGGCTTTAGAATTCGGTGAGCTTCTTTGATGACAGCTTGTCGATCGCTTTCATTCTGAATATGGTACAAAGGGCCAAGAATAAGCACGATATCTTGAGAGCTATCCGGTACAAAGTGTACATCTGTTACATTAGCCTCATGTATACTTAGCTCGACACCTTGCTCAGCCGCGTTGTCCTCTAATTGCGAAACCAGCTCTGGTACTAGCTCTACAGCGGTAACCTCCAGTCCTTTCTGTGCATAATAAATGGAATAACGCCCTGTTGCTGCTCCGAGCTCTGTGAGCTTCTTTGCTGGCTGCGTAAATGTTTCTAGCTGGTTGATGGTGGTATCAAATTCAATCCGGGTGATATTTTGACAGACGAGACGTTGCTCTTCGTCAAAATTCGCATAGTACCCCATGTATTCTTCTTGCACTGTTACCTCCTGTGCAGTGGAAAATATCTAGCTGCGAGCGGTTTACACTAACTGTGAACCTTATTCGAGGCTGATTAATAAAGAAGAATATAAGTTAACAGCTTAGCGGCAATACGCAACCGCTTTGCTGTGAAGCGATAAGCATACACATGTGATTTATCGGTTATTATTCTTATTGGATAACACTAATTTGTTGCAACATACCCATTTGGTCCCACTGCTCCCAACGTTCAACAACTTGCTCCCCTACAACTCGATCTAATATCAAGCCTTCAAACTTTGCTCGTTTGCCTGTTGGCGGAGTATCGCCCAGAGGCCCAGTATTCGTCCCTTCAGCCAACCACCTTGTCGCAACCTTATCACCCGCGATAATTTGATCTTCCACTGTGATCTGTAGGTCGGGAAAAGCAGTCAAAAGGCCCGCTACCAACTCTTTGAATGCTGAAACCGAGAGATTAGGCTCCGGAGCCCCTGCTATGTGAATCACGCAATCCGGTGCAAAAGCCTCATCTGCAACCGAAACATCTCCTCTATTGAGCCCTTCAATCCATACTCGCTCGTACTTGGTAACGGTTAGGTTCATAGTCATCTCCTTACTGGGGATCGTCTTATAATCCCTGTAGCGTGTCGTATAAGGAATTAATGCTCAGTAAAGGTATAGACTAACGCCAAGAAAAAATACACAGACTAATCTGACTGATAACCCTCCATCAGGAGCAAGTAAAGATAACTCTATACCTCACTGTAATCATTGCCAGAAGGTAATGATACGGGCAACTTTGCACAGCAGATGGTACGAATCATCTCGGATATTTCTTCATCCAAATTATTTGTGCCATTTCAACATTATAGAGCTAGCTCAATATATTCATCCAATAGCAATGCTATACTGACACTCCTTCAGCACAACTGACCTAAATATTCATCCCTACATAACGTTCATCTACTCACACTATTGATAACCTCATCACTACCGTTCGAGATATTGCTCTCACCTTTATAAAAAAGCGCTAATCATTCACCAGATTAATAAATAATCTCCAATCTATTCCAATAACAAAGCAGAGCACAACAATGACGATATTCAACTCTACATTAGCAACCACTAACTCAATAAAAACTTCGGGGATTAACAAGCTAACTAAAGTGAGCCTGTTAAGCGCTAGCGCACTACTAGGCGCTGGCATGTTTGCTTCCCAGGCACATGCCGATACCATCCTTCATGCCTTTAACTGGAAATACAGTGACATCACCAGTCAGGCAAAAGAAATCGCACAAGCCGGCTACAAGACAGTACTCATCTCCCCGCCGTTAAAATCGACCGGTGATCAATGGTGGGCACGTTACCAGCCTCAAGACATTCGCCTAATTGATTCACCTGTTGGCAACAAAGAGGACTTGCAGGCACTGATTGCCGCACTAAAAGCAGAAGGTGTCGGTGTCTATGCCGATGTTGTTCTCAACCACATGGCTAACGAGAGCTGGAAACGCAGCGATCTGAATTACCCTGGCAGCGAACTGCTTGCCCAATATAGCCAAAACACAGACTATGTGAATCGGCAGAAATTGTTTGGTGATCTCAGCCTTGGTCAGTTCTCTGCCAACGACTTCCACCCTGCAGGATGCATCACCGACTGGAGCAATCCGGGGCATGTACAATACTGGCGCCTGTGTGGTGGCAACGGCGATGTCGGTTTGCCGGATCTTGATCCAAACAACTGGGTTGTCGGGCAGCAACGGCTTTATCTTCAGGCGCTTAAAGATATGGGGATATCCGGTTTTCGGGTGGATGCCGTCAAGCACATGAGCAACTACCAGATCACTCAAGTCTTCACCCCTGAGATCACCTCAGGCATGCATGTCTTTGGCGAAGTGATCACCAGCGGTGGCAAGGGCAGTAACGATTACCATGCGTTCCTGGAACCCTATTTGAACGACACCAACCACAGTGCCTACGACTTCCCTCTCTTTGCCTCAATCCGTTCAGCTTTTTCGTTAAACGGAAGCATGACTGTGCTTCATGATCCACAGGCTTATGGTCAGGCTTTATCCAATGATCGAGCCGTTACCTTTACCATTACCCACGATATTCCGACTAATGACGGCTTCCGCTATCAGATCATGGATCCGACTGACGAGAATCTTGCCTATGCGTATATTCTGGGTAAAGACGGTGGTACACCGCTAATTTATAGCGATGCGCTGCCTGCCAACGAAGACAAGGACAATGGACGCTGGAAAGGTGTATGGAACCGCAGTGATATGACTGCCATGATCAGCTTCCATAACCAAATGCAGGGCAAGACAATGCAAACGCTGTACAGCGATCAGTGCCTGCTGGTATTCAAACGTGAGAAACAAGGGCTTGTCGCTATCAACAAGTGTGGCGAAGAGCGCTCCTACACCATTGATACCAACCAGTTCGAGTTCAACTGGTATTTGCCATACAAAGATAAGCTGAGCAACCATAGCGAAACCATCAGCTCACGCTATCACACACTATCAGTACCTGCTCGTACTGCACGGATGCTTGCTCTCTAATTCCAAAGCAGCTTTAGATACAAAAAGGGCCAGACATGATGTCTGGCCCTTTTCGAATAAACAGATCGTTATTCTGCGTACTGCATCAGATGCTGCTTCACTGCATCTGCCGCAAAGGAGTGCTCAACACTGACCTTATAGATAGCAAAGTAATCTTCACGGGTTAGATCGAACTCATCCACGACCTTGCGCACTTCATCTGTCATCGTCGTGTTAGACACAGTACGGTTATCGGTGTTGATGGTGATTAGTACACCGTCTTTGTGGAAAGACTTGATCGGGTGGCTGCTGAGGTTATCAACGGCCTTAGTCTGGATGTTACTGCTAGGACATGTTTCCAGCGCCACAGACTCACTCTTGACCAGCTCATAAGCTTCCGGGTGGCCTTTGATATGAATACCGTGGCCAACACGCTCTGCGCCCAATAGCGATACAGCATCATGAACATTCTGGCCGTCGCCCTGCTCACCCGCGTGGATAGTCACTCGATATCCCTTCTCGATGGCATACTGAGCATATGGAATGAATTCATGACAGAAGCCAGACACTTCACTTCCCGCCAAATCGAAAGCGACAACACCGTTATTTAGGTACTTGGCACCGGCATCAATGACTTCGTTAATACGATCCTTCGGCATGGTACGCAGAATCGACAAAATATAATTGCCATGAATATCGTACTGCTCTTCTGCTCTCTTCATGCCTTTAACAACGCTGCCAATGATCTGGTCAAAGGTCAGGCCGTTTTGCAGATGAAGCATAGGACCAAAGCGAACTTCCAAATACTTGACGTTCTCTTTGGCAGCATCTTCAAACACTTCAAACGAGATACGCTCAAGCCCTTCTTCTGTTTGCATCACAGAAAGCGGCAGTTCAAAACGCATCAGATACTCATCAAGGTTCTGGCATGTTTCAGGGGCAACCATCAGTGTTTTAATCTCACTGATATCCTCACTTGGCAGAGGCAGGTTTTGCTGGTGAGCCAGTTCAATAATCGTTTGCGGGCGAACACTACCGTCTAGGTGGCAGTGAAGATCTATTTTGGGCAGGTCGAAGTAGTTCATGAGTCTCTACCTTTATTCAAATGGTACATAAAGTTACAGACTTCATAATCAAGAGTTTAAGGCTCTTGGTAGAAACTCCCAAACCATATCATTGGGATTATACGAAGCAAGTTGGCTGAGGAGTCTATCATTGTGATTAACTACCTGCAATCCATACGGTTAGCGCATCTGAGATGGCTAAAATGAATAATTATAGTACAGGGAAAAACCCTATGCGATAACAGCAACTATGCTGCTATTGAATAGGACTCTCGCCCTCCGTGCTTACCCTTGCGCTGAAAGCTACCCTTCCCTTTTTTCGCCTTCACGACACGGGTACGAAACAATTTGCTTGTCACAGCCGCCTTCAGGGCGTTGTCCTGAATCGTACCGCGACCTAGCTCGGTCTGTTGCTCATTCTGCTCAGCTAGCTGGATATTCTCCACCAGCTGTAACTTCTTTTTCTTGCCCATGATATCTTTCCTCTAATAAGAATCGTTGACGAGATAGAAACACACAATCTACCTCAGGGGTAAATATTACCGCCATCAATGGCTGGAAGCAAAAAAACGCATAACGCCTGATCCTGTATTCACTCCAGATACTCTTTATAAAGGTCGAGAAACTCCAGCACAATCTCTCTGGCAACTTTGGTTTCGCAGTTGGTCAGAAAGACCATGCCGGTTTGGGTGTGGCGGTTAAATACCATTTCAGTTCGTATCCCCTTCACCCACCCGCCATGGTGAACAAAGCCTGTGACCCCCTTGTAATCAAAAGTCCGCCAGCCCAACCCGTAATAAACATTGCTCAGCTTGGCACGATAACGGTACTGATTTGCCCGTATGTGGGGCTTATGCATCACCTCCAGGGCCGAAGAGCGCAGTACCGACGGATTATGGCCAAACTGGGCCAGCATCCATTTTGCCAGATCTTGTGCGCTGGCATTAACCCCTGCCGCAGCCGGCACCTTGTAGTAATAAGGCGCGGGTTTCACCGCGGCACAGCCAGACTTGACTTTGACATGCGGAACAACGCGATTTGAACTCTGCTCGAACTCATCCAGCCCGTACGACGCATGGTTCATTTTCAGCGGAATAAAAACCTGCTCTTTGACCAAGGTGGGAAAATCCATCCCCGCGGCCTGAGCCAGCATGTCGGCACTGAGGTTATACACCACGTTTTGGTAGCCATAGCACTTTCCGGGATCGCACACGAACTTAACTCGCTTTAACGCCCGGAGTATGCGGGTATAGCGCACGTTGTCTTCCAGCAGATCGGAGTAGGCCTGAGGAACCAGCCCGGTAGTATGTGACAGCAAGTGCCTTAATGTGACGCTCTTACCCAGAGCAGGATCACTGAACTCAATATTGTCGAGATAAGGTATGACATGGGTATCCCACTCAATTAGCCCCTTGGAAACCAATATCGACGTTGCTGCCGATGCAAATGTTTTCGATATCGATGCCAACGGAAATACCGTGGCTGAGTTTATCCGCTTATTGCCACCGGCTTTAGTCACCCCGTAGCCACGCAGCAGGCGAATATTGCCATTGATAATGACAGCCAGTGATGCACCGGGAATCCCTTTTTTCACTGACTTTTTCACATAGCTATCGAGTGCGAAAACAATCTCGTCTTTGGGGGCTGCGTTACCAGCCCCCAAAGGCAGCAAGAGAAGGAAGACAGACCACAATCTGCACATCACAGATACACCAACCTTATCGAATTTTCACTAAGGTTAGCGCCTAAAAGCAGCACATTATCTTCTCTGAATTGAGAATTAAACTCGATAACAATAAAGTGTCAGCAAATAGAACAAAAAAAATCATTTATTAGAAAATAGTTCAAGAAATATACTTATTTTTCCTCTATGATTATTTTATTGTTCTTTTTTAACATGACGCATTTATTTGCTACTAATTCAACTAAATTAATAATTACTGCTTACAAGTGTGCGCTCAAAATAGCCAAACTGTGTACAGGTGTTCGCTGAAAATAATATTTATTGTGTACAAGTGTTCGCTGAAAATAGTGTTTTATTGAGAACTCATACCGTTTACGTGATAGTTATGTCAATTTTTAGATCATTTGCACTATCTTTGCGTTGTTCATATATACTTGATAAATAAAAAGAAACACTCATCGGATGAGCTTGAAAGTGAGATCCAGGGCACAAAATGACTTTTATTGTTGGCCATAACCGCTACAATACACAGCCTCAGCCACTTCAAGACACATATTAATAAGGTCACATAGTCATGAATGTAGTCGATTTTTTTAAACAGAAGCGTGATGTTCTTTCAGTACATCCGTTCGAACTTAAAGATTTCCTATCACCTTCCCTGCGTGACTACTGGCTTGAGCTTAGAAATAAGGCAAACAATAGCCAAATCGGTCTTTTAATAAAAGATCATAAACTGGCATCCAATGACGATATAGCAGCACCTGCTGAGCCTGTTGCCCAGCCTGCGCCAATCGTAATGAAGCCTGAAGCGGAAAAACTGTTCAATGAGTTGAATGACACCCTTGGTGAAGTCATTCATGTCGGTCAATGGCTGACAGTCGATCAAAACCGTATTAACAGCTTCGCAGATGTTACTGAGGACCATCAGTGGATCCACACCGATCCAGAGCGTGCGGCCGAAGAGTCACCTTTTAAAACCACGATTGCCCATGGCTTTTTAACTCTGTCGCTACTTTCTGTGCTGACTGATAGTGTTGATCCAGACAACCAGAAGTTCCCGACGGCGAAGATGACCGTTAATGTCGGGTTGAATCAGGTACGCTTCCCTTATCCGGTAAAAGCAGGTAACCGTGTACGTGCCAGCACTAAAATTCAGTCTGTTACACCTATCAAGCGTGGACTTGAAATCGTTCAGGAACTAACCGTTGAGATTGAGGGCGTGCGCCGTCCGGGCTGTGTCGCTGAATCTGTGATCCGCCTGCACTTCTAAACGAAGCCGGACGGTACCACCCAGACGTTAAAAGGCCATCTCAAGATGGCCTTTTTCAATATCAGTACCTGGGCGCTACACTTTTTCAATCACTTTTAATGCTTCTTTCTTGCTTAGTGCAGATAGCTTACCTTCATTGCGCGCTACAAACCCTGAGACATAATCAGGATCGGTTTTGGAATATTCTCTCAGCACCCAGCCAATCGCTTTTCGAATAAAGAACTCTTCTTCATCTGCCAGCATCAAGATAGTCTCTTCCAGTAAAGGGACATTCGTCTCAGACTTATGCTTGAGATGGGCCAGCAACGAAGCTCGGCGCAACCACATGTTATCGGATACACGCCACTCTCTGAGCTTTTCCTCCAGCTCTCTGTGTTCTTTAACCAGGCCTCCGATAAGGTTAGATGCAATTTTATCTACGGTATCCCAATGGTCAGCCTCTAGAAGCATCTCCTCGTAGATTTCAAATGCTTCCTTAGTGCGAAAGGCTTTATAGTATTCGGCAACATCCATAGCCAAATACTGTTCCTCCCGATTCTCTCCTGACCAAAGCCAGAGAACCAGGCGGCTATAATCTGTAAATGTGCCGACTTTAGTGTGCTCGCGAGCCTGTTTAAAAATGGCCTGACGTTCCGGTGCCTTTACACCATAAAACGGCTGGTCCGTCTTCATATATGCCTGCATCGCCTTTGCATCCTCGGCATTGCCTGCTTCAGCCATGCGCTGCTGCATAAAGATCACCATGGGAATGATCAGAGACATAAGGACTTCCTTTACAACTAACTATTATTATTTTTGTATTGGAACACAGTTAGGAATAGCGGAAAACTACTTTTTATCACGCAGTTTCAATCGATAAGCTCAGCAATCCTGCTGAGCTTACTGGACGTTGAGTCTCCCCATTTAAAAATGGTATTCAACGTTTAGCGGCTTTGCCCTGGTAGGCCAAATATTCCAGGATACTATCAATTTGCTGGAAGCTAAGATCGGTATGATCAGGCATTTGGGTATAGCGGAATTTCGATGGTTGACGAATGTACTCCCGCAATATCTCGGGACTTCGATAGACGAGGATATTCATTGGGGCATTCAAATCAGGACCAACCTTTCCCCCTTGCTGATCTAATGCGTGGCACTTCATGCACCTGTCTTTGAATAATTTGAATCCGGCAAATACATTCGTCGTTTCTTTAACTTGCTGAGGGTACAATGCCGGGTATTGATTCTTAAACTCAACCGTATCAATTACCGCCAACTGATAAGGCCATGGGTAGGCTTGCTTAGGTGTCTGCTTGTCGCCAGTCCAGACCATGTAGAAAGGCCCGGGGTTTGACTGGTTGTGACCAATGAGTTCCCAGTCAGGCTGCTCCGCATCTCGGTATACGATATAGCCACCTTGTTCTAACAGTTTATCGAAAGGCGAAACTGCCTGGTAGCCATCAAGCGCCACAAACTTAACATCGGTACTCAGCTTACTTTCCCACGATTTTCCGTAAGCCAATGCCATAACATCATGCAGGGCAAAGGCCAGATATCGCTTGTTTTTCTTGTATTGGGGATCATAAATATCTATCTGATGTGTCAGTAATTGTTTTTTCATTGCCCTCAGCGTCAACGCATTAACAGTTTCCCCTTCTTCCGAAAAAACAAGCTTCGCTGAATAGGCACTTGCCGACCATACACACAACAAACATAACACTGAAAAGCACTTCATCCATAAAGTTGAACGCATCATTGTCGTGCCCCCTTCTCCATCGCGATTATTGGTTAGGATGCTTACTAATTACTTGATTTACTTTGAATATAGTCAGTAACAGCTAAGGGAAGCTAAACCTTGCACTTATTGGAAGTAACATCACGGATTGTACTGATTTGTTCGCGAATTTTGAGCTATCCGCTCACTAGTTTAAATGTCGAGGTAAAATGCCTAAGTACCGGCGCTTCGTACTCAAACTCCAGTCCGGATAAGTTATTCGCCTGACGGACTACATTGATCAACGCGTCAGCGACATAATCCATATGATCATTGGTATATACGCGGCGGGGAATGGTAAGACGCAAAAACTCCACAGGTGATGGTTTTTGCCTTTTTGTGACAGGGTCACGACCAGCTAGCAGTGATCCTATTTCAACCGCACGGATCCCGGCCTCCAGATACAACGCATTACATAATACCTGAGCAGGAAATTGTTCTGCCGGGATATGCGGCACTATCTTTTTTGCATCGACAAAAACAGCATGACCACCGGCAGGTAACTGGATCGGTACATCGGCCTGCTGTAACCGATAAGCGAGGTACTCAACCTGCTTAATTCTGTAGGTCAGATAATCTTCATCTAACCCTTCATAGAGACCGCGTGCAAGCGCCTCCATATCCCTGCCAGCCATACCGCCGTAAGTAATGAAACCTTCCATCGGTACACAGCGGGTTTGCACATCCTGAAACAAGGCTCGATCATTGCGAATAGCACATAACCCACCGATATTAACCATAGGATCTTTCTTAGCTGACAGCGTTAGCATGTCGGCATACTGGTACATCTCAGCAACAATCTGTTTAATCGAATGGTCCTGATAACAAGCTTCCCTGTGTTTGATAAACCAGGCATTCTCACAGAATCTGGCCGAATCCATGATCAGCGGAATTTGATACTGCCTGGCTACCTGATAAACCGCTTTCAGGTTGTCCATTGACACCGGCTGTCCCCCTGTACTATTACAGGTTATAGTGACAATGATCCCCGCAATATTCTCCGCGTGATAATGAGCAATACATGCTTTCAGTTTCTCTAGATCAATATTGCCCTTCCAGTCATAGGCAAGCTCAGTATCAAATGCCCTATCATCCACTAAATTAATGGCCACGGCCCCAGACAACTCCACATGGGCAGCCGTGGTATCGAAATGGAAATTCGAAAGAAATACCGGTTGCGTGCCACCGCGTTCTTGCCGCATTTTCTCAACCAGGCACGGAAACAGTATCTGCTCGGCACCACGTCCCTGATGTGTCGGAACAAAGTCATGGTAGCCAAAAATATCTTCAACAGCAGCCTGAAGGTGGAAGTAATTACGGCAACCCGCATAAGCCTCATCACCCAGCATTAATCCGGCCCATTGTGAATCACTCATAGCACCGGTACCGGAGTCGGTCAGCAGATCGATGTAAACATCTTCGCTTCTCAGCGCAAAGGGGTTATATCCCGCCAGCATGAGAGCTTCTTGCCTATCCGCCAACGTTGTCATCCGAATAGGCTCTACCATTTTTATCCGAAAGGGCTCAGGAATACGTTTCATCGGCGCCTCCTCTCCTCACCGCTAACTATAGCGTAAGGCAAATCCCTGCCTTCCTTAAGTTGACGAATACCCTTCGCCTTCCTACGTTAAATATATCAGCCACCTATAAAACCTTATTGAGCCAAGCTGAGCTTAAGACGACTTAGGAAACTCATAAGGCACCAACAAGATTATCCGGCTGCTCTTACAGTTAACAGGGATGCCTGCAATATGGAACCAAGAGACGTCAAGACGATCGACGACGCCAAAGCCATTATTAACGACCGCGGCCTCACACACGTCAAAGTCGGGTTATTTGACAATGACGGTGTCATGCGCGGCAAATACATGTCCAAAAACAAATTTTTCTCTTCTCTCGAGCACGGGTTCGCCTTTTGTGACGTCGTCCTTGGATGGGATGTCAAAGATCAGCTTTATGACAATACCCAATACACCGGCTGGCATACCGGCTACCCCGATGCCCCCGTTCGTATTATTCCAGGTAGTTGCCGAGACGTCCTCGATGAAGACGGAATGTTGTTATTTATTGCAGAATTTGCCGGTCCGGCTGAATCGATTTGCCCCAGAGCCATGCTAAGAAGAGTAATCGACAAAGCCGGAGAGATGGGTTTTGATGCCATAGCCGCCCTTGAGTATGAGTTTTTTCTCTTCAATGAAACCCCGCACTCCGCCAGAGAGAAAGGCTTCAGAAACTTAGAAACCGTCACCCCCGACTGGTTTGGCTATTCCATGATCCGTAACTCAACCTACTCGGATTTATACAAAAGCATTCTTGCCATGGCCGAAACCATGGATTTTCCGATAGAGGGGATCCACTCGGAAACGGGGCCCGGTGTGATCGAAGCTGCGATTGCCGTTGACCACGCCGAAGCCGCAGGAGACAAGGCTGCACTATTTAAGACTTACATGAAAGTGCTGGCGCAAAAGCAGAATTTACTGGCGACCTTCATGGCGAAGTGGAGCAATGATTATCCCGGTCAGAGCGGCCATATTCACCTTTCATTAATGAACAAAGACGGTTCGTCAGCTTTTTTTGACTCAAGCCAACCCCATACCATGAGTAAAACCCAACGGCATTTTCTCGCCGGCCAGCAACGGCTGATGCCCGAACTGTTGTGTATGATTGCACCCTCCGTCAACAGCTACAGCCGGATGATCCCGGGATTCTGGGCGCCTACTGATGCCACCTGGGGGATCGAGAACCGAACCACTGCCCTTCGAGTAATTTCAGGCTCTGCCAAAAGCCAGCGAATTGAATACCGAATTGGCGCCGCAGACGCCAATCCCTACCTTGCCCTAGCCGCTGCCCTGGGCTCAGGCCTGTATGGTATTGCAAGGGAATGGGAGCCCTATGACGCTGTTACCGGCAATGCCTATGAGCAGCCTCACCCTGAAGAGCTGGAATTACCTCGTACCCTATGGGATGCCACCCAGCGCTTCAAAGCGTCGCAGGCAGCTCGCGAGCTGTTTGGTGATGCCTTTGTGGACCATTTTGCAGCATCCCGAGAATGGGAAGACAGAGAATTCAGAAAGCATGTTACTGATTGGGAACTCAACCGCTACTTCGAAATCATCTGAGGCAAGCAGGCATGACACATCAACCTGATGAAAACGCAATCTTACAAACTGTCTCCCCGGCGGATAATAGCATTGTTGTCACCCAGCCGTTAGCCAGCCAGGAAGACATCATAGCTACGCTGGAGCGGGCAAACATCTCGCAAAGTCACTGGCGACAAACACCGCTCTCACAACGGAAAGCCTATTGCACCAAAGCCATTGACGCCCTGCTGACCCACAAAGAGATGATTGCCTGCGAGATCAGCTGGATGATGGGACGCCCGATTCGCTACAGCAACAGCGAGCTAAGAGGCGTTGAAGAGCGTGCTCGCTATATGATCTCCATCTGCGACGAGGCGCTTGAGCCTATCACCCTGAACGAAAAACCGGGGTTTACCCGTTATATCAAGCATGAGCCCCTCGGCACGGTTTTTGTCATCGCCCCCTGGAACTACCCTTACCTCACCGCTATCAACTCGATCATACCGGCTCTGCTGGCAGGAAACAGTGTGATTCTCAAGCACTCGTCACAAACGCCACTATGCTCTGAGCGACTGCAGCAGGCCTTTGATGAGGCCGGGCTGCCCAAAGGCGTGTTCCAGCACCTCTTTCTTAACCATACTGATACCGAACAGCTTATTGCCAGCGAACAAATACAACATGTGGTCTTTACTGGTTCGGTCTCTGGAGGGCGGATGGTCGAGAAAGCAGCTGCCGGCCACTTCCACAACATCGGGCTGGAATTGGGCGGCAAAGATCCTGCCTATATCCGTGCCGATGCCGATCTGGACCATGCGGTAGCCACTGTTATCGATGGCGCTCTGTTCAATAGTGGACAATCATGCTGCGGTATCGAGCGTGTTTACGTCGACGCCACAGTTCATGATGAGTTTGTCAGTCGTGCCAAAGAGGAAATTCATACGTATCAACTTGGCTCGCCGCTCGAATACGAAACGACCCTCGGTCCCCTGGTGCGAACCGCCGCAGCCGACTTTGTCAGGGCTCATATCCAGCAGGCCATCGAGATGGGCGCAACCGCCCACCTCAATGAATCCGACTTTCCGGCCAGCAAACCGGGTACACCCTATTTAGCCCCTCAGTTGCTGACTGATGTGACTCATCAGATGCGAGTCATGACCGAAGAGACATTCGGCCCTGTCGTTGCCGTACAGAAAGTGCATTCCGATCATGAAGCCGTCGCCCTGATGAATGACAGCGAATTCGGGCTTACCGCCAGCATTTTTACCCGCGATACCAAGCAGGCCATAAAGCTAGGGGAACAACTGGACGTTGGTACGTTTTTTGTCAACCGATGCGACTACCTTGATCCGGCGCTTGCCTGGGCGGGCGTTAAGCACTCCGGGCGCGGGTGCGCCCTGTCAAAACTGGGGTTTGAAACCCTGACCCGGCCTAAATCATTTCACATCAAGCACCCTCAGGAGTAACCGTCATGCTCGAGGCACATTGGCACTATCCCACCGCAATTACCGTTGGTGAGCATTGTTCTGACCAACTTGCCCAATACTGCAAAGATGCCGGCATCCATAAGCCTTTAATGGTAACGGACCCTGTCCTGGCTGACAGTAAAATGGTTCGAAATGCCCTTGCTCAATGTCGCCATGCTGATCTGGAGATTCAGATATTTCACGGCGTTCAGGGAAATCCAACCGGACAGAATGTCGAAGCCGGGATCCACCATTATCTGAAAGGAAAACATGACGGCATTATTGCTTTTGGCGGAGGTTCCAGTATAGACGCCGCCAAGGCGATTGCACTGGCAGCGAATCAGTCTCTCCCGCTCTGGGAGTTTGAAGATAAGGGAGACAACTGGCAGAAAGCCGATGCCAATGTTATTGCGCCAGTGATCGCCATACCGACCACTGCAGGTACCGGATCGGAAGTCGGCCGTGCCGCCGTCATCACCGATGAAAGCCAACAGGTAAAAAAAATCATTTTTCACCCTAAGATGATGCCTGTTCACGTCTTGCTTGATCCTTCTCTGTCCATCGCCCTGCCCCAACCTTTGACAGCTGCGACAGGAATGGATGCCCTGTCACATAATCTGGAGGCCTTCTGCTCTCCGTCCTATCACCCGATGGCCGAGGCCATTTCCCTCGAGGCCATGCGGATGATCATGCACTATCTTCCCGTCGCCTATCTCGATGGAAACAATATTCAGGCCCGCACCCAAATGCTCGTGGCATCCACAATGGGAGCTACCGCCTTCCAGAAAGGACTCGGCGCAATGCATGCCCTCGCTCATTCATTAGGCGCGGTATATAACCAACACCACGGTCTGCTCAATGCCATACTGATGCCATATGTTCTCACAGCCAACCGACCCAGAATTAATGAGAAAATGGCCAGGCTAGGCCGATACCTTGCACTGTCCGAACCTGACTTTGACGGTGTCATGGATTGGGTGATCTCACTCCGAAACGAGCTGGGCATTCCTCATACCCTGGCTGAAATTGGCATCGATAACCAACAATCACAGCGTATCGGTGAAATGGCGGCATCAGATGCGGCCGCACCGGGTAATCCTATTTCGTTCGACGCCGCGCAATATGCGGATATCTTTTGTCGTGCCGTTAGCGGCAAGCTAACTGACTGAGGCACTATGAGACTGGGCATTTTACTCTGTGACGACGTTAGGCCCGAGTTGCAAAAAAAGCACGGCAACTATCCGGCAATGTTTAGCGAGCTATTTCGCCAGGTCGGCTCTGACATCGAACTCCACTTCTATCGGGTTATCGACGGCCAATATCCGGGCTCACTCGATGAGTGCGATGCCTATATCAGTTCAGGCAGCAAGTACAGCGTCTACGATGACATCAGATGGATCCGCACGTTTGAAGCCTTCATCCACCAGCTGTACCAACAACATATTCCTTTTGTCGGCATTTGTTTCGGCAACCAGATGATTGCCAGGGCACTTGGCGGCGAGGTTTGTCGCTCGGACAAAGGCTGGGGGCTTGGCGTTGCCGAGGTGGAGCTTCAACTTGACGAAGTCAGCAAACATAGCTGGCTCACAACAGAAGAGAAAAGCTACTCACTGCTGGTCAGCCATCAGGACCAAGTCATTGAACCACCCAAGCATACACGGGTACTGGCTGGCAGTGAATTTTGCCCCTGTGCAATGATTCAGGTTGGCAGTCACTTTCTTGGTATTCAGGGACACCCGGAGTTTACTCCCGAATACAGCCACGATCTGATCAAATTAAGACGTGATAACTATCCACCGCAAGTCTCAGAACACGCCTTACTTTCACTGAGCCAACCTACCGACCATTTAGCTGTCACCCAATGGATCATTAACTTTATCAAGCTACGACACCTGAACTTCTCTCACTGACTAAGTGTCTAGAGCTGGTCCAAATATATTATTCAAAATATTTGAACATCTTCTTCTACCTGTAGTGATGGTGGTCGGTATCAGTTTCTCTACAATTGGTTATATCAAACAGATAAATGCCCGGTTTTATATAACTGCAGGAGAAACAGCAATGTACCATGCTCATATTTATTTTAACCTTTCCCAACAGTCACTTGCTGAACAAATCCATCAGCAAATCCGACTAAGCAGAGCGGATACCACCGCAATCTTTCCGTTGGTGAAAAAGAAAGTTGGTCCTCATGTAAAGCCCATGTTCGAGGTACACTTCAACGATAACCAATTTGGTTTCATCGAATGGCTCGAACAACATCGTGCCGGGCTTTCTGTATTGATCCACCCGGTTACCGGCAATCATCTCGCCGATCATACCCGCGATGCCATCTGGCTTGGCGAAAGGCTCAGTGTTCGCACAGAAATATTCGGGCAACATTAATGGAAAAACTATTTCCCTTTGTGGCGAAGTACCAGTGTGATACCGCCTAAAATAGCAATCGATGCCAGGAACAAACGTAGTGAAATCGACTCCCCAAGAAATAACACACCACCAATTGCGGCTATTACTGGCACGCTCAACTGAACGGTAGCAGCGGTTGTTGCCTGCAATGCAGGGAGAACGCTATACCACATCACATAACCAAGACCCGACGCAATAGCACCAGACAAGACCGCATACCCCACCCCGGACCAGTCCAGAGAAAAACTGCCGAGCATGATGATACTCAACACGAGAGTAAAAGGGACTGCCCGGAGGAAATTACCCGTGGTAGCTAGAACCGGATCACCGGCTGTTTTCCCCTTGATCGAATATATCCCCCAGGCTACGCCAGCGGCGAGCATCAATACCGAGCCCACCAGTGGTGGGGCTGATAAACCGGGTAGCAGCAACCCCAACAGCCCACTGATAGCAAAGCCAAAGCCTAACCATTGAACCGCCGTTAGCCTTTCCCCCTGCCACAACCCATACCCCAACATGGTTGTCTGCACAGCAGCAAAAAGCAATAATGCGCCGGTCGCAGCCGACAAACTGATGTAGGCAAACGAAAAACCTGCCGCATAGACAAACAAGGCAAGAGCAGAGAGCCAGTTCCCTTCGGCTGGCTGAGCACTGCTTCTGTGAATGGAAATCAGCCACAATACCGCAGCTCCCGAAACCAGACGGATAGTGGTAAAAGTGGCAGCATCGATGTCTGTTTCCAGCAACGCCACCCTGTTTAGTAATGAGTTTCCGGCAAATGCCAGCATTGCGAGCGTAGTCACCGCCATCACTCTTGAGAATGGCTTTTCATCCTGTGTCATTTATCTAACCAACACCTTCGTAATCTGATTCACAGGGGGGCAGAAGAATAAAAAAGCAGCCCCCACCAATGTTGGGAACTGCTCTATAGTATGGCTGTGTTTCACCCGCTACGCGTTACAGTTCGACTGCTACAGCTCGACTGCTACAGCTCGACAATGACCTTCTTGGCCAATGACATCGCTAAATTATTATCGTAATACGCCGCCTCGTTGATAAAGTGCGGGTAGGCTTCATAGTCACCAATCCAGCAAATCTCTTTACCATCAAATAGGGTAAATATCGGGTCTCCCGAACGAATCGGCTTAAAGTCAGCATCCTGGACATTTCGGTGAACCATACCGATACGCTCGCCATTGTCATCTTCGGGCAACTTCAGCGTTTCTTCATATTTGAATGCTTCATAGCTTGCAGGCAATGACGGCAGAGAATCTGAATTGTGCAGTTCGACATAATCAAGAATGTGCAGGGTCATCTCTTCCATCCAGTCGAGCACATCCTGGCGGATCACTGACTGAGACTGCGGGCCGACTTCAACAATCACGCCTTGCTTGGTAATTGAACTTAGGAAGTAATGCTCATCAACCGATGTCTGATCTTCCAGCACCACGACGGCTTCAGGCATTTTTGCCTTAACGTAGGCACCCATCTTGCGGTTAAACGCATCGGACTGCAGCAGGATCAGTGTCGGCCCCATATTACTGGTGGTATTGTGCAGGTCGATGATGAAGTCTGTTTTGGCGTTTCCTTTCGGGCCAATCTGAAGGTTGATAGCCTTCGCCCGACTCTGCTCGTAATTAGCCAGTTCAGGGTTGTTCAAATCTTCAAAGCTGAATTGTCGATTCAGATCGCAATCAAGATAGCGCTTGTTTTCTTCAAACGCTTTCGGATTGGCAAAAACAGTCTGGGTCGCAAAGGAGTCTCGGGCGATCAGTTGTGGATCTTGCTGCCATTTGCGAAGCAGGTAAATCCCGCTGAATTCATTTCCATGCGTGCCGCCGACAACAGCAACCGAATTAATTGTATTCGTCCTTGTATTCACAGGCCTGGCTCTCACTCGTCATAATCTACTGAAATGAATACCAGTTTCACTCACGTTTTGCCAGTGAAACTGACTAATTTTCGACAGGTCGGGTTTGTGCCAGTTTTAAATAAGAATGCAACTCGTCGTTTTTATACTCGATCGCCGAGTGAATATTGACGGTTCGATTGGCTATTACAGCACAACGGAACAGATCTTCACCTTTATGGATGACCATTTCTATCACACCGTCTACCAGCTCCCACCAGCCCGAATGTTGCTGGCGGTTAAATAGCGTGTATTCGTTAAGCGAACCGTCCGGAAAGAACGTCAGCTCGGTAACAAACCCGGCGCTACAGGTTTTCAGCCACTGCTGGGACGCTATCTCTTCAAGTGAGAAATTTCGCTTATTGGACAGCCATTCATGCATATTGGCCTGTTCGCCTGAGTCAAGCTCTGGCAAGGCATCCAAATCCAGTAGCCTGACCCGCTCTGACTCCCGCAAATACAGTTGAAGCAACTGGCATGTTTTCTTCTCTGACATCCATATCACCTTTACATATCATTATGTTAGGAACGAAATTAAACCCTATTCAGTAATCTTTCACGGACTAAAGAATCAAACTGTTAACCTGCTCAAAACTTAACCTTACCTCTGAGGGTCTTTGTTTGGCCGCGCTGCGTTTTTTTATCCATTCTGCGTTTCTGGGAGCCTTTAGTCGGCTTGGTTGCCCGTCGTGCTTTTTGCTGGACAACTGATGCCTGGATCAACTCCTTGAGCCGTAATAATGCATCTTCCCTATTCTGTTCCTGAGTCCGATATTGCTGGGCCTTGATGATGATAATCCCATCTTTTGTAATACGGTGGTCAGAGAGTTTCAGCAAGCGTTCTTTATAAAAAGCAGGAAGGGATGAACGCTTTATATCAAATCGAAGATGAATCGCGCTGGAGACCTTATTCACATTCTGGCCTCCCGCCCCCTGAGCGCGAATAGCTGACATTTCGATTTCCCACTCAGCGAGCTGGACAGAATTGGAGATAGTTAACATGGAAAGAAGTACAAACCTATAACGAAAAGGTATTCAAACCTCGATTATATCACTGATCCAGTAATCCTTTGAAAGCAAGCCAAATGTGATCATGCTTACAGGCTCGTTCCATGACAGTATAGACATTCATGGAGAACCAGTATTCTTTGCAAAATCACATGTTATTACAGTTATATCCATGAACTTACTGATTGAATTTCTGACAGACTCAGGTCAGTTTATTCGCCCCTGGCTAAGCGAAATTTCCACGGCCATAGTCGCTTGTCTGCTCGTTGTTTTCGGTGCCGATATTAACCGGGTACTGAGACGGCAACTTTCCGGCACCAACTTTATCATCCGTACACTAGTCTTTATCCTGGTCAACGCCTTCGGGTATGGCTTTTTGATTGTTTCCGTCTCTCCCTGGCTGGCCAAGCAGCTTAGTCACATACCCAACCAATGGTTAATCTGCCTTGTCGTCGCGATTTTTGTCTTTGTCGGTTCGTGGGCGCAGCGTAACAGGCAGGTTTAGTACACTTAGCTTCTAATCCGCAGATAAAACAAAACCCGGCATTGATACCGGGTTTTGGTTATATCTTAACAATCAATGATCACACCCTGCGGTATGGCAAATAGGCCGGTTCCCACATATGTTCGGCCAGCTCCTGCTCGACATCTTTGCCTCGCAAAATGCTGTTTGGATCCGTCGCCTGCATATTGGAAAGAATGCTGGTCGCAACACGCAACGAGACATCTTTCAGCTCACTGATCCGCGGATAAACGCAACCCGCTGCCAGATCTTCTTCGGATACACATTCGGCCAGTGCATAAGAAGCCATGGTGAACATATCCAAATTGATCTTCCTGGTACGAGAAACAATGGCTGCCAGGCCAACACCCGGGAAGATAAACACATTGTTACCCTGCCCAATTCGGTATTCAAAGCCGTTGTAGCTGACATTATCAAACGGACTACCTGTCGCCACGATAGCCTGCCCGTCACTCCACTTATAGATATCTTCCGGAAGTGCCTCGCAATTTGCTGTCGGGTTGGATAGCGGGAATACCATTGGACGCTTGGTATACTCCATCATTTTCTGGACATGCTCTTCTTTGAATGCACCGCCAATGCCACTGGTTCCCAACAAAACCGTAACCGGGTGATTGTCGATCAACTCTGTCAGTGATACTTTGCCGAGCACTTCGGTATGCCAGGTCTCTGCAATCGAGCGCGGCTTGGCATAACGCTTCTTATATTCATCCAACCCTTCACGGTCATCAAAGACCAACCCCTGAGAATCGAGAATGAAGATTTTGTCTCGCGCTGCCGCATGAGAACAGCCTTCCTTCAACAAACCAGCATAAATCTGATCGGCAACCCCGACTCCACCGGCACCGGCCCCGTAAACCACATACGATTGATCGACGAGTGACTCATCCTTGATTTTGACTGCGCCCAGAATACCGGCAAGTACCACCGAGCCCGTGCCCTGAATATCATCATTGAACGAAGGCAGGAAGTCTTCGTAATCGGCCAGATTATCAAACGCATTCGACTTGCTGAAATCTTCCCATTGCAACACGGCTTTCGGGAAATGCTGCTTCACCTGACGTACAAACTTCTTGATAAAGGTTTTGTATTCTTCACCGCGCATACGCTTGCGAGGTACACCCAGATACATAGGATCGTCCAGCAGATCCTGATTGTCTGTACCCACATCCAGTGCAATCGGCAAACAGTGAGCAGGATGGATCCCCGCCCCCAAGGTATAGAGCGACAACTTACCGATTGGGATCCCCATGCCGCCAACCCCTTGGTCACCCAGTCCCAAAATCCCCTGACTGTCTGTTACCACGATAATTTTGATGTCTTTACCGGTAAAGTGACGGGCCTGCTCGCCCATATTATCGACGTTGTCTTCTGTGATGTATAAACCACGCGCTTTCTGGTAACGGTGACTAAACTCCTGACACGCCTTGCCCACTGTCGGGGTATAGATGATCGGCGTCATCTCTTCGATATGGCGAGACAGCAAGGCATAGAACAATGTCTCGTTTCGATCCTGGAGGGCACGCAGGAACAGATACTTCTCGATATCCGTCGATGCATTTCTGAAACCGTCATAGACACGGTTAAGCTGGTCATCAAAGGTCTGAACACGCGGGGGTAACAAGCCACTCAGCTGAAAAGCTTCTCTTTCCTCGTAGGTAAATGCAGTACTTTTGTTGAGTGTCCGGTCATTAAGCAGCTCTGTTCCGGTTAGAGAAACAGGTCTGAATTCATTGCCATTTTCATCTTTCCAACGCAGGTATTTGCCTATCGTCATGGTATCCCTCCAGTCTTATTTTCGACAATCAGTCCTCATAAATGTCCTGCGGCGATGACAGACAATTGGAGGGCTGATATTGACTCCTTTAGGAGATAACGAAAGATTCTACGCCCTTAACTGGATGAAAAATGTGATATTCGGAGAATAATTAGTTGATTTTATAGTGATAATTTAAAAGAAAACCCGCTGTAATAGCGGGTTTTCAATGACTAGAAAGTGAACGTTCGGCCGCTGGCCGTCAGTACTTCGTCAGCAAAGCTAGAATCGATTGTTAACTGGTCCCCTGCATTTTCAGGGTCATCTTCACTGCCGTTACATACCAAGACAACGTCATAGCTACCTAAAGGTACATATCCGACTTCAAACTTACCAGACACCGAGTCAACTCCAGCAGACGTGTAAGGTTCATTGGCCGATCCCAGATCGCCATGAACACCACCGGTAGGCGCGGTATAAACATAAACGAATGCATCATTAATGTTGTTGCCACAAGCTCCGCCACCCAGTGTAACGTCACCAGAAATCGTGGCGACATTCTCATTATTCACCAAACGTACGCCACGGGGTTTTAGCTGGTAGCCATTAGCATTTTCGACCATGCTCTTTCGCAAATCGAATTCCAGTGTATAGGCTTGAGTTGCGTTTGCCTGAACATCGAAACCATCAAGTTTTAACTCGCCGCTTGGAACACGGATCCCTTCAGTAGCACTTGTATCTGTTACGACATGTGAGTACGGAGTCCCATCAGTGTAACTCCCTTTCTCAAGCACCGAGAGGCGCATCTGAGTATATTGGCCGGCTTCCATCTGCTCATCACTCAACACCTGCAGTGACTGTTCGCCTTGATAAGCCATCAGGTTGATGACCATAAACGCCGGGTTTCCATCGCTATCTTGCGGAATTGCAAGACCAGCAGGAATACACTCCGCCGAACTTTGATCTGAGGCAAAAGACGTTGTTCCCCAGCTCGACTCGCCACCGTTTGTGTGATGCACCGTGATCTTATCAAAGGCAACACAAACTTTGCTCAGACCGTCGACTGGCGCATCTGAAAACGCCAAGTTGAACTGACCAGTATTGCTACTGCCATCTGATGAACCTGAATTACACCCCGCTAACGCCAAAGCCACTACACTGGCAACAACCAACTTTCGCATTGATTAAACTCTCAATTAATAATTCTGCCCGAAGAATACCCAGACTCATGCAGTATTCAAAACCAAAAGTTCCCATTTGGCGCAAGTCTGACAGAGATTTTACAAAACGGCCTAACAGTGCAAAAGATAAGCAAAAATGCGCTTCTCAACAAGCTAGCTACTGCTTGTAAAAAAGAAGCCTCACAGTGTGAGGCTTCCTAATAATAAAGCTACAGCGTATCTAAAGAACTAAATTAGGCTAATGCCGTTTCAGCAGCCCGAAGTACCTGGCGATCATTCTCGACTCGTTTGATCCAGCCGTCGGATTCCATCCGGTTCAATACTGGGATCATATACTTCCGCGACAAACCGGTTCGCTCCCTGGCATCGGAGATCTTAAAACGCTCATTGACTTCCCGTCCTTCGATAATGTCGTTAACCAGATCGTCGTAAAGCGCTTTCTCATAGTAAATCTTACCTTCAAGCGGAACAGCGAAGCCAAGGCGCACCAGATTTCGCAACTCTTTCTGCGCCCCCGGGATCTTTTCCTTATCCGCTTCGTAGCCCTGCTTTTCAGCCTGGCTCATTCGCTCTAAAATCTGCTTTGCCGTTGGAGAAAGCTGGGCTTCACTACGACCACTGCCAAGCGAGAAAAGCTCGCCGCTCTGCTTTAGTTTGCCCTCTTCGACAAGCTGCTGCAGCAAGGCTGACAATACATTCATCGGCAACTGGATCTTGCCGCTTAGCTCGTTGACGGACAAATCAATCTGTTCTTGCTTGAGGATTGATTCGAGCATCTGATGAGAGTTGTTATAGCACTCCTCGGTGAAGAGCCAATCACCACAGGCTTTATAGCCAGATTCATCAAGCTGGTGATCACCACGCTTGGCGTAACCATACAGGGACATGTTAATGGTGACATAATCTTCCCATGCTGGCTGATCTGGCATTGCCATTAACAAATCATACAGTTTGTTGCGGTGCTGCTTGGCTACCTCGCCTCCCCAGACAACTGCCCCGCAGTTTATGATACTACTACCACCATGCTGAATAAGCAGCGCGCGCTGATTCCAGAAACAGCAGGCCGGCTCTTTCAAGCGTAAACGAGCTAGATTCGTACCCTTGAAGACAAAAATCTTGGCAAGGGTATTAAACGTACCGAACGCCACTTCGACTTCGCTGTTGTTACGACACTTGTTCTCAAACAACATGCCATCCAGGCGAACAATCACTTCATCAACAATAAAGCCGGACTCCTTCGAGGCCATAAGGCAAAAACCACGTTCGACTTCTTTTTTCTTCACACCTTTCAGCGCAATCGCAACGCGGGAAACCGGCTGGGCTGTCTCGATATTCTGGTGATAAGACTGCAGGCTCTTCACCTGCACTTCCCTGCCAGATGGCTGAAGAATCAGCTTCTGTCCGACATGAAATTCACCGCCACACAGGCTTCCCGTTACTGTCGTGCCCACGCCGTTGACCGTAAATACACGGTCGATGTACAAATGAGCCTGACGCTGAACGGCTGTCTGCTGACGAGCATCATTCGAATGATTATCCAGTTTGCGGCAGATATGCTGGCGAAGCTCGTCGATCCCTTTTTGCTGATGGGCCGATACCACCACAGAGTCCGGAATAAAGCCAGCAATCTCAAGGAACTGCTCCAGCGCTTCTTCCTCGACCAACGCAAGCATGTCATCGTCGACCAAATCAGATTTGGAGATAACCAGGGTAACATTGTCGATCCCCATAGATGCTATCACCTTAAGGTGGTCAGTCGACATCTGCATCCAGCCTTCATCGGCTGCAACTACAAACAGCACCATATCGAGGCTCCACACCCCGGCCACCATGTTTCGGATAAACCGCTCGTGGCCCGGTACATCGATTACCCCTACAGGCGTGCCGTCTTGATGCTTGAAGTAGGCAAAGCCGAGATCGATCGTCATTCCCCGCTTCTTTTCCTGCGGCAGGTGCGCAGTATCGATGCCTGTCAGCGCTTTGATTAACGCCGATTTACCATGATCGACATGACCGGCGGTACCAACGACATAACTCATAGCAACACCTCCGCCAACTGGCTACGTAGATACGGAATTTCAGATTCTTCAATAGTGGCGAGATTTAACTGCACCCTGTCATGCTTGATAACGCCGATCACCGGCAGTGGCCAGCTGCGCATGATTTTCAGCAGTTTTTCCGCAGAGCGCTTGTTTCGTCCGTTATCTGTGACGATCTCAATCGACCAGGAAGGATCGCTTTGATCCGGCAACGAACCACCGCCCACGGTTAGTTCCGAGTTAACAACCCGGATCTGGTCGCCAAAACCTTCTGCCAGTAAGCGGGCTCTTTGTTCAAGCTCCGCCTCACCAATCGAGCGCTTGTTTTCAGCAACACCATGACCGCTTTCCAGTTGGTTAAGCTTGCGAACCACCTGCTCTTCAAGCAATGAATACACAATACGGCTTGGCCTGAACGCACGCATCATCGGGTTTTTCTCAAGCTGCCTGATCAACGGTTGCTTACCGGTAACCAACCCGGCCTGCGGACCACCGAGGATCTTGTCACCAGAAAAACAAACGATATCAGCACCGGCCTGGATATAGCTGGCAACGGTAGGTTCATCCGGCATATCTTCAGTCGTGGTTCCCGAGCCCTGATCGACGGCAAGCACGACATGATCCGGGAGATCCCTTGCCAGCTCTTTAATATCGGCAGATTCCGTAAAGCCTCGGATCTTGAAATTGGAGGTATGGACAATCAGCACCATCGCCGTATTTTCGGTTACGGCATCAAGATAATCCTGTGCCGTTGTGATGTTCGTCGTGCCAACTTCCACCAGCTTGGCACCAGAGAGCGCCAGAATATCTGGAATACGGAAGCCGCCACCGATCTGAATTTGCTCACCGCGGGAGACAATCACCTCTTTGCCTTTCGCCAACTCATGCAGCATCAGATAGATTGACGACGCATTATTATTGACGACCAGCGTATCCTCGCCTTTCACCAGATGCTGCATTAACTGCTGCAACATCCCCTTGCGTTTTCCTCGCTTACCGGTATGAAGGTCGATTTCAAGGTTGTTATAGTGCGTATTGACCTCGCCGACACTCTGCCAGATCTCGGCATCTAACGGCGAACGCCCAAGGTTGGTATGAACGATCACGCCGGTGCCGTTGACAACCCGCTGCAATCGCTGCTGGTTCATAACCCAACAGCCCTGCTCTATATAATGGTACAGCTGCTCTACCGAAAAAGGCACACCATCTGGGTCACTTAAGTGTTTCTTTTTATAAGCTTGTACCTGCTCACGGACTATATCCGTCACGACCGGACGGCTCAACCGCTCGATATAGGGTGACAAAAAAGCCTGCTGAAGTATTTTTTCAACTTGTGGAATGGAAGATAAGGTGCTTACTGTCATAATCAAGCCCCGATTGGAATTAATAAAAACAGAAACTTAACTAATAATAAAAGCAGACCACACTGATAAACTTTTGATAATTAACCAAGAAACCATTAAAGAAAATGTTTTGATTATTTCAGGGGGCAACACAAGGAAGATTTCAGGGACAAGTATAATGATAAAAACTAATTTTCTATTATTAGTTGGCGAGTAACGTTGTCACCGTCATTCTTCTAACCCTGAGTAAACAAGTATATGAATATTATATATACTCGTTCTAAAAAATTAGTCTCTATAACGTTTTTGAATGGACAATCAACTGACTGTAACGTTAAAAAGAGTTGGCGGAAGGAGCAGGAATCGAACCTGCCAAAGCCTATTCAGCTCACGTCGGTTTTGAAGACCGGGAGGGCCACCAGACCCCATCCACTTCCGCGTTTCGATGGGTGTAATGTACCTAATAAGATTATGATTTGAAAGTGTTTAACAGTCATTCTGTGACCTTTCCGGCAAAGATGATTTTATATGAAACTTATTTCTATTTTGGTTAACTAGCTAACATTTTTTGCCGTCACATCCCGCTAGTAACACATTTATTTACCCAGAAATAGAACAGCAAAATCACAAACCATTCACATTAGCCTTTAACAAATTAATGAGTGTCATTAGATATCCTAATATTGATTAACAAATAACAAAAACAAGATATTTGCCTGCTATTAGAATTGATCTTTTTATTATAATAACCGCTACCAACAGAACAATTTATAACCAATAAAGCTTTGTTTTTTCATTGGCTTGGTTATTTAGGGAGATAAGCATGAGATACGATAGACTCGAAATAATTACTAACAACCCAAGCATTGCTGAGCTAAACACCAAAATACAATGCACATCCAGAAATCATATTGAAGATGTATTGATGCTTACCAGAGACAAAGTACATCTTGGCGGGAAAATTATCTCCCACCCTCTCGCAGGAAGTGTTAAACCGCATGAAACACCCTATCGCAGTATCATCGTGCTTAATAACCATGACGAGCTGGATATGGAATCATTAAACCTTATCGAGCAGACCATCGAACGTTACCAGGCGCTATGCAAAGCTAACCCAACACACCTGACTCTAACCGATGAAGAGATTGATACCCGGTTCCCCGAAAAACAACAAACTGATTTTCGTTTCATCGATCTGCAGCTGATCAAATCCTGCCTCGATTCTCTTGGCTTCAAGGGTATTTACTAGCCCTCCCCTTTCTCCAAATCATTATCCCCGCCATGGCGGGGATCCTTTCACCAGCTTACTATCTCCAGCTTCAGGTTATTAAACCATCGTTGAGCCAGGAATTACCGACCCCATCTAACTTCCCCTTTTATAAACTCTCTCGATCCCAATAATTTATTGAACAAGGGGAAGGACTTTCTCTGATGTTGAACTATCACCACTCATATACAGTCGTAGCTGTTAACGGTGATGACTAGCTTCCTACTGATGAAGAACCTACAGGCACTGAGGATAACTCTCCCCCTTAAAAGAAGTTCTAACTTGGCAACAACTGTTACCAGAAGGGGGAGTTGGAGGGGGTTGAGAACTCGGTGCAAATGACTCTCACAGTTAACAAATAACCAAGAGTTTTCGTAGGGACGTAAAAACTAAAAAAGCCAGCCGGTAAACCGGCTGGCTTGAGTGCTTCTTGTTCTATCGTTTTCTAATACTTAGAACACGGTTTGCTCATCAATCTTAGTCTGAAGTGCACTTAGTGCTTTTTCGACTAGTTGACGACGCGCGTATTTCTCTTCTTTCGGCTGCATTGTTGGATCACCCAGTGGGTGAGGGATCGCAATCGCAGGAACGATACGGTTTGCACCAACCGTTTTAGAAATAGGCACGACAGTTAGAACGTGAACTACAGGCATTACTCTTTCGATTTCTTTGAGCATCGTTGCACCGCAACGAGTACAAGTGCCTCAAGTGGAGGTGAATATAGCAGCTGTCACCCCTGCCTTCTGTAGCTTCATCGCAATCTCTGCGCCGTATTCTTTCGCCTTCGCGACCGCCGTACCGTTACCGACCGTGGTGTAGAACATGTCATGCAGGCTTCCGATAACACCTTCTCGTTCCATGTCTCGCAACACGTCGACTGGAAGAACTCGGTTAGGGTCCTGGTTGCAAGCAACTGGGTCATATCCGCCGTGCGCTGTTTCATGAGTCTCTTCCGTCAAGGTTTCCAAACCACGAATACTGTATTCGCCATACTTAGATGCACTTGAAGATTCGATATGGTCTGGGTTGCCCTTAGGTACCACACCACCTGAAGTAACAAGCGCAATCTTAGCTGTGCTCATCATTTCAACCGGAGGCTGAGGCTCAACGCGGTCAAACACTGGCATTGGGTATTCAGTTGTGAACTCCTGACCACCAATCTTGGAAATCAGTAAGTCAACGGCACGCTCAGAACCACGTTTTTCTGCAAAGAAATTCACGCGGATGCCACGAGGCATGTAACCCGCTTCTTCTGGAGAACCTACTTCGCCATCAGTTTCTACATAACGGTTAATCAACTTAACCATTGCAGGAACGGCTTTGCGCATGCTTGCTGCACTGTTACCTGTTTCAACCATGTACGCATACTGACGGAACAGTTCATAACCAGGGTTTTCAGGATACATACCCGAAATTGTGGTGATGCCCATTTCGTGAGCAACTTTGGCAACCGTACCACAAGCCATACCGTAACGACCGGCGTTGAAAGCAGGACCCGCAATGATGAGATCCGGTTTCAGCTGAGTTAGGATTTCTTGCAGTCCGTGGCAGCACTGGCTTTCGTTTTCGTTGAAATAGGAGTCACCACAGATAATGGTATGTGTGATTTCTGCCTTGTCCTGTAGCATTGTGTTCACTTGAGAACCAACACCAACTGTACCTTCAACCACCTCCATTGGAGTGTGGGCCATCTCTTCACCACCTTTCTGGGCGAAGAACTGGTTCAAGTAATAAACTACTTTCAATGTCATGTGAGTATCCTCGCTTAGCTTGCTTTAGTGGTGAGGTGATGGTAACCAAGTTCACTGGTTGCGCTAAGAATCGCTTGAATTTCAACCGTGATAGAGCCATCTTCATGCAAGCTACCCTGGAAGCCACCAGCAACCATATCTGCATAACGGTCGTGACCGATTACTTTGTCCATTGCAGGTAGTGTCACTAGCTGGTTGGCATTACCGTTAGTCACAACAGCGTTCGCACTTTCGTGAGAATCCGCCAGTGACTGGCTTTCACCGTTTTGACCGGCATATTCATCTGTCAGCAAGACAGTCTGGATACCGGCAGCTTCTAGCTTGGCACAGTTCATCATCAGGTCGGCATCAGGGTTACCAAAGCCTTCTTCACTCACGATGGCTGCATCCCAACCCATTTGCTTGGCAAGCTTAGTTACGAAGTTAGATGAGCGTTCTTTGTCACGCAGAGTAACGTTTTCGTTGGTCACGATTACGCCCATGAAGTTGTACTTCGTACCATGGTGACGATAAAGGTCGTAGATTACCGGGCTGTTCTGGTGAACATAGCTGGTGTTCTTGTCACAGGCAGATACACAGTTACCACTGATAATTGCGCCATCCATCACTTCTGTTGGGTACATCAGTGTAGGAAGCATGCCTTTAACATCAACGCCGTAATAGTAGCTATCGTGTAATAGGCCCTGGCTTTGCAGCATGTAAACATAACCGACTTTTGGCAGGTTAGGATACTCAGCCGCCTGCTCTAGCAGCGGTTTCGTTTCATAAGTGTGGATCTCATCCGGCTCAACATCAGCAGCCAGTTGACCAATCCAGCGACCTGCTTCCAGGCCTACCAAGCGAAGGACACCTTCGTGGTCGTACTGGTTACATGAGTCATCCACTTCACACTGAATAACCAGGTTCATGGTTGAAGAGAATGGTGTGTATTCCGCACCTGGGCCGCTCATATCCAGGATGCCTTCCTGGAAACCAACAACCTCACCGGTAGTGATCACCGCCATGCCTTTCAGCACATGCGTACGACCTTCACCCACCATAGCTTCTTCACCTAAGTGACGGCCAGGGAAGATGTCGCCACCACCACTGACTTTCACTCGAGGTTCAATAGCATCTTTGACCGGCATGATACGGATGCTATCGCCTGGTTTTGCGATTGATAGTTCAATCGAGCGGATACGGTGATCCAGTTCGCACAGGTGGTTCAAAAGTGCTTGCTGTTCAATCACCACAGTATTTTCTTTTACTTCGCTCACTGGCCCGAAAGCCAAATCACGAACATGAATATTGCCTAGTTCGAGTTTCATTTATATCTCCAAACAAGCGTCAATTGGGATGGGTAATCCTTTAAAAAGTCTAACGTTTACCTCGAAGGTATTAGGCTCTAGAGCAAAGAGAAAGCGCGGAGTTTATGAACATAAATGAGCACTTTCGATGCAGTTATTGAGCCAAATAACAATGAGGTTGGCGTTAACTAGCTGACTTTTATGCCGGCTCCTTCCTCGGCGTACCCGACAACCCAACATGGTTCTTCACTATTGCTAAATTCAGTTAATAAAGCGTCCAGACAATCTTTGGGTACCGCTGCCAGCAAGCCGCCGGAGGTTTCCGGACAACACAGCTTGCGCTGCCAGCTTTCATCAAGATCCGGTGCGAACTCAATCTCGTCTCGGTAAGCATCCAGATTACGCTTGGCACCACCGGGGAATAGCCCCTGGGCTGCGTAGTCTTCGGCTTCGATCAGAAACGGCACCTGGGTTGCGTTAAAGTGCATACATACATCGCTCTTTTCGGCCATTTCCAAGGCATGGCCAAGAAGCGAGTAACCAGTAACATCGGTACAGGCTTTCACCGGATAGCGGGCGAAAATTTCAGCAGCTTTACGGTTAAGCTTTTTCATGCTGTCGGTTGAGGCTGTAATAGCCTGCTGACTCGCCTTACCCCGTTTTGCTGCGGTTGAAATTAAGCCTGTACCAATCGGCTTGGTGAGTACCAGAATATCGCCGCTGTCGACAGCAGCTTTGGTTTGCACTTTAGAGGGATGGATCGTACCCATTACCGACAAACCGAATTTCGGTTCATCGTCTTCGACGGTATGACCACCGACCAATACCGCACCGGCCTCACGGACTTTCTCCGCACCGCCTTTGAGGATTTGGCCAACGATCTCCTGGGGAAGATCACTCGGAACACAAAATATGTTCATTGCCAATGTTACCTGGCCGCCCATGGCGTAAACATCGCTGAGTGCATTTGCAGCAGCTATGGCGCCAAAGTCATACGGGTCATCGACGATTGGAGTAAAGAAGTCCAATGTCTGGATGACGGCAACATCATCAGTGATTTTGTAGACGGCAGCATCATCACTTACCGTCAACCCAACCATCAGATCGGGATACGCTTGTTCGGGAAATAGGGGTGAAA
This sequence comes from Photobacterium alginatilyticum, assembly GCF_009910675.1. Lineage (GTDB taxonomy): Bacteria > Pseudomonadota > Gammaproteobacteria > Enterobacterales > Vibrionaceae > Photobacterium > Photobacterium alginatilyticum. The sequence continues at coordinate 51,216 of NZ_RSEJ01000026.1, read as the reverse complement.
TGGACTGCAGAACCTGCGCCATGGCCTTAGGGCCAATTTTCGCCGCTCACCCAGCTTTTTTGGTCATCTGCGTAAGACGCACTACTGTTTCTGTCATCTCTATATCCTTAGTAACGGACGGTGGATACCACCCTAAACAAAAATCAAGTGTTCTTATTCAGGATGGCATGGCGCTACTCTCATTGCTGCCGATTTCGCGCTCGCGAATTTCCTAGTGTGTGACTTCTCTTGCCATCGAAGTAGATTGGCTGGAGGTTTTGGCGACTGTCACCATCAACCGATAAACTTAGTTTCGGTTAACTGTGCCCGTGCCTGCTCCAAATCGTCTCTCGCCACTAACACTATCGGGCCGGTACAGCCCATGCCTGTGCGGGCAAAAATGTTAGCCTTCCACAGCGCCTGGCAGGCATCTTCAATCTCAAGGATATCAATACCGCCAATTTCTGCGTCAGTAACCTTCTCCGGTGGCGCAATCACTTCCGTCTTGGCCTCTACCGGTTGCTTGGGCTGGCGATACTTGGCCAGCACGCTGTTCAACCCGGCCAACGACGCCGCTTCCCACTCTTCATCGACTCGCTTCATAACACTCCCTTTTGCAGCATCTGCACACAGTCTCATTGCGCCGGCAACAACAGGGGCGCCTGAGGCTCTTGAAATGATATTTATCAGCTTGTCGGAAGCGCCCTCACCCAACCCCGGACCGTAGCCAAAGCCTGATGCTTCATAGCTGCCGCCAGTGGTGAACGAAGAGAACATCTTCATAAGTAGGTTACCGGTCAGGCTATCTGTCACCATGACATCCGGTGTGCCTTGTAGCAGGTCATTGCCTCGCATTGCGATACCGCCATCAGCACGACCAGACTCCGCAAAGTGGATGTCATAGCCGCCTTCGGCAAGTTCACGTAAGCTACGCTCGCACAGTGCCGCACCGTCGATATTCAACACACCGACTGTTGGCTTTTTGATACCGCTCGCCTTGGCCAGTGCAATACCGTAAATCGTATTTTTCAGCAGCGCTGCCTGGCGGTTGGTATCAGTGGTACCCGTTGTCGAGGCGATGATCATTTCACGACCTGTTCCCGGGGTTACCACTTTGCCCATGGTGCTCACACCCAGCGGGAATGCGTAATGCAAGGTCACACAACCATCGATCTTTTTGTCAGCGAACAGCCCTTCCATCACCTTGTGGCACTCGTGAAGATCAGCTGCCGGATAGCATTCGAATCCGCACTCAGGATCGTCACAGCCAATCAGTACCGGTTCGATATCGCTATACTGGCGAGCGACCAACTGAGCGCCGCGAAGTAACTCCTGAGGACCATGCTCGCTGCCAACTAATGTCAGGGCGATGCGGGTCTTCTTGCCAAACTGGCCGCTAAGCAGACCATCAGCCATGGCGTTGAAGGTATCGGACAGTTGTTGATTGATGTTACTCATAGCAACCTCCGATTACTGTTCGCGATTTAACAAGTTCTCAGCCACATCACGCATTGCCTGGGCAACAACCTGCTTGACCTGAGCCTCATCAAACACTTCTTCCTGCTTGCCGCTGTTTTTCTGAACCACAAAGCTCAGACCATCAAACAGGTTGGTCATACGGCCCAGGAACAAGCTGCCCTTGCCGACCATCATGAAGTTGTTGATTTCACCGCTGACAATCATTTCGCGACCGAAGCCCAGGAATGGAACGCCTGACGGGATGTGGCCCTGAGTCGGTGCAAAGCCTGTCATACCATGCTCAGCAACAAACTGAGGGAGCTGAGTACGTTCTAGCTGGCCTTCTTTGACCGCTAGCGCCGCAATCATCTTATAGTTTGACTCCGGAACATTACCGGCGCCTGCTGGCTTGGTAATTTCTGGGTTTTGCATTTCGACAGAGTATTTATCAATGTCTGTCATCGCCATACCGGCATTTTTCAGCGGATTGGCAATCAAAGCTGTCATTACAGCCTGTGGGGAGGAGCCGGTACCGATCTGATGGCGACCAACGATATCAGTATTGATTTCAGGGCTGATACCGTCGTTTTCTGTCACCATACAAGCAAAGCCAGCCAGACAGTCTTCCAGTACCGGCATGTCATTTTTAACATGGTCGCGGCCGTTCATGCCTAGTTTGGCAACGGCACCACCAGCAACCACCATCACGTTCTTGAATACGCCGGATTTAACCAGAGCGGCAGCCAGTGTCATCGCGTGAGCAGGTGCCGCACAGAAACCACGTACATCCGAACCCGTTGCGCTATTACAGCCGATGACCTCACCAATTGCCTTGGCGAAGTTACCGCCGCCACGCTGGTTGATGTCACCACAGGCTTCTTCCGAACATTCGATAAGGTAATCAACCTTGTCTAGCTCAATGCCCTGCTGTTTCAGGTGCATTGCAGCCATCACGCCTGATGCCTTGGTACACAAGTTTTCAAGCATAATATGGGCAGACAGGTTTTCGTCTTCATCGTGGGCGGCTTTCACACAGCCGACCAGCTCACCGTTCATCATCAGCACTTCCGCCTGATGATTTTCAACCAGCGCCAGGATCTCATCTTTGGTGATAAGCTGATGGCCGGCAAACAGGTCAACATCGCCATAAAGGGCATGCTGGCCTACCTTTGGCTGATAGGTGTCAATAAACTCTTGAGTAAAATGAACCAGGTTGAACACGTCTACGTGGTTCAACATGGCATAGAAACTTTCCTGGCTATAAATTTCGCCGAACTTGCCTTCGTGAGAAGTGTGTTCTTTGTTCTCAAACCATGGCTGGGGAATATCTGCCAACTGTTGTGGGGTAAGGTTACCGATATAACACTGGTTGGCCGGGTAAGAAACCACGTCTTCGTATGGGCGAAGGTGGTCTTTTAGCTGCTGTAAATAGCTGTCTGCCGGGTCTTTAGCCCGAGACTGCACCTGTACCGAACCATGTTGAATCAATACATCTGGGGTATGGGCGAGCACATAGCTCACACCTTTAATTACTGCGTATCCCATTGTTACTCCTGCATCCGAGCCGGATAGTAGGTTCGAGCCAGAGACCTGACCCGAACCAGCATTGAGATATACTTATGCTAATGCAGTTTCGCTGCGGTATTGTTGCATTTCCGCTTTAATCGCATCGACATCAAGTACCATTTCCATCATTCCGACCTGCTCGTCATAGACTGCCGGATCGACGGCTTCTTTAATTTCGTCTTCAACCACGTGATAACAAGAAAGTCCTAACTGGACTCCCGCCAATGGTCCTGCAAAAGTCGGATCGCCGGTGGTGACGGTTTCACATGCCAGGCCAGAAGCTTCTGCTTCTGCGCCGCCAAGAATCACAACGAGATTCTCTGCGCCTTTTTCCTCGGCAAGGGTTTTAATCCGCTTTTGGTTCTCAAGATCCATTGCGCCTGCGCTTGTTCAAACGAAACATTCTGTAGTAGAGAAAGCAACGTGAGCACCTGTGGTCTTCATGCAAGCTTCGATTGCCTGACCAGGTACGCCATCGCGGTCTCCAAGAATGATCACTGTTTTATTAGCGAACACAATCTTTCTCCCGATTAAACATACTTTCCGAATTGCTCACGATACTCTTTGACCTCTGCCACGATGGCATCGACATCAAGTACCATTTCCATCATGCTTATCTGCTCGTCATAGACGTCAGAATCCACATTGTCTTTAATTTCCGGCTCAACCACATGATAACAAGAGAGTCCTAACTGGACTCCGGCTAATGGTCCGGCAAAAGTAGGATCGCCGTTTGTCACGGTTTCACATGCTAGGCCCGAAGCTTCTGCTTCGGCACCGCCAAGTACGATAACCAGATTCTCTGGGCCGAACTCGTCAGCAAAACCTTTAATCCTCTTTTGGTTTTCCAGATCCATAGCACCTGCGCTGGTTCAGACGAAACACTCAGTTGTAGAGAAAAGAACATGTGCGCCAGCAGTTTTGATACAAGCTTCGATAGCCTGTCCTGGTACACCGTCTCTGTCTCCCAAGATAATAACTTTCTTATCTTTGAGCATTGTTCACTCCAAGGGTACAGATTACTAAGGTTATGTTGTTGCCAGTCACCCGGTACAACATGTTTTCTAAAAACGCAGTTTCAGTGTGAAACGTTGTTTTTCTATTTGTTCAACAGGTTAGATAACCTATTCAATACAAATTCTTTTCAGTCAGCCTTACGCTTTTTCAGCGATGAAGCTTTCGACTTCTTGTGCAATTTCTTCAATTTCAAGCTCTTCACCTGACAGGTGCTTCACTTTTTCGCCGTTCTTGTAGAACACAATTGAAGGTAGACCCATCACTTTCTGCGCCATTGCCAAACGACGGTTACCCTGGATGTTCAGCTTGCAGAATTTGATCTCTTCGCCGTATTGCTCAGCCAGTTTGATGACATCAGGCATTAGCTCAATGCATCGGCCGCAGTTTTCGCTCCAGAAATCAACCAAGACAACACCGTCGACGTTAACTTCAGTATCGAAATTTTCTTTGTTCAATTCGATCATTGCGTTTCCCTTAATACAGAGTTTCTAACTCAGCGATATCCTTCACATCTACTCGCTTGGCTTCCTGCCCAGCGTCAAATCTGATTACTACGGGCACTTCTTTCACATTGAAGCGGTTGGCAATGTTCTGGCTCTTGTAGGTATCGATAGTCACGACACGCTGATCCGGCTGATCTTTACAGTGCACTTCAAGTTCGTTGATAACATCCAGGCTTTCTTTGCTCAGCGGGTTCCAGAATGCCACCATTGCTGTGCCGTCAAACTCGGCAACAGACTTACGCCAACTCTCTTCTTCTTCGATATAGCGGTCGGCTGCTACTGCTGCAACTGCGCCATCCCCTGCCGCTGTTACTACCTGGCGTAAGAACTTATCGGTTACGTCGCCAGCTGCGAAAATGCCCGGAACGCTCGTTTCCTGCTTCTCGTTGGTGATCACGTAGCCCTGCGGTGTCAGCTCAATCAGCTCCTTGACGAATTCAGTCTTCGGCACGGTACCAACGAACATGAACACACCGTCGGTCGACATTTCAGTGATCTCACCTGTTTTCAGGTTCTTCAGCTTCACGCCATCAACCAGCTCGTCACCACAGATTTCTTCCACCACTGAGTTCCATACAAACTCGATTTTGTCGTTGGCGAAAGCCTGTTCCTGTGCCGTACGGTCCGCATCCAGAATGCCCTGATCGTGCAAGACAATCATGGTCACTTTATTCACGAACTTGGTCAGGAAGACGGACTCTTCAACTGCCGTATTACCTGAACCAACAACCACAACATCCAGCTCTTCATAGAAATCTGCATCGCAGGTTGCACAGTAAGAAACACCTTTGCCACGGAATTCTGCTTCACCCTTGATACCCAGGATGCGAGGCGTTGCTCCGGTTGCAATAATGATGCTCTTGGTCTGGAACTCTTCGCCTTTATTGGTTTTCAGTGTTTTGATGAAACCATCTTCTGCAATACTGATATCCGTAACCAAACCACGGGCAAACTCGACACCAAACTTATTGCAGTGGTCACGGAACATATCCATGAGCTGCGGGCCGGTTGCTTCAAGAATTCCCGGATAGTTTTCCATTTCGCTTGTTGTTGCTGCCTGGCCACCGGTATTACGCTTATCTTCAAGAATTAGCGTTTTCATTTTGCCGCGGGCTGCATAAACACCTGCTGACATACCGCCCGAGCCGCCACCAATAATGATGACATCGTATAGTTCTGACATATTTATCACCGATTTTTATTTTCACTACCACATGCCATCTACACCTAGCACTTATTCACTTTTAATAAGTGTTACGAATATCTATGGCACTTCAAAATAAATCAGTTTTCGACGCAAGCTTTATAAGCCCTACGGTTTATACGAACAATGCGAGATAACTAATCGCCACTCTCATCATTTAAAATCAGATAGTAAAAGGTATTGTATTCTCTATATAAGCAAGTAATTAATTTTATTAGTTTTACCTATATATAGATGATTGGCTCTCATCCTTAACAACTTGTAGGCGATTATAATTAGTAATGTTTATTTTTTTGTGAGCAATGCCCAATTACAGGATAAAACACTGAAATAGAACTGCTAATGATACATAGATCATATTCAACCATAAGCACTTTGAATAACTAGGGTTACTTTAAGCACAAAAAGTAATTAAAATGAGAAATTTTGTTACACTATAAGAAATACCATACCTCTATAGTGTCAAATTCCCTCAAATTTCTACGATCTGACACTTTAATTACCAATATTTTATAAATTTTAACAAAGCTGACAAATAACATTTACCATTAGAATAACTAATGCTTAGGTTAAAAAAATATAGTGAACCAGTTGCACATCAAAAAGCAGTAGCACGAAAGATTAATTTTCCACCTCAAATTATTATGATTACCTAATGAAATATGTTTTATTTTTATTTATTCCGACTATAAATAGTAAGTTTTAAATTCAGTAAATTCACTGCCTGCAAGCAAATAACTTAGTTAAACAATCATTTCATTTAAATTTAAAGCACCTATCATCAAAAACAGCAATAATGCAAAGCAACAACTACACACCCGATCAATGCCAGCAGAATCTTCCACGTCAATTTTGATTGATAAGAGGATAATGCTCACAAAACCCCTGTTTGATAGAATGATAATCTCCGCTCCGAAGTTCATATAGACATTTGGAGTTACGCAATGGATACACTGCAATACACTAATGGTTGGCTCAATCTTGAAAATAACCGAATCGATGAGATCAATCATTTCTGTGAAGACTACAAACATTTTCTCAATGCAGGAAAAACAGAACGCCAATGCGTGAAAGCAGCGATTGCAGAAGCCAAGCAGCATGGCTTCCGCCCTATTGAAGAATTTGAACAATTAGTCGCTGGGGATAAAGTATATTTCATCAACCGCAATAAGAACGTTGTGTTAACTGTTGTCGGCAAACGTCCTATTTGTGAAGGCATTCGATTTGTCGTTTCCCATATCGATTCCCCTCGCCTGGATCTTAAGCCTAACCCGATGTACGAGAAGAATGAGCTGGCGCTAATGCGTACTCATTATTACGGCGGCATCAAGAAGTATCAGTGGGCTTCCCGCCCGTTAGCCTTGCACGGTGTTGTGGTGACCAAGTCGGGCCGTACCGTAGATATTGTTATCGGTGAAGATCCTCAAGACCCTGTTTTCACCATCCCGGACTTGCTACCGCACCTGGACAAAAAAGTTCAGCGCGAACGAAATGCTGCAGAAGTCCTGAAAGGTGAGGAACTGCAAATCATCGTCGGCTCTGTACCTATGTCCTTCGATGACGAAAAGATCAAAGACAAGGTCAAACAGCACATTCTTATCAAACTGCATGAGAAGTATGAAATCACAGAGCCTGACTTCATCTCGGCCGAGCTAATGCTAGTCCCTGCCGGTGATGCACGTGATGTTGGTATTGATCAGGGTATCGTTGGTGCCTATGGCCAGGACGACCGTATCTGCGCCTATACGTCACTCGAAGCCATCCTGGAAATTCCGACACCGGAACAAACAGCAGTCTGCTTCCTGGTAGATAAAGAGGAAATTGGCTCGTCTGGTGCAACAGGCCTCGAGTCCCGCTACCTTGAATTCTTCACTGGCGAGTTATTGATCCGTCAGGCAGGCGCACAGTATAACGACCAGATGCTTCGTCGCTGTCTGTGGAAATCTTATGCCCTGTCCTCAGATGTTAATGCCGGGCTTAACCCGTTATTTGAATCTGTGCATGATGCACAAAACGCCTCCAAGTTGGGCTACGGGCTTGTACTGACCAAATATACCGGCCATGGCGGCAAGGCAGGATCGAATGATGCCGATGCCGAGTATGTCGCGGCTCTTCGCCGTATTTTCGACGACCACGAAATCACCTGGCAAACCGGCCTGCTTGGCAAGGTGGACGAAGGCGGCGGCGGTACTGTTGCTAAATACCTTGCGCACTATGGCATTAATACCATTGATGCCGGAGCTGCCTTACTTTCTATGCACTCGCCATTCGAACTGGCCTCCAAGTTCGATATTTACGAATTGTACCGTGCCTACAAGACATTCTATACCGAAGCTCTGTAGCGTCCTCTGCTGTGATGGAGAATAAACAATGAAAAAACGTCATCCGTTGACCTTTTATATCCTATGTTCATGCCAGTTCTGGTGGGCGCTGTCTTTCTATAGCCTATGGGCTATCCTGCCAGTCTTCTTGGGCGACGAGCTGGGTATCGATCAGAAAACCTCGTTTGCCACCTTCGGTGCCTTTGCCGCTCTGGGCGCAGCTATGCTGTTCGTCGGTGGCTGGCTTGCCGATAAGATCCTTGGCGCCAAGCGAACACTGGTCTGGGGCTTCTTCTTCCAGGGGCTTGGTTATTTCATCATTGCCTATTCGGCGATAACAGCACAACCACACTTCGTATTTATCGGTTTAGGTACGGTCGCTGTCGGTCGTGGTATTGGTAGTGTTGCGCCTCCTACTATCATTGCCGCTTCTTATGACAAGAACGACCCACGTCTTGATGGGGCCTATACCTTGTTCTACATGGTCAACAATATAGGTGCCTTCCTTGCGCAACTGGGTGCACCAATCATGGCCTACAGCATTGGCTGGACATCCGCTTTCATTCTGTCGGCCGTGGGTATGACTGTGAACGTGGTGACTTACCTGCTACTGAACAAGAAAATCAAGCAGGCAACCGAAGCCGACAAGCGCGTGGTTCCGTTCAAGACCAACAGCCTGTTCCTGTCAGGTGCATTGCTCGCGGTTGCCGCTGCCAGCTACCTGCTAACCAACCTGCCACTGGCGCAGTTTGTTCTGGCCATCGCTGCTCTGGTTATTCTTTTCCTCATAACCAAAGAAATGAAGAAAGAAAAACCAACCAGCCGCAAGCGTATGGTTGTGGGCTTGGTATTGATGGGACAGGCACTGGCCTTCTTTATTCTCTACAACCAAATGCCAACATCGCTTAACTTCTTTGCAATCAACAATATTGTCCCTGAAGTATTCGGTATCGCTGTCAACCCGGTATCCTATCAGTCCCTGAACCCGATGTGGGTTATCTTCCTGAGTCCGATTCTTGCTCACATCTATACGACACTGGGCGAAAAAGGCAAAGACTTGTCGATGCCGGGTAAATTCGCACTGGGTATGTTGATTTGTGCGGCGGCGTTTGCCTGTGCAGGTTTCTCTCAGTACTTTGGCGACGAGAAAGGTATGCTCAATCCATTCTGGATTGCCGCTCCTCACTTCCTGTTTGCCATCGGTGAGCTGTTGATTTCGGCGCTGGGCCTATCGGCTATCGCCAAACTGTTCCCAAGCCGTATCCGTGGCTTTATCTACGGCGCATGGAACATGACACTGGCATTGGCATCCGTAGCAGGTGCTTGGGTGGCAGGCCTGTCTTCATCCGGCGAAGCTGAGATGACACCAGTAGAAAGCTTGGTATCTTACGGTAACTACTTCTACGCCCTAGCCGTTGCATCCGCTATTGTCGGTGTGGTCTGCGTTATCCTGGCTCCTCGCCTGAACAAGCTGATTGAGGCCGATCCAGAGCAGGAAGCCAAAGAAGAGCTACAAACAGCGTAAATTACACGCATAACCTTTACTTATAATTAAAGCGAGAACCCAAGGGTTCTCGCTTTTTACTGACTTGCGCTTTATCTATTCGAGCAGGGTAGCCTCCCCATAAATAAAGATATTTAAGCATTTACCTTCAAGTGTTTTTTCACTTTCTTGAGCGCCATTTGCTTCTTAAGCGGCGACAGGTAGTCAATAAACAGCTGCCCCTGGAGATGATCAATCTCATGCTGCATCGCAATCGCCAGGAAATCATCACGTTCAATCGTGATCGCATTACCATGACGATCGAGCGCTGATACCTTGACCTTGGTAAAGCGCTCAACATCGGCGTAATAGCCAGGCACTGACAGACAGCCCTCCTGACCGGCAGCGATATTCTCGCCACCTTCAACACGCGGGTTGACCAACACGAGAGGCTCATTGCGGGATTCAGAAATGTCTATTACAACAATAGCTTCTGTTCGCCCTACTTGAGTGGCTGCAAGGCCGATACCATTATCCGTGCTGTACATAGTCTCAAGCATGTCATCAATGAGTGGTTGCACGGCAGCAAAGTCTTCCACTTGTGATGCTTTGCGCTTTAATTTCTCATTTGGAACAGTCAGTATGTCTAATATTGCCATTTTGCCTCAAATTACAATGTAAGAAGGTGAACCTAAAATCTTGTGCTAAAAACTAACAACTTTATCTGATGCAAGCGTCCATGTCGCCAAATCATCCAGCGTTCCTATCTCTGCGCCTTCAATCAGCGGCAGCGCCGTTAACCCGCGAGCATCTGTACAGGTCTTGCACAGCTTTACCTCTGCCCCCTGGGCAAGCAAGATTTCAATCATCTGCTGAATGTTGTAGCCCTCTGAAGGAGCCTGCTTAACAAGGGCACAGGAAACCGAATCAGACATCAAGAAAATCTTGATGCTGATCTCTGTCTTCTCATGTTCATTAAGATTAATTGCCAGTCTCAGCGCGTTGAACGATCGCTCTGAGCCATAAGGGGCATCATTGAGAATAAAAAGTAACGTTTGTTTAGCCATATCTAGCATCGCTATGTCCTGATGAATGCTGAGGCAACCTTATGCCTGAAAGAATAATCCGCTATACTCTACGCCAAATATGCTATTACACTCATGATTTAGCTCTACTTTTCGCTTACACAGGCCCTTCAATTATGGATTTCGACGCCCTGCTCACCCTATCGGAAAATGGAAAGGTCTTTGCCAATCCCCGCCGTGTAGCTTTACTCAAGGCCGTCCAGCAAACGGGCTCTATCAGCAAGGGAGCCAAGCAGGCAGGGATCAGTTATAAAGCCGCCTATGATGCCATCAAGGATATGAATACACGTTCTGAAACCCCCTTGATCACCAGCGAAAAAGGCGGAAAAGGCGGCGGTGGTGCATCCCTGACCAATTTTGGTCAGCGTATCCTCCAAATGTATGAGTTGTTGGATACGATTCAGAACATGGGGCTCCAGGCTCTGAATGATAAAGATGCACCGCTTCATAGCCTGCTTGGTGTAATGGCAAAATTCTCGTTGCAGACCAGTGCTAGAAACCAGTTTTTCGGTACCATCAGCAGCATCGAAAACCACGCCTTGTATGATCGTGTATTTATCTCATTGCAAAATAAGCAACAGGTTATCGCAACCGTTACCCACGGCAGTACGACGCGCTTACAGCTAAGTGCCGGCAAGGATGTTGTGGCACTGGTAAAAGGGCCGTCCATTCAAGTTTGTCGCGAGCAACCTGATGATCCGCTACTGGATAACCGGCTGTACGGTACTATCGGCGATATTCAGAACGGAGACAGCACCGCGGAAATATCTGTAAGACTTGATGGCGGGGAGGAAGTATGTGCGCTTATCAACAAGAACGAGAATAGCGTTGAGCAGTTGAAACCAGGCTGTAATGCCCTCGCCTGTTTTTCTTCCTCTCAGGTTATTATCGCAACACTATGCTAGTTAAACTGAATGCAAGAACCGCGGAAAACACCGTAATTGGCCCCTTGTGACAGGCAATTCTCGAACTGCTTGAAATCCAGGTACTGGAAAATAACCAAAAGCAGTGCGGCGAATACCAGACCAACCATCGCCAGCCTTATCAGCCAGACTTTTTTCTTTTTCAGCGCAAACCACAGCAACAATGCCGATACCGGCGCAAGCAGTAGGGAAAACGGGAAGAAATTCACTGCCGAAAGTGACATATCAAGCACCATACCTCATTGAATAAGAGCAGGAGCAAATGATAAGCCTGATTCTGCTCCTAATTCAAAGCATTCAGGCGTAATTTGCATAAAATTACATAAACTTGACGTAACCATTCACGTTATGAAACGTTGTGCAATAACTATATCCCAAGAATATGAACTCTCATATTTTTTAATGTGATCCACTCCGCCATTTATTCAGAAAAAGCATATTTGTTCTGACCCAAGTCACACTTTGCTATCTTTACAGGTGCGCATCGAAACGTTTGCTTTTACATTTACAGCCATCGAAACGATTGCGTAACCGTTTCGATGTATAAAAAAACAGCAAGGAAGAATAGCCAAGGCTGGCTGACACAACGCATCACCACCATGAATTAATAAGGTGCAACCCATGAAAAAAAGCGCACTCATCAATGCTGAATTGTCTTACATCGTCGCGACCTTAGGTCATACCGACGAGATCACTATCTGTGATGCCGGACTTCCGATTCCTGATGAAACCCAACGTATCGACCTCGCACTTATTCCTGGTGTACCTGCTTTCATTGATACAGTGAAAGCCGTTCTTGGCGAAATGCAGATTGAAGGGATTGTGTTGGCAGAAGAATTCCTGCACGTAAGCCCGGACCATCACCATGCTCTGATCGAGCTTATCCGTAACGAAGAAGAGCTGTGCGGTAAGTCAATCAACATCTCCTATGTCAGCCACGAAGAATTCAAGGTCCATACCCAAAACAGCAAAGCAGTGATCCGTACCGGTGAATGTACCCCATATGCCAATGTGATCTTTCAGTCCGGCGTAGTGTTCTAAACCTCACACTTCTGCTTAGTTGCAAGGAACTGACATGAAACAGCCAATCTTAGAATTAAAAGGCATTGATAAAGCGTTTCCGGGTGTAAAGGCCCTCGACCACGCTTGCCTGAATGTCTACCCAGGCAAAGTAATGGCTTTGATGGGTGAAAACGGCGCAGGTAAGTCGACCCTAATGAAGGCACTTACCGGTATTTACGCCATGGATGCCGGTGAAATCCGCTACCTGGGCGAACAAGTTAACTTTAACGGCCCGCGCCATTCTCAGGAAGCGGGTATCAGCATCATCCACCAGGAACTCAACCTGATCCCCGAGCTGACGATCGCCGAAAACATCTTTCTTGGCCGTGAGAAAACCAATGCCTTCGGTGGTATCAAATGGTCCGAGATGTACCGCGAAGCCGATACTCTGCTCAAGCGCCTGAACGTCAAGCACAGCTCACGCCAGTTGCTGGGTGAATTGAGTCTGGGCGAACAGCAAATGGTCGAGATTGCCAAAGCGCTGTCATTCAAGTCGCAGGTTATCATCATGGATGAACCGACAGATGCCCTGACAGATACCGAGACAGAATCACTGTTCAAGGTGATTAATGAATTGCGCGAGGAAGGGTGTGGCATTGTCTATATCTCACACCGTCTGAAAGAAATCTTCGAGATCTGCGATGACATCACCGTTCTGCGTGACGGAAAGTTCATTGGCGAACGCCAGGTTGCCGATATCGATGAAGATACCATGATTGAAATGATGGTAGGCCGCCGTCTGGACGAGCAATACCCACGCATCGATGTTAAGCATGGTACCACCTGCCTCGAAGTTAAAAACCTGACAGGCTCCGGCGTTAACAACGTAAGCTTTACGTTGGATCGCGGTGAAATCCTGGGGGTCTCCGGCCTGATGGGTGCCGGTCGTACCGAGCTGATGAAAGTTATCTACGGTGCCCTTGCCCGTGAATCTGGCGACATCATTCTTGATGGAAATACCATCAACCCAGTCAGTCCACAGGATGGTCTTGCCAACGGCATCGCCTATATTTCCGAAGACCGCAAGGGCGACGGCCTGATTTTAGGGCTTTCAGTCAAAGAGAATATGTCTATCTGTTCGCTCGATCACCTGACGAAAGGCGTGCAGATCAATCACTATGATGAAGTCACAGCTGTCGAAGATTTTATTCGCCTGTTTAACATCAAGACTCCAAGCCGTAATCAGATCATTGGCAACCTCTCTGGTGGTAACCAGCAAAAAGTGGCTATTGCCAAAGGCTTAATGACCCGGCCTAAGGTTCTAATCCTCGATGAACCTACCCGTGGTGTCGATGTCGGTGCGAAGAAAGAAATATATCAGCTAATTAACCAATTCAAATCAGAAGGAATGAGCATCATCCTTGTTTCTTCAGAGATGCCAGAAGTTCTCGGTATGAGTGACCGCATTATGGTTATGCATGAAGGTAAAATCAGCGGTGAGTTTATGGCCACTGATGCCGATCAAGAAAAATTACTTGCCTGCGCTGTGGGTAAACAAATCAACGAGGTAGCAGCATGAGCACCAACGCTATGGCCAAAACACAAGAAACCGGTAGCAACAAGCTATTTAGCAAAGAATGGTTAATTGAACAAAAATCACTGATCGCGTTGGTATTTCTTATCGTGGTAGTGTCTTTCCTTAACCCTAACTTCTTTACCGTCGATAACATCCTCAATATCCTGCGCCAGACCTCGGTGAACGCGATTATCGCAGTAGGTATGACACTGGTTATTCTGACAGCCGGTATTGACCTCAGTGTCGGCTCGGTACTGGCCCTTTGTGGTGCCTTTGCCGCCACTATGATCGGCATGGAGATTCCGGTGATCATTGCAGTACCAACCGCCTTGCTGGCTGGTGCGGCACTAGGAGCAATCAGTGGCGTGATCATTGCCAAGGGTAAGGTCCAGGCCTTTATTGCAACCTTGGTGACCATGACCCTGCTACGCGGTGTCACTATGGTCTACACTGACGGTCGTCCTATTTCTACCGGTTTTACTGACGTAGCAGACAGCTTTGCCTGGTTCGGTACTGGCTATGCTATGGGTATTCCGGTTCCAATCTGGCTGATGGTTATCGTATTCGCTGCAGTCTGGTATCTACTAAACCATACTCGCTTCGGCCGCTATATCTACGCACTAGGCGGTAACGAATCAGCAACTCGTCTTTCGGGCATCAATGTAGATCGCGTCAAGATTGGCGTCTACGCAATCTGCGGCCTGTTAGCAGCCTTGGCTGGCATCATCGTCACCTCTCGTCTTTCTTCGGCACAACCAACGGCTGGTATGGGATACGAACTGGACGCAATTGCTGCTGTAGTACTGGGTGGCACCAGCCTGGCAGGTGGTAAGGGCCGTATTATGGGTACCCTGATTGGTGCTCTTATCATCGGCTTCCTAAATAACGCGCTAAACCTACTGGACGTATCGTCCTACTACCAAATGATTGCCAAAGCAGTCGTCATCTTGCTGGCCGTCTTGGTAGATAACAAAAATAAGTAACCTCTGTAGCTAGGTAAAACTAGTAACGCGGGCAGCTCCCCTGCCCGCAACCAACCCGACATATGTAGAAAGGAAAACAGAATGAAAAAGTTAGCAACTCTAATCTCTGCCGCTGTATTGTCCGCTTCATTCAGCACAACAGCTGCTGCACAAGACACTATGGCAATGGTTGTTTCAACGCTAAATAACCCATTCTTCGTCACCATGAAGGAAGGTGCAGAGGCGAAAGCACAAGAGTTAGGCTATAAGCTGATTGTTCTTGATTCTCAGAACGACCCAAGCAAAGAGCTATCTAACATCGAAGACCTTACCGTTCGCGGTGTGAAGGCCATCCTTATCAACCCAACCGATTCCGATGCAGTTTCTAACGCCATTCGCATGGCTAACCGTTCTAAGATCCCTGTCCTGACACTTGACCGTGGTGCAAGCCGTGGTGAAGTTGTTAGCCACATTGCTTCCGACAACGTTGCCGGTGGTGAAATGGCCGGTAAATACATCATGGAAAAAGTGGGTGAAAAAGCGCGCGTTATCCAGCTAGAAGGTATCGCTGGTACATCAGCTGCCCGTGAGCGTGGCCAAGGCTTCATGAATGCAGTTAAAGCAAACGGTATGGACCTGCTTGCCAGCCAGCCTGCTGACTTCGACCGTACCAAAGGTCTGAACGTTATGGAAAACATGCTAGCGGCTAACCCAGATGTTCAGGCGGTATTTGCCCAGAACGACGAAATGGCACTGGGTGCCCTGCGTGCGGTACAGGCATCAGGCAAAGACGTTCTTATCGTTGGCTTTGATGGTACAGATGACGGTATTGCAGCAGTTAAGCGTGGCAAACTAGGCGCTACAATTGCCCAACAGCCTGATATGATTGGTGCTTTGGGTGTAGAAACAGCTGACAAGATGCTTAAGGGTGAATCTGTAGAGGCAAACATTCCTGTTCCTCTAAAAGTCATTACTAAGTAATAGTTCCTACAGGAAGAGCTTAAGCCTTAATTAATACAAGCTTTTGCTCTTCCTTGTAACTAGGGCCTGCTCTTCCTCGGCTCTATCCCAAAGTGCATCGTTTAGCAGCCTCTATCCCGCAATGCTAACCCATACATTTTGGCCAGATAAAAACGGCAGTTAGTGATAAAAGGTCCCGATATGAATAAATTAGTTGTTCTTGGTAGCGTCAATGCCGACCATGTATTGCAAGTAGCCTCTTTCCCGCGTCCGGGAGAAACTCTGCATGGCCACAGCTATTGTGTTATTCCCGGCGGCAAAGGGGCTAATCAGGCAGTTGCGGCAGCGCGCCTTGGCGCAGACATCGCATTTATTGCCAGCGTGGGCGACGACAGCTTCGGTCGCGAGATGCGTGAGTCCTTCGCCAAAGAAGGCATGAACACCGAAGCAGTAATGATCGAAGAAAGTGTACCGACAGGTATCGCCATGATCCAGGTTGCCGCCACCGGCGAAAACAGTATCTGTATCTCTGCCGAGGCCAATGGTTGCCTCAGCCCGGCCCGTATTCAGCCGCACCATCACCTGATCGAAAATGCCGATACCCTGTTAATGCAGCTTGAAACGCCTATCGAAACTATTGAAGCTGCCGCCAAGGTTGCCAAGCAGTCTGGTACGCGCGTGGTTCTCAATCCAGCCCCTGCACAGCCATTATCAGATGACTTATTGCAACTTGTTGATATGATTACACCAAATGAAACTGAAGCAGAACTGCTGACCGGTGTAAAAGTCGAAGATATGGCATCGGCACAAAAGGCTGCGAATGTATTGCATACTAAAGGTATCAAGCAAGTAATGATCACTCTCGGCAGTCAGGGCGTGTGGCTAAGCCAGAATGGTGAAGGGCAACAAGTTCTGGGCTTCCGTGTTGAGGCAAAAGATACGACCGCTGCCGGTGATACATTTAATGGCGCACTGCTTACTGCTTTGCAGGAAGGGCGAGCATTAGAGCCGGCAATTCGATTTGCACATGCAGCCGCTGCAATTTCAGTTACACGTATGGGTGCTCAGACTTCCATTCCACACCGTAGAGAAGTGGAACGCTTTCTGATTGAGCACTAATTTAGTCAATCGCCTGTATAGCTTCCCATGTCACTGACCGGGGCGGCTATATAGGCTGTACCAGATATCTGGTATTGTCAGGGAGAACTCAATGGCGACAATCAAAGATGTTGCAAAGCATGCCGGGGTATCCACCTCCACAGTCAGCCACGTCCTGAATAAGACCCGTTTTGTCAGCGAGGATATTTCCGTACGGGTGCAGGCTGCTGTTAAAGAGCTTAATTACGCCCCGTCAGCCCTCGCCCGCAGCTTGAAAGTCAACCATACTCGCACGTTTGGCATGCTTGTCACGACCTCGACCAACCCGTTTTTCGGTGAAGTGGTCAAAGGCGTCGAGCGCCGCTGCTATCAGCAGGGCTATAACCTAATTCTTTGCAATACCGAAGGTGATGTCGAGCGTATGCACTCCAACCTCGACACCTTGCTGCAAAAGCGTGTCGACGGCCTGCTGTTGATGTGCAGCGAAGTAGAAGGCAAAGAGTTTGATCTGTTTACTCGCCATCAACCTGTACCGACAGTGGTGATGGACTGGGGGCCAATTGATTTTCCGAGCGATAAAATTCAGGATAACTCCCACCATGGAGGCTACCTGGCAACTCGGCACCTAATCGAGCAGGGTCACAAGAAGATTGGTTGCCTGACCGGCCCATTGGATAAGCTTCCCGCCCAGCAGCGACTGTCTGGTTTTGTACAGGCGATGGAAGAAGCCGGGCTGGAAATCAACAAAGACTGGATTGTTAGCGGTAGCTTTGAGTGTGAAGGCGGAGAAATAGCCTTTAACAAACTCTACGAGCGTGGCCCGCTTCCCACTGCGCTGTTTGTCTGTAATGACATGATGGCAATGGGGGTGATCAACACGGCACACAAAAAAGGCCTCTCTGTCCCTGAGGATCTCTCCATCGTCGGTTACGATGATATCAAGCTGGCCAAATACATCACGCCGTCTCTGACCACCATCCACCAGCCCAAACACCGACTTGGTCAGCAAGCCGTTGATACGTTGCTGGATAAGATCCAAAACAAACGCGAGAGCAATCAGGTCATTCAGCTTGAGCCGACCCTGGTAGAGCGCGACAGCGTCAAACAGCTGCAGTAGCTCACGAACGGGTAACCGACGGCAACAAGACGATAAATTCCGGACGCCTGTCCGGATTTTCCGTTTCCAGCGGTATTGAACCTACCTGAAAATAGCGGCTAAGAAGTACTCTCTGGCGTCTTGTCATTTAAGCCCTGATAGTATTCTTTCAACGTACGATTGCCGTACTGCGGTGCAACCATCTCGCGCCCCATTACCGTCAGGAAAAACTCAAACGGCCCATAAAACTTGCTGCTGGTAAACGTAGTAAGTAATTTACAAATCGCAACACGGCACCAGTCTGGAATATGGGTTATCCGGGGTGTTGTCCCCAAAGCCTCAAAGGCAATACTCGCTATCTCATTTTGTGTCAGCGTCTGCGGCCCGCCAACATTAAGCTCCTGTTCGGTTCCTGAAATCGCATTAACGCAATACTCAGCCAAATCCTCGCCATGTATCGGATTCCCTTTCAGTGAGCCGTCGCCAAACAGGTACACACGCCCTTTTTCCACCATATGAAAGATCTCAGCCATATCAGAGAAAAAACCATTCGGACGAATAACACAATACTCAAGCCCAGAAGCTTTAAGCTCATCGACGAAAGCTTCTTTGGCCTGAAAAATTTTCAGATGTTTCAGTTTTTCTCCATTCAGGGCGGAAACATAAATAAACTTCCCTACCCCGCTCAGCCTAGCCTGCTGTAATAAATTCTTATTGGCCTGATAGTCAACATCCATATAGGTCAGGCCGTCTTTTTGCCTGGTGATACCAACCGTTGAGATAACAACACCTACACCGTCACAACAGCCCGCCAATGAGTCTGGGTTTGTCACCTCAGCCTCTATGATCTCGAAATGTGCTTTCTCGAAAGCGGTAAGCTTTGCTGAATTTCTAACGGCTACAGTGACCCGATAACCTCTGCTCTGCAGCTCGTGGGCGATATAGCGCCCCAGATAGCCCGTTGCTCCTGCTACAAGTACCTTTTTCATTCTAGCTCCCCCCTACACCCTCGCCAAAACACTTTAATAGACCATGTGGACCATTAAACTATCACCCCGCCCCAACAACATCAACATATTTTAGACCAACCGGACCAAAAAGACATTCAGCACAAGATAACAACCAACATAGGTACAAAACGACGGGTGACTTTAATTAGATGGTCAGGAATGGTGAAAAAGACAGCTACAGTACGTAAATCACATTTTGGGAAGGGAGACTGGGTGACGATAGGTGCCAGGTACAAATAACTTACAAAGAGAGGCTATTGAAAGCTGAAGTGAGTATGTTGCCGCAGAGCGGGTTGGACTCACCAGATACAAAAAATGCTGGCCTTGGCCAGCATTTTGTCATTTAAAGAATAATCTTTAAATTACAGCTTAACTACGTTAGCTGCCTGAAGACCTTTCTGGCCTTGCTCAGTTTCGAAAGAAACTTTCTGACCTTCAGCAAGAGTCTTGAAACCTTCAGAAGCGATAGCACGGAAGTGAACGAATACGTCAGCGCCGCCGTTGTCCTGAGTGATGAAACCGAAACCTTTCTCTTCGTTGAACCACTTAACGGTACCAGTAGATTTAGACATGATTATATCCTAATTTTTTAACAAATAATTCGCATAATGCGTGTATAGCCGGGAAAAGAATTACTTATGTGAGGAATAATTATGAATGGAAACTTCATGAAACTAGCTGGTAAGCAGGTGTAGAGAAGCGTTCTAAAAGCATAATTTGTATTTCATATAAATAGGTCTGATTACAGGCCGGGGTTTATACTACCAGCATTTAACGCTTTGTATAGTGTTTTTATCATTTATTTCATGCTTTGTTTAGCTCCTGTTCAGTCACTTAGCGCAAAACAGATAACTTCCCCAACACCCTAAGCTCTCTGTCTGTTTTACTACCTTAATTATCAGTATTAGCTGTAGAGAGGCCCCCTCTTATAGCCAGCCCCAATGATGAAATGGGAAGCGGTACGCGTAAAACGACTAAACTGTGGCTCATACCAAAAAGCCACCGGGTATTTACCCAGTGGCTACTGTTAACAGCACGAGAATTAAATTACCAACCCGCCATCAATCTTCAATGTCTGGCCCGTGATAAACGAGGAACGATCACTGGCAAGGAACAAGGCACCTTCGGCAATATCTTCAGGTGTCCCCATGCGCTGCAACGGCGTTTTCTTCTTCATGTAATCCAGTATCTTTTCAGGTAAATCAACAGTCATCGGGGTTTCGATAAAGCCGGGAGCAATACAGTTGGCACGAACCTTCGCCCCTTTGCGGGCAAACTCTTTCGACCAGCCTTTAGTCATGGCTATCACGCCGCCTTTGGTGGCCGCATAGTTACTCTGTCCGACATTACCGTCTGTCCCCACAACAGAAGACATGCTAATAATCGAACCAGCCCCAACTTCCATCATGACAGGTGCAACAGCCTGGGTCATATTGAAAACACCTTTGAGGTTAACGTCTGATACTAGATCCCAGTCATCCTCAGTCATTTTATCAATCAAATTATCACGAGTAATACCCGCGTTATTTACCAATACATCTATATGACCAAACTCTGCTTTCACTTTCTCGACAAAGTTGGCAATGCTCGAACGGTCACACACATTTAGCTCAACAGCACGTACATTTGTATACTGAGACTCAAGTTCTGCCATAACCGCGGCATTCATATCGCAAGCGAATACCATCTTTGCATCGTTAGACGCAAAGGTTTCAACAATACAACGCCCAATTCCTTGCGCACCACCGGTAACAACGCAGATCTTATCTTTTAACATCATTTCCCTCATCCTTAATACCAATAACAGGTATGAATACAAAAAATGGTTCCAATTAGCGTGCTGGGAAACACAATCACCACTAATTCACTTCATGTCTACATATCTTAGATGAATGATGAAAAATTATTACCAACATTGTTGCAATTCACATTTGCGAATAAAGGAAATAACCCTGTAATCTTTGTGTCATCTCTATTTCATTGGTTTCCAATGGCGTAGTTTGCTATAAATTGTATGTGGCTAATTATTAATCAGGAAAGGAAATGTTAGACAAGGTTGTCTTTTTTCTTCATGTGATACGTTCAGGCTCCATCAGCGAAGCGGCCAAAAAAAATGGAATCTCTGCATCTGCTGCCAGTCGCTGGTTAAACGAACTTGAAGAGAATATGGGAGTAAGCTTATTAAAGCGCACGACAAGAAAAATAAGCCCGACACAGGCAGGTCAGCGTCTTTATGATCGCTTCAGTCTTATTCATACTGAAATTGATGATGTTTTCAATGAAGTCCAAAACTTGAGCAACGGCGATAAGGGGACGATCAAAATTGCAAGTACTCCTTTGTTTGCCAAGCACTATCTGAGCCAAATCATCGGTGAATACCTGCAGGAACATCCGTCCGTTAACTTTGTCGTGCTCGAAACCGCTTTTGAAGTTGATCACGTCCATGATGTCGACTTTGCAATACGAGCCAATGCGACCTATCGCGGCTTTCAGGACAAGGACAGTTTGCTGGTTAAGCGTTCCTTGTTGCGTGAGCCATTGACGGCCTGCTGCTCACCGGAATATATCAAGCAATTTGGCGAGCCGACTGTACCCAATGATCTTACCCAGCACTTGTGCCTGTACGCGACTACTCTGGTTGGGGGTAACAAGTGGATCTTTGAACAAGACGGTGAATATAACTCAGTCGAAATATCTCAGACCGTTGAAGCCGATGATAGCGAAGTATTAAGAAATATTGCCCTGGCCCATGGTGGTATCGCCTATTTGCCCTATAGCCTGATAGGTTCAGAAATAGCGAAAGGCAATTTGGTTCCCGTATTAAAAAACTATGTCAGTAGTGAGTTTGAACTGAACCTTTACTTCAAACCAAGAAAATATATGCCAGCACGCTGTGCGAACTTTAAGGATTACCTTATCCAACGAGTCGGTGAAATTGAAAAGGAAAAAAAATGGAGTGCTTATAGACATACCCAGCAACCCACTTTGGTAGCTGAATAGGGGTAGGATAATAAACACTCCCTAATGCGTTAGGTACAACTTGACGCCACTAGCGCCAGCAAATGCTCGGCGCAAGATGCTGCTAACTTTTCAACCGTTGCTGAGTTATATATCAATTCCCCATACTCCCAGGTAAATACCAGCTTTTCCTCTGCAAATGAAACAGTACACGACAGCTTGTGCATTGCCTCCCTTTCCTGGCCAATCATTTCATCGTAACGGACAAGCTTAATAAGACGATGATCCAATACACCTTGATCAATCGATAAGGTTTCCGGAATAAAGTTAATATCAATTTCAGGTTGAATCAGCCCTGCAATGCTGCCCTCGGACTGCGTGTCTCGATTATACTTAAGCTCGCTAAACCCTTTGCCAAATTGCTTACACGCCATTACCTGCTCACGAACTGATTGTACAAACTCCACACCCGTTTTAGCCGGATCTGGCGTGACAAAAATTGGCAGGTAGTCATTTAGCCAGCCTACCGTGTCCGATAAATCCAAGTTGTCGAAATGTTCTCTCCCGACCAGCACTTCCTCAAAACAAACTTGCCCTCCGTTACACCACTCGGAGAGTCCCTTGGTAATTGCCGTAATCGCAAAGAAGTACTCATTAAGCTCGTAAGAGGCCGCCCGTTTCTTGAGTCTTCTGCTTGCCTCTCTGGACAGCACATACTCAAGCTCCCTGCGGGTCCCTATATTGTTTGCCTGATGGCTAAATGGGTAGTCAGTTGGCAAGGGTACAACCTGCTGCTCAAGCTTTGCCCGCCAAAATTGCAGACTATCGCTGGCTTCATTACTGCTTAACCAGCGAGAACTTTCTTCCACCCAATCACCGAAGCTTGAACCTGCCCGACCCAAGGCGGGCGCTTGACCTTGTGTAATGCGCTCAAGGGTAGTTATCAGGTCACGGAAGAAAATGCCCAATGAATAGCGATCCATCGTCAAATGATGAATAACAACATAAAGCTGATCCTGCCTGTCCGCTCCGCGGTCGCAATACAGAAAGCGAAGCAATGACTGAGAAAAGTCGAGGCCATGCCGACATTGCGCCAACACGCTTTCAAATTCTTCCTCTGACATAGCCGCGCAATCTAAATAATCGAAACATTCAAAGCGAGCACTTGGTC
This sequence comes from Photobacterium alginatilyticum, assembly GCF_009910675.1. Taxonomy (GTDB): domain Bacteria; phylum Pseudomonadota; class Gammaproteobacteria; order Enterobacterales; family Vibrionaceae; genus Photobacterium; species Photobacterium alginatilyticum. Next base: position 27,844 of record NZ_RSEJ01000026.1, on the reverse strand, counting down.
TTACCCTTTCGAGCCTATTATCACCATCATCGATAATATTGATCCTCAAGCCTTGATGATGATTCACAACCGCTTCTACCACCTGTTGTATCTGCTGGCTATAGTTCTCATTACCACTAAACTCAAACAGTGCACACGGCCCCCAGCACTCTAGCTCCTTCGTTCGCTGGAAATACCACTGGCGGTTTCCAGGCAACTTATAGCCTTCGCTCAACCGGGTATTCGCTTCATCGATTACAGGCATAGGCGCATCAACTGATTTCGCATGCTCGATAACATCAATCAGTGCCTTTTCTAGGGCTTGAACAAAAATCTCTCCCTGTCCATCAGCCAAGCCAGACTCTATCCTGAACTCGAGGACACCATCACTTATCACACTGTTGATATCCAGCAAGGCTGGTTTACAATTCAGTTTGGCAATTGTCTGGCCGCAGCCTTCCGAGCGGATAGTCCATCCGGCGTTCCCGGTATCACTCTGACGATTATTGAACTGACCAAAGTAGTTAAAGCTGATGTCAGGCAGTGGGCCGCCGAGGTCTTTGCCACTCTGCCACAGAGCGCCGTAGCCAACGCCTTTATTCGGGATCGCTCTTAGCATCTGCTTGATCCCAATAATCGTTGCCCCAATATCGCCTTTGTCCTTCAGGCGTACAGGATAGAGGGTCGTAAACCACCCTACCGTTCTACTCACATCAAAAGAGGTATCAGCCCCTTCCCGACCATGAGCTTCAAGGACAATGTGACAGACAGGAGTATTGAAAATATGGTTCAGCGCTATCGCCAACGCACTCAATAAGAGATCATTGATTTCTGTCTTATAGCCGGAGTTTGCCTCTCTCAGCAGCGATGCCGTCATACCTTCAGACAATGACAACCTGTATTGGTTGAGTTCATTGGAGGCTGTTCTGACCACCAGATCATCCAACACTGACTGCCAATAGTTAACCTCATCCTTATGACAAGTCGCGTAATCGGCTATCTCTGCCACCCACTGGCGATAGCTACTTGTTTTATCTCCAAGCTGCCCTCCGCTTAACATATACCGAATATCATCAACCAGAATACGCCAAGACACCGCATCAATAATGAGATGGTGGAAGGCAAACCATAACCGATTTACTCCATCACTGTATCCGGTTAAATGAGCAACCTGCCATAACGGCCCTGTCGAGTAATTCAGCTTGCTTTGAATAGAAGTTAGCTTATCTTCTAACTCATCATCACTCAGCGATGATGTATCTAATTTGAAAGGCGTCACCGCCACCTCGGACACCGACAAAAAGACTTGCCGATAGGTTCCATCGGTACCTTGATTAAAGCGGCATCGCAACACATCATGCTGGGCAATTAACCTCTCGATCACTTGAGCGAGAACTGTCCCCTCAATCGCAGTCGGAATATCAACGATAAATGCCTGATTCCAGTGATGTGGTCGGGCAAGCGATTTGTCAAAAAACTGCTGCTGAATAGGCAGCAGGCCAAACTCGCCCACAAGCTCACCCTGCTCCGTGATCACCTCTCTCTCAACATCGCTTCGACAGATCCTCACGGCAAGCTGGGCGATGGTTGGTGCATCAAAAATATCCTTCGTGGTTACGCGTAATCCTTCCCGACGGATCACTGAAACCAGCTCGATAGCGATAATCGAATCTCCACCGATATGAAAGAAATTGTCCCGTATACCTATTTTTTCTATCCCTAACACTTGCTGGAAGATTCTGCATAACTGATCTTCCAGCATAGAGCGGGGAGCCAGATAACTGCCCTTATCGATAAACTCAGGCTCTGGTAAACGTTGCCTATCAAGCTTACCGTTTTGAGTAAGCGGAATTGCATCAATAACAGAGAAAGTGGCCGGTATCATATAGTCGGGAAGTACAGTGGCCAACGTAACTTGCAGCTCAACAGCGTTCTGTAAACACGAAGGTTCAAAGACCAAATAGGCCGCCAGATATTTGTGTCCGTCACGTTCACGGTCGATAACCACCGCCTGCGTGATCTCAGGCAAGGCGACCAGAGCCGCCTCAACTTCTCCCAGCTCAATACGATATCCTCGGATCTTCACCTGAAAATCATTTCGCCCCAGATACGCAAGATTGCCGTCAGACAGCCTGCGAACCAGATCGCCCGATTTGTAGATCCGATCATAACCCAAACGGCGTTCCTGCCCGGTTGCGTATGGATTCTCGACAAACCGCTCGGCCGTTAACGCCGGCCGGTTCAGGTAACCTCTGGCTACACCGGCTCCGCCGACATAGAGCTCGCCCGGCGTACCCGGCGGGACGGGCTGCAAGTTGTCGTCAAGGACATAACAACGCATGTCCAGGAGCGGGCGGCCAATATGTGATACCCCGTGGACATCGCTTAAACGCAATGGTTTATAGGTAACATGAACTGTCGTTTCGGTAATACCATACATATTGACGAGCTGTGGGTGCTTGTCGCCGTATTGCTGCCACCACGGGACTAACTGTGCAAGGTTGAGCTTATCTCCGCCAAAAATCACATACCGCAGTTGTGGCCATAGTAAGCTAGACCGCGTTACCTGCCCGGCAAACGAGTAAAAAGCAGCTGGCGTCTGGTTAAGAACCGACACCTGATACTGCGCACAGGCCTCAATAAAAGCCGGTAAATCGCGAACCATACCTGCCGTCGGAATGAACAAGGCACCACCGTTTAATAACGCTCCCCATAGTTCCCAAACGCTGAAGTCAAACGTGTAAGCATGATATAAAACCCAGACATCATCAGCATTGAACTGGTAGTCATTCCTTGTTGCTTCAAACAAGCGCATAACATTCTGGTGGGTTTGCAACACGCCTTTTGGCTGCCCTGAAGTCCCAGAGGTATAAATTACGTAAGCAAGATGAGAGCTATTGACCTTAGAAGATAAATTATCATCGGAAAATTCACAGCCAGTGACGTCATCAACCGCAATCAGCAGCGGCGGGTGATTAAGCGAAGAAATGATACCATCCAGTCTGCCAAACTGGATTCGTTGGGTTAGCACCAGGGCGGTCCGGGCATCTTCGAGCATGAACTGGGTACGCTCAACCGGCGCTTTAGGGTCGATTGGCAAATAGGCACCGCCGGCCTTGAGCACAGCCAGTATACTCACTACCATGTCGATACTGCGCTCAATGCAAAGGCCTATCAAGGTATCGGGTGATAGTGGTTCGCCTGCTGCTTGATACGTATCTCTGATCCGTCTTGCCAACTGATTGGCTTTTTTATTCAGCTCATCATATGAAAGACGCTCCCCCTCGACAATCAAAGCTGTATTCATTGGCGTCGCCTTCGCATGACACTCGACAAGTTGGTGCAGACAGTAATACTGATGCAATGCCCCCGTTACCAGCGGCTGTTTGTTAAGCTCAAACTCAATATCAGAATTGAGTAGCAAGGGGATATCTTCAACCCTGACATTTTCGTCAGCCACGACGACTTTAAGCATGTTGATCACTCTAGAGATAAACTGGGCTATCTCCTGATGATCAAAACATTGGTTGAGGTAGTTAACTCTTAGGGCAAGCTTATGATTACTCTGGAAATCTATTAACCGAATTTGCAGTGGCTGAATATCATACCGGCTACTTATCGAAATAATATCCATCGAGTGGTCAGTATCAGGGATGGGAACCGCGCCGTGAGGGACATTGCTGCCCTGAGGGCTATTTTCAAACTTTTCATATAGCACATGAATGTCTGACAGGTGTCCGCCTTCATTATCTGACAGGCGGGCTATATGGCTAGCCGGGAAACGACTGTGGCGAAAGCTTTTAGTCAGTTGTCCGGCGACCTGACGGGCATAGTCGTTAAAACGCTCGCCCGGTAAAATATTGCAAACCATCGGAATAATATTCGAAAACATCCCAATTACTTGCTGACTCTTTTTATTGGTACGGCCATGGACTGCGGTGCCCAACACGACATCTTCTTTTCCGAGAGTTCGCCCGAAATAAATACTCACAACGCCAGTTAGCAAAGCCAGCAGGCTAATGCCCTGATCCTCACAATAGTGCTCCAGATGACGGGACAGGCAGGCAGCCAATTCACAGCGAGACTCACCGCTACCCGCTTCTTGATAATACCGGGGAAGGCGAGTCACTTCGTTGCTATCTAACAATCGCTGCCAGTATTCCTTGCTCCTTTGATAGCGTGAAGAGTCCAGAAACTCCCGCATATTACTGACTTGCTCACGATATTGAGGCAGATAGTCCAGCCACAAAAGCGACTTATCGTGACGAAGACAATCGTACACCTGGTGGAACCGCTCAAACAAGCGGTAGACACCTAGCCCGTCGATAAAGAGATGATGAAACCGCAAGACTAAGTAGTATCTCTTTTCTTCAACTTTCAATAAGGCAACTTGATGTCTTTCACCATTAATAACATCCATAGGCGTGTCGAACTGCTCACGGACCCAGTGTACGGCACAATCATGTGGTGATAACGATTCCGAAAAATCATAGTACTCCACAGCAACACGGTCTGACGAAGAGTCTAGGATATATTGGCGGGGTAAGTGATCATCGCTTGAAGTCAATGAATACCTCAGCGCATCTACTTTCTCATAGAGATAATGCCATGCCTGACGCATTGTTTTAAGGTCATAGGCGTTTTCTATGACCTGATATCCACCGATATTGTACATTGGGTTATCAGGATGAAGTTGCTGATCAAAATAAACCGTCTCTTGAGCTGGATGCAAAAGAAAGACATCACCATCAAGGTGATGTTCATTGATATTGGATAATTCCGACTTACTCACGTCAACTCCCTTTATTACCTTTACCGGAAATTAACTATTAACGCCAATACCACTAATTAAAAAATACCGTCAAGCAATTAATAGTTATTATTAAAAAGAATACATTGGCCTCGCAACAGATAAACTTAAACGCCATCATCCAATACAAATATAAGATAAGCACGAAGCCATAATGCTTTAACTATTATTAGTAGGTTTTAACACTTTGCATTGCCAAGCACTTCCCTTTCCATTTTTAACTGTGGTTTTGTCGATAATTTCAAAACTGGTTTGAACCTTGTTCCACATTATTTTGTCAATCCAAAGTTGCTTGAACAATGATATGATGACAACCCCATCTGGCTTTAAGTGTTCTGTCAAACGTTCAACAAGCTTGTCCGGGTTATTTATGCAGTTAAGGCTCTCACAAAAAACAATACAGTCGTACTTTCTATCCGGCTGGTAGGCATGCGCATCGGCTTGCTCAAAGAAGGTTTTCTCATCCTCCCTGTTAGACCTGGCGTTCTCTATTGCCGTATCTGAAAAATCAATGCCTTTATAATAGTTATAGTCCGACGAGCTCAGTTCTCGATTAAGGACACCTTCGCCACAACCTACATCTAAAATATCAGCGTTAGGTTTAAAGAAATTTATATAACCACGAATAACATTGTAGTGTGCTAACTCATCTAATTGATGAAGATGATTCCACTGATTGTTTTTATATTGTTCTTCCCATGTTTTTTGTTCCGGCTGAAAACCTCTCATACCGAATAATGTCTGAATGAATTCTTTAATTTTCATGACTCCACCAATGTTAAATATAATCCGTATGAGCATTCAATTATGCACAATTCACTATCGATTGATTTGACAGTTTTATATATTTGCGAGTCATTTCATGCAAACAATGAAAATTATTGATAAGCTAAAATTATTGCTAATTAACTGCATACAATTAGCAAACAATCAAAATAACAATATTTCCTTGTTATTTTCATCAGCTTGTAACAACCAGGAAATTAAAGCGTTGAGAGGGTCATCTTCTGTACGAAAGCATTAGCAAAAGGAGAACTGCCACTTTCATTTTCCACAAATACAAAAAACCGGGCCAAAAGCCCGGTTTTCTTTAATACGCTAGTGATTAAGCTTCGTAACGAGGCTTACGGTCACGGCGTGGACGGTCTGCTGAACCATGGTTGCGTTCACCACGGAAGCTACCACGGTTGTCGCCACCACGGTTGCGATCAAAGCGACGCTCGCCTTCACGACGACCACGACCACCTTCACGGTTGCCATCACGGTTACCACGGTAGCCACCACGGTTGCCGTCACGACCACCACCGCCACCACGACGGTGCTCACGAAGTACCTCGCCTTCGACAACAACAGCTTTCACGTCGTTTTGGCGAATGCGTAGCTTCTTAAGCTGAGCAGACACTTCTGCAGTCATCTTCTTAGGAAGCTGAACATAAGTGTGCTCTGGCGCTAGCTTGATAGCACCGATGAACTCTTTGCTCAGGCCTAGTTCGTTCGCAATAGCACCAACGATATCTTTAACCTGTACACCTTGCTCGCGGCCAACCTGAAGCTGGTAAGTATCCCAGTCAGCATTGTTGTATGAACGACGTTCACGACGCTCACCGCGTTCACCACCTCGGTCGTCACGACGACGCTCACGACGCTGCTTGTCACGCTCGATAGCAGCAATCATTGGGTCCGGGCCTTTGTAGAACAGCGGACGGTTACCCTGCTGACGCTGAAGCAGCATAGCCGCTAGCGTTGCCGCATCAACTTCGATTGTTTCTTGTAGCTTTTCTACAAGCTCAACAAACGCTTCTACACTTGTTTGCTCTTTCTGAGCAGCAAGCTCCTGACCAAGACGGTTCAGACGAGCTTCGGCAACCGCATCACGTAGCGGAAGCTGAATTTCTTCCATGCGAGATTTAGTTACGCGCTCGATAGTACGCAGCATACGGATCTGGTTTGTACGAACAAGCAAGATAGCTTTACCTGTACGTCCAGCACGACCTGTACGACCGATGCGGTGAATATACGACTCAACGTCGAACGGGATATCGTAGTTGAATACGTGCGTAATACGCGGCACATCAAGACCACGCGCGACAACATCAGTTGCAACCAGGATATCGATAACGCCTTTCTTGATATGGTCAACAGTACGCTCACGTAGCGACTGAGGGATATCACCGTGTAGTGCAGCCGCTTTGAAGCCGCGTGCAGATAGCCAGTCAGCCAGGCGCTCGGTATCTTGACGAGTACGTACGAATACGATTGACGCATCAGTTTCTTGAGTTTCAAGAAGACGGCTCATTGCTTCGTCTTTCTCGACACCTTTCACTACCCAGAACTGCTGCTCTACCTGAGAAACAGTGCGGTTTTCACCTGCAACGTCGATACGAGCCGGGCTGCGAAGGAAACGGTCAACAATCTCTTTAACCATTGGAGGCATAGTTGCAGAGAACAGTACGCGCTGTGCTGACTCTGGTGCTTGCTCCATGATCCAGGTAACGTCGTCAACGAAACCCATTTTTAGCATTTCATCAGCTTCATCAAGTACAAAAGTGTGTACTTCGTCAAGGTGCAGACGGTCACGAGTAATTAGATCTTTTACACGACCTGGAGTACCAACAACGATGTGAGCACCAGACTTAAGCGCACGCATCTGATCAACGATAGATGCACCACCGTAGATTTCCAGTACCTTCAGGCCCTTGATGTTCTGGCCTAGCGTTTTAATTTCTGCAGCCACCTGAATCGCAAGCTCACGGGTCGGAGCCATAACGATTGCCTGTGGCTTGTGCTGACCTAGGTCAAGCTTGTTCAGTAGCGGTAGAGAGAACGCTGCTGTTTTACCAGTACCTGTCTGAGCTTTACCTAGCGCATCGGTACCAGTTAGTAGAAGAGGAATTGACGCCGCCTGAATAGGGGTCGGCGCAACGAAGCCCATTGAGTCAAGTGCGGATAGTAGTGTGTCGGCCAGTTCTAACTGGCGAAATTCTGTAACAGATTCTTGCATTGGGATCCCAATATGTAATCTAACTTTAAGCGGGGCCCCTTTAACTTTAAACGGTTCTGCAACAGCAACCACAAGCATGGGCCTCGACGATTTGAGGCGCGCATTGTGCGCTATTACTCGATAAAATGCCAGAAAAAATTGAGCGTTGTCACAAATTAACTTTCAAAAACCTATTTATTGAACAATAAGCTTGTCAGTTAAACATGTTTCACATTATTTAGGGTCTACATTTTGTTCATCCCATTGATAAAACTGATCTCTGCCGCATTTCTTGGCCATATATAAGGCGCGATCAGCCCCCTCGATCAATCTGTCAGCCTCGGATAGCCCATCTGGAGTGAGCGTATGGTAGCCAAGACTGATTGTGACCTTCCCTTTATCAACACCTTCGTGGGTAAGTGCCAACTGACCAACAGCCGCCTGCAGCTCAGCCGCGACGGCCCTTGCTCCTTGTGTATCCGTATTTGGCAACAAACAGGCGAACTCCTCACCACCATAGCGAGTAAAGAGTGATTCTTTATACGCTTCCATCAGCTTTTCCAGAGAAATAGCGATTTTTCTTAAGCAATGATCCCCTTCCAGATGTCCGTAAGTATCATTAAATAGCTTAAAATGATCGACATCTATCATGATCAAACTGAGTGGCTCTTGATTCTCAAGGGCTTTCTTCCAGTCGCGAGCAAGCGTCAAATCAAACAAGCGCCGGTTGGCGACGCCTGTCAATCCATCCTGCATTGACCATTGTTCCAAGCGCCGGTTGACATCGCCAAGTGCCCGGTTGGTTTCCCGTAGCTCGGTTGTTCGCTTTAACACCCGCTCTTCCAGCTGAGCATTTAAGCTGGTAAGTTGCTCATGGTTGCGTTTAATAACTATTTGCTGTCCCAATGCAACACCAAACAACTTGAGTATCTCTTTCTGGTGCTCGGTTAACCCACGCTGGTTTATCAGGTTGTCTGCCGCCAACCAGCCGATACATTCATCGCCGTTCCACATCGCAATCATCGCATTCCAGCCCGTGCCAACCTGCTGGGTACCAAAATAGAGGGGCGCATTTTCTTTTACGACGACATGATCTTTACGGCTCAGCGCTTCATTCACCAAGGGGTGATCCGGAATGGGGCTGGTAAAATCAAAACGCTGCACAAGGTTACCGTCCGGATCCGTGCCATACGTTCCCTGCATCGTGTTCTTGCTCAAGTCAGTCAGGAAGATCGCCATCCGGTCAATGGACAGGTTCGTCCTTCCCAGCATAATGGCATCGTGATAGAGCTGATCGAGATCGCTCGCTTTCGACAAGGCCAGTGTCAGCTCCTGCAAACGTCTCAATAATGACAAGTATTCACTGATTGAGTGTTTCCGAACCTCCAGCTCGGCTTCAACACTACGCCGGGTCAGGTGGTGATCGAGCGACTCCTTTCGCAGCACACGGGCACTGATATCTGATGCGAGTATTAGCAACAGGCTATTGAGGTAGTCTTCATTCGCTTCGAAAAAGTGGGGTTCCTGAGTTTCTGCATAAATAAACCCAATGTTGCTACCATGCATCGTGATCGGCAATAGCAGCTGAAACCATTCACTATCACTTTCTCGCCAGATCGCTTTATACGGCTTATCAACATACGCGCTAACAAACCGCCCTTGGTCTTTGGCCTGTTTCAGCAGCTTTTTCGGTACACCGTTGTAGTCATCAAGGGAAAGCGTGGTGAGGTAGTACTTAAAGTCTTCATCCACTAAGCTCGACAGCACTTTTGTCTGGTAATTTTGCTCGACCATCAGTGTAATATAGCTAAATTTAAGCTCACGGCTTAAGGTCGATAACAAACATCGGCACCACTGCTCCATGTCTGCCTCACGAGCCAGCACATCCACGAGCTGATCAAACGTCTTTTTCACTCTTACAACCATAACTACGCGAACCTTCCTCGGGTGACTGGTGTGCTGAACACATCTTTTCTTTATAACAAGTACCTTAATTACCAGAAAGTAACAAATGGTGTAACCATTATTTCCAGGACTGTGACTCGATACACTTAGAACCAACCGAATATCAGCCCATTAGGCGAATTATCCTTCGGCCTATAACAAAACAGTCAGTTTTACCCCAAATGTCGGATTATTAGTCATACATTTCCAGATATATCCTGACTCTCAGTAGAGAGTAGGCAAAGTGAATGGTCTTGCAGCCTCAGGCTCGTTAAAACTTTCCCGAAATACAGTATTTGGTAGGAGCATGGCGGGTATAGCGCTTGGTTTTAGCGCATGAAGGCCTTATAGTGTGTTCGTTCACAATCTGAGACCGGGCATAATGTTTCAAGACAATCCATTATTAGCACAGCTTAAAAAACAAATTCAGGAAACCCTTCCGAAAAAAGAAGGCAATATCAAAGCAACAGACCGTGGCTTTGGCTTCCTGGAAACAGACAACAAAGAAAGCTTCTTCATTCCGCCAACTTATATGAAAAATGTCATGCACGGCGACCGTGTTGTGGCAGTAATCCGTACTGAAAAAGAGCGGGAAGTTGCTGAGCCTCAGGAGCTGGTTGAACAGTTCATGACTCGCTTTATTGGCCGTGTAAAACTGATCCGCGACCGCCTGAATGTAGTACCGGATCACCCGCAACTAAAAGATGCGATCAAAGCACGCACCATCAAAGGCCTCAATCCGGAACTATTGAAAGAAGGCGACTGGGTTGTCGCTAACTTGACCCGACATCCATTGGTCGGCGACAACAAAACCTTCTTTTGTGAAATCAAAGAAAAAATCACTGACAGCAACGACAAAATTGCGCCATGGTGGGTAACACTGGCCCGTCATGAGCTACCGAACGCCGAGCCAGCCCCTCAAGACAGCTGGAGCATGCTCGACGAAGAGCTGGAACGCCAGGATCTTACTGATCTGCCTTTCATTACTATCGACGGTGAATCCACCAAAGATATGGATGATGCTCTCTATACTGTCGCCAAAGATGATGGCAGCTTTGAGATCACGATTGCTATTGCCGATCCGACATCTTACATCTCCGTTGGCGATAAAATGGATGACGAAGCACGCCAGCGCGGCTTTACCATCTACCTGCCGGGTAGAAACATCCCGATGCTTCCAAGAGAGCTGAGTGACGAACTCTGCTCACTGATCGAAAACGAGAAACGCCCGGCGATCTGTTGCCGTGTGACCATTAATGCAGATGGTGTTATCCAAGACGATATTACCTTCTTTGCGGCATGGATTAAGTCTCAGGCTAGATTGGCTTATGACAAAGTATCAGATCTGATCGAACACGGTCAGTGCGAGGGCTGGGCACCAAACGCTATCATCGCGGAGCAGATCAATGCACTGCATGGCTTTGCCAACGCGCGCAGCGAGTGGCGGGCCAACAACGCCGTTGTATTCCCGGATCGTCCGGACTATCGCTTTGAGCTTAGCGAAGATAACGACGTGGTTGCCATTCATACCGATCCTCGTCGTACCGCGAACCGAATGATCGAAGAAGCGATGATCACGGCGAATATTTGCGCCGGCCGTGTGCTGCAAGAGAAGTTCGGCATGGGTGTCTTCAACTACCACAATGGCTTCAATCCAGAAAAACTGGATGCCGCAATGGACTTCCTGAATAACGCAGAAGCGCCGTTCGAGAAAGAAGAACTGACTTTGCTGGAAGGTTTCAGTGCCCTGCGTCGCTGGTTAAATGCCCAGGAGACGCCGTATCTCGATAACCGCCTTCGCAAGTTCCAGGCATACAGTGAAGTAGGCAACAAGCCTGCTCCTCATTATGCAATGGGACTCGATGTGTACGCGACATGGACATCCCCGATCCGTAAGTACGGTGACATGATTAACCATCGCCTGCTTAAAGCAGTGATTTCGGGTACCGAGCCGACTCAGACCCCGGATGACTCTGTTGGTGAAGAGATTGCCACTCACCGCCGCCACCATCGTATGGCCGAGCGTGATGTATCAGATTGGCTATACGTACGCCTGCTTAAAGATGCAGTGAAGGAAGAAACCGTCTTTACTGCCGAAATCTTTGACATCAACCGCGCTGGTATGCGCGTACGCTTGTTGGAGAACGGTGCTGCCGCATTCATCCCGGCTCCGCTTATCCTTGATAACAAGCAGCGCATCGAATGTAACAGTGATCTGGGTATCATCAACATCGATAAGGTCAAAGAGTATCAGCTCGGTGACTCTTTCGAAGTGAAACTGACAGAAGTGCGTAGTGTAACCCGCCAGCTGGTTGCCAAGCCGCTGAAAGAGTTCCCGGCTCCGGTTGCCGAAGGCGAGAACACCGCTCAGCCGTCGGAAGAAGAAGCATAATTCCTTTTTCATCGTGCAAAGGGTCAGTCGTTACTGGCCCTTTTTTATATCTATACCCAAGCCGACCTCCTATACCGCTTTCTTTCTGGCTCAATCTTGTTACTCTTAGCCCATAATTATTTTAAGCAGTACATCGAGTCAGCAATGTCAGAAGCAGTAAAATCAGACGTTATTCAACATGTTCAACAATGGCTGGAAGACGTAGTCATAGGCCTCAATCTATGCCCTTTTGCCGCCAAGCCAAACCGCAACAAGCAGATCAAGATCCATGTTTGTGAAACCAAATCAGAAGAGCAGCTACTGGAAGATATCTACCAGCAGATCGTCACCCTTGACGACACATCGGCCGAAGAGCTTGAAACCACACTAGTTGTAGCCCCAAACCTGTTTGAACATTTTGATGACTACAACCAATTTCTCGATCTGGTCGACGCCCTGATCATCCAGACAGGAAAAGAAGGGACCTACCAAATTGCTAGCTTCCACCCAGATTATTGTTTCTATGGAACCCAGCCGGACGATGCCGAAAACCTCACCAATCGCTCTCCATACCCGATCTTTCACCTGATCCGTGAAGCCAGCATGGAAAAAGTGCTGAAACACTACCCGGATCCGGAAGGTATACCGGAGCGAAATATTGAGTGCGTAGAAGGTTTGTCCCCGGAACAGATTCGAAAATTATTTCCTTTTCTTATCAAGTAATTCAATTTAGTTACGATAAATAGATAACCAAAGGACGATGATTATTCGATTCGTGATAATGTGCCCTAATTAGAGAAACAGGTTGTAATGCCATCGATTTCATTTGCAATATTTAGAAGCGCAGGCGTTCGCTTCGGACTGCCGTTAATACTTGCTGTTTTAATGATATTCTCATTAGAGTCGGTACTGGTTAGCTTTTCCCCTTACCGCGGGTTATTGCTGGTACTGCCTTACGTATTGCTAAGCCTCGTTATTCTTTTGAGTCAGCCCTTCAATCAGGGGAAAACAGCGCTGACAGCCTTACTGATGATGGTTGCCTTTTACATCATCCAGAACTATCTGCAGTCTCCGCTCTCAGATAACCAAACACGTATTATCTACGTGTTGCTGGCTACCCTGCTGCCGTTGAATCTGCTACAACTTCACCTGCTCCCGGAACGACGGCTATTTTCCCGCTTTGGCACGGGCTACCTAATCTTTCTCGTCTGCCAGCTTGCCTGGGGGGCGTTGGTTGTTAATCATTTTGCCGGGCAGGACCTCAGCGGGCTATGGGATAGCTACCTCTATGCACTGCCAGATATCTCCCCTCTCCCTGTGCTGCTGATCTTGCTTTATCTGAGCGTTGGACTTGCCTGCGGCTCTGCTATCCTCAAACGTAATCATGGCTACGATCAGGCCATCTTTACCAGCCTGCTGTTTGCCGGTATCACCTTCAGTGCGTTTGACCAGGACTTCATATCATCAACGGCCTTCTCGGTCGCAGCAGTACTGCTGCTGCTTAACCTCATCACCTGTAGCCATGAACTGGCCTATGTCGACCAGTTAACGGGGATCCCCGGCCGCCGCGCGCTAGAAACTGAGCTCAAGCACCTAGGTCGAACCTATACGCTGGCGATGCTTGATGTTGACCACTTCAAGAAATTCAATGACACACACGGACATAAAACAGGTGATGATGTTTTACGGCTAGTTGCCCAGTTTATGCAGCGAGTAAGAGGCGGTGCTGAGGTATTCCGCTATGGCGGAGAAGAGTTCACCGTGCTATTTAAAGGGAAAGAAAGTAACGAGTGTATCGATCATCTCGATCAGCTCAGGCAAGATATTGCCAACTATGAGATGGTCATTCGCCAATACGATGATCGGCCTTCAAACAACCAGAAAGGCGTAAAAATGCGGAAAAAGCAGTCTAAACAGGAGACTGTTACCGTCACAGTGAGTATCGGCCTTGCCGACAGCTTTCCCGATCACAACCCTGCCGCCGTTCTTAAGGCTGCCGATGAGGCACTGTATAAAGCCAAAAAATCAGGCCGTAATAAAGTCAGTCAGTAACAACCTTCTCACCAGAAATAAAAAACCCGATGAAATCATCGGGTATCGGTTACCAATAAAACTTATCTTTTCCTATTGCTAGCAGAAGAATAAGTCCAGCTATGCAGCAACGCCAATATAAGGTTAAGTACAGAGAGCCCTAACAGATCGGCGGCCAAACCATTGTCAGGTACTGCACTTGGGAGTCGCTCACCATAAGCAAAATGAGCGTTATTGTTATTCTTAATACTTACCAGAAAGCACTCTCATCTCAGAGCTTCCCGTGGAAATCTAATCACCCGAGCCCAGACCAATAACTGACAATAAGCTCACGAGGAAAATTAATACCTTATGCGCATTATACTAGCAGCCAATGCCGCGCTTTAAAACTAAAAATGCAGTGAATTGAGATATCCTCTTATCCTTCGGCATTATCGTATTTGATGTTTATTTCCTGGAACGAGAGCAATTGAAATGCGGGAAGGGTAGATAATCAGCGACTTTCTTAAGAGATAAAAAAAGACCTGTCCGAAGACAGGCCTTTTGTTGTTATATGATAACCAGTTAACCTTTCACGCCACCAGCTGTCAAGCCACCTACAAGGAACTTCTGAGCCAGCAAGAACACGATAGTAATTGGAATTGCTGATAGTACCGCAGCTGCCGCGAAATCGCCCCACAGGTAGTTCTGAGGATACAAGTACTGCTGCATACCTACTGCCAGGGTGTAATTCTCCACATCCGTTAGTAGCAACGATGCTACAGGTACTTCTCCAACCAGACCGATGAACGACAGAATGAATACTACCGCTAGAATTGGCACTGATAGTGGAAGCAGAACATAACGGAATGCTTGCCAAGGCGTTGCGCCATCAAGTGCTGCTGCCTCTTCAAGTGAAACGTCAATCGTTTCAAAGTAGCCCTTGATAGTCCAGACGTGAAGAGCGATACCCCCCAGGTAAGAGAAAATCAAACCACCATGCGTATTCAGTCCCATGAACGGAATGTACTGGCCTAAACGGTCAAACAATGCGTATAGGGCAACCAGAGCCAGAACAGCTGGGAACATCTGGAAAATCATCATCCCTTTAAGGATGGTGTCTTTACCTTTAAAACGCATACGGGCAAATGCATAAGCACTGGTTGTCGACAGTGCAACAATGATAATTGAGGTAATACCTGCAACTTTCACGGTATTCCACAGCCACAGCAGTACAGGGAATGGCGGTGGTGTTACCGTACCGTCACTGTTAGTTACCGCAAAACCTAATGCCAGACGCCAGTGATCCAATGTTGGATGAGTTGGAATTATCTCACCACCGGCAAAGTTACCTTCACGGAATGAAATCGCAATGATCATTAACAACGGAAAGATAATCATTGATAAGAAAATACATAAGCCGATATGTGTTGCCCATACCCTGTACTTCAATGACTTTGATGGAACCATAGCCATAACGTCTCTCCTTAGTCCTGTGAAAGCTTAGTGAATCGAAGATTAAGTAGTGCCATACCACCCACCAGTAAGAAAATAATTGTCGCGATTGCACCAGCAAGACCAAAGTCCTGACCGCCGCCGCCTTCGAAAGCGATACGGTAGGTATAGCTTACGAGCAGATCCGTATATCCAGCAGGTTCTGAAGTACCCACCATGTTCGGACCACCAGCAGTCAGTAGCTGAATCATTACAAAGTTATTGAAGTTAAATGCGAAACTCGCAATAAGTAGCGGTGTCAGCGGCTTGATCAACATCGGTAGTGTAATGTTGAAGAAGTTCTGAATCGGACCCGCGCCATCAATCGCAGAGGCCTCGTATAAATCAGACGGAATAGATTTCAACAAGCCCATACACAAGATCATCATGTAAGGGAAACCCAACCAGGTATTGACCAGCACCACCATGACCCTTGCCATAATAGGATCAGAGAACCACGATGGCTTAATACCGAATATAGCTTCAAGGAACAAGTTTATCTCACCAAAGCTCTGGTTAAATAAACCCTTGAATATCAGAATGGAAATGAACGCCGGTACCGCATAAGGAAGAATTAGAAGTACGCGATAAATACTGCTGCCTTTCAATGGCTCCCACTGAACGAGACACGCTAGTACCATACCTAAGGCCAGTGTTAAAGCGACCGCCAGGAAAGCAAAAACAACAGTCCAGATAAAGATACCGATAAAAGGTTCTTTAATACCATCATCCGTCATCACTCGCTCGAAGTTAGCGGTACCAACACCGACAGCAAATCCCGGAGAGATAGTCTTGCCGACAAAGTTGCCGTCAGCGTCGACAGGCTGGTAGAAACCTACCTCCATGTTCGGCTTATACAGCTGCTGAGTTTGATTGTTCAGCATAGTCAGGCCGTCTTCCTGCAGCGTAAACAGAGGAGTGTCGGCTGCAAACTTACGCAAGCCACTCATTCTGATCTCATGGCCGCCTGGCATAACCAATTCAACTTTTGACAAGCTGGCTCGGTTTTGAACGATCGCCTTGATCTTCTCTTTCTCACCCTGAACGCTGTCAACAGCGCGCAGGCTCATCGCGTCCTCTCTCGGAGCGGCAAGGTCAAAAACGTCAGAAGCCAGCAGTTCACCGTTCGCCTTGATTACCAACTGGTGGCCGTTATCCACTTTGTACAAATCAAAGCGGTAACTCTCACCAGACTGGAAGCTTCTCTGCTCCAGAACAGCCTGTGTTCTTTCCAGTGTTAGCTGGTTCGATGCACTGTAGTTAGTAAAAGCAAGCCCAACGGTATACACCAATGGGAAAATAATGAAAATAAGCATCCCTGCAATACCAGGGAAGATGTAACGGTGGGCGTAAGTTTTGTTGCTTCCAAAAATATAAAGAGCAAGTGCGGTTAGGACAACGGTAAGAAGTGCAAAAGGCATTTCACCTTGTGCATACATTAATACGGTAGCATAACCATTAACTGCGCCGATCATGCCCAGAAGCGACCATTTCAGCCACTTGCGATAATTTAATTTAGGACTTTCCTGTTGTGGTTCCAAAAGTCCTGCACCTTGAACTGACTGCATCTCAGCTCCTTGCTAGCAAAAAAATGACAATAAAATGGGGAGAGTTACCCCTCCCCGCAAAAAGGTATTACTTAAGCATGTGGCCCGCAGCTTCGTCTAGCGCACCATTAATGTCCTGACGGCCATCAACAACGTTCTTGATTGCATTACCCTGGGCGTACCAGAATGCTGCCATCTGTGGAACGTTCGGCATGATTTCACCGTTCATTGCGTTATCCATAGTGGCTGCAATGCGAACATCTTTGTCTAGCTTCTTCTGGAATGATTTCAGAGCTACCGCACCAAGAGGCTTGTCATCATTAACTTTACCCAGACCTTCGTCAGTCAGTAGGTAGTTCTCGATGAACTCAACCGCTAGATCCTGGTTTGGCGATGCAGAGCTGATACCCGCAGTCAGGATGCCGACAAACGGCTTAGATGGGCTACCGTTCAGCTTAGGCAGAACAGTTACACCGTAGTTGATACCAGACTTCTCAACGTTGCCCCAAGACCATGGGCCGTTGATAGTCATTGCCACATTACCTTTGTTGAACTCAGCTTCAGATACGCTGTAGTCCATATCTGGCGAGATGACTTTCTTGTCTACCAAAGACTTGATGAAGTTCATACCACGTTTCGCGCCAGCGTTATTCACACCCACATCTTTCACGTCGTATCCGCTCGCAGTGAACTTGAACGCATAACCGCCATCAGCCGATAGTAGCGGCCATGTGAAGTACGGTTCTTTCAGGTTCCACATGATAGCTTTCTTGCCATCTTTCTGAAGCTTCTTGTCTAGTGCTTCAACGTCTTCCCAGTTCTTAGGTGGGTTTGGAACAAGATCCTTGTTATAAATCAGAGAAAGTGCTTCAACAGCAACTGGGTAGCCGATGTACTTACCGTCGTACTGGACAGCATCCCAAGTGAAGTCAATGATTTTGTCTTTTACTTCTTTAGATGGCTTAATTTCAGCCAACAGACCAGATTTAGCATAGCCGCCAAAACGGTCGTGTGCCCAGAATACGATATCCGGACCATCACCTGCTGCAGCAACCTGAGGGAACTTCTCAGACAGACCATCAGGGAAAGCAACCGTTACTTTAACACCTGTGTCTTCTTCAAACTGCTTACCAACTTCAGCCAGGCCGTTATAACCTTTGTCGCCATTGATCCAGATAGTAAGTTGACCTTCTTCAATCGCGGCATGTGCATTTACAGAGCCAAGTGCGGCAAGGGTACAAAAAGCTACAGTGCTGAGGACTTTCTTCATTTTTAACATCCTTCATGATTGTTATATGTCGTACCGCAGAGACACTCTGCAGCACAATTTGCAGGTTGTATCATCTATCAGGAATCAGCACTCGGCATCATCCTGTGCCCTACGCCCCCTGACCCTGAGATTTAAAAGCGTGATCTGCGTCGTCCGGCTTAGTGACGCAGATCTAAAAAAGACACCTGAATGTGATGCAACGCACATAGTACTTCGATTAAATACCCACATCAGCAACAGGAATATCAAAGTGTGATCTAAACACTCCTCCCCCCCTCATCCCCCTTTTTAATTCTGACAAAGGAGGATGTTTCACCGTGACAGGTGGGTGAGAATAGCCTCATACCCAACGGGGTAGATGAAGAGACTTTTACTGTTCTATTTCGCAGTTTTGACTTTTTAGTAGTAACCACTTTAATTGGAAACGACAGCACCGCCTTACTTCTTGGGGAAGTAAGTAAGGTGGATTTGGTCAGGGTAGCAATTCATTCCACTGCCTGAGTGATACTCACGCTACCCATTTTTTTCTTCACTACACCTAAAAATTCTTTACCCGTAAGGCCAGGCATGAATATCATGCCGTATGAACACGCCTTACAGGCTACAACAAACTTAGAGGAATAGGCTCGATGACGAGTGTCACTTTACGAAATGTATGTAAAGCATATGGAGATAACCTGATTTCCAAAAATGTTGATCTCGATATTGCCGAAGGCGAATTCGTTGTATTTGTAGGGCCATCAGGCTGCGGCAAGTCTACCCTTCTTCGTTGTATCGCAGGTTTGGAAGATATTACATCAGGTGACCTGTACATCGGTGAGGAGCGAATGAACGATGTTCCTCCTTCTGAGCGCGGTGTCGGCATGGTATTCCAATCTTATGCTTTGTACCCGCACCTTAACCTGTTCGACAACATGTCGTTCGGTATGAAACTGGCTAAGGCTGACAAGAAAGAAATCAAAAAGCGTGTTGATCATGCTGCTGACATTCTTCAGCTTGGTCACCTGCTGGATCGCCAGCCTAAGGCGCTTTCTGGTGGTCAGCGTCAGCGTGTTGCAATCGGCCGTACGCTTGTCTCCCAACCAGATGTCTTCCTGCTTGATGAGCCGCTATCTAACCTTGATGCCGCTCTTCGTGTACAGATGCGTATCGAGATTGCCAAGCTACACAAACAACTTGGCTGTACCATGATCTACGTAACACACGATCAGATTGAAGCCATGACCATGGCAGAGAAAATCGTTGTTCTTGATGGTGGTTATGTATCTCAGGTTGGTAAGCCTCTTGAACTCTACCACTACCCACAGAACCGTTTTGTTGCAGGGTTTATCGGCTCACCGAAAATGAACTTCATGAGCGTGAACGTTGAGCAGGTCGAAGATGAACGTGTAATGGTCCAGATGGGCGACGGAAACACATTCTGGATCCCGGTTGACGGCAGCACTGTTAACAAGGGTGATCGTATGTCACTGGGTATTCGCCCAGAGCATCTGGTATCTTGTGAAGAAGGTGATGTGTGTGTCGAAGGTAAGATACAGGTCATCGAAAAACTAGGCTATGAGACTCAAGCTTACTTGCACCTTGAGCATATGGATGCTGACTTTATCTACCGCCGTCCGGATACACTAGATCTCGAAGCAGGTGACAAATTTAAGGTGGGTATTCCTGCCCACCGCTGTCACCTGTTCCACAGCGACGGTAAAGCTTGTCGTCGTCTATACAAAGAGCCGGGCGTATAAGCCAAACTCTTTCCCCCTAGACAAAAGCGCTGTTAAATTCTAACAGCGCTTTTTTGTACCTGTCAGTTACACAAACTAAGCAATTGTTGGAGCCCGCGATGACACCACACACCAGCCCTTTCGATGCCCGAGTAAAGAGCTATGATCCTAGTCGCATGATCTTGCTAAAAGAGTTTGACATACCTCAGCTCAACCGCCGCCGACTTGTACGTATTTACCTGCCTGAAGACTACGCAACCAGCAGCAAGCGATACCCGGTCATCTATATGCATGACGGGCAGAATGTCTTCGAGCCGGAGCTTTGTATTTCAGGCATGAGTTGGCAGGCTGGCGAGCAACTTGATCATATGCAGGCTAACGGTGAAACGGATGGCGTCATCATTGTCGCTGTCGATAACAGTCCGCTACATAATGGCTTCGGACGGATGAATGAATACTCGCCATGGCCCTGTGAGCTGGACTCAGGGCTCGATGGATGGAATGACTTCAAGCTCACACTCGGCGGCGAAGGTGAAGCCTATGGTGCTTTTATCGCCGACACCCTCAAGCCCTATATCGACCAGCATTACCGTACCCGAAAAGAACGGGAATATACGACGGTTGCCGGCAGCTCAATGGGCGGGCTGATCAGCTTATACATTGCCCTTCGCTATCAGCAAAGCTTTGCCAATGCCGGTGTGTTTTCACCAGCGTTCTGGTTTGCCGACAAACCAATAGAAAACTTTATCCAGCAAACGGCTGTCTTATTGCCGCTGAATATCTATATGGATATTGGCACCGAAGAAACCAGCGACCACTCGATTGCAGCATTTCCCTCTGTCTATTTTAACGGTGCCAAGCGTATTCACCAGTTGCTTCAGGACAAAAGCAACATGCTAAGCTGTAGCCTTACTGTTGAACAAGATGCCGTGCACAGTGAAAGTGCCTGGGCACAGCGTTTCCCTGATATGGTGAGGCAACTTTCTGCACGCTGAACCTGAGCCCTTTCAACAGTAAATTGGTGGAGGGGAACCCGCTTCACACCTAAACTTAAACAGTCTGGGGTTGTTGGCGCCGCAAGGCACACACGAGCAAATAATGACCCGGAATAAATTACACCCGGTCCAAATAACACCGGTAAAGATATCTGGATGTATCTTTGATGGAGGATCATTACATGAGCAGCCACGACAGAATTGAAGATATCGAGCAGCTAATCTATATGGCTTATCAGGAAGGCAATTACCAGGAGGCAAAAGCGCTTGAAGCAAAAGTCAAAAGGCTCAAGGGAAACTCACACCTCTATGACGATAACGAGCCCTATTCAATAGAAGGGAAAGTATTTATCGATGAGTAAACAATGGCATACCCGGCTTTCAAGCGGTGCCCAGCACCTTATGCATACCAGTAACCTATAGCCAAGCTAGATACCCTCACCGGTATGATTAGCTCAGCATCAACTCCATAAACGAAAGGCGCAGCTAATAAAGCTGCGCCTTTTGACTTCCCCCAACTAAGCACCGGCTAGAACCATGCTCGGTAACAATGGTTCAATAACTATGGCTCAGTAACTACTCTCTGTAACTATGGGAACCATGGGGCTCTGTAATCATGGGGGCGTATGACTAGTCTCCCGCCTTGACGAGACCACTATCCTCTACGTATTTTTGCAAAACGTGCTGCCCTTTTAACACAGGGAACCCGATCGTAAGATCAGGCTTGGCGAACCTCAGATGGCCCATTTGGTCCTGGTAGCTAGGCTGAACACAAACCAGCGCCATACATTTGCCGTTTACTTCGGCTTCAATGGCTAATGGGTCAAAACGTACATTAACCGGCTCCTCCCCCAGCTCGAGTTCAAGCCGGTATTTAGCCTTGTTATCAGCCGTTAGGAGCAGCTCAAGCAATTCGCCGGATGCATGTGTATAACTCAACTGGTAGCTCTCTACGCCCCCTTCGGTGCGATCAATAGCGACGTTCAGCGCATTATCAGTACCAAAGCGCAATAACGCATGGGCTGAGTGCCACGTCGACGGCAGACAAGGTGACAGTGTCACTCTATCAGCCATTAAGTTCGGAGCAAAGCCCATATAATCCTGATAGCCGTTACGGGTAAACTCGGAAACAGACCATGCCTGAGCATAGGTACCTGTCGTCGTCACTTCACCTTCGGTATCCAAAAACGCATCCAGGTTCTCGCTCATTGTTCCTCGATGACCGATAGACAAGATCTGTCGCGACAGATCCTTGGTCAGCTGGTAAGCAAAGTCAGCATAGCCGTAAGCGATTAAGCTTGAAACCGTAAAGCCCGCATTCCAGCCCCAGATTGTGCCGTTATGATAGGCGGCATCCTTATGATATTCCTCACGGTTCGCGTGATAAGGATGAAAGTCGGGATCATACTGAGAAAGTGACGTGATCCCCCACGGGAACAGCAGTTCAGTCACCGCATTTTTCACCACCTTCGCCCCGGTTGTTTTATCAACCAGGCCACCGTCAAACGGTACGGTCAATGTCATCAGCTGATTAGGACGTATCTGCAAGTCACGGCTGTTATCTTCCCGCAAACGATCTGCCAGCAGCTCTTTGCTCTCATCCCAGAACATTGCCTGGAAGCTCGACTGCACCTTATCGGCAAGCGTGCGATAATGCAACGCTGATTCCAGATCGTCATTCAGCCTTGCCAGCTCTACAGCTACCTTCAGGCTGGTGTACCACAACGCCTGAATGTCGTTGGCACGGTTGCCCCGGGCAGACCACGGCAGCTTGCCTTCTAGTTTGGCATCCATCCAGGTATCGGGATCCCGGTGTGTCATCAGGCCGTGCTCATCAAGGTAATTTTTCTCGATACCGTCGATATAAGTTTGGACTACCGGATAAATCGATTTGGCATACTCAAGATCACCACTGTACCTCAGATAATCCCACACCTCCCTCACCATCCAAGGTGTACCGTCCGTGGTGTTGTAAATCATATTGGTCAGACTGGTCACCCGGTTAGGGATCCGACCATAGTTGATGCTTTGCTCGTCTGTCAGCTGCATCGAGGCAAAGTTATCGATGATGGTTTTTGCATCATCAAAATCCCCGTTAACCAATGTAATACCCGGCAAGGCAATGAAGGAGTCGCGGCCCCAGCAGTCTTTAAACCACGGTAATCCGGCCCAGATCCCTTTGCCAAACTCGTTGGAAACAAACACCTTGCCTGACGCCTTGGCCCACATCAGCGCGCGGTTATACTCGAGGTCCGATGTCCAAAGGTACGACTGCGTCAACATGTTATAAGTTTTTTGCTGGTGGCGGGTATAACCGTCCTGCTCCAACAGCTTATTGGCCTGTGCGACCGCCTCTGCTTCCGTTTCTGCAAATGTCAGATAAAGCGTAAGACTGGTTTCTTTTTCAAGGGTTTCAATCACAGGTTTAACATGGCTGCCACTTAGGTGCACCACATCGTTCAAAGCAGGAAGATCTGCAAACGTTGACTCCTTGAAGCGGAAAGCCCGGTTGGCAGTCACCGCGATAAATGACGGGGTGTTGTCCTGTCTCAGCGCCGGATCAAGCGCATACACCACGCCGTTATCAAAACAGGTGGCCGTCGAAGCATTGATCGCAAGATTCAGCTGCGGCGCAATCGCCAGTTTCGCCGCGTGCTCTGAACAAGCTTTGATTGCCGCTGCACGCTGCTGGGTCAGCAACGTAAAGGTATCTGAAGCCCCATTGTCATAATGATGAGTGACGCCATAAGGGAAAATCGCCGCTTCGGGTGCAACGTTCTTGTCATTAATCTTTCCATCGACAAAAGACGCAAATGTCCCCAGATACCAACCTTGTTTATGGCGGTATTTACCGGCTGCCACAAACCCATGGGTGACACCTTCAAAATAACCATCAACATTATCGCCAAAAACAAACGGGACACTGCTATCGGCGGTGATAGCCAGTTGTTCGAACAATGCATCAGGAGCCAATACTGGCTCGGGCTTCGCCTGTAATGAACCCGATTCTGCCACGATGGAAAAATCAGCCTGAACCAAATCACGGCTCGGCTCGGCATCTCGATTTTCGCCGCCCTTCGCAATCAACAAAGAAGGCTTACCTGCCGTCACGGTCAACGAAACAGTATAAAGGCCGGTCTCAGGGGCCAGGAATGACAGATCATTGCCGATCCCTTTGGCTGCGATTAACGGCTGAGACTGATCGACAAAGCATGATACTGCCTTGTATTTGTCAGCAGAAAAAGTCAGCTGTTCACTGCCTTGCTGATCCGAAACCTTAAAGCTGTGCTGATCTGCCGACAGACAAATGACCGCCTGATAGCATCCCTCGCCCATATAGGCCATTGGAGTATCATCTCCCCAGCCATTAAACGTCCCCTTTACGTACAACTGTTCTTTATACGGAGCTTGTTCTAACCCGTTCACATATATTCCTTATCAATAAGCGATATATCGTTTTTACTTGATATCAAATGCAGAAATGTCTTATTCAGATAGCACAATGCGCAGACTAGGCTGCGCATTGATTTGATTGCTATAACGTTGCTATTGCCATATTAGAGGCTCACAATCGTCTTACTTGTTAATCTGAGAAGCCGCGGTATCCAACGCTTCTTTAACTGTCTGACGACCAAGCAGTGCATTTTCGATAGCTGCACCTTCAGCGAACCAGTAAGCCGTCATTTCAGGAATGTTAGGCATGATTTCACCGTTTTGGGCATTGGTCATCGTAGCCGCAATACGGCTGTCTTTAGCCAGGATATTCTGGAATGATTTCAGCGTTACCGCACCAAGAGGCTTGTCATCATTAACCATCTTCAGGCCTTCGTTGGTTAGCAGGTAATTCTCAAGGAACTCAACAGACAGGTCCTGGTTCGGGCTAGCGGCGTTGATACCGGCACTCAGTACACCAACGAATGGGTTAGAAGCACCACCGTTAAGCGTCGGCAGTACAGCAACACCGTAGTTTAGGTTTGATTTTTCAAGGTTACCCCACGACCATGGACCATTGATGGTCATCGCGACATTACCTTTGTTGAATTCAGATTCAGAGACCGCGTAATCCATATCCGGTGAAATAACATTTTTCTTCGCCAAGTCAACCAGGAAGCTCAGACCAGCAATACCCGCGTCGCTGTTCACACCAACCTGCTTGCCATCGAAGCCTGATTCGGTTTTCTTAAACGCATAACCACCGTTGGCAGAAATCATCGGCCATGTGAAGTAAGCGTTCTTCACATCCCACATGATAGCTTTCTTGCCTTTTGCCTGCATTTGCTTCTCAATGGCATACAGCTCTTCCCATGTCTTTGGTGGCTCAGGAAGCAGGTCTTTATTATAAATCAGAGATGGAGACTCAACAGCCATTGGGTAGCCAACCAGCTTGCCATCGTACGTCACCGCATCCCAGCTGAAATCGACAAACTTGTCCTTAAACTCTGCAGAAGGTTTAACTTCAGCCAACAGGCCTGATTTAGCGTATCCGCCAAAACGGTCATGAGCCCAGAAGATGATGTCCGGACCGCCACCTGTTGCTGCTACTTGCTGGAATTTCGCTTCCAGAGACTCAGGGTACTGAACGTTAACTTTGACGCCGGTATCTTCTTCGAACTTACGGCCAACTTCAGCAAGGCCGTCATAACCTTTATCGCCGTTAATCCAAATCAGGATTTCACCTTCCTGCATGGCAGAGGCTGCCATTGGAAATGCTAGCGCAGTTGTAAGAGAACAAAGAGTCAGAGTTTTCAGAACACGTTTCATAGTCGATTTCCGTTGTAATTTTTGTGAACAGGGGCATTCTCCTCCCCCCCATGCAGATGAGCATCATCCCCCTCCCTACGCCCCCACCCTGTTTTGCTCAACTATGTGAAACTGAACACATTTTGTTGGACAAAAACGCAAACGGCGAAGGTAATCCTCCGCCGCCTGCTTAACCGATAAAAAACCTGATTACTCTTTTTGATTCAGCCCTAGCTTATTTGCCAAAGGTTCAATCGCCCATCCCTGAACAATCACAGATATCAACACAATAAAGAAAACCATATGCATCATTTGCAGTGCCCCTGCGACACCTTCAGCCGCCGGGATCAAGGCAAAGACAATGGGTGTCGCACCTTTCAGCCCGATGGCAGAAATAAAGAATTTCTTCTTGGTGCTGACCGCCCTGAATGGCAAAAAGCTAATAAAGACCGCCAGTGGACGAGCAACTAACATCAAGATCAATGCAGGAATAATGGCTATCCATACGTCACCAATAAGCGCCTTGGGGAAAAACTGCAAACCAAGAATAATGAACATCAATGCCTGCGCCAGCCATGAGAGACTATTAAAGAAGTGTTTACTTACTTCCTTGCCCCGTCTCAATCCATTGCCTATCACGACACCGGAAACATAGGAGGCGATCAAGATATTTCCGCCCAGTACATCACTACCGTAAGCAGCAATGACAAAACAGGCCAAGATAAATACCGGGATCAACCCGTATTCTTCAAGCTTGATTTTATTTAGTAAGGTCACGCCCCCCAGCCCGACCAGATAACCAGCACCGATCCCCACGACGATTTGCTGGACCAGTTTAATGCCAATGTCGGCTGCTCCCATCGACTGCCCGGTACTGACAATCATCCCGGTCAGGATCACTACCAGTAACAGTGCAACGGGGTCATTGGTGGCCGATTCAAACTCAAGAACGGTATCGGTACTTTCTTTTAGCTTGAGCTTTTTCGATTCGAGAATAGAAAACACCGCGGCGGCATCGGTAGACGATACGACGGCGGCAAATAACATGCAGGTCAGAAGATCAAAATCCAGCACAAAGTACAGAAGCCCGCCCAGAATACCCGTGGTCAATACGACCCCAGCCGTTGACAGCATTCCCCCCTCTTTATAGGCAACGAGAATACTGGACTTAGAGGTATTTAGCCCTCCGACAAACACAATGACATTAAGAGCCAGAGATCCAATAAAAGACGTCAGCTCAAGATCATCGTACACAAAATCGAACTCGCCGTTGCCAAACAGCAGACCGACGCCAATAAATATCAACAAGGAAGGCAACCCAAGGGTTTTTGAAGGCTGATGAAGCAAAATACCTATTGCCGTTAATACGGCCATTCCCAACATTGTGAACTCTGTACTCAATACAACACTCCTAAAATGTTCCCTGAACGAAAATAACCTAGAGGCAGCGATAATTCAGCTATAAGACAAACAAAGACTGAAGCAATTTAAAGAAAGCACCGTAAATCGCATTTAATTCAGGGGTGATTCAACTAAATACAGCCAAATTCATAAAAGCTTAGACTGACACGCTCTAATCTGCCATTTAAAAGTAATGAGTTAGCTCATTAAGATCAACAGACAAAAGGCATGCAGACACATTTTGCAAACAAAAAAGGACTTAGACCAATAAAATACCCAGAAACCAAATAATAATATGTTTTATTACTTCACGGTACTCAGTATACCCAAGCTACCTCAAGATGCAGGATTCAGAGTGAGACCAGCGAGCTCAGTTCAAGGAAAATGACGGTAGGAATGGCTTTCCCTTTCAACGTTATTTGACACAGAAATGGGGTCGCTGGCTCACTCCCAAAGGGCGAGTTTACTTGGCTTCTATGCGTTGTTACCGATTATTAATTTAGAGCCACTAGATTTTCTAATCGGTGCCTAGCCTACAAGCCAAGTAATTCTCGCTGAAACGAGCATCTTGAGGTAGCTTGGGTA
>NZ_RSEJ01000188.1 GCF_009910675.1 Photobacterium alginatilyticum | reverse complement strand
TGGCTTATCAAGAGGCACTTTTGATTACMGAAAGCCACTTTGTCWAAGAGAAAGCMATTGTTGCMAAGCRATACTTTGCTTATTGAAAGCCACTTTAGCWTAGAAAAAGCAACTTTTGGCTTTGCGAAAGCCACTTTTGATTWGCGAAAGCCACTTTTTCTAACAGAAAGACACTGTTGCAAAGCGATTCTTTGCTTATTCAAAGCCACTTTAGCATTGGAAAAGCCACTATTGGCTTATCAAGRGGCACTTTTGATTACCGAAAGCCACTTTGTCTAAGAGAAAGACACTGTTGCAAAGCGATTCTTTGCYTATTCAAAGCCAYTTTAGCATTRGAAAAGCCACTTTTGGCTTTGCAAAATMCACTTTTGATTAGCGAAAGCYACWTTTTCTAAGAGAAAGACAYTGTTGCAAAGCGATTCTTAGYTTATTYAAAGCCACWTTWGCTAGAAAAGCCAYTATTGGCTTATCAAGAGGCWCTATTGATTACCGAAAGCCACTTTGTCYAAKAGAAAGCCATTGTTGCAAAGCGAKRCTTTGCTTATTGAAAGCCACTTTAGCATAGAAAAAGCAACTTTTGGCTTTGCGAAGGCCACTTTGATTAGCGAAAGCTACTTTTTCTAAGAGAAAGACACTGTTGCAAAGCGAT
>NZ_RSEJ01000186.1 GCF_009910675.1 Photobacterium alginatilyticum | reverse complement strand
GGGTATTCACCTTATCAATATCTCAAATCAATGATKGGTTCTTTTTGGMACCTAAAYGGAATRGGCRCCTGAATCAGACCGGACCATTTGTCAGGCTATTGTTCTCTTGTTYCCTCAAAGTTAKTGGAGTAAGACATCGATTTTTCCMTAAGATCAATTYTTTTKATTACATGATGGMCTCCCCTGAAAAACATTGGCGCRCGTGTAAACGAGGTGCTCTACCTAACTGAGCTATAGCCCTTMATTCTTGTAATACCTATTTTATYATGTAGACAATTTCTTGTCAAGATAACTATTCCAYGATCCAACATYMTAKAGGTTTTATTCATATTGCTTATTAAGTAATATGATATTTATAATCCATCGATGTGATAGGTCCCGTTTGCTTCTTGCTGATAAATGACCTACTTAACTCAGTGGTTAGAGTATTGCTTTCATACGGCAGGAGTCATTGGTTCAAATCCAATAGTAGGTAGAACTTATTAGATAYCATTGACTCGGGTATCTAATAAGTTTTTTATTTTATTGTGATATTTTTTTTTCTATTTTTTTTTTCATTGCATTCAAATTTGATGCTGATTRAGTGTAATTGAGTGTAGTTGATTATATTCAATCGACAGAATAAACTTCAATTTAACTCATAGGGTGGATAA
>NZ_RSEJ01000185.1 GCF_009910675.1 Photobacterium alginatilyticum | reverse complement strand
ATTTTAGCAATTATTTAGTAATTAYYTAGTAATTAGTTGTATWAAAAAGTCATTTTTAKTCAAGAAAATCATTAAAAATACTAAAAAAAATTAGTTTTTCCAGCATTTCCTGACTTTTTCCAGTTCCAGAGGTGAAAAAAMGATTTAGTGTGATYTKTAGTAATTATTTGCTATTTATCTTGTATTTCTCACATTTTTARTMRTATTTAAATAGTCGTTTTCGTCAAAAACCCAAAAGAAAATTAGTTTTTAAGCACTTTTTGTAAWTTTTCCAGAAATTTCAGTATTTTATTATATTTTTAAGAAAACAAAAAAAATCGGGGTCTAAACACTTTCAAAAAAAWAWAAAAWCKCAATYTGCCTGGGTTCCGRCCGRACCGYAGYTCACCGCCGMCAGCTAAACGGTTAGTTCACTCAAACCTTTCATTAGTTAGTAAWAATTRKTTAGTKGTAGTGTAAYTAGTAWTTCAATATGAACTAGGTTAGTTGTAGTTTARTTAGTTGTARTTTAGTTGTATCATAACTGGTTTAGTTACWGTAACTGTAGTTCCYAATTACATTTAGTTAGTTCCCAATTACTTATAACTAGATTAGTTCCCTACTTTCCACAAAGTACTTAGAACTGTTAGGCTGTCCTCAGCCTGACCTAGTAG
>NZ_RSEJ01000184.1 GCF_009910675.1 Photobacterium alginatilyticum | reverse complement strand
ACTTGTGAATCCCCACAAAATACCTTTGTAGTTCAATAAGTAGACACGCACCTTACCTTCTGATCTAATGAATTCACCACAAACACAAAAGATTGAAAGCAAGATGCGTGATATTCAAATWCTACACGAGTCGCTGGAAAAACAATGCCCTAACATTCACAAAAAGAGACTCCAATCACTCATGGACTCAGTGCAATCATTGCTTAGCAATGWTGCACTTACGCTTACTTTGCTTGGGCGCTCACTTCCTTCAAAGGCCAAAACCAAACACTGTATTAAGCGCGTTGACCGTTTATTAGGTAATAATCACCTTCACCACGACAGACTCGATATTTATCGGTGGCACTGTCATCAATTTTGTTCGGTCAATGCACAGCCTATTGTCTTAGTCGATTGGGCTGATATCCGCGAATATGAACGACTCATGGTACTAAGAGCATCTATTGCTGTAGATGGTCGTTCTGTTACGCTTTTCGAGCAAACTTTTACTTTCAAAAACTACAACTCTCCACGTAGTCATCAACAGTTTCTCRATAACTTTAAAGCTGTTTTACCCTCGCATGTCATCCCTATCATCGTGACTGATGCTGGCTTTCGGAATACATGGTTTAGACAAGTTAATGACATGGGTTGGTGTTATCTTGGACGCGTAA
>NZ_RSEJ01000183.1 GCF_009910675.1 Photobacterium alginatilyticum | reverse complement strand
TTCACTTTTCAAAAAAGTGAAGACAAAAGCGTATGTTCAAACAACCAAGGTTTACGTCACCTACATTCGATCAAGAAAAGTAAGGACATTGGTTTTTCGCCGGACTCTTACACAAGACACTTGAATGTGTATTGCTTGAGAACTCGTTCTTTATCCCTTCTTTAAATAAGAAGTTATAAAAAACATTTTAATTCAACCTGATGGTTGAATTTACTAGTCAGCTTTCCAGATTGTTAAAGAGCATGTGTCTATCATTCGATATCCACTTTCTAAATACTTTCACTATTGATTTCAAAGTAAACGTAATCAGTTTTGAAGCGAGAAGCGCAGTGTACACATGTACATGAGCATCGCAGCTATCAAAAATGATAAGGCTTACAAAGAAAACACTTAGAAAGTGGCGTCCCGTAGGGGAGTCGAACCCCTGTTACCGCCGTGAAAGGGCGGTGTCCTAGGCCTCTAGACGAACGGGACYAAGTRTTTCTTGCTAACGYTGTTGGGCAACGTTAGCGCTCTCTTACATTTTAACCAGGCAATCTGTGTGGACACTGCATCAAACAAGCAGTCTATCGTTAAGGAGGTGATCCAGCCCCAGGTTCCCCTAGGGCTACCTTGTTACGACTTCACCCCAGTCATGAACCACACCGTGGTAAACGCCCT
>NZ_RSEJ01000025.1 GCF_009910675.1 Photobacterium alginatilyticum | reverse complement strand
CAGGCATTACTCACCCGTCCGCCGCTCGCCGCCCAACAAATCACCCGAAGGGTCAATGTTGTCGCTGCCGCTCGACTTGCATGTGTTAGGCCTGCCGCCAGCGTTCAATCTGAGCCATGATCAAACTCTTCAATTAAAGTTTTGTTGGCCGCTCTTGTAAAAAGGCGACCGGCTCAATGAATACTGATTGTTCTAACCAAGTTAGAACGAATTGACTGTGCCAAATAACTGAAGTTATTTGTATTGGTCACTCAGTTCACTGATAAATCTTTTGACTAATCATTTCACGAGTGCCCACACAGATTGCATGGTCAAATTGTTAAAGAACAAATCCGATACGTTGCTGGCTTAAGTCGCCGTGCTCCGTGTCGGTGAGGCGGCATTATAGAGACTTCGATCGCTCTGACAAGTGTTTTTTGCAAAAAAAACACCGCCTGACGAATATTTCAACTAATGTGTTGTAAAAGCCTCTAATTTCAACATTAGAGGATCGTCACATTCACTAACTAGCAATTCCAAGTCAATGAAAGTAATATCGATGTGACTCTGTTGTTAAAATAACCAATAACGCCTTCTCTTATAATATTTATGACGATGTAGCTTTGAATATGAAATTTTCCAAACAAACCATGATAGCAATAGGCGCTATCGCCATTATCGGGGCTTTAGTTTTTAGCTTTCTTCCTTTTTCTCCCGGTATCTCCTTTGCTTTAGGTGTCATTACGGCTGTTGTAGCCATTAATCATCTAGAAAACACTCAACCATCAATCAGTAATTCAGATGCTTCTCAAAGCAGTAAAACCCTCTATGTCGGCAACCTGCCCTATCGTGCCAATGAGAATGAAGTGAAAAAACTATTTGCCGAACATGGTGAAGTATTTGCTGTACGCCTTATGAAAGATAAACGTACAGGTAAACGTCGCGGGTTTGGTTTTGTTGTGATGAACAGTAATGATGCCGATACTGCCATTGATCAACTCAACAACAAAGAGTATGGACAGCGTACTCTGAAGGTACGAGAAGCCAACGAACCTAAATCTTCGGATAGCACAGAGACTGAATAGCCTCCAACTGCATTTCTTGTAAACTACGATTCAGTGCCGCGACATGATTGTTCGCGGCACTGTTGTATGTAAGATTCAAAACTGAAGCCGATGAGGCCTTCACCTGCTCACCTAGCAATGCCTTCACTCGATTTGCAATCGCAAGGCCGGAATCAATGATATGCACTGGCGAACCAAAAGCGACGGCAATTTCTTGCTTGATTAGCGGAAAATGAGTGCAACCAAGTACGATGCTGTCTACCTTATTCTGCCAAGGGTAAAGGATCTCTGCCAACTCCGAGATTGATACAGCCTTACCTCGCAACTTCTCTTCCGCCATTTCGACAAGCCTGGTTGACCCAATACGAAAAACCTCGCAATCACTGGCAAACTGTTCCACCAGCTTATTGGTATAGTCGCGCTTTATGGTAGCTGGTGTTGCGAGCAGACCAATTGCTTTCTGCTTACTGATAAGCGCAGCGGGTTTAATAGCAGGAACAACCCCGACAACCGGAATCGTTAAGTTCTTGCGGAGTGATGGCAGTACAACTGTACTTGCGGTATTGCAGGCAATGACGACTAAATCAATCGAATGACGCTCAACCAAAAGGGACACTATATGCTGAGTGCGCTCGATTAATACATTCTCAAGTAGCTCACCATATGGAAACGCGGCGTCATCGAAAGCATAAATATACTGAAAGCCGGGTAGCTGGGCATAGATCTCCTGGTAAACCGACAATCCACCCACACCAGAATCAAAAATAAGCACCCGTTTCACTATTCACCGCTTTCGATATATCAACCAGAGGCTAATCATACTGCCAACTTGCAAAAATCGAAATACTGATGCCTTGTGTAATGATACAAACAGTACTCATAACTAAAACGCTAGGCATATAGCCTAGCGTTTGTTTTCCGTTATAACTCTTCAAGTTAAAAACTATAACTCGCAGTCAGGCGCACCGCTCGTCCTGTTCCGGAATAATAACCATTCCCGAAGTCACTATAGAACCCTGAGCTAACATACTGTTCATCAAACAAGTTATCGACACGTAAACTTGCCAACCAAGCATCACGGGTATAATTCAAAGCCAAGTTACCTAATGTGTAATCATCTAACTTTGGATCTGCGTTTGCGTTATCCCCTTCAAGGAATCGCTCACCAGTATAAACCGCCTCTGTAAACAGCTGCCAATTATGGGTTATGTCCACACTTAGATAACTGCGTCCTGAGTGTTCAGCAACCCAAGATAGTGATTTCCCGCTATTTGTACCCTCAGTAAACTCAGCATCGACATAGCTGTATTCCACTCCAAACTGGAACATATCATTTAAAATCCAGTCCCAAACTAAATTAGCCCCATATCGACGTGATGCATCGGCATTAACATTCGCGCCATTAAATGCACCACCTACCGGCTTTTCAGCACTTGGATCAAACACAATTTCATCTTCAAGGTCTAAACGATATAAACTCAAACGCACAGTATGAGAATCTGGATTCCAATCCCAGCCGGCTTCATAGGAACGTCCAGTTTGCGGCTTCAAGCCTATAACACCCGGAGAGGTATAAGCTTGCTCGTCGACTTTCGCAAAACGGAAGTTATCGTCAGCACGAAGATAGATTCTATGCTCGAGCGATGGACGGTAATTTAGGCCAAGTTCAAGTGCATGTGCATCCTGATCTAACTTAACACCATTTGGATACACAGATTTATCGGTAAGGTCATCTTTCGCGCTGGCATAACGGCCACCAATCACATAGCTCAATTGGTGATTTTGAGGGATATTTGCCTGCACATAGACACTGCTAACATTCTGTTCGTTACTACGGCCTGAACTAAACTCTGATTCACCACGGCTCAAGTCAACGCCAGTAACAATATCCAGATCGCCCTGTTCTGTCGTGATATTAGCAACAGCCTTTGGAGTAAACTCCAGTAAAGAACGCTCATTCTTACCCGGTGATCCCCATGAGAACGTCTCAACATCAGTATCTGAATAGTTAAGATCTGCTCCCAAAGACCAGTCTTTGGTCAGTTGGTGCTGATAACCGACGCGGGCTGCTGTGGTCTTCTCGTGGTTGAAATCTTTAATGTTTGATGGATTAGCCTGACGTGGGTCTTCGTTAATTTGCTCCAAAGTCAACGAACCAGCAAGCTCTCGACGGTTATCGTAGTAACTCGTTTCAACAAAGAACAGATCCTTCTCTGTCTGGTACTGAATTCGCCCTAAAATAGACCCAGTTTCATTTGCATTATGGTCTCGATAATTATCACCTTGGTTATAACTACCGACCAAATAGTAACGCCAGTCATCAGCTAGAGAGCCAGAAATATCACCTTGACCTTCATAAGTATTGAAGCTGCCTCCGGATACTCTAATGTTACCACCAGCACTATCCGGTGCCTTAGTAACAATATTAATCACACCACCGACAGCTTGATCGCCATAAAGCACGCCAGCACTTCCAGAAAGAACCTCTATACGCTCAATTTGATTTAATGGAATAGCGCTAATGCTCGGAGCTGCAATATCAATGTTATTAAGACGGCGTCCATCAACTAAAATCAGGGTATTGTTTGCTGCTTGGCTGCCACTAAACCCACGCATAGCAAACACAGAACCGGAATTACTGTCTGAGACCTGAATACCACTGCGCCCACGCAACAGTTCAGTCAAATTAGTTGCCCCACTTTTTTCAATATCATAGCTATCAATGACATTGACGTTTGCAGCAATATGTAACGGCTCTTTGACACTTCGACTAATCACTACAATCTCATCTTCCTGATAAGTTGTATCAGAAGCAAAAGCCTGACTTTGAAGACACAGCGGGGCCAACGCCACTGCTAAAAGCGTTTTTTTCATTTTTATGGATACCTTAAGTCGCGTTTATTACGAAGCAGATAGTCTGCTTAGTACACTGGTTGGTCTTCGGACTTAAGAGCTTGGTTGGACAACCACCTAGGGCAACAACTTCCCACTTCATTAACTGTATTGCACAGCATGCAGAAGCAGTGTTCGGAACTTTACGTCCATGTGCTTTCGTTCTCTATCACCGCTGCGCGTCAGTCACGGATTCCCACCGTGTTCCCGGCCTGTGTTCAGGCAAACCAGCGCAAAACGAATGCTAGTTATCATTTTGAAGAAAGTCTAGTTTTGTTTGTTATGGCATATGACGAATCGTTTCCCACGACACTTTTATCAGCAACAACACTGGACATCGGTCAGCAATGCAATAAAATCTGCGCTCTTAATTTGAGCAGTTTGAGGCACACAAGATGGCATCCACCGCAATCAATCCGGCTGAGTATCAACCCCAGCTAGATGAAAAAGCAGAGCGTATTCAAAATATCTTTGCAGATTTTGAAACCCCTGAGCTTGAGGTGTTCGCCTCTCCTGCAGAACATTACCGTATGCGTGCCGAGTTCCGTGTTTGGCACGAAGGCGAAGACCTGTTTTACATCATGTTCAACCAGGAAACTCGCGAAAAATACCGCGTCGATCAGTTTCCTGCTGCCAGCCGCCTGATCAATGATTTAATGCCATTGCTGGTTGATGCCCTTAAGCCTGTCAAGGCACTGCGCCATAAACTATTCCAGGTTGACTTCCTCTCAACTCTTAGCGGCGAAGTTCTAGTTTCTATGCTATATCACCGTCAGCTAGACGATCAGTGGGAAACCGAAGCCAAGGCATTAAAGCAGCGCCTGAATGACGAAGGCTTCAACCTCAACTTCATTGGCCGGGCCCGCAAGCAAAAAATCGTACTGGATCAGGACTTCGTGATTGAAAAGCTGAAGGTTAACGAGCGCACCCTGACCTACAAGCAAGTCGAAAATAGCTTTACCCAGCCTAACGGTGAAGTGGCGCAAAAGATGCTGGAATGGGCCGTTGACTGTACCCAGGACAGTGAAGGTGATCTGCTGGAGCTGTATTGCGGCAATGGTAACTTCTCGTTGGCACTGGCACAAAACTTCGAGCGCGTGTTGGCCACGGAGCTCGCCAAGCCATCGGTAGACTCTGCCCAATACAATATTGCGGTTAACAACATCGATAACGTACAGATCATCCGTATGTCTGCCGAAGACTTTACCGATGCAATGGAAGGCAAGCGAGAGTTTCGCCGCCTGAAAGATCAGGACATCGATTTGCAGAGCTATAACTGCAACACTATCTTTGTTGATCCACCGCGCTCGGGAATGGATGAAGGCACCTGCCGCATGGTACAGGGCTATGACCGCATCATGTACATTTCCTGCAACCCGGATACGCTGAAAGACAACCTGAACATTCTGTCCGAAACGCATCGAATTACCCGGTTTGCCCTGTTCGACCAATTCCCATATACCCACC
Organism: Photobacterium alginatilyticum; assembly: GCF_009910675.1. Lineage (GTDB taxonomy): Bacteria > Pseudomonadota > Gammaproteobacteria > Enterobacterales > Vibrionaceae > Photobacterium > Photobacterium alginatilyticum. The sequence goes on along the minus strand of NZ_RSEJ01000025.1, from coordinate 100,443 downwards.
ATATGGAAGCAGGTGTCTTGCTTGAGCGCAAATAGCCTCCCAGCGTCACTGACTTGTAGGACAGATTACAGACATTAAAAAAGGCGCCTTGGCGCCTTTTTTCGTAAGCAAAACCCTTAGGTTTATGCCGCTTTCGGTCTTGGTGACATCACACCCAGCTTGTAAACCACCCAGAACAACAGGCCCAGAGTGATAATCAGGGGTAGGTAGCTAGACCCCATATCTGGTACGAATGAACGTAGGAAACCAGAATAACCAAAAGCACCCGCCAGGAAGCAGGCAAAGGCAACCGACGGTGTACCTTCAGACATCGGCTTGCTCAGGTATTCCTGATACAGGCAGTACACTGCCAGACCGAATGCAATAACAGGGAAAACTGAAAACGACACCGCGCCTGACGTAAGTACTGCTAACGTAGCATTACCACACAGACCTGCTAACAAAGATAGAAGCAATGTTTTACGTTCAGCTTTTACTTGTTCCTTGTTCATATCCTTTCACCAACATAATAAAGTTAGAGTTTCTGCCTGAGCTCACGACGCTCACGCTCTTTACGATACCAATAGGCACCCTTTGCAATCATTCTTAACTGCATGATCAGTCTTTCAGCATGCTCGGCTCGAGCATGGTTATCCAGATCCAACGCTTCCGCACCGGAGCTGAATACCAGCGTTACTGATGCCTCAGCCTGAGTAAAAGCCTCGTCATGAGTCACACCGGTTTTGGCCTCGAGATACTCGGTCAACTCAGCCACGAAGTGCTGTATCTCCCGAGCAACAGCCGCACGAAACGCGGGGGAAGTTCCTGAACGCTCGCGCAAAAGTAACCTAAATACGTTCGGGCTACTTTCAATAAATTCCATGAAAGTTTCTACAGAGGTCCGGATTACACTGCCTTCTTCGGCAATGCGCTGACGAGCCTGACGCATCAACTGACGAAGGATCAAACCGCCCTCGTCAACCATAGTCAAGCCAAGCTCATCCATATCTTTAAAATGGCGATAAAAAGAAGTGGGGGCAATACCAGCCTCTCGCGCCACTTCGCGCAAGCTAAGATTCGAAAAGCTTCGTTCTGCACTTAGCTGATTAAATGCAGCATCAATAAGTGAACGCCGGGTTTTTTCTTTTTGCTGAGCTCTGATACCCATGAACCTGTTGTTTCTCTTTAAGCTTTTTCTGCAACTATACGCTTTTTTGATAGCTACTTCAGCGAGAATCGCTTTTTCGCAGCAATCAGAACATAGTAATTCCTGATAAGAGCTGAATCAAAGCAGTAATTGTTACTTTTCACTACTGGCTCACAAAGTCGCAGGCTTACTTCACCGACCGGCTACGTCTCGTTTTCACCGCGTTTATGCCCCTACAACGTGATCATTACCTATCTATCACCACCCGTTTATTCTACCTACTTCCGGAAAAAGTTAAACTATGGCGACAGCAATGTTGCACGGATGATAAGAAAGGCCTGAACAATGACCCAATCAAAAAAAAAGAATGCCCAGCACTTTGACGCCATTATCATTGGCAGTGGCCCCGGCGGTGAAGGGGCAGCCATGGGGCTCACCAAGGCAGGCTTCAATGTGGCTATCATTGAACGGGAAGATAGCGTTGGCGGCGGCTGTACGCACTGGGGTACCATACCTTCAAAAGCCTTACGTCATGCCGTCAGCCGGATCATCGAATATAATCAGAACCCGCTCTACTGCAAAAACAACTCCACCCTGCACAGCACCTTCAGCCAGATCCTCGGCCACGCCCAAGATGTCGTCAACAAGCAGACCCGAATGCGCCAGGGGTTTTATGACCGTAACCAATGCTCCATTATTTTTGGCGAGGCGAGCTTTACAGATACCCACACAGTAAAAGTCAAAACGGCGGACGGCAGCTATGATTTTTACAGTGCCGATAAGTTCGTGATTGCAACAGGCTCTCGCCCCTATCAACCCGCAGATGTCGACTTCAGCCATTCCCGGGTCTACGACAGTGACTCCATTTTGCAGCTCAAGCACGACCCCCGCCATATCATCATCTATGGTGCCGGTGTCATCGGTAGCGAGTATGCCTCAATCTTCAGGGGACTCGGCGTCAAAGTCGACTTGATCAATACCCGTGACCGGTTGCTGGAGTTTCTCGACAATGAAATCTCCGACTCGCTGTCCTATCACTTATGGAACAGCGGGGCGATGATCCGCAACGGCGAAACCTATGAGCGCATAGAAGGCACCGAAGACGGGGTGATCCTTCATCTGCAATCCGGCAAGAAAATGCGGGCCGACTGCCTATTGTATGCCAATGGCCGGACCGGCAATACCGACCGCCTCACCTTGGGCAAAGTCGGACTCACGCCGGATTCTCGCGGCCAGCTCAAGGTAAACCAGAACTACCGTACCGACGTTGAGCATGTGTATGCCGTCGGCGATGTGATTGGCTACCCGAGCCTAGCCAGTGCAGCCTATGATCAGGGGCGCTTCGTTGCGCAGGCAATCTCCAACGGAGAAGCGCAAGGTCAGCTGATCGATCATATTCCAACGGGTATTTACACCATTCCGGAAATCAGCTCTGTCGGTAAAACCGAACAAGAGCTGACGGCAGAAAAAGTGCCTTACGAAGTCGGACGCTCGCAGTTCAAACACCTGGCCCGGGCACAGATTGCCGGTACCGAAGTCGGCAGCCTGAAAATCCTGTTTCACCGCGAAACCAAAGAGATCCTTGGGATCCACTGTTTCGGCGAGCGTGCAGCCGAAATCATTCATATCGGACAAGCAATCATGGAGCAGAAAGGAGAAGGCAACACCATCGACTATTTCGTCAACACAACCTTCAACTATCCGACCATGGCCGAAGCCTACCGTGTGGCAGCCCTCAACGGACTAAACCGGTTATTTTAATCCCTAAACACAAAAACGGAGCCGAGGCTCCGTTTTTTCATTTCTGCAAGCACTTTACTGGCTGTCCATCAACCGATTATCCGGCGTCAGGATAGTCGACCACGGCAGCGTTTCATCCCCCAGGGTGATAAAGTTCGGGTTCTCCAACGTGTCTCGCTCGTTGTAGGACAGCGGGGTCAAATGGGTATTAAAAATACGACCACCCGCTTCTTCGACAATACATTGCGTCGCGGCGGTATCCCACTCCCCGGTCGGACCCAGGCGTAAGTAACAATCGACCGCGCCTTCGGCCACCAGACATGACTTCAGCGCCGCTGAGCCCAATGGGACCAAGTCATAGTTCAGGGAGGGATCGAGACGATTGGTGATGGCACTGATATCCTGGCGACGACTGATTGCCACGGCGATAGACTGAGCAGGCAGCTCATGTTTATGGGTAGAAATACGGACCGTTTCACCTTCAGGCGTCACCTTCCATGCTCCCTTGCCGTGATAGGCATAATACGCCACGCCAGATACCGGCGCATAGACAACCCCCATCACCGGGGTATTATTTTCAACCAGGGCAATGATAGTCGCAAAATCACCACTGCCCGCAATGAACTCCTGGGTGCCGTCCAGCGGATCCACCAGCCAATAACGCTGCCATTGGCTTCGCTCAACCAGCGGGATTTCCGCATCTTCCTCAGAAAGGACAGGAATATCCGGCGTCAGCTCCGCCAGCTTTTCGACCACCAGCTTATGTGCCGCCAGATCCGCACTGGTTACCGGGGTATTATCCGTTTTAATCTGCTTTTCAAACTGGCCACGCTGATAAATATCGAGGATCACCTGCCCGGAAGCTCGGGCAATCTCGATCACTGAAGGTAATAGGTTCGATAAATCCATAACTCGTTCCTACTGGGATAAATGGTTTAATGCGAGAAAAAGCGCAGTAATACTGCGGGCTTCAGCAAAATCGAGATGATGCAGTAGCTCTTCAGCCTGGCTCACAGGCCAGCGAACAATTTCCAACGGCTCCGGCTCGTCACCTTCTAACTGCTCAGGGTAAAGGTCCTGAGCCAGAAACAGCGTCATCCGACTGGAAAAATAGGACGGAGCCAGTACCACCTCTTTCAGCGGAACCAACTGGCGGGCCCCAAAGCCGATTTCTTCTTTCAGCTCGCGGTTCGCTGCCTCTGCCGCCTCTTCACCCGGGTCAATAAGCCCCTTGGGGAAGCCTAGCTCATATTGCTCAGTCCCTGCTGAATACTCCCTGATCAACAGTAAATCACCTTCGGCGGTCACAGGAACGACCAGAACGGCATGCCGCCCGCTGGGCTTCATTCGCTCATAGGTACGCTCGACGCCATTAGAAAAACGCAAATCAAGCGATTCAACTTTGAAGAGTCGGGATTGGGCAACCACTTTCGTTGCCAGTATTTCAGGTTTGTTCTTGTCCGCAGCCATGCCGTTGTCCTGTATCATCATCTTAGCCCCAGCAACTTATACCAAGCTTGTACAAGCGGATCGTCTGCCACGGGGTATTAGCTATTTAAGGGCAATAGCCAGGCGAAATAAAGTAAATTTTGGGGAAAGCGTTAAGTTGAGTGAATTACTCAACTATTAAAGGCGTCCATTATAGCTAATTTTGTAGCGACCCTTAGGATCCGGGTTACCCAACCATTTAAGCTGCTTACCCAACTGAGCCGGAAATTCTGCCCCGGGCTTAAACCAGCCATTCAACGTATAACGCTGATCGGTTGCCAGCACAGCCTGCCATTCACTTGACACATCGGCCGATGACTGCGCTGCCTCAGCTGCAATCTTGCCTTGCTCGCAATTCAGGTCGGCAATCACCGGGCCGGGATTCACCCCCCCCATCGGTGAACTAACATTACCCGCCGTCCACGCAAGCGAGCCTTTCAGCTCCGAACAATAGGGTGCCTGATACTGGTAATCGCGCAGCGTCAGCTCCAGGTTGCCAGCCACGGTGACAGGAAGAGAGACCCGGGCAAATGTCATGACCTGCTGGGCAGGCATGGATACCAACAAGTTTTCGGCAAATGGTCCGCTGGTACTATAGCCGACAATACCACGGCCATTAATATTCATGTCACTTCCCTGACCAAAGCGGACATTGAATACCGCTTTTCCGGACAGCAACGACAGCGGAGCCATATCCCACTGCAGACGTCCATAACTTTTTCCCTGCCACTGAACCTGTGCTGCCATTCCCTTCCATGGTGTGCCACTCAGACCAGAGATATTCAGTCCTCTCACCGGCGGGACTTGCTGCCAGACCCAACTGGCAGGTACATGAGCAACCAGGCTCGTCAATAATACGGTGCCAAAGGTGACACCTAACCCTAACTTATACTTCACTGCTATCCTCGGCCCAGCTGTAAACGACCTACTTCTACCATACCGGCACTATCGGCTTTTGATACATCCAGGAACTGGGCATCAATCCCATGTTCTTCCCTAAGAAAGGCCAGCCAGTTCACCAATGTATTGAATGGCAACGGCTTGACCCACACCTGGACGGCTTCGCTTCGGGGCTGCATGCGAATTAGCTCAATTCGAAATCGACGCGTGGTTTCATTCACGACCTGATTAAGCCCTTTATTGCTGATCGCCCCCGTAGAACCCGACTGGCCACGAAGTGTTGTGATCTCATCGGCTTTCGCCGTCACCCAGCTCAGCAGCTGACGTTCGGTCTGTAGCCGCCGCTCTGCCATCTCGGCCCGGTTGGCCAATGGCTGCCACAGCCCCCAGTAGAGCACGGCGATGATTAGCGCGCCCCCGCCCCCTAAGACCAAACGTTGTTCTCGGGCACTTAAGGCCTTCCACCATGCATTCATGATTTTCTCCTTAGTACCACCGCGCCGGTCACCTGATTGCCTTCTTTGTTAAGCTGTCCTTGTTGCACCTCGAATTTTTCAGCCAGTAGCGTACGCAGCTGCTCAAAATGCTGGAACTCAGCGGAACTTGCCTGAAAGCGCAATTCGGCACGATTCTGATCATATTTCAAATTTTGCACACTCAACTGAGGGATTTTGCTGAGTGCCGGCTTGAGCTGAGCCAACCAACGCAGCAGTCCTTCTTCACTGCCGGCTCCTCCCAGACGAGCCAGTTCACTGTTCATCTGCCGCTTGAGGTAACTCTGAGACGGTATACGTTTGTACTGCGGCAATACCTGGCGGAAGATACGCTCACTCTCGGCCTTGTAGACCGCAGCCTGAGCTTCCATCCTCTGGACCGAAACGATATGTTCGCCAACAAGGGCCACCAAGACCAAACCTGCAGCCATCGCGACTTTACGCCATGGCTTGAGAGACTTCCGCCACGCAGGTTGCTGTTTGTATGCGCCTGAAAGCAAATTAACCTTGCTCGCTTCTGCGCCCAGTGCCAACAACTGCATCACCAGCTCTGGCGTTTCTGCCTGCCACTTGCCCGACACCCTTGCCGGTGCCGGTGTATAGTGACGAATAAGCAATGGCTGCACTGTGTCTGCTTCCTGTCCGGCAACAGCGCCTTCAGCGGTTGGGGACTCACTATCATCACCACGCGAGTCAGTCGCTGCAATCGGCATTTTCTGGGCAAGCAGCCAAGCATCGAGCCACGAGGCCTCGGCGCATACTCCCAAGGTTTCCGACTGGCGGATCAACCACTGGCCTTCCACCTCGGCTGCACTGTAGCTGTCACTAAATAGCGGCAAGCACAAGCAATCCGGCAGCAGCTTTTTCACTTCTATGCCAGCGTCACCCAAGGCGCTTAGCCACGCCTGAACCTTACGGTGCTCAACCACCGCAACATGGGCAGTATCACCTTCGCGTTTCAGCAGGTGAACATGCAGTGCGTCGACATCCTGGGCCAACTCTTCTTCCAGCAGGTATGGCAGTACAGAGGCTAGCTGCCGCCCACTTCCGGTAGGAATTGCCACTTCGGTCAACAGCACTTCTCCAGCCGGGATCAGTACAAAGACCTGGCGCTGGGCAGCATATTCAGTCAGTTCGTTTAACTGCCCGAGATCAGCCAGCTGACCGGATGCAATCACTTCTTTCTGCTGTGGCGACCAGACCAGCCATTGCACCGGCTGTTCAGGCCGGCTACTTAGCCTTATCGTCAGAAATTCGCTCACTGATTCCTCCATAACGGCGACGTATCACAGTCACCTTTTCTTGACCGTCACGTTTAAGCAAGGCCACTAATCTAACCCTGGATCTATCGACCAGAATTTCTGTATCCAATTGAAAGTAATCGCTACTCACAGCCAAATGCGTTTTGGCCTGTTTTTTCACCTCGCCACCCAGGCGGGCAATCGCGGCCTCGGCCATAAAATCATCAACGTTCTGCCAGCCATCATATGGTCGGTCGGCGATCAGTTTCTGGGCATCCGACAAGGAGAGCTCCGGCGCAAACAGGCCAACCAGCAAGGCTGCCTGATGCTCGTAGAGCGTATTGACGTTAAGCAGCATATCAGTCGTCGGGATAGCACAAAGCAGCGGCTTCACCTTACGGTATACCTGTGCGCTCACACCGTTAACAGCCCGGAACTCGCTGACGTCGGCCATAAAATCGCTAGGCGGCAAGTACGGTGGCTGAAAGCCTTCATAGGTACTGTCACCGGCTCCAAACGCCGAGTTAATCGCCTCGGCCGGATCGACAAACTCCCAGCTCGAATCTGCAATCACTTCGGCGTCATAGTTTTCGACACCCGCCTCTTCCAAGACAGACTGCAGGACACGAACCAGGAATGGCTTTTTGGTGCGATCCGCCTCCAGCGGTAGACCGGACAAGGCATTAAGATTAAAACAAGCCTGTCTGTCGACGATATCACCAATCGCCTCTCCGCCGTCTAGCGGGTAGCGCTGGCCCTGCGTGGCCCAGGCCTGACTGAGGTTCACCGTATCGCTGTCATCAATACCCTGCTGAATCGCCACCTTGCCAAGCTCTTCCATGCCCAGCGCATACCAATAGGCCTGCTGGTTCTGGACCTGGTTTTCTACCCGATAGAAATTAAGCTGCAACCGTTCGCTCATCTGGGCTGCCAGCAGGGTCATCAGGGCCAGCAGCATCAGTACAACAATCAGAGCAACCCCTTTTTGCTGTTTCATCAACTGCTCTCCTTATCGTCGGCACTCAGTGCAGAGATCGGCAGCATATAGACCCGTTCAATCTCACCAAAGTCTTCCAGGGTCATCTGCACCATAATGCCTTCAGGCAGAGCACCGCCCTCGCTCCATGCCTCCTGCCACTTTTTATTACTGAAGAAGCGAAAAGACAGCTTGGTCACGCCCGCCAGTACCTGACGAGTCAGCGGCTCGCTGCCGACCACGGTATCCGGATAGCGAAACCATACCCGCTCTAGAGTATCTTCGATAATGCGGTATCCAACCCGGACATTCTCTCCCCGGGGAAACATCTGCTGAGGGTTTTGCCAGCCCGTGCGGGTGAACATGATGCCGTGACTCGACGAGTCAAGCAGGTACTCGCCAGTAAGCAGCAGCTTGTCGCTGACCTTTTCCCCCTGGTTTCGCGTTTTTCTGGCAACAACCTGACGAAAATCATTATCCATCATAACCATGGCACGCTGAATTTCCTGCAACCGGGCATTGTGTTCCCGGGACTGCTGATCACTGGTCTGAACCCCGCTCATGACCTGATAGGCCGATAAACTCAGCATCGCAAAGACGGCAATGGCGACCAGTACCTCCAGCAATGTGAAGCCTTGCTGCCGCACCTTTTTCGGTATCCCGAAGGTGTTCTGTCGGTTAATTTTCAACATAAGTTCTCAGTGTCACGACCGACTGTTTTCTTGCCTTATCGGTGGCAACCGTTACATCCAATGCCCGCAGAAAGCCATCGGCCGTCTTGGTACTTTTAATTGACCAGTACCACTCGCGACCGGCCAGCTCGGATTTTCCCTTTTTCTGTGTACTCGGGATCTGGCCGGACAGACGCATTTTCGTCAGCTCGTTATCGGCAACCATGGCGGCAAAGGTTTTCTCTTCCAGGTAGCCCAATGTGTTGAGGTGCTGACTGACGGCTTTCATCACGCTGAGTGCCGCTGTGGCAAACACGGCCAGTGCGACCAGTACTTCAAGCAAGGTCATGCCGCGACTTCCCTTTTTCATCGCGTCGTCCTTTTTGTCTGGCTTTCGACTGTTTCACCGGGTGCCAGCAAAAACAGCTGCCCCAGCTCGTCAGCCTGAACCCGCCAGAACTGATTTTCCCCGTCAACCTCGAACTCAAGGCTAAAAGGGGTGTATTCGCCGCTGGCCATCACAACCACTTGCGGCGGCTTAATTTTCTTCTTGTCAGTTTGCTCAGCAAACAAGTCTTCGTCGAACAGCGAACCCGGTTTGAACAAGCGATCCTTGTCCTGCCAGGAATAGCCGCCGATTTCGACTATCAGCTTTATGTCCTCGTCCATTTCAACCTCAGTGAAAAAACGAGACTCCTGTATCGGTTGCCAGTCCTGACTGGTTAGCTGAAGAAACTGATAACGATTTCGCTCGATCCGGACGCCATAGTCGATGCCGTTAAGCAGGGCGTCCTCGCCCAATAGCTGAACCAGATGATGAAAACGTGCAGCCTCTTCTTTTACCTTGTCTTCCTGACTCTCCGGCAATGTAACGATCACCGCCACCGCACTGGTTGCAAGCAATACCAGCACCAGTAGAATTTCAATTAAGGTAAAACCTGCTGCACGTTTCTTCATTCAATTCGTCTCTGAGTCAATCAGCGCTTAGAAGTCCAGCATGTTCCAGTTACCGATATCGGTATTCACGCCTTCACCACCGTCCTGACCGTCAGCACCCAGGCTGAAGATATCCACAGCACCATTTTCGCCCGGCATCACGTAGTTGTACTCATTGCCCCACGGATCTTTCGGCAGACGTTTGATATAACCACCGTCACGGTAGTTACGAGGTTCCGGGCTTGACGACGGCTTGGTCACCAGCGCATCCAGCCCCTGATCGGTATTCGGGTACACACTGTTGTCCAGCTTGTACATATCCAGCGCCTGCTCCAGCGCACTGATATCAGTAACCACTTTCTGCTGATCGGCTTTCTCTTTGTTACCTAACAGATTCGGAACAACCAAGCTGGCCAGTACCCCCAAGATAACAATAACTACCATCACTTCCAGCAGCGTAAAGCCGCGTTGTTTGCGTTGCATTGAAAAGACCTCCAAAAGAAAAAACTACATACCAACCATGTTGTTCAAAGCAATAATCGGCATCAGGGTAGCAATCACGATAAACATCACGATGCCGGCCATGGCGACGATTAGTAAGGGTTCAAAAATCCCCAGCGCCATATTCACCAGAGACTCAAAGTCACGGTCCTGGTTGTCGGCAGCCCGGGTTAACATCTGCTCTAGCTCACCACTGCGCTCGCCACTGGCAATCATGTGCAGCATCATTGGCGGAAAGAGCTTGGTTTGTTCGAGGGAAACACGCAGGCTTGCACCTTCGCGGACCTTGTCGGCCGCTTCAAGCACCTGCTTGTTGACCCAGGTATTGGTCATCACATCCGAGGCGACCTTCATGCCGTCAAGCAGCGGGATCGCACTGGATGTACAAATAGACAGGGTACGGGCAAAACGCGAGGTATTCAGGCCGCGGGCAACCTTACCAATCACGGGCAACCCCATAACCCAGCGGTCCCAGCGCAGGCGAAAATCCGGTTTCCTCAGCGCCGCCTTGAGCAGCATTATCAGGCTGACAATCGCGATCAGGACGACCAGCCCCCAGTTCTGAACGAAATTACTGGCCGCCAGCAACACCTCGGTGATCGTCGGCAACTGCTGACCCATCTGGACAAACTGATCCACGATCTTGGGCACCACAGTTGCCAGCAAAAAGGCAACGACGGATACGGCAACCAAAGTGAGCATGGTCGGGTAAATCATTGCCTGCTGCAGTTTGCTCCGCATCTGCTGGCGGTTTTCGGTATAGTCCGCCAGGCGGTTCAATACCGTATCAAGGTGGCCTGATTTCTCACCGGCAGCCACCATGGCGCGAAACAGCTGATCAAAGATATGCGGATATTCAGCCATGCTATCTGACAGGGTATAGCCCTCGACAACCCGCGAACGGACCGCCAGCAGCATGTTCTTCAGCCGCGGCTTTTCACTCTGTTCGGCAACGGCCTTGAGACACTCTTCCAGCGGCATCGAGGCCTGCACCAAGGTCGCCAACTGGCGGGTGATCAGTGACAACTCGGTAGTACTGATCCCACGACGTAGCTGGAAGCCACCACTGGCTTTCTTTTTTTCCCGCTCATGGGTCTGGGCGACATCAATCGGGATCAGCCCCTGCTCCCGCAGTTGCTGGCGTATCTGCCGGGCTGTATCGCCCTCCAGTACACCTTTTTTTTGCCGCCCCTTACTATCGAGCGCCTTATATTCAAACGCAGCCATCTGTTACCCCTCCCTGGTGACTCGCATCACTTCTTCAAGGGTGGTGACACCTGCCTTCACTTTTTCCAGACCGTCATCACGAATACTTGGCGTATGTGCCCGAATGGCTTTTTCAATCGCCAGCTCACCGACTTCGGCATGGATCAGCTCCTGCACGTTGTCATCGATCATCAACAGCTCATGAATACCGGTTCGTCCCCGGTACCCCTTGTTGTTACAGGCTTCACAGCCAACGGCACGGTATAGCGTCAGTGGTTCAAACTCGGACAAACCAAACAGCTTCTTCTGCTCGGCATCCGCTTCATAAGGCTCACGGCAGCTTTTACACAGTGTTCGCACCAAACGCTGGGCCAATACACCCAACAGGGAAGACGACACCAGAAACGGTTCAATGCCCATGTCCCGCAAACGGGTGATGGCACCAACCGCGGTATTGGTGTGCAGGGTAGACAGCACCATGTGACCGGTCAGCGAGGCCTGCACGGCAATCGAGGCCGTTTCCAGATCTCGGATTTCCCCGACCATGACGACATCCGGATCCTGACGCAAAATCGCCCTCAGACCACGGGCAAAGGTCATATCGACCTTGGCGTTAACCTGGGTCTGACCGATACCGTCAATATCAAATTCAATCGGGTCTTCGACAGTCAGGATATTACGCTCCTGACCGTTAAGCTCCTGCAAACCGGCATACAGGGTGGTCGACTTACCCGAACCTGTCGGGCCGGTAACCAAAATGATCCCGTGCGGGCGCTGGATAATATGCTGGAAGTTTTTATGGTTGCCCGGGGTCATCCCCAAGCTATGCAGATCAAGTCGGGTTGCATTCTTGTCAAGCAGACGCAACACCACCCGCTCGCCGTGTGACGACGGCATTGTCGAGACACGTACATCGACGGCCCGGCCACCGATACGCAGCGAGATACGGCCATCCTGCGGGACCCGTTTCTCGGCGATATCAAGCCTAGCCATGACCTTAATCCGTGAGACCAATAACGGAGCCAGCTTACGGCTCGGCTGCAGCACTTCGCGCAACACACCGTCAACCCGAAAACGGATAGACAGTACTTTCTCGAAGGTCTCGATATGAATATCCGACGCCGCTTCTTTAATCGCCTCTGCCAGCATTGCATTGATCAACTTAATGATCGGGGCATCGTCTTCAGATTCCAGCAAGTCTTCGGTTTCCGGCAGCTCTTCAGCCAGCGAGAAGAAGTCATCACTGTCAGAGCCCAGATCCTCCATCAGCTGACGGGCTTCCGACGAGTCCCGCTGATAGACCTCGGTCAGCTTGAGCTCGAACTCTTTGTCGCTAAGCGCCTGCGGGATAAACGCCCCACCGGCAACCCGGCGGACTTCCGCCAGTACCGGTGCCGCCAGTTGGCCACTGTAGAACAGAACCCAACCCTGCTCAGCGGCCTCCAGCACCACCCGGTGGCGCTTGGCAAAGGAAAATGGCAACCGGAACAAGGGCTGGAATGCCGTTACCGGAGTATCAGCGTCCATTACTGCGTCTCCAACTGGGCAACAAAGGCACGCACTTCCGGCGGCAGTGAAATATCTTCACCGTACTTCGGCAGTACCGGCGTCTGGGTATCAGGCATCAACCGCAACCCTTTATCGGCACGATAGAGCTGCTCGGCACGAATATAGTTGTATTTGCGCTGGGTAATGCCGTCCGCCGTCACACCATCGCGAATAATAGTCGGCTTAATAAATACCATCAGGTTGGTTTTAGACTTGGTGGTATTGGTCGACTTAAACAGGTGGCCGAGAATAGGGATGTCGCCCAAGATTGGAATTTTCTGCTCGCTTTCGTCCACCTGCTCCTGGATCAGGCCGCCCAGTGCAATCATCTGGCCATCCTGCACCAATACAGAGGTGGTTAGCTGACGTTTGGAGAAACGCACGTCGACCGCGCCTTCGGCACCAAGAACGTTGGAGACTTCCTGCTCGATTTTCAGCTGGACAGAATCCCCCTCGTTGATCTGCGGCACCACATTCAGCTTGATCCCGACTTCCTTACGCTCAACGGTCTGGAACGGGTTGTCGTTATTCGAGCTGGAGGTCGAGCCGGTCACGACCGGTACTTCCTCACCGACGATAAAGGATGCCTCGCCGTTATCCATTACCGTAATACTCGGCGAAGACAATATGTTTGAGTTACGATCCGAAGCCACGGCATTCACCAGCGCCGTCCAGTCGCCCATCACAATGCCCATTGCGGCACCATTTACGCCGCCCAGCACTTTGCCCAAGGTAGAGAAGTCACCTTTTTGATCAGGGTTAACCGTAATATTGCCATTAGAGTCTGTAACGGTTGTTCCTTTGACATCTTCTGCTTCTTGCAAACCAATCGCATACTGAGAAATAGGGATCCCGGAGTTACCAAACTGAATCACACCGCCATCCAATGAGCCCCACTGAACACCGAAGTTGACCCCGTCACCTTCGGCCAATTCGACGATCATCGCCTCAATCAGTACCTGTGCGCGACGGATGTCCAGCTGAGCAATGATATTCTCCAGTGCGCGCATGATATCTGGCGGCGCAGTCAGGATCAGGGAGTTGGTATCGACGTGAGCCGAGATCATCACTTCGGCGTTACTACCAGAGGTTTTCTTGCTGCCGCCTTGCTTCTCGGCCTGCAGGTTGTCCGATACCCCTTTCAGCACATCGACCATTTCTTCGGCATTGGCATACTTGAGGTACACAACCCGGTTATTGCCCGAGGTGGCCATTTCCTTGTCGAGCTGGCGGATCAGGCGTTTGAGGCGATTACGCACCTTAGGATCGCCCGATAGCAATACCGCATTGGTTCGCTCGTCGGCGACCAATTTCGGCTGCAGGAACTGTGGGGTAGACTTGGAATCAGCAGACTTATTGAGTGCATCAACAATACGCACCATTTCCGCAGCCGAGGCGTTGTTTAACTCAACCACGTCAATCTCTTTGTCACCGGCACGGTCAACACGCTCAATGATTTCGGCCAGGCGATTGACCACTGCAGCACGGCCGGTGATCATAATGATATTGGCCGGGTCATAATGCACTACGTTACCCGCACCGGCATTGTCATTAAGCTGGCGAAGCAGCGGAGACAGCTCCCGGACCGAGACATTACGAACGGCAATGACACGAGTGACCACCTGATCGCCCTTGATCTGATCTTTGCTACCGACCACAGGAATGGCTGAAATCTTCGCATCCTTGTCACGAATGACCTTCAGCACCCCGTTATCCATTTCGACAACGGCAAAACCGTAGACTTCCAGTACATTGAGGAAAAACTGATAATACTGCTCGTCATTCAGCAAATCATAACTGCGAACATTTACCTGACCGCGAACAGCAGGGTCAACAATGATCGTTTTCTGCAGATTGCGCCCAACAATATTAATGAATTCCTGAATATCGGTTCCTTTGAAGCTGGCACTAAAGTCATTTGCCAGTGCGGAACTGCACAACAAACTCCCGGCCAGCAACAGGGCGCGTTTACCCATCCATTTTTTCACAAAAAACTCCTGCTTTATGTCGCGTTATTGCCTGTCAGCCACTAGCGCAACTCAATATAAATATCGTGTAACTGGCCTTCACGTTCTACTGTCAAAGTAAAATCAGTTGCCTGTGATAGCTCCGTCCAAAGCTTCGCCATAACAGCGGGATCGGTCAGATCGTTACCGTTGAGGCTCACAGCCAGATCGTTGGCCTTCAGCCCTACCGCATCGAATAGCGCCCGCTCTTTACCCGGATTGACCCGGTAGCCAGCCAGCTGCCCGTCCCGCTTGACCTGCGACAGACGAATATAGCTAAACAGAGTCTGCGGCTTTTCGAGGATCTCCTGCTTGATTCTGCCCAGCTGAGAAGAAGGGGCCGAGGATTTGGGGGCCGGTTTCACCGCAACCTGGCGCGGCTGGCTTTTGCTAAATTTTATCCCGTCAAGCATCAGGGTTTCGTCCCGGCCACTGTTTCGAATGATCACCCGATCAGCGTAAACGGCCTGCAACGTCGCCCGGGTTCCCTCGATCGCTTCGTTCAGCCCGTACGTATTCTGTTTGCCACGGTGGGTAATAACCGCCAGGCTGGTTTGCGGGTTAGAGCTTGCCACTACTCCAACCAGAGTCAGATTAAGACGTGTTTGCGGCGCATCCTGTTTTACCGGCTCTTTTTTGACTACCGGTGCATTTTGCTGATAACGGCCAAACAGATTCATTCCCAATACATCAGACACCTGAAACCCCGAGCGGTTCGCTGACGAGACAGAAACAGTTTGCGCCTGCCACTGGGAGGGAGCCGTTGCTGGCTGGATTACCGACCACACCAGACGACCCAAAATCCATGCCAGCAACACGACCAACAGCCAGGTTAATATCCGGGTGAGTGTCGTGACTGACATCGGGCGCTTAGTCTGAAGCGTTCCCAACCAATTTGCTGCAACCATGTTGAAATCCATTATCCTTGGGATTAATAATGCCGATGAATTATCGGTCGGCTATCAATAGAATACCCGTTAGTGAAGAAAACGGCAGTAATTTGCTCTCAAAAAGGTTCAATATACCAAAACAAATCACGGAAAAAATACATCTAGTTTCAATAGACTAGCTATTATGAGCGATTTATTCTCCATTTGCTGTTGAAAATACGATCTCATATCACCATTTAGTAGAGCTGACGCTGTTATTGCATTGTGGTATTTTTAGCGCCCATTGTGGGTAAGGAGCACGTTATGGGACAGCAATCATCAGATTCCGGCACTCTCCAGGTACGCCTCGATAAATGGCTATGGGCCGCCCGGTTCTACAAAACCCGCTCAATCGCCCGTAATATGATTGACGGCGGCAAAGTGCACTATAACGGCCAGCGCTCCAAGCCAAGCAAGCTGGTCGAGGTCGGGGCGGAAATTCGCCTGAGACAGGGCAGCGATGAAAAAACCATCATCATAGCCAAACTGTCCGACAACCGCCGGGGCGCTCCCGAAGCACAAACGCTATACCAGGAAACCGCTGACAGTATCAAACAGCGTGAACAGCATGCCCAAATGCGCAAGCTCAATGCCTTCGGCAGCCCGAGCCCTGACAAGCGTCCTGATAAAAAGCAGCGACGCAATATAATTAAGTTTAAGAGCAGTAACTAAATTTTACCTGCTGGAGTATATAAAAGATGACAAACGATAGTCTGTACCGTTACCTGTTTGACGGTGTATCTGTACGTGGTGAACTTGTTCAGCTGAACGAGACATATCAGCAAATCATTTCCAGCAAGGAATACCCGGCTCCGGTCCAGACACTGCTGGGTGAACTGCTTGTCGCCACCAGCCTGCTAACCGCAACGCTGAAGTTCGAAGGCTCTATTACCGTTCAGCTGCAGGGTGACGGCCCGGTGAAACTGGCTGTGATCAACGGCGATCACGATCAGAAGCTGCGTGGCGTGGCACGCTGGGATGGCGACGTTCCGGCAACCGGCAATATCCATGATCTTATGGGCAAGGGCCATCTGGTCATTACCATTACACCGAACAAGGGTGAACGCTACCAGGGCGTTGTCGGCCTGGAAGGTGACAGCCTGGCACACTGCCTGGAAGGCTACTTCGAAAGCTCGGAGCAGCTGAAGACTCGCATCTGGCTGCGTACCGGCGAAGTTGAAGGCCAGCCAAAAGCGGCAGGCATGCTGTTGCAGGTTCTCCCTGACGGCCAGGGCAGCGACGAAGACTTCGAGCATCTGGAGCAATTGACCGAAACCGTGAAGAACGAAGAGCTGTTCACACTCGAGGCCCAGGACGTCCTTTACCGTCTTTACCACCAGGAAACCGTCCAGTTGTTCGAGCCGCAAGACGTGGCGTTCCACTGTGGCTGTTCTCGCGAGCGCAGCGCCTCAGCTATCTGCTCGATTGAGCGTAGCGAAGTCGATCGCATTGTTGCCGAAGAAGGCAAGGTATCACTGCACTGTGACTACTGCGGCACCAGCTATGACTTTGACAGCATTGACGTGGCAGCATTGTTCGAAAATGCACCAGAAAACAACAGCAATCAGGTGCATTAATAATCATCTCGTATTAACTCTGAAAGTTAGTTACAAGAGCCGGATTTATTCCGGCTCTTTTTTTAACTGAAGCACACTTTTTCCCGCCCAGCTGAAACTCAATAACACGCTAACCCCCGCTTTTTTCAAGAGAAATATTAATTTTGGGAGCTAGCGCAAACGTTTCACATCACTGTAAAATACACACCTACAATTTCCCTATAACTTTTACTTAGCCGTAACTTTTCAATGGTTAATTTTTGATAAACCTCCCTGAATTACCCCTTTAGGGTTGCTAGCATGGTCAACAGTTAAACAACATCTTACCCAAGGAGCACCTATGACTGTCATGAACGTCGAGAAAAAGGTTGCAAAAAATATGGATCTATCTAAATACGGTATCAAAAATGTTACAGAAATAGTTCGTAACCCGTCTTACGAAGTTCTGTTCGAAGAGGAGACCAAACCAGAGCTGGAAGGATATGAAAGAGGTATCGTAACAGAGCTGGGCGCCGTTTCTGTTGACACAGGTATTTTCACTGGCCGCTCGCCAAAAGATAAATTCATCGTCAAAGATGACACCACCAAAGATACCCTATGGTGGGCAGACCAAGGCAAAAACGATAATAAGAGCATTGGTCTGGAAGCGTGGAACGATCTGAAAGAACTTGTCACCGGTCAGCTTTCTGGCAAACGCCTGTTTGTTATTGACGGTTTCTGTGGTGCCAATCCTGATACCCGACTATGCATCCGTGTTATCACCGAAGTTGCCTGGCAGGCACACTTCGTGAAAAACATGTTTATCCGCCCAAGCGAGGAAGAGCTGGAAAGTTTCGAGCCTGACTTTGTTGTCATGAACGGAGCGAAGTGCACCAACCAGAAATGGGAAGAGCACGAAATGAATTCTGAAAACTTTACTGTTTTCAACCTGACCGAGAAAATGCAGCTGATTGGCGGTACCTGGTACGGCGGCGAAATGAAGAAAGGTATGTTCGCCATGATGAACTACTTCCTGCCGCTGAAAGACATTGCTTCAATGCACTGTTCTGCCAACATGGGTGAAAATGGCGATGTTGCTGTCTTCTTCGGCCTGTCAGGCACCGGTAAAACAACCCTGTCTACCGATCCTAAGCGCGCCCTGATCGGTGATGACGAGCACGGCTGGGATGACAACGGCGTATTCAACTTCGAAGGCGGCTGCTACGCGAAAACTATCAACCTGTCTAAAGAAGCTGAGCCAGACATCTATAATGCGATCCGCCGTGATGCCCTGCTCGAGAACGTTACCGTTCGTGCCGATGGTGCGATTGACTTCGATGACAACTCGAAGACGGAGAATACCCGCGTTTCTTACCCGATCTACCACATTGAAAATATCGTCAAGCCGGTGTCTAAAGGCGGCCATGCCAACAAGGTGATCTTCCTGTCTGCGGATGCATTCGGCGTACTGCCTCCGGTATCCAAGCTGACTCCGGAACAAACCAAGTACCACTTCCTGTCTGGCTTTACAGCCAAGCTGGCCGGTACTGAGCGTGGTATCACCGAGCCGACGCCAACCTTCTCGGCCTGTTTCGGTAATGCCTTCCTGACGCTGCATCCAACCAAGTATGCCGAAGTACTGGTTAAGCGAATGGAAGCCGCTGGCGCCGAAGCTTACCTGGTCAACACTGGCTGGAACGGTACTGGCAAGCGTATCTCGATTCAGGATACCCGCGGTATTATCGATGCTATCCTTGACGGTTCTATCGATACGGCCGAAACCAAGCATGTGCCAATCTTCAACCTGGAAGTACCGACGGCACTGCCAGGTGTTGATCCGACAATCCTTGACCCTCGCGATACCTACACTGATCCACTACAGTGGGAAAGCAAGGCGAAGGATCTGGCCGAGCGCTTTATCAATAACTTCGACAAGTACACTGATAATGACGAAGGCGCAGCATTGGTTGCCGCCGGCCCGCAGCTAGACTAATCCAGGGTTAGCACCCGACACCTCAAGCCCCTCTTCCGAGGGGCTTGTTTTTTATCTGGACTAAAATAACCACCTGAAAATTACTGATATCTCCGACTTGCAGTACGCGCATTTTTCCGTCAATCTGAGCGTAACCATAGGAGGGTTCAATGCGTCTAGTCGGGAAACTTATTGCTACCTTTATCGTCTTGTTGCTGCTTGCCCTGACGGTATTGCTCACCCTGCTGCACACTCAGTACACAACGGCAATTATCCGCTACGGCATCAACACCCTCAGCCCCTATGCATTCGACGCGCGCCACATTCACTACACCATTACCGAGCCCTGGCGCCTTACGATAGAGCAACCCAATTTCAGCCTGGGACAGGAACCACCTTTTCACGCCGAACAATTGGATCTGTGGTTCACCCCCACTGAGCTGCTGTCTCCCGGTTGGGCGTTTGATTCAATTTTAGTTGCAGGACTTCGCCTGTCGCCGGAAACACCGCTACCCAACTTGCCGACCATCCGCACCAACCGTCTGGCGCTCACCGACGTCGAGCTCGTTACCCCTGAACTGATCCTGAAAGAAGGCCAGCTACAACTGGATAACTGGCACAGCCAGCCCCAGTCATGGGGAGCCTTCAGCGGAGACATCCAGCTTTCGGCCTCGCAGGCTCGCTGGCAACAAGTGGTGTTGAAAAATGTGCTGCTCGACGGAACACGCAGCGATCAGAGCTGGAAAATGCACGGATTTTCCTTTGACTGGCATCAGGCCAACTTTAGTGGTCAGGCTGAATATCAGTCTAAGGCAGATACCAGCTCCCTGGTACTGCACCAGCTAACCGTGTCCGGTTTGCAGATCCAGGATGGTGCGCAAACCGACGCCCTTAAGTCACAGTTTAAACCGTTAATCTTGCCATCTACCACCATCGATATTCGACGGCTCGATATTCTCGACAGCAGTATTGAGCTGGCGGACTACACCATCAACAATGGCAACCTATCGCTGCATAACTGGCATTGGCCTACCAGCCCGTGGCAACAGCACGACGCTTTTCTATCTTTGGGTGCCAGCACTGTGCGCTGGAAAGATACCGTTCTCGATGATCCGCTGGCCGAGCTGACCTTTTCTCCGCAGCAAATTACCATTGAAGGCATGTCGGCCAGGCTCCTCGACGGTTATGTCCAGACCGACGGGACCGTCACCCCCGACACGCTGGCCCTTAACCAGCTAACCATCAACAGCATCAGGTGGTTTCTCCCCGAGCAGTGGCTTGCTAATTTGGCAGCACACAGCCGCAACTTCGACAATATCAGCCTGACAAGCCTTGATATCGGCTATGCCCAGCTTACCGCTCCCCACTCTCAGCTTCCCTTCCAGCTATCAGGGATCAATGCCAGCGGCCACGATCTGGTACTCAAGCGAAGGGGAAAGGCGGGGCTATGGCAGGGCAAGCTGCATGCCAGTGCCGGCTTTGCCAGCATCAACAGCATTACTATGGTCGAGCCCTTTCTCGAAATGAACAGTCAGGCGGGCCAATGGCAGCTGACAAAACTGCTGATCCCGTTTCGTAACGGATTGCTCGAAGCCGAGGCGACACTGGATCTTCACCGCGAGGGCCAGCCGTGGCAACTTGCACTGACTGCCGACAGCATGCCTGCCAGTATCTTGCCGAAATGGCTCAGGCTTCCTCTTCCGGTCAGTGGAGCTATGGATATTGGCCTGACCGCCAGTGGGCTGGCCCAGCATGCTACCGGATTGGCCTATAGTCTTGACGGGGAACTCAACGGGGAACTGCGCCAGCTACAGCTCGACAAACAGACAACCGCCCAGCTCTGGCAACAATGGAGTCAACGCAACGTCTCGGCATCAAGCCAACACCCGGCAGAAGAACACAGTCCGCTGACAGCCTCCTCCCTGTCGGTCACTGCCGACCGGGGGCGGATCACCGTCGAGCCTGTGGTTCTAAAAGGCGAGGACTTCGCCGCCACCTTGCAGGGTCACTGGGATCTGGCCAGTCCGGACAAGCAATTGATCCAACTCCAGGCAACGCAGGGGTGCAAGGTGCTCAGCCGGGACTGGCGCGGCGATCAGCAACAGCTGTCGCTGTCACCCTGCGACGGCAACAGCATATAGGTGCCGGTAAAGGTTGAGGCTAGCTGCTCGCCACTGTATACGTTGACTTCGACGACCACCCGGCCTTTCCGGCCACTGGCCAGCCGGTCCAGATCACCACGCAGGCTCTCGACCGAGGTCACTGCACGCGGACGCTCCTTGACCGGGGCCACATAGCGGATATGGCTATCCGCCAGCACAATATCGGCAGCCAGCTTGCGCTCTTTCAGCAACATCCAGACAAAGCCCCAGCCGGACAGCGTTGCCATGGTAAAGATACTGCCGGCAAACATGCTCTCGCTCGGGTTCAGGTTGGCGTTGATCAGGGCACTGACCTCGAAACGATAACCGGTATACTGGCTGATTTTGACGCCCATCTTTTCACTGATAGGGATCTGGTATTGCCACAGCTCCTGAAGCTCCTGACACCAGTCAGGGTGACGCACCACCTCGTTCAGAGGCTTGAGGTGCTTCAGCATCTGCTGGTGCCTCACCGGCCCCCGCTCTTCGCTCAGCTCGCCCTGGCTGGCAAAGTCATTGCGCAGGTAAAACGGAATGGCATCCTCGCGGGCATTACAGACCAATCGCTTGGCCCCTTCCTGGCGCGCCAGCGACTCCAACGCCATCAGTACCAATGCCCCCATCCCCTTGTGCCGGTATTTCGGGTGCACGGCCATAAAACGGATCTGGCCATCATTGTCCGGCGTCATATACAGGCGGCCAATCGCAATAGCCTCGCCGCTGTCACTGACAATCATCCGGTGGCATCCTAGCTCGTCATAGGCGTCTCGCTCGGAACCAACCGGCATGTGCCATGGCTCACGCAGCATCCGCCAGCGAAAATCATAGTATTTTGCCAGTTCGTCCTCTGTTTGCGGGGTGATCAGTCGAAACATGCAATCCTTCTCCAACATTCCTTGAGCGGTTATTCGTGTGATCTACATCTATACCTGAAGCCAGAACGTCACCGGGCCATCGTTCAGCAGCGCTACCTTCATGTCGGCAGCAAAAATACCGGTTTCGGTCTTGATCTCTTTGGCCTTACAGCTTTCGACAAAATAATCGTACAGACGTTCCGCATCGGCCGGTGTCGCCCCGGCAGAAAAGCTCGGACGCATACCACTCTTGGTATCAGCCGCCAGGGTAAACTGGGAGACAACCAGCACGCTACCGCCAGCCTGCTGCACATTCAGGTTCATTTTGCCGGCGTCATCTTCAAAAACACGGTAACCGAGCACCTTATCACGTAAACGTTGCGCTTTTGCTTCATCGTCTCCTTTCTCTACACCCAGCAGTACCAGCAGGCCCTTGCCTATCGTACCGGTCGCCTGTCCCTCGACAGTCACACTGGCTTCACTTACACGTTGGATAAGCGCAATCATTCTTTTGGCTCCTTGAGTTCACTTTTTTCGTCATTCGACTGAGAGACCGCCGGGACTTGCGGTGGCGTATCTTTCTTCGCGGTCGGCTGCCAGTGTACACGTTCTCCCAGACTGGCGGTAATTTCCGCCCCCAGCAACACGATACACCAGCACAGGTAGACCCAGACAAACAAAATAGGGATCACTGCCAGCGCCCCGTAAATCACCTGATAGGACGGGAAATTGGTGATATAGAGGGCAAAGCCCTTCTTGCTCAATTCGAACAGCATACTGGCAATAAGGGCACCGATCAGCGCGTGGTTAAACCGTACCTTGGTATTCGGTACCAGCAGGTACAGCCCCAGAAACGCGCAGCTGGACATTATCACCGGCAATCCGCGCAACGCCTGCTGAAAGACCCCGCTAACGGCCTCGCTGTCAAGCAAGTTGAGCGAGCCAAGATAGGAGCTCACCGCAATACTGGTACCGACCAGAATCGGCCCCAGGGTCAAGACCATCCAATAAATAGAAAATGAAATCACCGGCCGGCGTTTTTCATGTACCCGCCAGATATAGTTGAGCGACTTGTCGATGGACGAGATCAGCATCAAGGCCACCACAAACAGTGCCGCGACCCCGACAGCGGTCATCTTGCCGGCATTGGCGACAAACTCATTGAGGTATTGCTTGACCACTTCACCGGCTGCCGGCACAAAATTTTCGATCACAAAGTTTTGCAGTACCTCGCCCAGGCCGGCAAACACCGGAAAGCTCGAGAGCGCAGACAGTACCACGGTCAGCAGCGGTACCAGCGACAGCAAGGTCACATAGGCCATCGACCCTGCCGCCACCGTCAGCCGATCATGGCCAATTCGCCGGTTAAGGTATTTCAGATAGGCGATACCGAGAAACACAGGCCGTCGCCAATTCCACTTGCCAGTTATCTTTTTGTCAGCCATATTCTGTTTTATTTATCTGTTTTTAATAGTCAAAATAGTTGGTTCAGTTGGCGCTGGCAACTCGGTGACCGCTGGCCTTACCAACTGTTCAGGAGCCTGTTATGCCTTACTTGCTTGTTGCAATGCTCAGCCTTACTCTGCTGTCCGGGTGCCAGAGCGCCTATTATTCTGCCATGGAAACCGTCGGCGTCCATAAGCGCGAGATCATGGTCGACAGAGTCGAGGAGGCCACGGAAGCCCAGCAGGATGCCCAACAGCAGTTCACCAGTGCCCTTGACGCTCTCAAGACCCTGAACCAGTTCGATGGCGGCGAGCTGGAAGCGGCCTACAACACCATCAACGATCAATACGAAGCCAGCTCTGATGCGGCCGAGAAAGTCAGCAGCCGAATTGCCGCTATCGAAGATGTGGCTGATGCCCTGTTTGACGAATGGCAGGATGAGCTGTCGCTCTATACCAGCAGCAACCTCAAGCGCGAGAGTGAAAAAAAGCTCCGCAGCACCCAAGCATCATACCGTCAGATGCTGGGTGCCATGCACCGGGCAGAACAAAAGATGTCCCCGGTACTCAACACCCTGCGTGACAATACCCTGTATCTGAAACATAACCTCAATGCCGCTGCCATCGGCTCACTGCAGGGCGAGTTCGACTCGCTTCAGCGCGATATCCAGCGCGCCATTACCGATATGCAGGCAGCCATTGCCGAATCAGAGCGGTTTATCGCTCAGCTTAAAAAAGCCTAGCCCTGTTTTAACCGGGCCTGCACCCAGCAGGCTCGCTCCTCAACACTGCCCCAGGGCACCTCTTCGACCCGGTAGCCCAAAGCCAGGTAAGTTTCAATCAATTGTTGGTGAATGTGCTCCGCCTCAGCAAAGCTGTGCGGGCGCTCCTCGTCCTGCACATAGATGTCGCAATTCGGGGCACAGAAAAAAACTGTCGGATAATAACCCACCGCGGCTTCAAGATAGCGCTCGGCCACTGGCTCGCCGCCGATTGCCAGATAGGCGCAAATATCGCCGACAGCCCGGTCAACCATCGCCGGTATCGTCCCCTTGCCCGCCTGGCAGCGTTGCTCTGTCATCATATCCAGGCATAGCTGTGCAAACGCCGGCAGATCCGTCCAGGGCAGCACACCTTGCTCCAGTTGCGACTGCTGTTGAATAAGCGTTCGCGAGACTTCCGGAAATACCAGATAGCCTTTCTTTCCCATCGCATTGAGCAAGGTTGTTTTCCCCGCCCCTGGTCCACCAGTAATAATAATAGGCTGCATATCGTTATTCTTTTGATTTTATAGGGTTCAGATACAACAATCCCCCCATGGTAGCACCGATGGGGGGATTGGTTAACGGAAGCTGTTAGCGATTACTTCGCAGTACGGCTTGCACGTTTACGATCGTTTTCAGTAAGTAGCTTCTTACGAATACGAATGCTTTGTGGCGTTACTTCTACCAGCTCGTCGTCATCGATGAACTCCAGCGCTTGCTCTAGCGTGTACTTGATTGCAGGAGAAAGTACCTGCGCTTCATCAGTACCAGAAGCACGAACGTTAGTCAGCTGCTTTCCTTTCAGGCAGTTAACAGTCAGATCGTTAGAACGGTTGTGAATACCGATGATCTGGCCTTCGTAAACTTCATCAGCGTGCTCTGCAAACAGACGGCCACGCTCTTGCAGGTTGAACAGTGCATATGTCAGTGCTTTACCTGTTGCGTTCGAGATCAGCACACCGTTGTTACGCTGACCGATTGTACCGCCTTTGTGCGGGCCGTAGTGATCAAACGTATGGTAAAGCAGGCCAGAACCTGACGTCAGCGTCATAAATTCAGTCTGGAAACCGATAAGGCCACGAGAAGGCATCATGAAGTCCATGCGAACACGGCCTTTACCGTCTGGTGCCATATCAGTCAGCTCACCTTTACGCAAACCGATGTTTTCCATGATACCGCCCTGGTGCTCTTCCACCACGTCGATAGTCACGACTTCAAACGGTTCCATCAGCTGACCATCTTCTTCTTTGATGATAACTTCCGGACGCGATACGGCCAGCTCGAAGCCTTCACGACGCATATTTTCGATCAGGATAGACAGATGAAGTTCACCACGGCCTGAAACGCGGAATTTATCCGGGTCTTCCGTTTCTTCAACACGCAGGGCAACGTTGTGTACCAGTTCTTTCTGCAGACGCTCAAGGATGTTACGTGACGTCACGAACTTGCCTTCTTTACCTGCAAACGGCGACGTGTTCACCTGGAAAGTCATGGTTACTGTTGGCTCATCAACAGACAGAGCAGGAAGTGCTTCAACAGTGTTAACGTCACAGATAGTGTCAGAGATTTTCAGCTCGCCAAGACCGGTGATCGCAATGATGTCACCCGCCGTTGCTTTTTCAACTTCATGGCGCTCAAGACCCAGGTAGCCAAGCACGGTACCGACTTTACCGTTACGTTTCTTACCATCGGCACCAATCACAGTAACCTGCTGGTTAGGGGTCACAGAACCACGCGTTACACGCGCGACACCGATAACACCCACGTAAGAGCTGTAGTCTAGCTGAGAAACCTGCATCTGCAGTGCGCCTTCAACATCAACAGCCGGTGCCTCAACGTTATCAACGATAGCCTGGAACAGCGGTTCCATGCTTTCGCCGGTCACACCCTCTTCCTGCGTCGCCCAACCGTTTAGTGCCGATGCGTAAACAACCTGGAAATCCAGCTGCTCGTCAGTTGCACCCAGGTTGTCGAACAGATCGAACACCTGATCCATTACCCACTCAGGGCGAGCACCAGGGCGGTCAATCTTGTTAATTACAACGATTGGCTTCAGGCCGTGGGCAAACGCTTTCTGGGTAACAAAACGAGTTTGCGGCATTGGACCGTCAACAGCATCAACGATAAGAAGTACAGAGTCTACCATCGACATGATACGCTCAACCTCACCACCGAAGTCGGCGTGTCCCGGGGTATCAACGATGTTGATGCGGTAATCATTCCAGTTAATCGCTGTGTTCTTGGCAAGAATGGTGATACCACGCTCTTTTTCGATATCGTTGGAATCCATTACGCGCTCTTCAGCTTCACCGCGAGACTCTAACGTACCAGACTGCTGAAGCAGCTTATCGACCAGGGTGGTTTTACCGTGGTCAACGTGCGCAATAATTGCGATATTTCTTAGTTTATCGATCTGTGGATTAGACATGGATTTCACATTCACTCAGAACATGCAGCGACCCTATGGCGGCTACTTGGTTAAAAAAACGGCTCATAATCTAACAGATTTTACGCCAAAACCCACGAAATATGTGATTTATATCACCAGCTTTTTTAATAAAGCCCGCAAGAGCTGATTCCGCACAGGTATTACCTACCGATTTCCCGCCAGCACCCGGCTCGCTTTTTCCTCTTTGCAGCCATATTCTTAGCCCTGACGGCTAGCATTTCACCCACTTTTTCGGCGTAATTATGCAGCCTTTCGTTTGACAATATACCGCCATAGGCGAATAGTAGAGACGCACCAAGATTGTGAATCGACGCACCAATGCACCATAAAAGTGCAACGACTCACCAAAATAGTGCAATTTAATGGAATTATTGGGCCCCAACCTACGCTAAATGGGCGATTTTGGGGCTTTTAAAAGTTGGCACAGTTCTCGCAAAGATAACTTCAGCTGAACAACATAACTGTTCATCACTTATTTTTGCGGCCAGTTGCCCAACCTAACACCGGAGGTTACTCAAGATGTCAGTAGAAAACGTACTAGCGCTGATCCAGGAAAACGAAGTTAAGTTTGTTGACCTACGCTTTACCGACACCAAAGGTAAAGAGCAGCACATCTCTATCCCAGCTCACCAGATCGATGCTGATTTCTTTGAAGAAGGAAAAATGTTCGATGGTTCTTCGGTTGCTGGCTGGAAAGGTATCAACGAATCAGACATGGTTATGATGCCAGACGCAGCAAGCGCGGTATTGGACCCGTTTACTGAAGATGCAACCCTGAACGTTCGTTGTGACATCCTAGAACCTGCAACAATGCAAGGCTACGACCGTGACCCGCGCTCAATCGCCAAGCGTGCCGAAGAGTTCATGCGTGCAACTGGCGTCGCAGACACCGTTCTGGTTGGTCCTGAGCCTGAGTTCTTCCTGTTTGATGACGTGAAGTTCAGCACCGACATGTCAGGTTCATTCTTCAAGATTGATGATGTGGAAGCGGCCTGGAACACAGGTTCTGATTTCGAAGGCGGTAACAAAGGTCACCGTCCGGGCGTTAAAGGCGGTTACTTCCCGGTTGCACCAGTTGATTCATCACAAGATATCCGTTCAGCCATGTGTCTGATCATGGAAGAGATGGGCCTGGTTGTTGAGGCGCACCACCACGAAGTAGCGACTGCTGGTCAGAATGAAATCGCAACCCGATTCAATACCCTGACAACTAAAGCTGATGAAATTCAAATCTACAAGTATGTTGTTCATAACGTTGCTCACGCATTTGGCAAAACAGCAACCTTCATGCCTAAACCACTAGTAGGCGATAACGGTTCTGGTATGCACGTTCACATGTCTCTGGGTAAAGACGGCCAGAACCTGTTTGCGGGTGACAAGTACGGCGGCCTGTCTGAAATGGCACTTTACTACATCGGCGGTATCATCAAGCACGCACGTGCAATCAACGCCTTTGCCAACCCGGCAACAAACTCGTACAAACGTCTGGTACCTGGCTTCGAAGCACCTGTTATGCTGGCCTACTCGGCTCGTAACCGTTCAGCTTCTATCCGTATCCCAGTGGTACCAAGCCCGAAAGCACGCCGTATCGAAGTTCGCTTCGGTGATCCGGCTGCTAACCCATACCTGGCGTTTGCAGCGATGCTGATGGCTGGTCTTGACGGTATCCAGAACAAGATCCACCCAGGCGAAGCGATGGACAAGGACCTGTATGACCTACCGGCAGAAGAAGCAGCAGAAATCCCTACGGTTGCCGAGTCACTGCAGGGCGCACTACAGAGCCTGAACGAAGACCGTGACTTCCTGACGGCGGGCGGCGTGTTCTCTGATGACTTCATCGATTCTTACATCGAGCTGAAATCTCAGGACGTAGAGAAGGTTAACATGACAACTCACCCACTTGAGTTTGACCTTTACTACTCTGTATAAGTAATTCATACATTACTTAACGATTAAGATTTAGGCCTGCTTCACAAGCAGGCCTTTTTGATCTTGCCGTCTCGCCACCAGCTGAAACACTCATAGTTACCCTATGACTATCTGCCGCCTTTTCACGAACCGATGACATACATCCCCTCTCAACAACTGGCTACCTGCCTGCTGCTCGGACTTACCACGGCACCATGGCTGCAAGCCAGCCCGATTTATACCTGGGAGGATGCCCGGGGCGTCATACACTTTTCCGACCAGCCCAATCCGAACGCCAATATTGTTGATCTAGACGTCCTGCCTACCATTGAACTCCAGTCAAGCCCGCCGGATGCGGACAAGCAGGATACCCAGTCCAGCCAGCCAATCACCGTCCGCCTGCTGTCACCTCACGATCAGCAGACATTGCGCGACAATCAGGGGATCATCAAGGTGGCAGCCGCCACCAGCCAGACACTGAATAAGCACCACCGTGCCCAGTTGTTGCTCGACGGCAAACATTATGGCCCGCCGCAATCCCGGCTCAACTGGCACCTGAGCAATATCGACCGCGGCAGCCATACCCTACAGGCCCAAATATCAAATAACGGCAAGGTTATTGCATTATCAGAAGTAATCACTGTTTACCTACATCGGGCTTCACGGCTCCAGCCTCAACCGCCGGCGGTAACACCCAAGTAACACCCAGCCAGCGCGATTTTAGGTTCACGATGTAGCATAGACAGGCTACACTTGATTGCACCAAGTTGGTGCACACCCTGTACGCTGCACCAAAGTGAACGGGCAATACAAGGATGATAATCGTGACAGCCTCTTTTACACCTCTGATCCTGGACAATTTGGTTACCGCGATACTGCTGCTCGACGAAGGGTTGACGATCCGCTATGTCAATCCGGCTGCGGAGCAATTGCTGTCGTTCAGCAAACGTCGCCTCAACAATGCCTGCTTTCCGGAACTGCTGCAGCATTCCTCGCTCGATCTCGGCCTGATCCAGGACACGCTGCAAAGCGGACAGGGACTGGCCGACAGCGATGTCACCTTTGTCATCGACGGCAGGCACTACACCCTGGAAGTCAATGCCAGCCCGCTATCATGGCAAAAGGAGCTGCTGATCCTGCTTGAGCTTAAGCCTATCGATCAGCAGCGCCGGATCAGCCAGGAACTAAGCCAGCATGCCCAGCAACAGGCAGCCAAGGAGCTGGTACGCGGGTTGGCACACGAAATCAAGAATCCGCTCGGCGGGTTGCGCGGCGCTGCCCAGTTGCTGGAAAAAACCCTGCCGGATCCCAGCTACACCGAATATACCCAGATGATCATCGAGCAGGCCGACCGGCTGCGTAACCTGGTTGACCGGCTGCTTGGTCCGCAGCGACCGGGCTCACGCCAGGTCGATAATATTCATGTGGTACTGGAAAAGGTTCGCCAGCTGGTCGCTATCGACAGCGGCAGCAATATCCGGCTTCACCGTGACTACGATCCGAGCCTGCCGGACTTCACCATGGATCCGGAGCAGCTGGAACAAGCCATACTCAATATAGTCAGCAATGCCGCCCAGGCCCTGCAGCAGCACGGCGGCGGAAACATTACCCTGAAAACCCGGACCGCCCACCAGACCCTGATCCATGGCAAGCGCTACCGTATTGCCGCCAAGGTCGACATCATTGATGACGGACCGGGGATCCCCGGCGATATTCAGGACACCCTGTTCTACCCCATGGTGACAGGCCGGGAAGGGGGAACCGGACTGGGGCTTTCTATCGCCCAGAACCTGATTGATCAGCACCAGGGAAAAATAGAAGTTGTCAGCTGGCCTGGCCATACCAAGTTCACCATTTATCTACCGATAAAATGATGGGTAGCAGACACATCACCGATGAACGATAACGAGAGAGGACGTGATATGAGCAAAGGATTAATTTGGGTTGTCGATGATGACAGCTCAATTCGCTGGGTGCTGGAACGTACCCTCAATGCGGCCGGATTAAAGTGTGAAACCTTTGCCAACGCTGACAGTGTCATCGAGTCACTGGAGCGCAGTGTACCTGACGTACTGGTCTCCGATATCCGGATGCCGGGGATGGATGGGCTGACCTTGCTCAAGTCGCTGCAACAGGATTACCCGGCGCTGCCGGTGATCATCATGACGGCACACTCCGATCTGGATGCCGCCGTCAATGCCTATCAGGAAGGCGCTTTCGAGTACCTGCCCAAACCCTTTGATATCGATGAGGCCGTCAACCTCGTTGAACGTGCCGTCACTCACAGCCAGGAACAAAAGCGTCAGCAACAACCTGAACCGGAAGAGAAAAATGCCCCTGAAATCATCGGTGAGGCACCGGCAATGCAGGAAGTCTTCCGGGCCATCGGCCGCCTGTCACGCTCTTCCATCTCGGTGCTGATCAATGGGGAGTCCGGGACAGGCAAAGAACTGGTTGCCCATGCCCTGCACCGGCATAGCCCGCGGAGCCACAAGGAGTTTATTGCCCTCAATATGGCCGCGATACCTAAAGACTTGATTGAGTCCGAGTTGTTCGGGCACGAAAAAGGGGCGTTCACCGGTGCCAACAGCGTCCGCCAGGGGCGCTTCGAACAAGCCAACGGTGGTACCCTGTTTCTCGATGAAATCGGGGATATGCCGCTCGATATCCAGACCCGCCTGCTAAGGGTACTGGCTGACGGCCAGTTTTATCGGGTCGGCGGCCACTCGCCGGTTAACGTCGATGTACGGATCATCGCCGCCACCCACCAGGACCTTGAACGGCTTGTGACCAACGGCGACTTCCGGGAAGACTTGTTTCATCGCCTCAATGTCATCAGGGTCCATCTGCCGGCGCTGAAAGACCGCCGCCAGGATATCCCGCAGCTGACCCGCCATTTTCTCCAGCGTGCCTCCGATGAACTTGGCGTCGAGGTGAAGACTCTCCACCCGACCACGGAAGCCACCCTGACCGACCTTAACTGGCCGGGTAACGTTCGCCAGCTGGAAAACACCTGTCGCTGGCTAACGGTGATGGCCAGCGGCAACGAAATTCTGCCGACCGATCTGCCGCCGGAGCTACTGACCAACGATACCCACACCGAACCCCATAACGGCCAGGGACACTGGCACCATGCGCTCGAACAGTGGGCCAAAGATACTCTGCAGCAGGGTAACCAGAACCTATTGGGAGAGGCCCTGCCGGAGTTTGAGAAAATCTTGCTCGAGACGGCACTGGAGCACACCCACGGCCACAAGCAGGAAGCGGCAAGACTGCTTGGCTGGGGACGGAATACCCTGACCAGAAAACTAAAAGAGCTCAATGTCGTGGCGGATTAAATGACGGTTCAATAACAATCACGGGGGCGCGCAAGCCCTGGCAGGCCTGCCCTCATCGACTGATCTCTCAATTTAGCGGCATGGATATAACATTCCTGAAAAGATCATTTGCAAGTTCTGCCAATTTATCTGACTATCAGAAGATAAGAATTACAGTACGACGTATCTACTAAAACAGAAAATGCTTAAGTCTCGCCTGCTAACACTGCGCTTAGCGGTCATGGTGCCGTTTACCTCATTATTGCTGTTAACTGTCGGAGTGATCGCCATCGCCCAGCAGAACAGCTACGAGCGTATGCTGTCTGAAGTCAGCGGTAAGCTTCTGGGCTCCTACACCCGAAGCATCAGCAACGACTTGCGGGTATTTCTTGGCGACCCTTTCAATACCAACCTGACCATTGCCGATAGTATCCAGCGTCACCAGCTATACCAGCCGCCACGGCTGACGGGGCTGGAAGCGTACCTGAAAGACGCCATCTCGACCCTGTATATCCACCAGCCCCAGATCACCACCATCGGCTTCGGCAGTGAAGACAAGTATTTCGTCGGCTTTCGCAAAAAAAACCAGCACCAGCTTTCATTAATCCTGAAGGACCGGCGTACCGACAACGAGCTCCATATCTATAACGGTTCGACACACTTCGGCACGACCACCCACAAGATCAGCAAGTACGACCCGACCCGGCGCCCCTGGTACGAGCCCTTTGCCCGCAGCCTCAGCCCAGGATGGGCCGGGG
The DNA here is from genome assembly GCF_009910675.1 of Photobacterium alginatilyticum. Taxonomy (GTDB): domain Bacteria; phylum Pseudomonadota; class Gammaproteobacteria; order Enterobacterales; family Vibrionaceae; genus Photobacterium; species Photobacterium alginatilyticum. The sequence goes on along the minus strand of NZ_RSEJ01000025.1, from coordinate 67,538 downwards.
TATATACCAACCAGGACGAAATGCAATCGCTGACCATTTCCGCCGTCAGCCCGGTGATTGACGATAGCCACCATACCTTGCTCGGGGTGATGGTGACAGACATAAACCTCAACTACATCAACAAGTTCCTGCAAAGAGAAAGCAAAGACTTTTCCGGAAGCACCTACATCATCAACGAAGAGGGCACCCTCATTGCCAGCTCGGTGCTGCCACCGGCCGAGCAGCCCGCCACCCACCTGCCACAGCCCGACTCTCTCATCGCCGCCAGCCAGGCCTTCATGGCGCAGACCCAGCTGCCCCTTGCCAGCCAGGGGACAGAATTTGAGTTCGAACACGACAACACCCGCTATTTCAGCCGGATAACCCCTTACCAGGACGAATACAGCCTCAAATGGAAAATTGTCGTTATCATGCCCGAGGAAGAGCTGCTGGGACAGCTACCGCAGCATCAGAAATCGGGCCTGCTGGCGGCCATACTGCTGGCCGGTTTCGGACTAATGGTCGGCCTGCTGGTGCTAAACCGATTAACCCAGCCGATCACCGATATTGCCAAGGCCTCACAGAAAATCACCGAGGACAATTGGAGTGTGGATATCAGGCAGGGATTCAGGCTGCACGAGACAGACCAGCTCGCCCAGGCCTTCCAGGCAATGTCCTCCCGCCTTCAGCATTCGTTTAACTCGCTGCGCAAGCAGGTTCTCTATGACAATCTGACCGGGCTATTGAGCCGGGAAGGCATTAGCGAGGCGACGTCAAGCCCGCATGCCAACCAGCAGGCCACCCTGATGATCATCGGCCTGAAAGCCTTTAGCCATATCAACGACAGTATCGGTCACCTCAATGGCGACCAGCTTCTGGTACTTATTGCCCGCCGCCTCGAGCGGGATTTGCCTCAGGGAGCCTTGCTGAGCCGAGTCGGCCGGGACGAGTTCGCGGTATTTATTCCCGGCCTCGATACCCATGAAAAGGCAGAACTAATCGCCCACCAGCTACTGAGCCCTTTCTCTTTTCCATTCATCGTCAATGGTGTCGAGGTCATGGTGTCGGCGAGCATCGGCGCTGTCCAGGGAATACTGCCGCAAGCCGGCATGGCCGAGTGGCTACGCAATGCCAGTCTGGCACTCAACAAGGCCAAGATGCAGGAAGATACACCGATCCACTATTTCGAGCCGCACATGCTTGAAGCCTCGCTGGAAAAAACCCGGCTGGCGGCCGAGCTCAACCGGGCTCTTGAGCACAACGAGCTTGAAGTGCATTTCCAGCCTCTGATTGATTTGGCCAGTGAAACAACCTGCGGGGCCGAGGCACTGGTTCGCTGGCGCAGCCCGACCCGGGGTCTGGTTCCCCCGAATCAGTTTATACCGCTGGCGGAAGAGAACGGGATGATCATCGAGATGGGTCAGCAAATCCTACGCCTGGCCTGTCAGCAAACCAGCCAGATGATAGCCCGGCAGCAATGGCCGCAATCCTTTATGCTCCACGTCAACTTGTCGGTTCGCCAGTTGCTGCAGGCCGACTTTGTCGAGCAGGTCGAAGCTATCCTGGCAGAATCGGGGTTACTGGCAGCCAACCTCACGCTGGAAATCACCGAGTCCAGACTGATCAGCCAGCCACAGCAGGCCACTGAAGCCCTGCAACAGCTACGTCAGCTCGGCATCCATATTGCCATCGATGACTTCGGGACCGGCTATTCCTCGCTGTCCTATCTGGCCCAACTGCCGTTTGACAGCCTGAAAATCGACCGGTCTTTCGTCAACCAGATGACCGAGAGCAACAACTACACCCCGGTTATCGCCGCGATCATTACCCTGGCAGAGAACTTTAATGCCGATATCGTTGCCGAGGGCGTCGAAACCCGGGAGCAAACCCAGCAGCTGAAAGCCCTCGGCTGTCGCTATGCCCAGGGATTTTACTACGCCAAACCCCAGCCGCTCAGCGAATGGTCAACCGCCAAGGTAAGTAGCAACCCAGTTTCTGCCGACACCGATAATTATCAACACTAACGATACTGATTAGAGTTTCCTCTTTGCGTATACTGCCTTGCCTTCCTGTCAGAGTCCGAAAAAAGGCGCTCAGAGCGAGATCAGCCTGCTGCCGATCAGAGAGTTAGAAAGAAATATTAGCCACACGGACATTTCCGCTTGTTTTTTGAGCAAAAACAATTCCATTTTGGCCAATTTTGCGTAGAATACGCCCACTTCAAAGCCAAACCGCACCAGCTTAGTCCTCTCGGGCTCTCGCTCTCTCATGGCTTTTGAGCGGGATAAAACAGCACGCTGCTTTATACCATCCGCGATAACACCAACAATAACACTGTGGGACCAACCACCATGCTGGAAAGTATTCTCTCATTCAGTGTGGCTATACCTGCCGTCAGTGAACTTGCAGCCAATGGTTCAGGCCATTTTGCTGCGGGTATTCTGACCTTGTTAGCTGCCGTCAATATGTTTAACAGCTAAGCTGTTATATCGTCCCCCGTCTCGGGGCGGTATTACACAAAAGCCCCCGTACCCAGGCCAAGAGCCAAAGTACGGGGGCTTTTGTTATTAACAGTCCCGGTAAAAATTAAATCACGCGGGAGAACTGCTGCTGGCGCGCCCGATCACGAAGATATTTGTCAAAACACATGCAAATATTGCGGATCAGCAAGCGGCCTTTCAGCTCCACCTGGATATAGCGCTCGTCCACGGTGACCAACTCATCGTTGATAAAGGTCTGCAACAACGCCAGATCTTCGGCAAAGTAAGTATCAAAATCGAGGTCGAAACGCTGCTCGATATCGTGCTTGTCCAGCTGGAAGTTACATATCAGCGCCTTGATCACCTCACGGCGCAGCAAGTCGTCGGCATCCAGCGAGACACCTTTCCACAGCGCCTCACGCTTGTCGTTCACGCTGGCATAGTATTTTTTCAGCTCTTTCTGGTTCTGGGCATAGCAGTCGCCAATCATCGAGATGGCCGACACGCCCAGCCCCAATAGGTCACAGTCACCCTGGGTGGTATAGCCCTGGAAGTTACGATGCAGGATCCCGTTGCGCTGCGCCACGGCCAGTTCGTCATCCGGCAGGGCAAAGTGGTCCATACCGATAAACTGGTAACCCACGCCCGTCAGGGTCGCGATGGTATCTTGCAAAATAGCCAGCTTCTCTTTCGCGGCTGGCAAATCGGCCTCGTTAATCTTGCGCTGGGCGGCAAACAGTGTCGGCATATGGGCATAGTTGAAAATCGACAACCGTCCCGGCTTCATGGCCAGCACCTGCTCCAGTGTTTTGGCAAACAGCTCGCGGTTCTGTTTCGGCAGACCATATATCAGGTCCAGGTTGGTCGAACGGAATCCCAGCTCTTTGGCCCGCTCAACCATGGCAAAAATGAACTCTTCATCCTGCTCGCGATTGACCAGTTTCTGCACTTCCTTGTTGAAGTCCTGGACCCCGATGCTTAACCGGTTAAACCCTTCGGCTCGCAGGTGATCCAGCATATCAAGGTCGATTTCGCGCGGATCCACCTCGATACTGATTTCGGCATCCGGCGCAAAGTTAAACAGCTCACGCAGCAGGCCCATCAGGCGGCTTACCTGAGGCTTGGTCAGAAACGTCGGGGTACCCCCGCCCCAGTGCAGCTGGCTGACATTACGCTCACCCAGCAACGCCGCCCGCTGGCGGATTTCCTGCTCCAGGGCATCCAGGTACTGGTCGGCCTTGTGTTGATGGCGGGTAATAATCTTATTACAGCCGCAGTAATAGCAAAGCTTGTGACAAAACGGGATATGGACATAAAGTGAAAGGTTACGGTCCGGATACTGCGCACACGCCATATCAAATTCCGCCGGCGTAAAGGCCTCATGAAATTCGAGGGCGGTCGGGTATGAGGTATAACGGGGGCCTGAATAATTATATTTTTCTATCAGTGCCTGATCCCAAATAATCTGCTCATGTGACATGACTTACTTCCACTCAAGGTCTTGGGGTAAATTGCGAATGCCAAGTGTGCCATAACTTGGTAAAGATGTAGACGTTTTACTTTTTTCAGCTAACTGAAATGATGACTAGCTCAGATTCTTCCCTGGCACCGAGCAAAAAACCTCATCCATCTGTTAGCTTCAGTATAGATGAGGTCTTTCAATCCTATGAAAGGCAGGGGTAATCTACGCCTTCAGGGTCAAAATAACATCCAGCTCGCGCTTGATGTCATCACCCAGTCGGGCTTCAGCCTTCATTCGCAGAAGGTCCTGCTTCATACGCTCTTTCTTTTGCAGCGCTTTACGGGCATCACCACGGTGCATATCTTTCACCACCTGATAAAGCTCGTTCATCGCCGGATACTGGCTGGCAAAATCAACCTGCAGCTCGCCTTGCAGCACTTCCATCAGCTTATACAGGCGAATGGAGATTTCCGACATATCACACTGATCCTGCTTGCCAGCCTCAGCGATGATAAACACGCTATCCATAATATTGGTATTGCGCTCTTTGATCTTTTCAGCCTGGTGAAGCTCAGCCCGCGCCATAAAAGCCTTGTGGCGTGTCGTCTGCCGATAAAGTTTATACAGCAAATACCCAGCATATGCCGCCAGTACGGCGATCACACTGCCGGCCAGTCCTAGCCAAAGCGTCATATCCAAGGGTTACTCCTTATCGAACGGGTTTCTAGAAAGAGTGTTTGTCTTACTTCTCGTCCGAGTTCTCAGCCGAGTCCTCGAACAGACCGAAGTCTGCGTTTTCAAACTGCTCAAGCAAATCATCGTCAGAAGAGACTTTGGCAGCCGGAGCAAAATCATCAGCCGTTTGTGGTTCGTCATCTTCCAGCAAACCTAGCTGGTTCATTAGCTGCTCAATACGATCCAGTTTCTGGTCAACTTGCTTCTGCAGGCCTGCACCCAGGCTTTCACCCGCTTCAATGCGATCCAGCAACACCATTAGCTGGGCATCTTTTTCCAGCATCGCCAGTTCTTGCTCGGCACTCAGGCGGCGCTCTTTCTTGGTTGCTGGCTTCTTGGCTTCGACAATCAACGGCACCGGCTTCTTACTGCCATGACGTGGGTCTTTACGCTTCGCCAGCGTTCTGGCATCCGTCGTCTGCGCTTCCGAGTGGCGGCTACCGGACTTCAGTCCCTTGCGCTTTTTGTCTTTCTGGCGTTTACGGGCTTCCAAATCAATCTGAGTTGTTGATTTTTTTGTAAATTCAGCAGGACCTTCTGATCCTGGCTTACGGCTTCTTTTCTTACGGGTCATTACTGGGTTTTCCTCAGCAAAATTACATCATTTCCAACAAACTCGACTTCCAGGCCATCGCGCTTTGCCAGGTAACGGAAAGTCTCGCGGCTGAAAAAGCTCACGTGGGTTGGGTCATTCTTGTAATGCCAATGCGCAAAGGCATCGGCATCTGTTGCTAACTTGGTCATAAACCCCAGCCATCCGCCGGGTTTTACCATCGCCGTCAGCAGCCCCCATTCCTTTGCAGGCGTATAAAAGTGTTCGATTGCCTCTGTACAAGTAACAAAGTCATATTGCCGGTCCAGCACGGCCGGATCATGGGCAAAATACGGATCATATATAGCCATATTATACCCCATCTCTGCGAGCATCACGGACAGAGTCGGCCCCGGGCCACTGCCAAAATCCAGCCCGGAACAGGATGACGTCCCCAGCCGTTCGACCAGCGGATCGGCAAGCCGGCCCAGAAAGCGACGGTAACCTGGATCATCAGGGTTGTTTTCATGCTTGTCGTAGACCGCCTTCTCATCGTCCGGTGCCAGCAAGGCCTCCGGATCAGCGAATACCAGCGCACACTCCTGACAGCGAAAGTACACCCGGCGCTTGTCCTGGTGGAAAGTATCGGCCGAATGGCTTTGGCATAACGGGCAGGGCTGCATGAAAAACTGTCTCCTATTAGCCAAAATGCAACACACTACATATGGCAAGCTGGCTTAAAATGAAGCCGGGTATAATAGCAGATTCGATCGAGAAATGTGCACTTTCGCAGCAAACTGGCCGGGGAGACCAAGGTGAGGCTGGCTGAAAAGAAAAAAGCGACAGGTGATCACCTGTCGCTCTATGGGCCGCCATTGCTGGCTTTATCCTGTCTAGTCTGTCCTTAACCAGTATGTAAACATCCCGGTCTGACAATAGTCCTTTTGTTATTGGTGCTTTCCCTGCCAACGTTGCTTGTTCTTCATCGTCCTGATGAATTCTTACCTTCCGTGTTACTGTTCCCTGTCACGTCGATCATTCCATGACCGGCTTATCCGTAAAGCTTGTTGCCGTCCTGACAACACAATTCACCATCCCTGTGGGCATGCTTTCCGTCGCACACCTGATACTTCTATACGAAGCCTTGTCCGTAAGTGTCTACCCTGACGTTCCCTACGCATCATGCGAACTTTCCGGCCTCCTGGCCAGACGTCCTGTGAATCCTTCAGGCTACCTGCCTATGCCGTCTCTGGCGCTCTCCTGTCCCTTGCCGTACTCCCTGCCGACAACGCATACTTTACGCTGATTCAGCCCCGATACAAGATTGCCCCTGGCGGTTATTTTTTTGGAACATTATTTCAACAATAATAAGGTATTGATGAATAAGAATTTAGTTACCATCCCTCTAAAAACTTTCATCATCATCGCCAGCAAGGAATGGCAGATCTCTTACAAGCTACTCAGCCATCCGCGTTTTTTCAGTGTTAACTGTCATTTAGTTGGCCCCCGGCAGCCTTAGCTTCTTCTAAAAAGTAAAAAAGGCAGCCGAGGCTGCCTTTGGGTTACTCAATACTGGAATACTGCGGTTTGTTTAGTGTAAGCCACCTACGTACTGTGACAGGGCGGTAATTTCGTCATCAGACAGTTTTGCTGCTACTGAACGCATCATCGCATTCAAATCATTGCTACGCTGGCCTGCACGGAATTTCTCCAACTGCAGTTTGACGTATTCACCATTCTGGCCAGAAATTTTAGGGAAGCCAGACAAGCTGGTACCGTTACCACGAGGACCGTGACAGGCAGTACACGCGGCAATACCTCGCTCGGCATCACCAAAGCGATACAGCTGCTGGCCAACGTCAATCGAGGATTCCGGTGTTGTATTGTCAGAGATAGGCAGGGTGGCGTAGTATGCTGCCAGATCCGCCATATCCTGTTCGGTCAGCGGCATCGCCATACCGCCCATTACCGGATCGTTACGGCCTTGCTTGCCGCCCGTCGTCATCGCTAGCTTGAAATCCTTGAGCTGTTTTTCAAGATAACCAGGGTGCTGACCGGCAATTTTCGGGTATTGCGCCATTATGCTGTTACCGTCTGCACCATGGCAGGCAGCACAGGTCGCGGCTTTCGCTTTTCCAGCTTCTGCATCTCCTTGGGCCCAGGCTGAGCAACTGGCAAGAAGAGTCAATATCAGTGCTAATTTCTTCATGACATTCCGTTTATAATTATAGAGCTTCCAGTACCACAGGTAATGCTCAGTTACATGGTATACAATGCGACCACAAACCAAGCACGGTTTTCGTACATTTTACACAATTTCACATAAAAGTAATCAGTCGACTACATGAAGACTTGACGGAGTTAACAGTGAATCAACCTCTCAACTATAGAAATACAGGCTTCATCACAAGTGCACCGGATATTCGTCACTTGCCAAACGACACAGGCGTTGAGATCGCATTTGCTGGCCGCTCCAATGCAGGTAAGTCAAGTGCCCTTAACCGTATTACCGATCAGAAAAGTCTGGCACGTACCTCCAAAACACCGGGGCGTACCCAGCTTATTAACATGTTCGAGGTTGTGGGCGGCTGCAACCTGATCGATCTGCCAGGCTACGGCTTTGCCCAGGTCCCGCTGGAAATGAAGCTGAAATGGCAGAAATCTCTGGGTGAGTACCTGCAAAAGCGCGAGTGCCTGCAGGGCCTGGTGGTATTGATGGATATTCGTCATCCGATGAAAGATCTCGATCAGCAAATGATCAGCTGGGCTGTCGAAAGTCGGTTGCCGGTCCTGGTATTGCTGACCAAAGCAGACAAGCTGAAAAGCGGTGCCCGCAAGAAGCAGCTCATGACAGTACGTAACACTGCCCTCAGCTTCGGCGGTGATGTGCAGGTGGAGGTATTCTCTTCCCTGAAGGGTATTGGTGTTGATCAGGTGCGCCGCAAGCTAGATAGCTGGTTTGCCCCTGAGCTGGCGCGTCAGCAAGCATTATTGGAACAGGAAGAAGCAGCTTCCGGCAACGATGCCGAGTAACTGACGTAAGCAAGAGAATATGGCTCTATGGACGGGGCCATAAAAATTCCCCACCTTCCAGGTGGGGCAACGGGAGAGAAATAGGAGGTTTTTATTTTTGTCCTAAAAGGATCAATGAATTCCCTCACCAACGCAAGTTTTTTATCCCGATTTTGTCTGCTTTTTAATCACATCTATCAGCTTCCAGCCCGCGTTTCCTCGCCCTAAACTCCGTTTTTTAGCCGTTTGGCGGCAAAAATAGATCCAGTTGTTTTTTGTCGCAAATTAATACCAACAAAAACACAAATGCGCACCGCTGCATATGGAAGTTAATTACATTTCTATGAATAAGAAGGCGAAAAAAAAGCCACCCCAAATCGGGGGTGGCATTTTCATGGATGTGTTGGCTAGCCGGTTTATCGACCCGCTACCAAAAACAAATATGAACAAGAAGCGTGCATGATTATACCGCTCTATTGATAAAAATTAAAGTAATTACTCTAAAATCAAAAACGCTTAAAACTTACCTTTAGTTCCGACAGGCAATAGACCACTCAGCCGAAGTTGGTTGATATTAAGCATATAAGCAATGATATGCATAATTATTGAGCAATATAACGATATGAGTCGGCAAAACAGGAAATCAAAACAGGAAAAAACAACAGGCAGGAATTTTTGGGACGATAAAATAAAAAACGCCCTGGTCAAAAGACCAGGGCGGCTGAATCAGCCAAATCCAATAACGTGAAACAAAAGGTCTGAAAGATAGAACATCTTACCTCTGTACCCTACGCCGATAACTGTATATCAATTGCACAGATTTGAAAAGTCATTTTTGTAATTTTTTTTCAGAAATTCGTAACTAATTTCACCTAATAGTAATTTTACCATTCTTTAATTTTCATAAAAAAATAGCTGGCATACCGCCAGCTATCCATTTCTAAACCACAAAACCGTCAGGCTAATGTCTAGTGTGCCTGGTCCCAGTTATCGCCAGTACCGGCATCAGCAATCAATGGGACATCCAGTTCAGCCGCTGATTCCATCAGGCGGCGGACTTCCGCACTCACGCTTTCCAGTTCCGACTCCTGTACTTCAAAGACAAGTTCGTCATGAACTTGCATCAGAAGTCGAACCCGGCCAGTCTCTTGTTCTGCGACCCACTGATCGACCAGCACCATCGCGCGCTTGATAATATCGGCAGCCGTTCCCTGCATCGGGGCATTGATCGCAGCGCGTTCAGCCGCCTTGCGACGCATACCGTTGCGGGACTTGATGTCCGGCAGATACAAACGACGGCCGAACAGGGTTTCGACATATCCCTGCTCGCTTGCTGTCGTACGGGTACTTTCCATATATTCCAGCACACCCGGGTAGCGCTCGAAATACAGGTTCATATAGTCCTGCGCTTCATTACGGCCCATATCGAGCTGTTTCGCCAGACCAAAGGCACTCATACCGTAGATCAGACCAAAGTTGATGGCCTTGGCACGGCGACGCTGTTCGCTGGTCACCGACTCAATTGGCAGGCCCAGAATTTCTGCCGCCGTCGCGGCGTGGATATCTTTGCCGTGTCTGAACGCATCAAGCAGCGCCTGATCACCAGAGAGGTGCGCCATGATCCGAAGCTCGATTTGCGAGTAGTCGACAGCCAGCACTTTATACCCCGTCGGGGCGATAAATGCCTGGCGAATACGGCGACCTTCTTCGTTACGAACCGGAATATTCTGCAAGTTCGGATCACTGGATGACAGGCGCCCGGTCGCAGTCACAGCCTGATGATAAGAGGTATGCACACGGCCTGTCGCCGGGTTGACCATCTTAGGCAGCTTGTCCGTGTAGGTCGACTTCAGCTTGGCCAGGCCGCGATACTCCAGGATCAGTTTCGGCAGCGGATAGTCCAGTGCCAGCTCCTGCAGCACCTCTTCATTGGTGGAAGGCGCACCTGACGGTGTTTTCTTCAGTACCGGCAGCCCCATCTTCTCAAACAGGATAGCCTGCAGCTGCTTTGGCGAGCTGAGATTGAATTCCTGATCGGCAATCTCGAAGGCTTTCTTCTCCAGCTCATCAAGGCGAACGGCAATTTCACTCGACTGTGCGCTAAGCAGCATGCTGTCAATCAAAACCCCGGTACGCTCCATGCGTGACAATACAGGTACCAGCGGCATCTCGATATCGTCAAACACCGACTTCAGCTTCTCGTCGGCGTTCACTTTCTCAATCAGCAGGTTGTGCAGACGCAGCGTAATGTCGGCATCTTCTGCGGCATATGGTCCGGCCTGTTCCAAATCAATCTGGTTGAACGTCAGCTGCTTCTTGCCCTTGCCGGCAATCTCTTCAAAGCTAATGGTCTTGTGTTCGAGGTAGCGCAGGGACAGACTGTCCATATCGTGACGGCCGACCACACTGTTGTAGACATAAGACTCCAGCATAGTGTCGTAGCGAATACCCTGCATCTCGATGCCATAGCGAGCCAGAATGCTGGCATCAAACTTAAGGTTCTGCCCGACCTTGGCCTGCTGCGGATCTTCCAGCAACGGTTTGAGCTGCTCCAGTACCCAGTCGCGATCCAGCTGAGCCGGTGCATCAAGGTAATCATGGGCAACAGGCACATAGGCTGCCTTGCCTTCCTCGACGGCAAACGACAACCCGACCAAATTGGCCGTCATATAATCCAGACCGTCGGTCTCGGTATCGAATGCCACGACCTCAGCGCCCTTAAGCTGCTCCAGCCAGCTAGCAAACGCCGCTTCATCGAGTACGGTTTCATAACCACTGCGATCAATAGTCGGTGCCACTGTTTTCTTTTCGGCAGCAGGCTGAGCAGAGTGCTCCTCGGCCACAATTTTGCCGTCACCGCCATCGAGCATTTCTGCCAGCCAGCGGCGGAACTGCAGCTTGCCGAACAACTTTATCAGCTCGTCGGTATCAGGTTCGCCTTTACGCAGCTGATCCGGGGTCACATCCAGCTCGACATCCAGCTTGATCGTTGCCAGCTCGTAGGACAGGTAAGCTGCCTCTTTATGTTCTTCCAGTTTCTTCGGCATCGTCTTCGAGCCACGGAAACCCAATGGCGGGATCGCATCTAGGTTGTCATACAATGCATCCAGACCACCGATCCCGGTAAGCAGCGCCTTGGCCGTCTTTTCACCGACCCCGGGTACGCCCGGAATGTTATCCACCTTATCGCCCATCAAAGCCAGGTAGTCGATGATCAACTCAGGGCCGATCCCGAACTTATCAACAACACCGGCCGGATCCATCACGACATCGGTCATGGTATTGATCAGGGTAACGTTCTGATCCACCAGCTGGGCCATGTCTTTATCACCGGTGCTGATCAATACCGGCATGTTCTCTTTCGATGCCTGAGTGGCCAGGGTGCCGATCACATCGTCCGCCTCAACCCCTGAAATCGAGATCAACGGCAGTCCCATTGCCTTGATCACGGCATGCAGCGGCTCAATCTGCCCCCGAAGATCATCCGGCATCGGTGGGCGGTTGGCCTTATACTCCGGATACATATCATCTCGGAAGGTTTTGCCCTTGGCATCAAAGATCACCGCAATGTGCTCGGTTGAAAACTGGCGCAGAAGACTACGCAACATATTCACGACACCAAATACTGCTCCCGTCGGCTCACCGTCAGAGTTTGTGAAGTTCGGTGCTGCGTGATAGGCGCGATAGAGATAAGAGGATCCATCAATCAGGATAAGTGGATTTTCAGGGATAGTTGCCATAACGATATTCTTATATCCGGGGGATGAAAGAGTTAGGGCACTAGAATGCCATGACAGCCCGCAAGTGTTAACTGATGTTTTCCACCAAGCCACCATTATCTGTGGATAACTTTGTTAGTATTTAAAATCAAACAGTTGATCAAAAAACATGAAAATTATGCAATTTCCATTCAACTCAATATAAATCAACAACTTAAGATCTTAAGCAAAAATGAATCCTCGATCCTAAAATGATCATTAATTGTGGAAAAAGTTAACAGATCGATCTGAAATAAGAATATCTGAATGCAAAAACAGGCATATCTGACCATAAAGGAAGCCAAAATGAAGAGAATCGCAGTTATTTTAAGCGGCTCAGGAGTATTTGACGGAGCTGAAATCCACGAGGCCGTATTGGCGCTGCATGCCATCGAGCAAGAAGGCGCAACCTGGCACTGCTTCGCCCCCAATATTGCCCAGCACCATGTCATTAACCATATCACCAGCGCAGAAATGGATGAAACCCGCAACGTACTGGTCGAGGCTGCCCGTATTGCCCGCGGCAATATTGACGATATCGTCAACCTCAATGCCACAGACTACGATGCCCTGTTACTGCCGGGCGGATTTGGCGCCGCTAAAAATCTGTCCGATTTCGCGTTCACCGGGGCCGGTTGCGAAGTGAATCCGGAAGTGAAAAGAGCCTGCCAGGCCTTTGCCAAGGAAGAAAAGCCTGCCGCCTATCTGTGTATTGCCCCGACCCTGATCCCAACGATCTACGGCCCGGGTGCCAAAGGGACCATTGGTACCGATCAGGATACCGCCAACGCCTTCAACAAGATGGGAGGCGAACACATCAACTGTCCGGTTAACGACTTCGTACTGGATCAAAAGCGACGTATCCTGACGACCCCGGCCTATATGCTGGCAGGCAGTATCTCGGAGGCGGCAAGCGGTATCAACAAGCTGGTGAAGGAACTGGTGAAGCTGGCCTAGGCGCCAGAAAAGAAAAAGCGGCGTTACCTGAGGTTATGAGTACCCGGTAAGCGCCGCTCAGCAGAATTGGTGTTCGTTTTCAGCCCTACACTAAAAACACAGACCGTCGCTGAAGTACACTGGAAGCAATGTGAGCAATGTCGTGCCTTCAAACAAGGGAGCCTTTTGCTGTTCCCCCTCGCTGAGTGCAAGTTAATAATAACCATTCTCATTTGAGATGCAAGTATTTTATCGCGAATAATTGTCATTTAATTGCCAGGTTCTTCACAAAATGCAGCCTGTAGTCTTCAAGCCCGTCTTTTTTCTCCATATGTTCAATCAGATAGCCATTTCTGAGCAATAACCTCAACATCGCCGGGAAACGGTTACGCGATTTGACCCGCAGTTCCTCAAAGCCCTGCTGTTTCACCCAGGTTTCCTGTTCCTCCAACAGCGCCTGCGCGACCCCGCTACACCGCCCCTCGGGTGCCACGCCCCCCAGCCAGCTATAAAAACACGTCTCGGACAGGCGGTAGCCGATTTTTACCCCGACCAACTGCTCATCCAGCTCAGCCACGAGGATCAGCGGTGCTCTGCCTTTCAATCGAATCTCAAGCGCATGTTCATCGGCAGGCTGGGCGAACTCACGGATCTGAGCCAGCACCTGTGCGGCTTCAGTCAAACTTGCCTGGCGTATCTTCATCACTCCCGCTCCTACTTCTTAGGGTACAAAAAAGCCGACATGGCGTCGGCTGTAAGTCTATACCCTTTATTGTATCAGATAAGCCCCTGCTGAGACTCCAGCTTGGGGGTTATCGTCGTCAGGCGCTTGATCAGGTAATTGAGCAATACCCCGTACATAGGCACAAACAGACCAAGACTGATGATCAGCTTGAAGCTGTAGTCCACTAAGGCAATCTCGACCCAATTCTCAGCCATAAACGGATCCGGACTGTTGTAAAACGCGATAGCAAAGAACGCCACCGTATCCAGGGCATTACCAAAAATAGTCGAACAGCTTGGTGCCACCCACCACTGCTTGGTCTGGCGCAGGCGGTTAAACACCGAGACATCCATGATCTGCCCCAGCAGATAGGCCATGAAGCTGGCGATCGCGATACGGGCCACAAACAAGTTGAACTCACCTAAATGGGACCAGCCCTGATATTCACCCTGATAAAACAGCACCGACAGCACATAGGAAATCGCCAGTGACGGCAGCATCACCCGCAGGATGATCTGCCGGGCCATCGCCGCGCCAAAAATTCTGACAGTCAGATCAGTGGCCAGAAAAATGAACGGAAAGGTAAAGGCACCCCAGGTGGTATGGAAGCCAAAAATGGTAAACGGCAGTTGTACCAGATAATTGCTCGAGGCAATGATCAGCAGGTGGAATACAACAAGGAACGATAAGGCTTTGCGCTGCTGCGCGAGAGAAAATTGAGATACAGTCATTGTCAGACCTTTTTGTCATTGGGGGAGAGGGAACCCAAAACACTGCAGCCAGGCTCTCATACCTGCCCGCAGCAACCGAAGCGGCGATTATACATTAACCGCCCGGGTTGCCTAGCCCTGATCATGGCTTTCAATTTGTGCAATCGTTTGCTGACAAAAAAAGCAATTTGTTCAGCCTGTAAGCAGGGTAGCCAGGAACGCTAGCGTCTCGCTATCATCGGGCGACAGCCACTCCAGCCACAGGGATCCAGCATAGTGCTCACCCTTAAGCATCAGCCGACAGCCTTCAAAATCAACCAGCCACACATGCAGATCGGCATTAAGCTCACGTTCGACAACCGTCGCATCGATCTGTTTCAGGAACTGCTCAGCTAGCGCAGGAAAACTATCAAAATCGAATTCAGGGCCACCGATCAGCAACAGCCCCTGCTCCAAATCAAGCTCCCGACAAACAAACGACGTGGAAGAGACGGTCATTACATATTCCTTTTTATCTATGACAAGCCCACCTCACATACGGCCTAGGCGGCTTTCCTGTAACCAAGTGTTTCTATGCGTATCAAGCAATAAAGGGGCTATAGCCAGCCCTGCCGATCCATGTTTTTATAAGCTCGTTGCCTAGTCACTGGAAACACATCCCGTCGGTTTCCGATTCCCTAGCAACAGGTGATATTAACATTCTCACCAAATACGCAAGCTGTTTTGTAGCGAACAGAACATACTCGTTATGTTTCTTAAACGCATTTATACCGGACTCGGAATGTCCGGTATTTTTTTATCTCTTACTCGCCGGCACCCGCCATCAGGTGGTCTTCGATTACGTTCAAAAACACATTGCCGTACTTTTCCAGCTTACGGTGACCAACACCGTTCACCGCCAGCATTTCACCGGCCGAGGTCGGCAGCATCTCCGCCATTTCCATCAGGCTGGCATCGTTAAACACCACATACGGCGGCAAGTCTTCCTCATCAGCAATGGCCTTGCGCAACTTGCGTAATTTGGCAAACAGCTTTTTGTCATAATGACGGTTGGCCAGCTTGTCATTTTTCGCACTGCGGGTCGCAATATCCAACCTCGGTACCGCCAGTTCCAGCTCCACTTCGGCGCGCAGTACGGCTCTGGCCTTTTCGGTCAGCTGCAGTGTCGAGCTGCGGACAATACTCTGGGTAAGAAAACCCCGATGGATCAGCTGGCGCAAAATACTGACCCAAAACTCGTGACTGTGCTCACGGCCAATGCCGTAGGTACTCAGCTTATCGTGGCCGTGCTCGCGGATACGCTGGTTCTGCATCCCGCGCATCACATCCACCACATGGTTGATGCCGAAGCTCTGGTTGACCCGATAGACGCAGGATAGGGCCTTCTGGGCAGCTTCAACCGCCGCAAAGCGCTTGGGCGGATCGAGGCAAATATCGCAGTTGCCACACGACTCTTCCCGGAATTCACCAAAATAGTTGAGCAATACCTGACGGCGGCAGGTCTGCGCCTCGGCAAACGCCCCCATCGCATTGAGCTTGTGGCTTTCCACCAGCTTCTGCGGCCCTTCCTCTTTTTCATCCAGACAACGACGCAGCCAGGCCAAATCCGACGGATCGTAGAACATCACCGCTTCTGCCGGCAGACCATCACGACCGGCCCGCCCGGTTTCCTGATAATAGGACTCGATATTACGGGGGATATCGTAATGCACCACAAAACGGACATTGGGCTTGTTAATGCCCATCCCGAACGCCACGGTGGCGACGACGATATGAATATCGTCCCGCTGAAAGTCCTCCTGCACCCTCACTCGCTCGGCATGCTCCAGACCGGCATGATACGCCGCTGCCCGGATCCCGTTATCACACAGTTTTTCGGTGATTTGCTCCACCCGCTTGCGGCTGTTGCAATATACAATCCCGCACTGGCCGCGGACGCCGCCCAGGTAGCGGGTCAGCTGCGACATCGGCTTGTACTTCTCCTGCAGGGTGTAGCGGATATTCGGGCGGTCAAAGCTGCCCAGGTAGACATGCGGGTCGACCAGGCCGAGCCGGGAGACAATATCATTGCGGGTCGTTTCATCTGCCGTTGCGGTCAGGGCCATGATCGGCAGCTGGTCAAAGTGCTGTTTCAGCGTGCCCAGGGCCGCATATTCAGGGCGGAAATCATGCCCCCATTGGGAGATACAGTGCGCTTCGTCAACGGCAACAAGGCTTAGCGGCATGTCATAAAGACGCTCAAGAAAGTCACGGGTCAGTACCCGCTCCGGCGAGACATACACCAGCTTAACCTCGCCGCTCTGCATCGCGCGGTAGGTATCCTGCATGGCCTCGCGGGACATGGTCGAGTTGAGGTAGTCGGCCGCCACCCCGTTAGCCCTGAGCTGGTCCACCTGATCCTTCATCAGCGAGATCAGCGGCGAGATCACCAGGGTCAGCCCGTCACGCATCAGGGCCGGAATTTGATAACAGAGCGACTTACCGCCACCGGTCGGCATGATCACCAGGCTGTCGCGGCCTTCCGCTATCGCCTCGATCACTTCTTGCTGGCCAACACGAAATGCCTGGTAGCCGAACACATCCTGTAAGATCTGTTCGCTGGTCGCGAGAGAAGCTGGCTGACAAACGGCGGCGCTGCAAGATGACATAAATCGACTCTGTAGTTGACGAGCTGGCTATTCTATACCAATCAGATCGCCGATGTGAACGACACTTACAGCGACTTCCCCCGGCCAAGCCGGCAAAATGTTGTTTCCTGGAAAACTTCTCGCAAATCCCCACCTGCCTTCGGGCAGGATTTTCTTATCATGTCCGGTGCTAACAAAATCATCAAAAGTTCTGGATGACATCCAACCTGAACACGATTTATACTGCTCCCGCATACCTTTTTAGAAAATATCATTATTTTTCCAATATTTTATAAAATAAACCTAAGGATAAGATGGACCAGCAAGCCAAAGATACCCAGCGAGGGGTCATGCTCGCCCTTGGCGCCTACACCATGTGGGGCATTGCACCGATTTACTTTAAGTCCCTCCAGCATGTCAGTCCGCTGGAGATTCTCAGCCACCGGGTGATCTGGTCATTCTTTTTTCTGGCAGCACTGATCTTCATCGGCAAGCGCTGGGGCAAGGTCAGGGCTGTGCTTCGCCAGCCCAAAACACTGCTGGTGTTGACGGCTACAGCCCTGCTGGTTGGTGGCAACTGGCTGATTTTTATCTGGGCCGTGAACAACAACTATATGCTTGATGCCAGCCTGGGCTATTACATCAACCCGTTGCTCAATGTCCTTCTGGGAATGTTCTTTCTGGGAGAGCGGCTACGCCCGCTGCAGTGGCTCGCCGTCACGCTGGCAGCCTGCGGGGTTGCCGTGCAGCTGATCCAGTTCGGCTCCCTGCCGGTGATTGCCCTGGCCCTGGCGTGCAGCTTCGGTCTCTACGGGCTGCTGCGGAAAAAAGTCAACCTGGATGCCCAAACCGGCCTGTTCATGGAAACCTGTATTCTGCTACCGCTGGCGGCTATCTACGTCCTGCTGATCGCCGACAGCCCGACGGCTGACTGGGCCGCCAATCCAGCCTCGACCAACTTGCTGCTGATGGCCGCCGGGATTGTTACCACGCTTCCGCTGCTGTGCTTTACCGGAGCCGCCACCAAACTGAAACTATCCACTCTGGGATTTTTCCAGTATATCGGCCCGAGTCTGATGTTCCTGCTGGCCATTACGGTCTATGGCGAAAGCTTTACTGCTGATAAAGGCTATACCTTCGCCTTCATCTGGGGAGCACTGGTGCTGTTTAGCTTCGATGGCATCAAGGGCCATCGCCGGGCCAAAAAACGCATTCAGGCAAGCTAGTCCGGCTCGCGACCGGCGACAAGGGCAACTGGCGGCTTGTCAGTTTTTTACAAGCCGCCATCTGTCATTTATGTTCTACTGATAGCCATATTTTTTGACGGCAATGTGCACTCTCAGCCTGCCGGCGGTTAGAAGGATCAGGATGAACAAAGTCAACCACCGAAAATCCGGCATTGATGACATCAACCTGATTGATGCGCATTACCAAAGCTTTGCCTTCAAGCGCCATTACCATCTTGATTACCATCTGGGACTGATCACCGACGGACAGCAGCAGTACTATTTCAACGGTGCCCGTCACCAGGCCGGTGCCGGCCAGCTGGTGATCATGCCGCCGGATGAAATTCATGACGGCCAGCCACATCAGCAAGGCTACAAGGTCAAAGTCTTCAGCATTGCCCCGGAATGGCTCGATCACCAGGCCTGCGAACTATCGGGCAACTGCCAGGTTCACTTTCCGCAGCACAACGTGACCGACAGCCAGCTCTTTGTTCAGCTTAGCCAGCTACACGCCCAGCTGGGCAATCCGCACTTTCCCCAGCTCGCCAAGGACTGCATGCCGATCGAGTACTTCTCGCAGCTGCTCGGCCGATACAGCCAGCTCCGCCCCCACCCAGTGGTCGCATTGGGGAGTAAAAATCTTCACCAGCTCCGGGACTACCTGATGGCCAACCTGGATCAGAAAATTAGCCTCGACGACCTGGCCAGGCTATGTGATCTGAGCCCGTCCCAGCTGCTGCGCCAATTTAAGAAAGCCACCGGCATGACACCCTATGCCTGGCTGGCCCGCCTGCGTCTGGAACATGCCATGGCCCTGCTCAAAGCTGGCTACTGCAGTACCGATGTCGCCTATTATGTCGGTTTTTATGATCAGGCCCATTTCACCCGGACCTTCAAACAAGCCTTTGGCGTCGCGCCCTCGGAAATCTAGCCAGCCTGTCAATATTTTACAAGCGCTCCCACGCTCACCCAGGCATGCTAGTCCGTGTTATACCACCACCGGATAAAATGAAATGCACGAACTAACCCCTTTTATCACCCTGCTGACCGTCCATGTCATTGCCCTGCTGAGCCCGGGGCCGGACTTTGCCCTCGTGGTGCAGAACGCAGGGCGCTACGGACGCCAGACCGGTGTCACCATTGCACTCGGTTTATCGCTGGGGATCCTGCTTCACTCCATCCTGAGCATTACCGGTGCCAGCCTGCTGATCCGCGAACAGCCCGCCCTGTTCGCCATGTTACAGGCTGCAGGCGGCGGCTACCTGCTCTGGCTGGGCATCGGTGCTATCAAAAGCGTCCTGCAGCTTGTCTGGCACAAGGGCGGAGCCGACAGCTCCCAGGTCCCTGCCCGGCAGCTGATCGGTAACCGCAAGCAGGCGCTGGCCAAGGGCTTTACCACCAACATCCTCAACCCCAAGGCACTGGTATTCTTCCTGAGCCTGCTGTCGACCCTGGTGCCGGCAGACATGTCCGTGGCAGGAAAAGCCACGGCCATCAGCCTATTGTGGGTAACCTCCTTCCTGTGGTTTGCCACGCTGGCCTGGCTGCTAACCGGACAGCGGCTGCAGCAGAAAGTCCAGCAATGGACACCGTTTATCGACGGACTTTGCGGCCTGCTGTTTGTCAGTATCGGCAGTATGATCCTGCTCCGCCTGGTCCTGCCAGCCTGATGGAAAGCCTGTAATAAATTGTTGATTACGAGCACAAAACCTGCTCAACAATTAGACAGCTTACACTTCTGCTCTTACGCTATCGAAGCACCCCGCATGCGAAAGAGGAATAAACCATGGAGTGGAATTCATCCCGTCTGGCTGTGGCACTGGCAGCCTGCCTGCTTGCTCCAGCCGCCCTGAGCAAGGATACCAGCAAGCAAACGGCCGATCAGATTGCCCCCGAAGCAGCTACCGGGATCAGCCAACAGCAGCAAGTGAGCGGCAAAGACTGGATGGTCGCCAGTGCCAATCCGTATGCCAGCGAGGCGGGAGCAGCCATGCTTCGCCAGGGAGGCAATGCGATTGATGCCATGGTGGCCACCCAGCTGGTCCTCGGGCTGACCGAGCCGCAGTCCTCTGGCATCGGCGGCGGGGCATTTATGGTGTACTGGGATGCAGAAAAAGAGGCCCTCACCACTTTTGACGGCCGTGAAACCGCCCCTTTTGCGGTGACGCCACGCCTGTTCCAGGATCAAAACGGCAAGCCGCTGGCCTTCTACGATGCCGTAGTCGGCGGCCGCTCAGTCGGAACCCCGGGTACGGTCAAGCTGATGTGGTATACCCACCAGCGCCACGGTAAGCTGCCCTGGAGCGATCTGTTTGCCCCGGCAATAAAGCTCGCCACCGAAGGCTTTACGGTCAGTCCGCGCCTCGCGGCACTGGTCGCCAAAGATCAGAAAAACCTCCAGCGCTGGCAGGCCACCAAAGCCTATTTCTTCAATGACGACGAAAGCCCTATCCGGGCCGGACAGCGCCTGACCAACCCGGCCTATGCCGACACCCTTACGCAAATTGCCGAGCGTGGCGCCAGCGCGTTCTACCATGGCGACATTGCCAAGGACATTGTCAAAGCCGTCCGCAATGCCGAGGGGAACCCCGGCGTACTCAGCGTGATGGATCTGGCCACCTATCAGGTCAAGGAACGAGAGCCGATCTGTGCGCCGTACCGCCAGTTTGAGGTTTGCGGCATGGGACCACCAAGCTCCGGCGCCCTGACCCTCGGCCAGATCATGGGGATGCTGAACCAATACCCTATCGACAAAATGGGCCCGAATGACGTCAACAGCTGGCGCCTGCTGGGTGATGCCTCCCGCCTGGCCTTTGCCGATCGCGGCCGCTACATGGCCGACAGTGACTATGTACCGATGCCGACCGATGGCCTGCTCGATCCCGGCTATCTCAAGCAACGTGCCGAGCTCTTGAAGGGCGACAAAGCCCTTGCCACAGCCGAACCGGGCCTGCCGGTCTGGTCCCATGCCCTGCGCTACGCCATGGACGAGTCGCTGGAACTGCCTTCTACCAGCCACTTTTCCGTTGTCGACCGTGATCGCAACGTCGTTTCAATGACCACCACCATCGAAAATGGCTTCGGCTCGCGCTTGATGGTGCGCGGCTTTCTGCTCAACAACGAGCTGACCGACTTTTCCTTCCGCAGCCATATCGGCGGTAACCCGATTGCCAACCGGATTGAACCGGGCAAACGCCCGCGCTCGTCAATGGCCCCGACCATAGTGATGAAGGACGAGCAGCCCTATCTGGCCGTCGGCTCGCCGGGCGGCAGCCAAATTATCGGCTATGTCGCCAAAACCCTTGTGGGCCATCTCGACTGGGGGCTGGATCTGCAGCAGGCCATCAATCTGCCCAATATGAACAACCGCTTTGGTGCCTTCGAGCTGGAAAAAGGCACCAGTGCAGAACAGTGGGCCCCCAAGCTGGAGCAGCTCGGGTTCGAGATAAAAGTCAAGGAACTCAACTCGGGTATCCAGGCGATCAGAATTGACGACAAGCAGCTTTCCGGGGCAGCCGATCCACGCCGGGAAGGCAAGGTCATCGCCCAGTAGGTTACTGAGTATTAACCTGCCCCCAATAACAAAAGCCCGCCAATGCATCAGCATGGCGGGCTTTGTCTTTAACGGCCTGTCAGCAGTGGGCTATTACATCGGCTCCAGCTTGGCGTACTGGGTTACCAGCCACTTGATCCCTTCGCCATTGAACGCGACCTGGACCCGGCTCTGGGCACCGCTGCCTTCAAAATTGATAATCGTCCCTTCACCAAACTTCGGATGCTGCACCCGTTGGCCGAGGCTGAAGCCCGTCTGGTTGAAATTGTCATTCACCTGGGTCTGGCTAAAACGACCGCTGCTCGCCGGTCGCGAGACCTGGGCCTTCATCCGGACTTCCTCGACGTACTCGGTCGGGATCTCACGAATAAAGCGTGACGGTTTATGGAAATTGTCCTTGCCGTACAGGCGGCGCATTTCCGCATAGGTGATATACAGCTTCTGCATTGCGCGGGTCATCCCCACGTAACACAGGCGACGCTCCTCCTCCAGGCGTCCTACCTCCTCGGTCGTCCGCGAGCTCGGGAACATCCCCTCCTCGACACCGACCATAAAGACGACAGGAAACTCCAGTCCCTTGGCGCTGTGCATCGTCATCAGCTGCACCGCGTCCTCGAAATCATCAGCCTGCCCTTCACCGGCTTCCAGCGCCGCATGCGACAGGAAGGCTGCCAGCGGGGTCATCTCTTCCGCTTCTTCCGGCACCTCAAACTGACGGGTGGCAGTGACCAGCTCTTCGAGGTTTTCGATGCGGGCCTGTGCCTTCTCGCCCTTTTCCTGCTCATACATCGCCCGCAAACCCGAATTGCGGATCACCTCATCGGTTTGCTGGAACAGCGGCAGATCACGGGTATCATCCTCAAGGGCATTGATCAGCTCAATGAAACGGCGCAGCGAATTGGCCGCTCGGCCTGCCAGTACCTGCTCTTCCAGCAGGGCGACACTGGCCTGCCACATCGTCGCACCGCGATCGCGCGCCGCCATGCGAATGGTTTCCAGCGTCCGGTCACCCAGGCCTCGGGTCGGGGTATTGACCACCCGCTCGAAAGAGGCATCATCATTGCGGTTCGACATCAGGCGCAGGTAAGCCAGCGAATCTTTGATTTCCTGACGCTCGAAGAAGCGCATTCCACCGTAGATGCGGTATGGCAGTCCTGCCTGAATAAGCGCCTCTTCCAGTACCCGCGACTGGGCATTACTACGATACAGGAAGGCAGTCTCGTTCAGGGTGCCGCCCTGATCGCGCCATTCCTTGATCTTGCCAACCGCAAAGCGCGCCTCGTCCAGCTCGTTAAAGGCCGAATACAGCGAGATCGGCTCACCCTCGACCCCTTCGGTCCACAGGTTCTTGCCCATTCGCTCGTTGTTGTTGGCGATCAGTTCGTTGGCTGCATTCAGGATATTGCCGGTCGAGCGGTAGTTCTGCTCAAGGAAGATCGACGAGGCATTGGTGAAATCCCGCAGGAAACGCTGGATGTTTTCGACCTGGGCACCACGCCAGCCGTAAATCGACTGGTCATCATCGCCGACAATCATCACGTTACAGTCTGGACCGGCCATCAGGCGCAGCCAGGCAAACTGGATGTTGTTGGTATCCTGGAACTCGTCGACCAGGATATGTTTGAAGCGCGCCTGATAATGCTCGCGAATGTGCTTGTTGTCGCGGATCAGCTCGAAGGCCCGCAGCAGCAGTTCGGCAAAATCCACCAGCCCGGCACGATCACAGGCTTCCTGGTAGGCGGTATACACCCGCAGCCAGGTTTGCTCGACGGGATCATTGAAGGTCTCGATGTTGGCAGGTCGCAGCCCCTCGTCCTTCTTGCCGTTGATATACCAGGCCGCCTGGCGCGCCGGCCAATGTTTCTCGTCCAGGTTCTGCGCCTTGATCAGACGACGGAGCAGACGCATCTGATCGTCCGAATCCAAGATATTGAAATCATCGGGCAGGCGGGCATCCAGATAATGGGCACGCAGCATACGGTGGCACAGGCCATGAAATGTACCGTTCCACATGCCGGCCGAGGAACCCTGCATCAGCTCGTTGATCCGGCCGCGCATCTCGGCCGCCGCCTTGTTGGTAAAGGTCACCGACATGATTGAATACGGCGAGGCCTGCTCAATCTGCATCAACCAGGCGATACGATGGACCAGTACGCGGGTCTTGCCGCTGCCCGCACCCGCCAGAACCAGGTGATTACCTAGCGGCGCAGCCACCGCCTCTCTTTGCTTATCATTAAGGCCATCTAACAGGAGTGAAGCGTCCATCGTTACCTACTGGTTATTTATACAATGCTGGTGATTATACCAGCTCAATTCAAGAATGCCTCGATATCTTCACCCTCCCCGGAGATTCAGACAAACCGGCTTTCCAGTCGCACAGCAGTTTGATAATTAACCAGTTTCAAATGCTTGCCTTTTATTATTTGTTCTATGCTTGGAAATGGCAGGATGTTACACACCAGAAAAAAAAGTTAAGAAAGAGTGAAATAAAAAACCTGCTCGCCCTTTCTTATGTTCCGAGAGCGCAATAAGAAGCGCCAACAATAACAAAAGGAAACGTTGCTCCATGCAGCAACAGTCAGCGAATTAAAGAGGAATGATTATGAAAAAGACAACCAATATCGCTCTAGCATCAGCCGTTACCGGCCTTATTGCGCTTGCAGGTACCGCAATGACCACCTCAACCGCTGTGGCTGCCGAAGCCAAAGAGAAATGCTACGGCGTAGCCAAGGCCGGTAAGAACGACTGCGCAACCAAAACCAGCTCCTGTGCCGGCACCTCCAAAACGGACAACCAGAAAGACGCTTTCATCATGGTGCCAAAAGGCCTGTGTGACCGCCTGGCCGGTGGTTCTACTTCATCGTCTTAATCACTACGACATCTTGTACTGCTAGCTCAATCTAAGGAATGATTATGAAGAAAACCAACGTAGCCCTTGCCACTGCCGTTACCGGCCTGATTGCCCTGGCCGGTACCGCGATGACAGCCTCGACCGCTGTTGCCGCCGAGGCCAAAGAAAAATGCTACGGCGTTGCCAAAGCCGGCAAGAACGACTGTGCCACCAAAACCAGTTCATGTGCCGGCACCTCCAAGGTCGACGGTCAGAAAGATGCCTTTATCATGGTGCCAAAAGGCCTGTGTGACCGCCTGGCCGGCAGTTCGCCAGAGGCAAAATAAGTGGGCGGCCTGACACAGCACCAGATGGTTGGGGTGGGGCTGCGCTCCCCCCACATCACCCAGGTTCTGGAGCAGAAACCGGATATCGGCTGGCTGGAGGTCCACAGTGAGAACTACTTCATCACAACCTCTACCGCCCGGCAGCAGCTACGGCAGATTGCCGAGCACTACCCGGTTAGCTGCCACGGTATCGGCTTGTCCCTCGGCTCGGCCGATCCCCTGGATCGCCAGCATCTGAGCCAGCTCAAGCAACTGGTTGATGAAATCAACCCGATTGCCGTCTCGGATCACCTTAGCTGGAGCTCTGTCGACGGGCAGTTTTTCAATGATTTGCTGCCGCTGCCCTACACCGAGGAAGCGCTGGTGCACTTTTGTCGCAAGGTTGACCAAGTACAGGAGTATCTCGGTCGCCAGATGCTGATCGAAAACCCGTCCAGCTACCTGAGCTTTGCCCACTCGGCGATTCCGGAATGGGAATTTCTTCATCAGGTACAACAGCGCACCGGCTGTGGCCTGCTGCTCGACCTGAACAATATCTACGTCAGCGCCTTCAACCATGGCTTTGACTGTGATCAGTACATTGCTGCGCTGGATGCCTCGGCGGTCAAAGAGATCCACCTGGCCGGCTTTACCGTCAAGCAATTCGAAGACGGCGAGATCTGGATTGATACCCATAGCAAACCCGTCAGCGAACCGGTATGGCAACTCTATCGCCGTTGGGTCCAGCAGCACGGCAGGACACCGACCCTGATTGAGTGGGATTTGGATATTCCGCCACTCTCGGTCCTGCTCGGGGAAGCCGACAAGGCACGCAACATTATCATGCAGGAGGCGCAAGATGGACAAATCCTTACCCCCTGACCGGGACAAAGACGGCAAGCTGCACCAACTGCAGCAAGACTTTGCGGCAGCCCTGCACTACCAGCCCAGCACCGTGGCAGCAGACATTGCCGATGGCCAGTTTCCGGCCGAACAGCTGATCCAGATTTACCGCAACAACTTTATTATCAGCCTGTCGGAAATCCTTGAGGTGGTCTACCCCTGCGTCAAAGCCGTGGTCGGTGACGAGTGCTTTAGCCAGCTTGCGCGCCAGCATGTCCTGACCCAACCGCTGCAGCAGGGCGATGTCAGCCATTACGGGGAAGGGTTATGTGATACGGTCAACAGCCAACCGGCACTGACAGAAGCCGTGCCGTATCTGGCAGATCTGGCCAGCCTGGAGTGGTACCTCGATCGCGCCGCCCATGCGCCGGCCATCGACAGCCAGTTCCCGTTTGCCAAGCTGGGGCAACTGACCGAAGCCAATTTACCCCAGCTCCGGCTTGAGGTACCCGAACCAACGTTCTGTATCGATTCCGACTACCCAGTCGCTACCATCTGGCAGATGATCACTGACAACGCCGTTGAAGAGATTGATCTTAGCCAGCCGGAATCTGCGGTGATCCAGCGACGCCCGGATCAAATGATGGTATTGGGCACGAATCCGGGCGCCACAGGACTGATCCGGCTCAGCCAGCAGCAAGGCAGTCTTGGTGAAGCCTCCGAGGAAATGCTGGCGATGCTCGGCGAGCTCGTCCAGCGACACATTTTTACCGACATTCATGGTTTGCCAGAGGGAGAGTGAGCATGCTGAGTTTTATCAAACAAATCGACGGCCTGGCACAGCGTATTACGGAGCCTCTGATCCCGTTGCTGCTGCTATTCACCCGGCTCTGGGTGGCCTGGGTCTTCTTCAAATCCGGCATGGTTAAATACTCCAGCTGGGACAGCACCCTCTACCTCTTCGAGTACGAGTATCAGGTGCCCTTGCTGCCATGGCAGCTTGCCGCCTACATGGGGACAGCCGCCGAGCTGATCCTGCCAGTTTTTCTGGCGTTGGGTTTATTCACCCGTCCGATGGCACTGGTACTGTTCGTCTTCAATATTATTGCCGTGGTGTCCTACCCGTTGCTGTGGGAGAAAGGCTTCTTCGACCACCAGTTATGGGGCATGATGATGCTGGTCAATGTGTTCTGGGGTGCGGGGCTGATCTCGGTCGACAGGCTGATCAGCAACGAGCCGAAGCAGAGCCTGCTGGAATAGCGCGGCTAGAGTCACAATAGATTTACCGGTTTCAACCGGATCAAAAAAGGCGATCACCGTGATCGCCTTTTTGTTCTTCCCAGCCAGCACTAAACCAACTCAAGCAACTGCGACAGGCGACAGATTTCGACATCCGGCAGCCATTTTGCCTTGGGCTCACTATGCAGCTGGCGCTGCTGGTCGTTGTACCAACAGGCCTGAAAGCCGTTTCGTTTCGCGCCGCCGACATCGGTGATCAGGTGATCGCCGACATGGAGAATGTCCTGTGCCGCCATATCCAATAGCGCCGCTGCCTGAGCAAACATATCCGGCTCGGGTTTCGCCAAGCCGTCCCGGCCTGCCACCAGCACCCGAGAAAAATACTGGCCGAGACCTATCTTGTCCGCATCAACATTGCCGTTGGTAATAGCCAGCAAGGGCAGCTTCTGACCCAGCTCGGCCAGTACCCGATGGGTTTCCTCCGGGACATCAACCTGGTTGCGGACAACCAGTACCCGCTCCAGTCCTTCCCGGGCGGCCAGCTCGGCCTTTTCCTGTGAATAACCAAGCTGCATCAGTCCGACTTTAAGCACCTCATAGCGCCATAGGCTGACATCATGGCGCAAATAAGGCGTCTGCTCCGCCAAACGCATTTTCAGCCGCAGCCAGTCTTCCCGGGCCATACTGTGGCTGCACGGATGGTACTCAGCCAGCCAGTCATGCATCGCCTGCTCGGCCCGCCGGATCACCGGGCGGTTATCATACAGGGTATCATCCAAATCAAAAGTCAGCGCCTTAGGCGACTGGAGGTTGCGATAAAACTGCATATCAGCCCTCGGTTACATCAGCAGAATAGGTGGCAAGACGCACTAGCGTTTGTTTCGTTTTGCCCTCGGATGCGCTTCATCATACACCTGTGCCAGGTGCTGGAAATCGAGGTGGGTATAAATTTGGGTGGTCGAGAGGTTGGCATGGCCGAGTAGCTCCTGTACCGCCCGCAAGTCCCCGCTCGACTCGAGCATATGGGTGGCAAAGCTATGGCGCAGCTTGTGCGGGTTAATATGGCTGGATACGGCCTGCTTCTGGCCCCATTCCGCCATCCGTTTCTGGACGTTGCGGTTGGAAATCCGCTGCCCGAGCTTGGAGACGAACAGACCGGGTTCACCGCTGGCCGCCAGCTGTCCGCGGACCTTGAGCCAATGGCCAACCCAGTCGCGAGCCAGCCCGGCAAAAGGAACAATTCGCTCCTTGTCCCCTTTACCGATCACCCGGATATCACCCTTGCTCAGGCTAATATCGCGCACATCCAGGTTTACCAGCTCCGACAGGCGCAGTCCGGCCCCGTACATCAATTCCATCATCGCCCGATCCCGAATCGACAACGGATCATCCTCATCAACGCTAAGTAGCTGATCCATCTCGTCGACATCGAGGTTCTTGGGCAGCGGCCTCGCTTTGCGTGGCGCAGAGACCCCCTTGGCAGGGTTGGCCTTCAAAACTCCCTGGCGTACCAGATAATCAAAAAAGCTGCGCAGCGCAGACAGGCGCATCGACAGACTGCTGGCCTTCAGGCCGTCACGCATCCCCTTGCTCGCCAGCTGACGTACCCAGCCGGCATCGACCACCCGCCAGTCCGTGACCTCCAGCTCAACCAGCTGCTCGGCCAGCGTTGTCAGCTGACGCTTGTAGTTCTGCTGAGTGTGCAGACTGAGCTCGCGTTCACTACGCAGGTACTCGTAAAAACGCTGCAGGGGCTTGTCCAGCCCGGAAGGCAACTGGCTCAATCAATTACCTCGCGGGTATATTCCCAGTGATGGATCAGGCGAGTCAGCACCAGGGCCAACTGCTCGACAAACAAGGTATCCATCGCAGGCTGGAAATGACCACCATCCGTACTGGCAAAGCTCAACACCCCGATAGGATGTTCGATCCCCAGCGGCAGCACCACATAGGAGCCCAGGTGCGGCGGATGGCTAAAGAGCAGCTCACTCTCTTGCCTGCGCAACCGGCCCATGTAAACCGGCCGATGCGACAGGTGGGCAACACGAAAGCCCTCAAAAGCCTTACGTGGTAAATAGAGGTTATCATCAAAGCTATCAAACAGCTTCAGGCTGAAGTCCAGCTGCAGCTGGCTGCTGAGCTCTTCAAGGATCACCAGCGCCTGGTAGATATTGTGGGTCTGAAACAACTGTTGCTGGGCGCGGGCAAAGATTTCAAACAGCTCGCTGTTCTTGCCGGCGGCGGTTACCAGGGTATTAATTTCCCCCTCGAGTTCACGCACCCGGCCTCGTAGCCTGTCGAGCTGAATTTCCACCAGCGACACCGCACCACGCTCACTGTGGGCCACGCGCAGCTGGGTCAGTAATTCCGGCTGTCGGATAAAAAAATCAGGGTTGTCGAGCAGAAACTCAGCCACATCCTGATCGGACAACGGGGTGTCTGCCACTACCGGCAGCTCACCCAGTTGGGATACATCTGTCATAATACTATTTGTCCATCAAAGACATGTGCTACAGGGCCAGTCATATACAATGGCTTGCCTTCTCCGGCCCAGCGAATATGCAAATCGCCGCCCGGAAGGCTCACTTTTACATTTTCATCCAGCAGCCCCTGCTGCTGACCAATGGCGACAGCGGCACAGGCGCCACTGCCACAGGCCTGGGTTTCACCGGCGCCACGCTCGTAGACCCGCAGCCTGATTTCGCGACGGTTCACTATCTGCATAAAGCCCGCGTTGACCCGCTCAGGAAACCGCTCGTGGGATTCCAGCAGCGGACCCATCGTCTCGACGTCAGCCGTATCGACATCGTCCACCACAGTCACGCAATGCGGATTCCCCATGCTTACCGCGCCACAGAATACCGTGTTATCGCCGGCTCGCAAAATATAGGTTTTTTCACTTTGCTTGGCACGAAACGGGATCTTGCCCGGCTCGAACTCCGGCGCCCCCATATTGACCGTCACCTGGTTGTCATTTTCCAGCTTCAGGATCATTTTTCCGCCCTTGGTGCTGACGGAAATATGGTATTTATTGGTGAGCCCTTTCATCCAGACAAAACGGGCAAAACAGCGGGCACCGTTGCCGCACTGCTCAACCTCGCTACCGTCGGCATTGAAGATCCGGTAGTGAAAATCAGTCTCCGGATCATAGGGCGGCTCGACCACCAGCAGCTGGTCAAAACCGATCCCCCGATGGCGATCGGCCAGCCGCTTGATGGCATCAGGCGAGAAGAATGCGTTTTGTGTCACGCAATCCACCACCATGAAATCATTGCCTAAGCCATGCATTTTTGAAAAATTGATCTGCATGATGTCCCTTCTTGTTATTCTGGCAACAGGTGCTCAGACTGCCACAATTGCTCCAGCGTTTCACGCTCGCGGACCACATGGGCATCTTGGCCGTCAACCATGATTTCGGCAGCGCGTGTACGGGTATTATAGTTTGACGCCATCACAAACCCATAGGCTCCTGCCGAACGTACCGCCAGCAGATCGCCCGGCTCGAGACACAAGGTACGCTCCTTGCCGATGAAATCGCCGGTCTCGCAGATAGGGCCGACAAAATCATAGGTCTGCTTCTCACCCTCGCGCGGGCATACCGGCACAATGTCCTGCCATGCCTGATAGAGGGTCGGACGGATCAGATCGTTCATTGCCGCGTCGACAATAGCAAAATTTTTGTGCTCGGTGTGCTTGAGGTACTCAATTCGGGTCAACATCACACCGGCATTGGCGGCAATTGCACGACCCGGTTCAAAAACCAGTTCCAGCTCGGGGTGGTCCTTGAGGCGAGCCAGCAGCTCGGTGGCATAGTCAGAAGGCTGCGGCGGCTGCTCGTCACTGTATGTCACGCCCAGTCCACCGCCGACATCGAGGTGCTCGATTTCAATGCCTTCAGCCTTGAGGGTATCAATCAGGGCCAGCAGGCGGTCGGTGGCATCGATAAACGGTTCGATATCGGTCAGCTGGGAGCCGATATGACAGTCCATACCGGTCACTTTCAGGTTCGGCAGGCTCTGTGCCAGGCGGTAAACCTCCGGCGCGCGGTCAAACACAATACCAAATTTATTGTCACGCAGACCGGTCGAGATATACGGGTGGGTCTTGGCATCGACGTCCGGGTTGATCCGCAAGGATACCGGCGCCACCTTGCCCAGCAAGCCTGCCACCTCATTCAGGCGCTCAAGCTCAGGCTCGGATTCAACATTGAAGCATTTAATACCCAGCTCCAGCGCCCGCTTCATCTCCGCGGCCGTCTTGCCGACACCGGAGAAAACAACCTTGGCCGGATCGCCACCGGCGGCGATAACCCGCTCCAGCTCGCCCTGCGAGACAATATCGAACCCGGAACCCAGCCGGGCTAGCACATTGAGTACCCCGATATTGGAGTTGGCCTTCACGGCATAACAAATCAGGTGCGGGTGGTTGGCCACCGCCTGATCAAACGCATTCCAGTGTCGCTCCAGCGTTGCCCTGGAGTACACATACAAAGGGGTACCGTAACGCTCAGCGAGGTCGGTAAGTGCAATGTCTTCGGCCCAAAGCTGGCCGTCTTGCTGGTAGTTAAAATAATCCAAAGTTGTCTCTTCCCTGTCTGATCGCTGTCGTTACTGTTGTTGCTGCTGCTCGGAGTCGTCCGGCATATATAGCGGCCCGCTCTGACCACAGCCATTAAGTGCCAATACACCCAGTACTAAAATTGCCAATAAACCTTTACGCATTTTTCAAAGCCAGTGATTATCATTTCATTGCCCTCTATAATCGCACCAACACTAGGAAAAGCAATAGGACGCAATGGGATGAATGATACAGAATTTCATAAGTTAGCCGATGAGGTTCTTATGAGCATCGAGGAAGGCATCGACGAATCCGGTGCAGACATTGAATATGAGACGACCGGCAACGTACTGACACTGGAATTCGAGAACCGCAGCCAAATCGTCATTAACCGCCAGGAGCCGTTGCACGAAATCTGGCTGGCTTCAAAATCAGGCGGTTACCACTTCAAATACAAAGACGGCCTGTGGCACTGTACCCGCAGCGGGGCCGAGCTGATTTCGCTGGTGAAGCAGGAATGCTCGCTACATGCCGAAGAGCCGGTGGACTGGTCATAGGCCTGCACGACGAGTAGGTAAACAGCCCAAAACGAAAAAGCGAGAGCCGACAGACTCTCGCTTTTTGTTATTCGGTCCCAAAACCCAGCTACCGTGTCGATAGTGACATCATGTTGGGGGCGGCTCCAGCCGCCGCGGGTCGCGGGATTTGCTGGCCACTCTTGAACGGGATCACCTGCGGCTCACCGCCATCGTTGTGCACGATGTCGTAAAACTGCGGCAGGTTAAAATTAATAAAATTGGCACTATAGCTGAAACGGTCCTGGGCCGAGGTGTAAAAACGGTTTACCCCGTGAACCATCTCATCCTTGTCACCGCTGCACTGGCGATAGACTTCTACCCGGTTCGACTCGTCGAGAATATAGATATTGTAGCCGGCATCACAGTCTTCGAAGAAAAACTGGATCAGGCCTTCGCTGGCATAGGCATCGACAATTTCCGGCGGGTGCGGCTCATCAGCCTTACCCATCACCAGATTGGCCGAGCCAAACAGCTTGTTGGTCGAAATACAGCTATAGAAATCAACCGAGTTTTCCAGCTTCTGGACCGACACCCCACGGCGCTCGAAAAACAGGCCATGGGTCTGTTCGCCAATGCGAATCGCCTTGAAGCGACGGCGTTTTTCCTGTTCAACCGGCTTGAGGCGCATCTCGATACACTCGGCTACCAGCTGATAGACCAGGTTACGGATCAGGCCGCGCATGTGTTTGCTATAGCAGAACACATCCACCGACTCCGGCGGGATTGCATCCTGGTGCATCTTGCCCAGCACCGTTTTCAGCGCATCCAGCATGGCATTTTCGCCGCTGAAATTCAGGGTACGCACCTCGTTCCACGAGTTACGGTAGACCAGATCCACACTGCCGACCAGGCAGGTCTGCTCGGGGCCATAGCTAAAGATATCGGTATTTTTAAAGTCAAAACGGACCGAACGGTTTTTCAGCTCGGTCGTCGGATCATTTTCCAAATTGACAAACAACCCGAGCTGGCGAATTTCGCACGGGCTCGACAGCGCCTGCAGCCCCGGCTGCGGACGGCGGATCGGGAACGTATTGCGGATATCGCTGACCAGCTGATAGAGCTTATCGATATCCATCGCGGCATCACGTACCACATTATGCAGACAGGTCGATTCGGTCAGCAGGCCGTTGAAGTATGCCCAGGCAACCAGCTTGCTCAGGTAACGGTTATGCTCCAGCGACGGCTGGCCCAAAATGGCGTACGGGTCGAGCGAATGCTTGTACAGATACCAGCCAGCAGCATTGGTACGCCCGGCCGGTACCTGGATCAGACTCAGGTTCGGCTCGTGCAGGTCTGGGGAGATCTGCGGGTTAAGCAAGGTGACCTTGCCCGGCAGGACCTCAAACGCCGCATACAGCTTACGCGCCAGAATACTGATATCTTCCGGGCTAATCGCCGAGGTGATGTTATTGCGGCGGGCAAAGCGGATCAGGTTACGGTAGCTGAGCATCAGGGCATCAAGCAACTCGTTGTGCGCCCGCTTGACCTGCTCTACCTTCCAGTCACGGCGGTTGTCCAGCTCAAGCAGCACCTCTTGCGACCACTGCCAGTCCGACGTCAGCTTGCCCAGAACCTCACGACGCCACGCCACCGAGCCGGAGGCCGGCTCACGGGTCAGCTTCTCATGTGTCTTGAGGTAGAAGCAGCGACGGACCAAATCCAAGCGACGATGATCGTCAATACGCTCCAGGTAACGCGTCACCTTCTCCAGCATCAGGTAATACGCATCCATACAAAACTCGGTGCGATCTTCCGAGAAGAAGCGGCGCTTGCCGTCGACACTGAGCAGCTGGGTGTGCGGGTATTCCCATGAGTATGCCTCGAGCAAAATCGCTTTCAGCACTGATTTATACGGCGAGTCGATACTCTTGTAGAGCTGCCACAGACTAGAGCCGAAATACTCCTCGGCCGGAATCCGGGTCAGGCCACCGAAATCAATCCACTCTTCACGACGGATATACCCACTCGAATCAAGGTAATCGATATATTCGTCGTAACACTCTTCCATTTCCGGCGGCACCATAAACCACATCAGGCGCTGGCCGGCAAGCTGGACCGCCGAGCGGTAAAACTCGTCAAGCAGCAGCAGGTGCTGGCTCGAGCCGCAGTTATCACCGGTCATCTGCTCGGAAAAGTTATCGCGGAAACGATTTTCGTCAATCAGGAAAAAGTTGGCCTCGACACCCTGTGCCATCGCCCAGTCGGAGATCAGCGAACACTTGCTCTCAAGCGCCTTGCGATCGTCCGCCGCCATATCGGTACGGATACAGACCCAGATATCAAGATCACTGGTCAGACTCTGGCCCAGCGAAGAGGTACTGCCCATGGCATAGAGGCCAAGGATCGGGTATTCGCCGTTAGATAGCTGAGGAGGGGTAATGGTCGACTGGCTGGTAAGCGCACAATCGTCGATCAGCTGTTGCTGCTGCTCGGAAACGTCAAACGCGGCAATGCCCACAGGCACAGCCTGATCAAGATAGCCAGGTACCGCCGGGTGATTATAGTGGAGTAACACGGTCAGCAGGTTGAATACCTGCTCGGACTGCGCATTCATGGCTGCGCGGGCACGCTCCAGCCTTAGCTGGTTGTGCTGATCCAGTCTACTTTTAAGCGTCTCGATATAATTATGCAAATTACTCTTCCAAGAGCTACCAGCTAGAGAGCGGCCCAAATCTTGTCATTATTAGTGTAGATAGTGTCCTACACGCGAGCAAAAACGTGATCAATGTAACAGTTTTTGCTTTAACCGTAAAGATAGTGACGATTTATGACAGCTTATGAATGGCTCGCTTTTTGGCAAATTGGCGATACAGCCCATCCTTGTCCTGATTCCCTCAAGCTAGTACAAACTCAATAAACCGCCAGCGACGGTATTGTAATGAATTTTTCACTTAAAGGTTATGTGAGAAATATCACATTAATTACAACACATATCAAGACAATACTGCTTCACCGCACTGAGGGCAACAAGTGAATTACCATCATGGCGCAGTAGTGATACGATTACCGTGTATAAATGCAAGCGATTTAATGGACCCGATTCTATGACCGATAAACCGATCCGCATTGCCACCCGCAAAAGCCCGCTGGCAATGTGGCAAGCAGAATTTGTAAAAGATGCACTGGAGCAGGCTCATCCAGGCCTGATTGTCGAGTTGGTACCTATGGTTACCAAAGGCGACATCATTCTGGATACCCCGCTCGCCAAGGTCGGTGGTAAAGGTCTGTTCGTGAAAGAGCTCGAAGTGGCGATGCTCGAAGGCCGTGCCGACATCGCCGTACACTCGATGAAAGATGTCCCTGTCGAGTTTCCCGAAGGCTTGGGACTGGTCACTATTTGCGAGCGCGAAGACCCGCGTGATGCCTTTGTCTCCAACACTTTCAATACGATTGACGAACTTCCGGCCGGTGCCGTAGTCGGTACCTCGAGCCTGCGCCGTCAATGCCAGCTTCGTGCCCAGCGCCCTGATCTGGTTGTCAAAGACCTGCGCGGCAACGTCAATACCCGTCTGCGCAAGCTCGATGACGGCGAATACGATGCCATTATCCTCGCCTGCGCCGGCCTTATGCGACTAAAAATGGACGACCGCATCCGTGATGCCATCGCCCCAGAGACCAGCCTGCCAGCGGTCGGCCAAGGCGCTGTCGGCATTGAATGCCGTCTGGATGACACCCGTGTCCGTAAGCTGCTTGGCGCCCTGAACCACCAGGAAACCGCGACCCGTGTTCTTTGTGAGCGTGCAATGAACAACCGCCTGCAGGGCGGCTGTCAGGTCCCTATCGGTAGCTACTCGGAACTCAAAGGCGATCAAATCTGGCTACGCGCCCTAGTTGGCGAGCCTGACGGCAGCAAGATTGTTAGCGGCGAGATCAGCGGACCGGCCGCCGATGCAGAAGCATTGGGCACCCAGCTGGCAGAGCAGCTACTCGACGATGGTGCCAAGGACATCTTGGATAAGCTATACGGCAACGCCTGATGAGCATACTGATCACCCGTCCGGCCCCGGAATGCCACCAGCTTGCACAGCAGCTCAATGCAGCGGGGATCAGTGCTATTGCTCAACCACTGCTCGATATTCAGCCGGGAAAACAACTTCCTATGTTGATTTCCCAGCTAAATCAGCTGCAATCAGACGATTTTCTGATTGCTGTCAGTGTTCATGCAGTGAACCTGGCGCACAATTACTTAACAACACAAGGTGCCAGCTGGCCAAAAAACGTGCATTATATGGCCGTTGGGCACAAAACTGCCGCAGCACTCTCCGAGTGTACCGGCAGCGACGTGCAATCACCTCAGTCGCGCTGTGACAGTGAAGGATTACTGGAATTACCGGCACTGGCTCAAGCTCGGATACAAAACCGCCGGATACTGATTTTACGCGGCAACGGCGGTCGTGAATTGATCTACCAAACCTTGCAACAACGCAAGGCCGAGGTCAGCTACTGCGAGACATACCTGCGCAGCTGGATCCCACTCGATGGCGAGCAGCTGTGCCGGATATGGCAGTCGAGGCAGATATCGGCACTGGTTGTCACCAGTGGCGAGCAGCTGTCATACCTAAGTAGTTTAATTCCTGATGACAACAAGGCTTGGTTTCTTCAGCGCCACCTTTTCGTACCAAGCCAACGAATCGCGGACCAGGCTAAAACGCTTGGTTTTTGTACAATTTCCACCGTGGGGAGTGCGGCCAACAACTGCCTTTTCACGACCCTAAGCAAGATAGGCACGATGGGATAATCGGATGACTGACAAAAAAACCAATAACGAAACCTCTGCAGATAACAAACAATCGGCAGTGTCAAAAACAACGGACAAGCAAGGTCAATCAAGTGCCAAAGCCCAGGCACCTGAAACCTCTGCACCGAAGGAAACAGCAGCCAAGGCGGAAGCCAGCCAGCCAGCACCTGCTCCTCAGCCAGCCGAAAAACAAAGCGGCAGCAAAATGGGGGCTATCGCCATTGCCCTCGTCATCGCACTCGGTGCCGGCCTCTATTACCACGGTCACCAGCAAACCCAGGCCCAGAACGCAAAAATGGCTGCGCTTCAGCAGCAGCTGGCGGGTGTAAAGAGCAACCTGACCAACAGCATTGCCGCGACCAAACAAGAAACCCTCAGCCAGGTAGAGAAGAGCCTGCAGCGCACCGATGTCTCTATCTCGCAGCAGGGCAAATCCATCACCGGCCTGCAAATGGCACTGTCGGAAATGAAAGGACGCCGCCCGAACGACTGGCTGCTGGCCGAAGCGGATTATCTGGTCAAAATGGCCGGTCGCAAACTGTGGCTGGAACATGACACGGCCAGTGCTACCATCCTGCTTGAATCTGCCGATCACCGTATTGCCGAGCTGAACGATCCAAGCATGACGCCGATCCGCGAAGCCATGCACAGTGACATCACCGCCCTGAAAGCCGTTGCCCGTGTTGACCGCGACGGCCTGGTGCTACGCCTGACCAGCCTGCAGGAAGCCGTTGCAACGCTACCACTGGCCAATGCCATCGTGCCGGAAGCGACAGCGACTGAATCGGGTACAGTGTCAACTTCTGTTGACGACTGGAAAGAAAACCTGAAGACATCCCTGAAAAACTTCAGCGAGCACTTTGTTACCTACCGTACCCGCGACGGCAGCGTGATCCCGCTACTTTCACCGAAGCAGGACTTCTACCTGCAGGAAAACATCAAGTCGAAGCTTGAGACCGCGATCAAGTCGGTCTATCGCGAGCAGGGCGAGCTATACACCAAGTCACTGATGATGGCCAAAGAGTGGGCCGAGCAGTTTTACGACATGGAAGATCCTGCCGCGCAAAGCTTCATCAGCACCCTGGATAAACTTGCACAGGAAAATATTGAAGCGAGCTACCCAAGCACGCTGAAGTCTCAGCCCCTGATCACCAATGCCATCAGCGAGCGCCTGCGCCAGCAAGTGAAGCCACTTAGCACAGAGGAGAACCCAGCATGATCAAACTATTATTGCTGGTTGCTGCGCTGATTGCCGGTATTGTTGCCGGCCCGATGCTGGCGGGCAATCAGGGCTATGTGCTGATTTCCGTGGCCAACCAGACTCTGGAAATGAGCCTGACCACCCTGATCCTGATTGTCGTGATCCTGTTTGGCTCTTTCTTCCTGCTGGAAACCATTCTCAAGCGCGTTCTGTCTGTCGGCAGCTCGACCCGCGGCTGGCTGTCTGGCCGCAAAGCCCGTAAAGCACGCCTGCTGACCTCGACAGGCTTGATGAAGGTCATCGAGGGCGACTGGAAACAGGCCGAGAAACTGGTTGTCAAAGCCGCCAAACACAGCGACGCGCCATTGCTTAACTACCTGGCCGCCGCAGAAGCCGCACAAAGCCAGGGCGACGCCAACCAGCGTGACGAGTACCTGAAGCTGGCTGCCGATATCGATGGTCAGAATCTGGCTGTAGCCCTGACTCGCGCCAAGCTGCAGTTCCGTCAGCAGCAGTACGAGCAGGCCGTGGCCACTTTGCAGGATATCCAGCACGAGCACAGCCGCAACCCGGTACTGCTGGCGCTGCTGAAAGACTGTTACCTGAAACTGGAAGACTGGAAACCGCTACTGGCACAGCTTCCTCAGCTTGAGAAGCTTGGCGTGATCACTGCCGAGGAAGCGGCTGAACTGCAAATCAAAGCCGAATGCGGGCTGATGACCCACATTACCCAGCAAAGCGGCAGCGAAGGCCTGATGGGCCACTGGAACAGCCTCAACCGTAAAACCAAGCAACGTCCTGAGCTTATTGCCTGCTTTGTAAGGCTAATGAGCAGCCACAGTGCCGACAGCGAGGCCTACACCGTGCTTCGTGACGCACTGAAGAAAAACAACGACGAAGATCTGATTGAGCTGGTACCTGCACTGAACCTGGCTGACTACCATCCGGCCATTGTCCGCCTGACCGATCTGCTTCGCTATGACAGCAGCAACCCAAGCACCTACAGTGCACTGGGGCAGCTGTATATGCGCGAGGAAAAATGGGAGGAAGCCAAGCAGCACTTCGAGAAGGCTATCGAGCTACGACCGAATATGGCTGACTACGGCTACCTGGTTGATGTAATGGAAAAATTGAACGACAGCCAGGCTGCCGCCGATCTTTCCCGCCAGGCCCTGACACTGGCTCTGCCGGCCAAAAATTAACATTATAGCAACATAATATTTTGAGACAAAAAGCACCCATTTGGGTGCTTTTTTATTCTTAAATTCATATGTTTATGTGTCTGATCGCGATGATTTGTATCCAAGTGTTAACAGGCATTTCATCTTATATCTGACCTATTGCTAGCATTATGTAAAAGTTATTCAATGCCACCTCTAGTCGCTAACAGGTGGATAACTAGCTATGGATATGCTTCCTTGGTTAATCGTTTCTGGGATTGTTGTTTCTGTGATCACTTGCCTGATGACAGCGGTTTTGATCAAAGAATCATAATCGGCCGGAAATTAAAAAAGCCTCCGTACTCGGAGGCTTTTTTAATGGTGTTATGTGTCGATTGGTATTACAGGCGGCTAGAGCTTTAACGCTTTTTTGGTCTTCTGCAGCGCCTTCTCATAGCGCTTAACCGCCTTGGCAGCTTTCTTCAACCGCTTGTTTTTCTTCTTAGCTAGCTTCTTCAGGCGCTTAACCTGCTTTTTGGTCACTGCCGGCAACAAAGCCACACTCTCCTGCTCAACGGTGGCAACCGCATCCAACTGAGTGCGAGCCACAGCAGGCAGCGCCGGGAGCGGCCTGACGTTGGTACCCAGCCTTTCTGCCTCAGAAGCCATTATTGGAGCAGGAGCCTCTTTGGGAACAGGGGCTAATGACGCAGCTTTCTTAAGGGCGCTGGGTTTGCACAGGTAATCCTTGCTGCTGGCTGATCGTGCACAGCTGCTGCAGACAAAATTAGGCGTACTGACTATTTTGCTGATGTTGGCAAACTGATCGGCAATTTCAACTCGGCGATATTTACATAAAGACTTTGCCATTAACCACTCCTTCAGCCAAAGCCAATGATTATTATTCTTTCTAAGAGTATCACCACATTACGGTGAGCAAAAGATAGAGCCCGAGCGGCCCTATTTCATCGCTGCCAGCACATAGACATCAAAACGGTTTTTCTTGGTCTCTATCGCCGTTGACGGCTTTTGACCGGCCAAGAATTCGGCGTAGTCAGGACGCTTGACCACCACCCGTTTGGTTGCCAGTGCCATCGCCGGTGCCAGCAAGCTATCGGCATCGTTGTCTGCGCCAACCAGGGTCTGGAACACTCGCATTTCCTTCTTCACCAACGCCGACTTTTTCTTGTGCGGGTACATAGGATCGAGATAGACCACATCCGGCGCGGCAAACTCAGGATCCGCGGCCAGCTTCTCCAGGGCATCATGGCTCGAGGCATGGAGCAAGGTCAGCCGCTCGCTGATCCAGCCGCCAATGTCGGGATCCTGCTGTGCCCGGCGCAGACCGTCATCAAGCAGCGCTGCCACCACCGGGTGGCGCTCGACCATTTGCACCTTGCACCCCAGGGAAGCGAGCACAAAGGCATCACGGCCCAGCCCGGCCGTACCGTCAACCACAGTCGGCGTCACGCCGCCCTTCAGCCCGACCGCCTTGGCGATGGCCTGGCCCCGGCCGCCACCAAACTTACGGCGATGGGAGGCCGCCCCGCCCGCCAGATCAACGTACACCGCGCCCAGTTTCGGCTCGTCACGTTTGTGCAGCTCAAGCCTTTCGCTCGTCAGTACCAGGGCAAAAGTACTGTCTTCATCATGGCTCAGCCCCCAGCGCAGGGCCAATTCATCCAGTTCATGCTGACGGTCAGGCGTGTCACAGATTAAAGCGAGTTGCACAAAATTCTCCGGTAATCAATCAATAAGCCCCGGCGATACGGCTCGCACCGAGCGATCTGGGGATATAAGGGGCAAGATTATACCACTGCCTCCGAGGATTGGCGCAACTCGCTCACCAGATCGGCCAGTGGCTGCGGTTTGCCAAACAGATACCCCTGAGCATAGTCGACACCGAGATCATCAAGCTTCGTGAGGATAGCTTCGTTTTCGACAAACTCGGCCACAGTCTGCTTGCCCATTTTCTTCGCCAGCTCATTGATGGCCTTCACCATGGAATAATCCATCTCGTCGTCAGCGATGTCACGCACAAACATGCCGTCAATCTTGATAATATCCACCGGCATCCGCTTCAGGTAGCCAAACGAAGACAGCCCGGATCCGAAATCATCCAGCGAAATCAGACAGCCCAATGCCTTCAGCTGGGTAAAGAGCAGTATCGCCTCGCTCATGTTGCCGATGGCCGCCGTTTCGGTGATTTCCAGACACAGCTTGTTGGTCGGCAGGCCGGAGCTACTGATTTTCTCCACCATGAACTGGATAAAGTCCCGGTTGCCCATCGACTGCCCCGAGAGGTTAATCGAGCACAGCTCCAGTTGCTCTACCGCCTCGGGATGGGCGACAAGCCAGTCAATAACAGCATTGACCACGTAGCGGTCAATCAGGTGTGCCAGGTTATAACGCTCAGCCGCCGGCATAAATAGCCCGGGGGATATCATGGAGCCGTCACTTTCGCGGATCCTGACTAGGATCTCGTAATGCTGTTTGTTGCTCGTGGAGGTTAGCGGGGCTATTTGCTGGGCGTGCAGCTCCAGCCGCTTCTCGGCCAGTGCCTTGCGGATCAGGTTAACGCACTCCATTTCCAGCTCACGGCGCTTGAGCTCTTCGTCATCCGGATGGTAAAGGTGCAGACGGTTTCGTCCCTCGTCCTTGGCCGCATAACACGCGGTATCCGCCTGGGCATGAACCTGCTGTGTCGAACCGGCCGTCTCGTCGATAAGCCGGATCCCAATCGAGCCGCTAAAGCTAAACCGGGAGTTCTGCCAGTAAAACTCAGCCTCTTCCAGCAGGTGCAGAATTTCATTACCAAACTGCACCGCCTCAGCCGAGCTGCAATGGCGCAGTATGATGGCAAACTCATCGCCCCCCAGCCGAGACAGCGTAGCCTTCTCCGGGGTGATCCCCCGCAGCAACAGGGCTACTTGCTTCAACGCTTCATCACCGGCTTCATGGCCCGCGGTATCGTTAATCACCTTGAACTGGTCAAGGTCGATATACAGCATGGCATGGCGGGCTTCCTGCTCCCTGGCTTCGAGCAACACCTCTTCCAGCTGCTGCTCAAAATGGTTACGGTTAAACAAGTCCGTCAGATAGTCATGGCAGGCCTGATACTCCAGCTGTGCCTCCAGCTCACGGGTCGAGGTAATATCCTCGCCAACCAGCAGCAGCTGAAGTTTTGACTGGGTAGGACGAATCGTCTCGCGGATCCAGACGGTATGACCGTCGGCACATTTGTACCTGAGCTGCCGGCGCCAGACCTTTTGCGCATTGCTCTCGTGCACTCCCGAGATGTATTGCTGCGGCAACGGCACATCATCGAAATAGAAATCCGTTACCTTATGCCCCAGCATCTGGCGCTTGCTGTAACCCAGCAGATCGGCCGCAAACTGGTTAACCGACTGAATACGGGCCTGACTATCAACAGCCAGCAGGATGACCGGCTGCTGCTCGTAAAGCAGGCGGTAGCTGACTTCCCGCTCGCGCAGCTTTTCTTCCATCTGATGACGGGAGGTCACATCACGGGCCTCAAACAGCAACTGCTCCGCCTCACCGACCGACTCCGGCATGCGCTTCATTGCAATATCCAATACCCGCCGGCCGTCCTCGCTGCTCTGGACCTCGACCTCAAAGCGGACCCGCTGATCCTGCCAGGCGGCATAAAAGGCCTTGCTCAGGCGAGATACCGTTTCATGATCCCAGCAGTGCCAGCGCCACATCGGGCTGTCATATTTGATAATTGAGCGACCGACCAGGTTCTGGAGGGCCAGGTTGCCCGAAATCAACACCCCGTTGTAATCGAGGATACCGATATACTGAAAGCTCTGATCAAACACCCCTTCAAACAGGGCCCGGCTCTGTTGCAGCTTGCGCTCGCTCTTGCGCAGCCGGCGGATAATCAGGCTAAGAAAAACAATGATTGCGCCCATAATCACCACGGCCACAGTAATCGCCCGCAGCTCTTTGTTATAGCGCTCAAACCAGCTCTGCGGTTTATTGATCACCACCACATCATCCGGCACGGCCAGCCCCCAGCGTTGCAATATCTGATGGTTAAACATCTCCTTACTTGCACTATAGGTAAACGTCGGCAGCTCGCTGATTTCGCCATCGATAACCGCCACCAGCATCTGGCCGATTTG
The DNA here is from genome assembly GCF_009910675.1 of Photobacterium alginatilyticum. Classification (GTDB taxonomy): domain Bacteria; phylum Pseudomonadota; class Gammaproteobacteria; order Enterobacterales; family Vibrionaceae; genus Photobacterium; species Photobacterium alginatilyticum. Next base: position 24,184 of record NZ_RSEJ01000025.1, on the reverse strand, counting down.
CTGCCCCTGCTCATAGCCACTGTTCATCACACCACCGACTACGCCTTGCTCAAGCAGGTACCGGTAAGAGGCATATACAGGCGCAGAGGCAACCTTGGTCAGCGCCTCGACAAAAGGGCGGCTCCCCATATAGTCGCCGCTGCTGTCAAAATAATAACTCAGGAAAATAATCGCTGACTGCTCAGGCAGTTGTGCGGCCCGGGCAAAAACATCGCTAAATTGTCCGGGCGGAAAACGGTGTACAACCAGCTCGGAGGGGTTCAGTGTCAGGTAGTCATTGATCTCCTGCCACATCGCCTGTCCGGTATAGGTCTCGTCTGCTATCACATAGATTTGCTTCAAGTCAGGCTGCTGCGACAGGGCCAGGGAAATATTGTCTACCGGGTTGTTCACCTCCAGCACACCCGCAACCTGCGACAGCTGGTCATGCTTCTCGGGCTGGTAGTTATTGATCCCCACCATCAACACCGGCGTCTCCCCGACCTCTTCGGAGAGCTGGTTCACCAGCCACAGGGCATTATCATCCGTCACCACAATCGCCCGGTATTTTTCCCGGGTCAGCTTGGCCCGGTAGATATCAAGCAGTTCGTTGAGATAGCTAGCCGACTGATAGCGCTTGCTATCCATATAGCTGACATGAAGGGGAATATCATGAGGTTTCGAGGCCGACTCCAGCCCGGCCTGCAACGAATCTGTCCATCGCATTCCCTGGTGATAGGAATGGATAACCAGGGTATCTTTCACCTGGGCATAGGCCGGTGCCGCCAGCAGCACCAAAAATAAAGCGAGAAAGCGCATAGAACGTAGAAATATCCCTATCGTCAAAGTCCATCGTATGCGCAGGCCTAGCTGCCGGCGCAGCTGTCTAAATACAGCGCAATTAAGTCTGATTATTCGATACTGAAGCCAGCTCAGTATAAGATATGAGCTGTATCGGATAAACAAGGGATAAGACAAAACCATGACCCAGCCACCACGGATAGACGATTTAGATCGCGATATCCTCAACGCCCTGATGAATGATGCCAGGATCCCTTATGCAGAAATGGCCAAGCGGTTCAATGTCAGTCCCGCCACGGTGCATGTCCGGGTGGAAAAAATGCGGGCAGCCGAAATAATTACCGGTACCGAAGTGGTCGTAAACCCGAAGCTGCTCGGCTATGACGTCTGCTGCTTTATCGGTATCAATCTAAACGCCGCCCGTGACTACCATTCGGCTCTGGCCAAGCTCAACGAGCTGGACGAGGTCGTCGAAGCCTATTACACCACCGGTGCGTACAATATTTTCGTCAAGTTGATGTGCAAGTCGATTGAGGAGCTGCAATATGTGCTGATCGACAAGCTGCAGGCGATTGATGAGGTGCAGTCTACCGAGACCCTGATTTCGCTGCAGAACCCCATCAACCGCAACGTACAGCCATAAAACAAGAGGCGAGATAGTCCTATCCCGCCCCTGTGGCTAGCCAAGACTCCGTGGAGTCTTAGGCTTTATTGTCGCTGTCTGCCTGACGGGCGGCTGCCTCTTCAGCCAGCCACTCGGCAACCGGCTTGGCAAAGTAGGTCAGAATACCGTCGGCACCGGCACGCTTGAAGCACAACAGCGATTCCAATACTGTCTCGCGCTCTTTCAGCCAGCCGTTTTGGATTGCCGCCATGTGCATCGCGTATTCGCCTGATACCTGATAGGCAAACGTCGGTACCTGAAGCTCAGTCTTCACCCGGCGTACCACATCCAGATACGGCATGCCCGGCTTCACCATCACCATATCCGCGCCTTCGTTGACATCCATGGCCACTTCGTGAAGGGCCTCATCGCTGTTGGCCGGATCCATCTGATAGGTCTTCTTGTCGCCACCTTTGAGGTTACCCGCCGAGCCGACCGCATCACGGAACGGGCCATAGTAGTTCGAGGCATACTTGGCAGAATAGGCCATGATCTGGGTATGAATGTAACCCGCCTCTTCCAGAGCTTCACGGATCGCGCCGATACGGCCATCCATCATATCGGACGGTGCAACCACATCGGCACCGGCTTCGGCATGCGACAAGGCCTGCTTGATCAGCACCTCGGTCGTTACGTCATTCATCACGTAGCCGGTCTCGTCAATGATGCCGTCCTGACCGTGAATGGTGAACGGGTCCAGTGCCACATCCGTGATCACCCCCATCTGCGGCACATGCTCTTTCAGCAGACGAACGGCACGCTGTACCAGGCCTTCCGGGTTATACGCCTCTGCGGCACAGGTGCTTTTGAAATCCTGCGAAATCACCGGGAACAATGCAATCGCCGGCACACCCAACTTTGACAGATACTCCGCTTCTTCCAGCATCAGATCGATAGACAGGCGCTCAACGCCAGGCATTGACTCAACCGTTTCACGGCGGTTTTTACCCATCAGGATAAACATCGGGTAAATCAGATCATTCACAGAAATCTGGTTTTCTGCCATTAGACGACGGCTAAAATCATGCTTACGCATGCGACGCATACGGCGGGCTGGAAACGCGCCCTGGATAGATACAGACACTGCATACTCCTTGTATGGGTTGGTTCGCTTTTTGCTGATGATACCACTCTGTCAGGCTTCGGGCGATCCGATTGCAAAAAATGCCTGAGTCGTCGTGTAAGAACGGGCAATCACTTCAGTTGGTTCCTGATTGCGGCACTGGGCAATCACAGACGCGATATGCGGCAAGAACTTAGGTTCGTTTCGGCTGGACTTGGGCTTCGGCCGGTAGTCCCGCGGCAACAAATACGGACAGTCCGTCTCGATCATCAGGCGGTTATCCGGAATATGGTGCACGATCTCGCGCAGCTCGGTCCCCCGCCGCTCGTCGCATACCCAGCCGGTAATACCGATATGCAGGTCCATCGCCAGGCACTCCTTCAGTTCGGTCGCGGTGCCGGTAAAGCAGTGCAGGACCGCGGCTGGAAGGCGGTCACGCCACGGCTTCAGGATCGCCAGAAACCGTTCATGGGCATCACGGCAGTGCATGAACACGGGCATATTGAGCTCCGCCGCCAAGGCCAGCTGCGCCTCAAAGACCGCTTCCTGCTGCGGCCGCGGCGAGAAGTCTCGATTGAAGTCCAGCCCGCATTCACCGATTGCCACCACTTCCGGCTCTGCCGCCAGCTGGCGGATAGCCGGCAGGGCCAAATCAGAGACCGTTTTGGCATCGTGAGGATGTACCCCGGCCGTACTGTAGCAATACTGCGGCCATTGGCGGGCCATCGCCTGCGCCTGACGGCTCTCTTCGATACAGGTTCCGGTCAGCACTAAGCCTTTGACGCCAGCCTCCTTCGCCCGTTCAACCACCGCCTCGCGATCCTTGTCAAAACGACTATTGGTCAAGTTGACCCCGATATCTATCATGTGATCATCCATCTCTGAAATTTGTATAAAAAAACCGGCCAGCGGCCGGTTCTTCTGTCATGCATTACGCTTATTGCTCGTCATGTTCCGCGTCTTCCTCTTCTCCGTCACGAATATAGAAACGAGAGAAGAACAAGCCAACCTCAAACAGCAAGCACATCGGAATGGCCAGCAATGTCTGCGAAATAATGTCAGGCGGCGTCAGCATCATCCCCACCACAAAGGCAGCCACAATGATATATGGCCGCTTCTGCTTCAGGCTCTGCGGATCGGTCGCCCCGGTCCAGCACAGCAGAATAATGGCAACCGGGATCTCAAAGGCGATACCGAAGGCCATAAACAGTGCCAGAACAAAGTCGAGGTAGCTGGCAATGTCTGTTGCAACCTGTACCCCGTCCGGCGCAATGCTGGTAAAGAAACCAAACACGAGCGGGAACACAACAAAATAAGCAAAAGACACCCCGGCGTAGAACAGCAACGAGCTGGAAAACAGCAACGGCATGATCAGCTTACGTTCGTGTTTGTACAGGCCCGGTGCAATGAAGCCCCACACCTGATACAAAATCATAGGTACAGCAACAAACACTGAGGTAACCAAAGTGAGTTTTATTGGTGTAAAGAAAGGCGATGCCACATCCGTTGCAATCATCGTCGCCCCGTCGGGCAGACGCTCGACCAAAGGTGCCGACAAAAACGCATAAATGTCGTTGGCAAACCAGACCAGACCAAGAAAAACCACTAAGACACTCAAAATGGAACGCAGCAGCCGATTACGCAGCTCTACCAAATGGCTGAATAACGGTTGCGTTTCTTCGACTGTAGACATAGTGATGTAATTTAATCCTGCTTTTGAGAAGTCGTTGCTGAGGTGTGCTCGTTTTTCTCAGCATAGGGACGCTGCACATCCGCGGCGGCTTGTTTCAGCTCTTCCACCGAATCACGCAGTTCAGGCGACAAGTCCTTCATTCCCATTTGCTCGGCCTTCTTCAGATTTTCCTGCAATTCCTGAATTTTCAGTTCTTGCGACAGTTCATCTTTCACCGAATTAGCCATATTACGAGCAGCGCCAACCCAGCGCGATACCGAACGGATCGCGACGGGAAGACGTTCCGGCCCCAGTACTACCAATCCCACCACCGAGATCAGTATTAACTCCCAGAACCCGATATCAAACACGCGTTAAACCTGCTCTTTGTCTTTCTGGCTCTTTTGAGCCTGCTCACCCTGCTGATCATCAGCAAGTTTCTTTTGCTCGAAATCCGCGTCAGCGTCTTTCTTGGCTGCCGAGTCATCTTCACCGATCGCTTTCTTAAAGCCCTTCACGGCAGAACCCAGATCACCGCCCAGCGAGCGAAGTTTCTTGGTACCGAAAAGAAGCACAATGATCAATGCAATGATAAGCAATTGCCAGATACTAATACCACCCATGCTTGTTTTACCTCAGCTAATTGTGGTTGATAACAAAAACGATATGTTTAGGCTGCATACTTTACCTGCTATTTGCGGCAAGCACGCCACCCAAGTAACCAAAACGTGACCCCCGTAACGGCCGAGACCGCTGGATAAGTTTCAACATGATTACTAAAAAGTATGGCAGAACATACAACCAAGGTTGCACCTATACCAAAATAGAACCTTGCCAGGCCCTGATAACGCCGACTGTCCATAAAGTTGTCGTAGAGTGTATCAATCCGTTGGTTCAGCGCATTGCCCTGGCGCAAACTGTCATACAGTAATTCCGGCAGCTCCGGTAATTTTTCAGCCCAGAACGGAGCCCTACTTTTAACACCATCAATCACGGCCTGTGGTCCAACCTGACGGGACATCCAGTCTTCCAGGAAGGGTTTGGCCGTATCCCACAAGTCCAGCTGCGGGTAGAGCTGGCGCCCTAATCCTTCTACATACAACAGGGTCTTCTGCAGCAGCACCAGCTGCGGCTGTACTTCCATGTTGAAGCGGCGCGCGGTATTAAACAGGTTCAGCAGCACATGGCCAAACGAAATTTCAGCCAGCGGCTTTTCAAAAATAGGCTCGCACACCGTGCGGATCGCGAACTCGAAGTCATCGATGTTGGTGTCTTTCGGTACCCAGCCGGAATCAACGTGCAGCTCGGCCACTTTCCGATAGTCTCGGTTAAAAAAGGCCAGCAAGTTTTCAGCCAGGTAGCGCTTGTCTTCCCGGTTGAGGGTGCCGACGATACCACAATCGAGCGCAATCCACTGCGGATTTTCCGGGTTTTCTCGTGCAACAAAAATATTACCCGGGTGCATATCGGCATGGAAGAAACTGTCGCGGAACACCTGGGTAAAGAAGATATTCACCGCATTTTCGGACAACAGCTTCAAATCTGTGCCATTAGCCACCAATGCATCGACATCAGAGACCTGGATACCGTAGATGCGCTCCATCACCAGCAAGCGCTCGCTGCTGAGATCGGTATATACCTCCGGCACATACAGCATATCGCTGTCTTCAAAGTTGCGGCGCAGCTGAATACCGTTAGCCGCCTCGCGCATCAGGTTCAGCTCGTCCAGCAGGGTCTTCTCGTACTCCCGTACCACCTCGACCGGGCGCAGGCGGCGGGCTTCCGGCAACGCCCGCGATAAAATACGCGCCATCCGGTACATCAGCTTAATATCGGCTTGGATCACCGGCAAAATATCCGGACGGATCACCTTAAGTACGACCTTGCGGCCATCCGACTTCAACGTCGCAGTATGAACCTGGGCGATAGAGGCAGATGCCAGCGGCGTTTCGTCAAAATCGTCAAACCAGGTTTCCAGCGGTCCGCCCAGCGACTGCTCCATCTGCTGCTTTGCCAGCTTACCGTCAAACGGGGCAACCTGATCCTGTAGCATCGCCAGCTGATCGGCGATATGCGGCGGAAACAAATCCCGGCGGGTCGACATCATCTGGCCGAACTTGATCCACACCGGTCCCAGCTCCTGCAGCGCCAGCCTCAGGCGGACACCCAGCGGTTTGTCGGCATGCTGGTTCTTGATCCAAAACAGTGACTTGCGAGCCATTTTCGGTGCTTTAACCCGCGGATCGTCAGGCAGAAACTCATCCAGCCCGTAGCGTAGCTTCACTGTGGTAATTTGATAGAGGCGTTTAAACTCCGAATAGGTCATCATGATTTAGCGTCGCCCCAGCAGCTGATCAAGGCGGGCCTCGAAGCGGGCAACATCCGATTTCAAATCATCGACCAGATCGGCAAAGTGGGCTATCTCCAGCGCCTGCGGCGCAAGCTTCCATTCTTCGGTGATCACTTCTGCCAAATCGCGCTGACGTCGCCTGGCTCCCTGACGAATACGCTGCGCGCCAGTTTTCAGCCCGCTGACCAAAGTGTGGGCAACAATATCACCGGTATATTGCGACAGCTTCTCTTCCACATCCGGCTTTAGCCCGCTCAGCAATGCCGAGAACTGCTGGGCCAGCTGGATATCGCCTTCCAGCGCCAGCTTGTCGGCCTTGATCATCTGAGTCAGGTTGGCCTGCTGACGTAGCTCCGGCAGCACGGTCAGGTTCAGTGCAAGTTCGCAGTCCACCTCACCTTCATAGACTGCCAGTACGTCGATTTGCTGACTGAAAATAAAGATCAGCTTCTTGCCAAACTCATTAATGGTTACGCTAATGACTTTGCCGCGCAGACGTCCCAGACGACGCTGACTCTCGGCGTCGTCCTTTAACAGGGTATTTAGCGAGGTTTCTACCGCGCCGGTAACAAAAGCATCGAATGGCATAATGTCCTCAGAACTTGTAGCCGCGGTGCAGGGCAACAATACCGCCCGTCAGGTTGTAGTACTGGGTCTGCTCGAAACCGGCATCCTTCATCATACCTTCCAGCGTATCCTGATCCGGGTGCATTCGGATAGACTCGGCCAGATAGCGATAGCTTTCCGCATCATTGGCAATCAGTTCGCCCATTTTCGGTAGCAGATGGAAAGAGTAGGCATCGTAGACCTTAGACAGCGGCTCAAGCTGCGGCTTGGAAAACTCCAGCACCAACAGGCGGCCACCCGGCTTCAGTACCCGGAACATCGAGCGCAGTGCCTTGTCTTTGTCAGTCACATTACGCAGACAGAAGCTAATGGTAATACAGTCAAAGTAATCATCCGGGAACGGCAGCTCTTCGGCATTGGCCTGCACATAACCGACGTTACCGACGATGCCGATATCACGCAGCTTGCTGCGGCCGACTTTCAGCATCGAGTTATTAATATCCGCCAGTACAACCTGGCCGTCTTCGCCGACGATACGGGAAAACTTAGCTGTCAGATCACCCGTACCACCACCGAGGTCCAGCACACGATGGCCACGGCGAACACCACTGCAATCAATGGTAAAGCGCTTCCATACCCGATGGATACCCATCGACATCATGTCGTTCATAATGTCGTATTTCGCGGCTACGGAATGAAATACTTCCGCGACCAGATCCGCTTTGTCTTCCTTGGCTACAGTACGATAGCCAAAATGGGTCGTATCTTGTGTGGTGTCCGTCATGCTATATCCGTCATACTATATGTGTTTAATTATCCGGCTTAGTGTACTTGATGGCTGCGGTTTGCTCAAAGCACTACGGTAAATCATTTGCAACCGAGGCCACGGGCGATAATACCGACGGTATGTTTTCTTCCGTGGCAGCGACCGCTGCTTGTGCCAGCTCGGCCAGAGCAGGGCTGATATCCCGCTTGACCTCGACGCCCAGCAACTTGAAGCTTTCAGCCTGGCGGATCACATTGCCGCGCCCTGTCGCCAATTTATTCATTGCTCCCTGGTAGCTCAGGTTCGCTTTGTCGAGCGATGCCCCGACCGCTTCCATATCCGTCACGAACAGGCGCAGCTTGTCATAGAGCTTGCCGGCCCGCTCGGCAATTTGCTTGGCATTCTGGTTCTGCCGCTCGTTACGCCACAGGTTATTGATCGTACGCAGAGCCACCAGCAGAGTTGTCGGGCTGACCAGCATGATATTTTGATCCATGGCATCACGGATCAGGCTCGGGTCGGCTTCGACTGCCGCCTGAAAGGCCGGTTCGACCGGGATGAACATCAGTACGTAGTCCAGGCTGCGAATACCATGCAGCTGGTGATAGTCCTTACGGCTCAAGCCGCGCATATGACTTCGCACCGATGCCACGTGCTCGCTCAGGGCCAACTCCTGCTCGGCCGCTGTCTCGGCATTGAAGAAGCGTTCATAGGCAACCAGCGACATCTTGGCATCGACCACCACGTCCTTCTCCTGTGGCAGGCGCACAACCACATCCGGCTGGTAGCGCTTACCCTCTTCGTTTTCCAGGCTGATCTGGGTCTGGTACTCATGGCCTTCCCGCAACCCGGATTCGCTCAGTACCCGGGCCAGCACCACTTCGCCCCAGTTCCCCTGCGCCTTGTTGTCCCCTTTCAGGGCCTGGGTCAGGTTGATCGCCTCACGGGCCATCTGTTCGTTGAGCTGCTTCAGGTTATTGATCTCATGCACCAGAGTGTGGCGCTCACGGGCTTCCTGGCTGAAATTGTCGGTCACCTGCTTTTTAAAGCCCTCCAGCTGCTCTTTGAGCGGGCTGAGCAGGTGCTCCAGGCTGAGCTTGTTCTGCTCGTCGACGGTTCGGGTTTTCTGTTCGAACAGCCGGTTGGCCAGACTTTCAAACTGGACCCGCAACCGCTCTTCGGCATTTTCCAGCAAGGCAATCTTGTCATCTGCTGCTCTTTGCTCTTCGAAATGACGGGCCTCCTGCTCGCGCAGATCCGCCTCTAACCCGGCATTGGCCAGCCGGGCATTCTCCAGCTGTTCGGTCAGGTACTGTTTCTCATTTTTCAGCGCTTCGAAATGGCGCATTTTTTCCAATGCCGCCGCCAGACGGGCATGCATCTGGCGCAACTCGGACGTCAGGCGGTCCCGCTCGACATCCAGTTCATCGAGATCCTGGTTTCGCTCTGCAAGCTGAGCCTGATAATGCTGTTCCTGACTTTGGGCCAGGCGGGCATCCGCTTCTGCCTGCTGGCGGAGCAATTGCGCTTGTTGCTGCCAGCGGCCTTTCATCCATAATGCCGTGATCACACTGGCTACGGTTGCTCCGGACAGTGCTGCAACAACAGCCAGCTCCGCTCCTGTGAGCCACTCAGTTATCATGATTTCCAACCCTAATTAATAGCGAGAATGATGACTGTCAGACGAGCTCATTCTCGATTTATTCTGTGCTAAAGGCTAAGTGGATACTGGATAAATGTCCAGCTATTATGGCCAGTAAAGCGGCCAGGAACGGGAGCTGCAATCCGTCAGGCAGAATGATTGGGCTTGCTGTCACAGCCTGAGAAACCGCGATCTGGTCGGGCTATCGACAATCGAATAGACTGCGCTCTAGGCCTATTGACCTAAATATTATGAATAACCCGTGCTGCGACTTCTGATATAAAAGCAGACAAAAAGATGATGGATGAATGATGAACGAACGTTACGCTCTCGGATATGGGTTGGCAGCAGTTCTACTCTGGTCGACGGTTGCCACGGCATTTAAGATCACCCTTGATTTCTTCAGCCCGATCCAAATGATGGTGGCTGCCAGTGTGGTCTCCGCTATCGCACTGATAATTATTGCTTTCTTTCAGGGCAAGCTACATCTGCTGGGCCGCACGTTCATGGCCCGCCCTTTCTATTATCTGCTGCTCGGCTTGATCAATCCCTTTGCCTATTATCTGATCCTGTTCAAAGCCTATGACCTATTGCCGGCCTCGCAGGCCCAACCCCTCAACTACAGCTGGGCCATTACCCTGACTCTGATGGCCGCGGTGTTTCTCGGCCAGAAAATTCGCAAACAGGACTGGGTCGCCTGTGGCTTAGGCTACCTGGGTGTGGTGGTGATCGCGACCAAAGGCGATATCATGGCCTTGCAGTTTGATAACCCTGCCGGGGTCGCGCTGGCACTGTTATCCACCCTGCTGTGGGCCATGTACTGGATCCTCAATGCCAAGAACCAGGCCGATCCCGTACTGGGCGTATTGCTCGGCTTTTTGGTCTCGCTGCCTTTCTCTGTCGGCCTCAGCCTCTATCTCGGCAACTGGCCAAGCGTGCCGTGGCAAGGCTGGCTTGCTGTCAGCTATGTCGGACTGTTTGAGATGGGCGTGACGTTCGTCCTGTGGCTCAATGCCCTGAGGCTCACCCGCAACACAGCCCGGATCAGCAACCTGATCTTCATTTCGCCATTTATCTCCCTGCTGTTGCTGGCAACCATCATCGGCGAAGAAATCCACCCCTCGACCCTTGCCGGACTGGTGCTGATTGTCTGCGGACTGCTGATCCAACAATGGAAAGGCAAAAAAAAGCCTGCCACAGCGTGACAGGCAAATCATAGAAGGGTTGTCGAGACCCAGCGCCCTGCAGGGAAAAGGCGTCTAGTTATAAATTCAGTGTTCTTAGCTGGTTGTTGCGACAGCATGCCAGCGGCGACCCAGCTTTGACCACAGGATCAACAGACCGGGAACCAATAACCACATCTGCAGCGTCAGCAGCATCGGCGGGGTTAAATCCAGACGCTGAGTCAGGCTCACCATCATGCCGGCACCGCTCATCTGGAACAGCCCCAGCAATGCCGCCGCCGTGCCGGCACGGTCACCGAACGGTGCCAGCGCCTTACCTGCCGCCGAGCCCAAAACAAAGGCAAAACCAAAAGACGACATAAAGATAGGCACCATAAAGGCCCATGCCTGGTGAATACTGCTCAGTACCAGCATCGCCGCACCGGAGCCAATCAGCATCAGCAAACCGAGGTTTAGGGTGTTGCGGGTACCAAACTTATCCATGTATTTGGGTGCTACCATACAGGCCAGAATATTCAGGGCAGCATTCACTCCGAACCACATTGTAAACTGTCCCATGCTCTGTCCCTGCTCCACCATCAGCCATACCGGTGCCGAGGTCACATAGGCCAGAATCACCGCCATCGACAGCATACAAAGCGTAGCGTGGAACAAAAACACCGGCTCGCGCAGCACCGACATATAGCGTTCAGCACTGAACAGCACACCATCAACCTTGGTTTCCGCCGGGCGTGTTTCCTTGAAAAAGACGGTCAGGAAGGTACCGGCTACCAGGGCAAAACCAGCCATAAAGCTGAAGTTCGAACGCCAGCCAAATTCATGGGTCAGCCACGAACCCAGCAGCGGTGCCAATGCCGGAATAAAGCAGATCGCCCCATTGAGGTAGCTGATCATTCGGCCGCTACGCTCAGGCCCGAAGCTGTCGCGAACGGCGGCAAAGGCAGCCACCGAGGTTGCACAGGCGCCGAACCCCTGCAGCAGTCTAGCCACCAGCAATAAATCCAGTGTCTGCGCCCAGTACGCCATCGCCGCACTGAGGGCATAAATACTTACTCCGCCCAGAGCAATAGGGCGACGTCCAAAACGGTCAGCCAGCGGGCCTGCCAATAGCTGTCCCAGGCCGAGGCTAAACATAAACCAGGTCACCGTATCCTGAACCCGGGTGGCGTCAACCGCGAAGGTCTCAGCCATCGCCGGCAGGGCGGGCAGGTAGATATCGATAGCCAGTGGGCTAAACAGGACAAGGGTGACCATCAGGGCAACCAACCTTGTTCCGGACTGCGTGTTTTCAGGCTTCATGTGACTTTCCTCTCTTGTTATGGCGGCAGTCTAAGCCCTTAGAGATATGAACAGAAATGGTTTATATTCAAATCAGAATTTCCATTCTGGAATATCACTCTGCCTGAGGTTTTGTTGTGTCTTTTGAAAAACTTGCCCGTATCGATCTCAACTTGCTGGTTTGCCTCCATGTCCTGCTGGAAGAACGCAGTGTGACCCATGCCGCCAGACGGCTTAACCTCAGTCAGTCGGCGGTCAGCAAAAGTCTGACACGCCTGCGCGAGCAGTTTAGCGATCCGCTCTTTACCCGTACCGCCCACGGTATGGCACCAACTCCCCGGGCGCAGGCGCTGCTTCCCCTGCTCGATCACCTGCTGCGAGAAGTCGAACTGCTCACCGCCCCGGCAGAGTTTATTCCCGAGACCAGCGAGCGCCATTTCAAAATGGCCCTGGTCGAGAGCGCCTACCCGCTTTTTCTGCCGCAGTTCTTGGGGGAGATTTTTGCCAAAGGACCCAATATCATTCTCGATACCCAGGCATGGGAGCCCAATACCTTTGATCGGCTCCAGCGGGGCGAAATTGATTTCGGGATCACCGGCAAGGATCTCAACCCCAAGGACGCGATGCTGACCCTGATGCCGCCGAAAGGAATTGTGTTCCAGGAGTTATGCCGTGATACCCAGCGCTGTATTGTCCGCCAGGGCCACCCTATCCTGTGCCAGACCGACAGGGAGTGGGATCAGGACTACTACCTCGAACAACGCCATATCCAGGTCCGCTGCGGGCAGGACGATCGCTGGCTGCTGGACTACAAACTGGCCGAGAAAGGCCTGCACCGTGACATCGCGATGTACGTGCCCGATTTCAACAGTGCCGCCAGTTTATGCACCCATACCGATCTTGTATTTACCGCCCCGAGCCACTTTGCCCATTACATCACCGCCCAGCTCGATCTCGTGGTATTACCGCTTCCACCAGAACTTCCTGCTATGGCATACACGCTTTTCTGGCATCAACATCAAGAAAAAGACCTTGGACACAGTTGGTTAAGGGAGTTAATCATCAGCCGATGTCGTGATTTGTCTACCACCTAATTGCAGCCGACTTGCAAAAGCGCTAACGTTATGGCCGCAGCCTGAACAACTCAGTGCAAGGCAACCTGTCTCATTACTCGTCGCCTTGCTTTGATTTCTTCAGGTTGGCATTCATTCCGTCATTCAGACGGCGGCAAAAACAAGGAACCTCAAAACATGCAAGAAGTTATCTCACAACGTGTTGAGCAGATCCGCCAGTGGTTGGCCGACAACCAGCTAGACGCTTTGCTTATTCCTCATGAAGATGAATACCTCGGCGAATATATCCCGGCCCATAACGAACGTTTGCTGTGGGCAACAGGCTTTACGGGATCGGCCGGTATGGCAGTGATCACGCGTGAAAAAGCAGCTGTATTTGTTGACGGTCGCTATGTTGTTCAGGTCCGTAAGCAGGTACCGGGCGACGTTTTCGAATACCGCCATCTGATTGACGAGCCACCGGTCCAGTGGACCCAGGATAATCTGGCTGCCGGCAGCAAAGTGGCTATTGATGCCCGCCTGCACAGCGGCGCCTGGCTGGCTCGAACCACCGAAAGCCAGGCCGGAGCCCTTGAGCTTGTTTGTGTTGATGCCAACCCTATCGATACCCTGTGGCATGACCGTCCGGCAGCGACCCTGTCCGATGCCAAACTGATGGGTCTGGATTTCGTGGGCCAGAGCAGCGCCGACAAGCGCAGCAACATTGCAACCGAGCTAAAAAAACAAAAAGCCGAAGCGGCCCTGCTGACTCAGGTAGACAGCATCGCCTGGCTATTGAATGTCCGCGGCAGCGATGTACCTAGCCTGCCGGTATTGCTATCAACAGCAATCATCCATGCTGACGAGAGCGTTGACTTCTACATCGACCCGGCGCGTCTACCTGCAGAGTTTGCCGCCCATGTCGGTGAAGGTGTCCGTATCCATAAGCCAGAAGCACTGGAAGCGGGCCTTCAGTCTCTGAACGGCAAACCGGTATTAATTGACCCGGCCACCAGCAACGCCTGGGCCGCTCAGGTACTGCGTGATGCCGGTGCCAGCCTGATTGAAGCAGCCGATCCATGCCTGCTACCTAAAGCGGCGAAAAACCCGACAGAAATTGCCGGCATGAAAGCCTGCCATATTCGCGATGGTGTCGCTGTCTCCAAGTTCTTGGCATGGGTTGATGCCCAGGTTGCAGCAGGTAACCTACTGGACGAAGGTACGCTGTCTGACAAGCTGTGGCAGTTCCGTATTCAGGACACCAGCTGTACAGATGTGAGCTTCGATACAATTTCGGCCGCCGGCGGCAATGCTGCCATGTGCCACTACAACCACCTGAACCAGCCGGAGCCAAGCGTTCTGGAAATGGACAATGTCTACCTGGTTGATTCAGGCGGCCAGTACCCAGACGGTACAACAGATATTACCCGTACCATCGCTATCGGCCAGCCGGGTGACGAGGTCAAACAAACCTTCACCCTGGTACTGAAAGGCCATATTGCCCTGGCTACGGCCCGGTTCCCGAAAGGCACCACCGGCTCCCAGCTCGATGCACTAGCTCGCCAGCACCTATGGGCACACGGTTTTGACTATGACCACGGTACCGGTCACGGTGTCGGTCACTTCCTGAGTGTCCACGAAGGCCCGCAGCGCATTGCCAAAGTACACAACCCAACCGCCCTGCTACCGGGTATGGTGCTATCGAACGAGCCGGGTTACTACCGCGCCGATGCCTTTGGTATCCGTATCGAGAACCTAGAACTGGTTGTTGAAGTAGAAACTGCTGGCGATATGACAGTCATGGGCTTTGAGTCACTGACCCGCGCCCCTATCGATCGCCGCCTAGTCGATATGAGCCTGCTGACAGATGTCGAACTGGCATGGCTAAACAACTACCACAAGGCAGTGTTCGAGGTTATCAGCCCGGCACTGGAAGGTGATGATCTAGCTTGGCTGGCACAGGCAACTGCACCGCTTAAGCGCTAACAGCTCATCTCAAGCTGTAGATACCACAACGCCCGCATTCTCGCGGGCGTTCTTATATAGACTGTTCAGTATTTGGCTCTAGTACAAAGAGGAAGCGCGGAGTTTATAGATATAGAGCCAAATAACAACTGTCCGCTAACCCGAGTAGGCATGGTGCCAGTCCTTCCACACCACCTCGAAGCCATGCTTTTTGACCGCCTCCGCCACAGCGGCAGCCGAACGTTCATCACTGATCGAGAACTGCTCCAGTTCCGGCTCGTCATCGGCATAGCCGCCCGGCTGTGTTTTCGATCCGGCCGACATGCTGGTTACCCCTAACGGCAACGCATTATCTCGAAACTGTGGCGACTCACGGGTCGATAGCGACAACTCCACTTCCGGGTTAAACAGCCGGTAGGCACAGATCAGCTGTACCAGTTGGCGATCATCCATAACGGATTTGGGCTGCAAGCCCCCTTCACAAGGTCTTAGCCGCGGAAACGAGATGGAATAGCGGGTCTGCCAGTAGGTGCGCTCAAGGTAGTCGAGGTGGCTGGCGACATAGAAACAGTCCGTGCGCCACTCTTCCAGCCCGATCAGGGCACCTATGCCTATCTTGTCAATCCCGGCCTTCGCCAGGCGATCCGGTGTTTCCAGCCGGTATTCAAAGTCCATCTTGTTGCCCCGCAAGTGATGCTCGGCGTAGGTTGATGCGCTGTAGGTCTCCTGGTAGACCATCACCGCGTCCAGCCCCAAGGTTTTCAGCTCGGCGTACTCATCCTGGTCCAGCGGCTGAACTTCCATGGCCAGATAGCTAAACTGCTCTTTGACCGCCGGCACCGCTTCACGGAAATACGTCATCCCGACCTTGCGCTCATGCTCGCCGGTCACCAGCAGCACACTGTCAAAATTCATCGCTTTGATAGCCTGACATTCTCGGGCGATTTCAGACTTAGTCAATGTCCGGCGCTTGATCCGGTTCTCCATCGAAAAACCGCAATAGGTACAGGCATTGGCACACAGGTTCGACAGATAGAGCGGCACATAAAAGGAAACCGTATGGCCGAACCGCTTGCGGGTCAGCGCAGCCGACTGCTGCGCCATTTGTTCCAGGTAGGGCTCGGCCGCAGGCGAGATCAAGGCCTTAAAATCCTCCAAATCGCGCTTGGGTTTGCGCAGGGCACGCTCGACATCCGACGCCGTTTTACTGTAAATCGACAACCGGATATCATCCCACTCAAGCTGCTTCCAGACATCAACGTAACTCATGCCGTTCCCCTATGCGCTCTGATCCAAAAAAGCCGTCAGCGGGCTGGAGGCTATCGCATGGTTAACCGTACCGGCCAGCCCTGCTTCATAGGCCATGCGACCACTTTCAACAGCCAGCTTGAAGGCCTTGCCCATGGCAACCGGATCGGCCGCGGCCGCAATCGCGGTATTGACCAACACCGCATCGGCCCCCATCTCCATCGCTTCGGCGGCATGGGAAGGAGCACCAATACCGGCATCGACTATTACCGGCACCCGCGCCTGATCGATGATGATTTCCAGAAAGTCACGCGATGCCAGTCCCTTGTTGGAACCTATTGGAGCCCCAAGCGGCATCACCGCCGCAC
Source organism: Photobacterium alginatilyticum (assembly GCF_009910675.1). Classification (GTDB taxonomy): domain Bacteria; phylum Pseudomonadota; class Gammaproteobacteria; order Enterobacterales; family Vibrionaceae; genus Photobacterium; species Photobacterium alginatilyticum. Next base: position 7,585 of record NZ_RSEJ01000025.1, on the reverse strand, counting down.
AACCGGCCTCTTCCAGCCGTTTACACAACACCGGATCGGCATGGCAATAAGGCAATACGATAAAGCCTTCACGCACCAGTTCTTCAGCAGCTGCCAGAGTTTCAATCGGATCGGGCATCAGGTATTTCGGGTCCGGGTGAATTTCCAGCTTCAGCCAATTTGTTCCCAGCGCTTCGCGCGCCAGTTTTGCGGCAAAGACGGCTTCTTTTGCATTCTTTGCACCCGAGGTATTAGGCAGCAAGTTCACCCCGGCAGCCACAAGCGGAGCCAAAATATCATCATCACGATTTTCGATATCGACCCGCTTTAAGGCCATGGTGACCAGCTCTGACTCGGAGGCTATGATAGAGTCCGCCATTGCCTGACTGTTGGCATATTTTCCCGTGCCGGAAAACAGGCGGGATGAAAACGTCTTGTCTGCAATAGTAAGCATTTAGCCTCCGGCAATAGCTTGGAATAAGGCAATACGATCGCCCGTATTAAGTAATGTGCTGTCCCACTCGCTGCGGACAACAATATCGTCATTCAGCGCCACCGCCGTTGCCTGCAACGGCATTTCCAGCATGGTTAGCAACGCTGTCAGGCTCTGTCCTTCCGGGCATCTCACAGGTTTGTCATTGACCTGTACCTGAATGACGGATGTTGTGTCTGTCATAATTCGTTATTCTCCTGTGCCACATACCGGGCACCGTTTATCTTGAGCGAGGTTGAACCTCTGCCATGCCATCGTCAGCCCGTCGAACTGCTGCAGGGCACCAAAAGCGACCTCGCCAGCACCGGTGATCAGCTTAATCGTCTCCAGCGCCTGCATGGTTCCCATCATGCCAACAACCGGGCCGGCAATACCGGAGTTGCTGCAGTTCTGCGGCTCCTGCGGCGCATCTGGCTGCCATGGAAACAGACAGTGATAACAAGGCCCCTGGCCCTGACGAAAATCAAAGGCCATCAACTGTCCCTGCCAGCGAATCGCGGCGCCTGATATCAAGGCTTTGTTGGCACGAAAACAGGCGCGGTTAACCGCATGGCGCGTTTCAAGGTTATCGGAGCAATCAAGCACGACATCTGCCAGCGCTACTTCCATCGCCAGTCTCTGATCGGCAAGCCGAACCTGGACCGGACGAACCCGAATTTCCGGATTCAGCGCCTTGAGCTGTTCTGCCGCCGCCTGTACCTTGCTTTGCCCCTTGTGGCTGTCACGGTAGATCACCTGACGCTGCAGGTTCGAGCTGTCGACCTCGTCATCGTCAGCAATAATAATATTGCCGACACCGGCCCCGGCCAGATACAGCGCAGCCGCCGAACCCAGCCCGCCGGCACCGACCAGTAACACCTGCGCTTCAACCAATAACTGCTGACCCTGCTCGCCGATCTCAGGCAGCATGATCTGGCGGTTATAGCGTAGAAACGCCTGATCACTGAGCATCATCGCCACCCTTGGTATGCTCATGGCGAACCAACAACTGGTTAAAGGCGTCAACCGCAACCTGGGTATCGTCGGCCTGAGTCACCGCGCGAACCACCGCCACGCTGCTGACACCGGTGCGCCAGACTTTTTCAGCCCGAGCCAAGTCAATGCCGCCAATGGCCACGGTAGGGAACTGATCACCAATCAGCTTCTGGTATAGCGCCAGACGATTCAGCCCCTGTGGCTTGGACGGCATCTCTTTGGTCGTAGTCGGGAAGATATGTCCCAGCGCGATATAACTCGGCGCGAACTCGACCGCCCGCAAAATTTCATAATAGCCATGGGTCGACAGCCCCAGGCGCAAACCGGCCTGCTGGATTGCCTGCAAATCAGCCGTTTCCAAATCTTCCTGCCCAAGGTGGACCCCGTAGGCCTGATGCTTGATAGCCAACTGCCAGTAATCATTCACATACACCTGGGCCTGATGCTGGTTTCCGGCAGCAATGATTTGCTTAACCTGGGCTTCCAGAGTCGGCTCGGCCGGATCCTTGATCCGCAGCTGAGTGGTGGTCACTCCCATCGATAGCAAGCGCTCCACCCACTCCGCCGAATCCACTACCGGATACAGTGCCAGCTTGGCAGGATCTGTCGCGGCAAAAGGTGCTACCGCCACTTCCTTGCTACTCCAGCCGAGTTTATCCACTTCCTGATGATTGGCGGTGAGCGGACGCGGGAACAACTCACGGTTCATTGGCCAGCCCGTTTCACCATAGCCATCCGCATGACTTTCAAAGTAACCGCGGGCATGGGCACGAGACAGCGTGACCGCATCTTCCAACGGATAATCCAGCGCCAACGCGGCCAGCAACATGGCACGCTGTGGTTCACTGGCACCGGCATGGTGGCAATAGACGGCTCTCGCCTCGCCATTGTGGTGCCAGATATCGACACAGCCCTTTTCGGTCGGCAAACCGCAAATCACCAAAGACGGGTCAGCAGCCACTTGCTGCTGTATCTCGCAAAGTTCCGGATAAGGTGCAATCCACTGATCCAGCACCTTATAACCGGCAATATCAGCCTCAGCCTGGTTAAACACCAGGCTGAACTGACGCTCTTCGATCTGAATATCGACAGTCTCCGACTCGCTCCACTCCACACTCACCTGCTCGCCCAGCTGATATTTATCAGCCGCGGCAAGCAAAGGTTCCACATGCATCAGCAGTGGCGTTAAACTATCGGGTAAACATAAAGAGCTCATTAACTATCCTCTTGAACAGGGTGATATAACTCACTACCTCGAGCCCGGAATTCATCGGCTTTCTGCTGCATACCTTCGAGAGGATCATCAAGCAGCTTGATGGCCTGCTCCTCGTTCTTTTCCAGATCGCTGGCATAATCCCTCACTTCCTGCGAGATCTTCATCGAACAAAATTTGGGTCCACACATTGAACAGAAGTGAGCCACTTTTCCGGACTCCTGAGGTAGAGTTTCATCATGATAGGCGCGCGCCGTATCCGGGTCTAAACCTAGGTTAAATTGATCTTCCCAGCGAAATTCAAAGCGCGCTTTAGACAATGCATTATCACGAACTTGGGCACCCGGATGACCTTTTGCCAAGTCTGCCGCATGAGCACATAGCTTGTACGTGATCAGACCCACTTTTACATCGTCTTTATTAGGTAATCCCAAATGTTCCTTCGGTGTGACATAACAAAGCATGGCACAGCCGTACCAGCCAATCATCGCCGCACCAATCCCCGAGGTGATGTGATCATAGCCAGGCGCAATATCGGTAGTCAGCGGACCAAGGGTATAAAAGGGCGCTTCATGGCAATGCTTGAGCTGCTCTTCCATGTTTTCTTTGATCATGTGCATCGGGACATGACCCGGGCCTTCAATCATCACCTGCACATCATATTCCCAGGCAATTTTGGTTAGCTCACCGAGAGTGCGTAATTCGCTAAACTGAGCTTCGTCATTGGCATCAGCCACCGAGCCCGGACGCAAGCCGTCACCCAGTGACAAGGCAATGTCGTACTGGGCACAGATTTCGCAGATCTCGCGAAAATGCTCATACAGGAAGCTTTCCTGATGATGAGCCAGACACCACTTGGCCATGATAGAACCACCACGGGAGACAATCCCCGTGACTCGCTTGGCTGTCATCGGGACATAACGTAGCAAGACACCGGCATGGATCGTAAAGTAGTCGACCCCTTGCTCAGCCTGCTCCAGCAGCGTGTCGCGGAAGACTTCCCAGTTCAAGTTCTCGGCGATCCCGTTCACCTTCTCCAGTGCCTGATACATAGGAACCGTACCGATCGGTACCGGGCTATTGCGGATGATCCACTCTCGGGTTTCATGGATGTTACGACCGGTAGACAGATCCATCACCGTATCGCCGCCCCAGCGGGTCGACCATACCAGCTTCTCCACCTCTTCCTCGATAGACGAGCTCACGGCGGAATTACCAATATTGGCATTCACCTTTACCAGAAAGTTACGGCCAATGATCATAGGCTCGATTTCCGGGTGGTTGATATTGGCAGGAATAATAGCGCGACCTTCTGCCACTTCCCGGCGAACAAATTCCGGCGTGATCTCTTCCAGCAAGTTGGCCCCAAAGCTGATCCCCGGGTGCTGCTGGTTCAGGGCTTCGTCACGATACTTGGCCCGGCCCATGTTTTCTCGGATCGCGATAAACTCCATTTCCGGCGTAATGATCCCCTGGCGAGCATAGTGCAATTGGGTTACGCACTTACCCGCTTTGGCACGGCGTATACGGTTCGCCTCGGCAAAACGCAGTTCATCCAGCGTTTCATCGGCCAGGCGCTCTTTGGAATAAGCGGAGCTGAGCTCATCGAGTAACTCGGTGTCGGCACGCTCGGCAATCCAGTTTTCGCGTACTTTCGGTAGCCCGGCATAGATATCAACCGCTTGCGCCGGGTCGGTGTAATAGCCCGAGGTGTCATAAACACGCACCGGCTCATTCGGCTCGAAGACAGGCTCTTGTTTTGTACCGCCGACCAAACTATCCGACAGCGATATCTCGCGCATTGGCACCTGGAGATCAGAACGGCTCCCTTGCACATAGACTTTCTGGGAGTTGGGGTAAGGTTGGGCAGTCAGTGAATCAATAAATTGTTTAGCTTCCAGTCTCGCTTGTTTGCGACTCGACATAGCAATTTCCTTTATATTCCATATAGGGGGAAGTTGCTTGACGGATTGGTGCTTAAACAAGAGGCGTACACGTAGGGTGTGCAGCGTCATCTGGTACCGCAGCTACAGTTTTATGGTTCATAAAGGTGCAGCTAAACAGAAGATTTTTCTCTTGTTCCCTTCGCAGGTATTAGCCTGATCAGGTTCTACGGATCCCGCAATGCGGTCTCAGCCAGTTGGCACTCCGACAAGTTGAGAGAAGAGTATAGGTAAGCAGGCTATCAGCAGCAAGAGCAATCGACAGAAAATGTTTAGCGGATGTAAAAACAATTCGGGCCGCACTGTCATGCGGCCCGATAATTATCTGGTGTACTTTTTCACCACTGTTTTAAGCAAGGACGAATGCGTATCTCGTAACTCACCTAACTTATGGGTGATTGTCGGCGCTCCATCCAGGTCAAACAATTTCGGCACAGCCACTCTTTGGGAAGAATAAATACCGGTATGACCGCTAAAGTAATAGGCGGTATAACAGGCAATGGCGAAATACAGCATATGGTCGGCACCAAACAGCTCGATCCCCATAATGGTACAAGCCAGCGGTGTATTAGTGGCCGCAGCAAACACAGCCAGGAACCCTAGTGCTGCAAACAGATCGACAGGAGCACCCAGCAGCCAAGCCATGGTATTGCCGAGTGTCGCCCCGACAAAGAACAGCGGGGTTACCTCACCGCCTTTATAACCGGCAGCCAGAGTAATCGCCGTCAGCAGTAGCTTTAGCAACCAGCTATACCATTCCGCGCCGCCTTCGGTAAATGCACTAAGGATACTGACTCCCCCTTCCCGGCTCGAATAAACACCGAGGCCGATATAGTCATAGTTACCGATCAACTGCACTGCGCCAATCACGATCAAGCCACCCACGACAACAATCAGGTAAGGGTTCTTCAGCGTCGCTTTGAAAATGTCTTTAAACACATGGGTCAGCTCACCAAACAGGTACCCAGCCAAACCAAAAGCAATGGCCGCCAGCACAATCTTCGCGATCATCACGATATCGACTTTGATGGCATGCTCGAACAGCGTGATGGTCTCCAGGAAGTCTATCCGGTAATGCGTATGGTGCGCCCCCCACGCGCTGCATACAACATCTGCCAGAATGGCAGCAAATAGAGCAGGAATAATAGCATCGTAGCGCAAGCGACCAATCGCCAATACTTCAAGGGCAAAAATAGCCCCTGTCAGCGGTGTACCAAACACCGCACCAAAGCCAGCAGCGACACCGGCTATTAATATCAGACGCGTATCGGCTTCGTTCAGTTTAAACACTCGGGCTAGCCAATGTGTTGTCGCCCCGCCAATCTGCACTGCGGTCCCTTCACGCCCGGCTGAACCGCCAAACAAATGAGTGATCACTGTCGTGATTAATACCAGCGGCCCCATACGTGTAGGGATGCCTGCGCCAGGCTCATGGATTTCGTCCATGATCAGGTTATTTCCACCTTCGGAGTTCTTACCGAGGTTACGGTAGCAATACACAATGACAATGCCTGCTAGCGGCAATAGGTAAATCAACCACGCATTATCGATTCGTGTTTCAGTGGCGAGGCTAAGGATCCACAGGAAAAAGGCATTTAGAGAGCCGACAATAACGGCAACAGGGATAATAAGAAGCGTCCATCTCAGGATCTGGACAAAAGTTTTAGGATTAGCGCTTAGTGGGTGTGCCATACCAAGTTTCTATCTCATTTGGGAATATGTTCAAGGATAGATGCTATGGCAAATGACCGGGCCCCACCATAGACGGATCTATCCTACTACAGCAGGAGTCATCATCTCAGTCGAGCGGTTAAAGGTGGAACTCCATCACCCGTTACTAACAGTGGCTGTTAGCAACAACTGTCGTATGCTATCGGTAATTCCCAGATGCAACAAGCGTAAAATGCATGTTTACCCATTTGGGTTGACCTTGAACAACTTTCACATCGTCCAGATACAGCAAAGCCCCGACATTTCTGTCGAGGCTTTTATATGTGGCAGGGGTGGAGAGATTCGACCGGGCTGGCGATCCAGCTCCCAACATTGCTTCGCAGAAGCAACAGATGAAATTACGAAGTAAATCAAACTTCGATACTGCATATACGAAAAAGGCTCCAGCATTTCTGCTAGAGCCTTGAATGTGGCAGGGGTGGAGAGATTCGAACTCCCAACACGCGGATTTGGAATCCGCTGCTCTGCCAATTGGAGCTACACCCCTGTAGTGCTGTTTTCAGCGACTTCCCAGAATTTAACTCATTCCTTAGGAAGTGATGAGTATTTTATACAGCTAGCCGAGAATTACCAGAGTTAATTCAAGAATAATTAAAATTTACATCCAAATGCACGGATAACAATCAAATCATTCATTTAGCGTTCAATCTCTGATTTTTCTCAAGGTACTCATCCACAGGCTACAGTGCCGCTTGTGCCTTTTTCTTCTTGTAGACGGCGAACGCCACAACTGCAGGACCGACAACCAGCATTCCCATTCCCAGACAGGCAAGTGCTGTCATTACCAACATTTCGAACTCAGACATATTGAACCTCATTGACTTTACTTTGTAGTTATCGGCCTTTATTCAGAGCCTGTTATTTATACGTTACAGGTACAAAATGATAACAAGAAAAACAAACAAAACAATCGGTTAACAATTAACAGACCGAGCATAAATATGAATAGACCAAAGATAAATATATAGAATTGTATAAATTAGCAGCGTTGCTAATACACGGTTATGATGAGGATGCGAAGGGAAAGGCTGATGTATATCTCAGTACCGCATAGAGAAACGAAAAAAGGCCACCTTTTCAGGTGGCCTTCTCTCTATATTTGGAGCCTGGCGATGTCCTACTCTCACATGGGGAGACCCCACACTACCATCGGCGCTATTACGTTTCACTACTGAGTTCGGCATGGGATCAGGTGGGTCCATAATGCTATGGTCGCCAAGCAAATTCGTTTTATTACCTGCCGTAGCAAGT
>NZ_RSEJ01000182.1 GCF_009910675.1 Photobacterium alginatilyticum | reverse complement strand
GAGATACCTTCGAAACCTCGAAAGCAATGGGTTAGAATACCTCCAAGTATATGTTAACAATTCGAAGAATCATGCCAATCCTATACAAGGTGGTATTAATCCAGAGGATAATCATGCAGTAGCTGGAATAAATGTAGATGAAGTTGCTGTTATAGCAAAAAAACATCTTGGTGCTACAAAGCTAAAAAAATGACCGAAGAGTTTACTGYCATAAATAAGGTGTTAGATGAGTTTGATGTCAGCAGGCACACGGGAAAACGTGTTTGCAGATGCGACCATGAATCGAACCAGATCGAAACATTCAGCTGTCGACGGACAAACTTTACCGGAACGTCGACCACAAACGAAGGATGGCCGGGCCCCGGTTCCCAGGGTTAGGATATTCCCTAAACTTAGCCTACTCAGATCAGAACTAAACTAGTTGATTCTCTTTCGCCTATCGGTCGGCCGGCTTGTTGCAACCCTCGCATTT
>NZ_RSEJ01000181.1 GCF_009910675.1 Photobacterium alginatilyticum | reverse complement strand
AGTGTTATTTTAAAGGTTAGTTACTCTTCCGGGGGTTAGTGTTTTAGGGGTTACTTGTATTTAGGGGTTATTGTTATTTTAGGGATTACTGATATTTTGGGGTTATTGTTTTAGGGGTTAATGTTATTTTAAGGGTTAGTTATTTTAGGGGTTATTGTTTTAGGGGTTACTTTTTATTTGCCTCTTGTATTGGTTATACCACACGGTTTTRGGGACTTTCCAGACTCAGTTTTATTTGCCTGTTTTATRGGTTATATAGMMCACTGTTTTASGGACTTTCGARACTCAATTTTATTAGCCTGTTTTATRGGTTATATAACACACGGTTTTCGGGRCTTTCCATACTCAGTTTTATTTCCATWCTATTTTAGGGGTTACTCTTTTAGGGGTTAGTGTTATTTTAGGGGTTACTGATATTTTAGGGGTTAKTGYTATTTTAAAGGTTACTCTTTTAGTGATATWGTTTTAGGGTTACTRWTATTTTAKGGGTTATTGTTATTTTAKGGGTTMCTCTTCCGGGGGTWAGTGKTTTAGGGGTTACWGRTATTTAGGGGTTATTGTTATTTTAGGGRTWACTGATATTTTRGGGGTTATTGTTTTAGGGGTTAATGTTATTTTAAGGGTTAGTTATTTTAGGGGTTATTGTTTTAGGGGTTACTTTTTATTTGCCTCTTGT
>NZ_RSEJ01000180.1 GCF_009910675.1 Photobacterium alginatilyticum | reverse complement strand
CTGGAATTTCGAATTTTTAGCTCTTTTTTGTTATTTTCTTGGTTTTTCTAGTAGATTTTTAAAGCTATAAATAAGACTAAAAATAGAAATAAACTCSTAAAATTACCCAACTAATTACTACAACTAAATTACAGTCTAACACAATATTAAAAYTGGAAACCTTATTTTTTTGMTAATTTTTCCTTTTWTMTTGKWTTTTCTAGTAGATTTTTAATGCTATAAATARGACTAAAAATAGAAATAAGATMCTAAAATTCACCAAATTTTTACCACAACTATRTTATAGTATACTASACTACTGAAACTGATAAAATTAATTTTYCCCCTAATTACTACGGATTTWTRTATTTTTAAGCTAGAAAGTGACTTTTCTAATATGCAAAACTACAAATTATAAGCCTAAATTAATTATYCYACTTTRACAAACCTAAATATATATTAAAATAMTACTTGAAWCTGATTTTTACTGAATTTTTCTGKAACTTTTAGATTTTTTTGGATTTTTKGTTTACAAGCTTAATTATACTACTAATAACAATTAATATGACTAATAATAAGAGGAGAGCTTAATAAAAGTGACTTGATACACTAACAACACTATAAAAATCAGTAGAAATTTTATATATRAAGAGAGAATTTTGATATTACAAGRYTTGATTAAACTAGAAATTACACA
>NZ_RSEJ01000179.1 GCF_009910675.1 Photobacterium alginatilyticum | reverse complement strand
ACACAAATCACACGAATTCATAAAATCACACAAATCACACGAATTCATAAAATCACACAAATCACACGAATTCATATTTAACAATTTAAGGTGCATAATCAGAATCATCGCTTGAGTCTTCCTCGGTATCCGAGTTAATTTCTGGTAATATATGTCGATCCTCATCGMTGAAGTCCTYGTTATCTTCATTTGGATCAACATYAATAAGCCGTACTTCTTCGTCACGAACTCGAACAAMAMGACMAGGYCGGACATTATTTAGCCGAATTGTAGRGGAWTCAGGAATAGCTTGTGAATTCGGCTCYTGRTATGCAATATCTTCTTCATTATCGWCGTCGACTCCAAGTGTAGCAGCAGTGTAAATGTTTCTGTGAACGACATGATTGACTACTTTCCAYGMGYCTTTGTGCACCAGRTCATCAAGATAAAACACTTGTTTTACSGCTGTGGCAAAAACGAAAGGGTCATCTTCATACCAACTTGTAGCAGTATTSACCGAAAAAATCCCATGATGATCGGTCTTYGTGTTCTCCGGGTTAGTATCATACCATCTACACTTAAACAAGTGCATTGTCATGCCTTCCCCATAAATTAGTTCAACCACTGAATGGAGAACACCGTAATAGTCAATGCCATTCCGCCCACCATGCACCATTACCCCTGAATTCTGTGTTTTC
>NZ_RSEJ01000178.1 GCF_009910675.1 Photobacterium alginatilyticum | reverse complement strand
TGTAGGTTGAGCACCTTTCTCAAGGAAATATARAATAGCAGRAACATTTAAATAAGTTTGATTCTTTATCGGATCATAAAAACCCACTTTCCGAAGATCTCGTCCTTCTCTTCGGGACCGAACATCAATTGCAACGATTCGATAGACGGCTCATTGGGATAGATGTAAAAAAGAACCCCCCCTCGAAACGTATAGGAAGTTTTCTCCKCGTACGGCTCGKTAAAAATGATTCTAAGTTCTACTTACKACTTATTACATACAATCATAAATGGGGCTAGAAAATGGTTAAATCAATTGGATTCTGGTTTAACTCCCCCTTTTTTTGTTACTTCCTTAAAAAAACCATTTGTACTCATAACTCAARTTAGATAACTCTCAAACGGCTCAAAGTAAAATAGTTAAGCTTAAGCATTTCATTTCTTGAGTGGTCTTTAAATCGCCTTTTTTGTTTCTTTCGTTTCAAATCTATTTGAATTTTTATTATGGTCCAATTATGGAAACAATGGAAAAGATCTTTTCTTGTTTTGGGATCCTTTTAATCTTTGTTTTAAATCATTGGGTTTAGACATAACTTCGGCAATTCTTAATCCTTTCAAAATGGCAGCAACATACCTTTTTTTGCGATTTTTTTCTAATAAAGAATTATAGATAGTTATAGATAGAAAGGGTTGMTTCTCATAT
>NZ_RSEJ01000177.1 GCF_009910675.1 Photobacterium alginatilyticum | reverse complement strand
TGGCGAAGTACAAGCAGTTCTCTGCCTGTATCAACTGTGGCCTGTGCTACGCGGCATGTCCTCAGTTTGGCCTGAACCCAGAGTTCATCGGCCCGGCGGCACTGACGCTGGCTCACCGCTACAACCTGGACAGCCGTGACAACGGTGCAGCAGAGCGTATGAAGCTGATCAACGGCGAAAACGGTGCTTGGGGCTGTACATTTGTTGGTTACTGTTCTGAAGTTTGTCCGAAGAGCGTCGATCCAGCAGCAGCGGTTAACCAGGGCAAAGTGGAATCATCCAAAGATTTCGTTATTGCGATGATCAAACCTCAGGAGGCATAAGGATGAGCAACCGTAAACCTTACGTTCGCGAAATGACACGTACCTGGTGGAAGGATCATCCTTTCTACCGCTTCTACATGGTTCGTGAAGCAACAATTTTACCACTGATTTTCTTCACTATCTGCCTGACTTTCGGTCTGGGTAGCTTGGTGAAGGGCCCTGAAGCATGGGCAGGCTGGCTAGAGTTTATGGCTAACCCAGTCGTTGTGGTTCTGAACATTCTGGCTCTGGCAGGCAGCTTGTTCCACGCGCAAACTTTCTTCAGCATGATGCCTCAGGTGATGCCTATCCAGATCAAAGGCAAGAAGCTGAATAAGAAAGTTGTTGTTCTGGCTCAGTGGGCGGCAGTTGCTGCAATCTC
>NZ_RSEJ01000176.1 GCF_009910675.1 Photobacterium alginatilyticum | reverse complement strand
GGCCTATTTTGCCTAGGAGGTTGCATAAAATCGCGCAGAGTGCGCCTATCTTGAGTGCCACCTATTGAAGGTGCAGAACCCTACCGCCGGATTATAGGGCAGTTTTCTGCCGGACTGAAAACAGGCCGGAAAAGGCCAGTGTTTGGACGGGTTCCGGCCACTTTTTGGTGATYCGTCGCACAGSTTTGGTCCGTCTCGGTACACTGATGATCCGTTAGGTCYTGGTTCGGGYTCTGRYTTGATYGTTTGAGAGTTATTGATTTTTTCTCCAYTTCGTAAACTTTCTMYGGGCTGTTCTTGAACTGGTCTTGTATSTGTRTTGCTCCGCCGTTTKYATGCGTTAATTCTGCGAAATAAACACATATTTAATTAGTGGCGTAAAACGTTYWTAWGTAATAAAMGTACCTRAAATRCTTATATTAACATAAAAACGTKGACAAAATGCAATAGAAATACACTTGAATAATACAGTTTTCGCGTTCAATCAACGAGCCATATCGATATTAAATAAGAAAACAACATGACTATAATTAAATAAAKTATAATTTATCTTAGTGGACGATGATCGGGTAAAAAGTGTGTAATATTTTGATAARAAACCCTTTAAWCCTCGCCAGAGCACGAGGACCGATGTCGCAATAAAATTTATAATCGGTTAGAATTATCGAGTCGTCCACTGAGATA
>NZ_RSEJ01000175.1 GCF_009910675.1 Photobacterium alginatilyticum | reverse complement strand
TCTTTTGYCTAGTCAGATCAASAAAGTCATGATATTTCTATTTTCTTATTATTTTACATAGAATGGATTTACCTGGACCAATACATGACTTTCTTTTAGTCTTCCTGGGATTGGGTCTTATAGTAGGAAGCCTCGGAGTGGTATTACTTCCCAATCCAATTTATTCTGCCTTTTCTTTGGGATTGGTTTTTTTTTGTATATCCTTATTCTATATTCTYGCAAACTCCCACTTTGTAGCTGCGGCGCARCTCCTGATTTATGTAGGAGCTATAAACGTTTTAATCCTRTTTGCTGTGATGTTCATGAATGGTTCAGAATATTACAAAGATTTCCATCTTTCKACTRTTGGAGATGGAATTACTTCSCTRATTTGTACAAGTATTTTAATTTCYYTAATTASCACTATTCTAGATACGTCATGGTACGGGATTATTTGGGCTACAAGATCCAAYCAGATTCTAGAACAAGATTTKATAAGTAATAGTCAACAAATTGGTATTCATTTATCAACWGATTTTTTTCTTCCATTTGAACTCATTTCAWTAATTCTTTTAGTTGCTTTAATAGGTGCAATTGCTGTAGCTCGTCAATARRAAATCTTTCAAAATWGGAATCMAACTCAAACTTTTTCTAGATTTTCATATTTATTTCTCTTCCATTCTATTTGAATTAGTGCCGAAAATTCAA
>NZ_RSEJ01000024.1 GCF_009910675.1 Photobacterium alginatilyticum | reverse complement strand
TCAGTTCAAGGAAAATGACGGTAGGAATGGTATTCCCTTTCAACGTTATTTGACACAGAAATGGGCGCGCTGGCTCACTCCCAAAGGGCGAGTTTACTTGGCTTCTATGCGTTGTTACCGATTATTAATTTAGAGCCACTAGATTTTCTAATCGGTGCCTAGCCTACAAGTCAAGTAACTCTCGCTGAAACGAGCATCTTGAGGTAGCTTGGGTATAATGCTCAAAAAAATGAATTCTCATCGATTCTCAATACTCTGTTCTCAGTTCTGAGAATTTAATTACTGCGTAACTAAAGTATAAGTTGTTGATAATAAATAACTTATACTTTATCGGTATTTTTTACTACTTCTTTGTTAATTTAATTAATCACTCCTGTAAGCTGTTTTAGTCATTAGTATTATTCTTGATGCTTTGTTTTTATCTTTTTGAATTTATACGTTTTATTAAAATCACTTAAACTATTTGATTAGTTTTATCGCTTTCTATTCATTGCATTTAACTAGTTAGGAGGTTTTTCATTCTCAATAAAAGTATTAACAGTAAGAGAAGAGTTTCATGATTAGGTTGATGGAACAATATTTAGGAAATTCGATACTGATAGTACAAGTTAAATGTGTGGCTGTGAAAATGAAAAGTTACAAAAAACTAATTATTCCACTGTTTCTATCAGGTGTTAGCTTTAACGTATTTTCTAGTGACCTAGCGTTTAATGAATTAGGTAAGCTATCAGAGTTACAGTTAGAGTACGATAACATATCAAGTGTTGAACAAAATGGTGCGTACAATAGTACAGCTACAGTTGTTCAACAAAACAAATATGGTGGATTAGGTAACGCAGCTAAGATCAAGCAAAGTGGTAGTCGTAACGATGCGTATATTGCTCAGAGAGGAAGCGGTAACAAAGCATATATCGACCAAAACGGAGATGATAACTATGCTGCAGTACTCGAAGATGGTTTTGATAATACTGGAGTTATTCTTCAGTACGGTAATAACAACAAAGCAGCAATAATACAAAAAGGAAGCAAAAACCGAGGCGAAATAGCGCAATATGGAAATGACAATAAAGCGTTAATCGTCCAAAAAAGTAACGTTAGGTATTTTAAATCCGATATCAACCAGACTGGTGGTCAGACGCATGTGATCATCAACGGGATGAACAAAAGCATTACTGTTCGATAACACAATTAAGGAATTGTCATGAAGAATCTAGCTCTATTAATTTCGGCTGCATTGGTATCTACGTCTGCCGCAGCTACGGGATATTATGGTGATAACAAGTCGACAGTTAAAATTAAGAACAACAGTGATGGCAACCATGTCACAATTTACCAGGACTCTCCGGGCAGCTATGACGGTAATACCTCTGACGTGTTGATTGATTATGGGTCTGATCACAACTATGTTACCGTAAATCAGTATGGTGAAAAGAATAAATCAGATGTCGATATTAATTACAACTCAGATAATAATTCTGTGTATGTAAGCCAAACAGGTTACTATAATGACTCCAAGGTTGGTATTAACCATTACGCTGATGATAATACAGTAGGTGTGTACCAGGATGGTTACTTTAACTACTCCGATGTGTATATCAACAAGGGTGATTGGAACAATGTTCACGTAGACCAGTATGGTAACTACAACATGTCTGATGTTGACATTCTTGGTGAAAATGCTGATTACAACTACGTTTCTGTAAGCCAAGGTGGTGATTACAGTAAGTCTAAGGTGTTAATCAGCGACGGTTACTATGGCCCAACAAGTTATAACACTGTTCATGTAACTCAGACAAACAATGACTACTCGAATGTAGAAATTACACACGGTTCTTCGTACAACACTGTGTATGTAACACAATACTAATCTAAGTAAACGTGTAAATTATTGATGTGTTTTCGCTGCATTCATTATGAATGCAGCGAATTTTTATTATTGTTAATAACAAATGGATTATTGATGAGGCTTTGAGGGGGTAGTGGTTATATGTTATTTGCCCTTGCATTTAAGTTGTTGATTTTTAATGTTATTAAGATTGAACTTTTTTACTAGAATATAATTTACCTATATTGATAAAAGTATTAAATCTGAGATGGGGTTTTCATAATTAGGTTTATGGAATAATTTCTAGAAAGTCCGATACTAATAATACAACTTAAATATGTGAACATCGGCAAACAAGCAAATCAATTAGATTGAGTTTTGTATTGTCATAAGAGAATTATCTCGTTGAGAGACTGCGCTAAGTTTGATAATAAGTTGATTTATCATAAATCCAAACAAGGAAGAGAGCCAAGGATAGGTTGCTTACAATAATAATAACTGAATTATTGCAATGATTGTTTTAATTCGTATTTGTAATATTTGGTGTTGATTATCACCTGAATAATAAATGCATAAATAGTATTGTACGATAACACAATTAAAGGAATTATCATGAAAAAGTTAGCTCTATTGGTTTCAGCTGCACTTGTTTCAACTTCTGCAGCAGCGACAGGTTATTATACTGACAATAAGTCTGACGTTAAAATTAAGAAAAATAGTGACGGTAACCATGTGTCTGTGTATCAGCATTCTCCTGGTAAGTATAAAGGAAATAGCTCAAAGGTTTTGATTAGCTATGGTTCTGATTACAACGATGTAGATGTTTCTCAGTATGGTAAAAAGAACCGATCAGGCGTTTACATTTACGGTAACTCTGATCATAACTATGTCACTGTAGGGCAGAAAGGTTATCGAAACAACTCTAAGGTAAATATTGGTTATTATGCGGACTATAATGATGTGGATGTTTACCAGAAAGGTGCCTTTAACTATTCAACAGTTAGCGTTAAAGCAGGTGACTGGAACAAAGCTAAAGTTAAGCAAAAAGGTAATTGGAACTATTCTGATGTTGATATCTTAGGTGAAAATGCAGATCACAACAAAGTTAAAGTTAAGCAGTATGGTGATTACTCTAAATCTAAGGTTAGAATTGATGATTACTACGGTGGTGGGACTTCTTACAACAAAGTTCACGTAAGACAGTCAAACAATGATTACTCGAATGTATATATTGCAAATGGTTCTTCTTATAACCATGTATATGTAAGTCAGTACTAATACATGAAAGTAATGTTAATTACGACCTTTCTAATCGCTGCATTCCATGTGAATGCAGCGACTTTTCCACCACTAGGTATTACCTGTGAATCGAAGACAGATAGGGTGAGATTGATTCTGAAGAATGAAAGTAGTGATTTAGTTCATATAAGAATCGTATCAAGTACTAACAATGTCATGGTTTCAGGTGGAAGAGGTAATAGCTCAAGTTCGTTAACCCTCAGCAAGTCACAGTTTCCGGTGACGCTAGAAACAGGCCATTCGGATCCGTTAGTGATTCAAAGAAACTGTGATATAGAAACTCAAAACGCTTCCTAGGAAGCGTTTTTCTTTTTGATTGCGGTCTTCTATTTCGTATCCTTCCACTCTGGTATAAAAAGGTATAACAGCCCGGCGCTGGCGATAGAGGCAAGTATGTCTGTTGGCCAGTGCATCCCGAGCCAGATTCTGCTGATACCGACACCTGTTGCCCACAGGATCAGAAGGCTTGCAGCTGCTAGCTGGCGCCTTCGCCAGAAGTATCCTCCCCAAAAAACGACACAGACAGCGGCGAAAATAGTATGCCCTGATGGTAGTGAGTAGTTTGTCTCTCCTTGCCAATGGGATATACGCCAATCACTGACATTTGCTGTAGCCATTTGAACCGCCGCTGCTTTTTCTGTAGCACTTAATTGGTAGAACTCATCGGCTGAATGCACGATACCTAAGCTTTGCAATTGATAGCTATAGGGCCTTGGTATTTCAGTAATATGCTTCAGTGTTGTTTTGGCAATAAAGCTGAGTATCAGCAGAATGGCAAACTGAAAAATAAGTCGGACAACTGCTTTTGGGGGTAGTTTTGAAATCAGCGGAGCTAAGCACAGAACACAGACGGTGACTAGGAAATAGGGGCTCCCTGCTGATGCTGTAAGCAACGAGAAAGTTATACCAGTGAGATCGGATACGTGACCTGTCAGCTCGACAGATGAAAAGAACATAAGTACGCCGGACATAATGGTGGCGAAAATGAGCAAGGCAATGAAGCCAGGGGCTTTGTTACGAAGAAACGAATAGATTGGCATTGTCATAAAGGATGATTAATTTAGTCTTGCAGTGTAGCAGAGGGTAACGCTAACAAAGTGAAATTTATGTCATTTTACCACCAAGCCATGGCCGGAAATTGTCCAGCGGACTATTTTATGTAGGTGTAACTGGTTGAAAGGTGGGAATGGTGCGAACTGCCATACTATACCATACTGTGTATTCAAAACGATATAAAACCATTTGAACTCTAATGAATAGCCATGCACTGAAACGGGCTAGAATGAAGTGTAAAAGGCCATCATTATGGACTGAAAGCTATCTGTTGGCTGCTATGTTTGAATTTTCTTTCATAAAAAAAAGCATTTTTTTCTGGTTATATAGCCCGCAAGCTGATAATGTGCCGTCCCTCACAGTAACCGTGAGTATATTATGCATAGCACGACACATAAAGTTGGTGATAAACTGGTTCCAGCTCTAACGATTGGGTTCATCAGTTTGTTCCTGCTTTCCTCTCTCATCGACCTGTCACTCGTTACCCGTGTGATTCAGTCAATGTTCTCCTCAGTGACTTCACATTTTGGGTACGCCTGGCAATGGTTGATGGTTATCAATTTTGCAGTGGCTGTGCTTATTGCTGTTACCCGTTACGGAAAAATTCGTATGGGTAAGCAAGCGAAACCGACCATTGGAACTTTCCGCTGGTTGGCAATGATCATGTGCACTTTACTTGCCGGTGGTGGTGTATTTTGGTCTGCTGCAGAACCTATTTATCACTTTATTACACCCCCTCCGAGCTTTGATGGTGTGGTGGGTTCTTCTGTAGAAGCTGTAACCCCCGCTTTGAGTCAGAGCTTTCTTCATTGGGGCTTTTTAGCCTGGGCAGTACTGGGCACGCTTGCAACAATTGTTCTTATGTACGCTCACCACCAAGGTGGTGTGAAACTACGCCCGCGGGCATTGCTTTACCCGCTGATGGGGGATCGGTTAGAGAACCATTGGTTGGGTTCTGTGATTGACGCCTGCTCGATTATTGCCGTTGCGGCCGGTACTATTGGCCCAATCGGCTTTCTGGCTTCGCAGTTGGGCTATAGCCTTGAATCTGTGATGGGGATAGAGAACACCGTAACTAGCCAGTTGGGTATATTGGCCGTTGTGGTTGCCGTGTATTCTGTTTCCGCTTTTACCGGCATGGACAAAGGTTTGCAATGGTTAAGTCGCCTGAATGTTGTTGGTGCATTTGCCTTGCTGCTTGTGATGCTGGTATTTGGTCCGACTCAGTTTATCTTTGAGCACTTTGGTTCGGCATTTGCGATGTATGTGGAACAAATGCCAGAGATGAGCCTGAACGCTGATGCTCCTGCATGGAATTCATGGTGGACATGGTTCTTCTGGGGATGGTTTATCGGCTTCGCGCCAATGATGGCGATTTTTATTGCGCGTATTTCTGAGGGGCGTAGTATCCGTGAGCTGATTCTGACTGTCGCCATCGGTGCGCCAATCGTGACAAACTTTTGGTTTACCGTATTAGGTGGAACCGGAATCTTCTTCGAACTTCAGTCACCGGGAAGCATCTCGGGACCTCTGAATGACGCCGGGCTTCCAGCCGTTTTGCTCGCTTCTCTGTCTCAGTTGCCATTTAGTAGTTTGCTGGTACCTGCATTTTTGGTATTGACGACTACCTTTGTTGTCACGACAGGCGATTCGATGGCTTATTCAATCTCTATGGTTGTCTCGGGAGATAACGAACCAAGTAAATCTCAGCGTCTGTTCTGGGCGATAGTCATGGGGTGCGTGGCTGCGGTGTTGTTAGTAGCCGGTGATGGCGGATTGAATGCACTGCAGTCTTTTATCGTGATCACCGCTGTTCCTGTTTCACTGTTGATTGCCGTTACCTTAATTACGGGGCCCATTGCCGTAATGAGAATGCAGGTGCATGAGAAGGAAAAATCACAAATTTGGCAGCCAGAATGTGCAAGTTCAACGATTTAAGCTGAGCTAACATCCGTATTAAGAAAAGCACTCCCCCGGGAGTGCTTTTTCATGTGGTTTATATAGATAGCTAGTTCTGCACTGTCTGGACATTTGTCAGCGCAATTTGGTTAGCTTTCTTTTAGTTTTTGCTTTTCGGCTAGGACAGAACGACAAAACTTATTGAATTTGCGATCTTTGGCCCGTCTTTCCGCAAGTGTCGCTCCGTTACGGGCTTGCTCACGGTTTAGCTTATGAAAGTTTCGCAAGCGACGTTCCTCAAGTCTCCCTGATTCAATAGCGGCTCGTACCGCACATCCTGGTTCCTGATCATGCTGGCAGTCTGAAAACCGGCACTCTTCGGCAAGTAAGCCAATATCGGCAAACGTGACCTCAAGCCCTTGTTCACAGCCAGCCAACTGCAGTTCCCGCATTCCAGGTGTATCAAGAAGCAAGCCGCCAGACGGCATGACGTGCAATGACCGCGATGTTGTCGTATGGCGGCCTTTGCTGTCATCTTCACGAATAGTGCCGGTTTGTTGCACCTCAATACCTTGTAGGGCATTAATGAGTGTCGATTTACCGGCCCCGGAAGAACCCATAAAGGCAACGGTTTTTCCTGCGCGACACCAAGATTCAAGTACAGCTGTGCTGCTACGGTCCAGGCCATTTACGGCTTCGACGAATAGCATTGGATCGATATTCTGAACCTGCTGGACGTACTGCTGAGGTTCTTCACAGCAATCAGCTTTTGTGAGCACGATAACTGGCTCGACACCGGCTTCATTAACCAGTGCCAAGTAGCGCTCGATTCTGTTTAAGTTAAAGTCGTTATTTAACGAGCAGACAATAAAAACGGTGTCGATATTGGCTGCAATTAATTGCGACTGTACTTTGCTGCCCGCCGCTTTCCTGCTGAATTCGGAACTGCGATCCAAAGCTCGCACAAATTGGCTATCATCAGATAGCAATACCCAGTCACCAACGGTCATAGCTGGCATGCTGGGAGCAATCTTCAAGTGCTGCTCGCCTTGCTCAGTCATGACTGTTAGTTGACTGCGATGTTGTGCCATGACTCTGGCTATATGGGAGGTTTCCCATTCATCGAGCGAAAGTTGTTGTTGAAAAAAAGGTTTCCAGCCTAGTTCAGGCAAAGAAATAGGTTTGATCATGATATGTTGACCCCTGATGCATTACACACCATTCTGAAAGACGATTTTCAGGGGCATTGTGGCCCCGGTTTAAGACCGGGCAGGAGGGAGAGGGATTAAATTATTAGTCTCGCTGCGCCCGGTTAGTTTTTAAAACAATCATCAAAGTTCCTCCATTGGTTAATTGACTCTTGGAATTTATCAGACTTCCTCGTCTGGTTCTACCGTTTGTTCTGCAGCTTATAAAAAGTGGAAGTACTGAAGAGAGATTGTCATTGATTCAATGCTTCCACGAACTGGAATGTGCAAATTGTGTATCAGAGGTCGAGATGCAACATTCCAGCTTGGTAGTGCAGGCCGTTGGCTCTGTCTTGTTTCAGGAGAACCGGGCCATCGAGGTCAACAATGTCTGCATGTGTGGCAACGGGCAATGCAGCCTCCATCGCCATTGAAGTGCCAACCATGCAACCCACCATAATTTTAAAACCCAACGCGCGTGCTTTGGCCTCTAGCATAAGCGCTTCTGTCAGTCCTCCGGTTTTGTCGAGCTTGATGTTAATCATCTCGTAGCAGCCCAATAGGCCATCGAGATCTGTACTGGTGTGGCAGCTTTCATCGGCGCATAAGTCGATAGGATGTTTGATGCCCAGTAGCTTGTTGTCCATGCCTTTTGGCACTGGCTGTTCAATCATAGTGATGTTGAACGGGGTCAGCTGTTCGAATAGAGTCTCCAAATCAGTATCTTGACCAAGATCTCCCCAAGCTTCATTGGCATCGAGAATAATATTGACATTAGGTGCATTGTCTCGAACCGCTTTAACGCGCTCTATAATTCGCTTATGGTCGAGTTTTACTTTAAGTAATTTAGCACCATGTACTTCGCATAGCTCTTTCGCCTGCCTTCCCATTGCCTCCGGTGTATCAAGAGAGATTGTCATCGCAGTAATGATTTCGGGCTCGATGGTAAAAATCTGATACGGGAAGGCGGCTTGATGCTCAAGACGCCACAGGGCACAGTCGACAGCATTTCTGGCCGCACCTGCTGTTAGGTAATCGGGCAGGTTAGCTCTGGTTAGCTGAATATCTGAGAGTTTATGATTGAGTAACTCGATCTGCTCTATTACTGATTCGATGCTCTCTCCGTATCGCGGGTAGGGCGTACATTCAGCAGTAGCCGAAAGCCCATTATGCTCGATGGATACTGTGACGACATCCTGGTGTGTTCTTGTGCCACGAGATATCGTAAAAGGGCGAGCAAAGGGAAATTGCTCGTGCTGTGTATGAATGTTCATTACGTTCCCTTGCTTTAAATCGAGTGGAGTTTGTCAACGATAGTCGAAACACCAAAGCGAACAGGATCGGTCACTGGCAGCTTGTACTGGCGCTCCCATTGTCGACACAGTGCAAGGGCATCACATTCATCAATGGCTGAGGTATTAAGGCAAATCCCGACGAATTCAGCGTTTGGGTTCGTTAGTTTGGCGGCTACGCGGTTGGCTTCAAGTGTAGACTCTATTGTAGGAACGCCCATATGCGGTAAATGGCGAATATGAGCACGTCCAATCTCATGGCAGAGTACAAGCGCATCGGGCTGTGAACCATGCAGTAACCCGAGGCTGACACCCGCAAACGATGGGTTAAGCAGAGACCCTTGGCCTTCAATGACATCCCAGTCATGTTCGGTAAATTCAGTGCTGATGGCTTCGGCTGCACCTGAAATGAAATCAGCGACCACGGCATCAACGGCAATACCTGTGCCTGAAATTAGAATGCCAGTCTGCCCGGTTGCACGAAATTTTGCTGTAAGTCCTTGCCGGTTCATCTCGTTTTCAAGGGCAAGAGAGGTGTACATTTTACCTACCGAACAGTCGGTGCCGACGGTAAGCAGGCGCTTTCCCTGGCGCGGCTTACCAGTACCAACATTTAGCGGCTGATCGTAATGGCGAATATCATACAGCTGGCATCCATGAATATTGGCAGCATTAGACAGGGCAGGGAAGTTACTGAGACGTTGATGCATGCCCGACGCAATGTTGAAGCCAAGCTCAATGGCTTCCTGTAACGTTGCCAGCCACGACTGGGGAATAAAACCGCCAGCATTGGCCGTCCCGATAACCAAGGTTTTGGCTCCACGTTCTTTGGCTTCAGCCAGAGAAAGATCGGTGATGTCTAAAGACACCGTCTCTTCAGTAAGCCTAAATTGACCCGTGCACATCTGTGGACGCCATTGTAGAATCCCTTTGGCTGTTTTGGCAGAAAGGGGATCGGTAACATCACCGAGAAAGAGTAAGTAGGGTTGTGGGATTTGCATGATTCTTCCTTGTATGGTGCAAACAATGACATTTACTGTAAGGCGTGAATTGCCGGAAGCCGAATACTTATTTGTCTGCAGGGTATAAATCCAGGTTATACCTAATCAGCAAAGCGTGATTGCAGATCAACAGCGGGTAAGCGGCTGTTTGGAAAAAGCAACCACGAGTAGCCTCTATTTTTTCTTCGAATCTGATTTTCTTGGTGGTCTTGGTTGGAGCAGTTTCCAAATCAGAAGTGCGTAAGCAATCATTGAGACGATAGGAAAAAAGTAGTCAGCCATTGTTAGCATCCTCAGCATGTTCTTCAGAGTTGGGCAACCTGTATATCTTGTCAATTCATAGTATAGAGGGGATGTAGCTGACCGAAGGGTTAGCGGCTAAGCATAGAGATGAATTTTTCACCTGCCACAGAGATTGGACTGTGATCGGCATAGAGTAAAGAAACAGAAAACCTCAATGCGGGGTCAAGGCGCTTTTGTTGTAATTGATTGGCAAAGACAGATGCCGTCCATGGGTCAACGACGGCTAACCCGGCACCATGCTCGACCAATTGAGCAGCCGCACTATAAGATCTGACAGTGATTTGATGGTGGTAATCAGGTTCGTAATGCTGAATTGATTGGTTTAATATGCCACCAAGCGGATCACGAGGATCAAGCCCTATGATGTTTTGTGACGCTGTCACTAGTTGTGGCCAGTCTACTCTAGTGCTGCCTTCATTTATTAAAGGAACATATGGATGGTTTTGAGGGTAGAGTAGCACCATTTCTTCGGTGAAAAGCTCTTGGCCAGAAATAGCTGGTGGTATCTCGTTTCCAAAGCAGATAACCAGATCTAGTCGGTTTTGAAGAAGACCCGTACACAATGCCGCTCTGTTGTCGGTGCTCAGTTCGACGGAGATATCGCTGTCTTTACATAGCTCAGCGACAACTGATGCTAACAGAGATGTCGCTAAAATTGGCGGGGCACCAACCCTCAAGTGCTGGCTGCCTTTTTTTATCTTATTGGTCAGGGAGTGAAAGCTGCCAAGTTGCTGGTATATCTTTTCCGCTTCAGGAAGAAGTTTCCGCGCTTCATCGGTCGGAATCAAACGGCCTTTTATCCGTTGAAACAGTGAAAACCCAAGCTGTTGCTCGGTATGCGAAAGTACCCGGGTAACATTGGGTTGAGAAACATGAAGCTGCCTTGCTGCGCCCGAAACTGTCCCTGATTTCATCACCGCGTAGAAGACTTCGATTTGCCTGAGGTTCAAAATGGATCTCTGTCAATAAATGACTAATGAATATAGTGTTTCGCCGTATAAGCAGCAAAGGGCAAGCCGATACCTTTGGGCAGGTATAAGGCTGGCTTGGTATTACTATAAAGCTATCACGGGCTTTATCAATAATACCAAGCTTAAAATACAGGAAATGCTGTTATGAGTTGTTTTCTAGTTCAATGGCTTTGGTGAAATTGGCACCATGATATGTCGGTATGGCGTATCTTTCCACATGATGTATGGCCCGCCGTTGCTTGGGTCGTCAGATAACCCTGCTAACATTTCTTCAGGCACGATGATCATCAAGTGCGCGCCCATTTCAACGTAGTCGTCGGCTTTCTTGGGATCGGAATGATATGGGTCAGAGTTACTGACTCCTGCGCCTAAATCACCCTGCAGCATGTAAGAAATACCAATTCGATCGGCCTTAAAGTCTTTCTTGTTCACCATGGCATCCAGCATTTCCATCCATACCGGATCGTTGCACATGGGCATACCATCATCGGGAAAAGTGTTTGGTAGACAGACCCAACCATTGGTGCCTTTGATAATTTCTTTACCGTCTACGATTACCGTCGCTTTACCACTGATTTCATCCGGAGCGGCTGATTTCGCTCTTGCAACAAGTGCTTGCAGATCATCTTCGGCAATACTGTTCATGCTCCCGGCAAAGCCAGCTACAGCAACAAACAGTAATTTAGGTATTAGTCGCTTAACCATGTTGGTTTCTCCACTACTTCTATGGTTGATACAAGTCGTATCAATGCAATATCAGTAAAAGACACCATAGAGTATAGGAGGAGAGGCAGAGGGCTAGATATATAAAGCGAAATAAAATGCCGGCTTTAAGGCCGGCATTTTTAGATTCTTTGGTGCTGTATGATTAAGCAGCTAATAACGCAGTGAAATCATCTTTTCGCTGGTTGAAGCGGTTAACCAAGTCGTCGATATCGTTTTGGCAGTACGGCTTAAGGCCGCTCATAACCATACGCTTACGGCCTGTACCGACAACTTCGCCGTTTTCTTTGAAGCAGAATTTCAAAGTCACGCTGCCGCGTTTGCCGTCAACATCAATATCAGAGCCTGTCAGCTCAACTGTTGGCGATGAAATATCAAGGCGTTCGAAATCAAGTTCCATGCTTTCATAGATAACCAACGGGCGAGTTGGGTTAATCATGATTTGCTTGGATTCCATTAGCGGTACCATGATATGCGGGAAATTCATACCAGAGAACTGGACATAGCTCTTGGTGACTTGTTCAATCAAGTCCTGGTTAAGCGTGGTCTCACCATCGCGGATGATGTGGAGATATTCCTTTCCGCTACCATCAATCATAGAAAGGTCATCGTTCGATTTCTGATCAACGCTGATGGCGATACCATCATTGATCATACCCGCGAACTCGAAACGCATTTTCTGGCTCAAGCCTACTTTGGAGAGAACAACAGAGAAAAGTAGGTCACCCGGAACACAGAAACGCTTGTTATCTTCATCATGGATAGGATTGAAGTCACCAGCTACTTTTTTGGCAAAATGACTGGCTTGTTCACGTGTGAAAGAGAATTCACCGTTCTGTTCAGAGTAATACGATTCTAAAAACATGCCTAACTTATGAATACCTTAGTTAATCAAACTGTCGTGTATTCTACATGAGAACTTCACAATAGATGGTCTAGCCAGTGAACGAGCAGTAAAGCTTGACTATTCGATAGAAAGCTTATAAAGATAAGCTGTTGAATATTAATACACTTTGCCTTGTATTTGCTGAATATCCAGACAGGGTGGGGGTGAACAGAGGCTGCTATGAACGCCGTTCATATGCTTTGAGCGTATGCTTCTAGAGCTTGTGGCCTTGGTAGATGGTAGAGAATTCTCTGTTTTTGAACACCTCTACTAACTCAGTCGGAAAGAATAAAATGCTATCGAGCTGCTCTAGCGGCACCCATTCATAGCCAATCTGAGCAGGATCGAGTTTACTGGCTGTATCAATAAAGCTGGGGGCTTTTCCCTCAACGAAGATTTCAATTTGGTGAAAGTGTTTGGGTAGGTAAGGAGTTGGCGAACGATCAGATATGAGATCTCGGATACACAGTACATCCCCCATGGTCGCCTTCAGGCCTATTTCTTCCATCAGTTCACGATGAAAAGCATCTTCCAGTGTTTCACCATGTTCGACACCGCCTCCTGGGGTGATATACCAGAATCCGCGTTCATCTTGATGCTTGCAGAGTAAAATGTGACCGTGATTATAGAATACTGCACGGACTGATATTCGGGGTCTCATAATGTGTCCTTTTACGGTGTCTGATCATTGCTCTCATAAATGATTGATAAAAAAATGATATTTTTGATGCAACGGGCAGCATAATTATGTAATATCCTCACCGCTTAATAAATGGCAAAGCAAAAGAATAATTTGCATTTGTCAAATAAAATAGAATTTTCAGGCTAGGTTACTTTATCTGAGCGTAAAAAAATATATACACAAAGTGTATTCAAAACCATCTTCTAGACGTGTAGAAGCTCAGGAAAATAAAGTAGCACGGAAGCTGCAAACAAAAAAGCACTCAGTAAACGGTGAATTCGCCGTTTTCTGAGTGCTAATAAATTGCAGCTATAACAATAAACTTAGAGTTTCAACATGTAGAAGTTTGCGGGTTAAATACGCCCCTCCAGAGGGATAACCCGAACCACTTCACCCACTTCAACACTTGGCTGTTCCGGCACTATTTCAATCAAACAGTTTGCTTCGCTCATCGAGCGAAGGATGCCTGAACCTTGTTTTCCAGTCGTTTTCACTGACAATCGCCCGTTGGCGTCAAGGCTGAAGATGCCTCGGCTGTACTCTGTACGACCGGGTCTTGAGCGAAGTTTTTCTGTGGCGATGGCATTGAATACCTGTGGCTGCCAGTTATCCATACCTTGAAGCTTGCGAATAGCTGGTTCGACAAACTGCAGGAAGGTCACCATAACGGCTACCGGATTGCCCGGCAGACCGAAGAAAGGGGTTTGCTGAATTTGACCAAATGCCAGTGGACGACCTGGACGCATATTGATTCGCCAGAAGTTTATTTGGCCAAGCTTGCCCAGTACGGTTTTGATGTAATCGGCATCACCGACAGAAACCCCACCTGAAGACAGAATAAGATCAGCTTGCTGACTGGCTTTGAGTAAAGTGGATTCCAGAGCTTCTTCACTATCTTCAATAATGCCAAGGTCGATTACTTCGCAACCTGTTTTGGTCAGCATAGAGAGTAGGGTATAGCGATTTGAGTCATAGATGCAGTTGGCCTTTTGTTCCTCGCCCGGATGTTGTACTTCATCACCGGTAGAGAAAATGGCCACTTTGACTGTAGAGTTAATGCTAACTGTATCAATACCCAGAGAAGCAATCATACCCAGCTCAGGAGCCGTAATTTGAGTGCCTGCTGTTACAGCCGTCTGACCGATGGCAAGATCCTCTCCAGCCTGGCGAACATTCTGGCCCTGTTTAATAGCGGCTTTAGTTGTGTTAAAGGTGACAGTGTCACCTTCTTGCTCAGCCAGTTCTCGCATAATGACGGTATCGGCGTTGGCCGGGACTGGTGCTCCCGTCATGATACGAACAGCCTGTCCAGCTTCTAGTGGTTGGTTATAGCTATGACCTGCCAGCACTTCGGCGACAACCGTGTAGTTGTCGCGTTCAAGATCATCGCCGCGAATGGCATAGCCATCCATTGCCGAGTTAGTATGTTGAGGCACATTGACCGGTGACAGAATGTCGCTTGAGACAATTTGTCCCAGCCCCTGTGCTAGAGGAACCGTTACGGCAAGTTTGGATGGGACGATTTGTTCCAAGATACGCGAGCGGCCTTCATCGACAGAGAGCATACCGGACGGATCAACATCAAAGCAGCTGAAGCTTTCGTTTTTCGTCTGGTTGGCAAAGCTCACAACAAAATCAGTCAATAGATCGAGGTTATTAATATCGAGCTGAGGCAGTTCTGTTGATGGCTTGATATCGGATGCAACTGCAATAATGTTGCTGTCCTCAGGATGCAACCAAGGTTTGCCAATCTCTTCACGGTGCAGTTCAATTTTGGGGAAATCGAGTTTCTTAAATCCTTCGACCAGAATAAGGTCAAGCTGGGTCTGATCGAGCTGGGAAATCAGGTAAGGCAGCGTTGCTTCTTCTTCCGGTGTTTCTGTTACCAGCGCACGACGGTAACGAGACGAGATCAGCATTTGGCTGGCTCCTGCTTTGCGCAGGCGATAGCTGTCTTTGCCTTCCTGGTCAATATCGAAGTTGTGGTGAGCATGTTTGATCACGGCAACACGTATGCCTCGCTCGACAAGTTTAGGCAACATGGCTTCAAGCAGTGTCGTCTTACCGGTGCCGCTCCACGCGGCAAAGCCCAGCAGGGGCAGGGATGCATAAATCTGACTCATAATTCCTGTCCAAATTGTTGTAGTTCTTGTGGTGTATTCAGGTTTACAAAGGCATTCGGCTGATCGCTAAAGTCAACGGTGATCATATTGCATTGTTTATACAGCAGGATGATCTTGCGATCGCCGTTTTCAAGAAAACGTTCCAGTTTTGGCAGAATTCGCCGGTTTAATAGTGTTACAACGGGTTGAATGTGCTCGCCGTCATGTGCCACAGCGATATCGGTGTCGCTTTGGCATGCTGCACTCATGCGAGAAACGAGATCTGCCGGTAGTCGAGGGCAGTCACAAGGGACGAAACCAATCCACTCATCGTTTAGGTGGTGCAGGGCTGCGTGCATACCTCCCAGCGGGCCAGGGTAATTTTGGATATGGTCGCCAAACACGGTTCCGTAAGTGTTATAACGCACTTGGTTGCGGTTGGCGTTAATAGTTATTGCGGAGGTTTGTGGTTGGAGCGTGTCGATGACATGTTCGATCATTGCGCGGCCGGCAAGTTCTACCAGCCCCTTGTCATTTCCCCCCATGCGGCTGGCTTGTCCACCAGCCAGGATCACCCAGCTTGTATTTTCAGGCGTAGGCATACTCATTGCTATCCTCATCGACGAGCTGCAAGTCTGCTCGTTCTATTAATTTTGTATTGGAGATGGTCCACTGGCGACGACACAAAGCCGTCAGGGCATTTTTCTGGTGGCTGGTGATCACAAGGCTGGTACCGCGATCAAGCAAGTCTTCAGCGAGAACCACCTGACGCTCTATCGATTCATGATCCAGGCTGGCACTTGATTCATCCATAAGCAATACGCCCGGTTTCAACACCCAGGCCCGCGCCATTGCCACGCGTTGGCGCTCACCGCCTGAAAGAACCGAAATATGTTCGTCGGCCAAGGTTTCTAACCCTACCATACGAAGGGCATTAATGGCTTCTGTTCGTCGCATCTGGCGGTTATTTATCGTAAATTTCAGGCCGTAACATACGTTATCGAACACAGTGCCATCAAACATGTAAGGAGTTTGGTGCATATAAATAACGCCACCCTGGCTTTTTCCTTTGAACAGTCTTGTCAACAGTGAGGCTTGTTGTAAATTCACCTTGCCCGTGGTCGGTTTCTGCAGGCCGGACAGCACCTTTAACAAGGTGGTTTTTCCGACGCCGTTATCGCCGGTCAGGTAAATGGCTTCTTGCGGGCCGATGCTTAGCTGAGGGATATGAAATAGCAGGCGGTCCTTGAAGCGGATTGAGAGGTCATGAGCCTGAATTGAGATTTGAGACATCATCTGCTCCTCAGCTTAATTGGTACGCAAATGGGCTTTGCCCCGCGCAACAGATAGAAAAAAGTTTAGTACGAGTGCCAGCAACAGCAGCACCATTCCTAATGCAACACCTTGAGCGAAGGCACCTTTCGAGCTCTCCAGTGCAATCGCCGTGGGAATATTCCGGGTTGAATTCAAAATATTGCCGCCGACCATCATAGAACAGCCTACCTCGGTAATAATGCGGCTAAAGGCAGCAATAACAGTGGCCATAAGCGGAAAGCGGCTCTCCCACATCAGGCTAGTAAGTGCCCTTGGGATACTAGCGCCGAGTGTGAGCGAAGTTTCCCAGGCACGGCGGTCACTGTTTTGAAAGGCTGCGTGCATCATTGAGACAAGGATCGGAAAGCAAATCAGGATCTGACCCAATATCATTGCCTGCTGGGTAAACAGCATCTTCCAGTCACCCAAGGGGCCGGATCGAGACAAGAGCATGTACAGCAGCAGTCCGATAACAACAGTCGGAATGGACTGAAAGGTGTTAAATATGGACAGTATCAGCCAGCGCCCGGGGAACTTGCCGTAGGCAAGGGCGAAGCCAATAAGTAATGCTGGCAAAAGCACAATGCTTATAGCCAGCAGAGAAACAGAGAAAGAGACACCAACAATGCCCCAGAGGGCAGTATCGCCGCTCAGCAGTAGCTGAACGGCTTGTTGGGTGGTTTGCCAAATATCCATTTATTGTGTGATAGCATCCGCGACAAATAGCTGTTCGCCATGTCGCTTATAGTTGTTGATCATTTTTTGTGCTTTCTGGTTAACCAGCCAGTCACTGAATGATTTCGCACCCTGGTAGTTAATATCAGGGTAGCGGCTTGGGTTAACCAGGATAACCTGATATGGGTTGAACAGGCGCTTGTCACCTTCAACCACAATCTTAAGATCAAGTTTGTTTTGGTACGCTAGCCAGGTTCCACGGTCTGTCATGGTATAGGCCTGCAGTTCAGATGCCATGTTCAATGTAGGACCCATGCCTTGACCAACAGCTTTGTAGCCGCCGAAGTTAGGCTCCATTTTTGTTTGTGCCCACAGGTTAAGTTCTTTCTTATGGGTACCTGAGTCATCGCCGCGAGAAACAAAGGTTGCGTTGTAAGAAGCAATTTTTGTCAATGCATCAGCAACATCTTTGTCGCCAGCAATTTTTGCCGGATCGGCTTGAGGTCCGACAACCACAAAGTCGTTGTGCATCAGTTTACGAGGTAATACACCATAGCCTTTCTCAACGAAATTCGCTTCGGCTTTCGGGGCGTGGGTCATAACAAGATCAACATCGCCATTTTGTCCCATACGCAGTGACTTACCGGTGCCAGCAGCCAGAACTTCAACACTGTAGCCAGTATCTTTTTTGAACTCAGGGAGCAGGTAGTCAAGCAGGCCAGAGTGATAGGTGCTGGTCGTCGTGGCCAGACGAATGGTCATATCTTCTGTGGCTTGGGCTGCACTTGCAGAGGCAAGGGAAAGAATAACAAGAGTCGTTTTTATAAATTTCATAGGTCTTCCTGACTTAATGTCAATTAAGTGAATACGCAAATAGCTGTTGCCTGTAAGGCAGACAATTCTTTCGTGACTGCCGAGGCTAAAGCAAATCAGGTGCCAATTTTTCTAACGCATTGAGATTAACGCGAACTCATGCTGCAAGTGAATGATTTTAAACAAGTATTGTGATCAAAAATGCAATTATATTCATTGCCGTCATAAACTGTTTTGACATTGGTTAACGAGGTGAGACAAAATGTCGCATCCCTTATTGATTGGTAAATAACAACTTATGTCTGAATCTGCTGCTTCTTCTTGGTCCGCTGTGTCGGTGCTTGTTGTAGATGACGAGCCGGGAATGCGAGCGATCCTCAAAAAAGCCCTGAGTAAGAAATTTGCCCAGGTTGATACCGCTGGCAGTATCGAGGAAGCGGAAGAGCTTCGCAAGCGATGTCACTTCGATCTGTTAATTGTGGACATTAATCTGCCGGGACGCTCAGGAATTGAGTGGCATGAAGCCTTCGACCCCTCGACACGCCGTAGTGATGTGATCTTCATGACGGGCTACGCAGACTTGGATACTGCTATTCAGGCTTTGCGTGCCGGTGCGTCTGATTTCATTCTCAAGCCGTTTAACCTCGACCAGATGATGCAGTCGGTCAACCGCTGTATCGAGAGGCGAATGGTCGAAAGACAGAATTTTGCCTTGCAGCGCGATATCGATCGAACATATCCGGTTGATATTATTGGTGATGCACAGCGTACGCTGATGATGAAAAAAATGATTGCCCAGGTCGCTCCTTCGCAGGCGGCGGTATTGGTAGAAGGCGAGTCGGGCACGGGCAAAGAGTTAGTTGCCAGGGCATTGCACCAGCTGAGCAAGCGCAGCGGGCCTTTTGTTCCTTTGAACTGTGGTGCTATTGCCCCTGACTTGCTGGAAAGTGAATTGTTTGGCCATGTTTCAGGTGCTTTTACCGGTGCTAAGAAAGGACGTGAAGGACTGTTTCGCGTTGCAAACAACGGTACCTTGTTCCTTGATGAAATAGGGGAGATGCCGCTTTCAATGCAATCATCGCTATTGCGAGCGCTGGAGCAAAAAGCTATTCGTCCTGTCGGTGCCGAGCGGGAAGTTCAGGTTGATGTCCGGATTGTGGCTGCTACCAACCGCAACCTGAAACAGGAAGTCGAGGAAGGACGTTTTCGCCGCGATCTGTACTATCGCTTGAATGTGCTAACCATCGAGTTGCCGGCTCTAAGGGATCGTGTTGAAGATATACCGGCTTTGTCTCATCATTTTACTCAGCAACTGGCGAAAGATTTAGGCGTAAAGCCGGTTAGCTGGACTCATGAAGATATCCAGTCAATGCAGGCTTATGACTGGCCGGGCAATATTCGCGAGCTTCGCAATATGATGGAGCGTTGCCTGCTGCTGGGTAAACCACCTGCTGAATACTGGCGGGAACTTGCCGGCGATGTTGTTATCACTTCTGCTACCACAGTAGTAGAGCAGCCTGTTGTATCCGATACACCAGTGGGAATTACCAACGCGGAAGAAACCTTCTCTTCCCTTGATTCTGAAGTTGTGCCAGCAGGCAATCAGCTACTGTGCTCCTGTACGGAGGCAAATGGAGATTCATTCTGTTACCCGACGGACTGGACGCTAAAAGAAGTAGAGAAAGCGCATATCATGCAGGTCGTAGATTCCCATGAAGGCAATAAGTCTGCCGCTGCCAGACAGCTTGGTGTTGCGCGGAAAACGCTTGAGCGAAAATACAAAGACTGGGCAGACGAAAGCGCATAAATAGGCAGTGACAGCTATGAAACAATATTTAGCGATGTGGGTTCGCCGTTTTCGAACTATGGTGCGCTACCGGCTGCTGATGCTGACATCAGTGCCAATCATCATTACCTTGTTGGCACTTATTGCGCTGACTATGTACTGGACCGTGATGTATACCTGGCAGAATGCGCTTAAAAATGCACGTGCAGATTTGGCGGTTGCCCACCACAGCATGGAGTTGCTGCAAAAAGAGCAGCGTATGCGCTTGACGGCATTATCCGAGTCTTACGATTTTCAGTATTTGCTGAGAAATGATGAGGCCAAACTCAGTGAGTGGGTAAGACAACAGGCGGGTCGCTACGATCTTGATTTTGTTGTCGTTCACCCAGCATCGGCTCTGGGGGAGTTTTCCAAGGCAAACCGTCGCTTGTTGATGAATGGTGAAGAGCAGACTTTTTTCCAGCAGCTCGATGAAATGGCGCTTGAAGATTTGCACCCCAACCTGCCAGCCAGGGCTCAAATCCCATTGCTTAGCGAAGGTGAGATTGAATCGAAGGGGCTGGTAAGCCGAAGCCTGATCCCCGTTTTCAACGAACAAAACAACCTGCAGTGGATTGTCGATGGCGGTATGCTGCTCAATAACAGTACTTCGCTGGTCGATCGAATCCGGGATCTGGTTTACGCCTCAGACACGTTACCCGAAGGTAGCATCGGAACCGTTACGCTATTTATGGACGATATCCGGGTAAGCACCAACGTACCACTAGACAGCGAGCAGCTTAACGGACGTGCAATAGGGACACGAGTCTCGGACGAGGTGAGACAGGCGGTATTGGCTAGCGGCCTGACATGGGTTGATCGGGCTTATGTTTACGATGACTGGTATGTGTCGGCCTATGAGCCGCTCCGCGATCATGATGGCCGTAGAATTGGCATGCTCTACACTGGCTATCTAGAATGGCCACTTATTCGCATTTACCTGACAAACATTGTTGAGCTTGGGGTGGGCATTGTACTTGTTCTGCTGATATCCGGTCTTGTGGTTTATCGCGGAGCACGTGATTTGTTTCGGCCGATAGAGAAAATTCACCAGGTCGTGAAAGCTGTACAACTGGGGCTTGATCGCCGGATAGGCTCACTGGATCTAACGCCCGATCATGAGTTGGAAATACTGGGCAAACAGTTTGACAGTATGCTGGATCAGCTTCACCAGCGTAACGAAGTGATAAAGCAGGCCTCAATCGAGCTGGAAGACAAAGTTAAGGCACGTACTAAGAGCCTGCATGAAAAAACCGAAGAACTAGAGCAGCACATTAAGTTGCTAAACCAGGCCCGCAGCAAGCTGGTAACCAGCGAAAAACTGGCGGCGCTGGGCGAGCTGACTGCCGGTATCGCACACGAGATCAATAACCCGACAGCAGTGATACTCGGCAATGTGGAGTTGCTTCAGTTTGAACTTGGAGACGATACCGAACGGGTGAAGGAAGAGCTGGGAGCTATTCATGAGCAGATCGACCGGATACGAAATATCACCCGAAGCCTGCTGCAATACAGCCGGCAAGGAGGGGTACAGGACGAAGTTACCTGGCAGCACCTTAATCCAATTGTTGAAGAGAGCCTGACATTGGTTCGTTCGGGAACGAAAAAGCATGCAATTCAGATAGAAACCAACCTGGAGGCTAAGTGTTGCGTCGAGGTTAATCGCCATCAGCTGTTGCAGGTTCTGGTTAACCTGCAGATGAACGGTGTCCATGCGATGGACGATCAAGGCTTGCTCAAAGTCGGAACAGAAGACTGGATTGACGAGCAGGGGAAGACCGTCGGTGCTGTTGTTCATATTACTGATCATGGTTGCGGGATCAGCAAAGAGAACCTGGAGCGAATCTTCAACCCGTTCTTTACGACACGCCGCAGCGGCACAGGTCTGGGGCTTTCTGTCAGTCAGGGTATTATCAGTGAAATTGGTGGTGATATCTGCGTGCAGTCTACGTCGGGTAAAGGATCGACCTTTTCTGTCTATTTACCGGACAAGGCGGTTGATAATAGTGGCTTGCAATTAGCCAAGATAGAAGAGTAGATCTCACTGCTCTTGCGCTATAAGTTCGAGAAATATAAAAAGGCATGTGATAAACATGCCTTTTTATTTGGGGTGAGATCTAAGTATAAGATATTTCATCTCAACAAGCCTCAATGTATTTAATTACATCATGAAAAGCCCGAAAACCATAAATACGACAGCAGTAAGTACTGTTCGACTAATAATGCCCATTTGGGTTGGAACGATCATTTCTGTATGTTGCATATAATTCCCTCTAATGATAAAAAAACTCCGATATGTTTGATGTAAAATTAAGTATAGAACATATTTCATATGCTTGGGGCTAAAAATCAACAACAGCGTTAATAGTTTGATGGGTTCAAAATAAACGCCTGAATCTTAGCCGGGCCACTATTTAGACCTATAATTGATAAAAAGTGTTAAGTGGTGGCTGTTATGAAATTAACTTTTTTGTTGTTCGGTGTATTTCTTCAAGGTGTGGCTATATATACCGCTTTTTATAGTGAGTTCACGGGGAATATATACCTGGCAACTATTGTATCAGTATTTTCTATATGTTGTTTAACCGCTATACGAAGCTTAATTGCGCCTGTTTGTTTACTGGCCGGTATCCTTGTCGGATTGTCTTTGTCTCATAACGAGTTGGATTTGCAGACGTTAACTGTCCTGGAGCAACAGGTACAACCTATGGTGCAGGCAAAGTATGAAGCTATTCAGGAAGTGTGGAACGCCTCTGTTCGCCTTGAATATACGCCAGAAGAGGACAGTGCTCATCTTGCTGACGTATCGAGTGCAGAGGTACCGGTTAAGGCTGCGGAATAAGCAGTTGTTGACCTGCAATTATCATTGATGCAGACATATCGTTGGCATTCATTATGCGAGCAACCGTGGTGTTATTTAGCAAGGCAAGTTCACTGAGGGAGTCACCAGGTTGAATGTGGTAAATGGTGAATTCTTCACGTGAACGATTAAAGCTTTTTCTGTTGCTATAAAACTGATTTTTGCTGCTGCTTGGGATTAATAATTTGTTTTCTCTTCCTGGGTAGGTATAGCCGCTGATGTAGCCAGGGTTTAATTGGTACAAGGTTTGGCTTGTCAGTCCTGCCTGGCCAGCAATAAGATCAAGTTTTACTCTATTGCTAATTGTGATTTCGGTAAGTACTTCTGTTGGTTCGATACGTGCAAGTTTTAAGTCATGGTGTGATCTGTTTTTGACGAGATCAGCCATGGCGAGAAGCTTGGGGACGTACAGGCGGGTTTCTTTTGGAAGCTTCAAGTGCCAGAAATCAGTGGGCTTGCCTTTGGCCGTATTTTTCTTGATTGCTCTTCTGACGCGCCCCTCACCGGTATTGTATGCGGCCATTGCATGAAGCCAGTTGCCATCAAATTTATCGTAGAGGTAGTCAAGAAGATCCAGGGCAGCAACGGTAGAGGTAATCACATCCCGACGCCCGTCATACCCTTTAAGATATTCCAGGCCAAAGGTTTTGCCTGTCGGGACTGTGATTTGCCACAAGCCTGCCGCGCCGCGGTGCGAGTGTGCAAATTGGTCAAATGAGCTTTCGATAAAGGGGAGCAGCACAAGTTCGTATGGCATACCGCGCTGTTCGACCTGCTGAAAGATGTAGAACAAGAAGGGTTTAGCGCGTTTGGTTACTGTGTCGATATGGTGTGGGTTGGAGAGGTACCAATTTTTATAGTATTCAACCCGCTTATCATCAGGCACAGGAATATCAAAAGCACCCCCCAGTATATCCCACAGGTCAGGGTTTATTGGCGCTGGTGTTTCAACGACATGCTTTTCATTCTTCGGGGCAGATAAGCTGGCGTCTGCCAGGATGTCATTTACCTGCTTGTTGTCTATTTCACAGTGGTGATTGAACAAGTCGGGAAACAGACGATTTGTGTTTTCTGGCTTAGGTAATGAAGCAGTTGATTGCTCAACTTGCGAAATTCCCTGACAACCAGAAATAATGATCACAACAAAAATAATAATATAATACTTCATAGTAATATCTTTATTTATTACAGACCAAGTACATTTATGCGTTATTGTAATTTCTTGATGTAAAAGAATTACACTACCTTATATTTATAGCAGCAAAAAAGTGATATCACCTAGGTAACTGGCTATTTAGTAAAGATATCTTAGAAATGAGACACATCAGTCCTTGACCTTAGACATGATACAGTCAGTATTTGTATTACACTTACCGTTAAATAAGACGTACTTTCATTCAAGCACGTAGTTGAGCCTAAAGAATTTGCAAGAACAACAAGACATTAAAAATATCATCAAGCTAAAAAAGTTGAGATGTAAAGGGCGGATAGGAGTAATTAAGATGTCAGAATTCTATTACCCTAAGGGGACAGTATTAAAAATCAGATGCAGTACTTATTGGCATTATGGTATTTCGGACGGCAATGGATGTGTGGTTCATAATTCGAAAAAAAGACGTCGGGTTCAGTTGGATACCTTGGATGAGTTTTCAGAGGGAAGGGACATCGTGGTAAGCACAATTACCAGTGCAAAGCCTGAGCAAGCTTACCATTACGCCACTCAGCAAGTTGGTCGGTCGTATAACCTATTTAGCCAGAACTGTGAGCAGTTTGTTCGCGAAGCCCATGGGTTGCCTGTCGAATGTACGCAGTTCCAGCAGTGTGTGGTTGCCTTGGCTGGCAGCTATATCATATTAAACGCCGAGGCTCCGGTGCTGAAAGTGGCCGGAATGGGGCTGTTGCTTGGTGCATTGTTTTCACCGACAGAGCATCGCCCGTACGGCCAGGCGGTCAAGGGAGCGAGGCTGGCAGTTGGCAGCGCGATGTGGGCAACACAGCTTTTCAGGAAACTGAATATTCTGTGAGTGATATAGATTATTCACTATTGGATCTTCACCACAGAAATGAAAATCGTGCACAGGTATGTTAAAAAGAAGTAACCGAGTAAATACACTAAATCGAGTGAGCTTCTTTGTGACTATTTTTATTGAACGTAACCATGATTTTCCTTTAGATGATATCACTGTTCTATCGGAGCAAATCGCAGGAGAGCTTGAGCAGGAATATGGACTCACCTGGGCTTGGGAAGAGAATAAGCTTCTGATCAATCACGCGTCTGCAAGGGGCTTTCTGCACTCCGAGGAGGGCAAGATTACGATAGAACTGAAACTAGGGTTTGCGGCCAGTCTATTCTCGGCCAGTATTGAAAACCATATTTCTGAGCGCCTGGATCAGTTGCTGCTTCCTAATTAATTGAATTTATTGCACTAAATAGAGCCCATCGATGGGCTCTTTTTCCTTCCCCCTCTACCTCGCCGAATTGTTGTTCGATTTTTTGATCCAGCACACGATAAATTGTTGTTTTAGTAAGAACATTCTAATTGAAATTCATATTCTGTAGTTAAGCAGTCAGGCAATACCCACTGGCTGACAAGTTGTCACAGAGATATGGAGGGCACACTCATGGGCATCTTTAAACAGACTGCGGAAGAATCTAAAAAAGAGCAGATTCGTGACGCTATGGTCTACAACATCTGGTTAGCTGGTTTGGGCGCTTATGCAAAAAGTGCAGACGAAGTAAATCAATTGTCGGATAAAGGAAAAAGCTTATTCGATGAGTTAATTGAACGCGGTCGAGCTGTTGAATCTAAAACCAAAGAGCGCGTACATACAGCGCGCAGTCATACTTCGGTAGCGATTGAAGAGCGTGTACACACGGTGGTTCAGAAGCTTATTGGTATTGATAATGAGCGTCTTGACCGTGTCGATGACAAGATTGATCAACTGACTTCAAACATTGAAGCGCTATTGGCTCGCCAGCAAGAAGTGGCGAAGCCGGCAGCGAAACCTGCGGCGAAGAAAACGACCGCAAAGTCTGCTGATAAGCCGGCCACAACGCGGACAAGAAAACCAAGCGTTGCGCGTCGTAAGCCTGTTAAGGCTGCAACTCCGGTACCTAAAGAACCAGTGGCTGAGAAGAAAACCACTTCTGAGCCGGTACAGCCAAAAGCCGTGGCCGCTAAGCCAGTTGAGGAAAAAAAGCCGGCAACTGAAGCCTAAGCGGTGTAAGGAACACGCACAGATAGCAAGTGAGCCATCGGTGTTTGTATAGATATTTTGACAATCCAGCGTGAATACGCAGGGGGATATGATTATGAGCGATAACACAGTAGTGAAAGCGGCCAAAAATGTCGTTGAAAGTGGTGAAGGTGTTGCACGCAACATCTGGCTAGCCGGTTTAGGTCTTTATAGCCGCAGCCTAGAAGAAGCGCAACAAATCAATGAGAAAACTAACCAGGTATTCGACGAGCTCGTCGAGCGTGGTAAAGAAGTCGAAATTGAAGCTAAAGAATGCATTGGTAAAAATGCAGAAAAAGCGACTGATGAAGTGGAAGCAGGTATGAATGACCTTTTCTACCGCCTCAGTGGCGTTGACCGTGAGAAGCTTGAGCGTATGGATGAAAAAATCGACAAGCTGACAGTCGCGGTTGAGAAGTTGGCAGAAGCAGAGTAACTGCCAGCGCAGGGTTACGATCAATA
This sequence comes from Photobacterium alginatilyticum, assembly GCF_009910675.1. Lineage (GTDB taxonomy): Bacteria > Pseudomonadota > Gammaproteobacteria > Enterobacterales > Vibrionaceae > Photobacterium > Photobacterium alginatilyticum. Next base: position 79,897 of record NZ_RSEJ01000024.1, on the reverse strand, counting down.
AGCCAGCCAGACGATAATGTAACCCTGTTAGGCATAACTGCCTTTCCCAGTCTGTAGGCAGTTTGCCTTTTAGGTTGCGCGTGGGCCATGCACGCGCACCTTTTTTAATTGTATGGCGTAGTCAGATTTAAACAGCGATGTTCATTATTTTGGACATATTTAATCGCAGTTGTTTGGGAGATTGAGCAATGTTTTTCTGCCATATGTTGACCAATCAGGATATTTAATCCTAAATTTGTTACTGAATTGTAATAAAGGTGGCGTTTATGGATAGTTGGCGAAATAGGGCTTTCAATAAGGTGTTATTTCGGATCATGCGACAGCGACTTGCTGGTTGTAATACCACACAAGAAATGCGTGATTTGATTTTAAGTATTGATAACTATGGTGCATTGATCTCGGCGCCAAAAGGGATGGAAGTTATCCCAACTAAATTTGCCCATATATCTTGTGATTGGGTCAATATGCCCCGTAGCAGCGGCAGTAAAATAATTTTGTATTTTCACGGTGGTGGTTTTTGTTTTCATAGCCCTAAAATACATGGTGCCTTTTTGGGCCGCCTGGCTAATGCGACAAAATCACGTGGTTTAATGGTGAACTACAGTCTTGCTCCCGAGAATCCTTATCCCACCGCCCCTGATGAGTGCTTTGCCGTCTATCGCGCACTGCTCATTCAAGGTTATTTACCACACCAAATCGTATTGGCCGGTGATTCAGCAGGGGGGAATCTAGCGATGACAACCTTGCTCAGATTAAGAGATGCCAATCTTCCTATGCCAGCCGGTGCGATCCTGATGTCACCGGTATCGGATATGGCCGTTACCGGCGAATCAGCCTTTAAAAAGTGCAAAGATGATCCCTTCTTTGATTTGAGTACGCTGCTGTTGATGCGCAATAACTATATCGGTAACCAGAACCCTTGTGATCCAGATATTTCGCCGTATTACGCCAAACTGCACGGTTTACCGCCGATTTTTATTACGGCAGGTACCGAAGAGTTGTTAATGGATGATGCGGTAAATCTCGCCGAAAAAATTGGCGAAGATGGAGGCGATGTCACTATCAATGTGGTGAAGGGGGTTCCCCATGTCTATCCGTTGTTTTACCAGTTAAGTGAAGCCCGGGAAGCAATCAAACTCATGTCTGGCTTCATCAACGAAAAATACAAATCAGCCAAGTCGGAGCAGAAAAAAGCCAGCTAGCGAGGCTAGGACTCTCTTGTAAAGCGGCGGCGAAAGTCTCTCGGTGTCAGGCCTGTTATTCTGATGAATATCTTCCGAAAGGCACTGATATCTTCGTATCCAACCTGACTGGCAATGGACTCAATACTTGCCGTTGATGATTCGATTAAATCACAGGCTTTCTGAATACGTGTCCTTTGTAGGTATTCAATTGGTTTTAGTCCTGTTGCCTTAACAAAGCGGCGCAAGAAGGTTCTTTCAGTCAGAAAACTCATTTCAGATAATTTGGTGACAGAAATTGCTCGGTGAAAGTTAATCTGGATATATTGCTGTATTTGCAGCACGGCCTGATCGCCATGGCCACGTCTGGGGATAAAGCGCGTGTAGTAACGCTGCTCCCGCTCACCCGTATCGACTACCATACTTTTTCCAAGCTGACGCATAATACTGGGGTGCGAAAACTGGGCAACTAACTCCAGTCCCAGATCGACCCATGACATAATCCCTCCGGCAGTAATAATGTCACCGTCATTGACGAGAATTCTCTCGCTGTTAAGCACAAGGGCAGGAAAACGGGTTGATAGCTTATCTGCCAGCCCCCAATGCGTCGTGACTTCCCTGGCATCGAGAAGCCCTGTAGCGGCTAGGATGAACGCCCCCGCACAGGCAGAGCAGATAATAGTCCCCGCCTGGTGGGCGGAGACAATCCAGTCGCAAAGATCCGCCGGAGGGGCCTGATAGGTTTGCTCGTCCAGGCTAGGAGGGATCACAAGAACCTGATAATGAGGCCGCTGATTGTCAATAGATTGGATGATGCTGGTTTCAAACTGAATGTTTGAGTCTTCTTGCTGGCCAATGCGATTGGCCAGCAAGAACAGTTCACTCAGGCCAAATACTGCAGACTGAAGGCAGCCGGAATAGTTTAGGATACCTATGCATACTTGTTTGTTATTGTGCACTTGTAGGCCATTTCCTGAGTTACATCGAAAAATAGAGCGACTTCGCTACTGGGTTAGTTCAGCTAATTTGGTGCGTTGGTAATGTTTGGCTGAGTCAGAAATTTTGCCGCTATTTCCGGTCTGGATCCATCTTTTAATTCTTCCCGCATCACCGACAGGGGTAAGTTTGCCGTAAGCATCAAGCATTACCATCAATAGTTTATTGCCATCGATACTGGTAACCATCGCAAGGCAATAGCCGGCAATATCGAGGTAACCGGTCTTGCTCAGTTCGACGTTCCACTTTTTACCGCGGGCAAGGGCGTTGGTGTTTGTATATCCCAGTTTGTATCTCGGTTTTTTGAAATATGCGGTATGAACCGGGGTGGTGCTGTACTTGCGGATCTCAGGATAATCGTATGCCGCTTTTACCATCTTGCTGATGTCGGCTGCTGTTGAGACATTCTTTGGGCTAAGGCCGGAGCTGTCCACAAAGCGGGTATCAGTCATTCCCAGAGATTTGGCTTTGGCATTCATGGCCTCGACAAAAGCACTATAACCGCCAGGGTAGTTGTCAGCCAGTGCTGCAGAGGCAAGGTTTTCGGATGACATCAGGGCAATATGAATGGCTTCGCCGCGGCTGAGCTGAGATTCCATTCTGATGCGTGAATAACCGTTATAGATACGCTCTTTATCGGTTTTGTCGAAAGTGATCTTCTCTTTAAGGGAAAGGTCGGCATCCAACACGACCATGGCGGTCATCAGTTTGGTGATCGATGCAATCGGCATAACGATATCAGCATTTTTTTGAAACAAGGTTTCGCCAGATTTGAGATCGGTAACAAAGGTACTGACAGAGGCTGTTTGAATTTTGCTCGGATCCAGTTTGGTTTCATCTGTTGCTGCAACGGCACTGCCTGTGCCCCACAAGGCTAAAACCAGTAATAACACTCTACCCACAATGACTCCTTGGCGTAGATGGTAAACGTTCTACCCAAGCATCCAGTGGCTGCTCGAGTTTCTTAACAAAGTGGATAATAGTTCACTTTATTGATTGCCGGTGCAAGTCATGATTGTGTAAAGCCGAGTTAGGCCACATTATGAGCTATTGCCTGGTTATCATTGACGAGAATTACAGCAATGTGCAGGTGCTGAATGTGACGGGTTTTCAGGGCTTGCAGATTGTAGATGGCCTGCAACCTTGGCATTTGTTAACGTACTGAATTAAAAGCGGTTGAACTAAGAAGAAGTTATGAGGAGAGGTTGTGAAACAGCAGGAGCTAGAAGAATACTTGGGAAAATTTCCGGGAGCTGAGGGCAGTTATCCATTTGGCCCGGAGGCATTGGTATATAAGGTGATGGGAAAAATGTTTGCGCTGGTGGCCATTCATCAAGGTGTCCCTCAGGTTACGTATAAGTGCCAGCCTGCCGATGGCGAGGTGCTGGTCAGTCAGTTCGAGGGTATTATTCCTGGTTACCATATGAATAAACGCCATTGGATAACTGTGTCGTTAAGCAGTGATGTTAACGATGCTATGTTGGTGGATTTGGCCGATAAATCCTACCACCTAGTTGTGAGCAAGCTAAGAAAGGTTGACCGCGAGGCGTTGTCGCAACTATAGAAAGCCCGACAGGTCTACATCGTTTGATGGAAGAAAAGCGCAATGGACGGTTTGGTTTGTCGTTGCTTGATAGTTGGTTAATAAGTGATGAGTATAAGTATGTTGAGCTTCAGACAAATAGATCCACAAAATGCACCGATGCATCTGCTGCTAGAGGCAGATCCCTCTGAAGCGAATGTGACAAAATACCTAATGAGTGCGCGGTGCTATGTTGCAGTCAGCAACGACGAGGTTGTCGGCGTTTGCGTGCTTAATAATACCCAAGACGATACAAAAAAAGACGATAATAAAATTGAGTTGTTTAATATTGCGGTGAGCCCCGATAGACAAGGTCAGGGAGTAGGGAAGGCACTTCTGCAATTTGTGATCGAATCTGAAAAGCGGCGGGGTATCAGCTGTATTGAGCTAGGCACCGGTACTTTTGGCTATCAACTTGCCTTCTATCAACGTCTGGGTTTTCGGGTAGATTCGATATTAAAGAACTTCTTTCTTGATAACTATGATGGGCCTATCTATGAGGTGGGGATACAGCATAAGGATATGCTGCGGTTAGTATTGCACCTGTAACCAATCCCTTACATCAGTCATCAGTATTTTGTATGTTTCTTTGTATTAGGTGCGTAATTGTTGTGCATTATTGTGAGTATTGACCTAATTTATAATAAGAACATTTGGTAGCTAGTTAGAAAAAGTTGCCATATCTGATTAGAGATGAGCATTTATTTGTCATGCCTGATGTCGGAGGGCGAAGATGAATTCATTTGAGGTATATTCAGATCAAGCTAACGGGCTGAGAACTCTTATCAAACGATATGAGTGCCGGGAAGTTGTAAAGGCTCACCAGAGCCAACTTCGAATAGCTATTGTATCTGGTGAGTCCAGGGACGTTGATGATTTGATGAAGTCGCTTGAAGTTGCACAACGTGCCTTTGAGGCGACTTATCAGAAGTAGAGATATTCTCTCAACGAATTACCTAGAAGTTATACGTCAGGCTAACCGGCATCGAGATATCTTGTATTGTTGATTCCTGATGACCTTCAAACTTAGCCAGTACGGCGTATTTGCCCTTTGATACTTTAACGCTGACTTCTTGTCCTTTTCCGACAGGAAGCCCGTCAAGGTAGAAGCTGGCGGGTTTGTTGCTCAGAAGAACGATATCGAAGGATTCAACACCCACTTCTTTGACAACTTGCGCATCGATATCTTCGTTGTATTGGACGAACAGGTTGAAGTTAGCTTTGTATTCAACATTACCATCGTAATCCATTGTGGCTGAATCGACCTTGAAATTGTTGGTGGTGCTAGTGATTTCGATTTGGCCAAAACGTGTTTCGACAGCATCGTTGATCAGCTTGGATGTTGTTTGCTTGCTTTCAAAACAAGCGCGAATAGATTGGTAAGGAGAGCATTGCAGTTTGCCTGAAACAGATACCGGAATAGGGTTAGCAAACTCTTTTTTGAGCCTGGTGACTACGCTGTCTCTGATATCAAGAAGCTTATCGTTGTAAAGTTTTTTCGACTCTCTGAGCGAGCTGTTCAGCAAGACGATTCTATCATTGTACTTTTTGATCTGAGCAGTATTTAGCTTGATTTGCTCTTGATTCAGCTTAATCTCTTTCGAGGTTTTTTTCATTTCCGCGAAGTAATAGTCGGTTTTTTCTTCAGTCCCCGATAACATCTCCTCGCTGAGGCGACGCTGATATTCCTGGTATAGCTGCTTATCTTTAACAATCGTTGATTTCTGTTCTTCAATACGAGAGGAAAGCGTAAAAATGCTGCTGCTGATCTTGGTTAGCTCTTTCAGTTCAGCTGTGTTGCTGTATTTAGCTTTTATTTGCTTAACCTGCTCTGCTTCGCTTTCTATGAGCAGTGTGTTGGCATGACTGGCAAAAGACAAACTAATGGCAGCTATGAGCATAGCGTTTTTAAACATGGGGCGATTAACCTTCGGAAAAGTACATATCCAACTCAGACATGCCAGGGTCTTTGTTATTGAGTAGCGACACATCTTACAACACGAGAGGCCATTTAATAACTAATCGGACCGAATGTCACTCATTTTATGAATAGATAATACAAAATTTATACATTTATCAAAGTTTCTTGCCGAATGGTGTACGCATACAAAGTCGTATGCATATTGCTTTGATTTACAAAGAGATACTTTGAGCTCTTACCTGTCAATAAAGTGACGCAGAATATGTGTGCAAGTGAGGAGAGGGCAAAGTTTGATGCGGCTAACAAGAAAAAACAATAACGCCCGTAAAATTTAAGGCGTTATTGTTTCGGTATTATCATGTCGAAAGCCGTATTAGCTCACGAGTTCGTCGAGCAAATCCTGGTGAGTATAAAACGGTGAGTCGGCTGATTCGGTTAAATAAGGCTCAACCATCGATATCAGGCGAAGTACACCAGCTCTGATCAATTCAGTTTCGCTGTATTTGTCATCCAGCAACGTTTGGTAATTGAGCCAGTTCAGGCTGACCAGCAATAAATTGTCGGCCAGCAAAGGCAGGCTTTTTTCATCGCACTTTAACTTACCAAGACTGATAAGGTGTGCCAGCATGTCATTGCTTAGATGGCGCAGCTTTAAGATCAGTGTCCGTATTTTACGCTTGATTTGCGGGCTCTGACTGTTGAGGCTGTCGAGGTTCCTGAACAAGAAACGATAGTGAGTGAATAACGCCATAATGGTGTGCATGAATGGCCAATAGTCATCAAAATCTTTTACTTGCTTCGGGTACTCGTTGCTGATGGTAACCAGTGAGTTTTGCAGCTCGGTTACCAGGGTCGCAATTATTTCGTCCTTGCCCCTGAAGTGATAGTACAGGTTACCCGGGCTGATCCCCATTTCAGTCGCAATAATCAGTGTGCTTACCTGTGCAATACCGTCACGGTTAAACAGGTCAAGGCTAACTAATAAAATCCTGTCGCGGGTTTTCATTGTATCTTCCTTGTTTTGCTAGGGTAGCTGCGCAGTGTTGGTGAAAAAGCACCGTAACACTGGCAACTACACATATCTCAGCGGCGGTTTTTAGTCCTCTGCAACCAGCTGTGGCAGTGTTTCACACAGAAACTCGTACTCACTTTGCATCTGCGCTTTGATATCATCACAGATGAAAGAGACTAACGTGCTGCCTATGAGCGGGACGGATGACTTAACAGTTACCGACACGTCGTTCTGGGTTGATACCCCAGTACGGTCTGTTGGTTCGCTGAACATCATCTGGCCCGATATTGTCGCCGGGACACCAATGATTTCGACATCCATATGACATAGTAGCTGCTCATTTTCCTGCCAGTGCCAACTTTCTTTTTGCTTTATGGTATTAAAGCTGCCCAAAATACTTTTCAGTACACCGGGTACGTTGGCTGGAACCTCGCGCTGGGTTTCCACAATGAAGCCATCATCCGTTTCTTCGAGTTTATTGACTCGGACATTTCTGGCACCCAGCTTCAGGTACTTGTCAGTGATGAGGTCGTCTTCACTGAAGTAACGTAGCAAGGTATCCAAATTTTCCTTGTAGTCATGGATTGCAGTAACTTGCATAGTGTTTCCTTACATGTGTATTTCACGGATGATGCTAGATAATGCCATCACATCGGCGCTATCTTGTTTTGGATCTGAATCATGCTCCAAGCCATCAGATTCGGGCGCCATGTTAAAGCCGGTACTCATTACCAGTTCGCCAATCTTCGGATAGACACCATGGACCAAGGCAGCAAACAGACCAAGACGGTTTGCAATACGTTTAGGTTTTTCAATGATTGCTTTGACAATCAGGTCGGCCGCTTCTTCGGATGTCAGCAGCGGGATCCCACCTTCAGCCTTACGGTAGTGATCAGCGATCATCGGTGTTTCCACCAAAGGCATATTGATAGTGGTAAAGTTGATCCCCTGGCCGCACAGCTCGGCACCGGCGGTACGGGTAAATGAGTCCAGTGCAGACTTCGAGGCCGCGTAGGCAGAGAAGCGTGGCTGGTTGGTCAGAACGGCAATCGAGGAGATATTGATAATATGTCCGGCACGTTGCTCGACCATCTCAGGCAGTAGTCCCAGGATCATTCTTAGCGAACCGAAGTAGTTGATCTGCATGGTACGCTCGTAGTCATGCAGACGCTCAGTGGAGTGCATAACCGAACGACGGATTGAACGTCCGGCGTTATTGATCAGGATATCGACCTTGCCGTGATCACGCTTGATTTCTTCCAGCACTTTTTGGCTAGGTTCATCTTTGCTTAGATCACACTGGTAGATATATGCGCGGCCACCGCGGCGCTCTACTTCATTACGGGTTTGCTGCAGGCGCTCCAGATCACGGGCAATAAGCACCAGCGTGGCATTTGTTTCAGCCAGTTTTAGTGCTGTGGTATAGCCAATACCTGATGATGCACCAGTCAGGGCAATCACTTTGTTGTCGACACAGCCTTTCAGGGTTCTGTCAACGTGAAGCGAAGGATCAAGGTTGCGTTCCCAGTAGTCCCAGATGTTGTTGGCGTAATCCGGAAGGCGAGGGCAACTGATGTTACTGTCTGACAGTGCACTCAATGTGTTGGTGCAATCAAACTGAGTCGGGTAGTTAAACATTCCCAGCGCATCTTTAGGGACCCGTATTTCCTGGCTAATCGCATCAATGAAACGCTTGAGGACAGGAAGCTGGCCAAGCTGGCTCCAGAAGTGGTTTGGTACCATACGGAACAGGCGCATATCCAGACGCATTGCCATCTTAGGGGCGTGGCCTGCCTCGGCAAACATATTGATGACTTCGCCGGCACGATAAGGATCAGGATCCACCAGGTGGAAGCACTGTCCCTCAACATTGTCCTTGTGAGAGATATGATCGATACAGTCAGCAACGTAATCGACCGGTACCAGGTTCAGTCGGCCACCTTCAAGCCCTAGCAGCGGCATCCACTCTGGCAGCGAGCGACGCAGGCGCTGAATGATTTTGAAGAAGTAATAGGGGCCGTCGACACGATCAGCTTCACCGGTGACTGAATCACCAATAACAATACCCGGGCGGTAGGCTCGCCATGGGATCGTTGCCGATTCTCTGACCAACTTTTCCGCATCGTGCTTGGTGGCGAAGTAAGGATGATCAAGACCAGTTGCCTCATCCAGCATATCTTCGCGGAACCAGCCACGGAATTGACCGGCGACTGCGATAGAACTGACGTAGTGGAAACAACCTGCGTTAATACGCTCTGCCAGTCTGAGCGTATTTTCTGTGCCGTTAATATTGGCACGCATCATTGCTTCTTCTTCTGCTTCAAGATCGTAAATTGCTGCAAGGTGGTAGAAGTTGGTGATCTTACCTGTTAGCAATTTGATGTTGTCGGCAGAGAGTGCCAGGTTCGGTTCGGTTATCGACCCGCGGAAACTATGAAACTTATTTTTGGGAAGTTGATATTTTTCAATGAGAGACTGAAGCCTTTCTTCGCATGCTTCGCTAAATGACAGTACGTAGATATCTCCCGGTCTCTTAGCCAGACGCCTTAAAAGTTGAGATCCGATAAATCCAGTTGCGCCGGTTATGAATGAATTCATGACCACTCCTTACGCTATTTATATTTCATGTAAATTCAGAGTAATTTGTTACTGGTCGGAGGACCAAGCTCTAGTGTGCACCTAGTGGCACAAAACTTAAAGCATAACAGGCAGAAATTAGGTATAGATCAATATTCCAAGCGGGAATTTTTTATTTTAGAGTAATTGCTCACATATTCGGCAGAAAGCTATCTGAAATGTACATTACCTAACCATTTATAATGTGGTTTGTTACTAATTGGCATATTGGTTTTGCTTATGATTCTCTGTAAGCAGAAGACGTGAATTTCACAAGATTTGTGAAGCAGGGTGACTTGGCAAGAACTGGTTCGGTTTTGTATCGGTCTGCATATTGATCTGATATTGATCGGGTGATTGCCAGCGCTTTTGGGGAAGTTTTTTGTAGAGGTGATTGCATTTAAGGTCGTCGATATAAAGCTACTTGCTAATTGATAGCTTTCGCTGTGGGATGAAATCAAATGGATGTGTCATTTTGCCATCATTAAGCGAGGAAACAGGCTTCCTCGCTAAACAAAAGCCAATTGTGATTGTTTATTACTAGTTAGCACTCCAAATCTGGGTGCCGGTGCGCTGAAAATTATAGCCTTGCAGTTGATCGCCTTTGGCCTGTATCTCAGGATCAGATAAAGCCTGAATCAGTTGCTGTTGCAGCGTTCTGAAATAGATGTTTTTGGGAATGACCAGCTCAAACGCTTCCCGGCAAAGCGGGATAAAACCCAATCCAAATTCTCCGGCAGTGCTTTGGCTTGCGCAGCCGACATCTGCCTGTCCGCGAGCAATGGAGGAGGCCAGTTCGCGCTCGCTATAACAAATGTCGGCTTTGGTTAGCATATCTATATTGAAGGCATGGCCGTGTAACCATTCTTCAAGTGCGCGCATACTCCCGGCACCTTCCTGACGAAGTGCCCATCGCCAGCGAGAAGCCAGCAGCTCTTGCGGGTTAAGCGAACGGGCATTGATACTGTCCGCGATTTCATGGCTCACTACCAGCCCCTGCTGACGCTCAAAGGCATGGATAAGCACCCAGTTTTTGTGGCCCGGGTATTGCTGAAGCAATGCAGGATGACGCAGTGGCGCCTCATCGGCATGGCCCCAGTGAATAGCACACATATCCACATGGCCTTTGCTGAGCATAGCTAAACCTTGGCGGGTGCCGGTTGAGGTATAGCCGACCAGTGCCGTGCTACCCAGTTTGTTGGCCATGTTGCCGACAATCATCTGAAGGAGAGGATCATCAGAGCCAGCGATCAGTAAACGATCATTCAGTACGCCGTTATGGCAGGATTCCAGCAACCATTTATCGAGCATGGCTTTGGGAAACAGCCATTTTCCGGTTACTTTGGTAGCAGGCAGCAAGCCGTCGTTGGCAAGGGCATATACCTTCTTTTCGTTAAGGTCTAAATACTCCGCAACCAGTTTGGCATTCATGAACTCGGGAAAGCTGGTGGACATTTATGCATTGCCTCCCGTGTGTTTTACTTCGGCTCGCAGATGATCGCTCTCACCTTTGTGCTCTGGTTTGTGTTGGTCATCAAGTGGGGTGAGTTTAGTTCCGTCTTTGGTATTCGCGCCCTTGACGTCAAGGACTAGGTTTTCCTGGCCGTTGTAGACTTGAAAGCGGTGTCCTTTGGCGCGGGCTATCATGGTGATCCCTAGCTTTTGAGCCAGCTCATACCCCATCTGCGTGGCACCTGAACGTGATAGCAGAACTGGGATCCCCATTTGGGCGACTTTAATCACCATCTCGGAGGTCAGTCGGCCTGTGGTGTAGAAGACTTTGTCTTCACCCGTTTCACCCTTTAGCCACATCTCGCCAGCGAGGGTATCAACCGCATTGTGTCGGCCGACATCTTCGACAAAAGACATAATGTCAGTGTCCTTACAAACGGCGCATCCATGAACGGCACCTGCTGCTTTATAGGTTTCGTTATGATGCGTAAGTGATTCCAGTAGCCCATACAGTTTTGACTGCGGAATGGTCGGTTGGGGGAGCGTAACGCCTTCCAGTTTCTTCATCACATTACCGAACATGGTGCCCTGACCGCATCCTGAGGTCACTGTTTTCTTACCCAGCTTCTTTTCAAGACCATCTGTGCTTTCTTTGGTGATCACAGCCGCCGAGTTGGTATCCCAGTCAATGATCAAAGATTCAATGGCGTCGATATCTTCAATAAACCCCTGGTTTTTTAAATAACCAAGGACCAATGCGGATGGCCGCTCGCCAAGGGTCATCAAGGTAACAACCTCAATCCAGTTCAGGTAAACCGTTAAGGGGTGCTCGCAGGCAATTTCTTTCTCCATCATATCGCCATACTCGTCCATAACCTGAACGGTCATAGTCTGGTTGACGGATGATTTGGTTTTAATGATTTTTGGCAGTTGGGTCATCAGAAATTCCTGCTGATTCGAAAACGTTCTAATTATGTCTATGCTCAATAGGGTTTATCGGCAGACATTCTTGTTCATGTCGTTAGTAGTTTCACAGTCTAGCAAACATCATTCCAACTATATGAGTCAGGAGTGTGGAAATGAGCGATTAAACTGAAGTTGGTCTGATAATTGCTTTATGTGCCTTATTCAAGAGTAAACGAGTAATGATTAAGGAGCGCATGTGCCAGATTTTCATAAAGATGAATCCATATGGCCGATAGCCTTTCGTTTGGCCTCTGAAGAGAAGCAAATTGGTCGTTGGTCGACCTTGTCCTGGTCTATTGAAGATGTCTGTCTTTATGATCAGGACAAAAAGAATGAAGTTGCCCAATCAGATGGTGGCTACATCCTTCCATTGGAACTTTACCGTGATGAGCGTACCGAATATCGCTTTAATCTGAGCTCTCAGGATCCGCACTTATTCATTGTTTGTGAAGAGGAGAATGAGCAACTATCCCCGCTATTGGTTACTGCAGCTCAAAGCGTTGCGGGCAGTTATATGGACGGTGATTATCAAGTTCTCCATATCCAAATCCCGCTGCAGGTCCAGGCCTGGATGGAAGCTTTTATTGGCCGTCATGGTGAGTTAATCGAGTTCAGACGCAAGCGTTGTAAAGACAAAAGTAAAGATAAAAAAGGGCGCTCTAGTGGCAACTAATTTTTTCCAGCGTTGGTCAAGCAGAAAGCTGGCATCACGCGAAGACGCTGTTGAGAAACAAGATGCTGTTGAGTCTGATGCGGATCCTCTTCTGAGCGATGACACTGCGAGCTTAAGCCAAGTTACTGAAGCAAAAGATAAATCATCTCATGACGATGACTCTGGTACTGGGCCTAATCTATCGAAAGGTGAAGACGAGGCAAGTGGATCAGAAGCGCTGACGCTGAAAGATGTTGCCAATGTAACCTTTGATGGCGGAGTCACATCGTTTATGAGAACGGGCGTAGATAAGTCAGTGAAGAAGGCGGCATTACGTAAGCTGTTTCATTCAGATGAGTTTAACTATGTCAGTGATATGGATGATCACACGGAAGATTTTTCCAATATCCCTACTTTGGATTCCGGTGTGACCAAACAGCTTCGAAACTGGGTGAATCAGGCTTCAGAGAAGCTAGAAGAAGTGTCAGGACAACTAGACGCTTCAGAGCAAATGGCTCAATCAATAGCTGATGATGTTGAGAATACGTGTTCCGCAGAGTCTGAACACATTGAGCTTGTCACGAAGACAGAACCCACTGAGTTTGAATCCATAGCGTTAGCATCTCAAAGCGCATCTATCCCTACCTTGTCAGAAGATGTATCTACTCGTTGTGTCGATACGTGTGATGAGTCTGATGCGGTAAAAATCCCTTTAGCCAGAAGCTAAGGCACGGTGCTAACCACTTTTAAGTAATGAAAAAGAAAAGTCGGCTGTTACAAAAATGAGGCAGCAGAACTGAAGTTGGGACAAAAAGGGAGTAATACCCTTAAAAAAGTTCGGGACATTTTGGCGCACTGCTCAACAATGGTTAGGACAAATTGTCCCATTGCGAGCGGTTCAAACTGCCTCTTTCTGACTTTAGTTCCCTTTAGGTCATTTTATTCCGTGAAAAGTTGGTTCGGTTATTGCTCTTATAAGGGCTATGAAGCGTCCTGTTTATAAAACCCTTTATTAAACAAGGCTCTTCAATCGGCACTGACTGACGGTGACGAGTAGACAGGAATAAGAATGTTAAAAAGTACACTAGAAGCATTTTCTGACAAGAACGGACAAGCACGACACACTGCGATTGCAGGTACTGTCGAGCTGTCAAACCTGATCCCGCCTACGGTTTCTTACGAAAGCCGCGGGAACGTGTTGCTGATTGGTGAGCAAGAAACGATCACTGCACTGAAATCTCAATTTTCGGCGCTGAATTCGGTGACGTTGCTTGCAACAGAATATTTAGCCAAAGCAGATACGGCAAGTAAAGGTGAGAACCTGTATTTCAGCTCACAGGTAAAGGTTAAAGGTTACCTTGGGGCGTTTGAAGTAACTTGCCGTGTGGGTGGTATTCATTCGGGCTCTGCATCAGAAGCAAATGCAGAAACTGAGAATACTGAAGCCTTCGCGAACTTGGCAAAAATAGCGATTAGTCGTGATTGTTTTGATCTTGTTGTTGATATGACGCCTGAAGGGGTTGTTGAAACAGAAATTCCGGCTCCGGGGTATTATGCTGTGGGTGCAGGCAAGGCGAAACTGGCGAATGTTATTGAAGATCTTCCGGATATGCTGGGAACATTCGATAAGCCCAAATATTTTCGCCTGAACCCGGATCTTTGTGCTCACTCATCGCGTGGCGTGAGCGGCTGTGAGCGTTGTGTCGATGCGTGCCCGGCGGGCGCATTGTCCAGTAATGGTCATGCCATCGAAATCAATCCCTACCTTTGTCAGGGCGTAGGAACTTGTGCGACGGCTTGCCCTACAGAAGCCATTAGTTATGCATTGCCTGATCCTGATAATACTCAACATTTTGTTTCCCGATTATTAAACCGTTATCAGCAAGAAGGGGGAGAAAAGCCCACTCTGCTTATATATGGCAATCGAGACGAGCAATCTGTTGTGAATGCGCTAGCGCATCTTCCTTCTACAGTTATCCCTGTGGCGTTGGAAGAGTTGGCAACCGTAGGGATTGATACTTGGTTTACTGCCTTGGCCTACGGAGCGCATCAAGTGCTTCTGGCTACAAATACAGTTTATATTCCTGCCACTATTGATCGTGTTTTGTCTGACGAGCTTTCGATTGCTCAGACATTTCTTACTGAGCTTGGTTATGAGGCCGACCGGATTGCATTGTTTGATCTCGCCTCGGCGGCATCCTTTACGCCTTTCGATACGCCTTTGTTACCAATAGCAACAACATCTTCTGTTGAGCGCCTTGAAGGCAGCAAGCGAGAGAAACTCTTTGCGGTACTTGAGTTGCTGTATAGCGCTGCAGAGAGAAAGCCTGTCCGTTCAGATGTACCTGTCAATGCACCGTATGGTTCGGTGGAATGCCAGTCTGATGATTGCACCTTGTGTATGGGATGTGTGGCGGTATGTCCGACCCGTGCCTTGCATGCGATTGGCGATCGTCCGGGTTTGCTATTCATTGAAGAAGACTGTGTGCAATGCGGAATGTGTGAAAAAGCTTGTCCAGAAAAGGTGATTGCACTGAAGCCAGGCCTTAACTGGAACAAAGCTGAGCGTCAGGAAGCGCGTGTTGTTTATGAGGAAGAAGCGGCTTGTTGTACAAGTTGCGGTAAACCATTTGCTCCGGCATCCATGGTGAAAATGCTAACTGAAAAGTTACAAGGTCACTCTCAATTTCAGGGAGAGGCCATTCGCCGGCTGGCTATGTGTGAAGACTGTCGCGTACGTGATGTCTTTTCAAAGATCGAAACTGATCCTGAAAGTCAGTTAAGGGTGTAAGGAGCGAAGTATGGTTCAACAAATGGAACAACCGATGGTAAATCAGCCACAACAAGAAGAAACGTCACTGCGAATCGAGATCTACGCCATGCTTGCGCATTTGATGCGTCAGGCACCAGATGAAAATGTCCTGAACTGGCTGGCCGATCTGAACGTGGAGATCTCAGAGCATCAAACCACTGAGATGGCAGCAGCCTGGCCGCTACTAAAACTGGCTGCGCAAAAAGCTAACCTTATCGCTGTTGAAGAAGAGTATCAGGATCTGTTTATCGGCATCGGTCGTGGCGAGATCGTGCCATTTGGCTCTTGGTATCTGACGGGGTCTTTGATGGAAATGCCTTTGGCTCACTTGCGTCGAGATCTGGTCCAGCTGGGTTTTGAACGTGATGAGTCGGTGAAAGAGCCGGAAGACCACATTGCTGCGCTGCTGGAGGTGATGGCAATGCTGGTGGAGGGCGGTGATGAGCACCTGCAGAGAACTTTCTTTAATCGCCATATTGCGACGTGGTTTGAGCGGTTGTGTGCCGATATGAAAGCCGCCGAAAGTGCCGTGTTCTACTGTGCGGTTGGTGAGCTGGCTTTGCAATTTTTAACGGTAGAGAAAACGCGTTTTATTGAAGTGAACTAGAGTTTTCTGATTTTACTTTTTGTAACGACGTAATTAGAAAAAACATAAGAATCGATTCCCGGTGAACATGGTTTGGACATCAGGAACAACGATAAAGGAGCAAGCTTTTATGAGTGAGCAAAACAAAGCTATTCATAATGAAACTGATCAAAGCCGTCGCCAATTGTTGAAGAACATTGGTTTGACTGCGGCTGCTGGAGCTGTTGCTGCCGGTACGACAACCGTTGCCAAGGCCGCGGTAGAGACGCCGGAACAGAAGAATGAAAACAACACAACAGGCTATCGCGAAACTCAGCATGTTCGTGATTACTACGAAACCTTGTAAGACGGAGCAATAAATGAAACTGACTAAACGTTCCGACAAAGTGAGCAAGGACGAAAACCAGCTCGGTATCTCTCGTCGTTCCTTTATTCGTAATACATCTCTGGCAGCCGCTGGTGGTGTTGCCGGTGCCAGCATGTTTGCACCGGGTATGATGAAAAAGGCGCAAGCGAAATCGGTAGACCCGAAAGCGCCGGTAGAAGTTAAGCGTACGATTTGTTCTCACTGTTCTGTGGGCTGTGGTATTTACGCAGAAGTACAAGAAGGTGTCTGGACTGGCCAAGAACCCGCTTTTGACCATCCTTTTAATGCTGGTGGACACTGTGCTAAAGGTGCCGCGCTACGCGAACACGGCCATGGTGAGCGCCGCGTTAAATACCCGATGAAACTGGTCAACGGTAAGTGGAAAAAACTGAGCTGGGAGCAGGCTTTAGACGAAGTCAGCCAGCAAGTGATGAAAATTCGCGAAGAGTCAGGTCCGGATTCGGTTTACTGGCTGGGCTCTGCAAAACACAATAATGAGCAGGCGTATCTGTTCCGTAAGATGGTATCGCTTTGGGGAACCAACAACGTTGACCATCAGGCGCGTATCTGTCACTCGACAACGGTAGCCGGTGTTGCCAATACCTGGGGTTACGGCGCGATGACCAACTCGCTGAACGACATGCACAACTGTAAGTCGATTCTGTTTATCGGTTCGAATGCGGCTGAAGCGCACCCGGTTGCAATGCAGCATATCCTGATCGCCAAAGAGCGTAACAGCTGTAAGATTGTTGTTGCCGATCCGCGCCGTACCCGCACTGCGGCAAAAGCCGATCATTATGTGTCGCTACGTCCGGGATCGGATGTCGCCTTTATCTGGGGTATTTTGTACCACGTCTTCAAGAATGGCTGGGAAGACAAAGAATTCATTCGCCAGCGTGTCTGGGGCATGGATGAAGTACGTGCCGAAGTGGCCAAGTGGACACCGGAAGAAGTTGAACGCGTCAGTGGTGTTCCTGAAGCAGAAGTATATAAAACGGCGAAGATGCTGTCTGAGAACCGTCCTGGCTGTGTTGTCTGGTGTATGGGTGGTACTCAGCACACCACAGGTAACAACAATACCCGTGCCTACTGTATTCTTGAGCTGGCGCTTGGCAATATGGGTAAAGCCGGTGGCGGTGCCAACATTTTCCGTGGCCACGATAACGTACAGGGCGCAACCGACTTTGGCGTGCTGTCTGACAACCTGCCTGGCTACTACGGCTTGTCTGAAGGTGCCTGGAAACACTGGGCTGGCGTGTGGGATGTCGATTACGAATGGCTGAAAGGGCGTTTTGATCAGGCTGACTATCGCGGCAAGAAACCAATGAACAACGCCGGTATTCCGGTATCTCGTTGGATTGACGGCGTGCTGGAAGATAAAGCCAACATCGAGCAGAACGACAACATCCGTGCCATGTTCTACTGGGGACATGCAGTAAACTCGCAGACTCGTGGTCCGGAAATGCGCACTGCAATGGGCAAGCTGGATATGATGGTTATCGTTGATCCGTACCCAGGTGTTGCGGCGGTAATGAACGGCCGTACTGACAATGTCTACCTGCTGCCTGCGACAACTCAGTTTGAAACAACAGGCTCGGTAACAGCAACAAACCGTTCTATCCAGTGGCGCGATCAGGTGATTGAACCGCTGTTCGAGTCTAAACCCGATCACGAAATCATGTACCTGCTGGCGAAAAAGCTCGGTCTTGCCGATCAGCTGTTTAAGCACATCAAGGTTGAAAACAACCAACCGGTGATTGAAGACATTACCCGAGAATATAACAAGGGCATGTGGACCATTGGCTATACCGGCCAGAGTCCGGAGCGCCTGAAAGCACACCAGCAGAATTGGCATACCTTCCACAAAACCACGCTGGAAGCTGAAGGTGGTGTTGCCGACGGTGAAACCTACGGTCTGCCTTGGCCGTGTTGGGGTACGCCTGAAATGAAGCATCCGGGTACTCATATTCTTTACGATACCTCCAAAACGGTTGCCCAGGGTGGCGGTAACTTCCGTGCCCGCTTCGGTGTTGAGCGAAATGGTGAAAGCCTGCTGGCAGATGACAGCTATTCGTTAGGCTGTGAGCTGGAAGACGGTTATCCGGAATTCAGTGACAAGATGCTCAAGCAGCTTGGTTGGTGGAATGAACTGACTGCTGAGGAAAAAGCCGCTGCCGAAGGTAAAAACTGGAAAACTGACGTGTCCGGCGGCATTCAGCGCGTTGCGATCAAACATGGCTGTATTCCTTACGGTAACGCTAAAGCGCGTGCTGTTGTCTGGACCTTCCCGGACGCCGTACCGCTACACCGTGAGCCACTTTACACTCCTCGCCGCGATCTGGTGACGGATTACCCGACCTGGAATGACAGTGAGGCGATGTTCCGTCTTCCGACTCTGTATAAGTCAATTCAGGACAAAGACGTCTCTGGCGAGTACCCAATCATCCTGACCTCTGGTCGTCTGGTTGAGTACGAGGGCGGTGGTGATGAAACCCGCTCTAACCCTTGGCTGGCCGAGTTGCAGCAAGAAATGTTTGTTGAGGTTAACCCGAAAGATGCCAACGACTTGGGCTTCCGTGACGGTGATATGGTGTGGGTTGAAGGTGCAGAAAAGGGCCGTATCCACGTTAAGGCGATGGTAACTCGCCGGGTGAAACCTGGCTTGGCGTTCATTCCGTTCCACTTCGGCGGTAAGTTCCAGGGTGAAGACTTGCGAGGAAACTACCCGGAAGGCTCTGCACCGTTTGTTTCCGGTGAATCTGCAAACATTGCAACCACATACGGTTACGATCCTGTCACACAGATGCAGGAAACCAAAGTAACCCTATGTAAGATCTCAAAAGCGTAAGGAGTCATTCTGATGGCACGTATGAAATTTCTTTGTGACTCTAAACGTTGTATCGAGTGCAACGGTTGTGTTACCGCCTGTAAAAACGAAAACGATGATGCGCTTGAGTGGGGCATCCAGCGCCGCCGCGTAGTTACCTTAAACGATGGCGAGCCGGGCGAAACCTCAATCTCGGTGGCCTGCATGCACTGTAGCGATGCGCCGTGTATGGCGGTGTGTCCTGCGGACTGTTTCGAGCAAACCGAAGACGGTATTGTTCGCCACAATAAAGACTTGTGTATCGGCTGCGGCTACTGCCTGTTTGCCTGTCCGTTCGGTGCGCCTCAGTTCCCTAAACAGGGCGCGTTTGCCGAGCGCGGCAAGATGGACAAGTGTACCTTCTGTGCCGGCGGGCCGGGTGTCGAGCCCGGCTCGCACGAAGAGAAGCAGAAGTACGGGGCAAACCGTATTGCAGAAGGCAAGCTGCCAATGTGTGCATCTTTGTGTTCGACCAAGGCGCTGCTGGCTGGTGATGCAGCCAAAATCTCCGATATCTACCGCGATCGTGTGGTAGCTCGTGGAGCAAAAGAAGCGGGGTGGGCCAATACCGATGATCTTGCCTATGACGCAGGCAAGGTACGTAAGGCCTAATCACGATAAATCTAGTGTTTTAAAGCACTAATCGGTTTCAGCCTGCTACCGGGCTGAAACCCTTGTTAAGTAAAAACTGTTTTTCAAACAGTCGGGAGTGTTAATGACTAAGCGAATTCAACGCTGGTTTTCAATGCTGGTTACTGCATTCATGCTGACGTTTTCGCTGTCAGTATTAGCCAGCAATGAAACCAGCCAACAATCTGATAATACGCGCTTGGGCGAATCTGTGGTTCAGAAAGAAATCGTAGGGTTTGCCGGCGCTGACTATTGGCGCATGGTCAAGGATGGTCAGCAAGGGTACACCACATCACAGTCACCGGAGCACGGGGTGCTAATTTCTGTACCGGGTCAGACGTGGTTTATTCTGAAAGAGAAGTGGATGTCACCTTTGGGAGCATTGGCTATTTTTGGTAGTTTGGCGTTGGTTGCATTGGCGTATGTGACCGTCGGACCGCTGAAACTCAGTAAGCCTAAAACAGGCCGTAAGATCAAACGCTGGAGCCGTCTCGATAGGGCGTTGCACTGGAGTATGGCGTTTACGTTTCTGACACTGGCATTCAGTGGTTTGACGCTGGTTTACGGCAAGCACTTTATCAAGCCGGTGGTCCCTTCTGAACTGTGGGGCTGGATAATCTATATCGCCAAGCAATACCATAACTATATCGGCCCGATTTTTGCCTTCTTGCTTCTTGCCGTGCTTATTAAGTGGTGGCGCAAGAGCATCTTTAACATGGTGGATGTTAAATGGTTTATGAAGATGGGCGGTATGGTTGGCAAACACAAAGGCACTCATCCTTCCGCAGGGTTTTCTAATGGTGGTGAGAAGGCGATTTTTTGGTTGCTGATCTTCTTCGGTATCTTTATTACCGCGAGTGGCTTCATTTTAGATTTCCCAATCTTTGGTCAAACTCGTCGTGACATGGAGTTGTCGAACCTTGTGCATATGTTCTCGGCACTGATATTGATCTGTGGTTTTGTGTTCCATATTTATATTGGTCTGTTTGGTATGGAAGCGGCACTTGATGGCATGATCACGGGTGAAGTTGATGAGACCTGGGCGAAAGAGCACCATGACCTATGGTATGAAGAGGTAAAAGATTTACCAGAAAACCAGCCAGGCTATGACGAAAAGCCTGAGGCCTCGAAGCAGAGTAAGTTATCTCAGGATAATGCTTAGTTCGTTATAAAAGGTGTAGGTAGCTGAAAAGACAAACAAAGCCGGAGAGAGGATTCTCACCGGCTTTTTTCGTTTGGTGAGATGCGCTATAGACAATAGCTTTAATGCACTATAACTTTATGAATATAATCTTAAAACATTAGACTAATGTCGAATACTTTTAACTTATAACCTTATGAAAACAATGGTATAAATAGCTTATACAAGCTGAAAAGGACGTATCTATGCTTTTCCCGTATCGTAATATCGTGATTCTTACCGGCGCCGGCATTTCAGCTGAATCGGGCATTCGTACCTTCCGTGATCAAGATGGATTGTGGGAAAATCATCATATTGAGGATGTCGCAACCCCTGAAGGATATCGCCGTAACCCATCTTTGGTTCAAGATTTTTACAATCAACGCCGCCAGCAACTCGAGAGCGGTACGGTGGCCCCCAACGCGGCCCATTTGGCGCTGGCCAAGCTCGAACGAGAGCTGGAAGGGCAAGTAACTGTTGTTACCCAGAATATTGATAACCTTCACGAGGCAGCAGGTACAAACAACATTATTCACATGCATGGTGAACTCTTAAAAGCGCAGTGTAGCAATACCGGCCAGAGTATCGCTTGGAGTGGGAACATCTCTCTTGATGATCATTGTCATTGCTGTCAGATGCCAGCCCCTATGCGCCCGAATGTGGTGTGGTTTGGTGAGATGCCGATTGGCATGGACCGCATTCATGATGCGCTGATGAAAGCCGATCTGTTTATTTCGATTGGTACTTCCGGTGCAGTGTACCCTGCTGCCGGTTTTGTCCATGAGGCGGCTATGCATGGAGCACATACGGTAGAACTCAACCTTGAACCGAGTGAAGTTGAAAGTGAGTTTGCTGAAAAACGCTATGGTCCTGCTTCAGTGTTGGTTCCGGAATTTGTGGATCAAATTCTGTCCTAACGCGCTGCGTTGAATTCAAACATTAAGCCCGTGGGTATATAATCACGGGCTTTTGCTTTATTACTTATGAAGTAACCGCTTTTCGTGTTGTTATTTTTGAGCGTACTTGATCGTAAGCCCAGTTATAGATGATTGAGTAAACTAAAAAGAAGATAACAATACCCAGGTCAAGTATGAATACTGTCCAGAAATCCATTTGTAGCACCCACATTAATAGCGGAATTGTAACGATCAGCAAGCCTGCTTCAAAGCCAAACCCGTGCGCGATACGCATGCCTAGTTTTCGTGATAAACGATCGTGACCAAAAATATGGTCGAAGCCTAAGTTGTAGACGTAGTTCCAGGCCATCGCCAATAGCGATAAGACAATTGCAATACCGCCAACAACACCTGGGTTGTGGGAAGTAAACAGTGTCGCTGCAACCATTAGGATGAATAATGCAATCGCTTCAAAAAGCAGGCTGTGCAAGATACGTTCTTTAACTGACATGGGTTAATACTCTTAAGGGATAATCTATGCAGCCAATGTATCTTAATATATGATTAGATCTAGTTAGTTAATATCATAATTTGTGATGGTATGTATAATCTCGATCAGTTGAACATGTTTGTTACGGCTGCGAAGCTGGGCTCTTTTTCAGCATGCGCAAGAAAGTTAGGTAAAGTGCAGTCTGCAGTAAGCCAGGGGATTTCTAATCTGGAAATTGACCTTGATGTGACTCTTTTTGACAGGAGTACCCGCAAGCCGACCTTAACCAATGAAGGCAAGCACCTGCTGACGTTTGCCGAGGCAATCTTGCAACAGGCTTACGAACTTGAAAGTGCGGCAAAGGCACTAACCAACAATGAAGAGACCCAGTTGACACTTGCTATCGAAGATAGTCTGCAGGTTGCACGCTTTTATACGATTATTGATGACTTTTCGCATCATTTCCCTGCAACATCATTGAATATTATGACGATGTCCAGTAGTGACATTATTCAATACGTGGTGGCTGGAAAAGCGAATATTGGCGTTATTTTGAGTGATATGACATTCATTAAAGAAGCTGATATTTGCTATATCGGTAATATGTCGTTTGTTCCTATTGTTTGCAAAACACACCCATTAACAAGCCTGGAGAATGTTACACCAGCAGATCTGATCCCTCATCGGCAGTTGATGATCAAGGGCGCTAATGGTGTGCATCAGGCACATTTACAGCCGGTTTCATCGCAGGTTTGGTATGGCAATGACTACCGCGCGTTGTTAAAAAGTGTTGAGATGGGGTTAGGCTGGACTTACATGCCAAGGCATCTTGTAGAGCAGGATGCTTCCCGTCAACTCCATATACTTCCGGTGACATTCGATTATAAAGACTGGTCAATTCCGATTGAGTACATTACACCGAAAGATTGCAGTATGGGCCCGGCAGCTAAGTGGTTATGCCAAGCCATAAATACCTTGTTGGATTAGTCGGGAGTGAAAAAAGATGAAAAAAACCCAAGCAGCAGCTTGGGTTTTTGGTCATCTAATTTGCTTTAAGCATGGTGATAGCACTTGCTATTACTGGCCAGCTTTCAGCTTCTGGTAGTATTCTTCGTAGATGGTGTTGGCTGTACCTACGCTGTTCTGCCATTCACCTGCGTCCAACACATCCTGAGGTGGGAAGATGTTGGTGTCGTTAACAAACTCTGCTGGAAGTAGTTTCTTCGCTGAGGCAACAGGTGTTGGGTAACCGATTTCCTGAGCAACTTTTGCCGCATTCTCCGGACGTAGCAGGAAGTCGATCATCTTATGAGCCGCATCGACATTTTTGGCTCCCACTGGAATTGACAGGCTGTCCATCCAGAAAATAGCGCCTTCTTTTGGCCATACGATTTCGATCGCGGCACCTTCCTGGCGAGCCATGTATGCAGAGCCATTCCAAAGCATGCCTAGAGATGTTTCGCCGGCCATGTATGGGTTAGCAGGGTAGTCTGAGTTGAATACCAATACGTTTGGCATCAGCTTCTTCAGCTCTTCATAGGCTGCTTTGATTTCGTCAGGGTTCTGGGTGTTTGCAGAGTAACCAAGCTTGCGAAGAGCGATGTGGAAGAACTCGCGAGCATCATCCATCATCATTAGCTGGCCTTCCCACTTAGGATCCCAGAAATCACTCCAAGAGCTGACTTCAGCCTTGTCCATCATTTCTGTATTGACGCCGATACCGGTCGCACCCCAGATATATGGAATAGAGTAGTCGTTGCTTGGGTCAAATGGCTTGTGTAGATAGTTTGGATCAAGCTCATCAAAGTTTGATAGTTTGGAACGATCAATTTTCTTCAGCATACCTTCGTCGCGCATCTTTGAGACGTAGTATGTTGAAGGAACGACGAGATCATAGCCTTCGCCGTGGGTTTTCAGCTTGGCGTACATGGTTTCGTTCGACTCGTAAGTCGAATAAATCACCTTAATGCCTGTTTCTTTCGTGAACTGTTCCAATACTTCACTTGGAATGTATTCAGACCAGTTGTAGAAATACAGCTCTTCATCTGCAGCAGCTGCAATATTCGAAAACATTGCCATAGCGCAGACACCACCGGCCACTAAGGAAGACCATTTTTTCATTTTATTGTGCTCCTAACTATCAGGATGTGTTGAGAGTTATCTCCAGCGAATGTACTAAACAATAAATGCCAATAAGCAAATGGACGCTCATTGATGTTCGGTACTAACCGCTTCTCCTACATGCAAAAGAAATCCAATGTACTCCGCAGAGCCATTTTCTTTTATTAAATATACCCAAACTACTTCAAGGTGCTCGTTTTGCGATAGCTTGGGTATATGACTATAAACAGACGATTTAGAAGGGGATTATAGCAGATGGGAAGATGATAAAGGCAACCAAATATTATTCGGTTGCCTTAGATGCAGAATTACTGAGCAGCTTTCAATTCCAGGAAGTAATTTTCATAGCGAATATTCATTTCGCCAACAGCGTCCTGCCATTCACCACGATCCAGGTCTTCCTGAGGTGGGAAGAGAGTCGGGTTGTCCTTGTACTTGTCGTTCGACGCTTTGACTGCGGTAAGGTAACCTGTTTCTTCCGAAATCTTGGCTGCGACATCCGGACGAAGCAGGAAGTCGATCATTTTATGGGCGGCATCAACGTTTTCAGCATTCTTGGCAATAGCCAGGCTATCGACCCAGAAAATGCCGCCTTCTTTAGGCCAGACCAGCTCAATCGGCAGGCCTTCTTTTTGCGCTGCGGCAGCCGAGCCGTTCCAGAGCATGCCCAAGCCGACTTCACCGGCAAGGTAGGGTGCTGCTGGGTTATCGGAGTTGAATACCAATACATTCGACATTAGCTTCTTCAGCTCTTCATAAGCCTCGTCGATTTGCTTCGGATCCGTCGTGTTACCAGAGTAACCCAACTTTCGAAGGGCAATATGGAACACTTCACGGGTATCATCCATCAGCATCAACTGGCCTTCGAGTTCAGGGTTCCATAGATCGGCCCAGCTATCGAAGTCGGCCGGGTCGTACATATCCGTATTTACGGCCAATCCGGTCATCGCAATTACATGGGGGATGGAGTAGTCGTTGTTTGGATCAAAAGGCTTATCCAGATAGTTCTTATCAAGCTCATGGAAGTTAGATAGCTTAGATTTATCGATTTTCTGTAACATGCCTTCATCACGCATTTTGGCAACGAAGTAAGTTGATGGTACAACCAGATCGTAACCTTTCGGGTGTGCTTTCAGCTTGGCGTACATAGTCTCGTTCGACTCGTAAGTCGAATAAATCACTTTAATACCAGTCTCTTTAGTAAACTGTTCCCTTAGCTCTGTAGAGATATAAGGGCCCCAGTTCATAAAAACTAATTCTTTATCAGCAGCATTCGAAAAGGTTGAGAACATCGCTGCTGCACAAGCAGTACCGGTCAGAAAAGCGGACCATTTTTTCATTTGTTTATCATCTCCAAAACCCCAGCAGGGTATTGATAAAAAACAAGTGATTAATCGGCTGACTAATCACTTGCAGTATCTGGCACGAGGCCAATTATAAAACGGAGTTAGATTACTTTATTTAATCTTCTCTCTGGCTAGCAACTGCGAGCAAATAACCAATACCAGAGACACAATAAGCATTATCGTGGCTAGTGCATTCACTTCCGGTGAGATTCCCACTTTAACCATTGAATAAATCTTCAATGGCAAGATCTCGTAGGACGGCCCGGTCACGAATGAGCTAACAATTACATCATCCAGAGACAGGGTGAAGCTTAGCAACCAGCCAGCAGCAACAGCCGGTTTCGCTAGCGGCAAAATAATCTGCTTCAGGATCACCCACTCGCTGGCACCAAGATCGCGTGCAGCTTCAAGCATCTTCACATCAAACCCTTTCAGACGGCTGTAGACCGTGACAACCACGAAAGGCAGACAGAAGGTGATGTGAGAGAGCAGCAGCGTCAGGAAGCCCAGCTCGGCACCCACCAGAATAAACAGTGCCAATAACGAGATGGCCATAACAATATCTGGCGACATCATGACGACAAACAGCATGCCGTTGACGAAATGTTTGCCGCGAAACTGATAGCGGAACAGGGCAACGGCCGTCAGGCTCCCGATAATGGCTGCGGCTGTTGCTGAAAACACTGCGATATTCAGCGAGTGCCAGGCAGCCTGCATCAGGCTGTCATTGTTGACCAGATGCTCATACCACTTGGTCGTAAAGCCGCCCCATTTCATACCAAACTTACTGGCATTAAAGGAGTTCACGATCAGAATAATAATCGGTGTATACAGGAAGGCATACACCACAGCCATCAGACTGAATTTAAATACGCGTCCCATTATTCCAGTTCCACTTTACGGTTAAGCAACTTGCCTGCACGGTAGTAGGCATACAACATGACAGCCATCGCCATGGTCAGGGCGATGCTCGTTGCTGCACCGAACGGCCAGTCACGGGCATTGAGTACCTGACTCTTAATGACATTACCAATTAATAGGTTCTTCGCTCCGCCAAGCAGGTCTGAGACATAGAACATACCCAGTGCCGGCAGCAATACCAGCAGACAGCCTGCGATAATGCCCGGCATTGTCAGTGGGATGATCACTCTGGTAAATGTCTGCAACTTATTGGCACCCAGGTCGCGAGCTGCCTCGATATAGTTATGATCCAGCTTTTCGATTGCCGAATAGAGCGGCAGGACCATAAACGGCAGCAGAATGTAGACCAGGCCAACCATCACGGCATACTCGGTGTACATAATGCGGATCGGCTTGTCGATAATGTCGAGATAGAGCAGGGCATTATTGAATACACCGCGTGTTCCCAGCATGATTTTCAGGCCATAGGTGCGGATCAGCGAGTTGGTCCAAAAAGGAACAATCACCAGAAACAGCATAAATGGCCGCCACTTGACCGGCATCTTGGCAATCGCATACGCAAATGGGTAACCGATGACCAGGCAAAGCAGGGTTGCCACCAGCGCCATATAAAACGAATGCAGCATTACTTTGGCGTATAGCGGATCGAATAACCGAATATAGTTATCGAGCGTAAACGTCATTTCTATCAGGTTTGCATCATCACGGGTCAGAAAACTGGTTCCGATGATCATCAGGTTGGGAATAAAGACAAACAGTAATAACCAACTGACAATAACAGTAATGATGATGTTCTGAAGATTAAGCTTCTTGTTCATCTGCAAGTACCACTTCCCAACTTTCCACCCAGGTAATCGCCACTTTTTGGTCAAGCGAATGATCAACATCTGGATCATCTTCATTGAAGAACTCGCTAACCATGACAGAGGTGCCAGATTCCAGCTCAACAACGGAATCAAGAGTCATCCCCTTGTAGGTACGCTCGCGTACGTAGCCGACGATACCATTCGCTGTTTCGTCATTATTGATTTCTTCCAGGCGAATATCTTCCGGGCGCAGCAGGACTTTGACCTTGTCACCATTCTCAACGGGCAGCTTGCAGTGCAGTAGCGACGAGCGGCCTTCTACATTTGCCAGAATACGGTTTTCGTCAAGACGCTCTTTAACCGTCGCATCAAAGACATTGATCTCGCCAATGAAGCGCGCAACAAACAGGTTCTTTGGTTCTTCGTAGATTTCACGTGGCGAACCATCTTGTTCGATGTTTCCGTCACGCATAACAATGATGCGATCTGACATCGACAGGGCCTCTTCCTGATCGTGGGTAACGAAGATAAAAGTGATCCCCAGTTTACGCTGTAGCTGTTTAAGTTCGATCTGCATCTGCTTACGTAGTTTGTAATCAAGCGCAGACAAAGATTCATCTAGCAGCAGTACTTTTGGTTTGTTAACAACGGCGCGGGCAATCGCTACACGCTGTTGCTGTCCACCAGATAGCTGATGGGGTTTACGAGAGGCAAAACTCTCAAGCTGCACCATACATAGCGCTTCAGTGACACGAGGCTCAATTTCGCTCTCGGCAACTTTTTGCATGCGCAATCCAAACGCTACATTCTCAAATACTGTCATATGCGGAAATAGCGCATAGCTTTGGAAAACAGTATTAACGTGGCGGTTTTCCGCTGGGATCTCGGTGACGTCTTGATTGTCAATCATCACCTGACCGGCATCAGCATTTTCAAAACCTGCAATGAGGCGTAAAACGGTCGTTTTACCGCAGCCTGACGGACCAAGAATAGTCAGGAACTCGCCATCATTAACGTTTAGATCAAGACCAGTGATGATTTGCTTGCCATCGAAGCCTTTGCTCAGCCCTTTTAGCTGAATCACTGGTTTTTTAGTTGTTTGTGCAGCGTTCAATTCTACGTTATCTCCACCTAGGGGGTTCACTGGGTAACCCCAACAGAAAGGCTAATTTTAGGAGGCGCATAATAGACCTCTAACTTAGTAATTCAAAGCGTTTTTTCATGGTTTTTTTAGCTAATTTTCAACCGCAAAAAATAATAGGTATATTGATTAAAATGAACTCGGTGATGTACGCTATTTTTAACAATAAAATCAAAGATAAACCTACTATCACAGTGAAGCACCGCAGCTACTAAGCATAGATTAAAAATGCGAACAAACTGACTTGGCTGCCAATCATGCTATAAACGAGAATAAGAGGTGATTTCTTTGAGAGAGGGGTTATAGATTGCTTTGTTAATACCTATTTAACAATTTAGTGCTAGTTCGATTTTTATATAGAGGCCGGCTAGCGTACAATCACGTCACTATGATTACTGATTAGTTGATAAAACAGAATGAACAACAAAACTTTCCATGTCGGTGGCTCGATCGATAAAGCCATGAAGGGTGACTCTGAACTTCAGGCTTTTGCAATACTTCAGGAAGCCTGGAAGGTAACGGCCAAGAATTTCCTCTCGTTTCTCCCTGCAATCATCGGTTTGTTTTTGGCCCAGGTTGCGCTGTTGATGCTTGGCCTGCAGGTACAGCTTGGTGATGCCTCGCTTTTCTTTGAGGCGATTGTGACAGGCGGCGAGATTTCCTCGGAAATTGTTCAGGCTGGCTATATGGCGAACTTTTGGTCAGATGTACTGAGTGCCCCGCTATATGTAGGCGTTAGCCTGATGGCGCTGAACCATGCTGTCGGCTTGCCAACCAAACCTAGCCATCTGGTTAAAGGCTTCCCGTTCACCCTGGTCTCTGTTGTGACTATGCTGTTGACGTCGTCGCTGCAGGGGGTTGGTAATGCTATTTTCCCGTTAATCGGCTTGTTCCTTTCTATGGGCTTTAGTATGGCGATCATACTGGTGTGTGAGAAGCGCGTAACCCCGTTGAAAGCGATTCAGTACTCGTTGGTGGCGACAGTGAGAAAACTTATGCCGCTGACCGCTATTTATCTGGTCGTGCTGATCATGTTCTTCATTTCTTTTGCAACAGCCGGCGTTGGCCTGATCTGGACCATACCGTTCTTCTTCAATGTTAAGGGGATTGTCTACCGTAACTTGTTTGGTATTACGCTGCAGGTAACATCAATGAAAAAGGGCGGTGACGACGACAACTCGACAACAGATGACTCTAAGGTTTTTAACGCGTGATAAAAACAACAAAAAAACTTGCGCTATTGGCGCTGATCACAGGCCTGGCAGGCTGTGGCGAAACTCCACCAGAGAATCCGTTAACAGAAGCTGTCGACGACACGAAGATTAAAGCGTCATATACATCTAAACCTGATTTTCGAGCCTTTAAGGATGTAAACCAGAAGAAAGCGGCCTTCTTTGATTTTCTTCGACCGGCTGTTGAGCATGAGAATAAGCGGGTTGAAAGAGAGCGACAGTTTTTGTTGAGTATTCAGGCCAAGCTTGACTCGGAAGACAAGCTCGGTAGCGAAGAGTATGAATACTCGGCTAAGCTCGGCAAAATGTATCAGGTTGCGCTAGAGGGAGACAGTGCGGCTAAAACTATTGCCAAGTCATGGCTCAATGAAATGTTGAAACGTGTCGATGTGCTACCTGAAGAGCTGGTATTAAGCCAGGCCGCCAATGAATCGGGGTGGGGTACATCACGCTTTGCTGTTGAAGGTAATAACTATTTTGGTCAATGGTGTTATCGTGCGGGTTGCGGTTTAGTACCTGCTTCACGTACAAATGGCGCAACCCATGAAGTGGCGGTGTTTGATTCGGCGTATCTGTCTGTACAGGCATACTTTATGAACGTGAACCGAAATCGTGCCTATGCTGATTTGCGCGAGATTCGAGCGGCTCAGCGCCGTACCGGCCAGATGATTGAAGGCACCAAGCTGGCTGAAGGACTAAGCCGTTATTCGGAACGTGGTCAGGCGTATGTAGATGAAATACAGTCGATGATCAGACATAACAATAAATACTGGCGCCAAGGATAAAGGATGAAGTTACACCATTGGCTTTTAGCTGGCATGTTTGCCACAGCGTCTGTCTATGCTCAGGACGCTTCTGCCCAAAATATAGAAATGCGTTATAGCTCGCTCTACGGCAAGCTGAAACAGAATGTCAAAGAAGGCCATGAGGATGTGCGTATTGCCTTTTTCTTGTTAAATCAGGACGACGGTAATGTTTGTACTGTTCATAAGGGCTCGATGCGCAAAGAGAAACACTACGAAGAGTTGGTGATCCCCGAGAACAATGAACTGGTTGTTCCCATCGACTCTAACCTGCGTCAGGCTAACCCGGATGTGACGTTTGTGATTGATGATGGCATTACTTGCGACCTTTCCATGCAGGTTATTGCCAACAAAGACTATGGGCAAAGTATTAGCCAGGCAGAAATTGCGACTCTTGCTCCGCAGATGGATAAACTGTTATCAGACTTGGGTGGAATGTTCTCAAGTTGGTTTATGCCTGAAGTGGGCGGCGTTGTGGTTCATTTTGCGAATGATGTGATTGAGCCTATTCGCCTTTCTGATGGCAAGATAATCTCGGTGAAGGATAACAAGGCGATCATTAAGCTTGCTGAGCTTACCGAAGGCGAGGAAGTTAAGTTTCCTCAGCGCGCCGTAAAGGTAACGCCCTGGATTCCTCAAGGTAGCTAGTTCGCAAGAGAGTTAGCCTACAAGGCAGTTAATCTTCCCACCACCGATGAATGAAATGAAAATCAGGCTAACATATGTAGCCTGATTTTTTATTCATTGCCCCTATGAGTGGCAACTAAGTGCCCCAGAATAAATAAAGCACATGAAAGTATCTGAATACTTAACATGTGCTTTGGATTTTAGAGTGGGAGAGTATTAACTATTACAGTGTTACGCCTTGTTAATTTGGTCAGCAATAAATTGCGCTTTAGCCCCAAAGATAACCTGGATACCGTTCGAGCCTACATTCACCACACCCATGGCGCCAATATCTTCAAGCCCTTTTGCATTTACCAGTGATGTGTCTACCACTTCCAGACGAAGACGAGTGATACATGATGTCACTGATGTCAGGTTGTCTTTGCCACCTACGAAATCCAGGGTGAGCTTAGTTAACTGCTCATCCGTTAGCGTGATCTCTTCTTTTACATCATCGGTACGTCCCGGTGTTTGTACATCAAACTTACGAATGACAAAACGGAAGACAAAGTAATACAGCGCAGCCATTGGCACACCGACGATCACGGCCGCGAAATAGTTAGTCTCAAAGCCGCTAAATGAAGGCATGATGCCAAGCGTGACATAGTCAATGAAACCAGCTGAGAATGTCTTTGCAAGGTGCGCATCAAGCAGGTACATGAAGGTGTAGGCAAAGCCAGTACAGATAGCATTAAACAGATATAGCAGGGGCGAGACAAAGATAAAGGTAAACTCGACAGGTTCGGTAATACCGGTTAAGAAACAGGTAAGCGCGGCCGAGAACAAGATACCGGCGGCATACTTTCTGTTTTTTGTCTTCGCTTCGTGGTACATCGCCAGACAAGCTGCCGGCAGGGCAAATAGCATCAGCGGGAATTCACCCTGCATAAATTTACCAGCGCCTTGATAGGTGTCGGAGCTAAAGTCTTTGACTCCCTCGGCCAGCATCTTAAACCAGATAGTCTGGTCACCATTAATTACCGCACCAGCTTCGGTGGTGTGCTCGCCAAACGAGAACCAGAAAGACGGGTACCAGATATGGTGTAAGCCTGTTGGGATCAGTGCTCTTTCAGTGAAGCCAAAAACGAAGGTAGAGAGGGCCTGGTTATCACCGTTGACAACATTGGACAAGGCAATAATCCCTGCCTGTACGTACATCCAGAAACTAGGCAGAATCAGACCAAGTACGAAGGCACTGAGTGCTGTCGCAATGGGAACAAAGCGTTTACCGGCAAAGAAGCCTAAAAAAGGTGGAAGCTGGATATCATGAAATCGGTTATACATGCTAGAGGCTAAGATCCCGCATATGATGCCGCCGAAGACGTTCATTTGTAAGGTGGGAATTCCTAACACCATGGCATAGGCACCTTCGCTTGTCATTTCTGGCGTAATACCCAGGTTAGTACTGATAGTTACATTCATAACCAGCATGGCGACAAGGGCAGCCAATGCGGCAATGCCAGATTCTTTCGCTAATCCCACGGCGGCACCGACTGCAAATAACACAGGTAGATTGTCGAATAGAACGCCACCAGCATTAAGCATCAGTGGGATATCAAGTTTTTCACCAAAAGCGAGTAACAAACCTGCTGCAGGTAAGATGGAGATGGGAAGCATTAATGCCTTCCCGATGGTTGATAGTTTCGAAGCTGCTTGCTTCAACGCTGATAATATCGAGATGCCTTTGTCAGGCGTCAACGTAGCCTCGGTTGTCATATGGCTTTCCTTATGTTTGACGGTGATATTTATATAAAAAACTCACCTCACATAAGTTACAGGATTCTACTTTTACTGAAGTTTTAAAATGTTATTGCTTTGTAAGGGACGACTTACAATTACTGTTATCTGCCGCTTGCTATTGTTACATTGATATTTGTAAGTGTTCTCTTACAAATATGCATGAGTAAAAATAGAATTGGAAGGAGGCTCGGTGTTACTATAACTAAAATATAAGATGATAAGTTTATTAAAAACATTTCAACGACAGGTAGAGAGTTTTTTCATGGAAAGAAAAACAATATTAGTGGTTGATGACAGTGAAGAAATTCGTGATGCGCTCAGTGAATATCTTGGCCGTTCAGGTTTTAATGTACTGACAGCTGCTGATGGCGATGAAATGTGGTTGCACTTAAATAAGGAGGAGCCGAACTTAATTGTCTTGGATATCATGTTGCCCGGAGATGATGGCCTAACACTTTGCAGCAAAATAAGACTGAAATCACATGTCCCTATTATTATGCTCACGGCTGTCTGCGATGAGGCTGACAGGGTGGCCGGGCTTGAGATTGGTGCTGATGACTACATAACAAAAACCTTTAGCCCAAGAGAGTTGTTGGCTCGGGTTAAGGCACTGCTTCGCAGAAGCCAATTTAGCACTCACACCCCGTTCAACCGCAAGATCTGTTTTCTTGACTGGACGTTTGACACTGTAAAGCGGCAGTTGGTGCATACCGACGGTGAAGTAGTTCAGTTATCTGGTGCGGACTTCTCTTTGTTATTCCTATTGTTGCAGCACCCGAACAAAGTCTTTAGCCGTGATGAAATCGCACAATGCGTATGGGGACGAGATGTTGATCCGCTTGAAAGGGGAATTGATGTTCAGATGAGTCGATTGAGAAAGCACCTCCATGATGATGAACGAACTATTATTATTACCGTCAGGAATAAAGGGTACATGCTCGCAGTTGATTCATTATCTGAAGCATAAATACCAGCCAGTGGAGGTATAGAGTGAGGTTTGGTTTTTTCAAATCGATTACGTTTCGTGTCGGTATTACTTTATTATTGGCAATTGTCATTGCTGAACTACTGGCAGGGATTATTTGGTATCAAACAAATGCAGCGACAAAAGAAGAAAATGCAAAGCATACAATGAAGAATATCTCTAATGCCGCAGCCGATACATACAATTACTTTCAATCACTGCCTCTTAATTACCGCCACTTGATTCTAAATCAACTAAGAGATGTTGGTGGCACACGCTTTTTTATTTCCATCAATAACAAAAAAATAGAAATGGATGCGATCCCTGATTTGACTTTTACGCAGTGGTTGCCTGAATTTACCGCCAACGTTTTGTTTGACAGGCTTGTATCAGCCAATAGTGTCCACGTGACGATAACTCAAAGAGATGATATACGGGTTTTTAATTCTGGTATTAAACTGGCAGAACTTCCAGAAATCTGGACGAAATATAGTTTGGTTCTTGGTGAATTAGATCTGCCTATCGTTGTCATGCAAATAGAGATGTCCGAACATGAATGGTTTTATATAGCCTCTGTGTTGCCAGTTCCTCATTCCTCGCTGACAACTCAGTTTATTGATAAACGCCAGCTACTAATTCTTGCTATTACCTCTATTCTGCTCATGTTGTGCACCGCCTGGATACTGCAAAGGGAGATCCGGCCGATCAAGTCATTGGCAAAGGCGGCAACATTGATGGGCGCCCAGTTCACAACAACCGAAATTAAGGAAGAAGGAAGCAGGGAAACCCGCAGCGCAATTCATGCCTTTAATAAAATGAACCGCAGGGTAAGAGCTTATATCCGAGATCGTGAGATGTTGTTCAGCTCTATCTCTCACGATCTGAAAACCCCTTTGGCCTGCCTGAAACTTCGCACCGAAATGCTGGATGATGACAAGGCCAGACAACGGTTTGAGAAGTTGCTTAATGAGGTCGATCTGATGTTGAAGGCAGCCCTTCAGTGCATTAGGGATACGGATATTCATGAAGAGCCTGAGTGGATTGATATTCAACAGTTACTCAACAATTGTGCCGATTATTATAACCGCAATAACCGGTGCGTTGAGTTGAACGATATACCGAAGGTGCGCTATCTGGGTAAGCCAATTGCAGTGAAGCGCTGTATTTATAACCTTGTCGATAACGCCGTGCTTTATGGTCACAAAGTTGACATCCGTCTTGATGAGACTCCCGGTTTTCTTCAATTGACTATTCGTGACTATGGGCCGGGTATAGATAACAAACTGCTGGAAAAAGTCTTTGAGCCTTATTACAGGGCAGAGCGTGACGATGGCAATGGGTCCGGTTTAGGGCTGACAATTTCGAGAAGCATCGCCCGATCACACGGCGGCGATCTTAAGCTTGCCAACCATGACGAAAAGGGACTTGAGGTCCAGCTATTCTTTGCGAGAGATGTATGAGATTAATTGCTTTAGCTTTATTCATTGGATGTGTTTTCTCAGTGCAGGCAAGGGAAGATGTTCACTTTCTTCATTGGTGGACGTCGCAAGGTGAGGCTAAATCGGCAGAGGTGGTGAAACACGCCCTGCAAGAGGCTGGCTTCGAGGTGGTGAATGTCCCTGTTCAGGGGGGCGGTGGTCATACTGCCAAGTCAATTCTGCAAGCTCGCGCCATTGCGGGCAATCCGCCAGATATGGCCCTGCTTGAAGGGCCGGCTATTAAATCATGGGCAGCATTGGGTTTTTTGCATTCACTGGATACGGTTGCCAACAGTAATCACTGGGATCAGAATCTGCTTCCTTTGGCACGTGATATACACCAGTTCAAGGAAGAGTATGTTGCCGTTCCCATTACCATTCATCGACTTAATTGGGTATGGGTAAACCATGAGGTTCTAAATCGCCATCAGTTAACTATGCCAGCAACCTGGGATGAGATGATTGATGTTTTCTATCAGCTTAAACAACGCGGGGTTGCTCCGTTGGCGTTGGGCAATGAACCTTGGCAAGTCGTTCAGTTGTTTGAAAACATTGCCTTCGGGCTGGGAGGGCCTGATTACTACCGCCGGGCATTTATCGAATTGGAACCCGATGTGCTTGATAGCCCTCTCACGCTTGAGGCCCTGAATAAATTTAGGCGAATCAGCGCGATTGTGCTGCCGGACTTAACAAATCAGCGCTGGGAGGAGGCCACCCAGGAGCTATTGTCCGGCAGGCGTGCATTTCAAATTACCGGAGATTGGGTGGCGGGGGAGCTGATGGCGATAGAAGGCAAATTTCCTGACTCGATCTCTTGTTATCCCACACCGTCTAAACAACCTGGTTTTATCTACAATATGGACAGCTTTGCACTGTTTAAGAATCCTTTGCTTGATGAACAGCAAGCAAATCAGATAGCAGCGATTGTTTCTGAACCTGATTTTCTTCGTCAGTTCAACTTGGCCAAAGGGGCGATACCGGCCCGTATGGACGTGTCATTGTCAGGTTTTAATGCCTGCTCTTTGCAATCAAGGAGAGATTTTCACACCGCTGAGCAGCTAGGAACGCTGGTTCCGAGTATCATTGATTCAATGGCCGTTAGCCCAATTATTGAGAAGGCGGCAACTAACGAATTGTTCCGCTTTTTCAATGACCCATCGATGAGAGCGGAAAATGTCATATTACACATGAAAAGCATGGGTAGCAGTGATATTAACTTATAATTATATTGATATAGACACGATTTCAATGGCTATAAAGTAGTTTAAGTCTCAAATATTGGAATAAATTTATACATTTCACTGAAAAACTGATTCATCGCAATTCATTTTGCTGTCGAGTCCCTGATACTTGCCCGGTATTTTCTGAGGCAAGCAGTATATGATTAGCGCCTCATTAAGAATCAGCACTTCTAACTTACCAATACGAATGAGTGAGACATGGATAAATTAATTGAGAGATTTCTGCGTTACGTGAGCTTTGAGACTCAATCTAACTCATCAGTCGACCACTGTCCGAGTACTGAAGGGCAGCGAGTGCTAGCAGAACAGATTAAAAAAGAACTTATTGAACTCGAGCTGTCCGATGTGGCGTTGGACGAACATGGCTACCTGACCGCTCGTTTGCCTGCAAACGTTGAACATGACGTGCCGGCCATTGGCTTTATTGCGCACATGGACACTGCACCGGATGCATCCGGTAAAGATGTTAAACCGCAAATCGTCGAAAACTATCAGGGCGGTGACATTGCCTTGGGTATTGGCGATGAGGTGCTATCTCCAATTCAGTATCCGGATCTGAACAAGTTACACGGTCACAATATTATTACCACTGACGGTACAACGTTATTGGGTGCTGATAACAAGGCCGGTATCGCTGAAATCATTACCGCCGTTGCTTACCTGAAAGCACACCCAGAAATCAAACACGGTGAAATCTGCATTGGCTTCACACCTGATGAAGAGATTGGTCGCGGTGCAGACCTGTTCAATGTCGAGAAGTTTGGCGCTAAATGGGCGTACACTATTGATGGTGGTCCGGTTGGCGAGCTTGAGTTTGAGAACTTCAACGCATCATCTGCTGATGTCATTTGCCATGGTGTCAACGTACACCCGGGCACAGCGAAAAATAAGATGATCAATGCCATGAACATCGCCGCTCAGTTCCAGCTCATGATGCCTACCGAAGAAACACCTGAGTGCACTGAAGGCTACGAGGGCTTCTATCACTTGGTTGCTATGGAAGGTGGTGTTGCTAAAACAGAGCTGAACTACATTCTTCGTGATTTTGATGGTGAAGGTCTTGAGCGCCGTAAGGTCTTCATGCAGGAGAAAGTCGACGAGCTAAACAGCAAGCTGAAGAAAGGTCGTGTTGAGCTGAAGATCACTGACAGCTACCGCAACATGCGTGAAATGGTTGAGCCTCATCCGCACGTCATCGAGCTTGCCAAAGATGCGATGATCGAGTGTGATGTACAGCCATTGATCAAGCCAATCCGTGGCGGTACAGACGGTGCACGTTTGTCATTCATGGGTCTGCCATGTCCAAATATCTTTACTGGCGGTTATAACTTCCACGGCATTCACGAGTTTATTACTGTTGAAGGTATGGAACAGGCAGTAAAAGTGATTGTTAAGGTGGCAGAAAAGACTGCAGCTCGCTATCAATAACTTGACCTAGTTCAAACTAGGCGAGTAGGGTAACTGAAGAGAGCCTGCCATATATCGGCAGGCTCTTTTTTGTCAGCGTTTCCGCACTTCTTTATGCCTGTGTTATGGGTTCATCTCGTATTGATCTTTAGTGACATTAACGTAGTTATCCCACATTTGCTGGTAACGGATATTGTCCACATATGGACGTTTTATCATTCGCTCACAAATCTTTTGTTGGACCAGAGTCGCACTCGACTTGGCACTTAACTGTAAAGCAAATTTGGAGAAATCTCGGATCATGACATCAAAGATTTGCTCGATAATGTCATCATCAAGGTTGGTTAGTTTGGCTTCTTCCAAGATGAGTTGTCCGTAGACCACCAATGTAAATAATTCGCCGAGATTTAACAGGAAGTCGAAATCTTTTGTCTGCTCTTTATTCGGCTTGCCTAGCAGCAGCAGGATCTTCAACAGGCGAATTTGCTTTTTAAATATCTTCACATTGTGGGAATCAAATTCACCATACACTTCTCGATAATCATGAAAACGTGTTTTGCCAAGCCCCTTGGTAGCCCCCTGATTAAATAAAAAGTCGTCATTGGTTGCTTGTCTCATCTTAGGCGCGTCTGAGAACTTTCCGGGTTTGAAAAAATAGTTACCCATAAACTTCAAAATTAAGGCCATATTGACATGCACGGTACCTTCGAGCTTAGGTAGGGCGCGAATGTCCCTTACCGCCATCTCGAAGTACATGTTCTTTTCAAAGCCTTTCGCGGCAATAACATCCCACAGCAAGTTCATCACTTCCTCACCTTGAGTGGTGACTTTCATTTTTACCATAGGTGTAAACAGGAGGTAGCGACGGTCCTCAGGGCTAGCAATTCGCATATAATCAATTGCGCGCTGGGCAAACATCTTCATCGCGGTAAGACGGGCATAGGCCTCGGTAAACAGCAACTTGATATGGACAAAGTCAGTGACGTAGTGATCAAAAAGACGTCGGTGCGAGGCATGATTGATAGCTTCATAAAAGGAGTGGGTACAGATGCCAATTGACGCCCAGCCAAGATTGAATTTGCCGATGTTGACTGTATTTAAAGCCATATCCCAGGCATCACGACCTTTGGCCAGTATGTCTTCTTCCCGGATGGGGTAATCATTAAGGCGGTATTCGGCGACATAGTTTTGAGAGTTAACAACATTTTGAACGAGCTGGTAATTATCGTGTTGCGAGTCCACGACGAAAAAGACGTACTCGTCGGTATCCGCGAGCTTGCCGAAGGTTGAGACCAGAGCAGCCTTATTACCGTTACCAATGTAGTATTTGCCGCCGTTTGCACGGTAGCTACCATCTTCTTGCGGTGTTAAAACCATATCACTGGCGTAGATATCGGCACCATGTTCCTTTTCCGATAATCCAAAAGCAAATATGCCACCATCCTGTAACAGTTGAACCGCTTTCTTTTTTATATGCTCGTTCTTACTGATCCAGATTGGTCCTAGCCCCAGGATACTGACTTGCCAGGTATACCAGTGCGCCAATCCATAAAAGCCTAGTATTTCATTGAGTGCGCAGTTGCGAAATGTATCCCACCGAGTGTTTTCATCACCAAAGGAACTGGGAGTCAGGAGAGTGGCAAATAGCTGTTCTTTTTTCACAAACGCTAGAAAATCTGCGTACCAAAGACGTTCATGATCATCTTCTTTTAGTTTTGCTTTTCCTCGTTGTTCAAAAAATTCGATGGTTTTCTTTAACAGTGTTTGTGAGTATTCATCGAGGTATTCGTAATTTTCAGTTTTTGGGTTAAGTAACGCGCTCTGTGTGTTAGTCGATGAACGGTGTTTCGTTGATTGCTTTTTTATAAAGAAGTTTTTGGGTAGATCTAGCATTTTCATTGTAGCTCTCCAAATTGCTGTAAGAGTTACTTCCTAAAAAAACTGCGCAATAGCGCCATATTCATAATTAAGGGTAAACCAAGGAAAGCTATTCGACATGAGTAATTACTCTATTGTGGAAATGATCACATCTTTATAACTAACGGCCGCTTGAGAGCCTCGGGCTAGTTGCATTTAAAACAAGTGTCGCTTTCTCTGTTTATGTACATTTCGACTATAATTGTATATAAATGAACAAACAACTATAGTGAGAGGTGCTTATGAACGCATCCCATGCGGTACAAGGGCAGTCAAT
The DNA here is from genome assembly GCF_009910675.1 of Photobacterium alginatilyticum. Lineage (GTDB taxonomy): Bacteria > Pseudomonadota > Gammaproteobacteria > Enterobacterales > Vibrionaceae > Photobacterium > Photobacterium alginatilyticum. The sequence goes on along the minus strand of NZ_RSEJ01000024.1, from coordinate 39,632 downwards.
GCCAGAGGCGGGTAACATGGTGCTACCGGTTATTTTTAATATTCTTGATAAGTGGGCTTGCACCCAGGCACAGCAGATGGCCATTCTTGGCCTGGCGAGTCGCTCTACGTTGAATAAGTATCGTAGTCATCCAGAATCGGCTAAGGTGTCGAAGGATCTGCTGGAGCGGATGAGTTATATACTCAATATTCACAAATGTCTTCGAATCATGTTTACCGCTGAAGAGAGTGTGTACCAATGGGTGCAGAAGCCCAACTCCCACCCGTTTTTTGCTGGTCGCTCGGCAATGGATATCCTGGTTCAGGGCAAAGTGGTTGACTTATATCAGGTAGCATCTCGTCTGAATGCCTGGCGAGGTGGGAAGTCTTAGATGAGCCATCCAGTGAAATCCTTCAGTGATCAGCATTGCTTTCGTCTGATCCCATCGAAATATCCGCCCATCAATTTGTATGAAGATGTGGCTGAGCCCAAACAGCTTGAAGCGATATTTGTCGTCGAGGCCATAACCAATCCTCGCCTTTCGGAAGAGGTCGGTAATTTTTCGCAGATCCCGCTTGAAGAACGCTTAGTGGGGATCCCGCACTGCAGTTATGTGATGGCCGCTTTTACCCATGTCAATCCGGATGGAGCACGATTTAACACCGCCGACTACGGAGCTTACTATGCAGCACCGGATGTGAATACCGCCATAAAGGAAACCGTTCATCATATGGAGCGGGTGATGGGGTACACCCAGGAACCTGCACAGGATATTCAGATGCGTTGTATCGATGCCTGGTTTAGTGCGCAGTTGGTCGATTTTACTGAGCAGCAATACCTCGACCAAAACATTTACCATCCGACAAACTATTCCTACTCGCAAATGTTGGCTACTGAAATCAAGGAGCAAAAAGGTGACGGGATCGTTTATCAGTCAGTTCGCCATCAGGGGCATGATTGCTATGCGCTCTTTAAACCGAACTTAGTCACTAAAGTCTGTCAGACTAAACACTACACCTATAAATGGAATGGAGTATCGGTGAATTCTGTACTGGAAATTAATCTAGTTTGAGTTCTATACCCAAGCTAGCTCAAGAGATTAGCTAAAAAAGAAGCGCCAGTTAAAATTAACTGGCGCTTTAGGCAGTGATTTAAAAATCAACGATTATTGTTTTTGAATATCAACCTCTTTGGTCAGGATATTAAAGCTTACCTGGTAGGTACCAGCTTCAGCTGGAGTAAACTCAATATTGTTTGAGCCTGAGAAGGCAAGGCTTCCTTCTGCTGCAACGACATCACTGGCTGTATGCTCAAGTGTGCCCCAGTTTCCACCGGTAAACTTGAAGCCATACTTCGTACCCGCATTCAAGCTTGGTGTCGTGAAGCTGAATTGTTCAGCGCTAACAGAAGCCATCTTACGGGCATCGTCATGCTCCCAGCCCCCTGAAATATCTCCAGGGATATACCATGAAACATCTGTGTAGTCGTCTTGAAGTTCAGCATCAAGAACAACAGGCTGTTCAGGGTTGGTTGCATCCAAAGATAGCTTGTACATGCCTAATTTGGAAACTGAGCAGTTGTCGTCGCCGTTACAGCCATACCAAGATACATCATCTCCTTTAACCGTAGTCATTTTGTATTCTGCAGTAGTGCTCAAACCGACAGTGGCGCTATATAGCCCTTTGCCCGCATAAGCGGCTTCAGTGCCCGCTTTATTCCAGCCATTGAAACTACCTGCGACATAGACTTTCTTAGCCGCTTCAAATGGAGGAATGTCTGCTTTTTGCGATACTGGCAGACCTAATCCACGTTCGTTACCTCGAGGCTGAACAAAGACAGCACTTGACCATGCAGGAACAGTGAACTTGCCATTGGCAAAACTCGCATTGCCGGCAATAGAGTTCGCCTGGTTATGGGTTGAACTTAGCTCGAAACCTGAAAGGGCAATCGCTTCGTTGTTGCTATTAAGGAAGCTGCCTGTCGTTTGCTCGTTGGGTGTTGCGTTAATCACGATAACAATGGAATCAAGAGCACTGTCGAGATCTGTGGTTTGCGTTGAACCATTATCAATGGACATCACAATCATTCCCGGCGTTTGACCTTTACCTGTATTACGGAAGTCAACGCGCTTCATGATTTCATCAGCGCCAGGTAGCGTCATCAGAGGGGATGCCTTGCGCAGGCGAAGTAGCTCTTTGTAGAACTCAAACATCTGCTCAAGATTTGCTGCCGATGGCTGAGCATTTGCTGTCAGTACTTTTTCAATAACAGTGTAGTTGGCCTCGTCTTTATCCTTCGCAGGAAGACCCTTGTTCCAGTTGTTGTCATTTAAGGTAAAGTCAACACGGTTATACCAGTCACCATAATCGTAAGAGTCTCGCTGCATGGATTTAGAGCGCAACAGCTCACCACCCATGTGGTTAAATGGCATTGCCTGACCCAGTAATACTGTTGACATTCCAAGTGCCTGCATGCGAACACGATCTTCTAGTGAGGTATCGTGAGAGATCTTGTACATGTTGATGTCCCAAAGCGTCTGGTTATCATGCTTGGAAACATAGTTCTGTACTTCCCATGGCTGTTCGGCATAGCCTGCAGCCTGACCGTTGTAGTCCAGGGTTGAACCTTTCAGAGCGTTGCCTTCATAGTCAATGAACTCAAAATCTTTAAGGTTACCCGCCATGCCAAGTCGGGTCAGATCTGCCTGATGTAGCGCACGTGCCAGTTCATCAGAAACACCATCTTCATTTGCATCTGCCTTGATATCGACAAGCTCATTAGGCTGTACATAGGCACCCGTCGCAAAGCCAGGGGTTTTACGAATTCCCTCGCCGCCATCAAATGGGCTACCGCCGCGGACAGCATCACGTAGTCGGTCAGAAAATGAACCGATTCCGGTACCACCTAAGTGTTTCTGGGTAGCTTGTACGAAGCGTTTGTCATTTTCAACTTCACCAAAGTTCCAGCCTTCACCGTAGAAGTACACCTCGTCATTGATCTTACGTGCTGCTTCAAGTGTTCCTTTCATTTGGGCAAGAGGGTGATGACCCATCAGATCCCAACGGAACGCATCGATCTTATAGGCTTTAACCCAGGTTTGTACCGAGTCGTCGATTAGCTTGGCAAACATGGCATGTTCTGGTGCCGTGTTATCGCAACATGTCGACGTTTCAACGCTACCTGTATCAGGAACCAAACGTTGGTAGTACAGAGGAACCACTTTATCGAGTACCGATTTATCGTTCAGACCGGATGCATTGGTGTGGTTGTAGACGACATCCACCACCACATTCATGCCGATGTCTTGCTTGACAGATTGAACCATCTTACGGAATTCTAGAATACGGGCGGTACCTTCGGCATTGCTGGCGTAAGAGCCTTCAGGAACGGTGTAGTGGAATGGGTCATAGCCCCAGTTGAAGCTATCGACACTGCGTACAAATTCATTGAGGGCTTCAACCTTAGCATTATCCTTACTGTCTTCTGCCGCAAGCTCAGCAAAGGCGTCTGCAATGCTGCCGCCTCCTGTGCAATACTTTGAGAATTCAGAGTCTTTGACAGCCGGGTTAACCTCACAGAGTTTGCTGAAGTCCTCGTCGATATCGGCAACCTTGGCTGGATCTTCATTGATGGTGGCAATATCGAACACCGGCATCAAATGCAGGTGGGTCATACCGGCTTCACTCAGTTGCTTGAGGTGATCAACTGGCACTGTGCCTTGTTCGGTAAAGGCCAGGTATTTACCTTTATTTTGTGTGCTGACATCACGGGCAGAGAAATCTCGGACGTGGGATTCATAGATCACCATGTCAGAAAGGTCGCTGTCTTTCTGAGAGTGAGGAGCCTCCAGGCTATCCCAGCCACTAGGTTTGAGTTCGTCTGACTCTAAATCAATTGCCTGGCTATAAATTGAGTTGGTTGAAAGGCTGACAGAATACGGGTCGGTGACTTCATAATCAACGCTTTCCTGGTCGCGAGGCTGGAAGACTTTCATCGCATAGCGATAAAACTTCCCATCAACCACTTCAGTATCAAGAGCAACACTCCAGCTTCCTGACTCTCTATCTTCAACCATAGCAACACGTTGAATTTCTTCTTTGTCGCTGTTGTAGACTGCTAGCTTAACTTCAGTGGCAGTGGGTGCCCATAGGCGGAATGTAACCTGGCCATCATTATAGATCGGGCCATACTGAAGCTCGGTAGCTTCCTGGGCAAACAATGCATCTAACGCGCCAGCATATTGCACACCAGTGGATGCGCGTAGCTCGCCATCACTGGTAGAACCGATAGCGATCAGGCTACCTTTTACCAGAGATGATAGTTCAATACCTTCCGGAAGTGTTGGTAATGCAAAGGCAGGGTAGTCGGCAAGGTGAGGGTATTTGGCTTTTTGCTCTGCAGTCAGCGAGGTGGACTTCAGAACAATAGAAGCACCACTCACTACACTTCTTGTTTCACCATCAACAATTTTCTCTTCAACCTTGTGTTGACCATCGTGGCTGAACATGATTTGGACCATGTCGGCTTTGCCGCCGCTTTTCCATACCATCGTACTGTCATCCAGCATGATTGCACCCAGCGTATCGGCAGAGATTTTTGATGATGGTCCGGCTTTTGTAAAAGCTTCGGAGCGAGTGTTGTACGGAGTTGCACTACCTGGAATAAATGTGAGCGTGCGGTTATCACCCATCTTAGAGATATCAATTTTGATATCAGAGCTGATGAGCTTATCTTTATTTGCATTGCGGAAAATGACTTTAAAACAGCCAGCCGAGGTGTCAGGTACAGAGAGATACCAGATAGGGCCAAATTTGTCTTTTTCGTCAGGTGTGACACTTACGTCTTCCCAGTCGGTATTTCTTTCTGAGTCACTAAGACCCGAGCAACCGCTATCAGGATTGGTGTCTGTTCCCCAAAGGTGCAGGTTCATAGTGTCGTATGGGGCATTATCACCCATTGGATCGTACAGCTGGAGCGCGATTTTACCTGCAGGAGGTGTTGGTAAATCGCCTGGGTTGCTTATGATTGGCAATACAACATCAGTACCCGTTTGAGGAAGCCCCTTTGCTGCCAGCAAACCATCCTGTCGAGAGCCTTCAACAACAATTGCGGTATCTGTACCAAGGTTCACAACCGTAAACTCTTTACCTAGCGAGGCCTCGGTAACAGGAATGCTGGCTTTAGCCGTCTCATCTTCATCCTGTACTAGAAGCTCATTACAAGAAGCGAGTACATCTTTATTGACTAGCCACATTGGGCCGAATTTATCTGAACTTGTTGCGAGAATTGGATCCTCAGTGCCGCATTTAAGTGTCCACTTGTTGTAGTCGGAAACACTACTCTTGACTCTGGCTTCCGTTGTTGAATCGACAACATAGCTTATTGAAATTTGGTCTGCAGACGGCTTAGGAGCATCGGCAGGTAGGCTGATCAACGGATCCTGTGGAGAAGGTGCGGGGTTAGAGGTGTTGGGAGTAGTAGCTGTAGCTGAATCATTGTCATTACAGCCTACTATTAGCGCTGCAGAGCATAGCGGTATGATTATTTTTGCAAGTGCCGAGTATTTAAATTTCTTAGTCGTTATAGTCACAATCCTAGTCCACTAGTCGTTAATAAATAAGTGATGGGTTTAGAAGTAATCAGTTGTTATTAAGATGATAAGTAAATTGTTGATAATGAAATCACCGTACTAATAGGGAGTAGGGGGATGAGGGAAAGGGAGGAGAAAATAGCAAACTTGAAATGGCTCACATTAATTAGGACTAGTGTCGTTATTTAATAACAAAATGCGTGCACAGAGAGATCCTGCCATCACCTTTTGTAGGTGAACTGACAGTCAGAATTGTAAATAATAAATATTTTACCAATTTTTCACAATATTAGGTAAAAGCGCTATTTTGTGACCTCTCTTCGTTTTTGTCTTTCAACCAAACGGCTTTCGCTGATTTTCCTGCGACACAATATGACGCACCAGAAAATATTATGACACCAAATAAAACGTCAGGTCACTCTATTCAAAGAAGTGGCTAGTTTATGTTAGGGAGTAGTGATGAATAAGCTTGGGCAGGGAAAAGGTATAAACGTAACAACAAGTTACCTAGAGATTCAAGGCTATGCCAAAGCTGCTAAGGTTGAAAAGTTGTATCTGGCCAGCAAGCAATCACAGTGTGCATTTCATCTGGTGCTTCGGGTATTGGATAAAAAGGAGTTTGAAGCACTGTTTGAAGCGGTATTCAATAAAGATGATGTTGCGAACTTAAATGAGGAGTTGTGGTTTTTCTTGATGTGCTCGGCATTAAGAAAGTGCGGTTCTGAGTGTTTTAGCCGTTATTTTTCTATCGAGAAATTTGCCAAGTTGAGCGGTTATCACAAAAATGCTCTGGTTGGTCGGTATGCTTCAAAATACTCAGACAAACAAACTTTGGAAGCGATGTTTAAGTCCGGCGCTCAGGTCAATGTTCATTTCTTCGAAATGGTTCATCCCGGACATTCTAACTTTGACCTTATGCTGAATTATGCCGAACCAGATTTCTTGCGGTTATGTTTGAGTCGACGTTTAGCTCAAGGCCTGAAGACATATTCACATACTCCGAATAATGCACCTCGGGTGAAATGCTGGTTAAAGCAAGGGTATGGTTGGTGGGAAGAGAAAGTATTTCCACAGCTGAATAATATTAACCAACTTCGCCCTAATTATCCCTGCGGGGTGACTAGGTATGATGCTGACTACTTAGTGTTGGCAATATTAACAGGAGATAAGGCGCTGTTTGATGAATGTTTAGCTTCTTATGTCGACGTTAATCAAAGAGCATCAAACGGAATGTTGCCGCTGGTCGAAGCATGTGGTCGAGAAAATGCGTCTTGGGCAGTGAAATCTCTTCTCGCTAAAGGGGCATTAGTAAATGAGATAGATGCTAATAATTTTACTCCGCTCTATGCAGCACTTGGAAGAAAAACGGTTAGCCAAGATTTGGTTGCGATGTTGCTGTCAAATGGCGCAGATCCTAATCATAGGGATTTTACGCACGCTACATTGCTATATACCTTAGGTTCACATTTGAACAGTCAGGTGCAAAAACTACTGTTTCTTTACGGCGGAGAAAGTCACGGCCCTTATCAGCCAGGAACGGAGTTCTGTGATTATGATCCGAACATGCTAAATCAACGAGTCATCGATCTAAATAAACAATAACAATATCTAATGGTAGTTATATGAAAACAAGTATCAAAATATCTTTGTTGGCCTCGATCTTAGCCTCTTTATATGGGTGTGGCGGCGGTAGTGATGGCAGTAATAGCAAGACTACACCATCGGCCGTGAACGTCCAGGGAAAAGCCATTGATGGATATATTTCCGGGGCAACGGTGTACCTTGATTTGAATTTTAACAACTATCCGGATAGCAATGAGCCTAGTGTTGTGACTGCGGATGAAGGGGATTTTAGCCTGAGTATTCCCGCAAGCTACCAGAAGTGTGTGAAGTACGTGCCTCTGGTGGTTGATGTCCCGGTGGGAGCGGTTGATAGCGACTTTCCCGGTACACCAATAGAAGAGGCATACTCTATGGTGTTTCCGCCACAGTTTGCCCTAAGTACGGATCAAGACTTGTTAAACCTGACTCCGTTGACTTCCGTCGTCTGGAAACAGGTAGAGCAAGAGTTACGGGAGAATCAAGCGCACTCTCTATCCTGTGAGTCTATGGTTCAGGAACAGGCTCTTCGGGATGACATCAAGCAACGACTCGTTGAACAGGAGTGGCGCGTCGCTAACCGATACAATATTACCGTCGGTGAACTTTACGGTGATTATGTAGCTGCCGATAATGCTGAGTTACATAAACTCGCTCAGGACTTTGTTCCCGGGTTGCAGAAGTCTTATGAGGAAACCCGAGCACTGATTAAACAATATCCCGACGCAGAGCTTGCATGGGTCGAGTATTTTCTGGGGCAATGGAATAGTAACAACAAGGCCTATGACAACCATTGGTACCGTTATGAGTTTGTTCAGGCTTCCGCAGGGAATTTCAGCTCTGAGACCCATGTTATGTCTGATGACTTGCAAACCAAACTGACCCTGCATGATAAAAACAGCATGGTTACGGCACAAAGTAATGGGGTCAGCATAGAAAAAACAGTCGCCTTAGAGAAAGCAGGTACGCAATTCACCTGCTCGGTCAGTGAATGGCTCGAAACCATATCGTCGCAGTCATCAGGGGTAAGAAACACAATCTATTCCACGGTAAGTGACTGGGATTCGTGCAAAGCCTCGGCCATTAGCGGTGATGTTGTGCAGTCATTGGTAACCAAAGACTATCAGGGGACAGATCTGGTGAACTATACCGAGCATAGTTTTAACAAAGGAAATGACAGCGGTTTTACTCATCTCATCGGAATGGCGAATTCAGTCACAGCGGATGATTTGGCAGTGGTAAGAAACGTAATAAACACCGATTTCTACAGTGAAGACTCTCATGGAGCCGATTATTGGTTAAGAACGCAAAATACGTTTAGTGATGATTTGTCTGAGCCTGCTCAGATTCTGACATCACATAACAGTAATGGCGAATGGTTCAGAGAGACGACTTACCACAACGGGACATATAAGTCTGAATGTGGTGATTATGAGAGTAGTTTGTCTGAAAGCCAATGCAAAAAGTAACTGATTAACAAGTAGACAACTCCGGAAGTAACTGATCGGAGTTGTCTGTATACAAATTCAACAGATTCTTCCGTCACATTTTGTCGCATCCATACATAACATGATTAGGCCGTCACTCTTGAATCAAAATAATTTATAAATATGGCTGGTTGGTGTATATGTGCAATAGGTATAAGTTCAATCTTGGCTTGTGCACGGTGTGTAATAGGAGACGTCAGGCAGTAATGGCGAAACGATCAAGTACTCGGGAATCAATGGCTTTGGCATTTGAATTGTTAAAGCGAATCCCAAAATCACGGCCAATCACCGCAAGTGAATTACATCAGCAACTGTTTAGTGCCGGTATCGAGAGGGATATCCGGAGTATTCAGCGAAACCTGGAGATGCTCAGTGAGCACTTTGATATTGTCAGAGATGACAGAAGTAAACCTTACGGCTACTCATGGAAGAAAAACAGCCATGGTTTTTCTTTACCTCAGTTATCACCACAAGAGTCGCTGCTGTTAAACTTGGCTGAAGATTATTTATCCAATTTATTACCATCGAATGTTATCTCTTCGATGGACGGGTTCTTTAAAGAAGCAAGATACAATCTTAATCCTTCCAAGAGTCACGTAAAAGAACGTGACTGGCTGAGAAAGGTCAGGGTAGTAAGTGAAACGCAGCCACTGTTACCGCCTCAAATTGACCTTGAAGTGTTTAACAATGTCAGTGAAGCACTGTTCCATGACCGCTTATTAAACATCGAATATTGTAACGCCAAGCAAGAGAAAAAATCAGCAATGGTGATGCCACTCGGACTCGCCCAGCAAGGACCACGCTTATATCTTGTTTGTCGTTTTGATGGCTACGATAACGAACGTAGTTTAGCCATTCATCGGATACGTAAAGCAACACCTTCGACGTTTAGCTTTGAAAGGCCCGAGAACTTTAACCTCAGTCAATACGATGCAGATGGCCGTTTTGGGTTTGGTGAGGGGGAGAAATGCCAGCTGCAATTCAGCATTACCAAAACAGCGGGTTTTCACTTATTAGAAACCCCTCTTTCACAAGCTCAAGACGTGGAAGAGCATGAAGATCATTTTAAAATTTCTGCCACAGTCATCCAATCTAAGCAACTCGAGCGTTGGCTTAAAGGGTTTGGAGAGCAAGTGTGGAATATAAATATTAATTCTATCTGTTGATTATAGATAAATAAAATCTGCTAAAAATTAGAACGAGAAAAAAATGAGTACAAAATTAACATCGGAATGGAAGATATCAAAAGAAAGTATGTCAAAGTTACGCCTATATGCTGACTTTGAAAAAATGAGTGATGAATTAATAAAAAGAGATGTTAATTTCTTCGTTAATTCTTCTAATCCAGAGAGAATAAGCAGTCCACTTTTAAAAATAATAAATGGTTGTTTCTCACTGGTGAGAGATGATTTCAGTCACCAGCGTTGGATAACATTATCAAACAACATTTATTTAGATAAAAAAGCAAGAGGTTTTTGGAAAATCAATAGCAATGCTATTTATGGAACATATGATTCTGGAACAGAGTTGAGTTTTGTTGAAAGTGATATCGCTAAAGTTATTGATGACCAGGTAAATGAATGGTCAATTCCTAATAAAAATGAATTGCTAACTTTGACGTGTTTGCAAAATGTGCCATTTTCTATTGTGAATGGACGTCCTTCAGGAGCAAGCTATTATTTATATGACTTAGCTGATAGGGTTCAAGCCTTTTGCTGTGAGGGGGGAATGGGAGAACGTGATTCAGGAAAAGCAATACCATTCTTACCATTAGATAACAATAAAACAAATAGTAGAGAACTATTTATTTCAATAATAAAAAGAGGATTTACTCCTGCCGCTCTTGAATACAATGAAGATTATTATCTTTTGCTATCTGTTTTTCACCGAGAACAAAAAGGAAAGTTTGAAGACTCTCGCTCTAAGGTAAATGAAATATTACAAGAACTAATTAGCCAAAAGATAACCAATAGCCTGCTGGCAGAAGATAAAATTAGGGCTGATATTGCTCCCTACCATAAGAAAATGTTAGAGGATACGCAGTTAGGTCACTGGACATTATGGCAAGACGAGTTAAATAACACTGATACGGAAATCATTCAATTACCGATGGACTTTGTTGCTCGTGACCCTAAATCCAGTATCAATGATGGTGTAGTGGGCATAGACTTTGGAACAAAAAGCACGGTAGTAGTGTACCAAAAGGATAATGTCAACATTCATCCGATGCGTATAGGCACAGGGGACTTAAGTAAAGAGATTGCCTCCTTTCACTATGAAAACCCGACCATTATGGAGTTTAACAACTTAGAGCAGTTTATTAGTGATTATCAAGTAAAAGAGAATAAGCCTTTTACTCGCTGGCAAGATCTGACCATTTCACATACAGCTCAAAACTCTATGCTTGGAAGTGAATCTAGTCAATTCAACACATTCTTAGATGAGATCAAACAATGGGCCGGTGACAAAAACAGAAAGCTTAAGATTGTGGGCAAACAGGGTAAAGTCATCGATCTACCGCCATTTTTGGCGTTAAGCGAAACAGATTTCAATCCTATTGAGATTTATGCTTATTACCTTGGTTTGTATATTAATAACCAAAACAATGGCATTTACCTTGACTATATTTTGTCTTTTCCTGTTACTTACGAAATGCCGGTTCGTGACAAAATTATTGAAAGCTTTGAAAAAGGGCTTAAAAAATCACTGCCAGCCGAGCTTGGTGAAGAATCTATATCGCAATTATCAGTCACTAAAGGAGCCAGTGAGCCTGCAGCTTATGCTCTGGTTGCACTACAATCTTATGGCTTTGATCCTTGTGATGATGAACGTATTTTCTATAGCGTGTTTGATTTTGGTGGCGGCACAACCGATTTTGACTTCGGTATTTTCAGAGAAGCAGTAGGTAGAAAGGAGCGCCGTTTTGATTATGTTATTGAACATTTTGGGGCTGGAGGTGACAAGTTTTTAGGCGGAGAAAACTTACTCGAGCTTCTAGCATTTGAAGTATTTAAGAAAAACAAATCAGCATTACTATCAAAAGGTATTCAATTTGAGAAGCACCCGGAGAAAGACGCTTTTGCAGGCTGTGAGCAGCTACTAAGTAACTCGCAGGAAGCGAAAATTAACACTAAAACACTATGCGAAATGCTGCGTCCCTTTTGGGAAGAACATGAAGAGTCGACATTGGAGCTTTCACAAGGTTCGGTTGCGATTAACTTAACAGATGTTAATGGTACGGTGCATACTGGTTTTGAGCTTGATATCAATGAAGACGAATTGAATGAATTACTTCATGAACGTATTGAGCGTGGCGTTACCAACTTTTTTAATGCGTTACGTTTGGCCTTTAGTAACAGTCAGCAGTCGTTACATGATATTGATAGCATCAAAATATTCTTGGCGGGTAATTCCAGTCAATCACATTTTGTAAGGGATATATTTGAAAAGCAAATTGCGCTCCATCATGAAGAAATGGGTGTGGCATCTGAACAACAGAGTCGTTTCAAGCTGTTCTCTCCTTTGGGGGCCGATAAAAACGATGTCGAAAAACCAACGGGGAAAACAGGAGTTGCGTTTGGCTTAATTGAGTCTCGCGAGGGCGGCAGCATTCTGGTTGTCGATCATAATGTTGAAGATGATGATATTCGCTTTAAGTATTATCTAGGTGAAAACCGCAAGAACTGCTTTAAGCCATTGATTGATAGAGAGATCGTGTTTAGTCAATGGGTAGAGTTTATTGATGCTGGTTACCAAAAGTTTGAGATTTTTTATACCGAGCAACCATGTTCAAGCACAGGTAAAGTGCCGGTTTCGGATAGCAGTATAAAGAAACGGGTTGTTAAGCTCGATTTAACTGACGATGAAGCAATGGTTTATCTTCGAGTCGTATCACCGACGCAAATCGAATATGTCGTTGCTCATGAAAATGCAATAAGTAACGAAGTATACCTGAATAACATTCAATCTATCGATTTATCCTAAGAGGAGCACGTTATGTTACCTGTTATTGCAATGCCTCAGATTGCCTCTCTAATAGCGGCTGTCACAAGAGTGGCAACTACAGTCGGGCCTATGATTGTAAAGAATGCGTCCTTGTTGCTAGAAGTCGCAAGTAAGTCGTTACCACAGATCATTAAAACGATCGAAACAGTGAGTGCTGTGATTAATATTATTAGGCCAAACGAAACGGCTGAAGAGCTTGGTGCTAAGGCCATGAAGGCAGATAAGAAGCCCGAAGATTTTGATGAGATAAATGCGTATATCGACTACCTTCGTGAAGAAGTAAAGGTCGAAAAAGATGAACTCAGTGAAGAGACCGTAGATGTTATGGCTCGCCAGGCGATAGGGGTGTCGTTAATGGTTAAAGGAGTCAGTGAGAAAATTGGTGCTGAGCTTACTATGCCATTTCTGAAGACAGTAAGTGAAACGAGATTAGATGCGAGCGTGATTCTGGAAATGATTAAGCTGTATTCAAGTAATGGTTTGAATATGGATGATTATGATAAATATCTTGGTAAAGCGTTGAGTATCGAGCAATTAGATAAGCATAGTGAAGTGTTAGTTGAGGCATACCAAAAAGCAAATCCAACAATGAGCACAGAACAAGCTGAAGATATTGTAATGGGTTTAGAGCTACCAAAAGATTGCCTATAACGGTTTTTAAAAGAGATGTATATGAAAAAGCCACTTATTGATCTGCTGAAAAACATTGACTCTCTACCGGTTGAGCCATCATCTATTGAGAAACTCAGTGCTTTGTCGGATTACGAATTTTCACTTTATCATATTAAAGAAGTTACTTTTGATGAGGACTCGCCCCGCAAAGAGGCTTTTGAAAACGTATTAAACACATTGAGTCTTGAAGGCATCATATTTACCTATCTGTTGGTTGGGGATAAAAATGGTGTATCGTTTTACTTTGGTATCGCAAAAGATAAGCAGTACAAAAAGTCATTAATACTTGAAGTTGATGACATCGGTGACACGATCCTAAAGCCTGCGATTGAAGGTAACTTCAGAGGGAGTGTGGTTGAAAAACTTGGTAAAAAGCAACGTAGGGCGGTAAAAGAGACGCTGAGCAGCTTCAAAAATGTAGCAAAGCTTGAAGGTGTACCAAGTGTAAATGAAGAAAACGAAGAGTTTCAGGGAGTAGATCGCTTAGTAGACATAATGAGTGGGGATGATTTTTGTCTGGCTATTATGGCTGATCCTTTGTCACTACTTGAAATCACTGCGATTGAAAACCACTTACATTCTATTTATGACAAGTTACTTCCTCTTTCAAAACAAAGTATTCAAACAGGAGAGAATACTTCGAAGACAAAAGGTAGAACTGAAGGAACCAGTATTTCTAAAGCAACTGGAACTAATGATAGTTTGAATATTACTACCAACGAAGGTACGAGTGATACGACGACCAAAGGAACCAGTGAGGGCTCGGAAAGGTCTACTAGCAAAAGTCGAGCAGAGGGAACAACAACAGGACGTTCAGAAGGTAAAACAAAAGGAACGTCTATCACTAATACAACGGGTGATACCTTAAACTCTAGTACATCAGAACAGACGGGTAGTTCCAATAGTAGTACGAGAGAATTTTCTGACAAGACCATCCAGGAATGGTTAACTTATATCGATGAGGTTTTGCTAAAAAGAGTGCAATATGGGAAAAACAAAGGATTGTATTTAACGAATATATACCTATTCGCGAACGCTACCGGCACGGTGCTAAAACTGGGCAATACAGCGCGGTCATTATTCGCTGGCGGTGATACGAATAAATCACCATTAAGTTATAAACAGGTGACCGATCCTCAAGAGATCCGATCTATTCATAACTTTCAGTTTCCTATGTTGAAAAGTGATGGAAGTAAGCAGATTGAGTCGACTAAGGATAGTCAGAGGCAGTTAGATTTACTGCTATCAAAAAGTCCGTTCGATAGTTTCTTAGGTAATTGGCTATCTACCAACGAATTAAGTGTGGTGGCTGGTTTACCACAGAAAGAAGTAGTAGGTTTAACGTTAAAAGAAGAAGTAGAATTTGGGTTAAATATTACCCAGAAGAGAGAAGAGCCAAATCAACTGTTTCTGGGCAGCTTAGTAAAAAGTGGTATACCACAAGAGATCGATGTCCATATTGACAAGCGCGATCTTGATAAGCATACCTTTATTGCTGGGGTAACAGGAAGCGGTAAGACAACAACATGTCATCGTCTTTTAGAATCCGCCCAGATGCCTTTTTTAGTCATTGAACCGGCAAAGACTGAGTACAGGGTTCTAACCAAGAAGAATAAAGACATTCTTATCTTTACTTTAGGTAATGACAATGTTGCTCCATTCAGGCTAAACCCATTTGAGTTTTTCCCACACGAAAATATCGCCTCTCGTGTAGATATGATTAAGGCGA
Source organism: Photobacterium alginatilyticum (assembly GCF_009910675.1). Classification (GTDB taxonomy): domain Bacteria; phylum Pseudomonadota; class Gammaproteobacteria; order Enterobacterales; family Vibrionaceae; genus Photobacterium; species Photobacterium alginatilyticum. Next base: position 24,571 of record NZ_RSEJ01000024.1, on the reverse strand, counting down.
GTATCGAATCGGCCTTTGATATGGAAGCTGCGATACCACAGTTAATTGAAGCGGCAATCTATAGGTGTTACGAGGATAAGGGTTGGAATATTGCAACATCGAAAAACAGTAGGTATGAGAATCCTTTTGCTGATGGTATCTATGCTTTCCCTACCTTAAGCGACCTCGTCAAAATGACCGAGAAGGTTGTTTCTGAACAAGGGTTTGATGAGCGGCTGAAGCAGGATTATATCGGTTCCATCAAAGCACGCTTGCAAGGCTTACTAATTGGTTCAAAAGGGCAAATGCTTAATACCGCTCGCTCGATTGATTTTAAAGACCTTGCTACAAAAAATGTGATACTTGAGCTAGAAGAGATCCGTAATCCAAGTGAAAAATCACTGATTATGGGCTTTGTTCTGGCGAACTTAAACGAAGCGATTCGAGCAAATTATGAAGCTTTCAGAGCGCGTGGTGAACGCTTTAGACATATCACTTTGATAGAAGAAGCACACCGCCTGCTGTCAAAATTTGAGCCGGGAGACAGTCAAAATAAGAAGCAAGGGGTAGAAGCCTTCGCAGATATGCTGGCAGAGGTGCGAAAATATGGTGAAGCTTTGATCATCGTTGATCAAATCCCGAACAAGTTGACACCAGAGGTGCTCAAAAACACCAATACAAAAATCATCCATAAACTCTTTGCCAAAGATGACAAAGAAGCTGTCGGAAACACGATGGCATTATCGGATGAGCAAAAGGATTTCTTATCGAACCTTGAGCCTGGGCGGGTCATCTTATCGAGCTCTGGTATCAATAAGCCGTTACAGGTACAGATAAAAGAGTTAATCAGTACTACCAATGAAAAAGATGTAAACCCTTCTGAAATAAGAGACATTGCATTAAGTTACTACGGAGATAACTATAAACGCGGACTGATCCAAGGATTAGAGTTTTTCAAGCAAAAGCCATCAAATGAAGGTGTCCATCAATTTCTGCAGGGTAGTCTTGCAGAGTGTTGGTTTGAATCCGTTCGAGATAGAAAGGCTAGTGCAACCTTGCTCAATTACCTAAATATCTTGGATAGCGATTTCATGGTTAGCTATATCCTAACAGCTTGTTATGTAGAGGGTGATGAAGTTGACAAAGTTCGTCAGAAAGAGCGACTAGCCCTATATTTAACCGGTTTAGCGACAGAACCGGAAATGCGGATGAACTTAAAATTTGTTAATGCTTTTAGTAAAAATCTTAAATAGCATTATTAGGAGAAAAGAAGATGGGCTTATTTAGTAGCTTTTGTAGTATTGTCAGTGGTGCATGTAGTGCGATTGGCAGTGCCATGTCAAAAGTTGGTAGTTTTGTAGCCGATACGGCCACCTCGATTGCAAAGCTTGGGGTTGAACTTGCAACTAAGGTCGGAGAGGCCATTAAAATGGTAGGTATTTCACTAGGTATTATCAAGCCTGGAGAAAATCTTGAAGAACTTGGCGAAAAAGCCATGTTGAGCGATAAAAAACCAGAGGACTTTGATTCCATAAATGAATATATCAATCACCTCCGAAATGAAGTTGTTCTGGATAAAGAAAAGTTTAATAGTCTTGATGAAAAAGAACTTCTAGCTCGTTCTGCTATTGGTGCTTCAATAACTCTAAAGGGTATCAATGAAAAGCTAGATACGATAGTAACGCCAGAGTTTATGGCTGAGGTGGCCAAACAGCAGCTTACAGCTCAGGAAATCATAGGAACAGTTAAAGCATACAAAGAAAAAGAGCTAAACACTGGTGATTATGAACTGTATCTGAATGATGAATTGAGTATTGATGAAAGTGATAAACATAGTGACGCACTGGTGTCTGCTTATCAAAAATTAGAGCCAGAGCTAACGATCGAGCAGATCGAAGATAAAGTAATGGGTTTAAAAGGTTAACAGGAATGAATGATTATTGTATTCAGGCAATAAACAATATGGTTAGTGTTAGTCGTATTATTGATGGCGAGCTTGAACCTATAAGAATTAGAGGTGAACTGTATCTGCCTATTGCTGACTTTTGGCCAACATTTAAGCAGAAAGTGGAGTATGAAGCTGATGAGTTACTTGCTTTTATCATTTTTTCTGATACTGAAAATTTTATTGTAGATCCTGAGATTAATATTGCCGATGAATTTATCACTGAGCAATTTGATCTGCAAAACTTGGTATTAGAATATTTGAACGGTGGGTGTTTATTGAGTTTTTATCCCCACATCGATATTGAAAATATAAAGCAACCTCACCGTTTATCAGTTACTAAATATACTAAAGCTGAAGAAAATAAAGAAATAGTTAATAATGAGATGACAGTCGATAGTTTACAAGCATTCTTTAGGAGAAAAACAAGGGAATTGCTGAAAGAAAGTTATAAAATGGAAAAAGGTAAATAGCATGGATGTGAATTTTATTCTTGAGTTGCTTGATGATTTACGAGTTCAAGAAAAGATCAAGTTAATTGTCGACAATAAGATTGATAATGATTCCTTTGTTTCTAATCTGACGGTCGCTTCGGAACAAAAAATAGATAATGGTGATTTGTTTAGAGATAATCAAACATTAAAAATAAAGAATGAAGAAATGCAAGGGCTTATTGATGAGCTGAAAGGTCGTATTCTTGTTCAGAAAAATGAAATATCAGATAACATTTCAAAAGTATGTGTATTTGAATCAAAAGTTGATTCGCTTCAATGTTTGGTAAAAGAAAAAGAGTTAGAAGTTGCTAGATTAAATGATGAAATTAGAACAGTAAAGGATTTGCTAGATACATCAGATAATAACCAGAAGCGAACAGAAGAAAAACTAGAGTGGTATAGAAAAAATTTTTCAGATGACATTAAGATTCAGGAAGTTTACAATGAGTTTTCAGAGCAAACTAAATCTTCATTAAGTGGTGTTTTTAAAGACACTTCACCAAAAGGCCTAATCTCATGCGGTATTCAAGAAAAAAATATCGGTAATCTTTGGGATTATGCAAAAAATGAAGTAGTTAATGGCATTAACCCTGACATCGATGGGATTTTGAAGTTATTTGAATTGTTGTTTTCTCGGTTTATTATTGCTTACCCAGCGTATAAAATTCAGTCTGTCCAATCAGGAGATGAGTTTGATACTCAGCAGCATATTAAACATAATAGCAGTACTAACATGAGTGGTATAATAGATGCTGTTCTGTTGCATGGTTATTTAAATGCTAAAACCAATAAGGTCATCAAACCGTCAATTGTTAGGGTTTGATTCAGAAAAGCCAGCTCACTAAAGCTGGCTTTTTCAAATCTAAATATCAATCAAAGGATAAACAGGCTCGCCCCACAGCTCGTCTTTTCCATCCATCATTAATTCAATAATAGTTGGTACTATTTGCTCAAGAACAAAGGTACAATCTCGCAGCTGTTTGCGGTTTGCAGAGCTCCCGAAAGTTGCGCCTCCATGGATAATCTGGTTACGAAGCGTGTAAAGACGAGCAAATAGGATAGCGAGTACGGTTGAAGTGTCGTTATTTCCGAGAGCGTTATTGGCAGCCACCTTGGCTTTTGAGCGTTCATCTTTCCATTTATCTTCGGGGATTCGACCAGACTGGTAATCCCAGAATGCTTGCAGAATAAACTCATTGCTTAAGATGAGGCGTATTGCACCGGCGTACTGCGACCAAACGATACTTGAAAGCTTGTTGTGCTCATCAATGTTCACTAATTTACTTAAGAATTCCTGATATAGGCCTTTCTCGCTAAAATTAATTCTTTGCTCAAAATCTTGTGCGTAAGCCGAGTTGAATGCAATCCAGAGAAAAGTGAATTTTGAATCGTCATCATCACATTGTTCCGCTTTGTCTAACCAACTTAACGCCCTATGAATTCTGATAGCAAGTGCTTGGCTGTATGAGTCACGCTCGGCTCTTTGCCGTTGCTTGAGCCGTTGATAGTTCTGCATGTTTGTCTCCGTAATCAAATCTGCATAAATTTTGCCTGACAAGTCTCTGAATTAAAATGAGTTATATTAATAAAATGTGGTTTAAGGAGACAATACAGACGTATATGAAGAAATACACAGTAAATCAATGAATCGAACTTAGACCAATCGCTAATAACAACCTACTTTACAACTTGTTATCCTTAGAAAGTAAAGGGGGAGTCTAACCAGCCATCTTTGTTTGAGGTCAGTAGTATGATGCGCCAGCAAGCCAAAATAGGATTTTGGAAAAATAGCTTGGTAAGGCGTTATTTGGCCTTCTCACTATTAGTCGCCATTCTACCTTTAACGATCACGGCTGTGTTATATGACTCTCTGACAGCGAACCTACTTAAAGATATGGATGCACAGCAGGATATGTTGCAACTGCGGCAGACTCAAAGCAGCATGGAATACATGATGCGTCAGCATCGTAATGCACTGCGGGCAATCAGCGAGCTGCCCGGCATCAATCAACTGTTGCAACCTGAGCCAGCGCTTACGCTGCCTCGTCAGGTATTAAACCTCATCTATTTTGATATTGACCGCCCTGAAATTTATGGTGCCATATTGTTTGACCGCCATTGGCAGTTGAAGCGGGCTTTCCCTGGCCAGAGCGCCAGTGGCTACCCTTACTGGGGTGAAGGTGATCTTAACATAGCAACTCTTCCCCGGTTCCCGTATGGGGAGGCTCTGTTGCTAGGGCCGCAAAAACCGCTGACTGCACAATCAGGCTGGTATCTTATGGCTTTTCCTCTTAGTGCCAATTTGTCGGGGGAAGTGTCTCCGGGGTTTATTGCTTTTCAGATTCGGCTAGCCAGTTTGACGCAGCATTTGCCGTCGATTTTGTCCGAAGGGGGCGCTCAGTCATGCCTTTGGGTCGATACATTGGGATGTTTTGATTCATTGGGGCGTTGGCGAGACAGTTTGCCTGAGGAGGTCATATCCTTACCGCTATGGGGCGGCTGGACGCTGGCAATGATCCCGCGTGTCTTACCGTCTTTGGGAACCAACCAGCAGCGATTTTTGCTTGCTTTGATGGCGATACTTTCGGTGATCGGCGTCTGTGTTTTCTTTTATTTGGTCGTGTTACGGATCAGGGGACGGGTTGTACCGCTGATCCATGCTGCCGATGCAATCTCACAGGGGCAATGGGACACTCGTATCACCCCGAAGGGCAATGACGAGATCACTTTGCTGGCGACAGCTTTCAACCAGATGACTTCCCGCTTGAACGCACTGCTTATTGCGCAAAGCGACATGGAACGCAAGGCCGTTTGGGGGGAGTTTGCTACCGGGATCGCACACGAAATTCGCAATCCACTGGCAACAATCAAGGTGTGTGTTCAGGCACTGCCGGAGCAGGATGATGAAAACCGGGAACTTCGTGAAATGATGGTGACGGAAATTGACCGGATCAATCATTTGATCAGTAACTTACTGGATTATGCCTTACCGCCGCAGCCTAATGGTGAGCCGGTGTTACTGTCGGGGTTATTGCATCGTCTTCATGTATTGGTTTCCCCTCTAGCCAAAGATAAAGGGGTGTTGCTAAGTACGGATGATGATTGCCCTTATGCCGTAATGGCTGATGCTGGACAGCTTCAGCAGATCTTAATGAATTTGCTCATTAATGCGGTAGAGGCCACTTCTTCGGGAGGTGAAGTGAAGATGTCATTTGCTGAAGATGCAAAAGGTCTTTGTGTCATGGTGAAGGATACGGGCGAAGGTATGACAGAAAAGCAATTAGCTATGGTGACAGAGCCGTTTTATACCACCAAAACAACAGGGACAGGCTTGGGGCTCGCGGTGTCCTTGTGCCTGGCGAAGCAAAATCATGCTGAGCTCGGTTTTGACAGCAAGCCCGGACATGGAACAACAGTTATTATGAGGTTTGAAAAGGACTTTATTTGTGAGCCAGAAACCAACACTGTTAATTATTGATGATGAAGTGAACTTAACGCGTTCATTGAAAATTGCGCTGAAAAGTCAGGACTATGAAATCGCGATTGCCCATGATGCGGCTGAGGGGTTAGCTGTCGCTCATGCCCTGCGTCCGTTTATGATATTGCTTGATTTAAGGCTGCCAGATAGTGACGATCTTCAGCCGCTGAGTCGGTTGTGCACATTGTTGGCTGACAGCAAAATAGTGATGATGTCTGCGCATGGTGATATCAGTACCGCGGTCGAGGCAGTGAAAATGGGGGCTTCAGACTTTGTGACCAAGCCCTTCGATGTTGCCCAGCTTAGGCAGAGTGTCTCCCAGTGCTTGGCAGAAGTACAAGTAACGAGTCACTGTAATGGGTTAATTGGACAAAGTCCGGTAATGGAAAAACTGGCGCGGGAGCTGACATTGATTGCCAACAGCCATACCAGGACTATTTTGCTGTTGGGGGAGTCGGGTACCGGTAAAACGGCGGCCGCATCAGAGCTACACAGGCAAAGCCAACTTGGCGACAAGCCGTTTATTGAAGTCAATTGTGCGGCTTTGCCAGAAGCCTTACTGGAAGCTGAATTGTTTGGTGCCGAAAAAGGGGCATATACCGGTGCGCACCGTAGCCGGGGCGGGTTGATTGAAGCGGCCGACGGTGGGACGTTATTTCTTGATGAAGTGGGGGAGCTAACGTTGCCGACACAAGCTAAACTACTGTCTTTTCTGGAGAACCAGCGTTATCGCCCGGTTGGCTCCGCTACCGAGAAGCAGGCTGATGTGCGGATCATAGCGGCAACTAACCTCCATCTTCGTAATGCTATGGAAGAGGGAAGGTTCCGTTCTGATCTCTTCTATCGGCTAAATGTAATGCCTGTACATATTCCTTCATTGTCTGAGCGACGGGAAGATATTCCCCTTTTGATGGTCTATTTCGCAGATCGCTTTCGATTTAGTGGTAAAGCACTGTCCTTCGCTGAGACTGTTACCGAGGCTTTCTGCCAGTACGCGTGGCCAGGCAATATTCGTGAGTTAAGAAACTTCATTGAACGTTTGTCGGTGCTCTATCCCGGGCAGGTGATCATAACTGAGATGCTACCGCCAGACTGGCAGATCGTCAGGGATGAAACGAGCAGCCTGCAAGAGGCAAGTACTGCGCCTAATACCAGTATCCAATCACAAACCGATGTTACCTCTTCTGTGCAATTAGCCTCCGATGCTGTGGCTGCTAGTAATTCGGTCGTTAGCCATCTTGCTAATGAGGAAAAGAAAATGATCCTTCATGCGCTACATGAAACAGGAGGTCATAAAGGCAATGCCGCCAAGCTGTTACAGATCTCCCGTCATGCCCTTAAACGCCGCCTGCAAAAACTGGGTATCCAGTCATGAAATGGGCTCATTGGTTAGTTCTTGGTTGGTTATGGAGTACAACGGCAGTTGCGGAAGTGGTACTTGGTAGTGACAAGAATACGGCTGATCTGGATATTGGCTGCTTGTATCCGCTTACCGGGCCATCTGCACTCTGGGGAAGTGATGCGGTTGTGGCGATTAAAATGGCGCTAGATAAGCTCAAAACCGATCCTAATGCACCAACGATGCGAGTTACCGTGGCCGATACCATGGGGAAGCAATATCGTTCTCGGGAAATTGCCTTGCAGTTCATTGAACGAGAACAGGTGGACGTACTTTGCGGCGTAGTGAACTCTAATATTGCGCTGGAAACTTCCAAGCTGGCGTTTGAAAGCCGGACCTTATTCCTCGGTGCCGGGCACAGTTCCCCTCGCTTGACAGAAGATGCACTTCATCCGTGGTATTTTCATTTGAACAACGATGCCAGTCAATCGAGTGGGGCCGGGGCCAGGTACCTTCAAGACATCAAAGATGAATGGAGGTGGAAAACCCTTTCTTATATCGGCCCTGACTATGAATACGGACATCAGATCTGGCAAAAGATGCTGACAGCACTTGATTCACTAGATGTGGATTACCATGTAAAAGATGAGTTTTACAGTTTGCATGGCGAGAAAGACTATCGCCGCTACATTGATGCTTTGTTGGCTGATCCTCCGGATATTGTAGTCAGCGGTCATTGGACCCGTGACTTGGTAAGCTTCATTGAGCAGGCTCAACTGGCGGGACTGTTCAGCCGGACCCGGTTTGTTAATTTTGATACCGGAGGGGGCTATTTTGTTCTGTCTCGACTGGGTGACGCCCTTCCTGAAGGGTTGGTGCTTTCTGCGCGATCACATGTGAACTGGCCGGCCACCGAGGCTAATCGGGAGTATGTTGGCGAGTTTTACCGCCGGGCCGGGCGTTATCCGACATTCATTGCACAAGATGCCTATGCCGTGATAACCGCGCTCGCTACAGCCTGGAAACAGGCGCCAGAGAAAACCGTTGAAGGAGTCCGGTTATCACTTGGCGGGCTCTCGTTTTCGTTACCTGAAGATCCTGAAGGATTCCAGTCTGTCATTGATCCCCGTACCCATCGCATCCTTCAGGTTCAGGCGATAGGAGAGACCGTTGCAGACGGGCGTTATTCTCCAGCTACACGGACATTGGGAAAATGGAAATTTTACTCCCCCTATGAATTACCTAACGTTATTGAAAGCGTTGCAGAAACCAGTGTCGCTGGCAGCAGCTCAGACGAGCGCTCTAAATGGCGTTTAGGAGCGGAAAGCGCTCATGTCGGGCGCTAGGCGCTCATGGTCGCGCGCTCTTAAGGGATGAGTAAATTTGATCTTTACTTGCTGGTAACAATTTTTAGATGGTTTTATCTCATCATTTTAAACTGATGGGGTAGTTTCAAGTAATTGAACAATAGGCTTATTATTGTGTTTTTTGGGGTGTGTTTGTCAGGTTGCATTCAGCAGGGTAGATACCTGCGTTTACAATTTGTTCACATTGGCATCATCATTGCTCTTGTTGTGAGGTAAATAATATAAGCCAACACAACAGGAGAGACTATGTCGGTGATTAAACGCTCACATGGAAAAGAACAACCTTACTGGCCAGCAGGTCCTTTTAAAGTACGTCTTCCCTTTATTCATTACCGTTGGGAGCTTGCAGAAACAATCCAAGGCATGATCATGTTCGTCGTTAGTATGGCGATGATCCCGCTTTTGGAGAAGTATCTTGGTCTGCCCTATGACGTTGCGCTTGCCTATGTGGTCGTATGCGGGATTGGATTTATGTTACCCAACCTGTTGGGGGTCCCAATGGTCCCTGGTTGGATCACTCCAGCCATCCCGGTTGTACTGTTATTTCTGGGTAATTTCGAGCCGGGGCCAGAATCAATCCGCGCTTTGATGGGACTTCAACTGATCGTTACCGCTATTTTCTTCATTCTCGGGATCACCCGGTTGGGTAGCAAGCTGGTCGAGTTGTTCCCCGACTCAATCAAAGCCGGGATCTTGATTGGTGCTGGGATTGCCGCTATTACCGGCGAGATCAGTGAAGGAGGTCGCCTGGCGAATACGCCCGTGTCATTGATCATTGGTTTTATCGTTACGGCGTACGTTCTGTTTTCGCTTAATTTCCGTGATTATGTCAATAAACATAAATGGGCCAAGGTCATTGCTGGCTATGGCATGGTTCCTGGCACATTGGTAGCAATGGCAGTTGGCTGGACTGTCAGTGAATATCCATTGCCTGCGGTTGAGTTTGGTTTTTCTGCCCCGGCATTTGGTGACATGATCAATTACTTGCCCTTTACAGTAGGACTACCGTCGCTGGAAATGCTGTGGTTGGCTGTGCCAACGGCTCTAATCGCTTATGTGATAGCGTTCGGTGACATTATTGTCGGGAAAAGCCTGCTAGATCGTGTTGATCACCTTCGACCTGATGAGCATATCGAGGTCAATGTTGACAGGGTGCACCTGGTAACGGCCCTCAGAAACCTGATCCACTCCTTTTTTGCCCCGTATCCAGGGTTAGCCGGCCCGTTATTTACCGGAGCGATGGCAACGATTGCTGAGCGCTATCGACATGGCCGCAAGGCAATGGACAGTATTTATAGCGGAGCTGGGATATTTTGGATTGTCGGGTTTATGGCCTTGTTTGCTCTGCCATTGATCACCTTGTTCAAACCTGTATTGCCAATTGCTTTGTCTATCACTTTGCTGATCACCGGATACCTGTGTATTTCGGTGGGTGTCGAGCAGGTGCGTAATGCCACCCAGATGGGGGTAGCAGGAACTATGGGTGTGGTGTTGGCGGTGTATGGTGCAGGTTTTGGATTACTTGCCGGTATTGTCTTGTACCTTCTTATCGAATGGCGCAGCAAGCGTCACAGTGCTGATGACGCGATTGAAGAAGAGCCTATTGAGGTAGTAGAAAACTAATCTTTTATCCCTTTTCTATCAGTTTGAGTTCTGGCTCCTGGCTTAGGGGCCGGCTATCAAGGAAGAATACCTATGTCTAAACATAATATTTATGAAATTGGCCTCGATAAAACGCCTGCAAATTATGAAAGCCTTAGTCCGCTTAGTTTTCTAGAGCGTGCAGCCAGTGTGTATCCTGATTATACCGCCATTGTTCATGGCCCTATTGTACGGTCATGGAAGGAGACTGAATCACGTTGCCGCCAATTGGCTTCAGCGCTTAACAGGCAAGGGATTCGCGAAGGTGATACCGTCTCAGTGGTGGCGCCTAATATTCCTGAGGTGTTTGAAGCCCATTTTGGGATACCAATGTCAGGTGCTGTGTTAAATGCTATCAATACCCGCCTTGATGCCGATGCAATGGCATTTATTTTTCAGCATGCGGAAAGCAAAGTGGTCATTGTTGACCGTGAATTCACTGATGTCGTGAACAAAGCATTGAAAATGATCGCCCATAAGCCATTGGTGATCGCCATTGATGATCCGTTATACCAACAGGGATCACTGATTTCCCCTCTGACCTATGAAGAGTTCATTTGCGGTGGCGATGAGGGCTATTTGTATGGGCCTCCCGCCGATGAGTGGCAGGCTATTTCATTGAACTATACATCTGGAACGACGGGTAATCCTAAAGGTGTTGTTTACCATCACCGTGGTGCTCATTTGAATGCGGTAAGTAATATCCTTTCATGGGGAATGGGGCAGTTCCCGGTTTACTTGTGGACTCTACCTATGTTTCATTGCAATGGTTGGTGTTTCCCTTGGACCATTGCAGCAACGGTAGGGGTTAGCGTCAGCCTGCGCCATGTTAGAGCCGATGATATTTTTGCAGCTATCCATGAACACAAGGTTACCCATTTCTGTGGCGCGCCGATTGTGCTTAATATGATGAACAATGCAGACGATGGTATGAAGCAGGGAATTGATCATCAGGTCTACGCGATGACAGCAGGATCGGCACCGCCAGCCTCGGTGATTGAAGGCATGGAGACAATGGGAATAGAAGTAACACATGTTTATGGCCTGACAGAAACCTATGGCCCTTGCGTAGTGTGTGACTGGCAAAGAAGTTGGGATAACCTCAGTGGCCAGGAAAAGGCTCGTATGAAAGCCCGTCAGGGAGTGCGCTCGCCGATGCAGGGCGAGTTGATGGTCGCCAATCCTGTGACTATGGAACCTGTAGCCAAAAACGGTGCCGAAATGGGAGAGATTTTTTTACGGGGTAACATTGTGATGAAAGGTTATCTTAAAAATCCGTCAACCACTGACGAGGCATTGGCTGAAGGGTGGTTCAGAACCGGTGATCTGGCGGTATGGCACTCGGATAATTACATTGAGATTAAAGATCGCTCAAAAGATATCATTATCTCGGGAGGCGAGAACATTTCCAGTATTGAGGTCGAGGACGTACTGTACCGCCATCCAGGTATCGAGGAAGTGGCAGTGATTGCGATGCCTGATGAAAAGTGGGGAGAAGTACCATGTGCCTTTGTCAAAACCCGTGAAGAGTTTGTGCTGAGCCAGGAAGAGGTCATTGAGTTTTGTCGCTCGCAGATGGCACACTTCAAGGCTCCCAAGAAAGTGGTTTTTACCCAGCTTCCTAAAACCTCGACAGGTAAGGTACAAAAATATGTGCTGAGAAATCTGGTGCGAGAGTAAAACTGAGGTAACCCTGTCTCCTGACAGTGTCTTGATGGAGTAATGGAAAAGGCAATGCCACTAATTAAGAGGCGTTGCCTGGTATTTGAGCTTGCTTGAAAGATTGAAGTTAGCTCAGATAATGAGCTACGTACTTACTAAGAAAAAATAGTATTCATTTTAATGAAATTAATTGTGACTTTTCCTATAAAATTGTTAATTAGCTGGTTTTGTTATCAATTAATATGTTTATATTATTAGCTAGAGTTTTTAGAGAGTTTATATTTTTTTCATTCCATTCATACGAAAAGTTTAGACGTAAACAATGTTTGAATTTATTATCGCGCGAAAAAATCATGCCCGGAGCAATACTTATTTGGTGTTTTTCTAATAGGGTCTTGAAAAGAAACGAAGTATTAATTTCCTTAGGGAACTCTAACCATAGGAAGTAACCACCTGAAGGAGGAGATAAGGTAGTTTCGGGGTGAAAATAGTCCTTTACTAATTTAACTGCTTGTTTTTTTCTTTGTTCTAGAACAAGTCTTAAGCGTCGTAAGTGTGCGTCATAACCACCATATTGAAGATAGGCTGCTAGTGCAGATTGGTTAGGTATTCCAGCTGAGGTAGATGATAAAATTTGGTTTCGTTGCAATGTTTTTACATAAGTACCGGCCACTACCCATCCTACCTTAAACCCTGGGGCTAAAGATTTCGAAAATGAAGAACAGTGCAATACAATGCCATGCGTATCAAAAGCTTTGATAGGTAGTGGCTTGTTTTCAGTAAAGTAGAGTTCTGAGTATACATCATCTTCTATAATTGGAATGTTTTTTGCCGCAAGTAAACGATAGATACTTTTTTTCTTTTCGATACTTATGGTTTTTCCTGAAGGGCTTTGGAAGTTACTCATGAAAACAAACGCAGATATATTATTATTTTCAATGGTTTTTTCCAATTCATCGATGTTTACACCACATCCTGTGACTGATGGAATTTCAACTAGATTTAGACCAAGTTGTTTTAAAGTATGTAGGCTACCGTAAAATGAAGGGGATTCAATTGCAACAATATCGCCAGGTTTGGTTACTGAAGTGATGCTCAAGCGAAGCGCATCCATCGCTCCTGAAGTTATAATTATATCATCTGCTGATATATTAATGCCATTTCGTATATAGCGGTGAGCGATCAAGCGTCGAAGATCACTATTTCCAGGAGATAAGTCGTTACACCTTTCTAAGGTTGATTGTTTTCTTGCAGATTGGCCCATCATCGAGCCAAGCTTTTTAATAGGAAATAATTTTGGATCAGGGAATGCTGAACCAAAGTGAGTGAATCTCTGCTCTTTACTGGCATTTAATAACTCGATGGCAATATAACTTGACTCAATAATCTTTGGCTCTGTATTTTCCGTTTTAGGATTACTTTCAAAGCTAAATATCTGATTTAGATGAGCGGATACATAATACCCAGCTCTTGGTTTTGCGTATACCCAGCCTTCTGACTCGAGAAATTCGTAAGCCTTTAATACTGTCATGGGGCTTAATCCCTGCGCTTTACTCATAACTCGAACAGAGGATATTCGATCACCTGGCAACCAAGTCTTACTCAGAATATGATGCTTGACGATATCAACAATAGTTGTATAGCTTTTGAAAGTGTCTTTTTTAAAAGTCAAGTTAACAGTCCCTTTTATAGACAAAATATCAATTTTAATTTGTGTTTTATATGGTTTTATGAGTGCTGTTTTATATGTTAGTTTATTTGTGAAAATTAAATTGATTGAGTTGAATGCATGGGATATTCGTGCTTGATTTGTGATCTTTATTATATGCCAAGTGCTGCATATCTTTAACGTTCCTTGTTGATAACACCATATTGCTAGTAATTGAAATGTAAGCATAGAGTCAAAATTTATCATACCAGTTGTTTGGTTATCATCCCTATAACAGTTTGGGTGAAAAGCGTCTAGTACAGATGATTAGATCATGATATTAAATACGTTGAGTATGAGATGTATTCATATCAGGCTGTTATGCTAATAATTATCATAACTGTTATACCAATTAGCATGTTTACTGTGTAAAAATAAGTAAATAAGACTGGCTTATATGCAGATATTGTTTTGGTTCAAATTTAATACAAAGTTAAAGACCTTATAAAGTGTTGAGTATACAAAATAAGAAGATGCTTAAACTCTTTAGGGTTATCGCCATATGCAATAACTCAAAACCAAAATGGGAAAAAACATGCGAAATGGTTGTAATAATGATGTTTGTGCTGATGCTATGGCTATAAAAGGTGTGTTGGAAAACATGAGTGATATGTCATCATTTTTCGCTGTTTATCAGCCTATAATAGATTACGGTCAAGAGAAGAAAATAGTCGGATTTGAGGCTTTAGCTAGATTAAAACATAAAAAGCATGGCACGATTTATCCGGCTAAATTTATACCTGTTATTAGTCAAATGGGGAAGCTTAACCAGTTAAGCTACCGGATCATATCTGAAGCGATTCAGTTTGTTGTTGACTACAACCACAGAAACAATACGGATGTATTTGTTTCATTGAATATTTCCCCCAATCAAATTAGTGATAGCTGCTTTGTAAAAGATATAACAAGAATTGTGGGTGATGTTCCTTCGATCAAGAATAAAATAACAATTGAAATTACAGAAGAATTTGAGAGTTTTATGAGTAACTCTTTTATTCAGAATATTAGAAAATTAAGGAGAAGCGGGTTTAAAGTTGCTCTTGACGATTTCGGGAGTGGTTTTTTCTCACTAATTTCAATTGTTGAACTAACTTATGACTATTTAAAAATTGATAAGAAAACTGTTGCTCGAGTATCAAACAACAAAGATCTGAAAAACATCCTCTCGTCATTTGTAAGATATTGCAATAGTAACAACATAACAGTTATATCTGAAGGTGTTGAGACGAAAGAACAAATTGATACGTTAATGGATCTTAATATTAATATTTATCAAGGTTACTATTTTTCCCAGCCAATAAGATATGTAAAAGCACTAGATTATACATGTTGTTAATCTACATCATTATATTGCCACTCCTAAATAGTAATAGCTTATCGTTCGTAATAAAGAACAATAATTATAGTAATGAGATTGTTGCTAATCAAAAGAATTATACAGGTACACTAGTGTTATGAATGTAAAAACCAAATTGTTAATTAACTATTTTCTTGTTATATTATCAATGATTGTTTTATCGGGCTATTTTGTTTCACGTATTGAGCTTATAGGTAACCTGACAGTTAAAATGTACAATCACCCTCTAACTGTAACTCGAGCTGCAACTTATGCAGATGCAGATATTGTTAGAATGCATCTAGGTATGAAAGATGTTGTGCTAGCAAAAAATTTAGCAGCTCGTGATGCTGCTATTACAGATGTATCAAGACTTGAAGAAAAAGTTTTTGAAAATCTAGCAATAGTGAAAGAAAAGATTTTAGGTGTCGAGGGGGCGAAGCTTATCGAGGAAACAATAGACGTTTTCAGACAATGGTAGCCTATAAGAGAAGAGGTTATTAATTTTGTTTTACATAATGAAATGATAAAAGCAGCTGAAATAACCAAGGGGAAGGGGGCAAAGCATGTAATATTACTTAATGTGCAAATGAAGAAACTTGAAGACTATGCAGCAGAAAAAGCACTAGGATTTTCACATACAGCTACTTCTACTATTGATGAGGTAAATTTTATTACAGCTAGTATATTATTCCTTGTTGTTTTACTGATTGCGATCTCATCTTTTATGGTTATTAAATCTATAACTAAGCCGCTGAAAGTTATACAGGAAACCATTAACGATATTGAGACCAACTCTAATTTGAAGATGAGAGTGGTTATCAATAGTAAAGATGAATTAGGTGATATATCTCAGAGTTTCAATAAGATGCAAGAAAAGTTTCAATCTATTGTTCAACATATTTCTTTGGCAGTAAAGGAACAGTCTATTGCAACGGAGAAAGTTGCTAGTGCTTCCGAGCAAACACGACAAGGCATTGCCCAGCAGTCACAAGAAATTGATCACGTAGCTTCGGCAACAGATCAGATGTCAGAATCTGTTAAAGAAGTTGCATCGAGTGCATTAAGAGCTGCAGAGGCTGCTCAGCATGCCGAAACTGAGGCAAGTAATAGTAACAATGAAGTTAAAGCAGCCATTGATACACTTACATCACTATCTGAAGGAGTTGAGGGACTTGAGTCACTTATCAGTAAAGTAAAAACAGACAGCGAAGAGATAAGTACGATTTTGAGTATTATTGAAGAAATAACAGATCAGACTAATCTGTTGGCATTAAATGCAGCAATTGAGGCAGCCAGGGCTGGTACACATGGAAAGGGTTTTGCAGTTGTTGCCGATGAAGTACGTTTGCTTGCACAGCGCACACAAAAATCAACAGCAGAAATAAATAGAACTATTCCTATTTTACAGTCTGGAACTCAAAAAGCTGTAGATGCAATTGACAATAATACTAAGCTTGCCCAAATGGGTGTCAAACAAGCAGCTAAAGCGATTAATTCTCTGGATGGTATAACAAAATCAATTAAAACGATCTCAAGAATGAATGAGCAAATTGCAACGGCGACAGAGCAGCAAAAGTTAGTTGCAGTTGAGATTAGCGAAAACATTGTATCAATTAGCAATATCTCTAATATAAATACTAATTATGCAGTACAGTCTGCACAAGTAAGTAGTAAGGTTAAAAATGAAT
Organism: Photobacterium alginatilyticum; assembly: GCF_009910675.1. GTDB lineage: Bacteria > Pseudomonadota > Gammaproteobacteria > Enterobacterales > Vibrionaceae > Photobacterium > Photobacterium alginatilyticum. The sequence goes on along the minus strand of NZ_RSEJ01000024.1, from coordinate 7,931 downwards.
TAAAAGATATGAAACAAATAGTTGATACGTTCAACATTTAAGTGAAAAATAATTATGAAAACTGCTAAATATTTTATATGCTTATTATTTACTCCTATGGTAATTGCAAACGCTGATTATATGAATTTGTATATAGAGGCAAGTTCTGAATGTAAAGTTTATAAATCATTAAACAAAACAACATCGAAGATTGTGAAATCGATGTTCAGTTCGTCATCAAATAATTCATGTTCAGTCCTTATTGGAAAGGATAGTTTCAGTTTTCCAGTCCAAAACTGTGTTTTTTTAGATTACATATCGTTATCAAATAACATTCCAGTTGCTTGTTCTGTAGTTGTTAAACCAGAAAGTGTCTCATTATATTCTGCAACTAATATTCCTAAGTTAAGTAAGTTTAACACTGAAGCTGAGAAGTTAACCTGTATATTTTCATGTTACTCGGAGCGACATGTTAACTGATCTTATGTAGGAGGCTTGAATTATTTGGCAGTAACGGTTTTTGACATCGATGACTGCCAGGCTAACTTGTTTTAAGTGTTTTTTCTATATTTCATCTCTGAATTAATCACCATTGTGTTCTTTATATTTTCTCGTATTTTGATAATTTCGTTACTCGTTGTGGTGAGTACGTTGGTTATGCGAGAGTGAATTGCAAAATTAATAAAGTTAAATCAACATTAATCAATTTGCAAATAGTTAAGATAAGACATTTTTTATTTGGCTTGAGGTTTGTTAGGATAGTGGGGGATATTTAATCTAAAAGTCCTTAAAAAAATGGCACTAAGGTGAAATTAGTGCCGAAACAAATCATGAAAATGTGCAAAAAGAGTAAACTACTATTGAGGGCTGATTTCATATAGTAGGCCTGTAGTATATCAAAAAAATGACCAGAGCGGTATAACAGTAACTCATATAAATTGGTATAACAGAATAAACAGAAGACTTTACATATTGTTCACTCTGTTCAATTGTGTAATCATTAATAATGAAATGGTCAGCTTCTTAAACGGAAGAAGCTGACTTAAATTATAAAAAACTAAACATCCTTACTTACGGATAAAATGAATACTGAAACTGCTGCAACCACAGCGTAACCGAATAAAATGATAATTGGCATGGCACTGTACCCGAGGATGTGCCAGAAAATGGATTCAAAAGTGCTCATTTGTTATCTCTCTTATTGCCAGCCTTCGACACCATGCATATCAGGAAGTTTGTGAGCAATGCCTTTATGGCAGTCCACACAAGTTTTATCACCGGAGGCTAGGGCCGTTGAATGTTGCTTCGCGCTTCGAGAACTTTGCTCTGAAAAGTCCATATAATTAAATTCGTGACAGTTACGGCACTCTAAAGAATCATTATTCTTCAAACGCGACCATTCACGCTCTGCTAGATGGGCTCGTCGAGCCTCAAATTTTTCAGGTGTATCGATCGTTCCGATAAAGTGAGCAATTAGCTCTTTTGACGCTTGAACCTTACGAATAATCTTATCTGTCCATTCGTGAGGAACATGACAATCTGCACAAATTGCACGCACACCGGAACGGTTAGAATAATGGATTGTTTCTTGAATTTCGTTAACAATAGGGGCGTGACATCCAGAACAAAATTCTTCGCTGTTTGTTACCTCCAGCCCGGTGTTAAATGCGCCCCAAATAAAAGACCGCCTGCAAAACCCATGAATAAAACTATACCTAAAGCAGCTTTACTCGGGGTCGTTAGTCTTTTCCATAATGCATTAAGTAATTTCATATAAAGCCTATATACTCAGTTAAGGTTTAAGTGAATCAACAGTTTCAAAAACATTCTTGATTACTGGCTTTGTGTTTGCCTGAGGCACATGGCATTGAAGACAGAAGTAACGTCGAGGAGACATATCTGCTAATACTGCATCTTCACGATTAACATAGTGAGTAACACTTACCTTAGTTGCTCCCATGATTTTAGAAGTTTTCCAGCTATGGCAAGAAAGACATTTATTTGCATTCAGCGATACTTCGTAACCGCGAATTTTATGTGGAATTAAGGGAGGTTGATAAACGTAATTACTTTCTAATATCTGTTCACGAGGATATTTAATTAATTCGTCTGTAGAAGGTGTTTTCTCTAGCTGTGTTATTCCGCGAAGAGATTGTACATTCTCACCATACATTGATTTTTTTAACTCAGCAGATGCGCTCCAAGTGATAACCGCACAAACTGAAAGAAGTGCAACGAATAATTGTTTCATCTTACATTTTCCGCCTTATGGCTGTTTACTAGTCCTTGACTGCCGAAAATCGGCAGTCAGAGTGCTGTAGATTAAGCGATCTTGGTTATCTTAATTGGACATTTTTTAAAATCTGTCTGCTTAGAAAGAGGATCTGTAGCATCTAGGATTAGCTTGTTAATTAGGATACGTGCATCAAAAAACGGTACAAATACTAAACCTTGGGGTGGGCGATTACGGCCACGAGTTTCAACCCGAATTCGAATTTCACCGCGCTTGTTCGAGATAAGTACCTCATCACCTCTTCGTATATTGCGTTTAGCAGCATCTGTGGGATGCATGTAACAAACTGCTTGTGGCGCGGCTTTGTATAATTCAGGGACACGGCCAGTCATAGAAGCAGTATGCCAATGCTCCAACACACGACCAGTGCATAACCAAAGATCAAATTCTGAATCCGGAACCTCAGGTGGAGCTTCATATGGCGCGGAAATAATTAGCGCCTTTCCATCGGGTTTGCCGTAGAACTCCCAATCAGCTCCTTCTTTCACATAAGGGTCTGAGCCTTCTTTATAACGCCATAGTGTTTCTTTTCCATCGATAACAGGCCAGCGTAAGCCACGTACTTTATGGTATTCGTCATAAGGAGCTAGGTCGTGCCCATGCCCGCGACCAAATGCAGCGTATTCTTCGAATAACCCTTTTTGAACATAGAAGCCAAAATGGTGAGCTTCGTTGTTCAATACTTGTGCTTCCGTTTCTGGATATTTATCAATTTGCTCATTTTTATAAAGCACTTCATACATGGTTTTGTTGCGATAATTCGGGGCTTTATCCAAGAGTTCACTTGGCCAAACTTCTTCCATCTTGAAACGCTTGGAGAACTCCATCATTTGCCAGGTATCTGATTTGGCGTTAGCTGGCCAAGGTATTTGCTGGTACCAAGCTTGAGTTCTGCGTTCGGCATTTCCATACGCACCTTCCTTTTCAATCCACATAACAGTAGGAAGAATAAGATCGGCGGCTAGTGCTGTTACTGTTGGGTATGGATCTGAAACCACAATGAAATTTTCGGGATTTCTAAAACCAGGAAGTCGTTCTGTATTAATGTTTGGTCCGGCTTGCATGTTGTTACTGCATTGTAACCAGTAACAATTCAATACACCATCACGAAGCATGCGGTCTTGCATTACCGCGTGGAAACCTGGTTTTGATGGTATCGTACCTTCAGGAAGTTTCCAGATATCTTCAGTAATTTTACGGTGTTTAGGGTTGGTAACTACCATGTCTGCTGGCAGACGATGCGAAAATGTGCCGACTTCACGAGCAGTACCACAAGCGGATGGTTGACCAGTTAAAGAAAACGGACTATTACCAGGAGTCGCTATTTTACCCGTTAGTAAGTGAATATTATAAATTAGGCTGTTCATCCATACACCACGGGTATGTTGGTTCATGCCCATCGTCCATAAAGACATAACTTTTATATTCGGATCTGCATATTGTTTAGCTAACTCAATCAACTTATCTTCAGAAACGCCTGATAATTCTGATGCTTTTTTAACTGTATATGGAGCAACTGATGTTTTGTATTCATCGAAAGAGATAGAGTGCATCTTTCCTGAGTTAGGGTTAGCCGCTGCTTTTTGTCTTGGATCATCCTCACGTAGGCCGTAACCGATATCGGTTGTCGCTTGTTTAAAGTTTGTGTGTTTGTTTACAAAGTCCCAGTTAACGGCATTGTTCTCAATGATGTAGTTCGCTATGAAGTTTGCGATTGCCAGATCCGTTTGTGGTTCGAAAATGTAACCGTGGTCTGCTAGTTCGAATGAACGGTGATAGTAGGTTGAAAGAACATTCACTTTAACATGCGGGTGACTTAATCGACGGTCTGTGACTCGAGTCCACAACACAGGGTGCATTTCCGCCATGTTAGATCCCCAAAGCACAAATGCATCCGCATTCTCAAAATCATCATAACAACCCATAGGTTCGTCGATGCCGAATGTACGCATAAAGGCACCTACAGCAGATGCCATGCAATGGCGGGCGTTGGGATCAATATTGTTTGAACGAAAACCAGCTTTCATTAGTTTTGAAGCGGTATAACCTTCCATTATGGTCCACTGCCCAGATCCAAACATACCTATGCTTGAGGGGCCTTTTTTAGCCATGGCTGATTTCCACTTATCAGCCATGGTGTCAAAAGCCACATCCCAAGATACAGGGATAAATTCACCATCTTTATCATATTTACCATTCTTCATTCGAAGAAGTGGCTGAGTTAGACGGTCTTTACCGTACATGATCTTAGAAAGAAAATATCCCTTGATACAATTTAGACCTTTGTTTACCGGCGATTCTGGATCACCTTGAGTTGCCACAACTTTGCCGTTTTGTGTGCCAACTAAAACTGAACAACCTGTACCACATAAACGACATGGTGCTTTGTCCCATGTGATTTTTGTTTGATCTGAGCTGGCAATTAAGTTTGTCGCAGAAGCTGGTAGAGTAATACCTGCAACAGCTGCGGCTGATGCTGCTGCGTTTGCTTTAACAAACGCTCGTCTTGTTATTTTCATAGTTCACCCTCGGTTCGAGAATATTTTGTTCTAGTGTTTTTTATCTTGATTTTATTTTCATCAACGTTGGTTTCTATTTGATGGTAAACCAACACTGTACTCAAAACATTTGGAATGTTATTAATCGCTTCAATTGTATCTGTGATAAAACCTTGATTCTCGGTTTCCAAAACAATAACAATTTTACCTTCAGGGCTATCGCCATAGATTTCGGCATCATTAAATGTATCAATATGCAATTTTATGCTTGATAGATGCTCAGGATAGCAATGTACGACCAAGCTGGAAATATGTACTTCTTTAAACGACATGAGTTTTTCCATAATATATACTGGTTATTGTTGTTTATGGGATTAGGTAAGATTAAAAGAAAGAGTTACATATAAATGAACACTTGATTAAAATGTAATTATTAAAGTGTTTGTTTCACACATTCTCAATGTAATAATAACAATGAAAATATCTTTTCATGTATAACAGTTGGGGTGATAAATTGGTATAACAGTAAATATTACTTCATTTGTGTCTGATTTCATGGTATACCCCTTTAGGGTTGAATTGATTTAGCTTTGCTCTAAATCAATATTTTATATCGAGACGTTGTTCTAATGATTAAATTTACGACTCTAGCGAGTATGTTTTTTGGTGTATATCATTTGATTGTTTGAAAAGAAGGGAAAATAACCTTGTTTGAATGCTGTGATAATATGAATTGGATGGTTAATATTGTGGTAACTCTATTACAATATAAAAAAGTGTGTTGTAAACTCAGGCGGTGATTTTAGCTTGGTATTTTTAATGTTAGATGCGCACTCGATTAGAGTACTATATATGTCTATAATAACTGGATTGGTAAGAATATTTGGTTTTGCAAAGAAACAGGAAAGTTTAGAAAAGTCAAATTCAAGTCAACAACAAATAGTAGTAAAAAGAATGCATTACCGTGGTTATCTAATGGAGAGTACTGAGGGAGGGTTTGATACTTGGAAAGCAAGGATTAATAGCAAAGTTGTCATCGGTGAACAAGCATTTATCAAAGAAAGCATTGATTGGTGGTGTGACAAGAAAACAGTGCTGTTATCAGATGATTACAATTATAATACATCAACGCATAAGGTTGAAATTTACCGAGGTTTCAAATTGATAAATGATACTGATAAACCTAATGAGTGGTACATGTTACATAATGGTAGGCTATACAAAGGGACGAAAAAAGCTATTGAATTTAAAATAGATATTGCTTTGGATAAATCAAGAAAAGAATAAATTAATTAACTTAATTTTCTCGAATATACTTCTCTTATGTTTATTGTTAGAAAAGGTAGTGCTTATATTTGACGCTACCTTTATATAGACCTTATTTGCAACTTGCGATGATATCTCTATCAAGTTTTTTCTTATTTCTTACCGAAGTTGGTGTTTTCTTAAAGAAACGCTTAAAAGCTTTTTTAAACGAGCTTTCAGATTTATAGCCTATTTGCTCAGCTATATCCAACATTGAAGTAGAAGTATCTTCAATTTTACTCTTTGCCAACTGCATTCGCAAAATGAACAAATAAGTCATCGGTGGTTGTCCTACTAGTTCATGAAAGTGAGAGGCAAAGGCTGAACGAGACAATCCTACTTCTTGAGCTAGTTGTTTAATCGTCCAATTTCTCTCCGGTGCAGTATGCAATAAAGAGAGTGCTTTAGCCACCGATTTGTCAGATAACGCAGAAAGCTAGTTATTGGTATCCAGCATAAGATTCATATGGGCTCTAAATACTTGAATAAAAAGGACTTAAGTGAAGCGGTCGATTAAAGCTTCTGCGCCTGGATGTTTAGCTTCTGCTTTGTCTATTATTTGGTGCAAGGCATTATTGAGCCAACTAAATTATCCTCGTTCTTTTTGGTGAAGATGAATGCAGTTTGGCAGTGATTTAATTAATGGGTGCGGCCAAGATCGATCATACTCAAAATAGCCGCAAACAATATCAAAGTTTTCATTAACACCACCGAATAAAGAATCCCCACTTCTATATGCTGCAATTACGTGCTCTCCAGGTAAACATTTGCTATCCGGTGTATCAAATAGTTGATGTGAGGTACCGTGTGGTAAAACGACAATACCTCCACTTTATAATAACAATGGTTCTCTTATACCTTCAATCTGTAGCATACATTGACCATGAACAACAATATGAAATGATGCTCGTCGATTTTGATTGATTTGAATTCCCCATGGAGAACTAAAACAAGACCGAAAGTACACACTTCCTTGTAAACGCATCAGTCGCAAAATATTGCTTAGTATATCCATGTTGCACCTTGCAGATTTAGATTAAAGATGATTAGACATTAAGTGTGGACGTTTGGTCATTTAATGTTTGAATATTTTACATGATAATTATGCCAGCAATCAATATATTCACGTTTATAGGAGAGGTTATGTTTATAAAGACAAAACAAACTATTCTAGTTGCTGCACTTTGTGGCTTTTTTTCTGGTGTGAGTTATGCGGATTTACCTGATCCAGGCGTACAATTTAATATTGACAATACTGCTTTGGTTATCACCGAACCACAGGTCGACTTTCTTAGTCCAAAAGGTGTGACCTGGGGAGTTGTAGGAAAAAGTGTTGAGGAAAATAAAACTGTTGAAAATATTGAAAAGTTGCTTAAAGCGGCTAAATCAAAGTCAATACCTGTTTTTATTTCTCCTCATTATTACTATCCTCATGACCATGAATGGGATCATGAAGGTGCGTTAGAAACTTTGATACACAAAATTGGTATGTTTGATCGTAAAGGAGCTTTAACTACGGAAGGGTTTGAAGGTTCTGGGGCTGATTGGTTAGAGCGTTATAAGCCCTATATTAACGATGATGAAACTGTGGTCACCAGCCCACACAAAGTGTTTGGACCAGAGACTAATGATTTAATTCTTCAGTTACGAAAACGTGGTATTGATAAGATCGTATTAGCTGGTATGTCTGCGAATTTATGTACAGAGTGGCTTTGTTGCGTAAATCAGTTTGAACTCTTTCGGAAAGTGACGATCTGATCGTTCATGTTCCATCGTTAGTTATATGAGCCATGAGTAAAACCAAGGTCCGTTACAAGACCAATAACTGGAAAGAGTATAATCAAGCCTTGATCAAC
>NZ_RSEJ01000174.1 GCF_009910675.1 Photobacterium alginatilyticum | reverse complement strand
ACTCAAGTGGCTCTTACTGCCTAATCTGGGCTTAACGCAAGTTAGTACGTCCTTCATCGCCTCTGACTGCCAAGGCATCCACCGTGTACGCTTAGTCACTTAACCATACAACCCCAAGAGGTTTCGTATGTTCAAACAACCAAGGTTTRYGTCACCTACATTCGATCAAGAAAAGTAAGGACATTGGTTTTTCGCCGRACTCTTACACAAGACACTTGAATGTGTATTGCTTGAGAACTCGTTTCATCTYTCGATGAAACATTTTAATTCAACCTTATGGTTGAATTTACTAGTCAGCTTTCCAGATTGTTAAAGAGCATGTGTCTATCATTCGATATCCACTTTCTAAATATTCTCGGCACCGCCAACAGGCGACAAAAAGCGGACTCAACAAAGTATTCTTTATTGAATCTGCAAATCCGTGCAGAAAATGCTTAGAGAGTGGTGGGCGATACCGGGCTCGAACCAGTGACCCCCTCCTTGTAAGGGAGGTGCTCTCCCAACTGAGCTAATCGCCCTCCGATGTTTTACATCTTCAAAGGAGAAGATGGTGGGTCGTGCAGGATTCGAACCTGCGACCAATTGATTAAAAGTCAACTGCTCTACCAACTGAGCTAACGACCCATGGCGTCCCGTAGGGGAGTCGAACCCCTGTTACCGCCGTGAAAGGGCGGTGTCCTAGGCCTCTAGACGAA
>NZ_RSEJ01000172.1 GCF_009910675.1 Photobacterium alginatilyticum | reverse complement strand
ACCACCTTGGCCGACCATATGCCATCGCACCATCGTTTCGTAAGCGAGTGGAGCAGCGAAAGGTTCATCGATTGGGCGGGCAATATCGGCGGACACTGTAAAGGGTACATCATTGCCATCCTAGAGAAGAAGCAACACCCGGAACAATCCTACAAATCCTGTCTGGGGGTACTCCACCTTGCCAAAAAATATGGCAGGGACCGTCTTGAGAATGCGTGCAAACGTGCCTCGGAATATGGTGCGTACAACTACAATATGGTCGAGCGCATCCTGAAAAAGGGATGGGACCAGATCGATGAACGTATGGACGGGGATATGGAAATGCCCGAACACAACAACATAAGAGGGGGGAAATACTACGAATAGGAACAATACTTAAAAACAGGACATATGAACGAAAAAACAATGCAATTGATGAAAGAAATGAGGCTCTATGGAATGCACAGGGCCTTTGCAACAACAATGGAAACCGGAGGTGCCGATACCGACTATACCAATGACGAACTCATTGCCTAYCTCGYCCAGAACGAGTGGGACGACCGCCATAMCCGTAGGATAGAGCGATTGACCAAGTCCGCAAGGTTCAGGTATACGGCCGTCATGGAAGCCATCGACTACCGACCGTCGCGMCAACTGGACAAGAACCTGGTCCGGCGGCTCGGTTCCTGCGGGTTCATCCAAAAAAAGGAGAACATACTTATTACCGGTAGTACCGGCGTGGGCAAAAGTTACCTG
>NZ_RSEJ01000171.1 GCF_009910675.1 Photobacterium alginatilyticum | reverse complement strand
TGACTTTGTTAATTCCAGGGCCGGGTTATCCAGGAAAGTGCATCGATGTGTATTTGAGACCCTTGATTGAGGAGCTGAAGTATCTTTTTGATGTTGGACATCCCACCTATGACAAGTACAAGCACGAGATGTTCCAGATGCATGCCATGGTTATTGGCACCATCAGTGATTTTYCTGCCCGCRGSATGTTGTCGGGCAACGTTGTTAKGGGATACAGAGCTTGTCCAGAGTGCTTAACGGATGAGTGTGGCAGCCATCACTGKAGTAAGATTGTGCAGATGCGTCATCGTTGTTGGCTTGAACTTGATCACCCATGGCGGGCGGATGCCAAKGCATTTGATGGGACTGKAGAAAATGRTGTGCAACCCAGAAGATGGACGGGGGATGAAATTTTGGATGTGTTGAATGAATACGATTTTGGGCCGCTCAGCAATCMTCCTSMTATAGTGGCGGCAATACCTGAAAGACCCGACAAGTATAAATTMTGGACACACAAAAGCATATTMTGGGAGTTAYCTTACTGGAGTAAGTTACTGAYCAGGCACTACCTAGATGTCATGCATATAGAAAAGAATGTSTGCGAAAGTGTGGTGGGAACAGTGTTGAATTGGGAGGGGAAAACYAAAGATGGCCCTAAGGCACGCATTGATCTGAAAAGAATGGGGGTACGAAAACATTTGTGGTTGAAAGAAGGTAAGAAAAAAATGCCACAGGCTCCTTACACTGTCAAGCCTGAGCAA
>NZ_RSEJ01000023.1 GCF_009910675.1 Photobacterium alginatilyticum | reverse complement strand
CTGGCTCACTCCCAAAGGGCGAGTTTACTTGGCTTCCATGCGTTGTTACCGATTATTGATTTAGAGCCACTAGATCTTCAAATCGGCGCCTAGCCTACAAGCCAAGTAATTCTCGCTGAAACGAGCATCTTGAGGTAGCTTGGGTATATATAATACTTAGACTCTTTTCTTCTATTTATCGGTATCCGTTTAATGGTCTTCAGAACCTTTTGCTTATAGGACAGGAAGCGTAACGCCTTAATTTGAATAATTGCTCTATACTGAATCAGGAGCGGCGTTGAGGATTGACGTCAACCAGAAGTTATTAAAGCAAAAGGATGTGAAAAGCGATGGGGACAATATTCGATAAGGCCAGGAGAGCAATCAATAAGTTAGAAGGGCTAACCAATACCTTTACCCTACCCAAAGTTAAAGATAATGAAGCGAATACCAGTGCACCGCTGACTGTACAGTCTGAAGGGCTGGAAAATAAAACCGTTTTTATCAGTGGTGGCTCGCGAGGGATCGGTTTTGCCATTGCGAAACGTTGTGCCGAGGCGGGAGCAACGGTGATCATCGCAGCAAAAACAACGGACCCCCATCCTAAACTGCCGGGCACCATTTATACCGCGGCGGATGAGATTAATCAGATGGGAAAAGGCAAGGCTATTCCCGTTGTATTAGATATTCGTGATGAGGAGGCGATTAAACAGGCGGTAGAACAAGCGTGTGAGCAAACATCAGGGCTCGATGTTGTTATCAATAATGCCAGTGCCATACATCTGGAAAACACTGAAAATACCCCGAGCAAAAAGTTTGATTTGATGTTTTCGATCAATGTTCGCGGCACCTATCTACTGACACAGGCATGCTTGCCTTACCTGAAAAAATCGAGCAATCCCCATATCCTGACTCTGTCACCGCCTATTAACCTTCAGCCTAAGTGGTTCAAGAACTATGGCGCCTATACCTCATCAAAGTACGCCATGTCGATGATGGCGATGACGTTTGCCGAAGAGTTCAAAGCCTATGATATTGCCTCGAATTCCCTGTGGCCGAAGACAGCCATTGCAACCTCAGCGATACTGAATATGGCGGGCGGAAAACTGCTCGGGGCGCGTTCACGCCAGCCGGAGATAATGGCCGATGCCTGCTATGAAATTATTACCCGGGATGCTAAGCAGTGTACGGGGAACTTCTTTGTTGATGAAGAGGTGCTCAGGCATCAAGGGGTGACCGATTTTACCCATTACGCCTGTCAGCCGGGAGCAAGCCTGCAGCGGGATCTATTTTTAGATTAACTGCTGTCAATTGAGCTGAAATTTCTCGTTAAAACCAGCGCTCGGAAGTCACTTGCACGTCCAAATAAAGCTATGATATTTAATAAGATCATAGCTTCGTTCATCTGTGGTTCAAACAAAAGCAGGTATATCGAAGTAGATGCGCTGGTGTTAAAGCGAGGACATACGCGAAGTAATGAATCATTTTTTTAGGCAAATCTACCGTTATATCAATCCGATGGTAAACCCGGATCTGGAGCCCGCCGCTTCACGCTGGCAGTCACAGTTACCGACTGTCTGGTTGCTGGGCAAAACAGGGGCAGGGAAGTCATCGCTGGTTCAGGCTATAACCAATAACTCGGCTGTTGAAGTTGGGAATGGTTTCCAGCCCTGCACCCGTGCTTCGGCTATCTATCGCTACCCAGAACCCAATCCGCTGCTGGCTTTTCTCGATACCCGCGGGTTGGCAGAAGCCAGCTATGATCCTGCCGACGATATTGCCGCCTGTCAGCATCAAAGCCATGCATTGCTTATCGTCATGAAGGCTGAAGAGCCTGAACAAAGTGATGTGCTGGCAGCACTGCGAAAGATAAAAAACTCAGGTGAAATTAAACAGTTGTTGGTTGTTCATACCGGAATTATGTCTCTGTCAGACCCTGATGAGCGCGAACGTGCTATTTGTTACAACCAGTCCCAGGTTGAAGCCGTGTGGCAGGAAGAGCTGAAATCGGTAAAGATAGATTTTGCCCCTGATGATGAGCAACCGGTAGGGCTGGAAGTATTGAGAACCGCGCTGGCTGAGATGTTGCCGATCCTCTATTTATTGGTTGATGAAAAGGCCCATCAAAACCGTGAAGAAGCCAACTTTAACCAGTTAAAACGTGAAGTTATGTGGTACGCGGGAATTGCCGGGGCCAGCGATGCGCTTCCTGCCGTCGGTTTGGTTTCTGTACCGGCCATTCAGGGCAAAATGCTGCACAGTCTTGCCAGCCAGTACGGCATAGAGTGGGACAAAAAACGCTTTAGCGAGTTTGCCGGCCTGCTGGGTACCAGCTTTGTGGTGCAATACTTGTCTAAGCTCGGGCTTCGACAAGTGGTTAAGTTTATTCCTGTGTATGGACAAACGGTTGGCAGCGCCACCGCGGCAGCATTGAGCGTTGCTTCAACTTATGGCATCGGCCGGGCTGCATGCAAATACCTTTATTCAATCAGCAGGGGGGAGCCAGCCTCCGAAGCGGAAATCAGACAAGCTCTGCAAGAAGCGCTCAATACGGTGAAGGATTTGCATGAAAAGAACGCGAAATAGTCTGGGTGCGCTGTCACAGCTCTCGAGCGGAGCTATCCCGCTGCTCATCGCTTCGGTGTTTGTTCCTGTTTTGATATTGGCAGGTATTGGAGTCGTCAGCCTGATCCAGGATGGCCGCTGGCTACTTTTTGCTGCTCTGGTCACAATATCGTCCGTGGCAGCCATCATTCCTTATGTCTTGTTAAGAAATCTGCGTAAAGCGGATGAACAGGCGCTGGAGAGCATACCTGAATACGATGTTGAGCCTTCAGGGCAGTGGAGTAAGTTTGATACCGAAACCTGGCAAACCCTAAACCAGCGCATTGATGTGTTGCTGAACTCGGATGCTGAGTGGGAGAGTCTTCGCGATCATGCGCTGGTGCTGGTGAACGAAACTGCTCAGCATTACCACCCTGATAAGCCGTCCAAAGAGCTCGCTTTTACTGCGCCGGAATTTCTGTTGATGGTTGAAGAAGTCAGTCATCGTTACCGTCATTTTCTGCTTAACCATGTGCCTTTTGCGGAGAAGATCCGAATCACTACGCTCAAGCAAGGTTACCAGCAGAAAGACAAGCTAGGTGTGGCAAAGCAAGTTTACGATATCTATCGTGTTTTCAGGGCGATGACGCCCGCGGGTCTGGTTGCAGAGGCAAGAGGTCAGATCCTTGGCCGCATTTTTGACGAAGTCAGTGACGAAGTTCAATCCAAGTTAAAACGGGTGCTGCTTCAGGAAGTTGCCTCAGTGGCGATTGATTTGTATAGCGGTCGCTTTGCGGCAAAAGACAGTGAACTAGGTGCAAGTTCGGTTCAGTCTTCTGATCAAGATAAAGTTGCCACTGACATTGAGCCACTTCGGGTCGCTGTTATCGGACAGGTCAGTGCGGGTAAATCCTCGTTGATCAATGTCATAGCCGGCCACATGGTGGCTGAAGTCAGTGCACTGCCTTCTACAGACCGTCTGACGATTCACCGCTGTGAGGTTGACGGTGTAGACTGGATTCATTTGGCCGATCTGCCGGGGATTGATGGCACGCCGGAAACGGATGCGTTGCTGGTCGAACAGATTACCAATAGTGATTTGGTCTTTTGGGTATTAAAAGCCAATCAGTCTGCCAGGCAGCTAGACATTGCGCTAAGACAGAAAGTTGAAGCGTTCTACAGTGACGAGAAACAGCGTAATAGAAAGAGGCCAATGATACTGGCGCTGCTTAATCAGGTGGATAGGCTACAGCCGGTAAATGAATGGCAACCACCGTATGATCTAACCAACCCGAAATCAACTAAGGAACAGACTATCAATGCTGCCTTGGCATATAACCAGCAACAATTGGCCCCTGACGAGATCATTCCGGTAGCTGTCTGCAACGACAAAGAAAATTATAACATTGAGCAAATTGCTGAGTTGCTATTGTATAACTACGAAAATGGGATAAACACCCAGCTTAACAGGCGACGCTTGGAGCATAACAAAGTCAATTTTGCCGAGCAGGTAATACGCCTTTATCGATTGGGTGAAAAGGCCTTTCGGGATGTCCGGAGGAATACAGCTTTATAGTTAGCAACTGTTATGTGAATGAGCGCAGCCAATTAGTTTCGTCATAGTCGAGCTAATTTATCTATTGCTAAATTAGCAATGTCACTGACACAGCTTTACAATACAACGAGTTGCTTATGAGGCTCGGCCCCTTATGATCGCCATGTTTTATATTGTCGCCGGGCGTGTAATCCATTAACAGGAGATAACATGCTGTATTTTTCAGATTATGAACTCGATACCTATTTGCTGGAAGACGCTTATCGGGGGGATTTAACGACCCGCAGCCTGGGGATCGGGCAACATAAAGGCAAAATGGTATTTAAGAGAAAACAAGCGGGTCGGGTGGCAGGGGTAGCAGTAGCGTACGCTTTGCTGACCAAGCTCGGACTTCAGCCCGTTATACATATTGAAGATGGTGTTGACGTCGATGCTGGTACGATTTTGCTTGAAGTCGAAGGGAAAGCTGAACAGTTGCATACGGGTTGGAAAGCGGCTCAGGTAGTGCTTGAGTGGTGCTGTGGTGTCGCTCAGTATACTGCTGATATGGTTACACAGGTTCAGCAGGTCAACCCGGATGGCATTGTCGCTTGTACCCGAAAAAGTATTCCGGGAACCCGTAAATTAGCAACAGCCGCGGTATTGGCTGGTGGGGGGCATATTCATCGTGCGGGCCTTAGTGAATCGTTATTGGTGTTTACGAACCATCGGCGCTTATGCCATGAACCCGAAAATTGGCAGCGGCATGTCAGCCGGTTACGACAGCAGGCTCCTGAAAATAAGATTACCGTAGAAGCAGATACACTTGATCAAGTAGCAGAGCTAGTAAAAGCGGCTCCGGATATTATTCAGCTTGATAAGTTCTCTGTGGCTGAGGTGCTCCAATCACAACAACTGCTAGCCGAATCCTGCCAACCAACAATGCTGTCTGTTGCTGGCGGTATCAATCGTAGTAACGCTGCGGAATATGCGCAAACAGGAGTAACCTTGTTTATTACATCGGCGCCATATTATGCCGCGCCCGAAGATATCAAAGTAATTATCACGCCCGTTTAGAGGCCATTTTCGTAGCCAGCGGCAAACTATCCATCTAGATTGCAACCATAGAACATCTTCTCATAGATTCATCACACAAAAGTTACTGGCATATGCCAGTAACTAGGTGTATAACTGGCATATGCTATATATGAAGGTCGCTACGATTGTTGCAATTTTCCTTTTTACCGTATGCGCTCAGAGAGCTGAGCTTTGTTAGCACAAGTAATGATTCGACTCCTGAGACAGTCCGGGAGCCTTGTTAATATCAGTCTTATTTTTAATGGATACATCATGTCTTCATCTGTAATGACAGAGCCTTCAGAGGGGATACCCCGTGAAGGGATCTCGCCAATGAAAAGAAGTGTGGCCTATTTACCTATAACGTTATTTTCAGTAGTCATGGGACTCAGTGGGTTAGCTATCGCCTGGCAAAAATGTTTTCCAGGATCATCAGTTGCACACGCGCTTTCTCTTTCCATCGGTCTTTTTGCATCTGTACTCTTCATTATTCTATTAGGTATGTACGGTTGGAAAACCCTTCGCCATACCGATGAAGTTCGAACTGAATTACATCACCCTGTGCGCCTAAATTTCTTCCCGACAATTTCGGTTAATATGTTGCTCCTCTCTGTATTTTGGCAATCAACGTCCATGCTAGCCATAACGTTATGGACTGCTGGTATGTTGTTACAATTAGTATTAACAATTTATGTAATGAGTAGCTGGCTTAATCACAGTCACTTCAGTATTGAACATGTCAATCCTAGCTGGTTTATTCCAATGGTTGGCAATATTGTGGTTCCTATTAATGGGATATTTCTAGGTTATGAAGAGATCAGCTGGTTTTTCTTCAGTGTTGGGCTGCTATTTTGGTTGGTGCTTCTGGTTATTGTTATGTATCGCCTTCTATTTCATGAACAACTACCACTTCGCCTGTTACCAACATATTTTATTTTGTTAGCTCCTCCTTCTGTTGGTTTTATCTCTTATTCTGGGCTGATTGGCGGTTTGGATAACGGAGCCCGGTTACTTTATTATTGTGCACTATTCTGGGCTATGTTGCTGGGCTGCAATGCGATACGCTTCTGGCGTGTGCCATTTGTTCTCTCATCGTGGGCTTTCTCTTTTCCTCTAGCCGCTCTTTCCATCGCCACCATCAAGATGGCTGAGCTCAGTCAACAACCGTGTTTAAGCTGGTTGGCACGTTTGTTGGTGATATTACTGTCAGTTATTGTGAGTTGGTTAGTATTTCGAACGATACAAGCAGCGATGAAGGGAAAGGTTTGCACTCCAGAACTGAAGTAGTCCTCAATTTATCTTCAAATTTAGAATTCAGTTACCATCGGCAGCCGTATTGATGTTAGGAAACTTATTATTCATCCGATTAGCAATCAGTCCGGCTTGTGTATATAAGGCGTCATCATGACAGATATAAAGCAGTTATTTGCAAATAATCTCTCTTGGTCGGAGAGCGTTAAGGAAGAAAGGCCAGAATTTTTTTCTCATTTGGCACAAACACAATATCCGGAATATCTCTGGATTGGTTGTTCTGATAGTCGAGTTCCAGCAGAGCTTCTGACCGGCTTGGGTTCAGGAGAACTGTTTGTTCATCGTAATGTTGCCAATCAGGTCGTTCACACTGATTTGAACTGCTTGTCCGTGGTTCAATATGCCGTTGATGTACTAAAGGTCAAGCATATTATTATTTGTGGCCATTACGGTTGCAAAGGGGTGACTGCAGCTATTGATAATCCGCCATTGGGGCTGATCAATAACTGGCTATTGCATATTCGTGATTTACGTTTAAAACATCAAAGTGTCCTGGAGGCATTATCCCGCGAAGAGTTGGAGAATAAAATGTGTGAAATAAATGTTGTCACACAAGTCAATAACTTGGGTCATTCCACCATCATGCAGCAAGCTTGGGAGCGTGGTCAGGATATCACTATTCATGGCTTGGTATATGGAACCGGCAATGGTGTTCTGAAAGATCTCGGCGTCACCGCAATTTGTCGGAAATCTCTTGAGGCCAGCTATCAGGCTGCCATGTCAGCACTGTTATTACCGTTAAAATAGCTTTATCGACATTGATATCTGTGCCTTTCAATAATCACTACCGTTCATTATTAAATGAACTGTAGTGATTAGTGTGATCGGAGGTGTGTTGTTGCATATGTGGCTGGGGCTTTTGTTGCAATTAGGTTGCATTTGATGGCAAATTGAAGTGATAACTTAACATTGCTGGTTCTAATACTATTTGCTGAAAATAGCTACGTTAATGGGCTAGACGTTGAGTCTTCTATGACTACATTTTAATCGAGAATGATATGCCATTAACTCAACAGATCATACAAAACTCGGACACAAGTTACCTTCCCGTTGCCATTGAATGTACAGATAATGAAATTACTGTCTGTTGGTTAGACATGAAAGGGGCAGACTTAACGTCACCTTTTTTATCAGATACGATTTCAAAAGTACGATGCAGAAATGGACGTACGGTCATTAAAAGTGATGTCTCTTTGTTATATCAATGTGCGAAAGATCTCTCAAACAGATGCCAATTGTCTGGCCTTTTATTTCATACATCTCGATGTGGTTCTACACTTGCTTCTCAATTAATTTCCCATACCCCCTCATGCATTTGTCTGTCAGAGCCTCAGTTTGCCGATCAGATTATTCGAACCTTGAAGGGAGTGGTTCCACCCGAAGAACAAATAAGCTTGCTGCGCGCTTTCACCCAAATGTGGCTTCATTACTTGTCGCCAGGTTTTTCACGTTGTTTTATTAAGCTTGATTGTTGGCTGATACATGACTTCGACTTTATAGCCGATTGCTTCCCACAAACTCAATACTACTTCCTGTACCGCGATCTTAGCCAGGTTATTGCTTCACAGCTAAAAATAAAAGGGGCATTTCTTATTCCTCAGTTAGTTCCATCAGCCTATTTTGGTCTACCTGAGCCCGGAGTTCGGTTTATGGAACCTTCCGAATATATGCTTGATGTTCTGGCGGGCATTTATAAGCGTGGTTGGCAGTTATCGAAAGATAATCAGTTGAAAAAACTATCTTATAACGACATGCCGGAGAATATCTTTAAAGATATTCTTGGCCAGCCTGCATCCAGTGAGTACCACAATGTGTTGACATATCATGCTAAAGATAAATGCCGTGTATTTGAAGATGACCATGACAAAGACAAGACATTATTACCTGAAGTATTAAATCAAATTCAGGCAAGGCAGAGCGAAATAGAAACTCAATATTCTGGGGGTTAAATAAGAGGCGGCCACAATGACACAGTTAGCAGCAAGAACAAAACCGGAAGATTGGGTCTGTGAGACTGCTGGCTTACCGAGTCCTCTCACAGTGCAACGTTTTAATGCTGACTTAATGAGGGTCCGTGCCCTGAGGCAATCGCAACAGTGTAAAGAAACCGAAGCGTTGATTTGGGAAAAAGCAGGGATAAACCGAGATACACCTGAAAACTGGTATCATGCATTCCCTCATGGAAGCAGAGCAAATACGAGTGCGAGGGCCTGAGTTGTTCAGTACATCAATATGTCTCCATTACGTAATTTTTCGAAAATAATGGAGCTTAATGATTGAGTGAGTTGGTAAAGTGTGAGGAATTAAATGAGTATTAATATAGACGAGCACCATGTTCGTCACTTCAGGGAAAATGGCTTCGTGGTACTTAAAGGTTGTTTGCCGGAAGCCTTAGTCAAAGCGTTACAAACTGCGTCGGCGTGTACGATTGATCGCGCTTTAAGTGACTATCATGCTGGTATTATTTCTTCACAAATCGCTTATTCATCAAATTCTAATCCACCTTCGGTGTTTCGGATCAATCAACTGCTTCATAGTGATCCTGTTTTCTCTCAAGCACTGCTACAGCCGGAATTGTTGAACGGCCTGAAGGCAGTGATTGGTGAACCTATAGTTCCAATGTATGAATCTCTGTTGATTAAAGAAGCCGGGCAGAATTCGGAGATTGGTTGGCATTGGGATATGAAGCGCGAGCAGTCAGACGTTATTATTACGGTTGGGATATATTTAGATCATTCAGATGCTTCTCAAGACGCGCTTTGTGTCATTCCTGGTTCGCATAAAATGTCTGGTGATATCTGCTATTTTGAAGATGAATTAGCTGCTGGGAGGCTTAAGGCTATAGAAGTAGAAGCACAGCCCGGTGATGTGATCATCCATGATGTTATGTTAGCCCATTCATCTAAGGCCAGAAAAGAGGCGGGCCAGCGGAAAACTATTTACTTTGAATTTCGTTCGCTGTCTCATGTAAATAAGAATCCAAGACTCAGTCAGGCTTGGATTGATAAACGAATAGAGTTATTAGAATACGCGAGTCATGACACCGTACCGGACAGCCAGTTTATTTCAGAGCTTTATGCGTTATCCGTTAACCTTGAAGCCGGGCATTATTGTTTCCGGTTCGAGCAAATATAAACCATTACTTTTGCTTGGAACTGGTGAAGCCACCGTAAAGATCAAGACGGCGATGGCGCAGGTTGGTGACAGACCCCTCCGTATTGAGGTATTTGAGTTTATCGAGTTCTACATCGGCAAAAATTATCATTTCGGTGTTTGGGCTTGCTTCGGTGATTGTTGCATCGTGGGGAAAGTAAATATCGGATGGAGAAAATACCGCTGATTGAGCATATTGGATGTCAACATTATTGACCCGAGGTAAGTTACCGATGCTGCCTCCGATGGCAACGTAGCATTCATTTTCGATTGCTCTTGCCTGTGCACATAACCTGACTCGCAAGTAGCCATTTTTGGTGTCAGTCCAGAAAGGCACAAACATAATTTGTACGCCTTGTTCGGCTAGCATACGGCCGAGCTCAGGAAACTCCGCATCGTAGCAAATCAAAATGCCAACGCGCCCGGCATCCGTCTCGAATACCTTCACCTTGTCTCCACCATCAATCACCCAGTCCCGTTGTTCGTGGGGAGTAATATGGATTTTATACTGCTCGTCGATGCTGCCATCGCGGTGTAGCAGGTAAGAAACATTATAAAGGCGGTCATCTTTCAGCTCGGGCATGCTTCCCGAGATAATATTGATATTGTACGTGACTGCCAGCTGAGAAAATCGTTGTTTTATCTCTTCCGTAAATTCACTCAAAAAACGGATGGCTTCTACTGAGCTATGTTCAGGCTTCAACCCCATCAGAGGGGCATTGAAAAACTCCGGGAAGAGAGCAAAGTCGGCTTGATAGCCCGAAAGGGATGAGACAAAAAATTCAGCCTGATCAATTAAGTCGTCCACCGAGACCATCATCCGCATTTGCCACTGAACAATGCCCAGACGGACCAAGGTTTTCTCGGTATCGAGGATTGACGGAGCAACCTCATCATAAAAAACATTATCCCATTCCAGCAGGGTGGCATAACCGCAAGACTTGGTGTCTTCTGGCAGGTAGTGCTTCATCAGTCGTTTAACATCAAAATCATTGGCTAGCTGGAAAGACAGGATAGGGTCGTGAAGCTCCTTGCGTTTGACTTTTTCAATGTACTCAAGGACAGATAGCTGGTCGGCAACTTGCTGGTAGTGAGGGATCCGGCCCCCGGCTAAAATCGCTTTAAGGTTAGTGTTTCGGCAAAGCTCCTTGCGAGCATCGTAAAGGCGCCGTCCGAGGCGAAGCCCTCGATAATCAGGATGTACAAACACATCCAGTCCGTATAACGCATCACCAGTGTCTTGGTGCTGAATGACATTTTGCTCATTGATGATATCGGTGTAGGTATGGTTGAGTGAAAAGCGATTGTAATCCACCTTGATAGTCAGAGCTGCCCCGATGATTTTGCCACTATCTTCAATGCAGATCTGACCGTCTGGAAATTGATGAATCAAATCCATAATCGTCATTCGTGGCCATGCTCCCCCGACATCATCAAACACCAAGTTCATCAAGGCAGCCAGTTCGTCATAATCACTAGAGGCTATAGTACGAAGGTTTAGCAAGGGAGTATTGGTATCCATTTCAACTATCTCGGCGCTCAGAATATATACAGTATGAATTAAAGAATTCGTTTAATTGTTCTGATTATTGCTAATCGAGCTTAAAAAAATCAGTGTCATTTCACGTGCTGAACGTGGGACTTCAATTAACTAACGATAGGGAGTCGGGTCTATGTTTTCCTTTCCCGGACTTAACCCCCGTTCTATGACTAACTGTTTTCTCTCTGCGAGGTTGACCATTTCTACATCTAGGTAGCGACCATACTTCATTGAATAGAAGCATTTTACGATGGGCTGGAGGAAGGATTCGTCATTGGACTCCCACACTAAGCCAGCACGCTCATCTGATAACTCGACCAGCGACCCAACCGGGTAGACGCCGACATTGCGAATAAACTCATTCAGTAGCTCACTATCTAACTGATGCGGTGTCATGGATTTGAGAATGTTAAACGCAGCGGTCGGACTCATAGACTCCTTGTAACAGCGGGTCGCTGTTAAGGCATCGTAAATATCGACAATGGCACTCATTCGGCCTACCAGTGAGATTTCGTCACCATATAAACCGCGGGGGTAGCCGCTTCCGTCAAGTTTTTCATGGTGAAGAAGGCTGACTTGTCGGCTCATGTCGGACAGGCCCGGAATGCAATCTAGTAAAGGTTCAGAGAGCACCTGATGAAGCTTCATGTGCTCAAATTCTTCCGGGGTCAATCGGGCCGGTTTGTTGAGTACCTCAAGTTTGACCTGGGTTTTGCCAATGTCATGCAATAGGCCGCCAATGGCCAGTTGTTTGAGTACCTGCTGATTTAAGCCAAGGTGGCGACCAAAGCTCACCATCAGGAAAGCAACGTTGAGGGAGTGTTCTAGCAGGTAGCTGTCTTTATTACGTAATGCCGCGACGCAATGGATGGCATCGGGGTTACAGCGAATGGAGTCGACAATACTTTCAGATAGGTCGGCAATTGGAGCTATATCGATATTTTTGCCTTCATACAAATTATCGATAGCCTTGCTCAGCAAGTCTTTCGATTTGACTAATATCGACTCTGCTCTTTTTCGCTCGGTATCCATCGAGGTGGTCTTGGGAGGTTTCGGGTTATATTGATAGTGATCGGGTACATAGTCGCTTAAGTCCGATTGCTCGAAGTCCACCCACACGGTTTGTATACCATTGGCCTTTATCCTGTTAATCAAGTCGATAGAGTGAATTCTACCCGGCTTGTTGACTCGTAATCGGCCTTTGGCGTTTTCCAGTGCAACGACAAATAATCCTTCGCAGAGATCTTCAACTGCAACTGCCTGAACCATATTCGATTAATCACCATCCTTGCATAGTCCATTGAGCATGTTAGACCAAAAGTCAGATACAGTCGTATTGATATCAGAGCAATTATTCGAAATTGAGACCTAACGTCAGAAAGGCTATGCCTCAAGTTTCATTATAAGGCGCTTAAAATGAAGTATTAGAGCCTAATCTATACGATTTAATTAACTGACAAAGAAAAGGGAGGTGCAAATGCACATCCCTCTTTCTTAGTACTTATAGTGAAGAGTGAATATGTTCACGAATGATTGCAACTAATCATCAACAATCCCCCACTATCTTGGCTTCTTAGTAAGACAAGCTGGTTTTCTTCTCTAGCAACTGTCGCTGTGGGTTGATCTCGACGTAATCGATGATATCGCTATATTGCTTTCGATTAGCGGTGAGATTATCAACATCACTCTTGTCGAGTGAGACGATCAAAACACGCCGTTCCGGCATTGTGTCTGTGATTGTTCCACCCAACTTGGTTACCAAAGACTTCGCTTGTGCTTCCATGTCGGGTTTATATTTCAGGTAATAGCTTGCCTGACTGTTTTCCTGGCTGAGCTCGGCTTGCTTTTTTGCGCCGGGAGCAGGCATACCTTTGTTATAGGCCTGAACCGAAAAGCTAGAAAAAAGCGCAGCACTCAATACCAATCCACAAATGGGCTTTATACCTGAATATAACGTCGAAGCATGTCTATTTTGCATATGCCAACCTTATTTAAAGTTGATACGCCAGCTATTGAGTGTTCCTGTATCGCGGCGGGCGTTATCATAGACTTTTAGCTGCCAAGTCCCCTGAGATTCGATACCAGTATAGTCAACCGTATAAGAGTTCAGGATGTTGTTGCTTGAGCCTCCGCTGTGGTTATGCAGGACCACATACTCACCTGTTGGGGCAATCAATTTGACATTTAGATCACCGATGTAGGTGTGAGTTATGTTGAGATCAACGGTCAGCACACCAGCATCGCCTGCGCGGGTTACGTTGATTTCGCTGGTAATACCGGAAAGCGAGTTATCAGGAATGGCTGTAGCCTGAGTATTTTCAAAGCTGGTGCTATTTCCATTGCCTTCTGGGCCGTTACACCCGGCGTCGAGGTATTCCTTGGCGGATACAGCATCAATCAGGCCAAAACCAGTTTGGTTATCACGACCTGCGACATCAATATCTTCAGCGGTCGCGGTCATCGCACTACGAACCTGACTGGCAGTACATTGAGGGTGGTAGCTCCACACCAAGGCAGCGACCCCTGCAACATGCGGCGTTGCCATGGACGTCCCGTTATAGTACTCGTAGTCTTCGTTAATAGAGCTATTAACCGTTATTGTCTGGCCTACGGCATTTTCTAACTCTTGTCCAAGGGCACGATCAACAGAGACCGACACGAGGTCATAGCTACTGTTAGTATCGACAAGGAATGGGTTTTGCAGACCGGCCAGTTCGGCATTACTGTATACGATAGCAGCTGAAGCTCCTGCGTTATAACAGGCTTTAACAGCATCAACTTCAGGGTAGGTACCAGATAGCTGGTTACCGATACGCTCAGTCAGACAGACTTTGCCGCTCATGTTGCCACAGTTATAAGCCCCAGATGAAACATCACAGCGGGCAAGTTCGGCAGTCACAGAGCCGGGAACCGGACTTGGCTGATAGCTACCGTTGATATTCACTAAACGGTTATGAGGGACAACACCGCGGTCGAAGTAGCTTTGTCCGGCCAGGTTAATATCGGCAAGGCGGCCTTCACCCAGAGTGACGGTAGACAGAATTGCCTCGCCGGGCGCTGCAATCTCAACCTGATTGGTTGCCTGTGAGAAATCCGCGTGGTGTTTTTGGTTATCCACGGCAGCAACAGACATGACCGAATCGTATGACGCCGGGTAGCTATGAGCGGTATTGCCGTCATTACCCGCTGCGGCAATTAATAACACGCCGTTGTCATAGTGGGTTTTGAGTGCCGCTTCTTCGGTTCGGCTGGAGTTGCTGCCACCCAGGCTCATGTTGATCACATTGGCGTTATTGGCGACACAGGTATCAATGGCCTTCACCAGACCGGATGAATAGCCCCAACCTGATTCATTAAATACCTTAACGATATGCAAATTGACATTTTGGTTTGGTAATACGCCTACCACACCTTCAGTATTCGAGATTGCCGCAATGGTACCGGCAACGTGGGTACCGTGAGCATTGTGCTGACCCGGTGAAGACCAGCTGCCTGTTCCGCTGTCATTGGTACCGTTTACCTGGTTACCGCTAAGATCGTTGTGGGCAAGATCATAACCAGAATCGATGATACATACCGTTCTGTTACCGGCATTGCTGTCATCAAGCAATGTCGCACCAACGAAAGTCTGTCCCCAAGGTAGAGTTTGGGATAGCAGATAACGAGGCGGGTCGATCTCAACATAATCAACGTCTGGGTTGTTTTGAAGTTGCTGTATTGCGTCTTCGTCGAGTTGGGCGCTGTATGTTGCATCAGTGCCGAACTTTTCGATGTTGTCGGCGCTTAGACGATCCAGCAGTGAGCGCTGGGCAACGCGTTCACCAGAGAACACCGAGCTTGCACTCCTGAGAGAAATCTCGCTTGACGGTTGCTCTTTGAATTTAACAATGTATTTCACTGGGATATTTGGTTTGTCAAACGTAGCCAACGTATTTGCGCTTGCGGTTGCACTGGCACCAGCAGCTAAGGCGGCTAGTGGTAAGAGACAACTGACAACGGCCATATTTTTTTTGTTATTCATTCGCTCTTTCCTTATTAATGAGCATATTTGTATTTTGTAACCTAATGATCTTTATTCACTTTTGATGAATAAAAACGCCACATAGGCAACGTGTTACATATAGCTCTAACTCATCTAAGATGAAAAATTAATTTGAAAGATATGTTAAGAAACTAGGTGGGTATCAGATTATCAACTGGAACGGTTAACATTGGGGGTGTGAATATCTTGATCTTGATGGATTGCTTGGGTAAATAGACTGAAAAGTTATGTACTTTACGTGAGTATTTAGTTGCGATATGTAGTCAGTTGCTTTGTTGAGTTATTAATAGTCTTGCCAGTATGAAGGGGCGAGATTGTTTAGTATGTCGTCAAAAAGTATGCGGCTGCCTGGGTATATTTGAGTATTTGCACGAATACAGAGAGCTATATCAACCTTTTTGCTATGCGTTGAAGTGATATGCGAGCTTGTTGTGTACTATTTTCCGATAAAATCAGCGATATACTGCTGTTAGTGGCACTAAGGTACATATAGATGAAAAAAACCATATTAATTGCCGTTTGTATTATGTTTGCAATCGCAGCAATAACAAGTATCTCTTCAACGTCTTATATCTCTCATCATGAAATCGACAAGATTATCTTGAAGAAATCTCAGGCTCAGGCCGAGCTGCTTGCCAAAAACGTCGAGTATGTCCTGAGTACTTCTTCACAGCCTCTGGATGACTTGCAAAAGTTGATGCAGTCGCTGAAAGCCCGTTCTGATATTAGCTATGCGGTTGTTATCGATAAAAATGTTCAGGCAGTCGCCCATAGTGATGCCGAAAAGCTAAACAAAGTCTACAAAGATAACTACACGGTCGACGGGGCAACGAGAGGCATTCCGCAGCATTCCAAATGGTATGCCGATGTTCAGCAAGTCTGGGTTTATGACATTCTTTCTCCTATTTATGTTAACGGTGAACTGTACGGTACCTTTGATATTGGTATTCCGATCACAGAAGTCAGTGACGCGGCGAAAGGCATCGTTATCACTCAATTGGTAGCCATTTTGGGTATCTTCATCCTGTGCGGATGTGTCTTAATGGGTTTGCTTGGCAAACTGTTAAGGCCACTGTCGGGACTACAAGATGCGCTGGAAGATATATCGAAGGGGGATGGTGACCTGACTATTCGGTTACCTGTTCGAGGCAATGATGAAATTGCCCATATCTCAACAGCCTTCAATATCTTTGTCGGTAAAATCAATGAAATAATTGGTCAGGTCGTCAATACCGGCGTCGATCTCGGCCGAACTGCCACAGAGTTACGAGGCCAGTCTCAGCAGGCATTGTCACGCGGCCATGAACAGAGCGAGCAGTCGCTGCTGGTGGTTACCTCAATGAACGAGATGATTGCGACCATAGGTGAGATTTCACAGAATGCAGCGGGTGCTGCGGAGTCTGCCGAGAATGCCAATATCGAGACTCAGGAAGGGCAGAGGATCCTGCAGGAAGCCACAACAACTATTACTGGCCTTGCCGATCAAATGAATGACATGTCAGGGGTGATCACTTCTTTGGCTGACAGAACCCAATCTATCGGCTCTATTCTTGAAGTGATTCGAGGTATTTCGGAGCAGACTAACTTGCTGGCACTGAATGCAGCGATTGAAGCAGCGCGTGCGGGCGAGGCCGGCCGTGGTTTTGCGGTGGTTGCCGATGAGGTAAGAAACCTGGCGACCAAAACGGCCCAGTCAACCAATGAAATTCAGGCCATGATTGATCAACTGCAGAATGAAGCCAAAAATGCGGTTGAGGCAATGGATAGCAGCCAGTCGTTAACCGCTGAAGGTTCTCAGGCAACAGAAGAAGCGCAGCAGGCACTGGAAAAGATTTCTGCACTGGTGATGACAATTCTTGATATGAATACGCAGGTTGCCACTGCGACCGAGCAGCAGACAAGTGTCGCCAATGAAATCAACCTCAATATGGATACGGTAGATAGCTCGGTAAAAGTGGGGCTTGCTGCTAGCGAAGAGTTGGAAAGATCGAGCCAGGATCTGGCAGAGTTGGCTCAGACGTTGGATCGCCATGTCGGTTCTTTCAAAATAGGCCGCTAGCCAATTTATCTTTCCACTTAATAATTAGCCCCTTTTCAGGGGCTTTTTAATGCGTAGCGTTAAGTGTCAGCGGCGTTTGATTTTCCGCGGCACCACTTCAATACCTGTCCGGTAGCGTCCGGCAGCAGCATTAAGTGCCAGCTCCAGGGCATTATCTGCAATCAGTTCGAACTGTTGCGGAAGAGACTGAATCTTAATCGGCAAGAAATCCAGCAACCGGTTATCACCAAAAGTAGCAAGGTGAGTTTTCTGCATTAGCTCAGGATTGGCTAACAGGCAGTCCAGGATACCTTCGAACAGCGTGTATGAGGTCGCTAATATAGCGTCGGGCAGGGTATTGTTGTCGATCCACTGCTGAACCTGCTGTTGGCCTTGCTGCTGGCTGAAGTGATCGCCATAGGTGACAAATGTTTCCAGCGCTTGCGGCTGGGTATGAATGGCTGAATAGAAGCCCTGCTCACGCTCTTTTGATACGCCCAGATCCGGCACGGCACCGACCAGGCCAATACTGGCGATGTTCTTGGCGAGCAGGCTTTGCGTCAATTCGAAAGCTCCTTCGAGATCTTCGCTGATCACACTGGCAAATTCTTCGTCATCCAGGGCACGGTCAATCGCGATAACCGGTACGCCGCCGGCCTGGATTTTTTTATAGAAGGTATGATCGGCGGGCAGGGCACTGGCAACCAGTAAGGCGTCAATGCGTCTGCTAAGCAGGGTTTCCGCGACTTTCATTTCTGTGTCGATATCATCATCCGAGCAGGAAATAATGAGCTGATAACCGGCTTTGCGGGCATCGCGTTCCAGCAGTTTTGCCAGCTTGGCATAACTGCTGTTTTCCAGATCCGGGATGATCAGGCCAAAAGAGCGGCTGCTTCCGGCTCGCAGAGAGGTGGCGGCATGGTCAGGCCGGTAGTTAAACTCATCAACTACAGCCATCACTTTTTGCTGGGTTTTCTCGCTGATCCGGTACTTTGCCGCTTTGCCATTGATGACATAGCTGGCTGTCGTTCGTGACACCCCAGCCAGTTTGGCTATTTCGTCTAACTTCATTCTCGATTCTTAATCTTTAGTAGAATTTGTGCGCCTGATCATATATTCGCAAATGATCTGACACAGAACAATTGCAATATTAGCTGAAACCATTCAGCATGTCAGCTGAAAGGTTTCAGCAAAGCTAATTTACTTAAGCAAAGTTCTGCTGAAGCTTTTATTTTCAGCAAAAGCTGAATCGATTCAGCTTTTGCTGAAGTCAACTAGAATTAAAGACGTGTAGATAGGGCGTAAGTCTATTTCGCCGAGTCATCGAATACTGGAGAGAGTTCATGCTGTCATTATCAAAGAGTGATATTCAGCTAAAGCAATTTGCTGCTGATAAGCAACAGGCTATCAAGGCATTGGCTACCGGTCTGGAACAACAAGGCCTGGTTGATACAGGGTATGTCAATGGCATGCTGGATAGAGAAGCGCAAAATTCCACGTTTCTAGGCAATGGCATTGCAATCCCTCACGGAACAACAGATACGCGGGGGTTGGTAAAGCAAACCGGTGTTCGTGTACATCACTTTCCACAAGGTGTTGATTGGGGAGAGGGGAAGACAGCCTATCTTGCGATTGGCATTGCGGCGAAATCGGATGAGCACCTTGGCATCTTAAAACAGCTAACGAAAGTGTTATCGGCTGACGGTGTGGAAGAAAAGCTTAAGCACTGTAATAGCGCTGAAGGATTGATTGCCATTCTGAATGGGGACGAACAGCTAGAAGCCGAACTGGATGCAGGTCTTGTTCAACTGGCCTTTCCGGCGACAGATCTGATTCAGCTGACAGCGGTTGCAGCTGGATTAATCAAAAATCGCCAGGCTGCGGGTAACACCAGTGTTGCCGATGCCATAGCCACAGGTGCGAGCTACCTCGGACAAGGTTTATGGCTTGCCAAAACTGACAAAGAGGTGACTAAAACTGCTCTGTCCTTTGTCACTCCGGCAACAGAATTCGATGAGCAGGGCAAACCGGTCAAGGGGCTGCTGATGGTGGCAGCTTGCAACGGCGCTCACCTGAACAACATGAACTACCTGGCGCAGCTTTTATACAAACAGCAGGCCGACAAGTTATTTACGGCGGATGAAGAAAAAGTCGTATCGCTGCTGACGCAGGAAGTCCTCGAAGGTAACAGCGACGTATTTAAAATCCGCAATCCTCACGGTCTGCATGCTCGTCCCGGTGCCATGCTGGTCAGTGTCGCCAAGAAATTCGAATCGAACATTTTGGTTGCCAACCTCAATGGTGATGGCAAGGCAGTAAATGCCAAGAGCCTGATGAAAGTGATTGCCCTGGGTGTGAAGCAGGGGCATGAGCTGCAATTCACCGCCCAGGGTGACGATGCTGAAGCGGCACTGGCGGCTATCGGACAGGCCATTGCCGACGGCTTGGGCGAGGGTAAGTAATGAGTGGTCTTAACGTGATGGCGAATGAACAAATGATGGCAAGCAGTAAAAAGCCGAAGGTCGTAACAGTAACGTTGAACCCGGCATTGGACTTGACCGGCAACCTCAATACTTTAACGGCAGGAACGGTGAATCTGGTTGAAAAGGGGAGCCTTCATCCTGCGGGTAAAGGAGTGAATGTGGCCAAGGTACTGGCAGAGCTTGGTGCCGATGTCACGGTAACAGGCTTGCTTGGAGCCGATAACCAGGAACCGTTTTGCCAGTTGTTTGAAGCCTTGGGTGCCAGCGATCAGTTTGTTCGGGTTAACGGTGCGAGCCGGATCAACGTGAAACTGGTTGAGGCAAGCGGACAGGTCAGTGATATCAACTTCCCTGGCGTTGCAGTATCTGAACAAGACATTCAGGCCTTTGAGCAAACGCTGTTTGAGCTGGCTGACAGCCATGACGTGTTTGTGATGGCAGGTAGCCTGCCGCAGGGCATCTCTCCGGAACTGTGTGCCAGCTGGGTCGCTCAGCTACAAGAGCGCGGCAAGCATGTTTTCTTTGACAGCAGTAAGGCGGCATTGACCGCGGGCTTGAACGCTGCGCCATGGTTGGTGAAACCCAATGATGAGGAACTGTCAGACTGGGCCGGTCGCGCATTGTCGACCAAACAAGATCTAACACAAGTTGCAGAACAACTGGCACAAAAGGGAATTGCGAATGTCGTGGTTTCATTAGGTGCCGAAGGGGTGATGTGGCTAGATAACGACGGATGGCTAAGTTCGCAGCCTCCGAAAATGAATGTTGTGAGTACTGTTGGTGCAGGTGACACATTGGTGGCAGGTCTGTGCTGGGGGCAACTCAATAACTGGAACAAACAAGAGACACTGAGTTTTGCCACCGCGCTCTCGGCGTTGGCTGTGAGTCAGGTTGGGGTCGGCGTTGACGATCTCGATGCCGTACTGGCAATCAAAGAAAGTGTCCAACAATTAGATAGCAATGTGAACGCTAAAACGGAACAGAGGGTATCATGATGAAAATTGCAGTTGTAACAGCTTGCCCGAGTGGTATTGCAAACAGTGTTATTGCCGCAGGCTTAATGGAAAAAGCCGCTGCAGAACTCAAACTAACGGCCAACATTGAATGTCAGTCGACAGTCATGCCGGTCAAGGCGTTGACAGCCGTACAGATTAAAGAGGCGGAGTGTATTGTTATCGCAGCCAATACAGCTGTTGATACAACCCGCTTTAAAGGTAAGAAGGTCTATCAGTCAGGTATTGATGCCTGTCTGGCTGATCCGAAAGCCTTTCTTGAGCAAGCTCTCGCCAAGGCGTCAGAATTGAAGAATGTTCAGACGGTTGTAGCATCCAGCGAACCAGTCGCTGAGGTGGCGTCAGGTGCCAAGAAGATTGTTGCAATCACGGCCTGTCCAACGGGTGTCGCTCATACCTTTATGGCAGCAGAGGCGCTGGATGAAGAAGGCAAGCGTCAAGGACACAGCATCAAGGTTGAAACTCGTGGCTCTGTGGGGGCGAAGAACCAGCTGACAGCTGAAGAAATTGCTGCCGCCGATCTAGTGGTTATTGCTGCTGATATTGAAGTCGATCTGTCTCGCTTTGACGGTAAGAAACTGTATAAAACCAGTACAGGACTTGCGCTGAAGAAAACCTCGCAGGAGCTGGAAAAAGCATTCTCAACTGCGACTGTTTATAAGCACGAAGGCAGCTCGGCAAGTGAAGGGCAGAAGCAGGAAAAGACCGGCGCCTATAAACACTTGATGACAGGTGTTTCTCACATGCTTCCGCTGGTGGTTGCCGGTGGTCTGGCGATTGCACTGTCGTTCGTGTTCGGTATCGAGGCCTTTAAAGAAGAGGGCACTCTGGCAGCCGCACTGATGACAATCGGTGGCGGTTCGGCGTTTGCGTTAATGGTGCCAGTGCTGGCTGGTTTCATCGCCTTCTCGATTGCAGACCGTCCGGGCCTGGCTCCGGGTCTGATTGGCGGTATGCTGGCAAGCTCAACAGGTGCTGGTTTCCTTGGTGGTATCGTAGCGGGTTTCCTGGCTGGTTACAGTGCCAAGTTTATTGCCGATAACCTCAAGCTGCCTCAGTCCATGGAAGCGCTGAAGCCTATCCTGATCATTCCGTTGCTATCAAGCCTGGTGACAGGGCTTATCATGATCTACATTGTTGGCGGCCCGGTTTCTGCGGCAATGAATGGTCTGACTGACTTCCTGAACAACATGGGCTCGGCGAATGCAGTCTTGCTGGGTATTATTCTTGGCAGCATGATGTGTTTCGACCTGGGTGGTCCTGTTAACAAGGCTGCCTATACATTTGGTGTCGGTCTGCTGGCGTCGCAAACTTATGCGCCAATGGCGGCAATTATGGCAGCCGGTATGGTTCCGGCTCTGGGAATGGGGTTGGCGACTTTCCTTGCCAAGCGTAAGTTTAATGCCAGTGAGGCAGAGGCGGGTAAAGCATCATTCGTATTGGGACTTTGCTTTATTTCAGAAGGGGCAATTCCGTTTGCAGCGCGTGATCCAATGCGTGTCATTCCAAGTTGTATGGTAGGCGGTGCATTAACGGGCGCGTTATCTATGCTGTTCGGTGCAAAACTGATGGCACCACACGGTGGCCTGTTTGTACTGTTCATCCCGAATGCGATTACACCAGTACTGATGTATCTGGTTGCGATTGCAGCAGGTACGATTGTGACAGGCGTAACCTATGCCTTCCTGAAAAAATCGGATGAAGAACAGCTGGTGGCTGCAACGGCTAAATAATCGCTGGCAGAGCACATTGCTATAATAATGAAAGCCCCGGCATGATAGTCATGCCGGGGCTTTTGCCACCGCTGCCTACGTATTGATTGGGCTTGTTCTTGACCGACAAGGCCGATCCGTTGAGCTCTTCCTCCCCTTCGGCGGCACAGCGTGCCAATGCACAACCGAGCTCAAAAGAACAAACACATCTTTTATAAGTTGTAGGCTTTCCCTGCGTTTGCAAAACAGTGTTGCCACTGTAATAGCGCTTTAGTTTTATTTATTGTTGTTATCCCCTAATTATTATTATTTTTTATTGTTATTCTTCTTCTTCTGCTGCTATTAGCAGATCTTCACCATCGGTGACCAGCAGATAGGACTTCCCAGGGTCCAAATTGCACAAGCTGATTGATTCAGCTGCAAAAAATAACTCACCACTACAATTTTCAATAGTCAGGTAAGGTGTTATCTGTCCTTTTTTTGCTTCTATGGCAGAAATAACCGACGAGATAACCTGTATCCGCGAATCTGAATGGCTGAACACCCGAACACTGTATTTTCCTTCCTGACTGGAAGGCTGCTGCCTGACGGTCGTCAGAGCCAGTTCATCATTGTCTAGCCACGCAATGGCCCAGAGTTTGTCTGAACGGTTAAGCATGACTTCCAAAGATTCGCTCGTATCTGACTGAGAATTGGTATCCCATGCGCCGATATCAAGCGTTATCGGGGTGGGGGATGACCAACTTATTGAATGGCGTGCTACTTCTGAGTTGTTGTTTGAAGCAACCTGCGCACTCGTATCAAAAAGTGTTTCTGTTCCGCCGGATTGTTTAACAAAGTAATCAATGGATTTACTGGCTGTATTGACGAAATCGATGTCAACTTGCGGCGCACCGCCAAGCTCACTTTCAGGCAATAATTCTTGCACTGAGTCACTGTCTCCACCACATCCTGTAATATACAAAGCAATACACATTGTGAGCGCTGGCCTAATCATGTTAGGAACCTCTGTTGTAATTATTTGCGAAGCTCAAAGTAAGCATATTGCAAGAATTAGTGATTTTTTGATGAATCACAGGGAGAAAATTGAGTTTTTAATAAGTGACTGAATTTAAAGCTTAATCAAGCTCTCAAGAGTGAGAAAATATGATGAGACATCAGTAAGATGCATAGGTCGATATGTTTTTTATCCCATTTGAGTCAATTGGGCAAAAACGAAAACAGTGTGAGAGGAGTGCTTGCCGCAAAGGAACGGCAAGCATTTTCGTTACTGTGATTCGAGCAGAAATGCCTGACAAAACCACTCTGTTATTTTGTGAGGATAAAAATGTCTATCATTAGCACATACGGCGTTTCAAACCGCTCATATCCAGCAAGCGCGTCGAGATTTCCTCAACCGACAAAGAGGTCGTGTTGAGGTAGGGAATCGCTTCGCGGCGGAACATACTTTCGACTTTGTTAAGTTCGGATTCACACTGTTGCAGGCTGGCATAATCACTGTTGGCGTAGCGCCCGTTTCGGATAGCAACCAGGCGGCCGGTATCTATGGTCAGGCCATAAGTTTTATAGCGGAACGGCTCAATCGCCTGCGGCAGTTTCAGGCTCGTCATGTCTTCGGCAATGAACGGATAGTTGACGGCTCGGATCCCGAACTGCATGGCAAGATACAGGCTGGTCGGGGTTTTTCCGCACCGTGACACCCCGAGCAGAATGATATCGGCCTGCTCGAGATTGTTCAGTGAAACACCGTCGTCGTGGGCGAGTGTGTACTCGATGGCGGCGATTCGATCCTGATAGCTGGCAGCATCTTTGCTGATACTGTGCGAGCGTTGCAGTTGGGGCATGGGCTCCATATCCAGATCATGCTTGAGTGGTTCAACAAGCGCATTCAGTACATCGTAGAGATTGGCCGAGCAATCTTCGATAATCGCTTTCACTTCAGGGAGCACCACCGAGTAGAAAACCAAGGGTTTTACGCCTGTTTCTTCATAGATACGGTTGATCTGTTTTTGCACGTTGAGGGCGCGATCGACTGACTCGACGAAGGGCAGGGTCATTTGTCGGGTCTCAATGGGAAATTGAGCCAAAATTGCATGCCCAAGTGTTTCAGAAGTAATCGCTGTACCGTCAGAAACGTAAAATACATCACGAAAATTGGATTTGCGCTGCATAAAAAGTTGAATCCTTAAAAAATATCTGTAACGTTAAGCTCATTAATACTTATAACAATAACCTTACAGGGTATCTATTCTTCTTTTACATATACTATGTAGAGAAGAATACCTAGACGGAGGCATATTGTACGCAGTATTTTTTTGACTGCGAATGCAATCGTTTTCGTTGAGAGGTTGCCCACATAAACTGTTGAATCCAATTAAAGGAGAGTTGCCGTGCAACAGAATGTTGTTTGGTATGATGCTTTATCAATGAACGATGTTGATAAAGTGGGTGGAAAGAATGCATCACTGGGTGAAATGGTTGCAAACCTAGCCAGTGCAGGCGTAAAAGTGCCTAACGGCTATGCGACAACGTCATATGCATTTAACCAGTTTCTTGATGCAAATGACCTGAATGATCGTATCTACAATCTGCTTGAGAAGTTAGATGTTGACGATGTGAATGCGCTGCAGCAGGCAGGAGAAACTATCCGAAATTGGGTTCTAGAAGCACCGCTTCCGGCCGATTTGGAACATGAAATCCGTAGCTGCTATAGCGAGCTGGGTGAAGGCGATGAGATGCTCTCTGTTGCCGTTCGCTCATCAGCGACAGCAGAAGACTTACCTGACGCCTCGTTTGCTGGCCAGCAGGAAACTTTCCTTAACGTACGTGGCATTGATGCTGTCATTGAAGCCGTAAAGCATGTATTTGCCTCTCTGTTTAACGACCGTGCGATCTCTTACCGTGTCCATCAGGGCTTTGAGCACAAAGGTGTCGCATTGTCTGCGGGTATCCAGCGCATGGTTCGCTCGGATGTCGCCTCATCGGGTGTAATGTTTACCCTGGATACAGAATCTGGTTTCGATCAGGTTGTGTTTATCACCTCTTCATGGGGACTGGGTGAGATGGTTGTGCAGGGGGCGGTGAACCCGGATGAATTCTATGTTCACAAACCAACCCTACAGGCCGGTAACCCTGCCGTTGTTCGCCGTACCTTCGGCTCTAAGCAAATCAAGATGGTTTACGCGGAAGGCAAAGAGCTGGGTACCCAGGTAGAAATAATTGATACTACGGATGAAGAGCGTCAGCAGTACTCTCTGACTGATGCTGAGATTGAATCACTGGCCAAGCAGGCCATGATCATCGAAAAACACTACGGCCGCCCGATGGATATCGAATGGGCCAAAGATGGTGTCACTGGTGAGCTATTTATCGTTCAGGCCCGTCCTGAGACGGTACGCTCCCGTGATGATGCTCAGGTGATGGAGCGATTCCACCTCAATGGGTCAGGTACGGTGCTGACAGAAGGCCGTGCAATCGGTCAGCGTATCGGCTCTGGTGCTGTGCGTGTTGTATCGGATCTAAGCCAAATGGATCAGGTTCAGGCGGGCGACGTGCTGGTGGCTGACATGACAGACCCTGACTGGGAGCCTGTGATGAAGAAGGCGGCTGCGATTGTTACCAACCGCGGTGGGCGTACATGTCACGCTGCGATTATCGCGCGTGAACTGGGCATTCCGGCCGTTGTTGGCTGTGGTGATGCGACTGAGCTGCTGTCGACAGGACAGGAAGTGACGGTTTCATGTGCACAGGGCGAGACTGGCTACATCTACCAAGGTGAGCTGGAGTTCGAGGTTCGCCGCTCGGCGGTTGACGACCTACCGACACTACCACTGAAAGTGATGATGAACGTCGGTAACCCGGACCGTGCATTTGATTTCGCCTGTATCCCGAATGAAGGTGTGGGCCTTGCCCGTCTTGAGTTCATTATCAACAAGATGATCGGTATCCACCCGAAAGCGTTGCTGAACTACGATTCACAGTCTGATGAGCTGAAAGCCGAGATCGACCAGCGCATTGTGGGCTATGACGATCCAGTCGAGTTCTACATTGAGAAACTGACCGAAGGTATTTCGACGCTGGCTTCGGCATTCTGGCCGAAGCGTGTCATCGTTCGTATGTCAGACTTCAAGTCGAACGAGTATCGCAACCTGGTTGGCGGCGTACATTTCGAGCCGACAGAAGAAAACCCGATGCTTGGTTTCCGAGGTGCATCGCGTTATATCTCGCCGAAGTTCGAGGACTGCTTTGCTCTTGAGTGTGAAGCCATCAAGCGTGTGCGTGAGCGCATGGGGCTGAAGAACGTTGAGATCATGATCCCGTTCGTCCGTACTGTGAGCGAAGCGGCTTCAGTTATCGACCTGCTGGCGAAGTTCGACCTTCGTCGTGGCGAGAATGGCCTTAAAGTCATCATGATGTGCGAACTGCCGTCGAACGCCATTCTGGCTGAAGAGTTCCTCAAGTACTTTGATGGCTTCTCGATTGGCTCGAACGATATGACTCAGCTGACACTTGGCCTAGACCGTGACTCGGGTGAGATTGCCCACATGTTCGACGAGCGCAATGACGCGGTTAAAGCGATGCTGGCGATGGCGATTAAAGCTGCCAACAAAGCTGGCAAATATGTCGGTATCTGTGGTCAGGGACCATCGGATCATGAAGATTTAGCTGACTGGCTGATGGAGCAGGGTATTGATTCGGTATCACTTAACCCGGATACTGTTGTCGAAACTTGGCTGCACCTAGGCAGTAAATCTAACTAAGCGAATTAATCGCCGATAAGTAAAACCTGTATCACCTTTGCCTATAAAGGGTGGTGCAGGTTTTTTGATTCTCCTGTTCCGAGAAATACTTTTCTAATAATGTCCGAGCGTTTCATTAATAGCCTGTAAATACGTTTAGTTATCATTACCAACACCCTGTATGGCAACATTGGTAATGAATAAAAGAACCACGTAGAATACGCCCCTTTGAAATATGCAATGTTAGAAAGTGGGTTATATCGCAATGAGAAATCAGTTTGAATTATTGGCACCAGGTGGCGATATTGAGTCGATAAAAGCGGCCATAGCAGCAGGTGCAGATGCGATATACTGCGGACTCGATAACTTCAACGCCAGAAATAGAGCGACAAATTTAACTTTTGATAACCTGAGTGGCGTTGTAAGACTGGCTCATGAACATAACTGCAAAATTTTTCTAACATTAAATATCATCATTTTGGAAAGTGAAATTCCAGCGATTATTCGATTGCTGAATAAGCTGGTAAATACCAAGATTGATGGCGTGATCGTTCAAGATATAGGTCTGTTTTATATACTAAAAGAACACTTTAAAGATCTTGATGTTCATGCCTCGACTCAGGCTAATACCCATAATGATGGTCAAATCTTCTTTCTGAATAAATTAACAGCAAGTCGCGTTAACTTATCTCGCGAACTGAATATCAAAGAGATTAAGCATCTGGCACAGGTTGGGCATGAACATAATGTGCTGATGGAAGTGTTCGTTCACGGCTCGTATTGCATTGGCTTCTCTGGCCTGTGTTATATCAGCTCGGTGAAAAACGGCAGCTCGGGCAACCGCGGTAGATGCAGCCAGCCTTGCCGAGACAAGTACCAAACGACCGAGGCTGGAAAAGATTATCCTCTAAATCTTAAAGATAACTCGGCCTATTCGAACCTTGAAGAGCTAGCCGATGCCGGGGTGTATTCGCTTAAAGTTGAAGGGCGAATTAAGAAGTCACACTATGTGTATACAGTCGTAGATAACTGGCGTAAACAAATCGACAATTTCTGCGATGGCAATGAGTTGTTTACGGATACCACTGAGCTCTATACGGTGTTTAACCGTGACTTCTCAAACTCTTATCTGGTCGGCGATATCAATAAAAATATGTTTATTGATAACCCTCGCGATCACTCAGCCAAGCACTTTTCCAAAGTCTATAACTGCACAACGGAAGAGAGTGTAAAACAGGTCAAGAAAAAGCTCTATGATGATAAAACGGCTATTATCACGACAGTTGCAGAGAAAATTAAAGACTTTAATACAGATAAGCTTCCGTTAAGTATAACTGTGTCTGTACAGGCGAACTGTCCATTAACTGTATCGGTGTCGACACCCGACCGGACGTTTAAAGTGTATTCAGACAACCCGGTAATTCACTCAGATAAATATACTCTAGAACAAGATGTAATAGAGAAATGGCTTAACAATCTGAATAATGCTGAATACTATATTGAGTCATTGTGTGTAGATCATATTAAGGAAGGCGTATTCCTGCCGTTTAACGAGCTGACTGCGATTAAAGAACAAATATTCTTTAATTTGAATGGCGACAAAGCCCGTATTGCACCGATTGATGCGCCAAAGGTGAAGAAGTTACCTAAACTGCAGGACAAGCCGTCCTTGTCGGTACTGATCTCTTCAAAACAGGGTATCGATCTGTGCGCTTCTACCACGGCGGATATTTATTATCAGTTGCCAGACTCTCTTCATCATGAACTTCCACGCTTGGTTGACCTTTTTACTGAGAATGAGCAACTGATCCCTTGGTTCCCGTCTATTTTGATAGGCGAAAACTATACCGCTGCTGTTAAGTTTCTTGATCAGGTGCAACCTAAACTGATAGTGACCAACAATACGGGTATTGCCCACTCGGCCTATGAGAAAGGTATTGATTGGATCGCAGGCCCTTACCTCAATGTAACGAACTCATTTAGCCTCCTTTGCATGAAGGAAGAGTTTAACTGTGTTGGCTCATTCATCTCTAATGAAATCAACAAGAAACAGATTAAGCCTATTGCAAGACCAGACAACTTCAAGTTGTTCTACAGTATTTACCATCCGATTCTGCTGATGACCAGCCGCCAGTGCCTGTTCCACCAGACAGTGGGCTGCAAGAAGAAAGCCTTTGATGCGAAGTGTCTTAGGAAGTGCAAGAAGTCTGCGTCGATTATCAATCTGAAAGATGCCTCTTTCGTTCTTGATAAGCAAAAGGGCGATCACAACTCGCTTTACAGTGAACATAACTTCCTGAATACCGAGATTTCGTCTGATCTCGAAGGAATGTTTTCGAGCTTCTTTGTTGATCTAAGAGATATCAAAACGCAAACTACCGTCAAAGAAGATAAGGCCAGTGTGATCCAGCTGTTCCAGAACCTAATCAACGGTGGGGAAGGGGCCAGACAGGCGCTAGAGCATGCTATCTTGCCGACAACCAATGCGCAGTATAAGAAAGGGTTGTAGGCCGTTATGAGCGTTTAGTTAAGAGTATACGGAAATACAACAAGGTGCCGCCTTGTGCAGAGAGCATGGGCGGCATAGCTGAAAATCCATATTATTATTTACATTAAAACTATTTAATAACGTAAATTGAATAGATAGTACTTGTATTTACGTTATTTTTATATATCTCCATTGCTAATAGATAAATACTGGTTTGATTTGATTTCTTAAAAGGTCACTACAGTGACCTTTATTCAGAGGTGTTAATTATTGTGAGTTACTTTTTTTAGAGGATAACTGCTCTATTGTTTCTAATGCCAATTTGGTTACTCTGTCGAGTACTTCATCCATTGGTCTCTTTTCTGTGTTGTTATCGTCTTCTTTTGGTTCCATGGGAACTTGTTTATGTGAATATTCCATGGTGCTGCCTTTCTGATTACCCTGCGATGCATAGAAATGGTAATAGCAAACGGATATGTATGAATAGCATGAATGTGGATAAAGGTGATCCTAGCTGTATTTTTAGCCAGATCAATATGCGCATATGTGCTCACGTAAGGCTTAGGATTGCAATAAACCAACAAAATGAAGGTTAAATTTTGGGGTGAGTATCACAATTTGCGAGGTTGAAATAATTCAAAATATGAGGTCTCTATAACTGGATATTCTAATTTGAGAGATATGTAACTGACAATGTACTCAGTAATCTATAAGAGGCTGATTTCGGTTTTTCTGCTTATCAGTGCAGGCGCCTTGGCCTTTCTATACTTTTTCTTTCTCTCATATTCCAATAGCCTCAAGGAGGAAAAAAGAGCGCAGTCCAAATATATCTCCGAAGTGGGTATCGGCATTATTGAGTCTTTTTATATCTTAGCCTCGCGAGGGGAGGTCAGCGTTGAGGATGCTCAAACCCTGGCGATGAACGCGCTTGAGTCGGCGACATTTGGTGAAAACGGCTATTATTGGATTAATAGTGGAGATGGCGTATTGCTTATGCAGCCCTATACTCCAGAAAGGGTTGGTACAAACCAGATCGATTGGGTTGATAGTAATGGAGCGCAAGTTTTCAGGGACTTTATTGGGAAAGCGAAAAACGGGGGAGGATGGGTTTCCTACTCTTGGCCAAAGCCACATTCGGCGCTGGAATACCCCAAAATTTCCTATATATCCTATTTTAAGCCTTGGGACTGGGCGCTAGGAACGGGCATTTATCTTGATGATATGCTAGAAAATATTCATCGGATTATATTAAAAGCGTCTGGTGCTCTGCTTCTCAGCTTTATTTCTTTTGTTGTCCTGGTGTTGCTTCTCGTCAATTATTTTGTTCGGCAGCTTGAAGATGTGGCTATTCGAGATCCTCTAACGAACCTTTATACGAAAAGGTTTCTAGGTGAAATATTACCCACAATTATCAATAGACGACAACGAGATAAGGACAACCTCTTGGCAATTATCTTTTTAGATATTGACCACTTTAAATCGATTAATGATCGCTTTGGACACAAATGCGGTGATGAAGTGTTAGCCAAGGTCGCGAATGTGATGGTAGATAATGTAAGAAGTAATGATTATTGCGTTCGCTTTGGCGGGGAGGAGTTTGTCATTGTAGGTTTTTTCGAGAATGAAGAAGCCGCTTTCAACTGTGCTGAGCGTGTAAGGCGAAAAACCTCACGATTAAAATTTAAACACAATCACATCGCGTTTGAGATAACGATCAGTGCGGGGGTTGCGATTAATGACGAAAATGAGTCTTTTCAAGAGGCTTTATCCCGTGCAGATGAAAAGCTATATCACGCTAAACATTCGGGTCGGAATACCGTTGTTGTTTAATAGGGATGAATTTAAGCATTTTCCAGCGCCACGCAATACAACTCGATGGGACCTTTGATCATTTTCAAGTCAAGCGTCGACTGGCTGTTATTGCACTGTAACGCAAACGCATAGCCGTGAAGGTAGTCGGCCAACAGATCCAGTGCGTTCTTTGCTGATTCAGCGTCTAGTTCTAATGGTTCGACTACGACCCGGAATCGTTCGATAAATACCGCTGCAGGGCTGTGCGAGTCCATTCCTAGCAGTGTTTCCAACAACCCGGGATAACGGCTTAATAGCGTTAAGTAGCTCGTGCACAGTTCATTGAGCTCTGATTTCCAGTTATCACTCACCTTCGGTTCATAGATATCTTCGATCAATGAAGTGGTGATCGCTTCCAAGAGTGCATTCTTGTTGCTGAAATAATGGTAAATCGCCATGGCATCAACACTTAGGCATGCTGCGAGCTTACGAATACTGGGGATCTTCCCGTCTTCCTGCATTAATCTCTTTGCCACCTCCATGATGCTTTCTTTACTCAGCTGACTGCCTGATCCCTTAGGGCGGCCTCGTTTTTTCTCCTTGACAGGCATTTTGTATCCTCGCTAGACTAATATTAATTTCTACATTGTAGAATTAATTGTAACTCAAACAGAACTTAAAGCCAAGAAAGGGTCTAAGGTGAGTTCGGCATTTTTCAGAAAGAGCAAAAATATGAAATGTTCGGTATATATCGCAACCAGTGTTGATGGTTTTATTGCAAAAAAAGATGGCAGTGTTGACTGGTTACATACTGCAGGCAAGCCTGATGTCGAAGTCGATACCGGCTGGGATGACTACTTGGCTTCTGTTGATTGTCTGATTATGGGCCGCTCAACGATGGAAGTAATTTCCGCCATGAACCTGGCACCCGAGCAATGGCCGTATGGCAATATGCGGATCATTGTGCTGAGTAATACGCTGAAAGAAGCGCCAGACAATATGAAGGGTAGAGTAGAGATGTACTCTGGTGATATTGGTGCTTTGATAGCTCGCCTTGAGAGCGAAGGTCATCAGCATGCTTATATCGATGGTGGTGCCACTATTCAGGCTTTTCTTAACCTTGAGTTAATTAGTGAAATGACCATTACCCGTGTTCCAGTGCTATTGGGCGAAGGGATCCCGCTGTTTGGTAAAACGTCAAAAGAGATCAAACTGGAACAAGCGAAGGCGACTGCTTTTGCCAACGATTTTGTTCAAGTGACGTATTTGGTTAACTATCAATAAGCCAAGGTTCCATTAATCTCGAGCATCTTGAGGTAGCTTGGGTATAAAAAGTGTGAGCGCAAGTGAAAGCCCCGCGAATCGGGGCTTTACAGCTTAGATCAGAAAATCATCTAGTGATTTTCCTTCACTTTCGATAGCTTCCTTCAAAGGCGAAGGCATACGACCTTGGCCTGTCCAAGTACGCTCTTCACCATCTACGGTGAATTTATACTTAGCTGGACGAGGCGCACGCTTTGCTTTCTTAGGGGCGTCGGCCAGAGTAGCTAGCAACTCTTCTGGATCGATGCCATCTGCGATTAACATCTCGCGGTATGCTTTTAATTTTTCTTCTTTTTCTTTGTCGGCCTGGCGAGATTCTGCTTCAGCTTCTTCACGCTCAGTAACTACAGTTTGTAGTTTCTCAAGGGCTTCTTTAAGTTGCTCTAGCGTGAACTCTTCTCGTGCAGCGGCGCGTAGAGAACGCAGGTTTAGTAGTGTCTTAAAAATGTCACTCATAATATTAATGTTGATAGTCAATAAAACGGGTACTTTACACTAAATCAAGTCATTGGACTATTAATCACAAAAATACTTGTAATGTTTTTGGGCATTTATGCGAGGGAAGATGAGATATGAGCGATTTCTTTCCAAAAAAACTAGATCTACATATTGTCAGAAATCCTCAATGTATCCTAATTGACCTGGCTTGATATCAATTGAATAGGTGGTGATGCCGCATCATTAACCAATCATTATAAGATAAGGTTATCTAGTTCAACCTTAATTGATATTATCGTTTTTTTAAGCTCTGTGGATAGGTAATAGCCAATAGCAAGCGAGATAGAGTATGTCATTAAATAGCTTGGGTTTACGTCCTGATTTAGCTCATTTAAGAATAACGCTAATATAGCGCTACAAACAAAAGTCAGTATCCAGTAGTTGGCACGAGCATGTGTTAAGCTATCTCTTAATTTGTCTACAGTCATAACGGTACTCCATATTTTTCGAGTTGTTTGTCCTCTTTGATTTAATAAGTATGGAGTGTTCATGCCAATAGTTATAATCGTTTAGGCTTATCAATTTGATAGGTTGAACCTATTGGCGACTAAACAGCAAGTTAGCACCAGAAAAGACTAAAAATAGTGAACAAGCCTTGTTAAAACGCTTTGCCATTTTGGGTTTCGAGAACCAATGCCTTAGGTATAAGCCAAAGAGTGCGTAGATTGAGATTGCCAGCATTTCTAATAGGAGAAATGTACCACCTAACATGAAAAACTGCGCGTTTACGTTAGCTTTTACGTCAACGAACTGGGGCAGGAAGGCTGTAAAAATTAGGATAGCTTTTGGATTACCTGCTGCCAGTGCAAACTCTTGCCTTGCTAACCCAGGAAGACTTTTTCTTCGTTCGATATCAGTGACAGGACTGGATTCTGAACGCCAAAGGTTAAAGGCTATCCATAGCAAATAAATTGCACCCGCCAGTTTAATAAGAAAGAATAATGTTTCCGATGTGTATAACACGACAGCTAGCCCTGAAGCTGCGAGAGCAATCATTCCTGAAAATGCAGTGATTCGGCCTAGTCCCGCTATAAAAGCGGATTTGAATCCATAGCATCTTGAGTTATTCATAGATAAAAGGTTATTAGGTCCCGGTGTTATGTTGAGTGCAAAACACGCTGGTATAAAGAGCAGCAACTTCCAAATTTCCATAACATTTCCCTTGTGAAACTAAAACCCTTTTATACATTGATGGGCAGCTTACCATACCAAGACCAAACGGGGAGAACTTCAGCAATACCATTGTCCAACAGATGTCGTTTTTATTGGCTAAGCTTCTTAGATCACAGGAAGCGAGTTAGAGCAAATATGAAAAAGCAGTTGAAAGTTGTGGTAACTGGTGGTCCGGGTGGGGGCAAAACCACAGCATTGGATCTTTTCCGCAGAGAGCTAGGCGATAAAATTGCCGTTGTCCCTGAGGCTGCAACTGTGCTTTTCTCCGGAGGTATACCGCGCTCAGACAATGAGCAAATGGT
Source organism: Photobacterium alginatilyticum (assembly GCF_009910675.1). Lineage (GTDB taxonomy): Bacteria > Pseudomonadota > Gammaproteobacteria > Enterobacterales > Vibrionaceae > Photobacterium > Photobacterium alginatilyticum. Next base: position 79,801 of record NZ_RSEJ01000023.1, on the reverse strand, counting down.
TAAGATAATCCAGAAAACGATTTTTCAGTTGCAGAAAAATTTTGAAGAAATCCATAAAAAGCAGTTTCCTGATAGATTGCTGGTTTGTGATCGCGGATCACTAGATGGGTTGGCCTATTGGCCAGGTACGGAAACTGATTTTTTTAAGGGGGTAAATTCAACCTTTGAACATGAAATTGCTCGCTATGATGCCGTGATATTTTTTGAATCAGCGGCAATCACCGGACATGATATTAGCAGTAATAATCCGGTAAGAAACGAGTCTACTGATCAGGCCGCTCAATTAGATGTAAAGCTGCAGAAAATTTGGTCCAGGCATCCTCATTTCTACTTTGTAAGTAGCTCGGAGTCATTCGTGCGGAAAATCATGTTTGGGATCATGACCATCGAGAATGTGATAAACATGCACCGTAGGCCGTAGATAATGAAGGCAAAGACAGATACAGTTTTCTGGAACTTAGTTTGTTTATCGCCGTCATCGAAAAGCTATAAGATGGGGCTTCTTGATGGGCTAAGACTATGCCTTTTTATGCCTTGTCTGAAGAGAAGACTATCTATAGCCTCACTCTTCTTATTAGCGTTTATTCTCTTAGGTGCCTGTAGTTCCACGCCAAAGATGTTTGTAGATAGTCCGTTGTTTGGGGAGCATGTGTTCACAACAGTTGATTCAGAGGTCGCTCGTTACTATCTCGATAGTTATCTGCAAGGAGAGTTCAGTAATCGGGAACTGGATGAGAGGATTTCAGGCCTTTACAGACAGTACAGAAATACCATCCCATCACGCGACGAGCTGAAGGGCATCTCTCAACAATACTCCGTCGATTTTGCCTCATTGTTTCTTGCTGATCTTTTATTAAAGAATGAATGCAATAAAAAACTGAATAACTCATTTACCCATCAAATGGAAAGTCCAACTATCGCAGGGTTGAATATTTCTTCCTATAAGCTGCTCTTTGTACCCGGTTGGGACTATGCAGAAAGTGGGCATTTGACTGGTGCGGATTTTAACGCTCCCCGGGCAATGGCAACCAAGCTAGGAATTGAAAATTATCTCGTCGAGCTTCCCCCCACAGGCTCTGTAGAACAAAATGCAGAATACCTGGCAACGGATATTATTCATCATGGCCGAGCAGGAAAAGGGATCATTCTTGCTGGTGCTAGTTCGGCGGGCCCCGCTATCCATCTTGCTCTAGCAGAATTGCTCAGTGAAAAAGAGAGGAGAGCGGTTAAGGCTTGGTTTAATATCGGTGGAATACTGCAGGGCAGCCCTCTGATTGACTACTACCAACAATGGCCTCATAGCTGGTTCTTCAATTTTGCTGTATGGGATCAAGGCTGGGATAAACAGGCCATTGTTAGTATGGGAACGGGTCGTAGCAGAAGTCGTTTCTCTCGCCTAAGGATAGAATCCGAGCTTTTAATCATTAACTACTTGGGGATTCCGCTCTCCGGCCAACTCAGCAAATTTTCTATAGGAAAGTACCCATTATTGAAACCTGAGGGGCCCAATGACGGGCTCACTTTACTTACAGATGCGATTGCACCCAATAGTATGACGATCGTTGCTCTGGGGAGTGATCATTATTTCGCAGAAGATCCTGAAATTGATAAGAAAACCATCGTGTTACTGGCGCTGGTAATAACATATTTAGAGAAAGGAATAACTAGCTGCTAGCTGTCTAAGCTCCCAGCATTAACTCTTAATTCATGATTGCCTCCCTTTTCTTGATAGACGTTTCGTTTATTCAAGCTTGACCTGTCTACAGCTCTACAGTTTATGCTTGGCAGCATGAGTTTAGCGAGGAAAAAAACAATGAACTATTGCCAGTATGAGCCAAGTCAGACTGAAGAAATTATTGGCCTATTTACCCAGACTTTTTCTGATTCAGAAGGGGAGGCCGAAGGTAAACTGATTGGTGAGTTGGTCAAAGAGTTGATCGAGACAACCGACAGCAATGATCTTTATGTGTTTGTCGCCAATGACAACAACAGAGTGGTGGGGAGCATTCTGTTTACCCGATTGACGTTTGAATCTGACAAACAGGTGTTCCTGCTTGCCCCAGTAGCGGTGTGCACCGACTATCAGGGGCAGGGTATTGGTCAGGCACTGATCAAGGTTGGCTTGCAGGCGATAAAGCAGCAAGGTGCAGAGCTTGCTTTCACCTATGGTGATCCAGCTTTTTACTCTAAGGTAGGCTTCCGGCAGGTAACAGAAGAACAGTTTAAAGCGCCATTGTCTTTATCTTATCCGCATGGCTGGTTAGCTCAGTCTCTGACCGAGCAAGAGCTAACACCTATTGCCGGGTGCTCGAAGTGTGTTCCGGCGTTTAATAAACAAGCGTTGTGGTAAAACGCAGCAGAGTGTAAGGCTTTAATATGTATCGGATATCTCAACTGGCTGAAAAGCTGGGTTTATCAAGAACAACCCTGCTGTATTACGAAAAGCAGGGGCTGATCCAGGGGCAGCGGCTGGATAATGGTTATCGGAGCTATACCGACAAAGACTTACAACGACTGAAGCTGCTGCAAAAGCTACAGGCTGGAGGTCTGACACTAAAAGAGTGTCAGGCCTGTCTGGATGAAAAGGTTGAGCGCAGTATTTTGGTTGAACGCTTGCGCCAATTGGATGAAGAGATTGCGCAGAAGCAGAAGTCACGTCAGCTACTTGCTGCCTTGTTGGGTGAAAGCAGCCTGACAGACTGGCATGAAACGCTGGAGCAGCAAGCGCCCGAGGCGCACTTGGAATGGTTAATCAAACAAGGCTTCGATGAGAAGCAGGCGATGAGACTGAAATGGTTGTCGAAAGATATGAATAGTCACGAACAGTACATGCATGATTTTAATTTGGTTTTCAAAGCGCTTGAGCGCTGGGGACCAGGCTCTGAGGCAGATACGCTTAAGGCGTTTGAACTGCTGCCTCATAAACCGCAAGAAATATTAGAAATTGGCTGCGGTCAGGGAACCGCAACCAAGGTGTTGGCAGCCACGGTATTAGCGCAGCATAATTTGGCCAACATAACCGCCGTGGATAATGAAGAATTTGCTCTGCAAACTTTGATGAATACGCTGAAAGAGCAGGGTATTGGTGATCGGGTTTCGACTGTCTGTGCCAATATGGAAAAGCTGCCTTTTGAACCAGAGAGTTTTGATCTTATTTGGAGTGAGGGTAGTGCTTACATCATGGGGGTAAATAATGCCCTAACAGCTTGGCGCCCTTTGCTGAAAAAACACGGGGTATTGGTACTTAGTGATTTGGTTTGGAGCGTAGAATCGCCAAGCAAGGAGGCGTTAGCTTTTTGGCAAAAGGAATACCCGGATATGACCACAGCCGCTCAGCGTATAGAACAGGCAGAGCAAGCCGGTTACGAAGTGATAGACAGCTTTGCTTTAAGTGATGAGAGTTGGCGGAATTATTATGCGCCGCTCGAGAACAGAGTCGAAGCACTTAAAGAGCAGTTGCAAGGCTCCGTAGCATTAGAGGATCTTAAGCGCGAATTGTCGGCTTTTCATTCCCGCTCAGGTGAATTTGATTACCAGATGTTTATTCTTAGAGTTTGTTACTAGATCTGACACATTATTCTAACATGATAATATCCCACTCTCATTTAGGAAGAAACTCACTTATAGGCTGTGAATGTGGGTTTCCTGTATATTTTCTAATGTTTGGTTGTATAAGCGTTCGATGTTTACAACAATGAATGCAATGACTAATCGTAAACTATGTGTTGTATTCTGTTCTATACTCTTGGTTACCCAAGTGGATATTTCCTTCTGCTAGCATAAAAGCAAACTCAGGCTTGCAGTCAAAATCGATTGTCGAGTGGTTGTGGTAATAGGTGAATTGATTGCTGCATGGTTATAGTTTCATTTTTCTCGTGATCGATTAGTTGCTTTGAGGTCAAAAAGGATAACCGCATAGTGCTAAGAAAGATTATTTTATATTTGATATTACTTTTCCCGTGGTTTGTTTACGGTGATGCCCTGATACGCAGTCAGGCAATGAAAGCCAGTACCATTGCAGAATTCTATATTGAAGAGAAGGGGGTTAGGGTTGAGCTTGAAATAGGTTCAAACGCTCTTCCAGCCTTTCGTAATCTACTTCCAGATCCTGTATATCAGTACTTAGGCTTCGGGCAGAGATCCTTTTCAAAGCGACTTTCGCATTTTTTTTCTGAAGACTTGGTTCTTTTTGATAACCAAAAGCCTCTAACAGCAAGCCTTGTTGCCATTACTCCGGCTAAGCGCGTTATTCGCGACGAAATTACTGGTGAGCCTTTACCAATACCGGAAGACGACCTAGAAGATGTCGTGAAAGCCACTCTTCATTATCGATTTGAGTCACAACCAAAAGAGCTGGTATTTCAGGCACCACATAAGTACGGTTTAGCTGATATTGGGTTTGTTGCTTATCACAAGGGTATCGCCGTTAATGATTTTCGTTATCTGAGCAGTGGCTATATATTGTCATTAGACTGGCAGGACCCTTGGTACAGTACTTTTAATACCCGCAACCTACGTCGTCAGTATTTTGCGCCTATGAGTGGTTTTATCTATGTAGAGCCGCTTGAGGTCCGTAAAGAGATTATTGTCAGGCCTAAAGATCTACAGCGCTGGCTGGATTTAGGGCTTGAAGGGAAATCAACGATTCCGATAGCGATGCAGGGCGATCTTAAGCTAAAAGTGGCTGATTTTTTATCCCGGCATCAGCCTGTTACCATCAATGGAAAAGCTGTTACAGGTCAGCTGGACAGTGTGAATTTTCTTGAACGAACATTAACTAGCTCCCGCGTTATAGATCCTCCGCAGGAGTTGGATCTTGATGGTGCAATACTTGGTGCCATTTTTGTCTATCCCCAGGCTGAGTTACCGGGTGAAGTGGTGATGAACTGGGATCTCTGGGATGATCGAATTAAACTGGTACCGGCTTCCGCGGTCGATGAAGCTGGGCCATTACCGACCTATTTACAGCCAGAGTGGCAAAAGCTGGTTTGGACAAATTACCTGAAAAATCCAACGATACCCGCTTTAAAAGTCATCACTCCGCCGCCTGCTGCTTGGCAGCAGTGGCTTCATGACGCACGTTGGCTGCTGTATCTAATTTGTCTGCTTATGCTGCTCATAATGATAAAGAGTGCTCGGCAACCTCAGGGGCGAAGGGCTGTTATGTTGGTGGCACTGTTTGTTGCAGTGGCTGCCGGAGTAACGTCTTCATTAGGCAAAGCCAGTCTGCCAAGCGAGCAGCGAGGTGAGGAAATAATCGATGGCTTGCTGCACAATATCTATCGTGCTTTTGATTATCGGGAAGAGGGGGCTATTTACGATACCTTATCGAGCTCAGTCACCGGTGACTTATTGACGGATATTTACTTGGAAACCCGCCGAGGGCTGGAATTGGTTAATCAAGGGGGAGCAAGAGCCAAGGTAAAAGCTGTTGAAGTGCAATCCGTTGTTTTATCAGAAGCGGCACAAGGCGAAGGGTTTCAGGCTGATGTTAGTTGGATCGTAAAAGGGTCAGTAGGGCACTGGGGCCACGTGCACCAGCGCAACAATCGGTATCAGGCTAAGTTGATGATCGAGCCAATAGCAGAACAATGGAAATTGACGTCAATGACGGTGTTACACGAAGAACGCCTGTAGGAGTGGTCATGCTACGGATCAGAAAGCTCCGCTTTGCTTATTCTCAGACTCAGTTTCAGATAAACATTGCGAAGCTGGATATTGCCGGTGGTGAAACATTGGCACTGATAGGTCCCAGTGGCTCGGGGAAAACCACGTTGTTGAATTTGTTGGCAGGAATACTGAAACCAGACAGCGGCACCATATTTATGGGGGAACAGTGTATATCAGCGATGCATTCAGCACAGGCCAGACGTTATCGCTTGCAACAAGTGGGTATGGTCTTTCAGGGGTTTGAGTTGCTGCCTTACCTGTCGGTACTCGACAATATTTTACTAACGGCACGCTTATTGGGTGGTTTCGCTATTAATGAGGAACTCAGGCATCGAGCCGATAAACTGGCTATGTCTCTGGGGATCGCGGATAAGCTGCGACGTCCCGTTAATGAGCTCTCGCAGGGTGAGCGACAGCGTGTGGCGATTTGCCGAGCTCTGTTGCTACAGCCTCCAATTATTCTTGCTGACGAACCTACCGGTAATCTTGATCCACGAAATAAGCATCTTGCCTTAGAGAAGATAATTGATGAAACAAAAGCCAATAACAGTGCATTACTGACCGTTACCCATGACCATTCGTTACTGGGGCAATTTGACCGGGTCGTTGATCTTGATGACTTTATCTGTGCTGAGGAGTCATAGGTGATGGGAGCGCTCTATCTTGCTTATCAGTATTTTCGCTACCACTGTGTGAAAACAGCACTGTTAGTCACGGCGATTACTTTGGTTTTTTGGTTACCGTTGACAATTCAGTTACTGATTGATCGCACGGCCGAGCAGTTAATGGCGCGTGCCGATCAAACTCCCTTGGTTGTTGGCCGTCATGGCAGCCCGTTGGAGTTGGTACTTAATACCTTATATTTTCGCTCTGACACACCGGCACCAATGCCTTATGCTGACGTAGAAAACCTGGAGTCCATGAGACTGGCCGAGGCTATCCCTCTTTATGTTCGTTTTCACTCTCAACAATTCCCAATTGTAGGAACAACGCTGTCCTATTTTGATTATCGCCGGCACCAATTTGCCAGTGGCCGCTCTATGGCTTTATTGGGGGAGGCTGTTATTGGTGCGCAAGTGGCAGAGAGCCTGGGGATTGGTGTGGGTGACTCGGTAATATCGTCACCGGAGAGTGTGTTTGACATTGCCGGTATTTATCCACTGAAAATGCCTGTTGTCGGTGTATTAAAGCGCAGCTTTGGCCCGGATGATAAAGCTATTTTTACCGACATTAAAACCACATGGGTGATAGAAGGGTTAGGCCATGGCCATCAGGATCTTAACCAAGGCTCGGCGGTGCGGCAAATTCTTAAAAAAGATGGCGACATAATTATTGCTAATGCCTCGGTGCAAAACTGGAACGAAATTACTCCGGACAACATTGATAGCTTTCACTTTCACGGTGATCTGCGCCAGCTGCCAATCAGCAGCGTGATACCGGTTCCCCAAAGTGATAAAGCGGCAGTCTTACTGCAAGGGCGATTTGCTGCTCCGGATCTGGATAATCAGATTGTTCGTACCCAGATAGTCATGCAAGAGTTACTCGATACCGTTTTTACCGTACGTAATTATGTGGTTATTGCCGTTACGGTAATAGGTGGCGCTACATTGCTGGTTGCGGCTCTGGTTTTTATGTTGTCGATGCGCCTGCGTCACAATGAGGTGGAAAGCCTGACCCGTATTGGAGCCAGCCGCGGCCAGGTGACGGTACTGTTAGCTGCGGAGGTTGTTGTCGTCATTGTTGCCAGTTCGCTATTGGCTACAGCTCTATTTATTTGCAGTCAGCGGTTTGGTGTTGCTTTGTTGCAGCAATGGTTAATTGCGTAAATGAAAGGAGAACAACGCATATGGAACACCAATTGATTGTGTTAATTTGCCTGATAACCGCGCTGAGTGGCTGCGAGCCATCTGATACAGGCAGTGAAACAGAGTCCTCGTTGGCGTCACGGACCAAACCGCTGATCATGGTAAGTAATAACCCCCTTTATTATTTCGCCACAGAGTTGGCAGGTAACAACATTGATGTGCAGTTTCCCATTGATACCACCGGTGACCCGGCTTCTTGGCGACCTACTGCGCAACACATCACTGAATTTCAACAAGCTGATCTGATTGTGCTGAACGGTGCCGGTTATGAGAGCTGGTTAACCACGGTATCTTTACCTACCACCAAACTATTTAACACCAGCAAGAGTTTTCAGCGTGAGTGGATCCCTATTGAGGGAGGTGTTACTCATAGCCATGGTCTTGAGGGTGAACACAATCATCGCGGCTACGCGATAACTACCTGGATGGATATGCTTCAGGCCTCCCAGCAGGTAAACAATATGGGCGAAGAATTAATCCAGCGTTGGCCGGAGCAGGCTGCCGGTTTTGAAAGCCGTCTGGCTGTTCTCCAGCAACAACTCTTACTACTGGATACGCGTTTTCAGCAGCAATTATCCCGCCTGGAAGGCGAGTCGGTTATCTTTTCACACCCGGTATATCAGTACTTCCAACGTCGCTACCAGGTGAATGGCAGCTCTTTGCACTGGGAGCCGGATCAGGCACCAACGGATGCTCAGTGGCAGGAACTGCAGCAGATGCTGGCCGAGAAGCCGGTACGAATCATGATTTGGGAAGGGGAGCCTATGGCCGAAACCCGTAGGCGATTAGATAATTTGGGGATACACAGTGTTGTTATTAGCCCTGCGGCGAACACTTCAGCAAAAGGAGATTGGTTAACGGTACAAAGCGCCAATATTGATCGCTTGGCTGAACTGCTTGATAGTTTGCTGGAAACAGCTAAGTTGTAGAGTCAATGTAGCGTTCTGTTATTGCTCTTTCATCGTCATTAACCCAATTGTAGTAACACAATATAACAAACGGGGCCGTAGCCCCGTTTGACCAAAATGTGAGTTATGACTCCGATTAAATATTATTTCTCTGGAAGTGGGGGGGGCGTATAACCTTTCCACTTGCCGTTGTTGATGAACTCTGAATATTTTGCCTCACCACTTCGCTTGGCCTCCTTGTAGGCTTGAGTTGTCGGTGGTGCTTGAACACGCTCGGAACTCACCACTTCACGTTGTTTTATCTGGTCCTTGGTAATGCTCCATGCCATCAAGTCGTTTGCGATCACCAGCGGTCCATCGTAGACTTTTCGGACTTCCTCAATCATCATCATGTCCAGTTCGGGTTGACGAATTGTGTGGTAACCCACTGCCAGTCGTGGTTTAACTTCAGCCATAATCTTGCCGAAGCCCGAGGGCGGAGTGTGGATATATGATGATACGAAGGTTGCTTGTCGAGCCTCCCAGCCAAGCGTCTTGGCGAGCCCTTCGGGCGTGTAGAATAATTCGTGGATCACGAAGTCGGCGCCCTTGGCTCGCTCAATGAACCATTTGTTAGGAGCCGAATCACCACCAAAGACGAAGCTCAAACCTTTCCAGTCGAGTCGATAGCTAACCGAGCCATCGAGAACATGTACGGCGGGAAAAGAGGTGATCTTTACTCCGTTCTTCTCGTAGACCACGCCACCGTCCTGTTTGAAGTCGAACTCATGTGCAATCAATTGACCACCGGCGTCAGGCAGTATGCCCGAGCGACCAGCAATGTCCCAAGCATAGGCCTTTTTAAGTCCCTCGACAAAAGCGGCAGTCCCAAGCTCAGGCTTGGAGCCTGAAGGTCCGTAAATGTGCAGGGGGGTGTAGCGTCCGCTCAGCCAGCCACCAACCCAGAGCGCAGCAGCATCACCCACGTGGTCAGTGTGCAAATGGCTCGCGAAGACTTTATCGACGCGGTGAAATTCCGGACGCAGGGCGAACAGGTTTTCCATCGAACCGCTGCCAACGTCGAACATGAAGATGTCGCCATTACCCAGTTCAACGTACCAAGCCGAAGACTTTTGCCCACGGGTAATGGGCGTCGGCATGCCGGTACCCAGCGCCACAACAAACATCTCGTTAGGTCTGAGTTTTTCCGTGCGAGGGTACCATGCGCTTGGTGTTTCCGTTGGAGATTGTTCAGCTACGGCGTCTTTGACGAAGTCTGCGTCGTCGGACATGAACGCGAGCACTGCGCACAGTAGACCTATAGCTCGTAATGTTCTATACATTAACAACTCTCCTTTTCAGTCAATACATAAAGCCCCCGTGATGGGCGGAGGCTTTGTTTCATTAGAATGATAGCCAGTTATTTTTCAAGTTCTTTGTACATAGCCGGGCGCCAGTCCTGTTTTTCCAGACCATACTCTTTCATATAATCATCCAGCATTGCGTCCTGTGCCTTGAAGCCGTCTAACCAACGGCCGTTTTCAATCCACTCAGAGGAGGGGTTAGGGCGTCCTTTTTCTGGTGGTGGCTGGAGAGCTGTGCCGGGTACCGACCAGGCTTCATCAACAGATACTGCCATTCGCTCGGTGATCTTATCTTTGGTGATGTTCCATACCATCATGTCTATCGCCATCGATAAGGGGCCGTCATAGGTTTCCCGGATGCCCTCGTAGATACCATAGCGGGTTCCCTCCTCGTTGAAGAAATGGAACGCCACCGCGTGTCGGGGTTGGATCGTGCTCATGATCTTGCCAAAGGATTGGGGCGAGGTGTGGAACTCGCAGCAGGCGCGCCAGGCAAGTTGTGGCGGCTGGTTATAGAATTTCACCAGCTGCTCCGGTGCCTGGAACGCCTCATGTAGCGCTAAGTCTACGCCTTTGCCATGCTCTACATACCATTTGTTGGGTACGGTATCACCACTGAATAACACGCTCATGCCAGCGTATTCCAGCTTGTAGCTGACTGGACCGTCACCTGTATGGATGGCGGGGTAGGAACGGATGGTCACTCCGTTTTCCTGATAGACGATCTGGTCCACGCCCTTGTAGTCGAATTCATGGGTCTCGATTTGACCTGGCACTGGGGTGATTTTGTATTCACGGGTTACCTTATCCCAGTTGACGAACTTGAGAAAGTGCTCCATCGCATAGGCGGTACCCATCTCCGGTGTCTGTCCGGAAGGCCCCCAAACCTGCAGTGCGTTGGGTCGTCCTGCAGTCCAGCCTCCTGCCCACAGCCCCAGAATATCTCCCATGTGATCGGTATGTAGGTGGGAGAGGAACACTTTGTCGAGATATTGGTAAGGAATCATCAGGGCGGCAATATTGGCCATCGAGCCTGTACCTATATCAAACAGGAATTTGTCTCCGTTGCCGGTTTCGATCAGGAAGCATGTAGCCGCTTGGCTGCGGCGAGCAGCTGGCAAGCCGGTACCGCAGGCAATAACGCGTATCTCTTCTTTAGCAAGCTCCTCGGTACCAGGGTAATATGCATATCTATCGGGTGCTGTACCTGTAGGCGATGTTACAACGCCCCCGGCACCAAAGCTATAACCAGTCCAGCACATAAAGGCGGATGTAAAAAGCAATGTAAGTATTCTCATTGTCCTTTTCGCTCCTTATTCTTTCGACAGCAACCTTCTACGGGCTGCTGATGAGTTCGTAATGGAATCATTGTTGACATGGCTATTTTTTTGATTAATTAAGGACGGCATAGCCGCGTTGAGTCATACAGTTTTTATCACTCGCTTTTCTTTTTTTCGTATTGAGCTTTTTATGGGTAACAAATAGATTAAAAAGAGTAGGCCGCTCCGATTAATATTCCATGCTCATAGCCATCATAGCTATAGCGGTCGCTGGATGAGTTATTATCAAAGTCGACATCAAGTCTCTTGTACTTTGCAACAGCCTGCCAGCCGTTATCCCATGCATAGCCTCCGCCCAAGTCAAATCGCCATGTCAGATCAGAGCCGACACCAAACCCACCAATATCAAAGCGTGTCAGGTAAAACCAGTTGGTATCTGCAATGTTGTTGATTAGCCGGAAACCTAAAAAGGGATCAGTCCATTCATCGCCAAAGCTGGCTGATATTGATTGTGATGTTGGAACAGGTTGGGGCGTTTGGATTGTTTGATCTATTTCTAGTTCATGATTGATATAGCGAAAACCGGCTAATAAATCTGTCGTGAAATCGTCATGGTACAGACGGTAGGTACCATAAATTTCAAGCTCTTCGACATCAAATGTAATTTTATTAATGGTGATCGGGCCGACAACTTGATTTGGGCTGTTTTTCAATGAGATGAATGCATAATCAAGCTCTACGCCCCAGGTACCGTTACCGTACCGGAAAAAAAATGCTCCTAGGCCGTCTTGATTATCCATAATATCACCGAATCCCAGTGATACAGGAAGAGTTGATGTGCCACCACCAGGTGTATTAACGGTTGAATCTGCTTCTATATTTTGGGTGATAAGGTACAGACCTGTTGATAATGTCCATCCATCTCCTTTTGACTCAAAAGTAGGGTTGGATAAAACGGAAGGTGCCATCAGGCTAGCTGTGATTGAGATTATTGATATGCATATTCTTCTCATATCACCATCCTGTATTGAATGAAAAAAAAGATGCCAGTTGCTGTTTTGTTGTGATACTACACTGGCGCAGATTCTAACTATAGTTTCAATTTTTATAGTCGGTACATGTCATCTCCGACAGAACGTTATCATCTATTATTTAGTCTTATATTAAAGACAATATACGGTTGTGTTTCTTATTTGGACAAATCAATTGCGTAGCCAAGTTGCATCCCATAATAAGCCTAACTTGGGTCGCCTCTCGGCTATAGGCACTAGCATTATCTTGATCATTCTCAAGTAGGAAATCCCGGTAAGAATGTCGTTCTACTGCTGTTAATGGAAGCTGTAAACGCTACACTTTATAACATGTATATGATATATATTATTAATCGCATTCGCAGTAACGGTAGTGATGACAGCTATGAACGATTTTGACTTTTTTGTGTTAGCGCGAGTATTGCATGTGTTTGGTGTCGTGATGTGGATAGGCGGCGTTGCGTTTGTGACGACGGTACTTATTCCGTCATTGAGAAGAGTGTCAAATGCGGAGAATCGCTTGGATCTATTTGAGCAGCTAGAAGGGCGGTTCAGTCTTCAGGCGAAAATCACCACATTGATAACCGGCGCGTCGGGATACTATATGCTGGAGGTGATGAATGCTTGGGATCGCTATTTGTTGCCGCAGTTTTGGTGGATGCATTTAATGACGTTGGTATGGATGATCTTCACCCTGGTATTGTTTGTGCTGGAGCCTTTAGTATTGCATCGCTGGTTTCATCAACAAGCACAGAAAGACAGCGAGCGGGCTTTCGTCTGGTTGCATCGAATGCACCAAGTCTTACTCAGTCTAAGCTTGATTGCTGTACTTGGCGCAGTGGCAGGGGCGAATGGCTATCAGTTTTGACTTGATACACTCAATTAAGAGCAGTTAAAAAATGGAATACCCATTAACCCGCCCGGTAGCGGGTTAATGAATGCCTGTAAAGATTGATCAAAAATCTTCGAGTACTACTTTCCCGATTGATTTACCCGATTCGATATACGCGTGGGCCTTTATCAGGTTCTCGGCGTTTATTTTGCCAAAGTGCTGGCCAAGGGTTGTGACAAGCTCGCCATCGTCAATCATTGATGACACTGAATTCAATAGCTGGCGCTGTTTATCCATATCTCCTGTCTGATAGAGAGAACGGGTGAACATCAGTTCCCAGTGCAAAGATAGCGATTTTCTTTTTAGCTTCATGATATCCAGAGGCTCTGTTGGATCATCTATGAGTGCTAGATGTCCTTGCGGTGCCAATGCTTCGACAATCTGGTCAAAATGGGCTTGGGTCTGAGTCAGGCTGATCACATGGGTAACGTTATCAATCTCAATTCGTTTGAGCTCTTCGGTCAAAGGCTTAGAGTGATCAATCACATAATCGGCACCAAGGTCGGTTACCCACTTCTGACTTTCTGGCCGAGAGGCGGTTCCGATGATGGTGGCATTGGTGAGCTTGGCAGCTAGCTGAGTCAGGATTGAACCTACACCGCCGGATGCCCCGATGATCAGCAAGCGTACCTTGGCAGATTTTTCGGCATTAGGAGTAAGATCGAACTGTAAACGGTCGAAGAGAAGCTCCCAGGCCGTGATTGCGGTCAAAGGCAGGGCTGCTGCTTGTGTGTCAGAAACCGTGGTTGGTTGCTTGCCGACAATACGTTCGTCAACAAGGTGGTATTCGGCGTTTGTTCCGGAGCGGGAAATATCACCGGCATACCAAACTTTATCACCAACCTGGTAATGCTCAACCTCTTCGCCAACAGCAGTCACTTCGCCGACAGCATCCCAGCCAAGCACTTTATACTGACCTTCCTCTGGTGCGGCACTTGCCCTGACCTTGGTATCGACCGGGTTGACGGAAATAGCTTTGACTTTTACCAGCAAGTCACGGCCTGTCGCCGTTGGTGTCGGTAGCTCGAAATCAACGAGTGCGTCTTGTTGGTCAATGGTTTTTGGGGTGAGATATCCGATGGCTTTCATGACTCTTCTCTCTTTTTCGTATATGAGCTAACGCTAAAGTGTGACAGCCACTGGCGTTAACATTGTTGGATATTGAATTGTTGTAGTGATATTAAGGAAGAAATCGCTAAGCAAAAACAGGGTAATGGTTTAAACTTTTTCAATAATTTTTTGAAAATAAGCCTGCTATGAATACATCTGATCTTGAGTTATTTATACGAACTGCTGACTGCGGCAGTATCACTGCCGCGGCAGGCTTGCTGGATACCAGTCCGGCTGCAGCCAGTGCGGCGCTGAAGCGACTTGAAAAGCAGCTAGGCGTTGAGCTTTTTATCCGTTCGACCCGTCAGTTACGTATTACCGCTGAAGGAGAGCGTTTTCTGCTGCATTGTCGTCAGGCAATTGAATCGCTGGAGTATGCCAAGGCATCGCTTGTCGAAATGCAAGGAGAGATAGCAGGCGAAATCCGCATGTCGGTGTCCTCGGATCTGGGGCGAAACATGCTCTTGCCGTTGCTTGATGATGTAATGGATAGCAATCCTGAGCTCAGCGTTCAGTTGAGCCTGGGAGATTCGTTGGCTGACTTTTATATGGACAGGGTCGATGTGGCATTGCGCTACGGGCAACCAGAAGACTCATCAATGGTGGCTTTCCAGTTGATAGATGTGGATCGCATTGCGTGCGCATCTCCCGAGTATCTTGAGCGTCATGGTACGCCTCAGACTCCGGAAGAGTTGCTGCAGCACAACTGCTTATTGTATCGGCTTGGCGATCAAATTTTCAATCAGTGGGAGTTTACCAATAAGGGGACTGGAAACTCGGAACCAATAACGAAGAAGGTTAAAGTCAGCAGTAATCGTATCTGCAATGACGGTGATATCGTGAGGCGTTGGGTGGTATCGGGTAAAGGTATAGCGCTGAAATCAAGGCTGGATATGTTTGCCGATCTGAAAGCCGGGCGGGTGGTAGAAGTCATGCCTGGTTTTAGAGCAAAATCAACGAGCTTGTGGTTGATTTGCCCGAGTCGAAAGCAAGTGACTCCCGCAGTGTTATTGCTGCGGGATAGGTTGCGTGAGAAGTTTAAGGCGTTGCTTGGAAGTGAACAATCACTCTTACCTTGAAGAAAGACGTTTACCCGTCTACATCCTCGACAGGCAGTTGAAGCTCGATCTCCATTCCATAGGGTAATTTAGTCGAAGCGTTACGTAAGTATTCAACGGTGTAGCCTTGCTCACAGAGTTCGTAACCTTCCAGGACTGCACGGCGGTAGAGTTCGTTCCAAACGGCGTAGTAGCCTACATCAGTACTTATATTGGTTTTACAGCAAAGATATTTGCCCGCAGCAATAGCCAGGTTTGCTCTGAAGGCCGAGGTAAATTCCTCACCAACATGGACGGTTATATCATCAAAGCAGTTGTTGAGCTGCTCTACATCGGTAGCAACAATTACCTCGAACTCTTCATCACCCGGTTCATCCATGATTTTTTCAAACTCCGGAATGCTAAAGCGTTTGGACGGAAGATGTCGTTCGGGGTAGGTGCGCAGCTCGGTGTTTAGTTGCTCCACGATCTGCGATTCCATCGTCTTGTGTGATTGTGATGTCGGGTGGCCAAGCTTGTTATATAGCTCATCCAAGTAATCATAACTGTCCCGCTCCCGTAATTTCCGAATGGCTTTGGCTGAGGTATTGAGCTCTCGTTTTAGCGCCTTGGCCAATGCCTGAGAAGAGGAAAAGCCGCTTCCGACAGCGATATCGGTAATGCTGTCGGAGGTATAGATAAGCTTTTCAACCACGGTTTGCAGTCGAAGTCGACGCAGGTATTGCCCCGGCGCCTCGTTGAAGACAGCCCGGAATACGCGGTGGAAATGGTGGGGGGAGATTGCACAGGAAATAGCAATTTCTTCCCAGGCCAACGCAGGTGATTGTTCCAAAGACTCATACAACATATAGAGTGCTTTCTCGAACCGGCTTTTCCAGTGTTCCGGTAGTTCTTCAATCAGAGCAAGCTCGGGAACAAGGTGTTGTGAATCCATAACGTTAACCTTTGTATTATCCTTCATGAAT
The DNA here is from genome assembly GCF_009910675.1 of Photobacterium alginatilyticum. Lineage (GTDB taxonomy): Bacteria > Pseudomonadota > Gammaproteobacteria > Enterobacterales > Vibrionaceae > Photobacterium > Photobacterium alginatilyticum. The sequence goes on along the minus strand of NZ_RSEJ01000023.1, from coordinate 63,679 downwards.
CGCTGTATTGGGCAAAGCCTGAGGCGCCTGAGTGTCAGGAATTGTATCGCAACGATCTTTGCGGGTAAAAATCTGCAGTAGTATTGGTATCAGCAGCAGGGTAACGGTGGTAGCAAATAGCTCGCCGAACACCAATGAGACCGCAGCAGGCTTAAGATACTGTGCCTGTTCCGAGCTTTCGCTAAGTAGCGGCAGCAAACCGCACACCGTGGTGACGGTCGTCAGAAATATGGCTCGGACTCGGCTGGTACCGGTATTAATGAGTGCCTCAAGCCTTGGCATACCACTTCGGTAGTTTTTGTTGAAGCGGGTGATTAATATCAGTGAGTCGTTTACCACAACACCGGTCATTGCCATCATACCGAACAAAGACAGTATGCTGATAGGCAGACCCATTATGGCATGGCCAAATATGGCGCCCGCAAAGCCGAATGGGATCACCGCCATAATAATTAGTGGCTGCCAGTAAGATTTAAGCGGGATCGCCAGCAGGGTATAGATCAGCAGCAGAGTGAGGATCATGGCCTTTTTAAAACCTGTCTGCACTTCGTTGATCTCTTCAAACTCACCAACGGGCTTTACGACGGCACTTGGATATTGTTTGCTGAGTGTTGGCAAAATATCCTGCTCAACAGTCTTCCACACCGCTTCCGGTGCCTGAACGGTTCGGTCTTGGCGCCAGTACACCGTGATAACCTCATTGCGGTTTCGTCGGTATAGGGTATGCGGCTCTTGTTCGTAGGCTGCATTGGCAATGTCTCCCAGTGTCAGGTACTGCCCAGACGGTAAGAATACCGGAGAGTCGAGTACACTTTGCAGGCTGCGTCGTTTGTCGTCACTAAACTGCAGGACAACCTTGGTTTCCTCAGCCTGGTGGAGCAGGCGGTGGATATCATATTGGCCGAAAGCACCGCTAATGATATTGGCAAGATCTGACTGGGTCAGCCCAAGGTGCTTTCCATATCGGTTTAGGGTAAAACGAAGCTGAGGTAGGCCAGATTGTCCGTCGTCATAGATATCATTAACTCCCGGGATATTACTGAGCTGGTGGCGTAACGCCTCAGCAGCCTGCTTGGCTATTCGGCGTTCAGGCGCTCTGATACTGATAGCGGTACCGCCAGACCAGTCATCGGTAGCGGTAAATTTAACGGCATAAGCGCCTTCAAAGCGACCGCTGGCCCCTTTCCATTCATTAAGCAGATAGTTGTTGGGTAGCTTACTCAGTGCTTCGGTTGTGAGCTCGACGGTGGCTTCGACATTGCTACTGCCGTTTGTTGCAACAAGCAGGTTAATGATTGGCGACTCTTCCAGACCAAATTCAGCGCGTATTTTGTTGTTCAGCGAGCTAGCCGCGCCCTCAAGCTGTTTGGCATGCAGAGCCAGTAATTCATGAGGCGCACCGTCTTCCAGAGAGATATCGGCACTTAAATATCGTCCGGGGATCTCCGGAAACAGGCTTGATTTGATGTTGCCGCTGAACCACAGGCCATAGGCAAGAACCAGGGTACTGATAAAGCCAATCAGGCTCGCATACCGATAGCGAATGACGTAATCCAGCATCGGTTTGTACACCTCGAAAGTAAAGCGCTGGAGCTGCTTATCGCAAAACTGCTGCAGACGCTTGAAGTTGCGGCTTAGCCAATGCTTAGGCTCTCCCTCTGGCGGTGAGCTTAGGTGAGCGGGAAGAATGAACTTACTTTCTACCAGTGAAAACAGCAGCGCCAGAATGACTACCGCCGAGAACCCGGCCAGTACTTTTGCCAGTTCATTTTCGATCCATAGCATGGGCGAGAATGCGGCAATGGTGGTGAGTACACCGAAGACGGTGGCAACGCTAACGGCCTCCACACCTTTTCCGGCGGCCTGTTTGGGATCGGAATATTTGCCGCGTGCCTGATGAATACTCTCGCCGACGACAACGGCATCATCAACCAGGATCCCCAGTACTAAAATCAGACCAAACAAGGTGATGTCGTTAATGCTGTAATCCAGCGCCGGTAAACCCATCACACCGAGTGTGCCGGCAATCGAGACCGGGATCCCGATAGCAACCCAGAAAGCGAGTTTTAGATTGAGAAACAGGCCAAGGAGTACGACGACAATCAGCAGCCCTTGCCATGCATTGTTGCCGAGGCGGGCAAGTTGGTCTTCGACATAGGGAGCCATATCGGCCATGGTGTCGAGGTAAATATCATCAGGCAATAGGGCTCGTTGCTGCTGCAGGACTTCTTCTATCGCCTCGCTGACACGCAACAGGTTGTCTTTTCTACTGGTGGAAACCAGTAGTGCGATTGCATTATTACCATTGTTGCGAACCAAGGCATCAGTCTTGACGTATTCACGGCGGATCTGGGCAATATCTTCAAGTAGCACTTCGCTGGTTGGGGTTGTTTTTACAACGACTTTGCGAAGTTTTCTGACTGTATCAGCATAGCCGTCTCCGCGCAGCAGCAGCTTGCCCTGACCATTTTTAATGGTACCGCTTCTGGTTTCCAACGATGCCTGGCGGATATGGTACGCAAGATCGTTAAATGAGATCCCGTAATGACGAAGACTATCCGGATCCGGTTCGATTACCAGTTGTGATGTGCGTTTGCCCCAGTTTTTGACAGCGGAGATGGCAGCATGTTTTTTTAATGCAATCTCTAGCTGTCTTGCTACGGGCTGCAGCTCGTCATCACTTCGTTCACCAGAGATCACGACAAATGAGGCCAGGTTGCTAAATTCATCACGAAAGATCTGCGGATTCTCTGCCAGTTCAGGGAAGCCAACAATGCTGTTTACCCGGTTTCTGACATCCTCGATCAGGCGTTCCAGGTTGGTATCTGTGCGTTTTTTCACCCTGACAGTAGACAGGCCAACTGAAGAGCGGCTGGTAATTTGTTTTATTCCCGCAAGATCACTGATTGCTTCCTCGATTCGTTGTGTGATCCCTTCATCGACTTGACTAGCCGTTCCGCCGGGGTAAGTGACACTCACTACCAGGCTAGTTGGCTTGGTTTGCGGAAAACTTTCTACTCGTAGTGTGGTAAGCGAGAGCGCACCCAGGGCCAGAATCGCGACCATTAATAAATTAGCTGCAACGGGGTTATCCAGAAACCAGCGTGTTAACCATTTCATTGCGATTCCTCGCTGTTATTGGCATAGCTGTTATTGGCAGAGTTGCTATTGGTATAAATAGGCTCGACTTTAGATCCGGGTAACATGGTCAATAAGGGGTATTTGACAATGTTTCGACTGCGTTCAGGCTCTTTGTTGAACTGGAACCACACCTCGTTGCCGTCTTCATTGAGCTGGATAATTGGCTCGAGTACGAGCTTGTTATCACCATTGACGCACCAAACCGCGCCGTCGAGAGTTAAAACTGAGATTGGCAGGCGATGAACAGGCGCATCGGGGGTGATGTTAAATATGACCTTAACCTGTTGCAGTGGTAGTAAAGCCTTAGGCTGCTGGAATGGATTTTCCACGGCAAGAACCAACTGACGCTGGCGGGTAGCCGCATCGAACTCCGGAGCAATGTAGCGCAGCTTTACCGGCCAGGTGTTGTTATCTCTATCGACAACGGAGATCTGGCTTGGCTCTATCTTGCCACCGAGTCTTTGCCATAGGCGTTTAGAGAGTGATACCTCAATATCGACGCTGTGACTCGAAGCAATGATGTAGAGAGGCGTACCTGATTCGACATGCTGGGCTGGCGAGGCAAATCGCTTGAGAATGACGGCATCAAACGGCGCGGCTACACGGCTTTCGATCAGTCGTTGTCTCACGCTGGCCAAAGCCTGTTCGGCATGATGAACTTCGGCAGCTGCCGCGGCGACCTGTGGCTCACGGCGGGCAAAGGCAGAACTTACGTTTTGTGGCAGTATTTTCTTGGCGACGGTCTGTTCGTGATTTTCTCGCTCAAGCTTCAGGCGAGTACTGGCCAGATGGCTTTTGGCTTGTTCAACTTCGGCTGCTATGTGCGTCGGGTCAATTTGTGCGAGAAAGTCACCTTTCTCTATCAAGCTGCCCGGCTCAATGTCAGTGTTGAACTCCGTCAGGTTGCCGTTGGTTGTCGCTTTTAGCTCTGTTTGCCAGCGGGACTGGGTGATACCAACTGTTGATACGGAGAGCTGTCGCTTCGCCGGTGACGATGGTAGTACCGTCACGACTTGAGCCGCGGGAACTCCTGTAGTTACCGGTAATGAGCTATCGGGGAGTGAGTCCAGCACCAGCAAGACGCCGGCTAGAGATAACACCGCCAAGGTGATAGGGACTTTCTTTTTGATTGATTTCATGTTTCTCACCTTATTTGTTTACAGGTGCAAGCTGAACACAGTTAATTCTTGCTGTAATTTCATGTAACCGGGATAACGTCTGCAGTGCGACAGGCAGCATGATGGCTGACTCTACGTACTCCCACGAATAGCTGATGATGGAAAAAATACTGCCGGGTGTAATGCTTGGTAATGAAGCTGCCAGCCAAAGGTTGGCGACGATAAAGCCGAACTGAACGAGAAAGATCATGCCATATAGGATGGCCTCGGCGTCGGAGAGCTGGATCTCACGCTGACACAAACGTCGAAGGTGGGTTAACAGCTGTCGAGGATTCCGACTGTGAAGAATATGGACCTGCTTTTCTTTCTGTTCGTTTAACGCGCTGTTTAACCGGATAAATCGCTGATGGAACAAGCTGTACATCACCAGCATCAAGATAGTTGAGATACAAGCTGACACCGCTAGTGACTGGGAAAACCCAAACAGGATGACAACCGAAGCGATGATTTGGATACAGGCGGTAAACAGTGGCGGTAGTTCCTCTTCAAGAAAATCGACCAGTTCACGGGACATTTCGAGCCGGGCGTTGCGGATCGAAACCGGGAGGCGTGACAGACGAACGTTAATTTCTCGAGCTAGCTCCACCCGGATCTGTCCATAGGCACGGGTGTCATACAGGCGTCTAGCTACGCTAACCACAGTAATACTTGCCAGTACAATCGCTAATAGTTGGAGGGAGTGAATATCACCTGCCAGCAGACCGTCTATCGACAGGCCGATAAAAAGCGGGATCAAGGCTAACAGTACATTTTCGACGATGACGAGTAGCCAGGTGATGAGCATTCGCCATTTAAACATTTTGATAATGGCGATAAGGTCGATGTGATAAGGCCACATTAGTTGTTCTCCCTGTTTAGTGGATCTGCAGGAAAGGGCGTTACACCGGGATGACGGTTAACAGGCGAATGTTTGTGAGTTAACATATTTCAGAGCATTGATTCCAAAGCATAAAAATCGGGTATCGACTTCTAGGTAAAATTTGGTCATGGCGCTATTGTCCCTGCTCCAAACAGGAAAAACGTGTCCGCTTTTGCTGTAATGCTGACGAATTTATGCTCTGGGTGAATAAATCTGAAGGTACTAGTTGTGAAGATTGAGTTCAGGTAATTGAATGACAGGGAGAATATTCTGGACTATGAGATGAAAAAGCCGCCTAGTGGAGCGTAGGCGGCAAATAGCAAGAGGGGATATTATAGTTATCTTATAGCAGTGTTATTTAGCTTCAGGGTAGGTTTTGTAACGCACACCCATCATTTGTTCCATGCAGTGTACAACCTGGCAGCTGTAGCCAAATTCGTTGTCGTACCAAATGTAGAGTACACAGCGTTTGTCCTGCGCGATAGTCGCGGCGCCATCAACCACACCGGCATGACGAGAACCAACGATATCGGTTGATACAATCTCGGTAGACTGCGTGTAATCAATCTGGCCGGAAAGCGGTGAGTTCAGGGCCATTTCACGCAGGTACGTGTTAAGCGCTTCGGCATCAACGTCAGAATCCAGGTTGAGGTTGGCAATAGCCATAGAAACGTTCGGGGTCGGAACGCGAATAGCATTACCCGTCAGTTTTCCGGCTAGCTCAGGCAGCGCCTTGGCAACGGCCTTAGCAGCACCTGTAGAGGTAAGAACCATGTTCAATGCAGCAGAGCGACCACGACGTTCGCCGCTGTGGAAGTTATCGATCAGGTTCTGGTCGTTGGTGAACGAGTGAACGGTTTCGATATGGCCCGACTGGATACCGTACTTGTCATTTACCGCTTTCAGAATCGGTGTAATAGCATTGGTTGTACAGCTGGCGGCCGAGATGATCTGGTCTTCATCCAGGATAACAGACTCGTTAACACCGAATACGACATTCTTGAGATCGCCTTTGCCCGGAGCGGTCAGCAGTACTTTTTTCGCGCCAGCACATTCAAGGTGCTTGCCAAGGCCTTCGGCGTCACGCCACATACCGGTGTTATCAACAACAAGCGCGTTATTGATACCGTAAGTGGTGTAGTCAACTTCAGCCGGGCTGTTTGCGTAAATAACCTGAATATAGTTGCCGTTAACGATGATTGCTTTACGGTTTTCGTCAACGGTGATGCTGCCATTGAACTGACCGTGAACAGAGTCACGACGGAGCAGACTGGCTCGTTTTTCCAGATCTCCGTCTTTGCCGCCACGAACAACGATCGCACGCAGGCGAAGCGGATAGCCCTGACCGCTCTTATCAATAAGCAGGCGAGCCAGCAGACGACCGATTCGGCCGAAGCCATAAAGAACCACATCCTGAGTTTCGACAGACTGCGAGCTGTTGAGTGATTCGATAAGGGCTGTACTTAAAAAGTCATTCAGGTTGCTTACATCGTCTTGGTTTTTCCAGTACTCGTAAGCCAGTTGGCCGACATCAATCCGGCAAGGAGACAGGTCAAGTTCGGTCAGCGCCTGGATCAGCGGCAATGTCTGAGAAGGAGAGAGCTCGCTGCCGGTATAGCGGCGGGCAACGCGGTGTGCCTTAATGATATCGATTACAGAGGCGTTGACAATTTGGCGACCGAACAGAAGGATTTCTACGCCTTTCTGACGGTATAGTTGGCCAAGAAGTGGTGAGATGGATTCTGCATTGGTTTGGCTTGTTTGCCAGTCTAGAAGATATTTTTCCGGACTCATCTTTACTTAGGACCTTTCACGTTTAGGGAAGAGAAACAGGACTATATCCTGTGTACTGTTATCGTTCTTATGGGGCGCAAGTGTAACGTTTGCGTCGTTTTTATCCTAGTAAAATTAATAACTTGTAAATGTGATCTTTGTCGGGCTGAATTGGTGATCTTCATCAAGTTTTAAGTTGATTGTTCTGCTTTTTTCCGACTGGATATAGCAACTTATTTTTTAACGATTTATTCACTTTTTGTGATGAATTCAAACAATTAGTAGTCTGTGTTGTTTTCAAGGGCAGAACTAGACGGTAATCCTGCGATAAATGTGGGTTATTGTTGCATTAGCTTGCAACAACCTGGTTCCTACCACTGTTTTTGGCTGTGTATAACGCGGTATCTGCTCTTTGCAAAATGGTTTCGAAAGAATCACCGCTGGCGAAATTGGTAACTCCGATACTCGCGGTGATGGTGCCGATGTTACTGATATTGAGTTGGCTGATATTCTGAGTGAGTCTCTGACAGACAATGACAGAATAGTCAGCCAAGGTATCAGGCAAGACAATAAGAAACTCTTCCCCTCCCCAGCGGTAGACCCGATCGTTAGGGCGGAGCGTTTCTTTTAACGTTTCTCCAACCGCACACAGCACTTCATCGCCCGCCTGATGGCCGTAGGTATCATTGATACTCTTAAATAAGTCGATATCTAAAATGGCGACCGCCAATGGCTGATAATCCATGTTGTAACGCTTAATGTGGGCGACGATTTCACGGGAGGCAGCTCTTCGGTTAGGCAGTCCGGTGAGTTCGTCGGAATAGGCGTGTGCCCGTAAGATTTTTGAGGCTGCCTGTAATTCTTTATTGCGCTCATCCAGATCTTTAGTGCGTTGCCGGACGATGGATTCTAGCTCCAGATTAAACTGGTGCAGTCTACGTTGTGCCGTGATCCGCCGCTTAATATTGATTGTGAGTATTGAGATAACGATAAGCATAAAGATAAACAGAGCAATCGTGCTGTTAATCAGCTTTGCGTGTTCGTCATAGAGTGAGACTGGGCGGTTAATAATGGTGCTCTGTGCGGGTAGGCGGCTTAGGTCGATACCAAACCGTATTAGTTGGTGATAATCGAAAGAGGGTGAATAATTTGCTTTATCCGGTACTTTGATGTTTTTCAGCGGAACACCATCAAGAATCTTGATGGCTATTTTGGCGGCACTTTTACCGTGCTCATAAGGGTTATTCATGAGGCCACCTGTTCCCCCGTAACCGATAATGATCGTTCCCCACATGCCATATACTGGCACTTTACTTTTTCGAGTTAGGATAGGCAGATGGTGCTCATAGGAGAAATAGGTACCTAGTTTATCCTTATGGATAGCTAGCATCAGGAACACGGAGTTAAATTCTGCATTTTCTGCCCGTTGGTAAAGTTCCGGAAGTGAGAATTGATCCCAAACCTCCAATGTAACGTGCTTTTTATGCGGATCAGCTTGCCACTGTGCTTTGATCTCTCTTGCTCTCTTACCCATGTTCAAACCAAGGCCTGTGGTGTCGCTCAGCATTATGATCTGCTTCGTTCTGGGCTGAAGCTGTAAAATCAGATCCAGGTTTCCTTCAATTTCCATGCCTTCAACTATGCCGATAATGCTATCGTGGTGCACCATCAATTCCGTATTGGGCACGTTGACACCACTATAGACAACAGGTTTGCCAGGAAATAAGTCTTTGCCATTTTCGAGTATAAAATTGTACGCATGATCATCGGTAGTCATGATGAGATCGGGTTCATACACTTGGTACTTGTGTTTGAGCAGTTCTATGAGTTTGGTGTGATAAACCTGATCATCCACGAATCGTCTTTCATCCATGTATTCAATATGAAGATTCTCCGCATGAACGGTATCTCTCAGTACATCTTTGATGCCCTGAGTTTGCTGAGTTGTCCATTGGTACTGGGGATGATATGAATTAACAAGGAGCACAATAGGCTCCTCTTTGGACCACGCCAATAGAGGAAGAGAAAAAAGTATAAACAATATCAACTTTACAGCCATCTTGTATGAGACCTTATCTAATACCAATATCTGAACAACGACTTATCCAGTTGGATAAACTGCAGCTAAGGATTTCTACAAGTATAGATTTTTTAAATGAAGTTCTTAGGGCAGCGGAGTTTACCTAAAAGAGACTCCGTTGCCAAAGATGAAGGAGATAGCCGTTTCGCTGTGTAATGGGAACGATTATGAGGGGTAGATTGCCCCCAGGCTAGTTAGCTGGTTGGCACCTGTTACTTCCGGAAGGTTGCCGGGTAGTTGATGCAGAGTGCGATAAGCCAGCCAGGCGAATGCCATGGCTTCCATATTATCTATATCCACCCCGCGCTCGGCCGTTGTAACAACCGTCCAATCTGGCAAGAGCTCTGCGAGTCTTTGCATGAGCAGAGGGTTGTGAGCCCCGCCGCCGCATACCAGTAATTCGCCAGGGGTTTCAGTGCGAACATCATCGGTAATGGTGATGGCTGTCAGTTCTGCCAGTGTACGTTGCACATCTTCTGGTTTGACGTTGAGCTTAGTGAGGTGGTTATCAAGCCAAGCGAGGTTGAACAGTTCGCGTCCCGTGCTCTTGGGTGCAGAAAGAGCGAAAAATGGATCACTTAACAGCGATTCGAGTAGCGCTGGGTGTACAACTCCGGATTGTGCCCAGGCACCGTTATTATCGTAGCGCTGGCCTTTGTGTTTGTGGATCCAGGCGTCCATCAACATGTTGCCGGGCCCGGTGTCAAAGCCAGTAACCGGTTTTTCGGGCGTCAGGATGGTGATGTTGGATATACCACCAATATTGAGCACAACGCGAGTCAGATCCGGTTGACTGAAAAGCTGCTGATGAAAAGCCGGGACAAGCGGTGCTCCCTGGCCGCCGTAAGCCATATCTTTGCGGCGGAAATCGGCCACCGTGGTGATGCCTGTTTTGGCCGAGATAATGTTGGCATCGCCGAGCTGCATGGTAAAAGCATAGGCGGACTCAGGAGAGTGATAGACCGTTTGTCCATGACTACCAACTGCTGCGATGGTTGCCGGATCAACGTTTGCTTTTTCCAAGAGCGCGAGGACGGCATCGGCGAATAAGTGCCCGAGGCGATGATCGAGCTCGCCGATCGCTTTTAAGTTGGTTGGCTGACCCATACAAACATCTAACAGGGACTGTTTAAGGTTCTCGCCCATAGGAAAAGCATGTTCGCAAAGTAACTCTATTTTGCTGCCGTTAATGTCAACTAAAACCGTATCGACACCGTCCATGCTGGTTCCGGACATAATTCCAATGTAACGTTCAGATCCCATTATTGCCTCGGTTATGTGCAGGGTATAAGTCCTATATTTACATGGAACTAAGAAGCACGGCAAACCTTAATTGGGTAGGCTGTCAACGCCACCCGGCTAATCCAGGTTAGATTAGCTGGGTAGTAGGTTAGCTGGTGCGGAAGGCTAGGCGTGGCTTAGCAATAAGCCCTCTTTACCTGCCAGAGTTAGTGTGAGTATGCCTTGTTTGGACTGCCATTCGTCGCCGGTAAGCAGATCCTTAAGTTGAGCGTTTTCAATACCCAGTTGCCAGACGGGAACTTCAATCGTCTTGGCGTGCTCACTGTTGTTCATCAGGCAGAGAGTGATTTCTTCACCTAACGTTCTGGCAAATACGAGCTGTTTATGCTCGGCAACGAGCCATTGGATGCTGCCTTCCTGGAGGGAGTGATGATTTCTGCGAATAGCGATTAGCTGTTTGAGGAAGTTAAACATCGTATGAGGCTTTTCGGTTCGCTCCCACGGGAAACAGCGGCGATTGTCAGGATCCTGCCCGCCTTCCAGTGCCACTTCAGTTCCGTAGTAAATACAAGGTGTGCCCACATAAGCAAATAACATTAACAATGCCAGTTGCATGGTTTCCTGATCGTTTTCCAGCATGGTCAGGAAGCGCATCGTATCGTGGCTATCCAATTGGTTAAGCTGGGAAAGCTGATTGAGCCAAGGCACTTTGCTACGGGCCTCGTTGAGCCAATCCACCAGTTCGTCGGCATCAATTTGGCAACTGTGGTAGGCAATGTCTTTGTGGGCAAAAAAAGCACGGATTGGGTGGGCGAAACCGTAGTAGTTCATCGCGCCATCTTCCTGATCGCCTTGGAGCCATTGGCTCGCCTCGAAGAAATGCTCGCCTAGTACATAACAGTCAGGGTTTTCAGATTTGGCCGATTGACGGAATGCTTTGACATAGTGGGCATTGTTGGTTGCACCAGCGCCTTCACCCAGCATGTGAATAACGTCAAATCGCCATGCATCGACATTGTACGGTGGGCGAAGCCAGTGCTTGATGACGGCATCTTGTCCCGAGTAGATGTATTCCTGCACGTCGGGGGTTGAGAAGTTAAGCTTTGGCAGGCTCGATATGCCATTCCAGCCAATATAATCGTTGCTTTCTCCATTGAACTGGTAGTAATGGCGGTACTTCGACTCTGGATGGTTATACGCACCGGCTTCATTCTGGTTCTTTTGGTACATATCGAACCAGGGATGATTGACAGAGGTGTGGTTGTACACGGCATCAAGCATGATCTTCATATTGCGCTGATGCAGGTCGGCGACCATCTCGGCGAATTGCTCATTGGTTCCCAGGTGTGGATCAACGTTTCGATAATCGGTCGTATCGTATTTGTGGTTGCTGGGAGCTGAGAATATCGGGTTAAGGTACAGGGCGGTAATACCTAGATCTTCGAAGTAATCGAATTTATCGTGAATGCCCTTGAGATCGCCGCCATAAAATTCGTTCGGGCCATTGCTGCCGTGTGGCGAAACGGGCTCTCCCCATTCTTTGGCAATAGTTGGCCTCTCATTGCCTTTGAGGCAATATTCATCGGTTTTGACACTGATTTTCGGATCACCGTTTGCAAAACGGTCGGGGAATATCTGATAGAAAACCTGTTCTTTAACCCAGGCTGGCGGCTGATCGTCTTTATTGTACTTGAAGTGGGCCTCTTTGCCGGGAACGCGTGGCGACACCCCGTTACCGTGTAACCACCACTGGCGACTGTTCTGCATTACCTTAAAACAGTAGTGGGTTAGCGATCTATCTGTGTTTAGCGGGATTTCACCATGCCAGTATTGAAGCCGGCCATGGGCGTTGCCGCGTACCATATCAACAAGCTTTTCCTCGTTGTCTGGCTCGCAGCGAATGAATATAGCAGAGATAAGTAGGTCAGACTCGCTGACCAGGGTCAGTTTCAAGCTGTGCTCAGAGGGAGTTACCCAAGCCGTATCTTGACCGTGATATAAGTAGGGTGTCTTCATCATTGTTATAACTGGCCAGTTGGAAGGTCAATGGCTAACAAGATACTGCTTCAAGCACCAAAAAAAATCAGCCTTCGTCAAAAAATGCGACGGCGTAGACGAGAGGCGTAGAGCAGTTATGTCTGCTCAGTATCTCGATGTGTGGACGGTATAGATTTAAATGGCGCAGCGGCTTTGGCGGTATGTCATTTCTCGCTGACGGAGTGGCATTTTGTCGACCAGGTCGGTGATATGTCGCCAGTTGGTTTCTTCCCCCCAGCGATGCTTTTCAAGGCCGTCTTTGCCAATCAGAATGGCCGTGTGGCTATCTTGGGTAATGTTATATTTTTGCTGAAGAAAGCGGATATCTTCAGGGCTGAATAAGTCTTCGGGCTGGTTGAAACCGTCGCGGGTAATAATGATAGTTACGATATCTCTTTCCTGCAGCAGGCAACCGTTCATTAGCGTTTGTTTCATGAATTCTTGTACGTACTGATCTTTCTCGGGAGCAAAGAAAAGAATACTGCGGTGATTCCAGTGCAGCGAATCCAGAGGGTAAGAGGCAACACTGGTCGAAAAGAGAATAACGGCTGAGTATAAACAACTAATCAGAGCTTTCATGTTAGCTCTCCTGCTCCCGGCTATACCATAGGAGAGTGGGTTGGACTTGTATCAATATAAACGGCAGTTATGTCAGATTGGATCAATCACGTGTCTGCCGCCTAGTATCAAAGCCATAAGTACTAAAACCAGTATAGTCTATGGCTTGAGAACCTCATTTGGATGATTATGTGCTATGTCAGCTCTTATGGTAAGGCAATGTGGCTAATGTACTGTGTACTGGTATAAATGTTCCGAGACGTAGTCAATAAATACCCGAAGACGAGCAGGCATAAACTTGGTTTGGGCAAATTGCAGTGCAATATCGCCCTGGTAATTTCCTTTGATTGTCCAGTCACTAAGCACTTCAGTTACCGTTCCTTCTTCGAGCGGTTTCTTGATTACGAAGTCTGGGAAAATGCCGATCCCCAATCCATCAAGCACCCCTCTCAGGCGCATTTGCGAATGGTTAACGGCGTAGCGGCCGGTGACGGGTATGGTGTGGAAATCATCCCCTTTAACAAAGTCCCAGATATGATCCGTGGCCGTTTCACCAAGAAAAATACAATCGTGCTGGAGTAAATCGGTTGGTACGGTAGGGGTACCACGTCGAGCCAAGTAGTCTGGGCTGGCGCAAAGGCTCAAGCTCACCTTGCCAATCTGCTTTAGTACCAAACCTTCTGTCGGTTTCTCTGTCAGTCTGAAGACCACGTCGATGCCTTCTGAAACGAGATCTATATCACCATCTGATGCTTTGAGCTTGAGTTGGATATCGGGGTACTTGGTGAGAAAGGGGGTCACTAAAGGCTGGAGCACGATACTTAAAAATGCTTTAGGGGCCGCCACCGTCAGCGCACCAGAGGGCGTTGCATGCTCCGAGCTTGTGAACTCGACCACTTGTTTGGTTGCGTCAAGCATTGCGCAGCATTGATCATAGATCCCTTTGCCCGATTCGGTGATCACGAGTTTTCGGGTGGTGCGCTCAAGAAGTTTGGCTGAAAGCGTGTGTTCGAGACGCGAGAGCTGTTTGCTCAGTGCCGATGGGGTGACCCCTAATTTTTTTGCAGCGGCTGTGAAGCTGCCTTCATCGACAACAATTTTAAAAACAGCCAGTTCCGGCATAAGGGCAATCAGTTTATTTGTGTCCATAGTTCAACAGTCCTTTTCCAGGTCAGGGGATAATAGTCTGAATGCGCTTGAATTAGAATGGATAGAGTTCAAACATCCTGTTAATTGAACATTTTTTCAGTCAGATCTCCTAACCTGATTATATGGATTATCGTCTGGCGAATGCATGCTTAAACATACATTCGCTACAGTCATAATTGAGAGGAACATCATGTCAGCTGCATTCTACGACCAAATCAAACAGCAAATCGAACAAGTAAAAGCTGAAGGTTTATACAAATCAGAACGTGTTATCACATCAGCGCAAAAAGCTGCTGTTTCTATCCAAACTGGCGAAGAAGTTTTAAACTTCTGTGCAAACAACTATTTGGGTCTTGCTAACCATCCTGATCTGATTGAAGCCGCTAAAGCCGGTATGGATCATCACGGTTTCGGTATGGCCTCAGTCCGCTTTATCTGTGGTACGCAGGATTCTCACAAAGAGTTAGAGCAAAAGCTGTCTAACTTCCTGGGCATGGAAGATACAATTCTTTATACTTCTTGCTTCGATGCTAATGCGGGTTTGTTCGAAACAATTCTTGGTGCAGAAGATGCCATTATTTCTGATGCGTTGAACCACGCTTCAATCATTGATGGTGTTCGTCTGTGTAAAGCGAAGCGTTTCCGCTACGCAAACAACAACATGCAAGAGCTGGAAGAACAGCTAATCGCTGCAAACGAAGCGGGTGTACGTCACAAGCTGATAGTTACTGACGGTGTGTTCTCGATGGACGGTGTTGTTGCCAACCTGCCTGCTATCTGTGACCTGGCTGATAAGTACGATGCGCTAGTGATGGTTGATGACTCTCACGCCGTGGGCTTCATGGGCGCAAATGGTCGCGGTACGCATGAATACCACGATGTTATCGATCGTATCGACATCATCACTGGTACCTTGGGTAAAGCGATGGGCGGTGCTTCAGGCGGTTATACTTCTGGTAAGAAAGAAGTGATCGAATGGCTACGTCAGCGTTCTCGTCCGTATCTGTTCTCTAACTCAGTCGCACCAGCCATCGTCTCTGCGTCAATCCGAGTTCTGGATCTATTGGAAGAAAGTGGTTCGCTACGTGACCAGCTATGGGACAACGCCGCGCACTTCCGTGCTCGTATGGAAGCGGCTGGCTTCACCATGGGCGGTGCAGATCACGCAATTATTCCAATTATGCTAGGTGATGCAAAAGTGGCTGCTGAGTTTGCTGAGCGAGCTCTGGCGAAAGGCATCTACGTTATTGGCTTCTCGTTCCCAGTTGTACCAAAGGGACAGGCACGTATCCGTACTCAGATGTCTGCTGCGCATAATCGTGAACAGCTAGATAAAGCTATCGATGCCTTCATCGAAGTTGGTAAAGATATGGGTATTATCTAATTGCCATCTGTCGCGATAGCGAGCTAATGCAACAACAGGGGCGGGTAGAATGTACTCGAATAAAAATAGTGGTAGCCCGCTTCTGAATATTTCACTGCAATACTATTTGTTGAGATAAAGGTCATGAAAATTAAAGCTCTTTCTAAACTAAAGCCTGAAGAAGGCATCTGGATGACTGAAGTGGACAAGCCTGAGCTTGGTCACAATGATCTGCTAATCCGCATCAAGAAAACAGCTATTTGCGGTACTGACGTTCATATCTACAACTGGGATGAATGGTCACAGAAAACAATTCCTGTTCCTATGGTTGTTGGCCATGAGTACGTAGGTGAAGTTGTTGGTATCGGCCAGGAAGTGCGTGGCTTCGAAATCGGCGACCGTGTTTCGGGTGAAGGTCATATCACTTGTGGCCACTGCCGTAACTGTCGTGGCGGCCGTACCCACCTTTGCCGTAACACTACAGGTGTTGGCGTAAACCGTGAAGGTGCGTTTGCCGAGTATCTGGTGATCCCTGCATTCAACGCATTCAAGATCCCTGATGAAATCTCCGATGATCTTGCTTCAATTTTCGACCCGTTTGGTAATGCGGTACACACTGCACTTTCATTTGACCTAGTTGGTGAAGATGTACTGATCACCGGTGCAGGCCCGATTGGTATCATGGCAGCAGCTGTTGCCAAGCACGTAGGTGCTCGCCATGTTGTTATCACTGATGTTAACGACTACCGTTTGGATCTGGCTCGTGAAATGGGTGTTACCCGTGCAGTGAACGTGGCTAACGAGAAGCTTGAAGATGTGATGGCTGAGCTTGGCATGACAGAAGGCTTTGATGTCGGTCTTGAAATGTCTGGTAACCCATCGGCGTTCAATAGCATGCTAACTGGTATGAACCACGGCGGTAAGATTGCACTGCTGGGTATTCCACCATCAGACATGGGTATCGACTGGAATCAGGTTATCTTCAAGGGCTTGGTCATCAAAGGTATCTACGGACGTGAAATGTTCGAAACTTGGTACAAGATGGCAAGCCTGATCCAATCTGGCCTGGATCTGAACCCAATCATCACTCACCACTTCAAGATTGATGACTTCCAAAAAGGCTTCGACGCCATGCGTAGCGGGCGTTCCGGCAAGGTTATCCTTGATTGGGAATAATCGATAAGTCGATAATTTCTATTGTTAAAAAGCGCTGTTAATCAGCGCTTTTTTTATATCTGCGATTTAGCTGGCAGTTAAATTTAAGCGAGAAGGCGTTATGCTGGGGAAAACCTTTATGCTGATAAGCAGTACCAGCATAGAAAGGCTTAAGAGCCCGCCAACAATCAGCTGTGCCCAGAGGTTGAGGGCAGGGTATATCACTTGGCTGATGCCGTATAACGCAGCCCCGATCAGTACACAGGCCAGCCAGTCGGAATGGCGGTAGGGCAGTGTAAGCTTCGTTTGGCTAAAGTAATAAAACAGCGCCAAACGAACGGTATAGACACCTGCCAGAACAAACACGGCTGCCCATATGTTGTATTGCGGGATGAGCAACCAATAACCTGTAACTGCCAAGGCAGAACATAACCACTGAATCCACATCTGGCATTGGCTGGAATCACCGCTGAAGCAGCCAAGATTTAATAAGTCACTGGCGTTTTTCAATGCACTCACCAGAATGAGCCCAACAACAACTTTGGCAGCGAGGTGGTAGTCTTCGGGTAAGAAGAGGCAGATGAAACTGGGTACAGTCAGTATCAGAGAGACGGCAAAGAAAATTCCCAGGTTGGTGCCAAGGATCGCATTCCTGGCGCACAGCTCACGCCCTTGTTCTTGCTGTAATATTTTGATTCGGTTGGGGTACCACCATAGCGCGAAGGGCTGCATCAATAATGCGCATATCATGGCAAATTTAGCGGCTATCGCGTAGACAGCAAGCGTATCAACACCGACTTTGTCCGCGAGCACCCAGCGGTCTAACCCGGTAATGGCAAATAACCCAATATTGCTGATAACGAACGGAACACTGTACTTTAGGAGCGGCAGGGAATAGCCCAAATTGACACTACCTGCCATTTGTGTCCATTGGAATTTGAGTAGGAAGAAAAGTAGCATTACGCTTGAGCAGGCTCCGGCTATCAGTAAGGCATCAATGCCATAACCAGCTTCCAGTAAAATGATAATAAGCAGGGCCTGAAAAATGGCCTTGACGACGTTGTAGAGACAGAATTTTTTGGCTAGTGCTTCCATACGCATTAACGTCAGCGGAATCGCAATTAATCCCTCCAGCAGGGTCGGAACGGTAATGAGTACGATTTGGTAGGGCGCAAATTCATGGGGCAAGTTTGCCAGCAGCAAAGGCAACATCAACCAAATAAGAAAGCTAGCGGCTATAGCAACGAGCAGGCTAAGCAGAAAGCAGTTGGAAATCAGTTCACTGCGCTTTCGACCGTCGCTCGGGCCGACATAACGATACAGAGATTCAATAATGCCAAAGCCGATAATGATGGTGCCGATATCTGTCAACAATATGAGTGACTCTAGCGAACCATACTCATACGGCGTCAGTCGGGAAGTCACATATGGCATCATGAACAATGACACTCCCTTCATCATTATTATTCCGACGCCATAATAGGCAGACTGTTTTAATGCACTCATCATAAACCCTATTTAGCTATATCAATTCCCAATCCATTTCTACGCTGGCGATGTCGCCAAATTGAAATGGTGGCAACTACTTGATCGGTACTGATTGCTTGTGCTTTTGAGATGGCATAAGACATTTCTTCATGTCGCCGAGCGTATGTTTTACACGTCTGGTTTGGGGATCAATCAGCAAAGAGTGGAAGTCGTGCAGCAGGGCGGTATATATATCACCTTTGGTTCTGAAATAGTCAGCATAGCCTTCTTGTAGCCTTGCCCGAGCTTGTGATAACGACTTCTTACTGATTGATGTATTACGATCCTGATAATGTGAAATAACCTCAGAGACAGAAAGCAAATTATTCCATCGCTTAGAATCTGTTTGGGTTATTGAGCCTGCTCTCATGAGATACCCGGTGTAAGAGTGCTTCAATAGTGCAACATCAAAATGCTCGCACACCTTTAGCCAGAAATGCCAGTCCTCGCAATAACTCATCTCTTCATTGAAAAAGCCGAGCTTTTGAAAGACAGCTTTGTTAATCATGACAGTTGATGTACCGATAATGTTGTTGGCAAAAATATCATTGAGCGGGTTGTCAAAGAAGTGAACAGTGTGCTGGTCACTATTGTACTTATTCCAGTACGCCAGACAGTCGATAATTAATTCATTGTTTTCGTTGAGGTGATCGTAGTTGGTGAAAGTCATTCCAAGGTGTTTGTTTTCTTGATGAACTCTGACTTGTTCGGAGACTTTTCCACTGTACCAATAGTCATCGGCATCCAGAAAAGCCACGTAGTGTCCTGATGATTGTTTGATGGCGATATTTCTGGCTGATGCGGCACCGACCCCGTCTGTGTTTATGACGATAATATTGTTACGTGTTTTGCTTAGGGTAGCCAGATACTTGTCAGTGCCATCGCTGCTGTTATCGTTAACAACAAGGATTTCGATATTTTTATAATCCTGGGCGAGAATGCTCTCAATCGCCTTAGGCAGATAAGGTAGGCAATTATATGTTGGTATGACTACAGATACTTTATCCATGGCTGGCTCCCTTTAGTTTTAAAGGGTGAAGCAGAATTCATACCTAAATCGTGCGTATAGCATCAGTTTTTGAATGGCTGAATTCTATATTATTGAATTTTAAGGGTTATATTGAAAGAGGGAAGTGGTGTTTATACTGTGCTGAAGAGAGGTGTGAGTGGGTGAAGTGCAATAGATGGTGTGCCAGATGATATGTTGCTTATTGCCAGTATTTTCTTATCTGCATTGCAGAATGCGAGAATAAACGGCCATATAACGTTGAAGAAGATAGGAACAGTTATTGCTTTTCATAGTGTAAACATCTGCTATAGAGAGCGTAATAATGAAAAAAGTAGCCTTCGTTGCACCTACATTTCCTGTGTTGAGTGAAACATTTATCCGAACTGAAATTGATTCCATTGAATCCTGCGGTCACGATGTTTGTGTGATGACCTTTGAGAAACATCTTTCAGCTCAGAAGTTTAGTTATCCAATCTATGAGATTGGAGAGAGCTTTAGCTTTAACTTCTTGGCGAGAATCAGCCCAAGTAACCTTTACAACTGTATTAAGTTTGTGATGGAACAACAATCGATGCCGAAGCGATCTCTATTTGCTTACAGCGTCAAACTGGCATCTCAAATGGCGAAGCTAAATGTCGAGCATGTCCACGCTCACTTTGCTCAACATACGACTTCTCACAGCATTGCAGCGGCTAAATTACTGGGTATTTCCTGTTCGTTTGTTAGCCATGGCCATGATATTTATGAGCATGCTTTTGATATCCCCCTAAAGCTCAAAAGAAGCGATTTTGCCGTGGCAGTGTGCAACGACATGAAGGAAGACTTTTTAAAGCTGGGCAATAACAATATTAAACTCCTGCACTGTGGAGTGAAAACTTCGTTATTCAAGCCCCAGTCGAAGCTAAAGCATAACAAAATTCGACTGGTCTTCTTGGGGAGGCTTGTCGAACCTAAAGGTGTGACTTATTTGCTTCAAAGTATGCAAGGCTTATGTGAAACGTATCCGGTTACTCTTGATATTGTTGGAGACGGCGAACTGTCCGAGGAGCTTAAGCAGCAAGCCTTAGCTTTAGGTATTGCGAAACATGTCAATTTTCTTGGCCCGAAAGAGCCGTATTGGGTAAAGGAAAACCTCCCCCAATATGACTGTTTAGTGGCGCCTTTTTGTGTCGCACAATCCGGTCTGGTAGATACCGGGCCTTTAGTATTAAAAGAAGCAATGGCAGTGGGAGTACCTGTGATAACGACCAACATTATGGGGTGTAAAGAGATTGTCGCTCCCGGCACGGGCCTGATGGTAAATGAGAAAGATGCAACAGCTTTGGCCCAGGCCATTGAGCGGTTCGTGCGTTTACCGGCTGAAAAGCGGGAGCAAATGGGGCAGGAGGCACGTCGTAATGTTGAACGTAATTTTGATGCTTTTAAGCAAGCAAAAATTTTATCCAAGTGGATAGAGGCAGCGGCTCATTAACTTATTTTCCCTGACGTTGCTTGGTTATAATGGCTTTGAGTATTACAGGTACGAAACACCAAAGTCTTCTTTTAGCTTTCTTTGGTCTAATTCAAAAGCTATGTTCAATAGATTTCGTTGATCCTCTGATATCCGGGGGATCTCTTTAGATATCGCTTTCTTAATTAACTGTCGAAATGAGTTAGGAATAAGCTTATCAATATTTTTTGTCCACCGGTTGTTGAGTAGAAAGAGGCCGATAGAATTATATTGCTGACCTTTATTGGCTTGTTGCTGTTCTAGTGCAGGGCTGCGGGGAATGCCAAGAAAATCTTCGCATTGATTGATAGTTTTCAGCTGATCCTGCACATAGTCCTCAAATTTTATGATTAGAAAATTGCGCTTGTCAAAGTGTTCAAGGTACTTGCTTACCTGCTCATGGTAACGGCTGAGCTCAAGGTAAAAAGAATCTTCCTTGATAGCTTTATCAAATGGGCGCTTCTCCCTGCCATACTTAACGTCATGCCAGTAGTGAGAATAGATCCTCATGGCAGGTTCTCTAACAATATAGATGAACTTAGCATTAGGATGATCCTGTTTTATACGCTTCGGGACATCAAGTAGTTTGTCGCGATTCGGCAAAATTGCTAAGGATAAATTACTAAGCGGGCACATGGTATAGCTGGTCGAGGCATCGAGAGGGATCTTCTGTTGCTTATCAAAGCAGTCGTTGTACCAGTCGACACCACGGTGATAGTTGCCGGTGTAGTAGTCCGGCTCTTTAGGGCTGGAAAGGCATATTTTGGGGTTATTGCCAAGTTGTTTGGCTAATGAAGTCGTTCCTGACTTTTGCGAGCCAATAAGAAAGATGGGTGACACTCTGTCCATGACTTATATCCCTTATTTAAGCATTCTTGAATAGCTTTAGTGTTTTTTTGCCGTTTGGATAAAGTATGAAAATAATCACTCTTTTCTCAAGTGAGTATCAATCTATTGTTTGCATGTCGCATTTATAACACATGCGCCTATGTGGTTATGTATTTGCGTGCATATCTGTGTGTTGATAGTGGTACGTATCAAAGGCCAGAAAGTAGGGAATCATAGTGATATAGTTCACGAATTCTGTTATCCTTGCCGCCAATTTCGTTGCTAAAGTCGCCTGAACCCGGCGGCTTTTTTAATGCTTGATACATAAATCATTATTGGAACAGTACATTGATTTCTACCGCTAATATCACAATGCAGTTTGGCGATAAGCCATTGTTTGAAAACATCTCGGTTAAATTCGGTGAAGGTAACCGTTACGGTCTTATCGGCGCGAATGGCTGTGGTAAGTCGACATTCATGAAAATTCTGGGTGGCGAACTTGAGCAGTCGGCAGGTACTGTTTCAACAGATCCGAACGAGCGTATGGCAAAACTGGGCCAGGACCAGTTCGCGTTCGAAGAGTACACAGTGGTTGATACCGTTATCATGGGTCACAAAGAACTGTGGAAGATTAAAGAAGAGCGTGACCGTATTTACTCGCTACCTGAAATGTCTGAAGAAGATGGTATGCGTGTTGCCGATCTGGAAACTGAGTTCGCTGAGATGGACGGCTACTCTGCGGAAGCGCGTGCCGGTGAATTGCTACTTGGCTTGGGTATCTCGGAAGAGCAGCACTTTGGATTGATGAGCGCAGTTGCACCTGGCCTTAAAGTTCGTGTTCTGCTGGCTCAGGTTCTGTTTGCAGACCCAGACATTATGCTGCTTGACGAACCGACGAACAACTTGGATATTCACACTATCAGCTGGCTTGAGCAGGTATTGCTTGAGCGTAACTGCACTATGATTATCATTTCGCACGACCGTCACTTCCTAAACAGCGTATGTACTCATATGGCTGATTTGGATTACGGTGAGCTTCGTCTGTTCCCTGGCAACTACGATGAATACATGACAGCCGCTGAAGCTTCGCGTGAACGTCTACTTGCTGACAACGCCAAGAAAAAAGCGCAAATGGCAGAGCTTCAAACTTTCGTTAGCCGTTTCTCTGCAAATGCTTCAAAAGCAAAGCAGGCGACGTCACGTCAGAAGCAGCTTGATAAAATCCAGCTTGACGAAGTGAAAGCATCGAGCCGCCAGTCGCCATTTATCCGCTTTGAACAAGAGAAAGAACTGTTCCGTAACGCGCTTGAGGTCGAAAACCTAAAACAGGGTTACGGCGAAAACATCCTTATCAATGGCGTGAAGCTGTTGGTTGAAGTGGGTGAGCGTATTGCGATCATCGGTGAAAACGGTATCGGTAAATCAACCTTCCTAAATACGTTGGCAGGCCAGATGGAACCAATGGAAGGTATGATCAAGTGGTCAGAGAACAACAACATTGGCTTCTACGCGCAGGATCACAGTGCTGATTTCGAAGAAGACATGACACTGCTGGACTGGATGGGCCAGTGGAAGAAAGAAGGCGACGACGAGCAGACGGTTCGTGGCATTCTTGGACGCATGCTGTTCTCACAGAACGATATCAAGAAATCTGTAAAAGTTATTTCCGGTGGTGAGCAAGGCCGAATGCTGTTTGGTAAGCTGATCATGCAAAAACCAAACATCCTGTTGATGGATGAGCCAACTAACCACATGGATATGGAATCTATCGAATCGCTAAACTTGGCGCTTGAAAACTTCAAAGGTACTTTGATGTTTGTTTCTCATGACCGCCAGTTTGTATCTTCGATTGCAACGCGCATCATCGAAATCACCAAAGATGGTGTTGAAGATTTCCACGGTACTTACGAAGAGTACCTGCGCAAGCAAGGCCTTGTGGGCTAATTAAAATTACGTTGGTGAGTTAATGAAGCCAATGAATGATTTAGCTTGATAGAAGAAAGCCGCCAAATTGGCGGCTTTCTTATGTTTGTTTTTTAGACTGCACACAGTAAAGTGGTACTGTTGTTTTATAGAAAGGATTAGAGATGAAGATTTGGGTTGATGCGGACGCGTGTCCTAATGTCATCAAGGAGATTTTGTTCCGTGTTGCCAATCGTGTCGGGGTTGCTGTTACCTTAGTGGCAAACCACCACGTGAGAGTTCCACCTTCACCGCATATTAAATCGATTCAGGTAGAGTCTGGCTTTGATGTCGCCGATAATTACATTGTTCAGCAAGTCGAAGCTGGTGACTTGGTGATCACGGCTGATATTCCGCTTGCCGATGAGCTCATCACCAAAGGTGCCCATGCCCTCAATCCCCGTGGCGAGATGTATACCAAGGATACTATCAAGCAACGCCTGCAGATGCGCGATTTTATGGAAACCATGCGAAGCAGTGGAATTCAAACAGGTGGACCTGCGCCGCTGAGCCAATCCGACCGACAAAACTTCGCGAACAAGCTTGATTCTTTTGTGGCTAAGAATCATAAGAAGCAGTGATTTGAAAGGGTGATAACAGCCGTTGTCACCTTTTTCCTCCCTTTCCTTTACTATAACTACCATTTGCAATATTTGTGGCAAGCAAGTAATTTCGATGTAGGCCAAATGATATATATGAGCTAACTGTTATTACCAGCAGGCTGAATAAGATAAAGATATACTTTTTCATGTACTCGCCTGAGTGCCTGTAAGTGGGCTCTACTTGATTCCCTGTGTTTTTTTAAATCGTCTGACCTTAGTACGTACGTTTTTCATTGGTGATGACGTGTTGAATTGAATCATACGGCCAAGTGTCCATTTGTCATACCATGGAACGCCGTAAAGTGCCTGCTCATCAATGCTTTTAACTAACACCAGAATTTCCTGAGTCACCCTTGCGAACTCTCTTTGTAAACTTTGATAATCCCAATCTTTGTAGTCATGTTGGAAGCTTTGGGCCAGTAGCCCAAGCTGATTCCACTTGTAGCCGGTTTCCGGGAAGTCGACATGCTTACCTTGAGACTTTGAAGAATGCCATTTAAGGACTAGCTTTCCCCAGCCAATTAAGTAGGCAAGTGTATCGCAAACGCTAATTGTTGTGTCCTTGACGTTACCCTCAATCCCATGTGTTCTAGACAGTTCAACTGGAATAGAATGGTAGTCCTCAATCAGCTTACTATAGGCTAAAGTGATTGCATTGATTAACTCATTTTTATTTTGTGGTACTGATGTCATAGATGCTTTCTTGTTTGGTTAGTCGCTCGTTTTGTTCATTGATAGCTGTTTACTACAGGTTGCTTAAAATTTTATGTTTATTACGTTTTAAGTAATCAATGTCATTTAGATACGCAAGATGATGCTCATCTTTGATATTGTTGATAAATGCTTGATTGCCTTTTTCAGCCTCGCTACGCATAAAATCAACCAAGGTTTGAACACGTAATATCATGATATCAACAAGCTGGCTTCGCTCTTGTTGGGGCAAACAATAAGAGTCACAGAACTGTTTAGCGCGCGAAATCTGCTGAGGTAAGCTACCCAAAGCATCATTAGGACTGGTTTTAAATGGTGCCCAGCAATAAACCGCATACGCTATATCCCAAATTCGCGGTGCTGGGTGCGCGGTATCAAAGTCAAAGATCCCGACTACTTGATTTCCATTTAGTGCCACGTTATAGGGGGCATAGTCACCGTGACAAATAACGTCATAAGGCTTTCTTGCTGGCAACATCCAATCCAAGTTTTCACATTGTTCACTTTGAGCAAAAGGTACGGTTGCGTCATGGTACTTACGTAGGAGTTCTGCTGCTGAGCATAATGCTTCCATACTCGCTATGGCCCCCCTTAACGGGTAGTCGTAAACATCACCAGATACGTAGGACAAAACCTCATAGCCTTTTGTATCAAAACCGAATGGTTCTGGTGCAGAAAAGAACTGTTCTTTTCTCAGGTGAGCGAGTAACTGATGTACTGATTGAGACCATAAGCCACTAGGTCGGTATACTTTACCCTTATGCCGATGAATCAACCCTTCACGACCACCTTGTAGTTCTTCCATGATTGTCCTTATGTGCGATGCGAACATTCCTAGCGATAAATCCTCATAAGTAACTGATTGTATATCTTGGAGATATTTGTCAAAGTAGACGTGTATCAAAGTTTGTGTACTTTCATGGCAGTTTCAGCATTTGATGTGTTGCTTCAATCAAAGCTAAATGAACAGGTTTCTGTAATTTTGGGGTAGGTATGGGGATTCATAATGGTCTTGATCGTCTGGACTTGGGGTGTTTAGTCGATAAAAATCAGCTGTCATATGATTTGTTCTTGGCTCAGTCAGATGAGATTATCCTGAACAGGAATGAACAATTTATCTGGATTGAAAGTGCTGACCGTAGTCCAGTTTTCAACGGTGTGCTGGAAACCAATGTTGAATTGCACAACTCGTCACCAGCGATTAGCCAGTTTCTTAAAAAGTTAGCTTCTGGTAAGGAGCAATTTTGCTGGAAAGTTTGGTCATCCTCAAGCCCAAGCAACATCGGAGATATACTGGAATCTCAGGGTCTAACTGTTGGTTCTGTAAGCCCTGGAATGGCTATTGAACTCTCTAGCTGTACATTTTCCAACCCCTCCGTTGATAAGCTTTTGGTTAAGCGGGTAGATAGTGATGAACGTTTAGAGCAGTGGATAGCAGCTCTTTTTGATGGCTTTGAGTTGAACCAGGGATTGAGGTCAACCTATAGAAAAGTACTCATGGATGGAGGTTTTAGAGATCCAGTAAGACTATATCTGGGGCTATATGATGATGAGCCAGTCGCAACTGCCTGCTGTTACTTTGAACATGATGTAGTCGGGATTTATTGGGTATCAACGTTACCTGCCTTTAGGGAGAGAGGTATCGGCCGCTGCTTGATGAATATCGTATTAAGAGATGCGTATATAGCAGGCTATAAGTTTGCGATACTTCAGGCGTCCGGTGAAGGGTTCAAGATGTATAAAGATATAGGTTTTCGCCAAGTCTGTAATAATACTCGCTATGAGTGGAAACTCTAGTTTGATGACATGTTGCGAAACTGAGGATGCACTGAACTATCAGAAATACAAACAAATAGAATGATAAGGAATTAAATGGAATATATTATTAGCGAAAACCCAAGCAGTGAAGATATCGATGAAATTTATCAGGGGTTAAAACGGCATAACATTCCATACATTGGTGATATTAAAGAGAGCCACATTGCGTGTTTTACTCATAGTAATGATGGAGCCAAACTAGGAGGGATTATCGGTCGTACGTGGGGCAGTTGGTTGTTGATTAAATACCTATGGGTAGATGAAACTTGCCACAAGCAGGGAATGGGTACACAGTTACTGGCAACGTTAGAAAATCACGCGAAAGAGTCAGGGTGTAGATTCTCCCTAGTTGATACGATGAGTTTTCAGGCAAAGCCATTTTATGAAAAAAATGGTTACCAATGTAAAATGACGCTTGATGAGTATCCAGCCGATGGACAGCTGCACTTTATGACAAAAGAGCTTACTTGAGAACGTGCGCCTATAAGTCTTAATGTGGCTTGATATTAGTTGCTTGTTGTGGAATGTATCGAAAATATTTATGACAAGTGCGATAAAACGTCATTTATATTTATAACCTGGTTCCCGTTCTGCTAGTTTATCGCCTTCTGAATGTGACCAGTATTGGAGTTGTCGGCTAATGGATTACTTGGCAATAAATAAAGAAGCTTGGGATAAGAGAACAACGGTTCATGTAAAGTCATCGTATTACGATGTAAATGGCTTTCTCCAAGGGAAGACGTCACTCAAAAATATCGAATTAGAGGAAGTTGGGCCGGTTGAGGGGAAAAGCCTGTTGCACCTGCAGTGTCACTTCGGGTTAGATACACTGTCTTGGGCAAGGTTGGGGGCTAAAGTTACCGGAGTCGACTTGTCGTCGGAAGCGATCTCTCAAGCAAAATTGTTAGCAAAACAAGCCAACCTTGAAGCAAGTTTTATTTGCTCGGATGTATACCAGTTCAATGAAGTATGCCCAGAGAAATTTGATATCGTCTTTGTTTCTTATGGTGCGCTGTGTTGGCTGCCAGATCTTAATCTATGGGCAGAAACGGTCTCAAAGGCTTTGAAACCCAGTGGGAAAATACATTTAATTGAATTTCATCCTTTCGATGAATTGCTATTGGGAGCTGCATATTTTGCAAGCGATGAGCCTTTGGTTGAAGAGGATGGAACATATACGGAAAACTGCACAGGTGATAAAGTTAAAATGGTCACTTGGATGCATCCGATCAGTGATGTGATCAATGCCTTAGTTAAGTCAGGAATCAGTATTGAGAGCTTTAATGAATATCCATACAGCCCATATTACTTGGAAGGGTTTGTAGCAGGAGAAAGCGGAGGTTATCAGCTTCTTCACAAAGGTAATGCAATACCTCTTGTTTATTCCGTAAAAGGCAAAAAGCTCTGATGTGTCACTAATGGTGCATATTTTCGGTGAAACTGAGGGAAATCTATTGCCTGAAATTAAAACAGTTGGACTATTTCTACTTACAGCGATAACTGAGGTTGTTGGTTGTTACTTACCTTACCTATGGCTGCGGGAAGGAAAGACGGCATGGCTTTTATTACCGGCAGCCATCAGTTTGGCTCTATTTGCATGGTTGTTGTCGCTTCATCCAACCGCATCGGGTCGAGTGTATGCAGCTTATGGCGGCGTTTATATATTCGTGGCAATTTTGTGGCTGTGGGTAGTTGACGGGATCCGTCCTACGGTGTGGGATATTATTGGTGCATCAGTGGCGTTGCTTGGTATGACAATAATAATGTTTGCACCTCGCCAAGGGTAAATCGACTTATGTGAATATTGCTTTGAAAAGGATACTATTCAAGTTGGCTGAAACGATAACTGTGCCGAAGAATACCTTGATAGGTTACTTTAGGTTGCTTTTTTTATTTTTATAAATGCCTCATATGGTATTGTTTGTTTTCTCATTGTAGTGTAGTTGTGAATCAGGCCTTAATAGCAGTCACTGCCAAAACAGATGAAAAGGTAATGTATGTATTTAGCTCAGTTCTCCGAAGATGATTATGAAAAACTTATATCATGGGTACCCAATGAGGCGTTCAACTATTTATGGGGTGGGCCTGTCTATACCTTTCCGTTGACGATTGAACAGATACGCGATCATGTTAGTAAACCTGAAGTTAACCCTTTTGTCTTACTAGATAATGATATGGCTATCGGTTATATCGAACTTCATCGTGAGTCAGAGTCAGTGTATCGCTTATGTCGGGTTTTGATCGCCAGTGAATCAGATCGTGGTAAGGGTTATGGCAAGAAACTCGTGGCTCTGGCACTTGATTATGCGCTTGATACGTTAAAAGCAACGACGGTAACGCTAGCTGTTTTTGAGCACAATGAAAGAGCAATCTCTTGCTATGAGTCTCTCGGGTTTAAAGTGACGGCAAAAGAAACTGGATTACGCACATTTAATGGTGAAAGCTGGAACTTGTTATATATGGCATTTAAATCTTGAATCAAACTTTAGATAGCTAATTATATTTGGCAAGTAAGATGAAATGAGACTAAATGGAGAAAGTTATGACTGAAATGGCAATATCAAATTATCTCGGTATTTTTATCTTACTGTTGCTATCGTACCCATTCGTACTAGTTGTTTTAAATATTGCCATTTTTAGTAAAGATCTAAGAACCAAATATACTCGATGGCTAAATATATTTTTTGCAGTTTCAATGTTGGCTTTGCTTTATTTTCATATGCAAACTGAAGTCATTTTTGGTAAAGAGCTACTTGACCAGTGGTATGGTAGCCATCCAGAATAGAAATCAGTCGATGGTATAGCCAACAGATGTGGCTATACCAGTTACTTGGGTATAATTACGATTTTATGGCTAAGATTGCACCAAATGAAATTAACCCGGCTCCGCATGCTTGATTTAGCCTTTTTTTCATGTTCATTAGTCGAGTTTGAAAAACTTTTGAGGTCAATAAAATCGCAATGAGGCTAAACCATACTGCGTGGAGTATTATCATATAAAGACCGTAAAGTAGTACTGATAGCTGATTATCAGAGTCGGGACTTATAACTTGGCTGAATATACTGAGGAAAAACAGCATTGTCTTAGGGTTCAGAACATTACATAAAAAGCCTTGTATCAAATAATGAGCCGGTCCGGCTTCACTTTTGGCTGTTTCATTTATATCAAAACCGCTTCCGGCTGTAATGATGCCTTTTACACCCAAATAAATTAAATACGCCGAGCCGGTATACCGAACCAGTGAGAACAAAAATTCGTTCTGTGAGATTAAGTAACTAATGCCAAGCATTGAGTAGCTGATGTGGATACAGATAGCAATACTTATGCCTATGGCGGTATAGATGCCTGCCGTTCTTCCTAAATTTACACTGTTTTTTAGCACTAAAACAAAGTCAGCACCAGGGCTGATAACGATAAGTAACCCTAAGAACGCAAGGCCCAACACTTCCATTATTACTCCAAATAGATGTTTGCTGATTGACTGCGACTGATTGTAACGAGCTATTGAGACCACTATAATCGAAACAATTTCAATCGAACTGTGAGAAATTTTCACATATGAGACACTTGAAAGCATTCCACGTTTTCCATGTTGCCGCGTCTTCATCAAGTTATAGTGAAGCCGCTGACAAGCTGTGTATTACGCACGGAGCTGTCAGCAAACAAATAAAAGTACTGGAAAGTTACCTCTCTCAACCTTTGTTCTACAAGAAAGGGAGGCATGTATACCTGACGCAAGAGGGAGAGGTGTTAAAAAAATACACGGCACAGGCCTTTGACGCTCTTGATGAGGGGATCGATAAGTTAACTCTTGTGAGGAACAAGTGTCTTGAAGTCTCTTGCGAACCAACATTAACCATGCGCTGGTTAATGCCACGGCTAAGCGACTTTTATTCCCAAGTGCCCAATGCGGATGTCAGGCTATCAACGGCAGGCGGACCTGTTACATTGGGTGTGAACGCTTTGTCGTTGGCAATTCGTCGTGATGACTTTGAGCTGTTGCATGATTATAAACGTACAAAACTTGTCGATGAGTGGGTAGGGCCGGTGTTCGCCCCAGGTTACTGGCAACAGGTGAAAGGCGACTTAAGTAAGGTGAGGTTGCTTCACAGTGAAACAAGACCACAAGCTTGGGCTAGTTGGTGTCAAAGCGCTGGAAAAATGGGTTTGTTAGATAATTCAAGCCAGTCTTTTGCCCATTTTTATTTTTGTTTTCAGGCTGCTGTAGATGGGCTTGGCGCGGCTCTTGGCTCATACCCGCTTGTTGCTGATGATCTAAAACGGGGCAACCTTATTGCACCATTCGGGTTTCTGCTATCTGGACATAGTTATATGTTACTCAGTCAGGAAAAAACATCCGATGATCAGCTTGAACAAAGGTTCATTCATTGGTTGCAAGACAACCTTCAGCGGTGTGTTCCGGATAAGGCATGCGACGAGCAGTCCCTTGATTGATTTTGCTCGTTGCAGAATGGCTTAAAGTCAGAAGTTGGTAGCTTAGTCTGATTGGGGCTGCTCACTATCATTGGTTGCCTCACTTGGCTGGGATTTTTCTTTTGCTGCCGCTTCTTCTTCAAGTAACCGTTTTGGGGTCGATTTTTCTTTTTTCGCCAGTCGATAGGCCAGAGCATGATTGAAGCTGGACGTTTTATCATTGATAAGTGCGGCTAATGCTTTGCTGTCTACTTGGCTAAATTTTCCCATTTCCTTAGCGGTTAGTGTTGATTGGCCGATAACTGCATCGTCAGGCAGATCAACCATGACGGTCGCCGCTTCTGCGAGAGCTGCAGCATACTCATCAGGCTCGTTTAGGTTGTAGTCCGAGACTTTCATATGTTTGCGAACTTCAAGTGCCCAATGTAGCTCCAGAAAAGGAATGATCGAATCCGAATTGGCTTTATTATCCTTGCTCTTTTTCACTGGGGGCGAATAGCTGATCCCATTTAGGAAATGGACGAGTGAAAGATATTTATCATGTTTTAGCTGTTTCTGACCAATATACTCCGGTAAATCACTGGCTTTAATTTTTTCGCCTTTTGAATCGTACAGCCATACCTCTTGGTCATTACTCATTTCAGGCCAGAAATCTTCACCAGAACCAAATAGATTATGCGCAACCTTTACCGTTACCGGAACACTGGTACCACCATTTGGCATATCCCAGAATGTAGAAAAAAGATGATGGCCCTGCGTGAGATAGAGGCTGCCTTTCTTGGGACCAACAACAACCGTATTGAGTGCACCAGTATGTGTGCCGGTTTTGTCAGAGCAGGTATAGCTGGATGGATCGGTAGGCTGTGACTCATCTCCCCACTTCTTGACTCCTTTGGCGCCATTGATCTGACAGAGATCGTTATACATGTGTTTTAGGTTGTCTTTGTAGCGACTGAGCCGGGCATACTCTCTGTCATAGCTGAGAACGGCCTGAGTGGGAAGTAGCTGATCTAAGGTAACAGTAATGATGTCACCGTTGTTTAGCTCGTCATAGCTTACCTTCTCTGCGGTAGAATAGGGGCAATACAGGGCTGCGAGTGACAATATAGCCAGCCAGACTGTGTTACGGAATCTCAGCATAAATCAGGCCTCTCGGGCAAAAACTGACATCACTGAGTCTAGCAAAGAGTGATAAGTGGAGGGTGTTTAAGAATTAATAAAGCTAACCTGATCTAATCTTGTGTGATAGACGAGATCAGGTTGGCAGCAAAGCGGTTTAAATACCTAATTCGTCGAGCAAATCGAGATCAACTTCGGCAACAGGGACTGCTTGCTTGTTCTTTTGGGCTTGTTCTTTTTTTGCATTTTCGATGATAGTGTCAGGATCGACTTCATCATGTTGCTCAAACTCTTCAAGCTGGATAAATTCAGTTTTATCCATGGCCAGTTCGAGATAGAAAATGTTGTTGTCTTCAGTGGTGAAGCTAACGCGGCGGGCCTGAGGGCGATCCAGGTTTGTATCAACAGAAAGCAAAATTTGCTTGTTAAGCGCAAGCATCTTAGGTTGGTTCTGTGTAATGGAAATACGTAGCTCACGACGGATTTTGCTGGTGAAATCCCCCACAACCTGGTTCATCAGTTCACCCAATACATCAGCCACCTCATCGGAAGTATGATGAATGGCTAAATCATCCTGCGGTATGCCCATCTTAAGCATGTAGTTCTGATAGAGCTCTAGTGCTGCTTGCTGAGAAAAGTTGGTAACGACCAGGCCAGTAAAGCCGCCGTCAAAAAGAACAAAGCAGCCAATGTCTGGCTTAAGGCTGGTTTTATTGATTTTCTGTACCATTGCAGAGTAACCGATCTGGCTGTCAGTAGCAGTGGATAGAACATTAGAAATTGACTGACAAAGCTTTAGCAGGATGTCGTCTGTAGTGATGGTTTTCGTTTTTTTCATTGTGTACTCGGTACCTAGCTTGCATTTATCGGCAGTGTGTCATCAAACGCTATTAATTGCACAGCCTTAAAGAAAGCGGGTTGATATGGCTCACTGTTTTATAGCGAGACTCACAAAAAAATGCTCAATCAGCCACACCTAAGCTCAAAAAGCAGGCTTAATCGGCTCAGGCAGGCAGATGTATCAGGCGAAGCGTCTCTCTAGGTAGTTAATGATGTCGTTAGATTCGTACATCCATTCGACATCTCCATTTTCACCTTCGATACGCAGGCAAGGGACTTTTCTTCGGCCTCCACCATTAACCAGCTCTTCTTCCCATTGCGCTTGTTTCGCGTCTCTGGTCGCCAGCGGCAGGTTGAGTCGTTTGGCGTGGCGCCTTACCTTAACGCAGAAAGGACAAGCATCGAATTGATAGAGATGGAGTTGAGCAACAGCATCGTCAATTTCTTTTTGTTCGGCTTCTGAGCGCTTGATTGACTTTGGTGTAAAAATGGTATTAAGCAGCAAAATTACCCGGCCTAATATCCAACGAATGACTTTCATAGAAGGCTGTCCATGTTGTTATGATTTGTAGCGGAGATTGTATTATAACGAGTGATATTTGATAACTAGAAAATCACAGCAGAATGATTGTGTAAAGCATTTCATACTCATATTATTGGCATGGAATAATGTGGAGGAGAAATATGATTACACCAACAATTCATGCACATTAATTGTTACTTTTAACTATTCATTATGTTTGTTAGACGATAAAAGCTAAAAATATCAGTGTGATATTTACCGGGCGCCCCATAAAAATAAGCCGGATAAATTAGTATTAAATGATCTATAAGGCTTAAAAAGACGATCTAGCTCACTTATTAAATAAATTTCATACGCCGTGATTATTATTCTATTGAATATTGATTATTATTAGACAGTCCATGGAAAACTTAGGAAGTAAATCAACGTGGTAAGGAAGCAGAACATTCTTATCTGTGATGATTCGCCGGTAGTGCACAGAGCCATGTCCAAGATGTTATCTGGGCAGGTAGGTTTGACGCTGTTTTTTACCGAGAACGGAAAAGAAGGGCTTGAGTGCCTTTCTCGCCATGATATTGATGTGATGTTCCTTGATTTGACGATGCCTGTCATGGATGGCTTTGAGGTCTTGCAGGCCTTATCTGACCGTGAGCACCAGACTAAAATAATCATATTGTCTGCTGATGTTCAGCGGCAGGCAATGGAAAGGTGTATCGAACTCGGTGCGTATCATTTCCTACCTAAGCCTTTTGATCCTGAACACCTTATCTCGATATTGAATAAGTTCGGTGTTTATGTAACAGAAACGTTGGCTCCGTCTTTGTCTCATCGCAGTGGCGACGAATATATTCAGACGTTTAAAGAAGTGGCCAATGTCGCTTTGGGCCGAGGTGCTGCAATTATCTCTGATCACTTCGGAGAGTTCATTAAGATGCCGTTGCCGAATGTTGCCAGGCTATGTGCCGGGGAACTGGAGATGGCGATTGATGATATTAAACAACAGAGTGAGTCAGTTGCGATTGCACAGCGTTTTGTGGGGGGAGGCATTCATGGAGAAGCGCTGGTTTGCTTACGTGGTAAGGACGTTGATGTGTTTGGAGCCCGTATGGGTTTTAGCCAGGTTGATGAGCACAAGAGCGAAATCGTGATTGATATTGCCAACCTTATGGTGTCTTCGTTCTTAGTTGCGCTGTCTGAACAAATGAATATTCCTTTTTCAGTGCGTCAGCCTATTGTGTTGGAAGATTATATGGTATGGAGTGATAGTGAGAGTATTAAAACAGAACTCTTCACTGTCGAGTATACCTATGAGGCTGAATCATTAGACTTGGAATGTGATGTTTTATTTATGATGGATAACAGCTCTACGCAGGTTATCAAGAAGATGATGGAAACTCTACATTGAATCAAGTAGCACTTGCTGACTTTCACTTAACCATGCAGGTAATGGACAATATAGATGCTGGTGTAGTGATCATTGATAAAGAATATAACGTCTGGGCGTGGAATACGTTTATGCAGGCATACAGCGGCATTACCTCGGAACAAATTATGGGCAATAATTTGTTCGACGTTGTCGATGACCTGCCGGTGGAATGGCTAAAAAATAAAATAGCATCCACCTTCAAATTGCGAATGCGCTCCTTTAGTTGCTGGGAAGACAGGCCAAGCATTTTCAACTTCTCCAACTTTAGCCCGGTCACTGGCGGATCTTCGCTGATGTTCCAGAACATGACCCTAACGCCGCTAAAATCGCTTAGTGGTGAGCTGTCGCATATCTGCCTGACGATTACTGATGTCTCGGACATAGCCAAGAATAAAACACACCTTCGCGAATCAAACGAGCAACTCACGCACCTAAGCATGACAGACAGGTTAACACAGCTGTATAACCGTGGGCATTGGGAGGCATGTCTGGCCGAAGAGTTCGAACGATGCCGAAAGGCGAATATTCCGTCGACGCTGGTGATGTTTGATATAGACCATTTCAAAAAGGTGAATGATACATTCGGACATATTGCCGGGGATGGTGTGATTCGGAAAGTATCCAGCTTGCTGCGGAGGACCAAAAGGCATAGCGATATCGCCGGACGTTATGGTGGCGAGGAGTTTGGTGTCATCTTACCGGGTACGTCTGCAGAGTTAGGGCTGTATTTTACTGAGCGTTTGCGTAGTCGCGTCGAAGAAGCATCCGTCGCAGTCGATGTCCGAAATATCAGTGTGACTATCAGCCTTGGTGTTTGTGAATGGGCCCCCTGGATGACAAGCTATGAAAACTGGTTGGAACTATCAGACAGTGCTTTGTATGAATCAAAGCAGAACGGCAGAAATCAAACGACTGTCTATACTCGGGAACTATGCCAGGAACAGGAAAAGTCTTTGCGGGCTGTTAGTGGCTGAGAAAGTATATACTGCGGTTTTGTTGCGAATTCTCTTTGATCGAGAGCAAGAACATCCGTCGATACTGTTGTAATTTTTTTGATTCTTCTTAGAATTGGAGAAAATTATTACTAATCCAAAGATAAATTATGGTTGTTGAGTCTGAAGGTTATCATGCGCTTATAGAATATTTTACCGAACACCTGTCTTTGTTCGAGCGTGCCAGTAAAGACAGTTGTAGCGAAACGGTAGAAGATGTTGTGACAGACATGATAGCAACGAATTTAATGGCAGTGTTCTCTCAAAATCCTGATCTTGAAGCCGATTTTCGTTTCAAGTTAATGCAGGAAGCCGATAGAGTTGTCGAAGATTTATCGGAAGTGCTGGCGGGGGCTTGGCGCTGCTGCCCGACCAATGAACAGATAGCGTTCCTTGAAGATTATATTGGCTTAGTAAAAAACCTGTTTGATAGTGCAATCAGCCTGCAAGAAGGCTAATAAAAAGCGATTCAGCATTTATAGGCAGCGTGAGCTGCCTTTTTTGTGCCTGAAATTTGTTGGCGAAATTCTGACACATTAAATACCCACCTGATTTTATTGATAAATAAAAAATCTGAAATATTGC
Source organism: Photobacterium alginatilyticum (assembly GCF_009910675.1). Lineage (GTDB taxonomy): Bacteria > Pseudomonadota > Gammaproteobacteria > Enterobacterales > Vibrionaceae > Photobacterium > Photobacterium alginatilyticum. The sequence goes on along the minus strand of NZ_RSEJ01000023.1, from coordinate 27,278 downwards.
CGTAACAAATCCTCAGTAAGTTACCGAGCTAAAAAATGGAAGCGCCACAATTGGTTATCAACATGTGCGCTTATTAAAACTGAAATCTTAGCTAGGAATAATAGCGCAAGGTTTATCAGGGATCTCTCAAAATGAAACAGACTAAGCTCGGTAAGACAAAGCTCTCGATCGTTACTTATATCCAGATTGTATTTTTGTTGCTTGTCGCTACAGGAGGGCTCTTGTCCTATTTTGGCAACAAAGGGTTGAATAATGTCTCACAAGAGTTTGAGCGATTAAGTAGACAGGCATTGCCAGTTACAATGAACAATGCCGCTATTGTTCAGGGTTCGTTACAAACGGCACAGCGGTTGGCGGAGATAATCAACAGCGATTCCGTTGAGGTACTAGAGGTGGCTTACCAGCAGCTTCAGACGGATCAGCAGTCCGTTCTATCAGCAATGAGTAAGCTGGAGTCGCTAGCTGATAACTACAAAATTGACTGGCTGACCAGAGATGTCGCTCGGTTTAAGAAGGAAATAAACCAGATAGAAGGAATGTCACTAAGCCTGAAGGATTCTCAACAGCAGATATTGCTCAATCGGGCCAAAGTTGAAGGTGACAAGGCAATGATGAGCTATGCTGTCTCGGGGGTGAGAGCTGAAATGAGCCGATTGGGAATGGAACTCTATAGTTCTAATCCCGAGGGTTTGAGCCATGTTAATAATTTTGTCAATCACTCGCTGGAAATGGCCAGCAACCTAATCGCGTTACTCATTGAAAAAGATCCGGTAAAAGCCAAGAAAATTGCACGTGAACTGAAAAGGACGAATCTCTCGGGAATGCAGTACGCTTGGCGTGAGCTTAATAGAATCGATGGCACCATCGCCGACTTTACCAGTGTTACTGTACCTCTGGAAATGGTTGAGGCCTTATTCTCCAAGCAGGGAATTGTCGAACGTCATTTGAAAACACTGCAGCTAATGGATGCTCAATTGTTGAAAGTAGAACAGACTCAAGGTGTGATAGCCTCTGTGATGAGTGAGCTCGATACCCTGACAAATGGTGCCAATGTAATGGTCAGTGAAGGGGAGGCAGCGGTAATGGCAGCCAGTGAGAATGCGATAACCCTGTTTGTTACCATCAGTATTGCAGGCTTGATACTTGCTATTGCATCAAGCGGCTGGATAAGTCGTACGGTGAGGACGTCTCTTAAACGGATTGATCATGTCGTAAATGCAACCAGTAAAGGCGACCTGACAGCCCGAGCGACTCAAAATGCACCTAAAGAGTTTGCTATCCTGGGCGGGTTGCTAAATCAGTCGAATATCAATAATAGCCAGATACTCGGTAAGCTGGTGGAAAACAGCAACAGCTTAAATATCGCCGCTGAGAGTAGCCAGCAGGCAGCGTCGAACTCTCGCGTTGCACTGAAACAACAAAGCAGTGAGCTTACGAATATTGCAACTGCCATTTCTCAATTGGAATGTTCGATTAAGGAGATTGTAGCCAGTACTACCGAGTCAGAATCTGAAGCCGAGCAGGCGAACAGGCTAGCTCTGCAAGGTGTCGAAATAATTGAACGCAGTACTTCCGGGCTTCGCTCTCTGGATCAGCAGTTTATAGTTAACGAACAGCGTATGGCAGAGCTTGGTAATCATGTGAACAAGATAACCGAAGTTGTCGAGTTGATCAGTTCCATTGCAGACAATACAAACTTGTTGGCGTTAAATGCCGCTATAGAGGCGGCCAGGGCAGGTGAGCAGGGGCGTGGTTTTGCTGTCGTTGCCGATGAAGTCAGGAAGCTGGCAAGTGAGACGAATCTGCAGACAGAGTCGATACGTAAGACAATCGGCGAGCTTCATCAGGCAGCAAAGGATGCCAATGAAGCGATGGCAGTAAGCCGAACTGAAATGACCTCGTCGATTGAATTGAGTAGTGAGGTTCAGGCGGCGATTGACCAAATCCAAAAAATGATAGCTTCCATTAACGACAAGGTGATCACGATAGCTGCAGCAACTCAGCAGCAGGAGAATGCTTCTGTTGAGGTTGGGCGAAGCGTAGAGCATGTTGCCGGTCAGGCACAGACAAACAATCAACAGTTGAAAACCTTGGTTAATGAAGCCAGCAAGGTGGCGGAGATTGCTAACCTGCAACAAACCCTTCTTTCTCGATATCAGTTATCATCGTTAGCCAGCCACCAGTGAAAACATAAGTTTTGATTGCAACTAAGCTAAGCGCCAGTAAAATGCTGGCGTTTTCTTGTTTTAGGTATAGCTGCTATGCGTATTCACGCGGTACATGATTTATATGAAGAACGTCTAGCACGTTCTACACGCCCATTCAGAGCCCGAGGCTGCAAGGTTGAACGCTGTAGTTACTGCATGCTCCGTGAGCACCTGTGCATTTGCTCGGAAAAACCCGTGATAAGCTCAAATGCTGCTTTCTTATTGGTTATGTATGATGATGAGATATTAAAGCCGAGTAACACCGGTCGACTTATCGCAGATCTGTTTGAAGATACATTCGCATACATCTGGTCGCGTACAGAGCCAAACTCTGCCATGCTTGAGTTGTTAGAAGATCCTCAGTGGCAACCCTATGTTGTTTTTCCTGCCGAATATGCTCAACCAGAGCGTGTCGCGGAGAAAGTGGATGTTGAGACGGGTAAGAGACCGTTGTTTATTATGCTTGATGGCAGTTGGGCCGAAGCTAAGAAAATGTTTCGTAAAAGTCCTTACCTGAATAAGTTCCCAGTCTTATCAATCAACCCGGACAAACCGTCTCGTTACAAAGTCAGGGAAGCGTCGAAAGAAAACCAGCTTGGTACTGCCGAGGTGGCTGCCCGTATTATTGACCTTTATGGTGAGCAACATAATGCAGATGTACTGGATCTCTGGTTTGATGTGTTTCGCGAGAATTACCTGACAGGGAAAATGAACCGGGTATTGCCGGATGATTCAGCCTTGAAGCAACTAAAACAATATGTTGCTGCTTAATTGTTGAATTTGTTATCTTCTGTTTTGGTAATTTAGTAACAGCTAATTGTCATAAAATGTAACAATTTGCTGTTTCTTTCGTCAAACGCGAGCTATGCCAACCGCTATCCCTACTAAATTTGTGCCAAGTCACAGTCAGTAGGTGTAGATGTGTGGATAATTTTTTCAGTTTTGTTTTTTTATGTTTTTTGCGGAGTGTGCAGGATGTACTACGGCTTTGATGTAGGCGGTACCAAAATTGAGTTTGGTGCATTTAATGAGAAACTTGAGCGAGTAGCGACAGAACGAGTACCGACTCCGGGTGATGATTACGACAAATTAGTCGATACGCTAGTGGACATTATTCAGAAGGCAGATAAGGAATTCTCTTGTGAAGGCCACATTGGTATCGGTATCCCAGGAATGGAAGATGCTGAGGATGGCTCTCTGCTTACATCTAACATTCCTGCAGCTAAAGGGCACACTCTTCGCAAGGATCTTGAGGAAAAATTAGGCCGTAGTGTTTCTATCGACAACGATGCAAACTGTTTTGCCTTGTCTGAAGCATGGGATGAGGAACTTCAAGGTGAAAAATCTGTTCTGGGCCTGATTTTGGGCACCGGATTCGGCGGAGGTCTGGTTTTCGATGGTCATGTTTTCTCAGGCAAAAACCACGTAGCTGGCGAACTGGGTCATACTCGTATGCCTATCGATGCATGGTTCCACCTTGGCGAAAATGCACCATTGTTTGAGTGTGGCTGTGACAATAAGGGCTGCATCGACAACTACCTTTCTGGTCGTGGTTTCGAGCAACTGTATACTCACTATTACGGCGAAAAAGTGAAGGCGATTGAGCTGATCAAACGTCACGCTGCCGGTGATGAGAAGGCGGTTGAACATGTTGATCGTTTCATGGAAATGCTGGCTATCTGCCTTGCAAATCTATTTACTGGTCTTGACCCGCACGTTGTCGTACTTGGCGGTGGCCTGTCTAACTTTGAGCTGCTATATACAGAGCTGCCGAAGCGATTACCTAAACACCTGCTGTCTGTAGCACGAGTGCCAAAAATCGTGAAAGCCAAATATGGTGATGCTGGTGGTGTTCGTGGTGCTGCATTCTTGAACATCAAGTAATACCACAAAGTACCTCATTTTAAGAAAAAGCACTGCTCAGCAGTGCTTTTTTTATTTTTTGCCAAAAACTTTGCTAAAATCCGCGCTCTTTAGTTCAAAACCGGAAAATCATAATGTCATTTCAATCGTTGGGGCTGCAAAGCCAGCTAGTTGATACCGTTACCGCCCTGGGGTTTCAAACGCCAACTCCCGTTCAGCAGCAGGCAATCCCTGAGGTGCTGGCCGGTCATGACATTATGGCTGGCGCGCAAACTGGTACCGGGAAGACAGCGGCTTTTGGCCTTCCGCTGCTGCATCAATTACTGGATAAACCCGATAGTCAGACTGAGGCTGCTACTGTTAGCGAAAAGGCTGACATTCAGATCAGGGCGCTGGTACTGACACCTACTCGTGAGCTTGCTCAACAGGTTTATGACAGTATTGCCTCGTATAGCGAGAATACGCAGATAAAGTTAGCGGTAGCGTATGGCGGTACCAGTATGAAGACTCAGGTTAGTGCAATTCGTGCAGGTGCCGATATCCTGGTTGCCACACCGGGCCGACTGCTTGATCATGCTCATGTTGGCACCGTTGATTTATCAAGGGTGGAATACTTCGTTCTTGATGAAGCCGATAGAATGTTGGATATGGGCTTTATTGATGACATCAAACGCATCATGCGCCGCATGAAAGCCAGCCGCCAGACGCTGTTTTTCTCTGCAACCTTTTCGAAGCAGGTCAAAAAACTGGCGTATGATATTTTAGATGAGCCGAAGCTGATAGAAGTCACTCCGTCAAACAGTGCCGCGGTGACGGTTGAACAAATGGTCTACCCTGTTGATAAGCACAGAAAGCGCGAGCTACTTTCATACCTGATTGGCTCAAGAAACTGGCAACAAGTGCTGGTCTTTACCAAGACGAAACAGGGTTCTGATGCCTTGGCCAAAGAGTTGGGGCTGGATGGTATCAAGGCGGTCTCTATCAATGGCGACAAAAGTCAGGGCGCAAGGCAACGGGCATTAAACGACTTTAAAGAAGGTAAGGCACGTGTACTGGTTGCTACTGATGTTGCTGCTCGTGGCCTGGACATCGAACAGCTTGAATATGTCATCAATTTTGATATGCCGTTTAAGGCTGAAGATTATGTACACCGTATAGGCCGAACTGGGCGCGCAGGACAAACAGGTCATGCTATCTCATTGATGAGCATGGATGAGGAGTGGGCGCTACGAGCGATAGAAGAACTGCTTGATACCCGATTGCCACAGCAATGGTTAGAAGGGTATGAACCGGATCCTACTATCGATCTATCGGACAATAATCGACGCGGGCGTTCAGCCGAGAAGCGAAGGGCAAAGGCAAAGTCTAAGATCCACAAAAATCGTGGTCGCCGTATGCGATAACAGCGGCCTCTCTGCCGGACACCATAAACATTATTCCGAAAAATAAGTGTACATATCAGCCGCCATTCTATTCTCTGTTATAGTGGCGGTTGTGCTGTTACGCTTGTTTTGATGCCATGTTTTGATTTTTTGTGCCAATAATGGGTATTTGTATAAAAACTAAAGTGCGAAAATATGTGCCAGAAAGCGAATTAATTCACGATTAAAAATTAGTTGTTGTCATTGGCTCAGGCTATTTGCTACTGTTTGTGAAAATAAATCACTTATTATTCATAAGGCTAGCTGTAGGTGAGAGATGTGACAGAGCTTACCCAACGACTGCGCTCGACTGCCTATTTACTTATTATTATCACAACGTCATCGTACCTATTATATCAATGTGGTGTATTTGACAGGGAGTTTGTTATTTCGCCACGAAATGCGACCTTCCAGAATATTGACGATACCACCCAAGGTGGAAATACACAGTCGTGGATTGATTACGATGGTAAGTCGCTAAGTTTAAGTTGTCAGATCGCCGATGTGGCAAAATGGCCATTTTGTGAAGTGGCAATTAACTTATCATCGGGTGTTAAAGGAATTGATCTTAGCCAATATCACTCTATCGGTCTGGACATTGACTACAATAGCCCGTTGAGTGATGAGCGCATTCGAGTGTATTTGCGAAATTTTGATCCGGCATACTCCAGTAAAGGTGATCCCGTATCATCGAAGTTTAACGCGATCGAGTTTGCTCCCGGGGTAGGGAATGGAATACAAGTTATCCCTATGCAGGCTTTCCAGGTCTTGTCCTGGTGGATTGCTGACTACGAAGTGCCGATTGAGTATTCCGGGCCGCAGTTCAATAATGTCACGATTATAGAAATCGCGACCGGCAGCAATGTAAAACCAACAACTTATAGCCTTAAATTGAAAAAACTGGTGTTTTACGGTGAGTGGTTCTCGGAATCTATGCTGTTGCGCTTTAATATTTTCTTATGGTTGCTCAGCGCTATTGGTTTTTTAGTCTGGGAGCGATGGAAGCTACATTGTGGACTTAAGGAGATAGAGAAAAAGACAGTTCAGTTAGTGAATGCAAATAAAAACTTACATCAGGAAAACTTGTTTTTTGAAGAGCTTGCCTATAAGGACGCACTGACCGGAACGAATAATCGTAATGCGGTTGATAGATGGCTGCAGGAAGTCCTCGAGCACGCGAGAATGAATCATCAACCTTTCTCTATTATTTATCTCGATATTGATCACTTTAAGTTGATAAATGATACCTTCGGTCACCATAAAGGGGATGAGATCCTTCGGGAGTTTGCGCAACTGCTTAATAACCGAATTCGACGAACTGATGTGTTAGTCCGCTGGGGCGGTGAAGAATTTATTATTTTTTGTTCAGGAACAGACAGGGCAGGAGTTACAGAGTTCAGTGAAGAACTTCGTCAAATAATCGAAAATAACGACTGGAATGATGGCTTGGCAATCACCTGTAGTATTGGTGTTGCTCAACTTTCTGGCCACGAGAATTTTGATTCATTGTTACAACGGGCAGACAACGCGCTCTATAAGGCGAAAAAACTGGGTCGTAACCAGGTTGCGACAGCTTAGTTGACACCATTATTCGCCTGCTCTATGTTGGTGTTCATATAAATATGATGTTGCATCAAAGGTTCCCTATGTCTGAAAGCCTCACACGTTGCCCATGGGTCGATACGAGTAAACCTGATTATGTGGCTTACCATGATTTAGAGTGGGGCGTTCCCCTGTATGAAGATAATAAAATTTTCGAGTTCCTTATTCTTGAATCAGCGCAAGCCGGTCTTAGCTGGTACACCATTTTAAAGAAGCGGGAAAATTATCGTGGGGCTTTCGCCGATTTTAACCCTAAGATAGTTGCAACTTTTGATGAGACGAAAGTCGAGCAACTGATGGATAATGCAGGTATTGTTCGCAATCGCCGTAAAATTGAGGCGGCCATCAATAATGCTCAGCGTTTTTTGGAGGTGCAGGCTGAATTTGGCAGTTTTGCAAAGTATATCTGGGGCTTTGTTGGCGGAAAGCCGAAGACAAATCATATTGAGTCCTTATCTGACTACCCGGTGACGACCCAGGAATCAGATGCACTGGCCAAAGATCTGAAAAAGAGAGGCTTTAAGTTTCTCGGTTCGACGACAATTTATGCGCACATGCAGGCTAGTGGTATGGTCAATGACCACAGCCTTGACTGCTTTCGCAGAGCCGAAATACTGGAAGCCGAAGTCGATAACTAATTAGTTGCAATTGTATCAGCCAGTTAGCTGGCTGATACGAGGGGTAACACCTGGTTCAAAACTCTACATACCAGATTTAGGCCGGTTTCTTATTCACACAATGCTCAATGGCATTTGCAAGAAGCTCTGTCGCTGTCTGGTTACACTCGGTAAGACTGGCATCAGAGAGGGCTACTGGTGTTGTGCGCTCTCCCCATTTGATAATACTTGCGCCCCAGGTTAGCCCGGCACCAAAAGCGGCTGACAAGATAGTGTTACCCGGCTGGATCCTTCCTTGCTCAACGGCTTCACACAGTGCAATCGGCACGGTAGCTGCAGAAGTATTGCCGTACTTGTTGATATTGACGAATGCTTTTTCGATTGGAATACCAGCGTGATCGCATAACGCCTCAATAATCCGTTTGTTAGCCTGATGAGGAATGACGATATCAATATCTTCACTGCTTAGTTGGGCTCGCTCGAGCACCGTTCGCGCAGCGGCATCCATTCCTCTAACAGCACGGCGGAAAATCTCGCGTCCGACAAAATCAAAGGCAAAATGGCCTGAGTCGGGATTAAACCGGTCCATACCGGTGCCAAATTGTGGGATAGCCAGAACGTCACGACCTTCGGAGTCACATCCAAGCTGTGCATCCAACAGGCCGGATTCTTGCTCTGAACGGCTAAGCACAACAGCACCGGCTCCATCACCAAATAAGACTGCCGTATCGCGCTGGCTCCAATCAAGAAGCCAGGACAAGCGTTCGGCACCGATTACCAATATATGTTCGTAACTGCCGGCCTGAATCATGCGTGTTGCTGTCTCGAGTCCGTAGAGGAAGCCTGTGCATGCTGCATTCATATCAAAAGCAGCGGCTTTGGCTGCTCCAAGCTCTCGCTGGACTTTTGAGGCAATATTGGGAATTAGTGTATCCGGTGAGCAGGTGGCAATGATAATTAAGTCCAACTCCCTGGCATCAATCCCGGCAGCTGCCAGCGCCCGCGAACCTGCAACTCTCGCCAGTTCAGAAGTATTGACATGGCTGATATGGCGAGTCTCGATGCCTGTCCGGGTACGGATCCACTCATCAGAGGTATCGACAAATTGGCTTAATTCATCATTAGTTAATACCGTTGGAGGTAAACACTTCCCCCAGCCGGTTATTTCGGCATAGTACATAGGCTGTCTCGTAGTCATTATGGAACCGTGTTATTGAGGGCAAAATGATAAAGCAATCAATGGTTGTGATTGCTGTTATGTCTAGACTGTAACAAACTCATCCCGGCAGCGATAGTTAACGAGTCGAAATTTACGAGCTCAATCATGGGCTTAGAAAACATTATGCATTCGTTACGTGAATATCTCTATAGGCTGAGCGGATTTAAATGGTGGAGTATTGCCTTGCGAGCAATAATTGGCGATTAAATACGGTGAGTACAATCTGTTATGATTGAACCCACTAGCATGGAATAACAATAAGGTAGTAGTGACGATTATGATCCGTTTTGGTGTGATTGGTACGAATTGGATTACGGATAGTTTTATCGAAGCCGCTGTGAAAACAGGAAAATACCAGCTGACAGCTGTGTATTCACGTCAGCTGGATAAAGCTCAACAGTTTGGCGCAAAATACGGAGTCGACAGGTACTTTGACAGCCTTGATGAAATGGCTGCAAGCGATGAGATTGATGCCGTCTATATTGCCAGCCCTAATTCACTTCATGGCCCACAGGCTAAGCAGTTTATTGAGCAGGGCAAGCATGTTGTCGGTGAAAAGCCACTGGCGTCAAATTATGCAGAAGTCGACGCATTAATTAGCGCCGCCGCTGATAAGGGTGTTGTTCTGTTCGAAGCCATGAAAACGACGTATACCCCGAACTTTTTGCGCATACGTGAGTCGCTACCTAAGCTCGGGAAGCTGCGCAAAGTGTACTTTTCTTATTGCCAACTGTCCTCTCGCTACGGGAAGTACCTGAATGGCGAAAATCCTAATACCTTTAACCCGGCCTTTTCCAATGGCTCGCTGATGGATATTGGCATTTACCCGTTAAGTGCTGCAATTGGGTTGTTTGGTGAGCCGAACAGCTTTACCGCACAAGGTGCGTTGTTGGATTCAGGAGTGGATGCGCATGGTACATTAGTACTTCACTATAACGGGTTTGATGCTGTTATCAGCCATTCAAAAGTCAGTGATGGCCTGATCCCGAGCGAACTCCAGGGTGAGCAGGCGAGCATGCTGGTTGATGGGATTTCGGAATGTAAGTCTGTTTCGTTACATCGTCCGGGTGAAGGCGCAGTTGATTTGAGTGTTGCTCAAGAAGAAAACGTGATGTATTACGAAGCGCTTGAATTTGCTCGTTTGGTCGAGTTGCAGCAGGTAACGCACTCCGGGTTGGATAGAGCCCGTATTGTTAGTGCCATCATTACACAGGCCCGTGACATTATAGGTGTTCGCTTCCCGGCAGATGAACAACCACTAGTCTGATAACAAAGGCACAAAAAAAGTGGCCAGTTTTGGCCACCTAAAAGGAAATGATTATTTATTGTTAGAATAGTGCAGGGCGAAAACTTACCAGAACATCCATGCAAAGGCCGAAAGGGCACCGATACAGGCAATGTTGAGATAGATACCGGCTTTCATCATCTCGCTTTGCTTAATATGACCAGAGCCGAAGACAATTGCATTAGGTGGTGTAGCCACCGGAAGCATGAAGGCACACGATGCTGCAATCGCAATCAAGGCTGACAGAATGACAGGTGAGACACCCAATGCTTCTGCGACTGTTGCAAATACGGGTACCAGAAGGGCGGCACTGGCAGTGTTACTGGCAAACTCGGTAAGGAATACCACGAACCCGGCAACAACCAATATTGTGAAAAACAGGCCAGCTTGCTCTAAGAAACCACTTAGGCTGTGAGCAAGGAAAACACTGGTGCCTGTTGCTTTAAGAACATTACTTAGGCAGATGCCGCCACCGAACAGTAGCAGTACACCCCAGTCTGTTGACTTCTCAATATCTTTCCACTGAACAACACGCGAGATACCAAGCAGAACGATTGCAGATAGCGCGACTAGGGTATCAAATTTGCTAAATCCACCTAAGAATGCATTGATTGGTTTGCTGAAAATCCACATCAATACCGTCAGGCCAAAAATAGCTAGCGTTATCAATTTACCGTTGTCCCACTCAACCGGTTTGTGGTCCAGTTCAAATGTATGCTTTAGGTTCGGTTTTAGCATGAAGTAGAGCATACCTACAGTGATTGGTAGCAAAATCATCGATACCGGCAGACCGAACGCCATCCACTCGGTAAAGCTCAGGCCAACTTCTGCAGCGGCAATGGCATTTGGTGGGCTGCCGACAACCGTTGCGATACCACCAATACTTGCGCAGTAAGCGATACCCAGTAACACAAACACATAGGTGCCACGTTCGCTTTTAGCATTCACTTTGTTCAAAACACCAAGTACGAGAGGGAGCATCATAGCTGTCGTTGCCGTGTTGCTGATCCACATTGACAGGGCAGCCGTAACACCAAATAGCATAAAGACGGCGACTGACATACGTCCTTTTGCGATAAGAAGAACTTTATCGGCAATGGCTTTGTCCAGTTCTTGCTTGTGTAATGCAGCAGCAAGGGCAAAACCACCAAGGAACAAGAAAATGATTGGATTGGCAAAGTTGCTTAGTGCCTGTGGTGTTTTGAATATCCCAAATGCGACAGCCATTATCGGAACAAGTATAGCTGTAATACTTACATGAACCGCTTCTGTGAGCCATAAAACAGCCACAAAGGCCAGAATGCTCAAGCCGATCACAACGTCTTCCTCGAAGGGAAGGGTATTTAACAAAATGCTAAACAGGGCGATGTCTGCCAGTAGAATGATACTATTCCGGTCAAACAGCCACTTTTTCAGTGTCAGGGTTAAGGCTGTCATATGCTTTCCTTTCGCTAGTTATATTAATAATGCGCAATGTGATGCACAACATGTTACTTAAGTTGAATGTTACAGAAACTTTGGTAATTGTTAACCACTGGGTGGTTGTTTGTTGAGCTTTTGGCTTGTTGATTATCTTTTTTGTGAGCTTATTGTCTGCGAATGTGTGGAAATGTACCCATCAGAAACTCGGCTAGATAATCATGCTGCGAAAGGGGGAGCTCGTTGGGCTTGGTAGTTGAATTTTCTACGGCTCCCATAATTTATCATATTTATGCTGGGGCAGTGATATTGACAGATAAAAAGAAATGTTAAATGAATTTTTCTCTGCTTACAGAGTGCTCGTTTTGAAGCTTGTTGCAATTGGTTGTGATTCAGTCAATAGGGTAATTATTTATTCAAAATATGTGTGTTAGATCACAGATGTCAGCTAGGGTGGCAAAAAATCTTTAGGTGCAAATTTATGCCTTCTGTATCATAAATCCAAAGGGAATTTTAAATTAATAAAATTGAATAAAATTATAAGGCTAGGTCATTATGGGTTCCAAAACGCAGGGGTTGCGTAAGCGCGTTCATAGCGAGGCACAGGCGCACATGAAAGGTGTGCGAATGAAGTTTTTAAAAGCGTATATCGAGAAGGAAGGAAAACAAAAGGCGAACTAACAGTTTTACTTCCAATCGTTAAACCGTAATTTCTGATGATATAAGAAAGCCACTGAAGAATCGCAGTGGCTTTGTTGTATTTCTGATACGGAAAAACTCATCCGCTGGTTTGTAGTTCTTCTGTCGTTGGTTCTTCAATTTCTTGCTTTTCAAGCACGGGCCCTTCAAGGATTGCCTGTTCGGTGGCTATAGGCTCTTTGGGTCCGAGGAAGCGGGGTTGAATGTCTAACAGGTAGAGGTCGACCACAGCTTTCACCCTTGCAAGAATTTCCCGAACACGTATTTTTAATCCAGCCATGCCTCTGGGCTCCGGAACTGCAAGACAAATTGCATCAATGTCATTGCTTTGGGCAATAAACAATGCCCGTTCACAGTGAAACTTTTGGGTAATGATAACGAAGTGGTCGGCCTCGAAGACGTTCTTGGCTCTGACGATGGAGTCCAGTGTGCGAAAACCGGCGTAATCCAGAACAATGTCTTGATCTGGAATACCGGCTTTCAATAAGTCTCGCTTCATTGTCCAAGGCTCGTTGTATGAGCGATGGGCGTTATCTCCACTTAGCAGTAAAATATTGACTTTCCCAAGCTCATATAACTCAAGAGCGGCAGACATGCGGTAGTCGTAGTAAGGATTGAGGTTTTTGGCGATGTACTTACTTGTTCCTAGCACCAGACCAATAGAGCGTGAAGGGATGAGAGAGGGATCAAAAAATATACGATCCGTAGTTGATTCCGATATCCAACGATCGATAAGCAAACTCGTTCCAGTAAGAACGATACAGAGAACTGCAGAAATGCGAATGAAGGAGAGCAGTTTCATATAAACCTAAGTGTAACCATTAAATGCTATCGGCAATAGTACCCTAATACCTTATCAAGGTACTATATGCCACAACCCTTTGAATTGTTAGTTAATTGTCAATTATAGTCAATGTCATGTGAGAGCAAGGTCAGACTCTTTGAATCGAAGGTGCATTAGGTTGGAAAGTGATAGTTAACAGCCAACTCTGCTGCTGGCCTCACTCTGAATCCTGCATCTTGAGGTAGTTTGGCTATAACTCTAAAGGTTCAAAAGAGTGGTTTTGTTTATTCCAACTCGAAAAAATACCCGTGTCATAACCGTAAATTAACTGAACCTTGATAATGTCTTTATCTAATGAAGGCTCGTAGGTATGAACGATTATCTCTGCAATATGTCGAGCGAGTTCTACATCATCTACTTTATTCTTTAACAGGAATACGTCTGCGGCAACATAGGTAGTGTTGGTCGTTTCTCCATCTGTTGTTTTGAAAACAGTTTCCCCGTCAGTTACGTTTACCGAGAGTAATGAAGGAATTTCCATCACAGCATCTTGAGTTGTAGCAAGTTTTGTAATGAGCTCTGCTTGAGCGTTATCTTGTAATAATAAGGGTAAGCTAAGCATCGCTGTGCAAAACAGAGAAATGATAACCAAGTGTGGTCGCCATACTTTTCCAATATCTTGTTGTTCACTATTGATGTTTACAACGTAGGTTCCAACGGCCAGGTCATGCAGTGACTGTCTCGTTGTACGGTTAAAAAGGTATAGGTAGTAGGTAGAGAATAGCCCGCCAAAAATGATAAGAGGGTATAAGTACTCTAATAGCATCGGTGTAATATTACCATCAGGCTGGACACCATTAAGATATACAGGGATATATAAAATTAAATATCTGCTACATGACCTATTAACAGTTATTGTATTGTTATTAGAATCAACAACCTTTATTTTAAATAGCTTTTTACCTAGTGTTTGTCCGTGGCCAAGGCTACTATTTAGTATGCTGTAATAAAGCAGCGCAATTGAAAACCCAATCAAGTTACCCCAGTTTCCAATTTGAACAAAGAAGTCTTGAAACATGAAGCCCAAGAAGAAACCACTGGTACCAAGTATGGCAATATCGACTAAAAATGCTGCAATTCTTCGCCAAAAACTAGCAATCCATCTTTTGTTCTTATTATCTTCTTTCATCGTACGTCCTTAAATGAACCAAGCTTAAGTTGTTCATTTTTTGTTATTGCAAACTGCACTACTGTTGTATAGGGGCTCGATACTATCATGCGTTGCATTATATGTTGCTGCGTAGGTTCTAGTTATGTGAAATAGCGATATTTGTAGCGGTAACTTATCCATCCTGAGCGTCAAGTGTGATAGTAAACACCTCAGAAGCGGCGTTGTAGTTGGTTAGAAAATCACCAATGGTTGTAAAGGTGGCTGTTTCAGGAGATCCCGGATGATCGGACGTTGTGATATCTGCAACAAACATCGAGCCAAGCGCAAGCTTAACAGGACTTACACGCAAAGGCTGAGGCCTAAAGTAAGCCCTTTGGTTGAGTTTAATCGCTTTTATATCGTCAGTCTGATAGATAGCGGCGGTAATAAGGTCAAGGGTGAACTCCGTGCAGTTTTGAAAGTCCGTTGTGAACGGGTTTGCAATGAGTGAGTAATTGGGGTTATGTAAATTGTTATAACTTGATGAAGATATAATGGTTAATAGCCTTCTTTGTAATTCTGCAGAGGGTATGATTACACCTGCTTCAAGATCTTCGACACCAGCAAAAAAATCGACCGGAAAATCTTGTACCAGCTCACTCACATCTGGTGATTGTTCTGTCTGGTACAGGTTATATATTGCATACCCAGGCACAACTCTATCATCTTCAGTGGTAATCTGAGAATAAACGGCAACGGCTGTATGAGTAAATCTTATTCCTGGCGGTAAATTACTACGCGAACTACCTACCCTTGCAATAATGGCAACTCTGGCTCCTTTTTTGGCCAATATCTTTTCAACTTTCTTAGAAAAGGATAAGATCTCTTCTGTCGTATAATACGTTTCTGATCCTGCCTGGCTCATACCTGCGAGCGCCGAAGCGCTCGGAAATGATAATAGAAACAGAGAGGATATTAGGATATAAAGCCTTACAACCTTCATTAGTTATCTCCTATATTTCTTGGTTATTCAAATTTGGCTTTAATGCTTCACTCGGTGGTGGACCTGCTGAAATTGACTCTTCCGTAATTTCTAATGGGGTACCAATAGGTGCCGTTGCGGCTTCCATCAGTTCATTGGATACTGTTTTACTAACTGTACCGACAGAGCCCACAACGGCGAGTGGCATGGCTGAAGCGGCTGAAGTCACTTGCCCTGACCCGGCAATAGAATGACCAGCACTTGCACTGGCGTGTGAACCTGATTTCCCTGTTTCTTTCAATGCTTGCCCGCTGTGGTTTCCACTGGCAATTGCACTGCTAGAGCATGCTAAGGCGATAGTGGATGCGATGGCGAATAAAATTGATTTGTTCATGTGTCTCTCCGTTAGATGAATTACAAATATATTTAAAATAAACAACCACAACTGATGTGGTAGTAAAATAATAGGAAAGCGATTTGTAGAAATGCATATTAAATGACATTTCAGGTGTTTATATCTGCTGTTATAAATAAATCTAAATTTTATTTTATATGCATTCACCGTTTAAAAGTAATTAGTGTTTGTTATTAGTTAATATATATGCGCTGGCCATTATCACAACAATCGAACAGTGTTTTTTTGAGGTCTATCACGGAAATAAATGAAACCATGCAACACCTATTCATCTTATCTGAAAAATAGTTATGGGCTTCTTAGTCTGTGTTGTGCTGAGAGGCTGGGTGTACTTATTGGAGGGGAGGGCGTAGCCTAAAATGAAGAAGCCCGCATCTGCGCGGGCTATTGATAGGTATTTATTAGAAAGAAGTACGCTTGTAACGACGGTATTCTGCTTGCCAGAAGTTTGCGTCAATCTTCTCTTTAATTCGTTCGTCAGTATTTTTCGGTGCCTTATGCTGCTCAACTGCCTTTTTGGCAACAGCAAAAGCAATATGACGGGATACTGTCTGGATTTCTTCCAATGGTGGGAGCAGGGCGCCTTTACCATCGATAGCCAGCGGGGAGCATTCTGCCAGAGCGCGGCTACTTTCCATCAGCATTTCGTCAGTGACGCGACGCGCGCCGACAGCCAATACGCCCAGGCCGATCCCCGGGAAGATATAGCTGTTGTTACACTGGGCAATCGGGTAGGTTTTACCGTTATGTACAACAGGTTCAAACGGAGAGCCCGTGGCAACGAGCGCATTACCATCTGTCCAGCGAATTATATCAGCCGGTGTCGCTTCAACGCGGCTAGTCGGGTTGGACAGCGGGAAGATGATAGGGCGTTCGCAATGCTGGTGCATTTCACGAATCACATCTTCACTGAATAGTCCCGGTACACCGGATACACCGATCAGAATGGTGGGTTTGGCATTGCGCATAACATCAAGTAGCGAGATGTTGTTATCCTGTGCTTCCCACTTATTAATTTCGTCACGAGGCTGAACAAGCTTCTTCTGGAAGTTAATCAGGTTCGGCATGTCGTCTACCAACAGACCCCAGCGATCAACCATAAACACCTGGCTACGGGCTTGTTCATCGGAAATGCCTTCCGAAACCATCTGCGCGATAATTGCTTCAGCGATACCACAACCTGCTGAGCCAGCGCCCAGGAAGGTGACTCGTTGTTCAGATAGCTTGCTGCCTGCGGCCTTACAAGCGGCCAACAATGAGCCAACAGTAACCGCTGCAGTCCCCTGAATATCATCGTTGAAGCAACAAACTTTGTCCTTGTAGCGCTCAAGCAGAGGCATGGCGTTTTTCTGGGCAAAATCTTCAAACTGGATTAACGCATCTGGCCAACGTTGTTTTACTGCCTGGATAAATTCGTCAACGAAGTTCTCGTATTCCTGACCGGAGATACGCGGATGGCGCCAGCCCATGTACATAGGATCAGACAGGCGTTGTGGATTATTGGTACCCACATCAAGAACAACCGGCAGGGTATATGCCGGGCTAATACCACCACAGGCGGTATATAGAGACAGCTTACCAATTGGGATCCCCATACCGCCGATGCCCTGGTCACCAAGACCAAGAATACGTTCGCCATCGGTCACAACGATTACTTTTACATTGTGGCGAGAGGCGTTGTTCAGCATGTCTTCAATGCGGTCGCGGTTCGGGTACGAGATAAACAGGCCGCGTCCACGGCGATAGATATTAGAAAAGTCTTCACATGCCGCACCTACTGTTGGCGTGTAGATGATTGGCATCATTTCGGTGATGTGATTTTCAACCAGGCGATAGAACAGAGTCTCGTTAGTATCCTGGATGTTTCGCAGGTAAATGTGCTTATCCATATCATTATCAAATTTTTGATACTGCTGATATGCACGTTCGGTTTGCTCTTCGATGGTTTCAATTGCTTCTGGAAGCAGACCTTCCAGATTGAAGAACATCCGTTCTTCGACAGAGAATGCACTACCTTTGTTTAGCAGAGGTGTTTCAAGCAACGCAGGGCCTGCGTAGGGAATATATAAGGGTCTTTTATCGTTTTTCATGCAATAGACTCTGTTTTTGGGGACTTGGTAGTTATCAATAAAAATTGTATACAACATTTTCATTTAGGGGCTAATCGTATGCTTATAAGCGAGTTATTTCAAAGCCTGTAAGGGTTATTTTCGAGAAAATGATCATGTTTCTTTATTTTGGGGGGATTTTTCCCCATTCCTCGTAGGTAACGGGTTAACAAATAATGTGCTGACCGGGGAAGAAGGTTAGTGAGTCATGCTGAGTTTGTGAACAGCTGCAGTGCTTGTTAATGAAGCCGAAAGTATTTGTGAGAGAAATAACTGACAAATTACAAGACCGGTACTAATAGAAGGTTGGAACAGCTAGTTATGAATGCTGCATTTTTTCATCGAAAAATTGAGAACTGAATAACACAATTTTCCCGTTGGTCTATTATGAAATTTGTTTTAGAGCAATTTCATGAAGGGCAGTCGATGAAGGATGTTCAACTATGTCGAGTCATGAGCTACAGGGCTTTGTGTCTGGCGTTATTGTTTGTCGGTATAGAAACAAATGCTGTGACAGTGAGTCAAACTGACTCGAGCCTGTTTTCTAGCGTACTTACTGTTGGTGTCATCAGTACCAATCCGAAGAAGCAATATAAATTCATTAAGCCGATGGCTGATTACTTAGCCAGCAATCTTCATGCTTACGGTATCGAAAAAGGCGAGGTGATCGTCGCCAGAAATACCGCACAGATGATGAATCTTCTTGAGCAAGGCAAGGTTGATGTATTGTCGGAAACGGTATTTACAGCCAGTAAACTCGTTAACGAATCCTATGCCGAGTTGCTTTTGCTTAGGTGGAAGAAAGGAGTGGATAAATATCGCTCGGTGTTCTTTGTCCGGAAGGATAGTGGTATTAAGTCATTGAATGATTTACTTGGAAAAACCATTGCTTTTGAAGACAGAAGCTCTGCCAGTGCTTTCTATATTCCTGCATCAATTTTGCTTCAGTCAGGCTTTGAACTTCAGGAGTTAAAATCACCGAGAGAGTTACCTGATGCGAATCGGGTCGGTTACCTATTTTCTGATGAAATGACGGCCTCGCATAACGAAGTCAACATTTCATCATGGGTCTGTAACGGGGTGATTATGGCTGGCGCCTTTAGCGATTTGAATTGGAACGATGAGGAAGATCTGCCGTCGCAGATGCGGGAAGAGCTGACTATTATCCATCAGTCTCCGTCGTTTCCAAGAAGTGTTGTTTTGATTCGCTCCGGGATCGACAACGGGTTAAAGAACGAGATCCAGCGACTATTGCTTGATGCCAATGACAGCGAAGCTGGGAAAGCGGCACTGCGGCGGTATCAGTCAACGGCAAAATTTACGCATTTAAGCTCTGATGCATTAGACGGCATCGCGTATGCCGAACAGCTTAGAGAAATTGTTGAACAGCAGTTGGTTCCCTAGGGGGGATAATGAACTTGCTTACCCGCTTTTCATTATGGAATACCTTACTTGTCGTCGGTGGTATTGTGTTGGTTTCGACGATTCAGATAGCGATTGTTAAAGATAGCTCGAGAGAAGTCTTAGAAGATACGACGAAGTTGACCTCCCA
The DNA here is from genome assembly GCF_009910675.1 of Photobacterium alginatilyticum. GTDB lineage: Bacteria > Pseudomonadota > Gammaproteobacteria > Enterobacterales > Vibrionaceae > Photobacterium > Photobacterium alginatilyticum. Next base: position 7,955 of record NZ_RSEJ01000023.1, on the reverse strand, counting down.
AACATTGATGAAGCAACTGTACGAACGAGCCAATCATTCACTGAAGTATTTTTCCGAGGCCCTGGTTAACCCGCTTTACATGTATGACTTAGAGTCGACATATCGGCTTTTGAATCCGGCATTAAGTTCCAAGAAAGTTGATGTGATTGTTGTTTTTGATGATAACGGAAAGATCTTCCATGAAGCCGAGCGAAAGATCACTAGCTACGGTGAGCTGTTTGATCGAACTGATGTGTTGAATGCGGTGTTAACCGATAAAAGAGATTACTCAAATGAGACCAAGCTGCACTATGAGCTTGCTACGCCAATTTTCCTTGGTGATAAGTTACTGGGCGGTTTATTTCTGCAATTTTCTCTTACATCCATTCATGGTGATATCAATAATTCAAGGCAACTGATATCCGATTTTACGCAGTTGAAACTGATGCAGATCCAAGTGATAACCGGCGTCTCTGTGTTATTTGTCTGTTTAATGAGCCTTATTCTGTCGGTCTTTTTGACGCGCTCGATAACTGGTCCCATTTCTGATCTGGTAGATCATGTGAAACGCATGTCTCAAGGGGATTTTTCTCGACTGAATAAGGTTAGCTCCAGTGATGAGGTAGGGATACTGGCGAACTCATTTAACGATCTCAGTATTAAATTACAGCTGCGGACAAAAGAAATGGAGTTTCTTGCCTATCATGATCCATTGACGAAGTTGCCCAACAGAGAGTATTTCCTGCAGTTGCTCAACGCGTTGATTAGAAAGCGTAAGGCACATTTCTCGCCTTTGTTTGTTATGTTCATTGATCTTGACGAATTCAAAAACACCAATGACACCTTTGGCCATCCGGTAGGCGATGCGCTGCTGAGGCAGGTCTCGGAGCGGATTATTACCAGCCTTCGCCGTACCGACTTCAATTCTGAATGCAGCGAGAGTCAGGCCATTCTAGCCAGGGTGGGTGGGGATGAGTTTCTGCTTTGTTTGCCTCAGTTGGCTAATGATAGCGAGGCATCGACTGTCGCAAAAAGACTGATCAAATTGATTAAACGGCCAATTACCATTGAGGGTAAGGAGTTATTTATCAATGCCAGTATTGGAATATCAAGTTTGTCGGCATCTTCTGATACCGGCAACGATTTGATTAAAAATGCTGACATTGCAATGTATGAGGCCAAGGCAAAAGGAAAGGGAACATTCAGTCATTTTAATGCTGAAATGAACAACCGCCTTGAGCACCGAAGCTTGATAGAAACAGAGTTAAGGAAGGCTCAAACAGCCCTGGAGCAATTTGAAATCTGGCTGCAGCCCCAGATTGATCTTAACAGCGGTAGAGTAGTAGGGGCTGAGGCCCTTATTCGATGGCGTCATCCGAAACTTGGCTTGATCCACCCTGACGAGTTTATCTACATCGCCGAATCTACCGGGCTAATCATTCCAATTGGTGACTGGTTAATAGAAAGCGTTTGTCAGCATCTGGTGGATTGGTCAGCCGATTTGCCGCCTAAGTTCCATATTGCAATCAATATATCGGCCAAACAGCTTTACAGGCAAAATACCTGCGAGAAAATTGTAGAAATGTTAGATAAGCATAACCTTTCTGCCGACAGGTTGCATGTTGAGGTAACGGAAAGTTTGCTGATAAAAAATGAAAGGAAAGCACAACAGTACCTTAAGTCTTTATCGGATGCTGGCGTTCAGGTATGGCTTGATGATTTTGGTACAGGGTATTCTTCATTGAAGTACCTTCGTCAGTTCAGCTTTGATGGCGTCAAAATTGATAGAGACTTTATTCGTGATATCGATACAGATACCTATGATCAGGCCTTGTCTGGCGCAATTATTTCAATGGCTAATGACCTTGGTATGTCTGTGGTTGCTGAAGGCATTGAAACCGCCACACAGGAAGCGTTTCTGAAAACCAAATCTTGCAATATCGGGCAAGGCTATTATTACTCCAAGCCACTGACTTCCGATGCCTTTAGGGACAGATACCTGGCAGACAATACAATGACTAAGACGACATTAGCGCTAGTGAAAATGTAAACGATTATTCGCCGTAGATAGCGAGATGTATAGTTTAGACTACAATACTGTATGGCATTATTAATTTGATGCGCAGTAGTTTACTTCGAGCATGCTTTATTGCTTAGCGTGATAAGCCCAATGATGTGTATTTGAGAATACCAAAATTAAGGGTGATATTGACATGAGTGTAGATCGAAACATGCAACACCTTCATCCTACGATACGAACTCGAGTCGCTTCAGTCGTATCGATCTTAAATAAAGAAGGGTTACCATTTAAGGTTTTTGAAGGCTACCGCTCTCCGTCTCGACAAGCCTACCTCTTCAGCAAAGGGCGTAATGGTGTGGCTGGTCCAATAGTGACCAGGGCTAGGCCATGGCAATCCATGCATCAATATGGATGTGCAGCTGATTTAGTGTTGAGGGAGAACGGCCGCTGGAGTTGGGATGATAGTGGGCAAAAGCGAAAATGGTGGAAACGGATGCACAAAGTTGCCAAGGCTGAGGGGCTTGAGCCATTATCTTGGGAAATGCCGCATTTGCAGTTGCCTGATTTATCCTTATCGGAACTACGTCGGGGGTATTACCCGGAAAACGCCGACGAGAGCTGGGCCAATAACCTTGCCAGTGAAATCTACCGTTCCCAGAGAGACGGCGGTGCACCACCTGTTCCGTCTTTACTGCCTGACAGACCAAGCCTGAACGATAATCCGGACGAAGAGCAGATGGTGCGTTCTAAAGTAATAGCACGTACAGGACTTAACTTACGTGCCGGTCCGGGAGTGAACTTTCCGACGTTATCAGTATTACAGCCTAACTCATTTGTTTATGTGATTGGCCAGGAAGGTGATTGGAGCCAGGTTGATCTTGAAGGAGATAACTTGGCTGATGGTTATTGTCATAGTTCTTATCTGAGACAGGTTTAGTTGCAGATATCGTAAAGGAGATGTGAATGTGGCCAAGAATATTATTCTGCTCTCGGATGGTACCGGCAATAGTGCGGCCAAGCTGCACAAAACAAACGTGTGGCGTACCTATAAAGCGATAGATATAAACAGTGAAGAGGTAGCCAAAACACAAATAGCCCTCTATGACGACGGTGTTGGCACATCCAGCTTTAAGCCTCTCAAGTTGCTTGGTGGGGCGATTGGCTGGGGATTAAAGCAAAACGTGATTGACCTCTACTCTTTTCTCAGCAGGAATTATGAAGCGGGTGATGATATTTATTGCTTTGGCTTTAGTCGTGGTGCCTTTACGGTGAGAATATTAGTTGGGCTTGTGGCAAATCAGGGATTGGCACAAGGTAATAATGACGTTGAGCTCAAACAGGATGCCAAGGATAAATATGAGTCCTATTTGAGTGACTGGAAAAAGCGAACGGGCCAAGATACACAGTCAGGGAATAACACTCCCATTCCGATTAAATTTGTTGGTGTGTGGGATACCGTGGATGCCTATGGCGCACCCGTTGATGAGATAAAAGACTTTATCAATCGTTTTTACCCACTCTACATACCTGATCGTCAGTTATCGCAATCCGTTGAGAAGGCAGTGCACGCCCTGGCGATCGATGATGAACGAAAGACCTTTCACCCTTTGCTTTGGGATGAAAGCAACGAAGATGGTAATCGTATCGAGCAGGTCTGGTTTAGCGGTGTTCACTCTAATGTGGGAGGTGGCTATCCGGATGATGACCTCTCTTATGTGCCGCTGGTATGGATGCTGGAAAAAGCGCAGCAACATGGACTAAGGCTCAAAAACGGTATTCTTGGTCAATATCGCGATAAGGCCAATAGCCATGGCACAATGTATGACTCGAGAGCCGGGCTGAAATCACTGTATCGTTACGCGCCGAGAAATATCGACGAGTTGATGAATACGGGCAAAGTGAATATTAAACTGGCCAAAATTCATGATAGCGTGGTGGAAAGAATAGAGAAAAACTATATTAGTTACTCGCCAATCTGCATGCCTTCTGAATATCAGTTAGTAGAGAAACCAAATGATATCGTCATGCATACCAAAAGTGAGGAAGTATTAGAGCTTGTTAATAAGAAGAAAGTGATTAATTGGTCTGCTCAGGTAACGCTATCAATCATTGCGATCATAATTCTCTTCTTGACTGAAACAGATACGGGCTCACTATTGTCTGTATTTACCGGTGCTTTTAATCAGCAGCCATTCCTTATGGGGCTGTTTACTGTCATTTTTGTTATTCACTATAAGATCAACAAAGGCCTTAAAGATAAAATAACAGTCCATGCTGAAGATGCCATGAGGCAAAATCGCCCCTGACTAATGCAGTGACATTGTAGTCATCGTTGACGGCTCCCATGTCCAAACACCAATCTCACAGCAAAGTATGACATGGACGTCAAATGCTGACAAAATACCGTAAGAATTGGATTTAGCAGCAGAAACAGGCATGTCGCAGAAGTTACCCATAGATTCTCTTAAAGAAACATTCCTCTCCCAACTTTCACAGCAGCATTTGGTTGTTGAAGCCGAGACCGGTTCGGGTAAGTCGACCCGTTTGCCGCTATGGGCTGCAGAAAAGGGAAGGGTATTGGTCGTCGAGCCAAGACGTGTGGCATGTACTTCACTAGCCGAATATGTCGCGCAATTGGCGGGGGAGACGCTGGGTGAAGGCGTAGGATATGCAATCCGTTTTGATAATCGATTTACAGATTTGAGCCGCATTGTTTTTGTGACCCCTGGCGTTGCATTGCGATGGTTAAGCGAAGATCAGCTTGCGTCTTTTGATACGGTGATCATCGATGAGTTTCATGAAAGGCGCTGGGATACCGACTTGCTGCTAGCTTTGCTAATGAAGCTTAACAGGCACCGACTGGTCGCGACTTCGGCGACAATGGATGGTCAGCGTCTGTCAGAATATCTCGGCGCTCAGCGCTTGCAGGCCAAGGGGCGAACCTATTCTGTCGAAGTTACCCACTCTGCCAGTGATAGCAGAAATATGCCTGACATCAGAGGGGTTGAGAAGAAAGTCAGCGCAGCGATATTAGGAGTTTATGAGCAGCATCAGGATATTCTGGTCTTTCTCCCGGGTCGCAAAGAAATTGCCCAATGCGTGTCTCAGTTAAAACAAGCTTTTAACGAGCAAATTGCTTCGGGGCTGATGGATGTTATTCCGCTCCATGCCTCTGTCTCTGACGAAGAGAGGCACAGAGCGCTAACTGAAAGCGACAAGCAGCGGATTATTTTGGCCACGAATGTCGCCGAGACATCGCTAACCATTCCTGGTGTGACTCTTATCGTTGACACTGGCCTTGAGCGCAGAACACACCAGCGAAACGGCCGAACAGTGCTGGGGCTTCATGCAATATCACGAGCCAGTGCCGAGCAGCGTAAAGGTCGGGCTGGTCGAGTCAGTGAAGGGTGCTGTATTCGTTTATACGGTAAGGCCGCGCCGCTTGAGAGGCTGACCCCGCCTGAGCTGCATCGGGAGGAGTTGGTTGAGCCGATGCTGGCAGCGGCCTGTTGTGGCTTCACATTTGCAGAGCTGAAGTTTGTTGACAGCTTGCCTCAACAAACGCTTGAAAAAGCGAAGGACAAACTACTGCAAATGCGAGCGATTGACGAGCAGGGGAAGGTGACTGCTCATGGCCAGCGTTTGTATCCGCTGCCGATTGATACATTGTTTGCACACCTGATAACAGTTATGCCTGATAAGGCCAGCCAGGAGATGATGGTTGACTTGTCTGCTGCGCTTAGTGTGCCGCAGCGGCTTTGGCAATTACCAAGCGGTGAAGAGCGGCGTGAACTGCTGTCAAAATGGTTACCGATGGCCTGTGACGCCATGACGATGGTAAAACTGCTTCGAGAACCGATCCCCGACTTTCTTACTGTTGACGAAAGTGTCCTTAAAGAAGCAAGGCAACTATCCGAACAAATTCGTGAGGCTCTTGAGCTCCCGCAATTGGAAGTTGCCACATCAATTAAGCGCGAAAATTGGCTACAGGCTGTAATGACAGCTGCGCCTGAGTTGGTGTACATCAGACGCGAAAAACGTCGTCAGGCACTAGGTAATGGCTACAACGAAGTAACTGTAGGGCGTGACAGCCGATTTGCCGATAGTGCAGAGGCAGCTATCGTTTTCGATCAGTTTGCTTTGCCGGGGAAAGGGGTAAAGCAAACATTGTCACTGGCAACCTGTATGTCTCCTGTCAGCCTGGAGATGATGAGCTCACTGGAATTTGGTGAGGAGGTACAGGGTCAAAGTCAGATGACAGATGATCAATGCTTGGTTGAAGTACAGCGTGTATACGCAGGGCGCGTGATCAGTTCACAATGGCAAGAGCCGCAGGGACAGTCAGCAAGACAGGCACTACTCGGGATGATTCTTGAGGGAGTGGCCTTACCGGGGCTTGCTGATAAGATATCGGCCGACATCCATCAATGGAATCTTTATGTGGCGCTCGGGCGCTACCAGCAAGAGGTTTGTTCGCGTCCGGCAACGCAGGTGGATATGACTGAGTGGTTCAGCGAACAACTGGAAGCACTTGGGGTTGAGACAGCAGAAGACCTGGAGCTGTTTAGTGTTGATGACTTCCCTTTTGATGGTATTCCTGACTGGGAGCGCGACGAATTTGATCAGGCATATCCGTATCAGGTTGAATTGACCGATTTAACAATGCGAATCGAGTACCATATCGCAAGAAAGCTGGTTACGGCCGTGCATGTCAGCGGGAAACGAAAAGCCGATCCGAAGCGCTGGGAGTTGCCGCGTTGGCAGGGGTGGAGAATCCAATATCGAAAAGCCAGCCGAACCATAGACATTAAGTAATACTGCGATAGAAATTTTGCTGCTCGGCACCAGCAGTTTGTGCCGAGCAGCAATAACCTTAAATATTGCCATGTCTAGTTACGTATCGTGATAGTTTCTTGAGGAAGCTGGATAACTTGACGAAATGGGAGACGAGTTCCGTCTCTAAACCATGCTTCTACGAGTACACTGTCTAAGCCTGAGGTGGCTGTAAACCTCCCTTTGAATTGCCCGTCTTTGAGCTCGCCGGCGATAATCCGGCTACTGGTATCAGCTACAACTTCTCCGTTTCTTGCGTGCTTGTAGCTGCCATAAACATTGAGGAACATAAGCTCATTGGATCCGAGTGATATGTCGAGCATGACCGGGTAAGAGGTTCTTAGGTTGAATCCTTCAGGGATGACAATTTGATCAAAGGTCACCCGGTTCTCGCTCCCGCCTCCACCGCTGCTACCACCAGAGTCACCGCCACCACCGCAGCTTGTGAGAGCAAAGGCGAGGCCGAGGGAAATACACAATTTATTTATCATCTTTTCCTCTTAGACATTATTCAAAAAGTTTGCTGACGATAGCGTTAGTACGCTGGTGCCAGTTGCTGTTTGTCTCGCCGCCTGAGCGGGCAAAATCAGCCAGATTTGGGTATGCCTCTAGTACATCAATTCTTTCAGCAGGATGAGACCAGTTAGAATCTATGAGTAATCCCCAGGGTGTTCCGTTCTCTCCGCGGAAGCTGTCACAGTCAGGGCCTGGACAGTTGCTCGGGTCATAGACTGATGTATCGTTTGCCGTTGAAAAGAACCGATCAGAAGCGAGAGAGGTCAGTGAATCGCCCTTTAGGTGGATTTCGAGCTCGCGACCGGGGAATTCAACGTTGAAGTTATCGCCGTGGAAGCGTCCTTCCGGAGCAAAAAGGAAAGGGTTCAGCGGCATGTCGGGGCCAGCTGCAATAGATGAGTTAAATGGTACGCTGACGACAAAGCTAAACTGGTCGGCAGCATCTGCGGTACAACATCAAAGTGTCACCTTGCACTTTCTTGTTCATATAGAAATAACACTTGCAAAAACTAGCATGAATCGCATTCAATCAATATGCTTATTCTACTTGAAAGTATCAATAAGGAAGTTGAAATGATCAATCATAAGGAAAGACTCCAGTTTTTGT
>NZ_RSEJ01000169.1 GCF_009910675.1 Photobacterium alginatilyticum | reverse complement strand
TTCTCTCACCCCTCTATCTACACCTTTTTCTATATTCCGTTTCACACCTGAGAATCCTATTTTTTRCTCTTTTAGTTTATGCAAAACAAATTTCAGTTGYTACAATGATATGAAAAATTTWTCATATCTTGACTGCTTKGTTGGATCTAGATAATGCGAAGYGATGAGTTGGTTCTTMGTTCTATAGTTATTARTTCATATTAGGGAGGCTTKTTTTTTTTGAACCTTATTCCTAAAAAACCAACGAGTCACACACTAAGCATAGCAATTATATCAAACATTTAATCGAMTTTTTATTYAACCCTATAGAATTAAAGAATTACGGAATTAAGAGCTCTTTTTTTTATCTTCAAACAAAAAAATGAACGTRTTTTTTATTTTTTGTTGGATTTTGGGGTAAAAAAAAAGMYRAGGWARGTTTTTTTATTCTTCATCTATAAATATCCAAATTTTKATACCTAATACGCCATAGATAGTTCGAACTGTATAGGCACAATAATCAATTTTAGCCCGAATGGTTTGTAGGGGAACCCTRCCTTCTCTGATCCATTCGAYGCGTGCRATTTCTTTTCCATCAATGCKTCCTGCAATTKGTASTTGAATTSCTTTTGTATSTGCTTGTTCGGTTAATTCAATAGCCTTTTTCATTGCTTTGCGACAAGAAACTCTATTTTTTAATTGTCCGGCTATAAATTCTGCAAGAATAAGAAACTCTATTTTTTAATTGTCCGGCTATAAATTCTGCAAGAATA
>NZ_RSEJ01000168.1 GCF_009910675.1 Photobacterium alginatilyticum | reverse complement strand
AAAAGATAAAACCTGTACTAATAACACGATAACCCCAATAATCCAATTGTTGAATCAACTGGGATCTGTAATAATTTTTAGAAGAAAAAAAGGAAGTATTTWCAAAAAAATTGTTTGTTTTATTCATGTATTGAATTTCACCAAAGGAAAAAGATTCATTGAAATTTAATACATAATTTTTATTATAAAAAAGTGTTATACCTTTTCGAAATGTAATTACTAAAAGTGCTACTGATAATAATGATCCGCATAAAAGAGCTGCATAACCCAATACCATCATACTTACGTGCATTATTAACCACTCAGATTGGAGAGCMGGTACTAATATTTCGGATTGATGTATTTCAGTTAAARGACCTGAAGTAGCAAAGCCYTGTGTAAAAAGAACACTTGGTGCMGTTATTRTACTTAAATCATTTTTCYTTTTTTTAAAATACGGAACAATATGAATAATGGAGAAACTCCATGAAAGAAAGATTAATGATTCATATAAATTACTTAATGGAAAATGTCCCGAATAAATCCAACGAATGGCTAATAATCCTGTTATACATAAAAAAGTCGCGAKCATGCCCCTTTTTGACGAATCAGATAGTKTTACGATTTCATCGACTAATAAGGTTATTAAATGAATTGTAATTACAATTGAAACAATCGAAAAGGAAATATGAGTTAATATATGCTCTAAAGTTAAAAATATCATAAAAATTAAAGTAAAGGGGGGTCCCTTAATTACGAAGTGAMAATCAGTA
>NZ_RSEJ01000166.1 GCF_009910675.1 Photobacterium alginatilyticum | reverse complement strand
TTTTACAATTACATCCAAAGGTATGGTAAGGGTGTATACCATAAAACATAACAAAAACATCAAGGTGACGCTTTACACTCGGCAGTTTTGGTATGGAGTTTGGTGCGCTTGGTTAGTTTATTGTGGCGCACCTTATGTTGGCGTTATGCACCTTAGAGCCAAGTTCATCAATGGTAGAAGGTTCATCGTTCAATACCACGAACTCTCTGGCCATTCGTTCAGCGAAAGGCTGCCTTTTGGCTCCGAGGATAGGCTAGTTGAATGTTTCTTGGTTGTCTTTGAGAACTAACCGTCAGGCTTTCGTTTAACACCCTTTTTGTTCCGTGGTTTCAGGAAGTAGCGCTCCCTTAGGCTTTCAGCTTCATTGAAGGGCAGCCAATCAAGTTTGGTGTCAGGCAGGTAAGAAAGCTCGGCTGGCTTACAGTTGCTGAAAGTTATCTGCGCTCTTAAGTCCAGTATTCGTTGTTGTCCCGGCGAAAGGAGATCATATGCGGATAGGTCTTCGCCCATGTAGAGACAGCATTCTAGGATGGAGTTGCATAACAAAGCAATCAAGGTGACCCGTTACACTCGGCGGTTTTGGTATGGAGTTCAATGTGCTTTGCTAGTTCGGTGTGGGGCACCTTATTGCAGGCGCTGGCGGATCCCCACATAATTTACGCACGATAATTGTTCCTTGCCATTAGAATTAGGGTGGATTGCGCCCAACGAATTGCTGAATCGTTGATGTGATATTCCAGCCGTCGGAAGACCTCTTTTCCTAG
>NZ_RSEJ01000165.1 GCF_009910675.1 Photobacterium alginatilyticum | reverse complement strand
TATAGCAATAATGGAATTTATATTCTGTTTACTGAATTACATRAAATTTTACCCAACTCCCTATATGGAATATATTAAATACGTATGAACGGARGAATAAATAGAATTTTCTACTCAAATTGGAATTTGTGCAACAGAKAMAAATGGAAAGKAATTGRGAAAATATGCCYTRAAAAAGAATTCTGCCACTTMGACYTATTATGTTATGGGATTTTGTATAGAATATCAAAACAAAAAGAATGCAATTTCGACCATKATTATGMTATTCCATATCTATTTGAATCTATTCTAATTTCCTTGAATACTATAAAATAAATAGATTCGGTATTTGATCCTTTCACTGAGATAAAGACATAAAAATCAAAAACAATATAGAATAGATTTTTAACTTAAAACCTTTCATGTATTTCATTCTTCAAAAAACTATTAGCAGAGAAAATAGAGATTTTGACCGATTTTTGAGTCGAATTTCTACAACTGGAAGTAGAATACGCTTGTGAAGTGTATAAGAAAGATTAATATTTGTATTTGTTAAACATATGCAGATATAGCTATCTATCTACCTTCCCCCTTCTTATTGCCCTTATATTCAAGGCAGTAGCAGTAGGGGTCTAAAATTTCCMTTTTTTTTAATAAAAAATGGAAGCACGCMAATTTTCCGATAATTCTCTATCGRYMGCTTMTAGAAATAAAAGACTCSCATCTGKATAACATGGGGTTTACATATAGTTATATCTGTTGTTATAATGGAAGTTGAGAAGGATTTTTT
>NZ_RSEJ01000164.1 GCF_009910675.1 Photobacterium alginatilyticum | reverse complement strand
TTTGTTCTCAAAGACAACAAAGAGACTTCCAACACGCTTATCCCCTAAGCTAAACGGCAGCCTATTGATGAACGATAGCCAGAGAAATCGTGGTAGTGAACAATGAACCTTCTACCATCGATGAGCATGGCTCTTAGGTGCATAACGCCTGGGATAAGGTGCGCCACGATGAACTCACCAAATCCACTAAACTCCAAACCAAAAATGCCGAGTCAAACGCGTCACCTTGATACCTTTGTTATGCAACTCCATCCATTAATACGATCATACTTGACCGAAAGCCTTTCCACGCGTGATAAATCTGCGACATACAGGCAACAAATTCAGAATCGGAGAATTCCGTTTCACTTTCAACGATTTAAGCCAGAGAAACCTGCATGACAACCTGATACGAACTGGCTTGGCTGCAGCACCAAACCTATGGGCAAAGAAAAGCGCCAACACTTTCACAGCGGAGCAACGTTGAAATTATGATGTTGAATTGCCAGAATCAAAGGCAGCAGAGAAGACAACAACAAGCCTATCTGAAGACTTTCAGGCAGCCTTTCGGCAAACGAATGGCCAGAGAAATCGTGGAAATGAGCGATGAACAATCTACCATTGAAATTCTTGGCTCTAGGTGCATAACGCCTGCAATAAGGTGCCCCGCACTGAACTAGCAAAGCATACCGAACTTCAAACCGAAACCGCCGAGTGTAACGGGTCACCTTGATTGCCTTGTTATGCCAACCAAGTCCTATCACTACACTAGTTCGAAAGAATCACTGTAAAC
>NZ_RSEJ01000022.1 GCF_009910675.1 Photobacterium alginatilyticum | reverse complement strand
GGCACAGCGTTCAATCACTCAGTACATCACAGGATATTACAGCGAGATCAGGCCACATCAATATAACGGTGGTCTGACGCCAAATGAGTCAGAACGCTTATTCTGGAATGACTCTAAAACCGTGGCCAATTTTACTTGACCACTTCAAGAACCATTGTTAATTTGTGCATTGCACAAAAAAGCTTTATTTGTATCGCGCAGAAAACTTCTTAGGATTAAAGCCGCTTTCCTTTAGAGCTATGCCTACAGGTGTAGTTAGCAAAGAGCGGCTCTTGAGATACCCGTTGTGAGTATTTTCGTTCTGAAAAAAACAACCGCTTGGATCTATCATCAGATATGAGCCTATCATTGTGGCATTATCTTCAATCGACATAACTGAGTTGAGTGACTGGTGACGAGTGATGAAATTGGTAAAATCATTATCTGATATTTCAGGTATTTCATCATAGATCCCCAGTACTTGGAGTAGTTTCCATTTGTCAGGTTTAACTTTTGAGATTAGAGAGGAGAGATCTTCATTGACATTGAACTGGTTAATGACAGTATTAATTTTTAGTTCCGTCTTAGGTGCATGCTTTCTTATTAGATGACTGATGTTGCTCAGTTGTCTCGGCGTGATCACAGAGCCACTTCTTGTATTACGCCCGATCTGTTGTTGGCACGCCTGGTTTGCCGAATCATAGCTAATACCAATCATACTCATACGATGAGCATGCTCCTTTATGAAGTTTTTTGTAAGTAGATGACCGTTGGTAATGATTGATATGTCAAAACCTAAAGATATTGCACAATCAATTGCATTGATAAACTTGTTTTTAAGTAAGAGAGGTTCGCCGCCGGCAAAGTTAAGTCGAACGCTATCGTAGCCAAGCTCGGACTGGATAGGATTGGGGTTTAAAAAGTAGTTGCTGAGGTTTGTCAGTAACTGATTTACAGTGCCGTCTTGTTTGTGAATTTCATTTGGTTTTTCCCATTTTGCATAACAATAGTGACAGTTATAGTTACAACGCTCTGTCATGTGATAGTTGATTACTAGTTGTTTAGTAGACATAACACTACTCCTGTAATTGATGACAGAAGTAGTGTTACGTTGTGCACTGCACAAAAAAGTGTTTTGTTAGTCGGGAAGACTAGAAAGGAAATGGGTGAAGCTAACGGCTTCTTTATATTGTTGTTGAATAAAGCTCACAAGCATTTGCAGGGTAGTGTCTTGAGCCAGGAGCTCTGAATCCAAGGTTTGCGTTACGTGATATGCAGTTGCCAGTTCTTTATTTAGAAAAGCAAGAAGCAGCTGCTCAGTCGCAGTGAGAGCAAGGCGGTTTTTCAGCAATAGTTCTCGCAATAGACTGGTATTAGCTAACTTGAAGTTCAGTTGTGGCAGTTGTTCGTCTTTGAACGGGGTGTCCAGTTTTCGCTCAGTTAAGTTGAATTTAGGATCTTTCAATTGAGCAATAAAGCTGGAAGCTGCCAATGAAAACTGATGCTTATTTTTGTTGGTATCAAGGTTATGTAATACCTCTTCGATCAATAGTGCGTTACTGTACCTTTTGGTTGGCTCATGCATAGTTGATTTAACGATTTTTGAGTCACCAAGAAAAGCATCTAACAGGAATGCATTAAACAGAGGTATTAGTGCCTTAGGTTGTAAATGAACCTTACCTCGTTTTCTCATACTGGCGTCAGCAAAACCTTCATTCATCACTAGAGTTTTGGGTATGGTTTTGTTTCTTACAAATGTGTTAGCTTTACTGCGTAAGCATGAAGCATTGATACCAAAAAGCTCTTTGACGGCTTGGTTCGTGTTCAAATAACTTACTGGCATACAGCGTCCTGGATAAACCTTTCTTCACTACGGTAATAGGATATATCTAGTTCCGCGATTTTTTGTGCTGATCTGTATTTTGAACTTTGATGGCAATATTGGTCTGGTTCAAAGTGGCTAATTGCTCCGAGGCAATAGCCTGCTCGAAAGCTTTCTTCTTTTGATGTGGTCAAAAAGGCACCAAACATTTCGTTGTCTTTTTTATTATATAGCTCGATGTATTCTTGGCACGCTGATTGAAGAAAAGCAGGAGAGCCTGGTTCATTTATCCTGTCTGTTTTCGCTGCTGAACAGAAAGAGATACTGATAAGAGTGAGGAAAAATAATGGTCTCATTGAAGGTTTTCCTTAGTTGTTTCTACTTCAATTTCCTTTTTAGGAGCAGGAAGGGCTAAATTAGTTCTTTTAATTTTGAAGTTACTAACTCTTATCACTACTAGAACAGAAGAAAAGTAAGTTATATTAAGTATTGGGTGATGAAAAACATATAAGTTTTTCATTATGATAGCTAAAGCTATGGCTGCGGTGAACCAAGCACCGAGTAGGTATCCTTGTGGTATGAAGTAGTATTGAAAGCCTTTAAAGGCACCTGTCTGTGATGACTTAACTTGACAAAAGTAATTTCGTGTAAGTATGACAAAAGCACCAAGAAAAATTAGTTCTGAATAATCCAACTCACTAAATGATATTGAGTATTCAAAGATGTCGTAGAGTATTAGGCCCAGCCCCAATATTCCTATTAGGAAGAAAGTTCCCTTCCAGAGGAATTTAAGAAAAACTTTGATTGAATGGCCAATACGAGAGAGTGTTGAGTTATACGATTGTTCCATGTCTAGTCTGTTGTTATTTGTTGTTGATATGCAATTATACACATTTGGCGGTATCTTGTTGATACCTAAAAGTCTAATATTTATCGAAAAACTGGATTATTGATGATTGCGAACCTTTTAAATTAGCGTATCCCCATCAGTCAATAGCTAGTAAGTGTGACTCGTTGAGCTGGTTGTATGAAGCCAATACCTTTGTGCGTAGTCAGAACTTATCCAGGTATGAACAGGGTGACTTGTCGAAATTGACTTAAGATACTGTCCCAATCGCAAGTTCAAACAGTATCTTAAGTCGGATGAGAAGCTAGTTTTTCTGTAGTTTTGAAAATTGCTCTTCGATCTTCAACAGATGGCAAACGATACTCTCGGTGAGCTTCTGCACTTCATTCTCATTGGTCAGAGAAAGCAGTACAGGATCGGTATCAAATGAGTCCCCAAATTCTGCGAATTTAACGATGGGTTGTGTTGTTTGCTCATCATTGTAGTAACAGGTAACCCAGTCATCCTTCTTGCTGTTAACAGCGTTTCCAGTAGGGAGGAGAGGAGCGATATCGTTTTTGATGTCGCGTCTGCTGACAGCATTTCCATGTTCGTCGCAAACACGCAGCCCATAATGAACCCAGCTATATAGATTGATATACATGTATACGTTCATATCGGCGTATTGCCCAATAGGGTACTTGAGTCCGATATTTTTGTTACCTTTGCTATTTTGATAGTAGTTCTTCGATATATTCTTTATCGATTTTCCACCATAGACTGCTACGATTTTTTCCTGACTCTCCAAGGCTTGCTTGAGCGTTGTCCAGAAACGCTCCTGAAGCATTATCTTACTTTTTACAATTGCATGTTCGATGGCAAGAGCTGCTTGTAAGTCATTAGGGTTTGATGCCAGTTGTTTAGCCAATTCCATCTTAAATTCCTGTCGTTGCCCGGTTAATTTCTCAATGAGAAGTTTGTATTGAACTAATGCTTCCCTAAGGACTGGCTTCATTGCCGCCTCTTTAATACAAGCCGTGAGCCAGTCGACGATGTGGCTGCTAAATGCAATAAGCTCATATTGTTTATCAGTAAGGCTATTGAGGCTGCCTGTACTTGGTTGAGTACCGAAGAGGGTGAGATAATAAAGACGAACTTCTTTATTGGTTGCTCTTTTCTTTAGCTCTAGAAAGTAGTCATACAATTGGTTGTGTTGATCGGCAGCATCAATCTTCATCTCAATGCCGATCATTGAGTCTGCTGACTCAATGGTAAAGTCAATTCTGCGGCCTTCATCAGTACCGTCTTCACGTTTTACCGTGTACTTACCACGCTGATTGTCTAGAGAGAGGACATCTGTGATAAACAATTCCAGAAATGTTGTCCCCATTCCGTGGCGTCCATGAGGGTTGAGTAACTCATAGATAAATCTCGAATGGGTTTCAACTTCTTTTCGTTCCATTTTTAATATACTGAAGATATTAAAACGCTCTCCTTGCTGATTAGAAAATGCTCGATGTTGTTCAAGTAATAGGTGAGTGCGATGCAGTAGATTGGTTTCGTTAATTGGTCTGTTAGCGTTGTTCTGCAAGTTCGGAAGTTCCTTTTTGTTTACATAACAGGCAGGTGTCAGTTCTTGTGAGCTTCATTGAATGGTTGCCTATGCCGGTAGATTTTATGCCTGAACATTTAATAGAGTCTTTGTAGTGCATCACAAAGTTACAGGTGCGAGCTTTAGAGTATAAGGGTGAGGAATGGACTTGAATGAGAAACAATCAAAATTACTGAAAGAAGTGAAATGTTTGCTTAAGGATATTGATGGTGAATTACACTTTCGCTTGCCTCACTCCTCCAAGCGAACTGATATACGGGATATGCTGGAATGGCTGGAGACCGGCGAGCCTGTCGGCAACTTTGAGGTTCTGTACGATCTTGAACAAGAAAGTGAAAACACAGAGGGTGCAGATAATAGAGAAGGGTTTTGGAGCTCTCCGCTAGAGAGTATTTTGGAACAACCTGACATGGTGACTCAGATTATGCTGAAGCTGGATCAGCATCATGGTGAAGAGTTGATTTACGAGCCCTTAATCTGCGAAGTGGGCAAGCCTTTTTACTTCACTCTCCTCAAACATCGGTGCCAGGGCGAACTCGAAGCCTTTGTGATTCTGTTCTGCCATTATCTCAGGTATATGGAGGAATTGAGCTGGGAGGAGATACGTCCTGAAAATGTAGATAATTTGATTGACGACAAGCTGATCTATTCAGTGGCAATGTGCTGCGAAAGTATCGTTCCGGCAGAAGCTGTAAAGAGTGAAACTCATTGGCATATAAACGTTGCATTAGACGATATTTTAATAAACTCTGGCAACCCAGATGTTGGGATCATACATAATGGAATAAGGCTTGAGATTGATGAAAATTATGAGCCTCCCATTAGTCCCTTAATCCATTATGCTCTTCAGCTCGAGCTGGACAATGATAACCCGTTGTTCTTTTTCGAGACCGAGAATGAATATGTGCTTTTTGGGAGTTAACGGATGAATCGATGCACATTGACCCTGATATCTTTGATGCTAGTTAGCCGAACCATGCCAGTACTAGCTTCAGACAGTCAGATTTTACGGCACATTGA
This sequence comes from Photobacterium alginatilyticum, assembly GCF_009910675.1. GTDB lineage: Bacteria > Pseudomonadota > Gammaproteobacteria > Enterobacterales > Vibrionaceae > Photobacterium > Photobacterium alginatilyticum. Next base: position 109,564 of record NZ_RSEJ01000022.1, on the reverse strand, counting down.
AGCCCTTAGCCGAGATTATTACTACGTGCATATCGAAAAGCCTGCACGGCCGTTTCAGGTTAAGGATATAGTCGGAGGCGAGCATGAGAATAAGTACCATATCCTAGGTTTTAAAGGTGATTCCTTTATTATTTCGCTCGAGTCAGCAGAAGGTGAGGCAGGGTACTCGTTGTATGGCGATGGGTTTGAAAGAGTAAGGGAAAAGCACGGTGATAGGGTAACCGTTCAGGGCACCCAAACCTGGATTAGTATTGGTGTGTCAGCAACGCCTTATGCGGAATATATATTAACGGTAAAAAAGCATGAGCAATAAAATCGTTCACCAACAACACACATTTCGAGTTCAAACAAAAGCCTTGCTTGATTTATTGCCAACACTTAAGGCTGAACTGTATTTTGCTGGATGTGATGAGAAGTCTCGTCTCCTGCAGCGTATCGATCAGGTATACGGTGAATTAACCCAGTTTCAGGCATTACAGGCAGAGAAACTGGGCTCAGATTCATGCAATGGTGATGATCCCATCCACTTACTGCAGCAATATGAGTTTAGCGAACCGGTTTATCACTCTGATGGGTTAGGGCATATTCAGGTACAGGAAAGCGATCCGCCATATCCTTTGGAAGCGTTATTACAACAAGTAGAAGAAAGAAAAGAATGGGATGTTTGTTTCTTGATGTTCGAATCTCAGTCAAAGGTGTGGTTGTTGGATTTTGCGGAGCACCTGGAAAATACTGCGTCATATCATACCGATTGCAACATTGTAATAAGTCAGATTTTAACGGATAGAAGTGATCTCATTACTTTGCTGCAAAATGCCGATAGATGGTATTGGAATAATACAAACAGGCACTTAATCCCTGCTTTGACTAAATCTGTCGATGCATTGCTAAGCTACCATGAGCCAGATGTTCTACAACGGGAAATTGATACCAGCATTTTAACTGGATTGAAGAGCCGTTTAGATAGGCTCTACATGAACGAGCATAAACCCAAGCGAACATCTTGAGGTAAAGGATTACGATGGTGTTATTGTGACCTCTATTGCTTATCATTTGGATAGTGATGTAGTAGGCTGATTGTTACGATATTGTTTTAACAGGGAAAGGTATTGTGAATGACCTGAGTTTAACAAGTATTGCAGCCAGCCACCTCTTAACCCGTCTCACCGATGGGGTGCTTATCATGACAATGAACCGACCAAAGAAACTCAATGGTTGGACATTGGATATGATGGATGCACTTGGTGAAGCCTTTGTAAAGGCGAATACTAACGAGGCTGTCAAAGCCGTTGTTCTGACTGGCTCCGGCAATTATTATTCCGCCGGGGTTAACCTGGGGGGCTCTCTTAAGCTCATGCACCCCAAAAAGTTGCGCGAGTTGATCGTAAAAAATAATAAGGCTTTATTTGAGCTTTTCCTTAACTGTGAAAAGCCTCTGTTAATTGCTGTGAATGGCCCGGCAATAGGTGCCAGTGTTACAGCGTCCACCTTGGCAAATAGTATCATTGCATCCGAAAATGCGACTTTCTCAACACCATTTGCGGCACTGGGTATCACGCCGGAAGGGTGCTCAAGTGTTCATTTTCCCCGTCTAATGGGAGAAAAGAATGCACAGCGTATGTTGGGAAGCGAAGGCTGGAAACCTAAGGCCACGGAAGCGTTAGAAGCAGGTTTGGTTCAAAGAGTTGTACCCCATGAGCAATTAATGGATGAAGCAGAACGCATTGCACGAGGTTGGGTGATCAACCAAGAACCGCGACAGTTTATGGCTGGAAGTCAGTTGGACGATCTGAAAACGGCTAACGCTCGGGAATCTGAACAACTTGCGGATGCTTTTCTAGGCGCGGACTTTCTAAGAGAGCAATCACGTTTTTTATGGAGCAAGAAAAAATATGCCCCGTCGATGATGTTCTTTTCGCTGTGGAGCTTAAGACCCTTTTGGGCCCGTTTAATATAGCTTTCCATTAACGATTGGCGGCCAGATAGTGCCGCCAGAGCTTGATTTCGTTATTGAAATCAAATTTTTTCTTTCTATTTCATCAGTTTGTAAGACTAATAAGAGCTTCGTCAAATTAATATTCAACTAGCTTGATATTATGATAAGCCTTCAAATGTAGAAGGTACTAATAGATTGATAAATAAGGGAGCTGCATAATGAAATTTGCCGCCTGTTTCGTGCATATACTGCTTTGGCTGAAAGTAGCGGTATCGCCAGCCTTATTAGGGGCGTTTATTGGTGGGATGATTTGTTTTGCACTGAATGAAATGGTTCTTCCCGTCGTTGCGATCTGTACTGGTTTAGGTATCGTTTGGGGTATTATTTGGGCAGAGAAAACACGCCGAACAGTGGGGTTGTCTAAGTTCCATGGTCGATTAATTGGCCATCCTGAAATTGATGGCTCAAAGAGCAAATAAACTCGCTGTTTGCTGGCTTGGTTGTTACGTTAAATTAACGCTTGAAATAAAGTATTACAATTGTCGCCTATCGTATAGGTTGCGTTCACATTATTGGTTGATGTTAGACTTTTTTATTCGCTAGTGTTGCTGTATTGATTTAGTATTTGCACGTGAAAAGTTTCAGATCTTCAATAGACCCCCAATTAAATTCAGGTTTTTATGATGTAAATTTCTCCAGTGGCCGATGATTTGTCGGCTGGAGTAATTTACAGCTCTGATTGGGCGAATATTGGGTTTAATCGTATTTAATTTGGCGAGTGTATTCTTCGCATCGCTCATACTGGCGATATAAGCTATAGGGTAAACGGTGAGTAAGCGAATAATAGAAGTTGTTGACTATGATCCTAAGTGGGTCGAGTTGTATGAATTTGAAGCGACGGCGATTAAAGAAGTACTAGGAAATACGGCTGTCAACGTTCACCATATTGGTAGTACGGCGGTAAAGGGGTTAGCGGCAAAACCCATTATCGACATTCTTGTAGAAGTGACTGATTTGAATTCTGTGGATTTACTTACTTCAGAGTTGGTTTCACTCGGCTATGAAGCGATGGGTGAATTTGGGATAGCTGAGCGCCGGTTTTTCCAAAAGGGGGGAAATCATCGTACCCACCATATCCATGTTTTTAAGGTCGGGGATAATAACGGAGAGTTGCACATCACATTTAGAGATTACCTGATTGCTCACCCTGAGATAGCAATCGAATATGGTGAACTAAAAAAGAAGGTTGCACTTGAGTGTGATAATAATCCTGATCGTTATAGTGCGGGGAAAAATTATTTCGTGAAGTATCATTTGCTACAACTGCTTAAATTTCGTAAATAGCGTTAAGGGTAGCAAACTAAAAAGACGAAGCCACCTTCAGCGAAGGTGGCTTATTACTATGAACTATTTTTTATTTACACCTTTTTCCAAGGGCCTGAAGCGCCGCTGGTTTCGGGGTTATCACCTTGTGTCCACCATTTGGCCTCGTAGGTCACGCCATTCACAACCACACGATCGCCGGTGTTGTAGACTTTATTTGAATCCCAGGCATTGCCTATAGGATCTGTCGGACCTGTGCCAGGATCTGTTGGCGGCATGGTATCGACGACACGTACCTGAGGCCAGTTGGCATGGGACTCATAGAAGTTGGTAATACACTTCTCGTAGTCGCCGGGAACCAGCGCCGAATAGGCCGTTTGATACCCAACCAGTTCACACTCGAAAGAAACGCCTTCAGGGCGATCCGGGTAGTATTTCCAGTTAGCCTCCCAGTTAGTGTAAAGCACATCGGTTGAGCCGTTCAGGTTCAGGCTGCCATAAGGCGTCTGTTGCCAGCAGGTGTTGCTTTCATCCGCTTCGATAGGAATATTGTAGTGTGCAGATAAGCCTTCCCAGTAACGGATCCGGTTTACAGGCTGGCCTTTATATCTGTTTTGCTCGCCACACTCGATACCGCCGTTAATGATATTGATTGTGGTACCAAACCCGTAGCCAATTCCGGCTTCTTTCTCGGCTTTGGATGGTACCCAGGTACGGTCGATAACGTGCAGCATTGCAGGTTTAGGGGCCTGAGGGGTAAGGAAGAACCAGATAGCAGAAGAGAGGTTGAGCCAGGTATCAGCAACGAGAGCGGGGTTATTCAACAGTACCGTGGCATCGCCGTCGTACATGACTTCAGAGAAGGGCCCATAGTTGAAGTGGTAGGATAGCTGCTTGGCACCACGACCAAAGTATCCCTGTCCTGGTGAGCAAGGCCAGCGCTTATTTTGCCAGTCATTCTGGCCGCAGCCTGTGGTATAGCCCGGTTGGCCTTCCTGCCAGCCCATTTCACGAACGTGAACCAGCGCTTGTTGCCACTCCTCAAGTCCAAGTGGGTTGTCCCAATAGTTGTCCTTCGCTATGTGACCACCCGTTTCCTGTGCGAAGTGGGCAAATGCAGTGATAATTGACTTCTTACAGATCGCGTCAGAATCACGGCCATCGGTATACTCACCACAGAATGCCGGGAACTTACCTATAGCGCGCAGGAAGCGGGTATAGGTGTATTCGGGCGCGGCCATATGAGTCAGGAAGTCCCAGTCTGATTGGGGGAAAACGCGTTCAACGCGTTTGACATTTTCAGGGTTGCTGGCAAGACCGGGTTCAATGGCTTCTACTATTGTGTTCGGACGGGTCGCAAGCGCCTTAGCCCAGACTTTATACATAGGATCTGCCGTTTTAGCTTGTTCTGCGGCTACGACGTCAGCTTTCGATACAATATAGCCAGTGGGATTTTGTGGATCGGGTTGGGGACTCATGGCATAACTGCTTGCCGCTATACTACAGCCGATTAAGGTAGACAGAAGCTTTAGCTTTAACATGTGAAACTCCTTGTAAGGGACAGATATTGGATGTGTTATTACTGGCTTTTTTGTTTTCTTGATGTCCAGAAGCCAGCCAATACGACGATTGACAGCAGTACCTATACCTGAGGAGAGGATGAGTTTGTGACACACAGTAAACCAAGGATTAAAAGCTCTTCCTTTTATTCATCATGTTCGCCTTTGGTAAAGAGACTGAATATCACTCACAGCTTTCAGTCTTAATTACTGTCTAACCACGCAGCGACTTCACTATAGAACTTAAAATTGAATATTCTCAATATTTTGTTCTTCATTAAAATTATCTTCAAATGACCACGTTAAAAGGTTTTTTGTCTAAATATTAAAAGCATGATAAGAAAGAGAAGTGTGAAATTTAATCCATTCTAAAAATTCAGATTAATATTCTGATGGGGTGAAGGTGTGCTTGTTTCTGTATCTGCGAGTGAATTCAAATGAATAACTGGGAAGTTGTATTGATTTTAAAGGTGAATGTTATTTGTGTTGATTTTTTGTTCAAGAGAAAAGGTTGAAAGCTATCTATGTTCAGTGGTTTGCGGTGGGGGAACTATATAACCTGTGATAGTTTGTCTCTAATTTAGGCTGAAAATGAAACAGCTTAACGATCTGGTGGAATACTTTATTGTTAAAAGGCATTGCAATAGTGCTTAAGCAATGCCTTTCTGTCATATCGACTAGTTAACTATTTGCTGATTAAGCTGGATGTACTTATTAGATAGCTTGTCTTCTTCGGCGCAGACACTCAACAGATCGTCGATAAAGTGGTTAAGTGCTCGTTGTTCAATCTGTCTGATCTTCTCTTGCTGTTTTTCAGTGAGCATGTGATACATGGTCGCGGCACCGAAATCTCCAAAAATGATGTTGGCCTCTTCGTCAAAAAGCGTATTGTGCGCGTACAAGTCGCCATGACTCACCTTATTGGTGTGCAAATGGTCAAAGAGATCCTTCATTTGAGCAATGATCTTATCTATCTCGTTTATAGACAGCGTAAAGCCGGGAGGGAAAGTATCACGGGTGCAGCTGTCCAGGCATGGCGGAAAACCCAGATTGCTGTAATGCGACGGGATCAGTCCCATAATCAGTGCCGAGTAGTCTTCTTCGTTGACCTGAGCCAAAGACTGGACCAAATTAGGGTGTCTGCCTACTTTCAGGCAAGCTTTTAGTTCATCCTCAGGGTAACCGTCACTAGTGACTTCACCCTTAAAAACTTTTACTGCTATCTCGCTTGGGAATTCGGCCTGAGGCTGGTTCCATGCGGCCTTGGAAATAACACCGGATGCACCTTGTCCGAGCACTTCTTGCAAGGTATAGCTGGATGAAGCCACTTCAGGGACTGAGTGTATCTCGAGATCTGACTGGCTGAACGGGTTCCCCGAAAAAGCAAGCCAGGCAAGCTTCGGCAGGTTTAGTAGATGCTCAGGGCATTCAGCCAGTTGGTTGGCCGAGATACGTACCAGTTCGAGGTTGGTTAACTGAGCCATGGTCTGCGGTAATTCTGTTAACCGGTTACCGGCAAGGGCCAGCTTCTGCAGTCGAGGGCGCTCGCCCAGTGAGTCAGGCAGTGTCTCGACACAATTATCCGTCAGGATAAGCCAGCGCAGTTTTTCCGGCAGGGCGTTTGCCGGAACGTTAGAGATTTTGTTTGCCTTGAAACCGACCATTTCGAGGTTAGGGCATTTGCCGAGTACTTCGGGCAGAGTTTCAAACAGGTTGTTCGAGGCAAAAATAATTTTAAGCTTCTGAAACTTGGCCAATTCATCAGGTAATGATGTTAATTGGTTACCGGATAAATCAAGGATTTCTAAACTGTCAGCCAAAGAGAATATTTCTTCTGGGAAAGTCGTTAGGTTTTCTGATAGTTTTAAGTGCTGAGTACCTGATAATTCACCAGATTTTAGCTGAGATAGTGTGTGCAAAATGATGGACCATGAATGAGAGGGACATAAAACGGCTCGTAGTCTACAAGAAAGTAAAGCAAATGGTAAGTTGGTGTTGCTAACTTGCCATGAATTCAATACTTAATTACCTGCAAATGATAAGGAGTGGACTGTATATGCAGAGTGAGAGAATCAAACTAGTACCACCTTCAATGGATTTGGCCCAGCCAATGTTAGAAGCTATTCGAGCAAGCCAACATGAGCTTAGCGAGTATTTGCCTTGGGTACCACATGCGCTAACTGAATCCGAGTCTATCAAAAACATGCAAGAAGCGATTGATAAGTATGAGCGCTTTGACGGTGAGCTTCGGTTATCCATTCTGCGAAATAGTGATTCGAAGTTTCTTGGTGCGATTGGGCTAATTATTCGCGATAAATCGGTGCCATTTTTTGAAATTGGCTACTGGCTAAATACCAAAGAAACAGGGAAGGGGTATATTACTGAAGCGGTTTCCCTGATAGAAGACTATGCATTTAACGAGCTGAAAGCGCTGCGTTTGGAGATTCGGGCTGCTGAAACCAACAGTAATAGCCGTGCGGTTGCCGAAAGATGTGGTTATCATCTTGATGCCACTTTGGTAAATGATCGTCGGCTGCCTTCCGGAGAGCTGTCCAGTACGGTTATCTACAGTAAATTGGCTCGGTAAAAAGTCTGATTTGGCAGTTAGATAAAGACAAGTTCAGTAATTTGACGAAATTATATCTTGAAGCCAGGTTTATTGCTTGATAGATTCGAGCAATGAACTTAAATCATACGTATCTAATCATTTCAATTTCTTGGTGGCGCTCTATTAAATAGAGCGGCGCTGAATCACATCTATTCATTGCCGTCGGAAGACTGACAATGAATACCTTCACTATGTCTCCGGCGGTCTATTTAGGAGACAATTATGCAAAATCAATTTCAATCTAACTTACAGTCTGATGATCCGGTAGAGAAAATACTGACTGGCGATCGTGCAACAGGACAACTTCACATTGGTCATTATATTGGTTCGCTGCAGCAACGGGTCGAGTTACAGCACAAATATCAACAGACTATATTAGTGGCCGATCTTCAGGGGCTCACAGACAACGGCAATAACCCGCGTAAAGTTTCTTCCAATATATTGAATGTCGTGGCGGATTACCTGGCGATTGGTATAGATCCGTCGAAAACTACTATTTGCCTGCAATCGGCGATCCCGGCACTGGCGGAGCTGACCATGTATTATTCAAATCTGGTATCGGTAGCGAGGTTGCAAAGAAACCCGACGGTGAAAAATGAAATAGCCAGCAAATCTTTCGGTAGCTCTATCCCGACAGGTTTTTTGATGTATCCCATTAGCCAGGCGGCTGACATAACAGCATTTAAGGCAACATTAATCCCCGTGGGCGATGATCAGTTACCGATGATTGAGCAAACGAATGAGATAGTCAGAAAGCTCAACAGTATTGCCCAGGAAGAAATATTAGTGGAGTGTCGCCCGCTATTAAGCAAGGTACCACGACTTCCTAGTACAGACGGCAATAGTAAAATGTCTAAATCAATGGGAAATTGCATCTTGCTGAGCTCAAGCGAAAAAGAGATATCGAAAGCGGTAAAATCTATGTATACCGATCCTAATCACCTCAAAATTGAAAATCCCGGCCAGGTAGAAGGAAATGTTGTTTTCACCTACCTAGATGCTTTTCACCCGGATATAAATTATGTTAATGAGTTAAAGGTTAAATATCAGCAGGGTGGTTTGGGCGACGGGACGACGAAAAAAATATTGGAAGAATGCCTTCAGGAAATTATAAAACCGATAAGAGAGCGCCGGGAGATGTTTATTGCTGACAAAGCACAGTTAATTGACATTTTGCGACAAGGCAGCGAGAAATCACAGGACGAATCGAATCAGGTACTAAACAACGTAAAGAAAGCCTTTGGATTAAACCTGTTCGGATAATGATCTTTAGTAATTTTAAACAGAGATCTTAAGTGCTAGTGCTAACCTCCACCAAATAAGAACTCCTGATGGCTATCTGCCCACTGCGGATACTGGGTCATTGCGATTGAATAGATTGGGTTCTGATAGTGGGTGTTTAGCCACCGGTGTAGGTTTGGGTAGGGGGCGTTGATAAACCACTTGCGGTCGACACGTGAAAATTGGCGAAGAAAGGGAAGGAGGGCGTAGTCGGCCAAACTTGGACGCGCGCCCATTAGGTAGTCGTATTTGTCGAGGCTTTGCTCTAGCGGGGAAATAAGCTTTTCACATTGCTGGCGATAAGTCTTCTCGGCGCTATCATGGTAGCGAGCAGCCGTTTTGTATTTTTCCAGGGCATCGACAAAATCCATGTCATAGCGTTTTATTTTGGCCAGCATTGACGCTAGGGCACCAGGTTGTTTGCTATTTAACAAGTCGTTGGGGTCATTTTGTTGTAAAGCCCAAAGCATAATATCCAGGCTTTCGTCAATGACACGGGAGTCTTCAAAGACCAATACCGGCACAGTGCCTTTGGGGGAAGCTGCAAGTAGTTCTGCGGGTATGTGTTTCATTACAACATCACGCAGCCTGACCGTCTGCCGGGCAAGCAGCAACGCTATTCTTGCGCGCATGGCATAAGGACACCGCCGTAAAGAGTAGAGTATTGGTCGCGACATGTCTGTCATCCTGAACTTAACCAGCTAAATTTATAGTAGATTGAATTTGATGAAGTTCCTACTGTAAGTACAGACAATGAAGAGTGCCGACATTCTTGAATGGTCTGATGAGTTGAACCATACTGGTTTAATTGAGCGATTTATTTTCAAGGATGAAAACACAGCGCATATGAGATTACATAAACTGGAAGGCTACATTCAGTCGATATATTTAGCTGAGTATCAAGACAAGTTGTTGTTACTTGATGGGTGTAGCCGTGCTGATATACACCAGATCAAACATTTTATTGTCGGAAAACTGCATCGGCCATTTAGTGATTTGAAACTGGTTGTTGTTACGCACATGCATCCGGATCATGCTGGAGCGGCCAACACACTGCGTGATTTAACGGGCTGTAAAATTGCTGCCGCGAATGTACCGGGCCAGTGGTATGCCGGCATTGACGGGAGGCTAATGCACTTTACCGATATGTTACTGGCAAAGTGGGTAGCCAAACGAATGAGGAAGCCCCGCCGTAATATATGGTATTCGTGTAGGTTAGAGCCTGATTACAGCTTGGATGATGGCGAACCGTTGCCCGGTTTCCCGGAATGGGTGGCGCTTTTTACTCAGGGTCATACCGATCGTGATTTGTCATTGCATCATTTGCCTACAAATTGTATCTATGTTGCCGATCTGATGGTCAAAGTAAAAGGCCGTTTTATTCCCCCGTTTCCTGTCTTCTATCCCAATAGATACCGAAACTCGATAAAGAAGGTTATCGATTTAGCGCCTTCATCCATTATTCTTGCTCATGGCGGTGAAGTTTATCCATCCAAGCAAGAGTTCCAACACTTGCTCGACCGCGCACCGACGGTTCCTATGACTCATTGGCGATCAGTTAAGTCAAAATTTAGAAAAGCTATTCGGAAAGCAGCCTGAATAAATATCGCAAAATAGATCAAACAGTCTGGTCTATCGGGCCAGATTCTCTTTAAACATGCTCCGAAACCAGCAATTTCGTATCCAGATCTCAATTACAAATGAAAGCGCAATAGTGATGTGCTATTTGTTTAATATTGAGGTCTGATCATGAAATTATGTTTTACATTGTGTTAGCTTTTGTGGTGCATAATGTTGAAGGAGTATTATATGCAAGATGCAAACGCTAGGTTTCCTCTCACAGCTAGGATATTAATCCTAAGGCAATTCCTCTGGGGAGCCGCTTTCTATGGTACGTATGTCTTATTAACGAAATTCTTTCTGGTTGAGCTAAATTATAGTGAAGCCGACACGATTATGATGCTGGGGGCATTTGGTGCGGTTGGCCCTGTATTCTCAGCTGTCGGCGGCTTTGTCGCCGACCGATATATCGGTGCATTCCGGGCGGTGTATATCGGTTATACCGCTTATACTATCGGCTTCTTTACGCTTGGCCTTGGCGCTTCCCAACTCAATATTCCGATGAGTATTTTCGCCATTGCTTTAATTGGCTATGCCCGAGGGCTGTCAGCCACTTGTCCGACAGTGCTGTTCGGTAACTCGTATTCGGCGACGAATCGAGAGTCGTTCCAGCAGGGCCTTACCATTAACTATTCGATAAACAACCTGGGCTCATTTTTATCGCAATATTTATTCCCGTTTATGGTTGCGTATCTTGCCTATCAGGGTAACTTCTTTATTTCATCATTCCTGATGATGTTAACGCTGGTTTTATTTTTCACGTTCAGAAAACGATTTGTTGTTGCCGGTAACGATTTAGACAAACGTCCCGTTAGCATGAAGGTGTGGGCTGGTTTCATTATCGGCTCGGCGATCATGCTTCGCTTGGTGTACTTTATCTTCGATAACCTGGAAGTCGGCAAATACTTGCTGTATTCGCTAGGTGTCGTGGTTATTTTGTATTTCATCTATGAGATAACACGCGCAACTGTTGCCTATCGCTATAAGATGTGCTGCGTACTCATCATGATTTTTGTTTTCATGGTGTTCTACTTCTACTATGGCCAAATGCTGACGTCGATGAACATCTACGCCATAAACCTAATGGGTGATCAGCTATTGGGCTTCATTCCAATTAGACCTGAATCAAACGTTGCGTTTAACCCGCTCTGGTGTTTTGTATTGGGTGGGCCGGTTATTTTTCTCTATGACTGGCTGGAGAGAAAAGGGTTTTCACCAACAATTCCGACCAAGTTTGTGGCTGCATTTGGTCTTACTGCCATTGCATTTGCGCTGTTGGGTCTATCGACCAGCTTTGTCGGCGAAGACGGAAAAATCTCTGCCGACTGGATTTTATGGGTGAACTTCTTCCAGTCGTTTGCCGAGCTGATTGTGGGTGCGCTGGGCGCCGGTTTTATTTTTGAAATGGTACCGCGCTACTTGTCTGCGTTCTCGATGGGGCTTCGTGCTGTGGCGTTGTCATTGAGTGGCATCGTCGCGGCGGTGATCTCGACCAAGATTGCCTTGCCAAAGGATCAGGTGTTGACGCCTGAAATTATCGAGGGTGTTTATGCCAGCTATTTCTATAACCTCGCTATTCTTGCGGTTGTGATGGCCGTTGTCACCTTGGGCTTGTCTAAAGTGATCGCCAAACTGATCCGCAAAGGCGAAGAATTGGAACAACAGGAAGCAGGGCAGGATATTGCAACTGATCATTAATAACGACGTTTAATTAGGTCGAGCGCCAGCCAGCAGGCTGGCGCTTTCTATTGGCACTATTCAGCCTTGTCTGTTGTCAGATTCCCTTTAATTGCGATATGTGTCATTTGTTTCCTAAGCCTTTCATCCGCTATTGACACTTTTCATATCAAGATCTCATAAATGCAAAAAAGCGCATATCCAATATGCCATTAATCGAATAACAAGGTTTCGATCATGAAACTATATCTCGCAATATGCTACTTTTCGCAGCGCATAATATTAAAGGAGCATGGCATGCAAGATGCAAACGCTAGATTTCCGTTTATGGCCAGAGTATTAATCCTACGTCAATTTTTGTGGGGTGCGGCTTTTTACGGAACTTATGTACTACTAACAAAGTTTTTTCTTGAAGAGTTAAATTACAGTGAAGCAGATACCATCATGATGATGGGTGCTTTTGGTGCCGTGGGACCGGTCTTTTCAGCTGTCGGCGGCTTTGTTGCTGACAGGTATATAGGCTCGTTCAGGGCGGTCTATATTGGTTATACGACTTACACCATCGGCTTTTTCCTCCTGGGGCTAGGGGCCAGCGATCTTAATGTTCCTCTGAGTATATTCTCCATAGCTTTAATTGGTTATGCCCGTGGCCTTTCGGCAACCAGCCCGACCGTCTTGCTCGGGAACTCTTACTCGGAAACTAACCGTGAAGCATTCCAGCAGGGCTTAACGGTTAACTATTCAATCAACAACCTGGGTTCGTTTTCTTCCAAGTATCTGTTCCCGTTTTTGGTTGCATTCCTTGCCTATCAAGGCAACTTCTACATTGCATCCGGCTTAATGTCGCTGACACTGGTGCTGTTCGTTATCTTCCGTAAGCAATTTGCGGCGGTGGGCAACGACATTGATCGTCGTCCGGTTGACCTTAAAACATGGGTTTGCTTCGTAGTCGGCTCGGCGGCAATGTTAGGCTTGGTATTCTGGGTGTTCTCAAATCTGGACGCTGGAAAATACCTGCTGTATGCCCTGGGTGCGTGTGCGATCATGTATTTCATTTATGAAATTACCCGCGCAACCGCAGCCTACAAATACAAGATGTGTGGCGTTCTGATCACTATCTTTATTCTGATTGTTTTCTATTTCTATTATGGCCAGATGCTCACTTCAATGAACATTTACGCGATAAATTTGATGGGCGATCAGCTACTGGGCTTCATTCCAATCCGTCCGGAATCTAATGCGGCGTTTAACCCGCTATGGTGCTTCATTCTTGGTGCGCCAGTGATTTACATTTATGCTTGGCTGGAGAGAAAAGGATTTTCACCAACAATTCCAACCAAGTTCGCGGCTGCCTTTGTATTTAGTGCCATGGCTTTTGCTCTGTTGGGCCTTTCTACCCACTTTGTCGGAGATGATGGCAAGATCTCAGCAGACTGGATCCTTTGGGTCCACTTCTTCCAGTCGCTGGCTGAGTTGATTGTTGGCGCGCTAGGTGTCGGTTTCATCTTTGAGATGGTGCCACGTTACCTGTCGGCGTTTGCTATCGGTCTACGCTCTGTTGCGCTGTCGCTCAGCGGCATTCTGGCAGCGGTGATCTCCACAAGGATTGCACTGCCGAAAGATCAGGTGTTGACTCAAGAGATCATTGAAGGCGTGTATACCAGTTACTTCTATAATCTAGCGATTCTCGCTGTAGTGATGGCATTTGTAACCTTGCTGTTGTCTAAAGTGATTGCGAAACTGATCCGTAAGGGTGAAGAGTTAGAGCAGCAGGCATCAGGCAAGGATGTTGCGACTGATCACTAATACCCGGTAATAAGCTTCAAACGCCAGCCATTAGGCTGGCGTTTGTGTTTTCAGCCCTATTCAGTTACTGCTTCATTGCTACTGCAGTGCTGGCGTCCTTGGCCTCAACCGATATGGTGGTTTTGGTTGATGTCATGTTGACGATATCGACTTTCAGTTTTCCTTTCCCGAGTAACTCATCGACCAGTTTCTGCGGGAACGGCCAGTACTTCAAATCGGCATTAAGGGTGATATCGCCTGTCACTTCTTCCGGAACAAGGAAGGTGTAGTCAACGATCGAGTATCCGTTAGGCAGAATTCGAGTGTCCGACAGTATTCGGTCCACTTCCCAGACATTGAGATCGACCACATTGCCGTTGGCATCGCCCAATATAACTTTGAAACTCTGCGTACCGGCTTCGGTGTGCCCGTCTACGATAGCCCCAGAACGATAGATTGAAATTTGGTTGTCGGCTTTGACATCGAAATCGACCCACACTTCCCGACCTTCAGGAAAGCCGGTTGGTAGCTTATGCCCGGCACCGACATTGGCCACTTTGACCTTGATGGTTGCCAGCTGGCCGGGAGTGAAAGACTCAGGTAGTTCGATAAACTCGATGGTCGCGGCTGAGCGAAGCATTTCGCGAGCAAGTTCGGCGCTGTCGGGATTTCCAAAATACTGATGCAGGGTAGAGTTACCGCCGGTAAATTCATGAGAATAAATGTGCTCGCGTTCTTTGCCCATAATGGCAGAGCGGCCTGGGTTGTCTTTAATGCCAGGCCCAGGTGTCATGTGACAGTCCTGACAGTGAATACCTTTCTCGTTGTACGCACTTTCTTGCCATTCGTCGTAGGTGCGCTCGATGGGCGTACTATTGAAAGGGTGAGAGACGTTATGGCAGACCGAACAAAATTCCGATTTGGTATGAAGATCGGAGAACTCGGTCTTATGATAAGGCGATGTCGCATCGGTGCGCGGCCCTAACTTCACGTGCTTCTCTTTGTTGGGAGAGAGGATGTAGGCGCCGTTATCATTACCGCTGATGCCTACAATGTTATGGCATACCTCGCAGTTGACGCCGGGAAGATGCTCATCGCTATCAAGCATTTCTGCCGTTGCCTGCATGCTGGTCATTCCGATTGGGCTATGACAGGCAATACAGAAATTATCAACTTGCCCATCTGTGGCTTTGCTGGCTCGCCTGAATAACGCTTTGTAGATAGGATCTTCCCACGAGTTTGCCATCACAGAACGTTCCCACTGCTGGTAAATCTCATTGTGACAGCCTTTACAGATTTCAGGGTTTTCGAACATCTCTGGGGTGAGTTGCTTGCCATTCGTTGTTGCTCGCGATGGATAGAATGGCATTTGCTGTTCTATTTGTTGTTGAGTTTCTGGCTTGTGAGGTTTCAGCCACTTTTGCATATCTGATGTGGCATGGGAATTAAACGAACTCAGGATGAACAGGCAACAGATCATTATTGTGCCCGTCATTAGGTGAGGTGATACCAGCTTGTTTCGCTGTTTATTTTGATAATACTGATTAAGCCAACTAATCGTTGTTTGGATATTGCCCATAGGAGTACCCGCTGAATGTTTCTATGTGATACTTAATAAAACTGATGCCTAATAAAACAGACTTAGTTTAGGCCGGGTAAAAAGGAGAAAATGTCCCGAAACTGCAATAACCTTACTCATGAAGAGGTTTATTAATTGAGAGTGACTTGAAGTCTGTTGTAGCGCAGTTGAGCAATAATTATTTAGAATGAAGCACATAAAAACGCGATATGATTTGGATAGGCGAGTCATTTGTTCCTTATATCAGGAGATGAAAGTGAAGAGAGCTTTTGCAATTGGTATGTACATGTCTGGTTTTATGTTGTCTGCCTTGGCATTGACGGGGTGTGGTGAGGAGTTGGAGCTAACAGTTACTCCCGTTAAGAATGTCGAGAATGTGCAGGTTACCGATCTTAATCAGCTTGATGTGTATTGCCAAACCGGGATCTGTCAGTTCGATGTCACGGCCAACCAGCAGGCTAACATCACCGTCAACATGCACTACAGTGAGTCCCGGGTTTTCGAGAAAATTGAGGGTGTCAGCGTAACTGGCAAGCTGGGTTCATCTGTAGTGATGGTCGATGAGAATACATTTACATTGGATGTTTCCGGAGAGCCCGAGCCGTCAAAACTGCTGGTTGTTGATTACTATCGCTAATGTTTCTCTGTTTTGTCTGCTTGCTTACGTTTGTGTCGATTGGACGCATTGGCTGCCGGTTTGTCAGGGATCGGTCGTTTTTCCGCGATAAGGTGGCGTATGGCCAACACAGGATGCTTCAATAACATTCTCGGCCCGGAATAGCGCATGATTTCCCGTGATAACTGCCTGTAGTCGGTTTTGTAGCAATGGATAGGGCAGAGACGGCATGTTGGCTTTTCTTCGCCATACGGGCATCGATCCAGTCGGGTATGGGCATACTGGAGAAAATCCTCACATTTATCACAAATCCCGGCGGTGTTGTGGTGATCTTTACAGTAGATTTTAACCATTGCCTCGATGGTTTTATATTCGGTTTGAAGGCTTCCGAATAGAATAATTGTTTGGTCTGTTTGGGTCATAATGGTTTCTCTACAGCATAAATCTTACTGAGACACACTAAACATACATTTATAATATACCTACAACTATACGCTGAAAACATGATCTAAATCGTGATTTATATGACAAGAATGCTGAATGTTGTTATGAACATGAAAAAATTATGGCTTTTATCGCACTAAATCGCCATGCATGGGTTGATTTCATTGGGTTTGAGCAGTAGTATCCGCTCCTCTTTTTTTGTGGTGGTGTATATGAGCAGATTTGAGTGCCTTGAAAGAATTGTCGACGAATACCGTAAGAAAGTTCGTGACGCGGAGTTTAATAAACAGAATGACAGTGAAGTCGCTAAAGTCCTAGTTCTGCTTGTCGGAAACTCTATGTTCAACTTGGCAGATGAATTTGCAGATTGGGTAAACCGTGGTGGCGATCGCAGCTACGGTGGTAAGTTCTTTGTCTCTAAGCAGCTAATGACGTTGCTTGAGCCTGTGACTTTCCGCGGTGTAACTGTACGCCGTGATTCGATCAAGCTGTTCAGAATTTCTTAATTGTCCGGTTTGTATCGTTTGTTCAATGACTCTCATAAAAGAAAAATTGAAGAACATATTTATAATCTCGCCTAGCGCAGTCTAAGCCAGATTAGTAGAAAAGGATGCTTCGGCATCCTTTTTTGCATCTGAATGCTGAGAATCGATCATCTTCCGTAATACTTATTGATAATAGCTTTATTTGCGCCTGTGATTGATTATAGAGCGATTTGGTGATGTTTTGCGCGCGTTGTTGTTTGTGATTCGTTTGAGGCGCTCAGACGGCGCCTGAGGCGTTTATGGGCAGTGGCGGTTTTTCCTGCTCGCTGAGGGCGTACCTAAACTGGATCAGAGCAACAAACTATGGTCAGATAGCGGCCATAGAGAAAAATAACAAAACGTTTAATAGTAAAGTCAGTTAAGAGATTCTAATAAGATGGATGCAGAATTTTGGCATAGCCGCTGGGCGGAGAACCGTATCGGTTTTCATTTAAGTGACATTAACCCTGTACTAACGAAGTATTGGCCAACGTTAAACATGACACGCTCGGACACCGTGTTGGTGCCTATGTGCGGCAAATCAGTTGATTTGGCCTGGTTGGCTGAAAAACATGACAAGGTTATCGGTATTGAGCTCAGTGATATTGCGGTACGAGCGTTTTTTTCCGAGCATTTCTACACACCCATGGTGACGTCGATAGGCAATGGCCAGACGCTCTATGAGTTCGATGAAATTACCATTCATTGTGGCGACTTTTTTGCCACTCGTGTTGACCCTGTCGATGTGGTTTATGATCGTGCGGCATTGATCGCGATGCCTGAGAACATGCGCAAAATGTATACAGAGCATCTGCTTTCGATGGTTAAGGCTGGTGGACGTATTTTGCTGGTTACTGTGGATTACCCGCAGCCAGAAATGGATGGCCCTCCGTTCAGTGTCACCAAAGATGAAGTTGAACAGCTGTTCGCAGGCTGTAAGATCACCCACCTTGATCGGGATGATGCCGATGAATCACACCCGCGCCGTCAGCGTGGACTGTCACGTTTTGCTGAAGAAGTGTGGCTAATCGAGCTCTAATCGTTCGGACTGTTTTCAGTTGAACTAATATGAAAAAGGAGCCAGAGGCTCCTTTTTTCATGCTTGGCGTGTTTATATTTTCGTTAGAAAACGACTTTGATATCCGAAGCTGTTTCAACCGCGTCGCTGATTGCCTGATCTGTCGTGTCTCGGCGAGTCAGGGCAACGCCTAAACGGCGGCGACCGTTAATTTCTGGCTTGGCAAACAGGCGAACCTGCGTTTGCGGACGGGCCAGTGCAGTTGCCAGGTTATCAAACCGGATGTTGTCGGAAACACCTTCAGACAATACAACAGCCGATGCTGACGGGCCGTACTGGGTGATAGTGTGGATTGGCATGCCAAGGAAAGCGCGAACATGCAGGGCAAACTCAGATTGATCCTGAGAGATCAGGGTGACCATGCCGGTGTCATGCGGGCGAGGGGAGACTTCGCTGAACAGAACCTCATCTCCTTTGACGAATAGCTCAACACCAAATAAACCATAGCCACCCAGTGCGTTCACTACTTTTTCGGCAACTTCCTGAGCGGCCTTAAGAGCGGCGGCAGACATTTGCTGTGGCTGCCAAGACTCGCGGTAGTCGCCGTCTTCCTGACGGTGACCGATAGGATCGCAGAAATGCACGCCATCAACGGCACGAACGGTCAGCAAGGTAATTTCGTAATCAAACTCGACAAAGCCTTCGACGATGACACGTCCGGCTCCTGCACGTCCACCTTCCTGTGCATAGTGCCAGGCAGATTCGATGTCTGCCGGTGTTTTGATCACGCTCTGTCCCTTGCCGGAAGAGCTCATGATTGGCTTGACGACACACGGTGTACCGATGCGCTCAACTGATGCGGCGAAATCATCATACTGATCTGAAAATTCATAAGGAGAGGTTGGGATAGCCAGTGTTTCAGCAGCAAGGCGGCGGATGCCTTCGCGGTTCATGGTAAGCTTGGTCGCATTGGCTGTTGGCACTACATTCAGGCCTTCGGCCTCTAGTTCAACCAGCGTATCGGTGGCAATTGCTTCGATTTCCGGTACCACATAGTGAGGCTGTTCCTTGGCAATAACTTGTTTGAGCGCTTCGCTATCGAGCATATCGATAACATGGCTGCGATGGGCAACCTGCATCGCCGGGGCATTGGCGTAGCGATCAACAGCGATAACTTCAAGACCTAAACGCTGACATTCAATTGCAACTTCTTTTCCTAGTTCGCCGGATCCTAGCAGTAGAACACGGGTTGCATCTGTGCGAGTCGCTGAACCTAACATCGAATTTCCTTACGATAAGTATTGATACTGAGCGCGATCATACAGGAATTCAACCATCACGCAAACGTTTGCTTTGTTTGTTTTTACTTAGTTTTTGCCTTGTTGTTCCAAGGCTATACTTAGCGGTTTCTTTGTAAAAGTTTTGTCATGATTACAGCGGAGCTATCGAGTCTTAGAGGGTTTTTGGTTAACGTAGGCCCATTATTCGTTACCGACAGTATGATTACGATGAAAAAAGTTTTACTAGGCTTGGCGCTTGCTCTTTCCGTTTCAGCACACGCTTCACAAAGCGTCGGGGTGTTTTTTGGTAGCCCGATGAGTGGTATTCAGTACAAGACGAACGATCTTCGATTTTCTCTTGGCCTGGATGATTTTGGTGTGGCGGTAGACAAGACGTTTAACTTAGGTTCACTCGTCAATGACCCTGATCTAAATAGCATGTACACCTTCGTTGGTGCGCAGTACGTCGATAACAAGCATGACAAACTGGGTGTGCGTTCAGGAGTAGGGTTCCAGGTGCCGGTAAGCCAGTTTGAACTCTACGGTGAAGTTGGCCCGACACTGTATGTCGTTGAAGACGTTGACCTGGAACTAGAAGGCGCACTGGGCGTTCGCTATCGCTTCTAAGTGGATTTGAGTTAGTTTTTAATGCTTGTGTCGGGAATGCTTATACAGTGTTTAAGGTGCATTCTGTGACGCCGTCACAAGCGTTGTTCTATTGCTAACCCTATTAACCCTATTTAATGAGTTTTGCTTCCTGGTAGTACTGTTTGGCACCATCATGAAGCGGTGCAGACAAGCCATCTTTGACCATTTCTTCTTTCTTCAGATTGGCAAAGGCTGGGTGAAGCTTGCGGAAGGTATCAAAGTTGGTAAAAACGGATTTGACGACCTGATAGATCAAGGCTTTGTCTGTTTGGGCCGATGAAACAAACGTGGCCCCGACACCAAAGGTTTTCACATCATTGGCAGACCCTTTGTACATCCCACCGGGTACTGTTGCGACACGATAAAAGTCATTCTCGGCAATCAGTTTGTCGACCACAGGCCCTGCCACCTCGACAATCACGCTGTCACAGGATGTAGTGGCTTCCTTGATCGCACCGCTAGGGTGGCCAACGGTATAGATCATCGCATCGATTTTGTTGTCACAAAGGGCTTTAGATTGCTCGGATGCCTTCAACTCGGAAACTAGCGCGAAGTCTTTATTCGTCCAGCCAAGGGTTTTCATCAGTACTTCCATCGTTCCTCGCTGGCCGGAGCCCGGATTGCCGATGTTAACGCGTTTCCCCTTTAAGTCTGTGAAGGTCTTAATGCCGGAGTCGGCCCTGGCGACAACGGTAAATGGTTCAGGGTGAATAGAGAAAACCGCACGAAGTGATTTGAAAGGGCCATTGTCGGCAAATTTGCTGGTTCCGTTATAGGCGTGGTATTGCCAGTCTGATTGGGCGATCCCCAGATCAAGCTCACCGGCCCGAATTGTATTGATGTTATAAATTGACCCGCCGGTACTTTCTACCGAACAACGGATGCCGTGAGCGTCACGGTCTTTGTTGACCAAACGGCAAATCGCACCGCCAGTGGGATAATACACACCTGTAACGCCACCAGTACCAATGGTGATGAATGATTCTGCGCGTACCGTGATTGAGAAGAGCAAAGAAAAAAGGCTAATGAAAAGAGACGCTAAACCAAGTTGCTTCATATCAGGTTCCTCTGAGTAACAAATTTCTCCGTACGATTGAAAAGTATAGAAGAGATACCGTAACTCACTCAGATTCTTCGTAATAATGAGCAGTTGTTCTAATTGGCTAGCAAGAAAAAGAAAATCCCCGGCAGAGCGAGGATTTTGGGGATAAGTGATGGGTTAGGCTGCTTCGCTTTTAACGGTTGCCTTTTTATTTTCCCACTGTGTGATAAAAGCGACGGAAGCGATAATAATGGCAGCGCCAAGCCACAGACGCCCGGGTGGTACCCAGCCAAAGACAACCCAGCCAGCCAGTACGTTCAAAGGAAGCTTGGCATGGTCAAACGGCTGAACGAATGAGGCATCGGCAACCGCGTAGGCTTTGGCAATCGACCATTGTGCCAATGCTGTCAGCAATCCGGCTCCGGCAAGCAGTACCCATGTCAGCCCGCTTGCAGGCATAGAGAAGTCCGGTACCGCAAGAAACAGGTTGAATGGCGTGATCAGAATCAGCAGGTAGACAACCATCGTCGTTGGTGAATCATCGACAGACATCTTTTTCACCATCAGTGAATAGCAGGCCCAGAAGAATGCAGCACCAACAGGTAGTAAGGCTGCCCAACTGAACGAGTCGGCCCATGGCTCAAGAATGATCATCGCACCAACAAAGCCCGCTAAGGTAGCCGCCCAGCGTGCAATACCGACTTTTTCCTTTAGGAATAACCCAGAACCGATAGTGGCAAACAATGGCGAGGTCATTAGCAGTGCAATACCCTGCCAGATAGGCACCGGATAGGCGAGTGCCCACAGCCAGAGCTGAATACCAATCACTGAAAGGAACACACGTAAACAGTGCATCCTAAAGTGTTTGGTTTGCAGTGCCTGCCGTAGCCCCAGGCTTCTTAACCAAGGGAAGATAGCGATAAGGGCAATGAAATATTGAATAAATGCAACAGTGGTTGAGGGCAGGTGGAGCATGACACTCAGGTACTGAGCCAGGCTGTTGACGATAGCAAATGCAAGCCCTGCGGTTAGCATCCAACTGGCGCCCTGGAGCGGATTGTGGTGATGAGACATGGGTAATATTATCAGTACAGGTAATAAAATCTTACGGCATCATACCCCTGCATACGAGAGGATGAAACTGATTTAAAAAGAAAAACCGCCATTCGGCGGTTTTTGGATAGTCAGATTATGCTGCGCTACTGTTAAGCCGCTACATAAGTAAGAGGGACATCTGGGTTCAGCGCTTCCAGGGTGTTTTGGGTATCTGCCAAGTGGCTGATAGTGCTGTCTGATTTTTCTACCAGTGCCGCTTCTTCAATGTCTGAAAGCGGGTAACCAGCCATGTTCATGTTAACCAGTGCAACCTGAAGTGGTGGCAGGCTTGGGTTGAACGCTGCGTTCTCGGCATACTTACCAATGAAGGTTTTACCGTCTTTGGCTTTTAGCGCAACTCCACTGAAGTTCTTGGTGTATGGCGCGTGAGAGCCGTTGGCCGCCGCACACGCTTCTTTAATCAGTGCTTCGGTCGCATCGGTTTTCAAGCCGTGGTCAACGTTCGCCAACAGGGCATCAGTAATGTTCAGATCAGCAGGACCGAATGACTCAGGCAAGTATTCCTGAAGCTTTTTCGCTGCGCGTTCAGGTAGCTGAACAACCAGGCTCTGTGCTGTAGTCAGCTCGTTCATGAACTGGCGACAGTGGCCGCAAGGGCTGTAGTTAATGGTGATATCGGAAATTCCTCTTTCACCCTTCACCCAGGCATGGCTGATTGCAGATTGTTCGGCGTGAATGGTTTGTGACAGAGAAGCACCGACGAATTCCATGTTAGCGCCAAAGTAAAGGCGACCAGATTCACCACGCACAATAGCACCGACGAAGAAGTTGGAAATCGGAGCAACGGAATAGGCAGCAGCAAGAGGAAGCAGAGCAACACGCAGTTCACTGTCCGTCATCTGTGTTTTAGCGAGCAGCTGTTCGAATACTTCTGGGCTCAAAGTTGCATCAAAGTTTGCATCTTCTAAAACAGGCTTAATTGCAGTCGCCAGATCAGAGGGTAAAGTGCCTAAAGCATCCATCACTTTAGTATGCATGAGTGTTACTCCGTATTGTGTATGGAGAAACATTGTAGGCGCAGTGATTAATTTCATGTGTGATCTTTGTCACAGATACCCAATCGTCGTTACACGCATTACATAAATGAGAGTGGTGTCACACAGATTTTAATTTTCGCGCCTTTATTTATCAACAAGTTAACTATGTATTCGATTACCTGCATATATTGTGAATACTAATGTCTTAGCTGAATACCTTTAAGATTAGTGGAAAAATGGCCGGTGCAAGGATAGATGTCATGACACCGCAGATCACAAGCGCCAGTGAACTGAATGCGCCATCCTGATAGTTTTCTTCCGCCGCTTTTGCCGTGCCAAGGGCATGAGATACCGTCCCCATCGTTAGTCCTTTGGCGATAGGGGCTTCAATGCCCACTAACCGAAATAGCGGGTAACCCAATACCGCGCCGAACAAACCCGCAATAATCACCATGATGGCTGCAATTGCCGGAACACCGCCAATCTGCTCAGAAACCGCCATTGCGATAGGTGTAGTAACAGATTTAGGCAAAATGCTTGCCGTTAGCTGAGGGTCGGCACCAAGCGACAAGGCAATGCCGGCTCCGGTTAGCATCGACAGCACACTGCCGGCCAGGCATGCGGTGAAGATGACTTTCCATTTTTGTCTGATTTGGGACAGCTGTTCGTAGAGGGGAAACGCCAGTGCGACGACAGCAGGTTCAAGCAGCGCGTTCAGCCATTTGTTTTGTTCGAAATAGGTTTCGTATGGCACGTTCAACCATACCAGCAGAGGGATAATGACAAGCAGGCAGATCAACAGCGGGTTGACGATAGGGTGCTGAATGTACTTTGAAATATACCGGGCAATATAGAAAACAATTAATGTTGTAGCCAACCAGATCATCATTTTTCCTTGTAGTGAGTCGCCACGCCAATAACCAGAAAAACAATCAGGCTGCTGCCAATGGTGCTGAGTAAAATCGGTAAGGTGTTTGCGGAGAGTAAATCAAGATAGTTCATCAGGCCGACGCCAACGGGAACGAAGAGCAAGGCCATGTGGCGAATGAGCAGATGGCAGCCTTCTTTTGCCCAACTGGAAGGGATGAGCCCCATTGAGAGCACGATGAAAAGAAGCAACATGCCGATGATGCTACCGGGAATAGCCAGCTGGGTAAGGTGCTGTATCGCCTTGCCGATAAACAGGCAAATAAGAATGACAGAAAAGGAACGGAGATATGCCATGAGCCTTGATTCCTAACGAAGAGACTCATTCATCATACAAAACAAATGTGATCTAAGCCACAAAAATTTGAGCGTAAAATTACCGACTGTTAGAAGTTAGAAACAACCACAATTGCAACCCCGGCTGCGGCTAGTAACAGCACTGAAATCTTATGCAATAGGCTGTATTTAACAATGTGCTCGGTGGCTGACTCCAGCTTTGGTTCCTGGTTACTTTCGGCAGGAAGTCTCGGTTGTTTATCAAAGGTATGGACAAGGCGGCATGTCTTGTCTGGAAGGGGAACGCGAAAGCCAAAATGAGGAATAACCTCAATGGGAATGGACATCTTGCCATTGTATTCGAGCTTTTTTGTCAACGAGATCAATAAAGTATTTAGATCATAGTGGCTGTTGCTTTCGTGGCTGTATGGATCGACCTGAGTGAATGTCTTATCGAACAGCGACTGGGCACTGATCACCTCACCGGCGAAATAGCACAGGGTTTCCAACAGGCGAGACTCATGGACCGTGAGCTCGGTTTCAGTGTTGTCTTGCCATACCAGCAGACGCAGATCGGGCTCAAAATCCACGCTTTCAAAGCGATAGCAACGCGTTAATGCTTTAGTCGTCATATCAACCACTTAAATACCAATGAATACTAAATTCGATACTTGCGACGTAATCTCCACTGCAGCGCAGGTGTGTTTAATGGCGATTTCGTCTGATCAAAAAAACTTGGACTCAGACTGCAAGGCTGAATGAGTAAAATCTGACTTTCGTTCAGATACCTTCGTTATAAGTGTTGATGGCAATCGCACTAAGTTCAAATCTCGAAAATGGGATAATGTCTTAATAAAAAGCCCTCCGGCTTTGCAGGCCGGAGGGCTTAGATAAAATAGTATGGTATTACGGTGTGTTAGCCAGCTAAACAGCAAAGTGAAACGGCTTACATCATCACTGTATTGCTATACCAGGCTGTCTACATACTCATACACTGCTTTGAGTATCGCTATTTTGGCTTCATCCGCCTGGTGAGTCATAGCAGTTGCCTCGAGGTTTTCCATATAGGCAGGCAGATTGGATTCAAAGTAATCCTGACAATGGTGTTTCCATTGCTGTTGCTCTTTGAAGTCCAGCGTCATCGGGAAGTTTCTGGCACGATAACGGAACAGCAATGGTTTGATGCGTTTGTCGTCGACATTCAGCTCGAGGTTCGCCAGCTCTTCCGGCGCAGTCTCGCGGATAATGTCGATCGTTGAGCGATCAGCATTGGAGAAGAAGCCATCGTACAGCATGGCATCGACATTGGTGTTGGCTTCATACTCACGTTCAACGCTGTAGATAGCCAGCAGCTTCTCACGAATTTCTGGGTGTGATTTCAACAGCTGCAAGTTCTCCAGACACTTCTGGCGATCGATTCCGATCCGCTCTGCATCCTCGGCCTTGAGCGTTTTGGCAGGCGCCAGAACCGGGCACTTGTTTAGATGCACCAGCTTAAGCGGAACCGGCAACTCATCAGGGCCAAGATCAACACGTTTGGTGTACAGCCTTTCACGCAATGTATCGGCATCAAGCTCGATAAGCGGGGTAGGATCCATCGCAAGGTTAACCGTGATCACGGCATTCTTGTTATCCGGATGCCAGGCCATTGGCACAATCCAGCTGGTATTGCCGCACTCGACACCAAACATACCGGAGACATGCACCAGCGGCGTCATTTCAACAATATCAACCAGCTCCTGCAGCTTGCGCTTGTGACGCAGGCTGAACAGGTAGTTAAACAGTTTAGGCTGGTTTTGCTTTAAGATCTTCGCCAGCTCAATTGTCGCGTAGACATCCGCCATCGCATCGTGGGCATTGGCGTGTTCGATACCGTTGGCAACGGATAAGTGCTCAAGCTTAAAGCTCGGCAGGCCATCTTCATTGTCATGCCAATTTACCCCTTCTGGGCGCAATGCGTAACAGGTACGCATAATATCGAGCAGATCCCAGCGCGAGTTGCCGTTCTGCCACGCCCAGGCATAGGGGTCGTAGAAGTTACGGTAAAGGGTATAACGGGTAACCTCGTCATCGAAGCGAACGTTGTTATACCCAATCACACAGGTATTCGGCTTGGAAAGCTCAGCGTGAATACGGGCAATAAACTCCGGCTCCGACAAGCCCTTCTCATGCGCTTCCTGAGGTGTGATCCCAGTGATCAGACACGCTTCAGGTGAAGGCAGGTAGTCCACTGGCGGTTTACAATAGATAACCAGCGGCTCGCCGATAATGTTGAGATCCATATCGGTACGCACACCCGCAAACTGACACGGACGATCAGTCGAAGGGGTAGCGCCAAAAGTTTCATAATCTAGCCAAAACAAAGTTGGCTCATTTGTATTGTTCATAGTGTTTTCCAGAAACCATTGCATTCGTATTAAGTGCTTGTTCTAACAATGGCTTTTCAATGCTATACTGTACATCTATACAGTAGTTAATTCTTGCACAGTTAGGTTTGGGATTTGCATTTGTGTCCAAATCTGTGTCCAAAAAAATTCTCGCTGTGTCCAAATTAAGGAAGCTTATGTCCCTGATAGATAGAAGATTAAGAGCCATTAGCAAGCTCGAAACCTATGACGGTCCATCCCAACTTAGCGACGGGGATGGCCTGATTGCTCGTATCTCACCTCTCGCAATCATCACCTTCCAATATCGCTGCCGATTCAATGGTAAACAACTGAGAATTAATATCGGTAAGTATCCCGCAACTAGCCTGAAAGAGGCAAGGCGGAAACATAAAATCATGATGGAATTGAGGGAATCAGGCCGAAATCCCGAGATTGCGAATGGGGTTGGTGGTAGTGGTGAGCAAGATTTCGTCACTTTAGATGACTGCGTGAACTACTGGCTGAAACACTTTGTCCCAACTTTAAAGAAGGGGACACAAGCACTTTACCGATCCTTCGCCAACAACTACTTCCTTGGCACCTTCCCCGACAGAAACGTCGAAACTATACCCGCTCGAGAATGGATGCAGTGGCTAGACTCAATCAGTGCTGAAAAGCCCAAAACAGCCAACTCCATCTTCACCACGCTCCGCGCCTGCCTTAACTTCTGCAAAAGCAAATTCATCATTGAAAGAACTGACCTGGACCGAATTAAAAAACAGAACGTCGGTATGCGGCCAGAAAACGGTAGCCGCGTTCCTACCTGGTCTGAATTAGCCCAAATCTGGTTAGCGATAGAACGCAGCCGAGCCAGCACTTCCAACAAAACCCTTCACCAACTCACCATGCTATGGGGCAACCGGCTATCAGAGCTGCGCCTTGCCCGTCGTTCCCACTTCGACATGAAAGCGGGCATTTGGACCGTGCCCAAAGAGCTCAGCAAAACCAACAAGCCAATCCGGCGCCCAATCCCTACCAAAGTCCGAGCCATCTTAGAGCGTGTTATGGCGACCTACGACGACGTGTTATTTCCAGGGCAAGATCTCAATACCCCAATCAGTATTGCTGCTGCAAACCGTTATATACGCCGTATACGCGAGAACCTGCCACTAGAGCACTGGCGAACCCATGACTTCAGGCGCTCACTGTCTACAGGTGCCTCTGAACTGGGCGTAATGCCACACGTAGTAGAGAAGATGCTAGGCCACGAGCTGGGTGGCGTACTGGCCGTGTATAACAAGCATGATTGGTTAGACGGCCAGCTAGAGGCGTATGAGTTGTATGCTGATAAGTTGACAGCATTTCTGGATGCTAATGACGGATAACATGTTTACACCTTGGTTTTCATATGGTTTCATACAAATCTAGTTGATATGGATATATGTGTGGTAATACTCACAGGGTGCTGAGATATGTGGATGCTCAACGTTAGCTTTCTTCGGAAATCGCGGGTATTAGGAA
This sequence comes from Photobacterium alginatilyticum, assembly GCF_009910675.1. Classification (GTDB taxonomy): domain Bacteria; phylum Pseudomonadota; class Gammaproteobacteria; order Enterobacterales; family Vibrionaceae; genus Photobacterium; species Photobacterium alginatilyticum. The sequence goes on along the minus strand of NZ_RSEJ01000022.1, from coordinate 81,441 downwards.
GATATATAAACAGTATTCGCAGAGTATAATGTTGGGGATTTTAAAATACATGGAGTATTAGAATGGTTTCTTGGAGTCAGATGATAAAAAATTTCGATAAACGCTTGGATATTGAAGATATTGAAGAGTTTCAACTCCATCTTACGAAAGCTGTAAATCGAAAGATTAGCAAATTAGAAGAGGAATATGGGACTGTATCCGAAGATGATATGGCAGATCCTAGAGATTTAGATGCGTATAAAGACCATTTAACAGATGTAATGATTTCTACGCAATCAGCGAAGATTTTAGGTGATGAACTAAGTATTCTTGCTCTTTATAAAAAAGTAGAAATAAAAACAAAAAAGATAATAGAGTCAAAAGTTCCAAATCCAAAATCGAAGAATCTCTCTTATATAAATAATGTTCGCAGTATTTTGCCTTTTGAGCTTGAAACTATAGATGGTTACAGCTCATTCAATGAACTTAGATTATTGAACAATGCAATTAAACACGGTGGTTTGGTTTCCAATGAGCTTTCTTCTAAATACCCATCTTGGATTGAAGGTGACGAATTGAAGGACTTAGATATTGCATACAGACGTCTCCTTTCAGGGGTTGAGCTATATGTAAGCACGTTAGTTGAAAGGTTATATTCGTTGTCAGAGCAGCCTTAACAAAAATTTCAAGTTGACGCTTTTTATTCGGTATTTTTGGTATGGAGTTCGCTGTGCTTGGTCGGTTTAGTGGGGCGCAACTTATGTTAGGCGTTAGCAATCTTGGAGGTAAAATGAATACAGCAGAAAAAGTCATTTCTCATGAAGTGTATTTGAAGCACTTAGAACTCAAACTAGAAAAAATCAGAGAGATATCCAAGATTTCAGAAGAAGAAGCGTTGGCGCTTTGTTGTTGCTACATTGAAGCCATTGGTAGTAAAAGGTATGAGCTAGCAAATCAAGGCAAAAGAGGTGGAAGATACTCTAAGACGGCAGCTTTTACGGACACATTGGTAAATTTCAGTGGCTATGATTTTTGGGACAAGATTCACCCTATCGCATTGTTGGGTTACTTACCTGAAATTTTTGACAAAAACTACGATGAGTACGTAGTCGAGTTAAATGAAATAGGGGACTCAGTTCGAGAACCAGACTTTGTTCGAGCACACATTGAAAAGCTCTATCTTAATTCGGAACAAAGGAAATGGGTAAAAAAGCATATTCGCAAAGCATCTATTGCGTCACTAGCATACTCAAAGGTTAGATGTGAAATTGTCCATAATATTTCACACCAACCTATAAGCTTCCTTGCATCACACAATGTAAATAAGCTTCCAGATATTGACTTCAAACTAATGGATAGCTGTTTAACTAATATCATCGATAACTTAAGGCAGTTGTCGATAGAGCACAAAAAAGTCTGGTGGGAATTTTGAGGTGGTTATTAACAAAGCATTTAAGAGTGATTCCCAACGCTTGGTATTCTTCATTCCATCGTTAAATTTTGTGTTACAGTTCAATGATTTAGGTTAGGTGGCAGCGTTGCTCTCACCTTAATGAGGCGTAAGCCATATACAGTAGTTAGGAGAAAGTCTGTTGCTAAAGAGTTTATATAAATACGCTTCACCGCATCCGCAGATTTTTGACAATCTCTTGATTCGTGCCAGTCAGAGGTATTCATTAAATGACCCTTTTGAGTTACGCCCATCTAGCGAAAATGTTTTAGAGTCACTCTCAAACGTAGAGGTGAATATAGGTAACGGTTATAAGCCGTCTTACGATGACTATGGAATCATATCTTTCACCGAAACATACAATAATTTACTGATGTGGGCGCACTATGCAAATGAACATAAAGGCATTGTAATCGAGTTTGACCATTCAAAACTTAATTTCAGTCGATATCAGAGCTATCCTATTTTCGACAACAACGAAGATGATGAGATGTTTGCCAGTGAAAATCCAATTATCAAGGAGCTAAATGAAGGGGTGGTTCAGAGGATTTTATACAATCATAACCGTCCAAACGAGCGTAAGTATGAAAACATTCTAGAGCACTTTCTAGTTAAAAGTGATGAATGGATGTATGAAAAAGAGCACAGAGTAATTGTTCCTCTTATCACCGCTGAGTGCATCATTATAAGAAAAGCCTACTTAGAAGTTATCGATAGTGTCTTGGAGCTTGATTATAACTACGTGACTCACGATTTTGGTAATGGGATGGTTATGGTGTCATTTGATGATGCATTGCGTACTGAAGCGGCAAAATATTACTATGCTTCAGATTGCTTAGTCTCGGATGAAGAGTTTTTTCAGTCCTTTAAGTTGGCTTTCTTAGGCGAAATTCTGTCAACTTTATCGAAAGACCCATCAAGCATTTTTTTGTATAAATTGCCATCAGACTCTATAAAAAGAGTGTTCTTTGGCTGCCGTATGTCTGAGATCGATAAAAAAGTAATTATGCGTAACATAGAACGTAATGAGTCTCTTTGGGAAGTATCGTTTACAGATGTCACAACCAGTCCATCTAGGTTTGAATTAAACTTTTCGCAAAAAAATGGCTAGTAAAGCATTTAAGAGTGATTCTTAACGCTTGGTATTCTCTGTTTTTGGTTGGTTTTTGTAATGGCTTAGGTTAGGTGCTGGCGTTGTTCACAATTTTATGCGGTGTTATATGCAGGGCAGTAGGTAGGAATTATGTCAGATAAAAAATGGGCACAAGTTGATAAAGCATATGGTTTTTTCTTAAAAACTTATAAAGCGAGCGATAAGTTCTCTCTTCATGAATTATCCGAAGAAACAGGTTGGAGTCTTTCGACGGTTAAAACATATCTACGAAAAAAGTGGGCATCTTTACTCGAAGATTCGGGGGAAGGGTTTAAAGTTACTGAAGCAATAATGACATTTAATCAAACAACCTTTCGTCAGCACCAAAGCCAAAAAGATGAAGTAGAGAAACTGTTGCATCAAATCATGCTTGAGAAGTCTGTGTCAGCGTGTGTTTCAGCCATAGAAATATATAATAAACCAAACTTTCAGCATAGAGAGGAAACATTCTCAATCCTAATGACTAACGCATGGGAGCTATTACTAAAATCAAAACTTGTAAAAGATTCCAATGAGGATCCAAGTTCTATTCATTTCTTAAATAAAGGAAAAGTCGTAATATCTCCTAGTGGTAACCACAAAACTATATCATTAGGTGTCGCATTAAATCGACTTTTGGCAAAAGGTACCGTACCTAATGTCGTTGGTGACAATATAAAACTACTAATGAACATTCGAGATGATTCTGTTCATTTTATGTGCGGTGATCTGGAGTTGAGCACTAGAATTCAAGAAATTGGTACAGCCGCTCTTAAAAATTTTATGACATTAACAATGGAGTGGTTCAACTACGATTTTAGTCGATACAATTTTTATCTAATGCCAGTGTCTTTCTTCCACTTATCTGATGTATCTAGTTTTAGCGTTGATAACGAAGTTAAAACAAATTTACTTAAGTACCTAAAAGCTGTGGAGAAAGAGCACGAAAGCGAGAAAGATGCAAATTATGCTATATCACTGAAGTTACATACGAAACTAGTAAAAACAACTAACGAAGAAGCTTTACAAGTTCGGCTCACTAATGATCCAGATGCACCAGAAATAGTGTTGTCTGAAGAGGATTCGCTCAAAAATTATCCTCATGACTACCATGAGTTGATAGATATACTGAAAGCGCGCTATACAAACTTTAAGCAAAATAGCATTTTTCATGATCAAATGAGAACATTGAAGGCTGAGGGAGAGCGTTATTGTAAGGTTCGTAGGTTAGACCCTGATAACCCTAAAAGTATTAATAAGACTTTCTACCACAATAGGGTTATTGATCAGTTTGATCAATGGTATGAAAGAATCAGGGTTAAATAATTCACTTAATAAGTTGTTATATAGAGATTAGTATATCGTAGTATTTTAGTTTGCGTTGAATTCAGTGTTTATGTGCGATAAGAAGGCCTATGTATCACGCGCAGAAGCTGATAGTAGCGTTAGGTTTTCGGAGAAACAAGTATTAGATGAAGACATTAGTTTTTAAAGCCTGGAAGGATCCTGTTTTGAGCAAGGTTATTGCTTCTGGCTTACTGTTAGTATGCGGCAGCTTTGGAGCATGGTTTTTAGGTCTATGGCCAGAAATTTATGAGTTACTTCTGACAGTTTTGGAGTTGGTTGTCTATGAGGTGCAAATTCCTCTTTGGCTAATTGTTGTCTCTGTACCTTTGCTTATCTTTATTGTTCCATTAATTAGGTTGTTAATTCCTGAGCAAGAACCGCGTTTTTTGAAGTATCGAAGTGACAACATATTGGGCATTGATTGGTCTTGGGGTTGGTCTTCGCCAAACTTTCATAATGATAAATACTCAATTAGAGATCTGCATCCTAGATGCCCTAATTGCAAGTCTAGCTTGGAATTAAATGACTACTCAGGTCAGCTAGTACACTGTATAAACGATAGCTGTAATTGGCAATGGCAACAGCAAGGTAGCTTTAATAATAGGATTTCACACTCCAGTGAACTAAATCAGAAGGTATGGAATGTCATTGATAGAAAAATACATAATGGCGAGTTCAAAACCTAACAAAAAGCTGCACCTGACAAATATTGCTACGCTCGTTTTTGTGTATGTCGCGTAGCTCCATTTTACACAAAAATGTTCTCCGCATTATTTGCAAGTGAGCTTGGCGTTAATAAAGCGGCCATCCGGCCGCTTTCCACCATCACCGCCCACAGCCACCAATACCTTCTTTCCACTCTTCAACCGCAGAGCGTAACCATCGCAGCGGCATGAGTGTAACCGGATCTGGAAAGCCACGGTTTTGGCGCCACTTGTAGATGGTGGCTTTGCTGGAGATTTGGAACATCTCCAATACTTCTTTATGGCTGATCAGTTGCGGTGATGACTGTTCATCTAAGGTTGTAACTGGTTGAGATTTCTCGGGTGAAAGTTCCTGATTCTTTTCAGAATCCAACTGTGACGGTGTCACGTTAATGTCTGATTTAACACTATAAGAGACATCAACAGTAGGGTAGTTAGTGTAATTGTACATTTTGCTGCTCCTCATCGGCTTCGAACCAGGCATCTACGCCGTCTGTTTCAATTTCACCAGTGGCGCAGCAGTTGAGGCACTTTGCTTTGTCACCGTCATATAGCCATTCGTCATTGCCAAGTTCGGTTGTTACTTCGATTTTGTTACTGTCGCAAACTGTGCAGTTTAGCCACGTTATCCTAAGTTTCTTACTCATCACGATTTCCTTAATTCGGGTTGTTACTGGTATAAAGCGAATAACCGACATAAAAAGCAGCACAGCCGATGGCGTAAATGATTACTGGTAAATATTCCATCATGAAACCTCCGTTGAATTTGGTAGTAGCTGCGGATCGAAAATCCTTACCCGATTTGTTGTGTGCCAGCAGCGGGCGTCGCCTTTGAATAAACCGCCGGGCTTTAATTTGGCGCAGCCTTCGGGTAGTGATTCGCCGCAGTACTTGCAGGTGCCCAACTTTTCTTTGATTGCCGGAATTTCGGCGTAAACTCGGTGAATCATTAGTTGAAGCGCTTCGGCCTGATCGCATTCTTTTCCTGGTTGAGAAAAGAAAGTGCAGATCTCATCAAGCCGCTTTGACTCCATTGATTCCAAAGGAACGGGTAGGGTGGTTATCCCGCTTTCCTTTCTTCTATCCCGTAATCGTTGGGCCCGGCGTTTTCCTTTTTCTCGCCTTCGTTCTTCTTTATTCATGCCGCTGCCTTCTTAGATTTCTTACTTCGGGAAGCGGCTTTCTTATTGGGCTTAATTAAATGGCGAGCTTTAGTTAAACAGCTATCGAATACTTTGCCTTTGGCAAACGAAGCTGTATTTCGGTAGAAACGTAAAGCCTCATTAATACCGCGATCTATTTCCTCTGGCGGATAACCCTCTTCTTGGAGTTTTTTATCAATGTTCTTTACGATGAATGCCTCAATGCTGTTATTCACTGGATGTCTCATTGCACGATTTCCTTTAGGTGAATGTTTGTATTCAGGGTTTGATCTTGCAGGCTGGTCAGCCCTGCGTTATTCTTTATTCGAGCCTCGATGAGGACTCATTGCACGAGATGCCCCGTTTGGTTTGGTCACCGGACGGGGTTTTCTTTTAGGTGTATGAAGAAGAAACCTGAGCGACGTCATTAGTATTTCCATAAACACCGCAAATTAATGGCAGGTATTCAAACGCTACTGTCAGTTCGCCTTGGCGGTTATAGGCTGGTTGGCCGTGAGTAATGTATTTACCGTTTTTATAATCCTTCTCACACAAACAAGGTTTCCACCAAAACCGCCAATCCGCGGAAACAACGTTGCCGTATGCGTCTGGAAATTCTTCCTTCTCGCCAAATTCGTTTTCTAGCTGTTCAAGGTTTTTGGCTGCAAATATTTCGCTTTCTTCTCCAAACCAAATCGCCTTACGTCCTTGCAGAGTAACGTCAGTTATCATCTGTTTGACTTGCTTATTACTTTTCATAGCCGCTTAAATCCTTCTAAGTGAGCAGGGTGGTCAGCCCTGCGTTATTCTTTATTCGAGCCTCGATGAGGACTCATTGCACGAGATGCCCCGTTTGGTTTGGTCACCGGACGGGGTTTTCTTTTTTAACTTCTATGAATCGGATATCCGCCTGCGCGGTTAATCGGGAAGCCCCAATTCTTTTTGACATGGTCGAATACAAGTACTTTATTCGTACCTTCATGTTTCTTTTCCCAGCAGAGTGAATAGCGCGGGTTGTAATGAGTTGCACCATCCGGACGTCCTTCGGGGATGAGCATCTGAATATAGTCAGCCATTTTTTATGTCCTTATTTCAGCCTCGGTGAATCAGGATTTAATAATCACAAACTTCAATGTTGTCGCCGTAGATATTTTGCAGGCCGGAGATCTTGGTTTTTCGGCAGTAGAGTTTGTAGAAGTATCCGGCTAGGCCCATTGCGTGAGTGGCTCCGGAAATGCTGCCGCTGATCCGATTGTCAGATTCGCTGATATAGCCGATGTGGAAATTACCATCGGTTTCTCGGAAGTTGTAAAAGGTGACTTTGATATTATCGGACTCAAATTCCGGGTGTTTTAATGTCATGAAGATGGTGTCTTCACCGTGTTCATCCCAGTCAATTTCGATTTCATAGGCGTGGGCTTCGTGCGCTGATTCTTTCCAGCAGCGTTTAACTTCTTCCAACATTTCTTGAGCATCAAGCTCTTCCGGAACTGGGCTAAGTTCATTTTTCAATAACTCTTCAAGAAGTGGGGCTGCCTGCTGATCCAATGCCTGGCCGTATTTTTCTTGTACCAACTGGGCGACGAAGTGGTTGTACTCAGGAAACGAAACTTGGTTGAGTGAAGTCCCGATAGACATTTCGATGGTTCGGGTGAGTGATTTACCAAAATCACTGTAGCTTTCCATCGCTGATTTGATGGTAGATTGCATCAGTTTTTCCAGCTGGCCTTCAATCATCTTCTCGATAGAACCGTCGTCTATCATGGTGGCGAGCTTGGTTGTGACGATGTCATTGAGTTCTTTCATGGTCATTCCTTAGTAAACTTTAATGTTTAATCGCTATCAATCTTAGTTATCTAAGATTAACTGTCAAGAATTTGTTTTAGTTTTCTAAGAATTTTAAGCGTAAAAAAACCGCACAAAGCGGTTTTAAAGGATGAGGGAGGAGTGTGAGGGTAGATTGTTTAGTTAAAGGATCTACCAGAAAACACAACAACGCCAACGATGGTGCAGTTGCCGTTGATTGGGATAATTTGTTCAGGCCAATTGGGATTAGCTGGCTTTAAGAATTTTTGGCCACCTTCGATAATCAGCTGTTTGAAAGTTGCTTCATTTTTGTCGTCTAAACGGGCAACGATGTATGAGCCATGTCTCCATTCAACCTGAGGGTCAACGAAGATTAGGTCTCCATCACGGAAAATGGGCTCCATGCTAATGCCTTGTACCTTAAGAACAAAGCTATCATCACTGCATTTTACGGGGCAAGGGAAGCGAGAGGCCTCAGCTATGCTGATTTCTTCAATCGTACTCCAAGCTCCAGCTTGAACCCAGCTAATTAACGGATAATACCCCTTAATTTCTGGTCCATATGTAACATTAGAAGTCGCTGTCTTTTGTGTTGGTTTATCTTCACCAAAAAGAAGCCAGTCAGGTTGACACTCTAATGCCTTAGCTAGAGCAATAAGCTTTTCTCCTCGCGGACGTGTCATGCCATTTACCCATTGGCTGACGCCACCACTAGAGACTCCAGTAGCCTTGCTAATATCTACGCCTTTTAGCCCTAAGGCTTTCATGCGTTCTTTGATGCGATCTGCAATATCCATAATTTAAGTATTCTAAACCTTGACCGCCTTAGTTTCCTAAGTTTAGAATCTTAGTTTTCTAAGAAAAGGTGGTTTATGCGTAAGTCAGATGTGATCAATCACTTTAAAAAACGAGTCAACATTGCTGAAGCTCTTGGTATTTCATCGGGATCAATTTCCCAATGGGGAGATGTCATCCCTGAAAAACAAGCTCTAAGGCTTGAACACCTAACTAATGGAAAGCTCAAGTATGACAGTAGCCTATATACAAAAGCAGCTTAGTAATCATAAGCCAACCATTTGATTAAAGGTGATTACAAACAATCAGTTAAACCAACAGTAAGGATACAACCATGCTAAGTCTTAAAAGCGTTATGCGTAACGCTGTTGAAAGTTGGCGGTGTGAAGTGTCAAAGGAATTCATCGCCAATAAAGTCGCCAGTTTTTACTACAAAATGAATCTGCTCCATGAACCGGACGCGCCAAAAAAGCCGGTTCTCAAAGTCCCCGGGGCGGATGATGCCAACAATTCTCAAAACTTCTGGCGCTACAACGAACGGGTTTCCGCCGAGGCCAAGGCCAACATCATGGATCTGCTGCCTGCAATTTTGGTGGCAATGCCTAAACAACGTGCCTGTGATGCGCTCAATACCTTCCTCAATCCCCTCGGATTTTCCGTGGCAGCGATAGGGGATAACAACACCGCCTCGGGCCGTGATCGCCTGCTGGCTCAATTCACCAAGGAATCATCAGAAGCGCTGACCACGCTGTTGATGCTGCCCGAGAACGCCACGCTAGACCAACTCCGAGCCGCTTACAAAGAAGTGCAGGAGAGCGAGGGCTCTCACAAACCTCTACTGGGATATTTAGAGAACTTGATGGCGGGTAAAACCGCTTAAGGATTTCGTGCAATGAGTCTTTATCTAATTATCAACAGAGGCCAGCCACTATGAGCGTGAAAGTGATGTCGGCGGTATGGGATGCCGACAACCTCAAGGGAAACACCAAGCTAATCATGCTCTGTCTGGCTGACTTTGCGAACGACGAAGGGTACTGCTGGCCTAGTTTGGATCGTATTGCGAAGAAGTGCGGTATCTCTCTCAGTACGGTTAAATCTCAACTGGCGAACTTGTGTAAGGATGGCTTCGTCAGGAAGGAATTACGCAAGAAAACGACGGCTTCCGGAGAGATAACCAACGACACCAACATGTATTGGATCGATGTAAGAAAGCTACATGATAGCGAATCTGCCTCCGTCGAAAATTGCCCTAGGGCGAAATCTGACCTAGGCCAGAATTCGTTAAAGGGTAGGCCGGAGGCTGACCCCAAACCATCATTAGATCCGTCAGATATTAAAGATCCCCCTATAGTCCCCCAGTCGGGTGATTCTGGAAAGTCATCTGCCAAGCCAACACGCAAGCGATCCAAAACGCTCCTGCCTGCAGGCTTCTCGGTGACAGCTGAAATGAACCAGTGGTATGCCCAGCAGGGTTTCACGCTGGACGTTCACGAGGCAACGAACCAATGGGCCGACGCCATGATAGCCCGGGGATCGAAATACACCGACTGGATTGCTGCCTGGCGAAACGGCATGCGCAACGCCAACAAGTGGGCCAACGAGCGCAGCAGCAAATCAACCTCAGCCACCATGCGAATGGGTGCCAGCAATGGCAACTACGGACCACCGGAGGGTTACTAATGAACATCATGGATCGTTTATCCAAGGCCTTGCCAACTGCGATGCCGAAGCACATTCAGCCCTATACCGCTGAGCAAATGGCCGAGATTCGGGAACGCGAATCGATGGATTACCGCCGGCAGCTGGACGAAGAAAATCGTCAGGTGCTTGCTGCAAAAGCCATTGGCCGTTCGGGTATCAAGAAGCGTCATCAGGGCTGCAAGTTCGACAACTACTTCACCCACTACGAAGGCCAGCGTTTGGCTTATGCCGAGTCTCGCACCTTGCTGGATGACTACATCAACCGTCGATCTGCAGGGGGATTCATCTTCGCGGGAACCTCGGGCACTGGCAAAAACCATCTGGCCTGCGCCATCGCCAACGGGCTGTTGCAGCTGCGTCGGTCTGTCGTGGTGATCACCGTCGCCGAGCTGATGTTGAAGATCCGCGACTCCTACCGCAAGGATGCCGAGATCAGCGAAACAGAAATCATCCGCTACCTGAGCAGCGTCGAACTGCTGGTTATCGACGAGCTTGGCGTTCAGCACAACAGCAACAACGAACGGGTGATGATTAACCGCATCATCGACGAACGCTACACCCAAGAACGCCCCACAGGCATCATCACCAACCTCGAAAGCGACGACTTGGTGAAAACACTCGGGCGCGCCGCCATCGACCGCATCATGGAAGACGGCAAGTGGGTAACGTTCAACTGGGAAAGTTTCCGTCGCAAAGGGAGGGCCGCGTGATGCCGATATTAATCAAGAGCAACACGGCAGCAAGCGATAAGAACCGCTGGGGTACGCAGTGGGAATGTTTTTGGGATGCGCAGGCACTTTACGGCAGGCCTTTCGAACTGGATGTTGCCGCCGAGCCGGAAACCACAAAGTGTGCAGAGTTCTTTGTATCGCCGGAGTGGTTTTCCCGTCATCGGCTGTCGAACTATGGCCTTCATGGTCTCGAGACCTTCCGGTTCAACCCTAACAGCAAGATTGTCGGCTTTGATGCCCTGCAATGTGATTGGGCGCCGCACTGGTGGTGCAACCCGCCGTTCGACAAGAAGCCGGAGTTCATCACCAAGGCCGTCGCCGAGGCCAAGAAAGGCAACCCGGGCATGATGTTGTTGCCCTATGAACCGTTAACCGGTTGGTGGCTGCAGTATGTCGAAGGCAAAGCCGCCGCCGTTTATGAGCCCGATGGCCGCTACAACTTCGTAGAGCCAGACGGCGAAACCAAGAAGACAGGAGTCAACTTCGGTAGTGTGTTTGTGCTGTTTACGCCGGGGTATTTTCCTGTGACGCAGCGGATCCGTTTTAAGCGTGGTATTTCGGACGAGCTAACGATCAACTTTCGTGAAAAAGTGGAGTTTGCCGCATGAACACACAACAAGAATTCGACCAGGCTGTTGCAGGCCTGAAAACTCAGAAGCGATTAACGCTCAGTGCTGATACGCAATTTAACCGGGTAGTTTCTTCAGCGCTAGGGCTTGAGTGGTCCACACTCAGGGATTTGGAACAGCAGATCCAAAGCAAATTTGATTGCTTCGATACACAAACCGCCATCAGCGCTCGCTTGCGGGAAGTGAAGCCAAGCAACACCGGCTTAGTGAAACAGCGGATGTGTAAATCAGTAAACAGCAAATTGGTTCATTATTACCGACTGGTTCCAGCCAGCATGGTACCAACGCTCGAAGAGGCGGCATAAGAAGATGAAAATTGAAAAGTTGCTAGGTAAATTCGGAATGAAGGGGATCACCTACGGCCCCCGAACTGGCGGTAAAGCTTTGCTCAGCCTCGACGAGCAGCTGGCAGTAGTAGGCATTTCATGGAAGGAGTCACCGGTTGGCTTCCACATCCTGTTTGTAGAGTGCCTATCCGACAGGGATTCAGCCAGAGAGCTATACCAACTAACCTGGTTAGAAGCCGCCAAAGCCATGCAAAAATGGCGCGGCGTCTACCCACCCAAAGCCATCGAAGCCCTGTGCCTAACCGCCATGGCAGAAGCCACCCAACAACTCGGCCAACTCTGCCCCGAGTGTAATGGGGCGGGGAGGGTAACCAACAAGCATCGCGTCACCCGCAAGTGCCCATGCTGCAAAGAAGGCCGCATAGAGTGGACAACAGAAACCCGCTTCGCACTCTTCTGCCAGAAACTACCGATCACCTACTCACGCTTCAAGCGGTACTCAACAGTATTAGAGAAGCTGGTTGAATGGCTGGTAGGGCAGAGAACGGCCGCGGTGTTAGCACTGCAGGGCAGGGTGGAGCGGGAAGAAGCTGAGGTGTTGGAGGTGGCTTAGGGGAGGGTAAAGCCCCGTATTATTGAAGGGCAGTTTTCTTCAGGTTATTTCGGTAGAGGCCTGAACTTAAGTTATCTCAATATTTATACTCGTGGAATTTTAATAACGGCAAATTACTGTATTTATATACAGTAATTTGCTATTGTTGCTTTGTAGCGTTCAATCAATTCGTAACTGTATAGCTTAGGGCTAGGTAGTATTTATGTGATGATGTTCTCAATCGGAAGTATTTGCTTTATATCGACTTTATTTCATATTAACCAGATTAATCATTACAGTTATGATGGTCTCTATATATGTGTCTTAATGAGTATTAGCATGATAGAGACCAAGATTGGCAACATTGACGGGGATTCTTGGGAAGAACTCTGTCAGCAGGTCTACAAAAGAAGATATACCACATACCAAGAGATGGTAGCTTCTCCAGGCGATTGGGGAATTGAAGGGTATGTTAGAGGGGAAGGTATTGCTATACAGTGTTATTGTCCAAGTAAACTCTATTCGGCTAATGAACTGTATCAAAAGCAAGTCAACAAAATCACAAAAGATCTAAACAAGCTATCTGAATATAAAAAAGAGTTGCTGGATAGAATCGGAACTAATAAAGATGATTTAATAAGGCAGTGGATATTTATAACGCCCAATTATCAAAAAAATGAGATCCTTAAGCATCTTCTTAAAAAGGAAAAAGAAGTTAGAGAGGAAAACCTAGAGTTTATATCTCCAGATTTCAAAGTATTAATTCATACAATTGACGATTATCTAGAAGATATTGTTGCTATTCAAAGTTTAAAAGGTGAAAAATTATCACTGTCAGAATCTTATTGTCAAACAATTGAAAAGGTTGAAAGTCATGACGATTACTCTAATAATATTTACCGAAAAAACAGAGTAAGATGTACTAATAATGGCAATTACAGTGAAATAAAGCATGCTAAACTAAATGAGATTACCAAAGAGAAATTTATATTTGGTGATAAGTTGATTAGAAACATTGAAATTACCATACCAGAGATATATCAAGCAATGGCTGGTATAATAAACCAATATGAATCTGAGGTAGAAGAACTGTGTTGTACATGGTTTGGCTCCCATACTGAATTAATTGAAAAAATTAGAGATCAGCTTAAACAAAGACTAGTGTCTGAAGATAAAGTAAAGAATTCGATTTCTAATTCTGATATTGATGAAGTTGTAGACCATATGATATCGAAGTGGATTGCACTTTGTCCATTGGAGGTTGAATAGATGAGTGGGATTACGTTTACAAGAAGACCGATGCCTGTCATTCCAGACCATCGTCCAATGTATAAAATATCCTTATTGCTTCTTGTTTTAAAAGAGTGTTCAGTAGGTGGTAAATCATCTTTAATTAGGCTTCATTTATTCAACTGGGCATTAAAGAGTGAGCAACGAACAAAGCAATTGATATTATCTGCTGAAGAAAAACAGCTGACGTTTGATATATGGGGAATGGATCCAACAGTTAACTTTGCCATTAATCATGCTATTGCCAATGGGTTGATGATTAAAATAAGTACAGGTTACAAAATATCGTCTAAAGGCGAAGAGTTCTTAAGTAAGTATAATGTGAAAGAACAGTTCAGAGCCAACGAGTATTTTTTTAATGCAGTGAAGAAAAAAATATCTCAAAAAATGGTAGATCAAGTTGCATTGAGGTGGAAAAGTGAAATTTAGACGATTGAAAGTAAAAATATTTTCCGAAGGTGAGTGGTTTGGTTTTGAACATGAATTTAAAACTGGACTGAATATTATACGAGGAGATAACTCTTCTGGTAAAAGTACTTTAGTTAACTCTCTCATATACTCAATAGGTATGGAAGAGATTATTGGTAATAAAGGGCCATCTAGTTTACCTTATGCACTTAGGACTCATTTTGAGTTAGAAGGTAGAAAATTTGAAAATGTTGAATCAATGACTTTAATTGAGTTGGAAAACTCGAAAGGAGAAATTAAAACATTCAAGCGTTACATATCTTCACGAGATAAAGATTCAAAGCTAGTTCAAATTATTCATGGTGATTATTTAACTAAAGGTGAAAGTGTAACATTTGACTCTAGTCCAGTTTATCTTCATGATCCAAACTCAGCAACTAATGAAGAGTTTGGTTTTTTCGCTGCTTTCGAGAAGTTCTTAGGTTTAGAGTTGCCTGTTATTACCGACAATAAAGGAAATAGCAGAAAATTATATTTACAATATATATTTGCAGCATTGCTTATAGAGCAAAAACGAGGCTGGACAAATTATATTGCTAATACACCATACTACGGTGTTAGTGGGGTTGTTAATAAGACTGTTAGCTATTTGTTTGGTTTAGATACATTTTCAAATGAGAAAAAACTTAATGAGCAGTTTACTCGGAGAAATCAGATTACCTCAGATTGGTCTGAAATTGCATCTAATATTAAATTGACTGTAGCTAATGCACGCTTGATGGTTAAAGGCTTAAACATGAGGCCTGCGTTAGATTATAACCGACAAATGGTTTTAATCTGCCAAGGGATTGATGTGACGAAGTCAATACCTGCTTTAGTGGAAGAAGCACAAGCTTATCTAAAAAATTTAAATGAAAAGTCATTACAAACCATAACTAGAGAGCAACCTGATCTGGCGAATAAAATAGAAGACGTGCAAGCCAGAATTAGTGAGCTTTTAACTATGCAAAAGATTCATGGAGATGATGTAAGAATTAATGAATCTAAGATAAATTTATACCAAGAGTCTTTAAAAGATATTGAGGAAGAACTCGAAAAAAATAAAATGACAAATAAACTTAATAAGTTTGGTGCTGATTTTGGGCTTCCTATAGCTGAAAATGTTTGTGCGACTTGTCATAACCCTTTAGATGACTCTTTGACATCACCAGAAAATACGGTGATGAATATGACTATCGATGAAAATATTAAGTACCTTGAAAATCAGAAATTGATGATTAAAGATCTAATCGCTGGGTTGTATAAACATCTTGAGAAGAGTAAAGGTAACGTATTACTAATTAATGGTGAGATACGTGAAAAAACGAAAAATTTAGCCTCATTAAAAAGAGATATTAAATCAATCAATAATACATGTGAATCAGAAGTTAGAAAAAAAATATTGACCGAAAATAAAATTGAAGAACTTACTTTTGTTAAAGAAACGGTTGATAATGAACTTGATAAACTCACAAAATTAGCTGATGAGTATAAAGATTGTCAAAGTAAAATTCAAAAGATGAGTCGGTATGAGTTTTCATTCGCTGATAAAAACAAGTTAGATCAGTTTGAAACTGGATTTAGACAATTAGCTACAGATTTCGCATATAGAAGTGCTAAACCTGATGAAATTGAAATTAACCGAAATACTCTTGTTCCTTACTTAAGAGGTTTAGAATTAAGAGAGATAAATACAACCGCTGATATTAAGGCTGATTCTTCAGCGAGTGATTTTGTTCGACTAATTTGGTCATATCTGATTTCAGTTTGTAATGTCTCGATAAATAATAATGGAAATCACTTGGGAGTGCTGTTGTTTGATGAGCCAGCTCAGCATTCAATGAGTTTAATGAGTGTAAACCAGTTATTAAAAGCAATGGCTGGAATGAAAGAAGCGCAGTGTATTGTGGCGGCTTCATTTGAGCAAAGTGAGGAAGCTTTTGTTAAATCGACAGATGGTGTGGAGTTTAACTATATTAGACTACCAAGCAAGTTAATTGAACGTATATAAATTATACACCGATTATGATGAAGCTTCTGTATTTTGCTGTTGACTTATGGAAATCCAACCACGGACAGGTCTTGATTCTTTTATACATCATTGTATCTGAACAGGGTGAGAGGGAAGAAATAGAGGCATTGGAGGAATCTTAGCTTAAGGTTGAGATGAGGTAAGAAAAAAGGCGACATAGAGTCGCCTTTAAACTGTAAAATAAAATAAATTATAACTCTAACTCTTCAAATTCTTCAAATTCTTCAAACTCTTCAGTGTCAGTATTTTCTGTTGTCGATAAACTATTTAAGTAATCAATTAAATCATTGTTATCGAGCATTCCTAAGTATAATGATGTTTTCCAATTTTTTGATTGCTCACTATCTTCTCTTTCATGAATACGATGGTTTAATGCGATTCTAATATCGAAGTTTTTATTTTTAAGTTTATTTTTCCACTTAGTAAACTCTCTGTTACAAAAATCCATCACTCTTTGATTTAGTTTTAAAGCTCTTAAGTGTTTTACCACTCGGTCTCCAGATGGATTATCAAGTCCCCTCGGTTTCATGATTTTTAACGAAAATGTTGGTTTTTTAGTTTGAATTGAAAATTCAACCACAATTCTAAATTTGAACTTTGATAATATGTCTGAATATATTGGATGAACAAATATAGCTTTTTCATCCTCATCACAATAATATTTTTCACCTTTTGTTGGGGCACATCCTCTACATTGAGGAACTAGGTTATTTGGGTGAATAGAGAATTCTGGCCAGTTATCTTTAGGGATGAAGTGATCTAGTGTATCTGGAGAACGAGGATTTCCACAAAATGGACATTCAAGAAGTTCATGGTCATTTCGCCTTTCTAGTATAAGTTTTTTTAACCCCGCGGGAGGTTTTTCATAATACTCCTTCAGCAGGTCCTTATTATCAGTAAACTCACTATCGTCAAGATCATCAAGATAGTTTTCTATTAAATCATCATATTCGTCATATCTATCAAGCAATTCATTTTCAATTTCAACCAAATCATCGACATTTTCTTTTCTACACGATGTAGCTAAGTCTAGCCAAGTGCTATTTGAGTCAACTTTCATTTCGTCTAGAAACTTCACTTACTCATCCTCAACTTCGAAATCGCTGTCATGCGTTATTTTGGATGCTAAGTATGTTAAAGCTTCGTCACCCATTGATTTACTGTAAGAACTTAGAACCTCTTGAGGTGATTCATGTTTTTCAATAAGTTTATCTATCACTTTTTGAAATGGTTTTGGTGTAACATAATCATCAAATGCTTCACCTATAATTAACTCTAACGATTCTCCATATGTTTGGATGTTAGGAGTAATAACTTCAGTATTATTTTCTTCATTATGTCTTAATATAGTCACACCCTTTCTATCAACTTCTCTTGCTAGAACAGCAGAATGTGTGGCAATTATTGCATATGATGATGTTTCATTTAGTAAGAATTTAAGCATATTAATCAAACCTATTTCAAGGCTTGGATGAAGATATAATTCTGGTTCATCTAAAATAATTAAACTTTCATCTTCAATTTCTGCCACTATTGCTGGAAGCATATATGAATATATCTTTTGGCCTGAACTTAACTTTAAAGCTTCTCCATTCTTAATGAAAAATATGCCATCTTCTTTAACTATCTTGTTTTTTATTTCTTTAAATTGTTTATAAAGGTTGTTATCTATTTTGAATAACTCATCTTGATCTTTTAGCTTAACGGCTAGATGATCAAATTTAATGCTGAGGGAAAGGGTTTCTAACAACTTATTAAGTCTTGTGTTATCATTATCCCACCACCAATTATCGTCATCAAAATCCATTATTTTAATTAAAGAGTCAATGCTATGATTTTTAGGCCAGTCTTTATCAAAATTTCCGTTTTCTTTTCGGAAGCCAACATAAGCATATTCATTAACATTTAGTCTTCTTCTATCTTTGCTCTTTGGCTTTCTTGGTTTGCCATTCTTAGAATACTTTTCATCAATTTTATCGAGGATATCATCTTTTGTGTAAAAATCTTCAAACGGAGAGTATGCTACGACAATCAATTTGTGGAAATAAGGCCAGTCATCCCCGTGGCTTTTCAAACCTGTGATTGATTCTGTAAGAGATTTTAATAAGTGTGTTTTTCCAACACCGTTTCTACCAATAATTAGGTTAATGTTAGTTCTTTCAAATTCTCGTGAGTTGTTAAAGTAGAACTCTACAGGATCAATAGTATCAGACACATTATCTAATAAAATTTTAAATGACTTCTTGGGAACATAGTTACCCATGGCAATTTGATGGCCTTTTCTGAGAATTGCTTCCGATGCGGAGCCATCTCTCATTATTGAGCCATTAAACCCTGGCCAATCTTTATATGTGTTGTAATTGGAGTAAAAGAAACTTGCATCACAAATTAGTGAAAGAAGTTCGTTAATTTCATCTTTTTTGAGTATTTTTTTCAATATATTATAGAAGTCAATATCCAGAGGTAAGGAAACAGAGTCCTTTTCATTCATTACTCCTGTGATGTTGTATATTTTGGGTTTTTCTAACACACCTTTCTCTATGAAATATTTTGATGTGTCTTCATAGCCATTAATAAGTGTTCTTATATAGCCTAATTTATTTACTTCACCATCTTTTACATGATAAATCTTGAATTTAACAATGTAGTCATAGTCATTCCAAGCACTAGAGTGATTGGTTCCAATGTGATCTTGTACAAGGTGAAACCCATTATATGAGTCGATTGATAGTGTTTCGGAATAATATAAATTCATTCTCTTTTCTCAATTTTCTAAACAATTGATGGGAGTGCTACTTTTCAGTCGATATAAAATGTAGTGCTCAGTAAATTTTTTACATTCAGTGCCATGAACGCCGCCATTATGCCTTAAAAACTGGCATAAAATTTGTGTGATATATCAAGTTTATTCATCTTTCTGATAGGAAAGGCGCGTAAAATTAATGAATTAGCTGAATTGTAGGTTTCAGTCTGTGAACTGGAGTCTAGTTAATTGTACAAATTTCAACCTGAACGTTGACACTCACCCCTAAACGATGCATGATTACCACGTTGGAAAACCTCGCCTGATGGCGGGGTTTTTTCGTTTTAGCACTATCAACATGAATTGGCGCTTCTGGCTTTTCGGTCGGCGGCGCTTTTTTGTATGGGTGGAAAGCATGCAGGAAAAGCTATCTTCGGCGTTGTCTTACCTTTGCGCCTGGCTGTTGGCTTTCTTCGGGGCATTCTCACTGCAAGATTGGGCAACCATTATTGGTGTGGGGTTGGCGATTGGTACGTTCTGTATTAATCGCCATTACCGGAAGAAAAGCTATTTGTTACTGCGGCAGCACCCTCAGTTGAGGGAGCTGTATGAAGATATCAATAGTTAAACGTTGTGCGGCTGTTGTTATCCTTGGTCTGTTATCGGTTCTGCCTTCCGACACACTGAAAACCAGTGATGCCGGGCTGAAGCTGATAATGGACTATGAAGGGTGCCAGTTAAACGCCTATCAATGCTCTGCCAATGTCTGGACTAACGGTTATGGCCATACGGTTGGGGTTACGCCGAATTCGGAAGTAACCCATGAACAAGTGGTCGGGAACCTGGTTAGCGATGTGCAGTCGGCAGAGGCTGTGGTGGATAGGTGGGTAACTGTTCCCCTTGAACAGCATCAGTTCGATGCGTTCGTCAGTTTTGTTTTTAATGTCGGGGCAGGGAATTTTCAGCGGTCTACGTTGTTGAAAAAGCTCAATGCCGAAAACTATACCGGCGCCTGTAACGAGCTAACCCGCTGGGTGTATGCCGATGGCAAACGCCTGCAAGGGTTGGTTAGGCGCAGGAACGCGGAAAGGGAGGTGTGTTTGAATGTTCACCCGCTTTAACCCGCTTTCCGGTAACTGGTTTGGTGTCGGGCTTGGCATTTCCCTTGTTGTCAGCCTCTTGTTCAATTATTCCCAATCACATATCAACCAGAACCTGAGTACACAGCTCAAGGCTTCACAACTCATTGTTGATTCACTCACTGCCAAGAACCATGCACTGGATAACCAGCTGCAGGGGTTGGTGCAGGCGAGGGATGCGGCTCAGCTGGCCGCGGATAAAACTCAGCAGGAAAATGAGAAGCTAAGGCACGATGCCCGGGTGCGTGTTGATGAGGTTCGGACGGTGATACAACATGAAGATTGCTATTCCCAGCCTTTGCCTGGCGCTGTTACTGAACGGATGCACTACTACTGAAATTGTTACTGAATACCGGGAGGTGGTGGTTAAGCCTCCCGCTTCAGACCTTACCTTATGTTTACAGCCGTTTGATTCGCCTCCCGCCACCTATGGCGAGGCAGTCGAACGCGATCCTTTATGGTTTGCCTCCTGGAAGGAGTGCGCCAATAAGATTCAGCGTTTGAGAACCTTTTACGGTTTCCCGAACGCTTTACCAAATACGGGCGAATAAGTCATATCAAACTGGGTGGTCGTCCACCGTAATCTTAAGTCGCCCGTTCCTTTTTTTATATCGATTTATCTAATTACCACGAGCGTGGAAGCGTTGGTGCCTCGCTGTGTTCATTGTTAGCTAAGACCGTGATCAGCCTGCAAGCTGTATCTCCTTGAACGAGAGCGCAATGAGTCATTCAAAAAGGCACAAGCAGGGCTGAAAGAGCCTCATTGATGGAAACGTCAGCCAGATGCGAAATGGGCGTGACACCCGGAGAGACGGGACTAATCCAGAGAAGTAAGCATGACGGCTAAGTATATAACGAAGCGATTACGTATTTCAGACCGTTCGATAGAGCGCCATCTGTCGAATATGGAGATCACCCGGTTGCGGGATGAACGTTATGCCCTTGAGTTGAGGTTTCATAAAAGCCGGAAAAGTGGTTCGTGGTACCTGGTTGATAAGCGTAGTAACAATGGCCGCAATGGTCGGGCAAAGTGGGAGCGATTAGGCTGTTGGCCGCAGCTGAAAGCAAGCGCGTTGTTCGAGTTGTTGCCGTTGAAACTGGCGCAGATGGCCACTCAATCAGAGACGACGATAAGCGACTGGCTAACGTTCGGTGATTGCCTGCGTTGGTATGTGGAGCATGTGAGTTCTTCAAAGCAAATCAGTACCAGTCGGCGCAATGCGGTGAAATCGGTCATCACCAAGCATTTGCTTCCTGCCTTGGATGAGCTGCCTTTGGATGGTGTTAAGAAGCATCACATTAAGCAGTTGGTGATTTGGCCGTTGCAGGAACAGTATGAGCTGCGAACGGTGAAAGGGTATTTCGCTATCTTGAAAGCGGCGTTTATGCAGGCTTCTCGTGAAGAGCTGCTGACTCATAACCCGATGTCGGCCATGCAGTTTGCTGATTTCATTCAGGCTAAGGCCAAACCCAAAGAGGGCAAGCTACACCCGCCGATGGTGAAGCCGTTGTTTGTGCATCTGCAATCGCTGCTATGGCCAGAACGAATGCTAGTGCTGATGCAGCTGGCCCACGGCACCCGAATATCTGAGACCAGGTTGGCGCGATGGTGTCATATAGATTGGGATAACCGGCTTTGGCGTATTCCTGCCAGTCACACCAAAACCAAAGAAGCATTGTATTTGCCATTGACCGAACAGGTGATTGCATTGCTCAGGATATATCAGGCTACGCAGCCTAAGGGCAGTTTGCTGCTGTTTCCGTCTTCGAATCTTAAAGAGGCTATTGGCAAAGATGCTGCTAATGATATCTACCAGAAAGCCAGCAACGGTGAATGGACCAGCCATGACTGCCGAAAACTGGCTCGTACTCGTTTAGCTGACCTCGGCGTTGATAAGTTCGTGGGTGAGCGAATACTGAATCACAAACTGTCTGACCTTGATCAGGCATACATTCATACCACTACTGAATCCCTCAAACGTGAAGCCCTGCAAACCTACCATTCTTGGTTAGATTTGCAGGGTTTTCTTATTTTTCATGGGAAGACAGAGGGAAGATCCGAAAATAAAAAAAATCTCGCAAAGCCAGAAACAGCAAGGGCTAGCGAAGAGTTTGCCGATTTAAACTAAGAGAAAATCGGGAAGGAAATCGTGCTACAGAATTTCAAAGCCTCCAAATGAGAAAAAATCACCGGAATCGATGAGGGCGATTTGCTGAATTGAGTCATTTTTGATTGTGAGTGTGTTGTCAGTAGCGGAAATCGCCGGGCGAAATCGGAGTGGATCATTTCGGTGTCGAAGATGATCAATTTGATCGCTTTTTACCGCGTTTTGAGGGTTAAGGTACTCCCTGCTGGGGCACGTTTTCAACGGGGCATAGACTCGCACGGTCCGACAAATTTTTTTTTGAAAATAGTGGTGTTTCCGCTTCCGCATTTTAAAGGAGTTATTAAGTAATGAGTATAAAAGCAGTTTCAAACATATTAGGTGTTACAGAACGTACTGTTCGAAACCAGAGAAGTAATGGTTACGCCTTGGTACGCAAGGATAACGGCTCGGTTGACGTAGAAGAATCAGTACGATCATACGTGAAGTTTCAATCGGATATTATTCGCCAGCTTAACGCTGTCAATGGTCGAAATTCGAGCGGAAACAGCGGAAGCAGTGGAAACAGAGAGGATGATTTTTCGGGTAAAGATTGGAAAGAAGAGAAGGATAAACAGGCCGCTTTACGGATGAAGCGTCAGAACGATTTGGCGATGGGAGAGTTGATTCCCGTAGCCGCTATGGTTGACCTGTATATCGAGCCGATGACGCACGTGAAAAACAAGCTTTTAGACATACCCAACGAGCTTCAAAAGCATTTTCCGATAGAGCCTGACAACTTAAAGGTCGTTGATGAAGTAGTGAGAAACGCTCTCTATAAATTAGACGAGAAGGATGGCGATGAACTTTAATCTGTTATCCAAAACGTTATCAAGCGCCATTCGGAACATTATGGTGCCGCCGCGGAAGACGGAGATAATCGCCTGGACGAATAAGAACGAAAACCCTCTCGCGCAGATCTACTCACCTAAGCCATTTCAAAAAGCATGGCTGCAGGCCATTGAATCACCCTACATTGAGAAAATCGTACTGTGTAAAAGTGCCCGTGTTGGGTATGCGATTTTCGTCAATACGGCGATGGCCTGGGTAATCACCAACGACCCGGGCAATATTATGATCGCCCAGAATACCGAGGGTGATGCCGAGAAGTTCGCCGTGCGAGAGGCCGGAAAGGTATTTGCTCATTGCGATCCTGTTATTCGTCGTATGCAGGGGAAGAACACGTCCAAAGAGAAAAGCTTTTTCGGTGGTGAGCTTTGTATTGTTTGGGCGACGTCTGCCAGCTCGTTCCGAATGCTCACAATCAAGTACCTCTTTATGGATGAGGTATCTGGTTGGCAGGATAACGTTGAGAAAGAGGGTGATCCGGTTGAACTGGCGATCACTCGAACGGAGACTGAAGCCCAGCGAAAAATTGTATTGGGCTCGACACCGAAAGAAGCCGGTACTTGTAAAATAACGCGTGAGTTCGGGCTGACCGATCAGCGTTTCTTTTATGTCCCTTGTCCTCACTGCGCTCACAAGCAACGGCTTAAGCTCGAAAACTTCCGCTATGATCCTGACGATTATTCCACGGCTCACTTTGTCTGTGAGGGCTGTGGCGAATCCATCTATGAGCATCATAAAAGCAAGATAGTAAAAGCTGGCGAGTGGCGGGCAACAAGGGAGTTTACTTGTTGCAACACTCATCAGGAGCCCAGCCAGTGGGACGAAACAGGTTCCGCGCTTTGCTGCAAATGTGGCAAACCGGGCGACAGAAACGAGCGGGGGAAAATCGACGCAGGCTTTCATATTTGGTCGGCCTACAACGATAACCTGAACACTGCGCTTCCTTCTTTGGCGAGTGAGTACGAAAAGGCGAAGAAAGAGCCTCAGAAAATGCAAACCTTCATGAATACGAAGGTGGGTGTTGAGTACTCAGACGTAAGAAGTACCCATAAGCTCAGTAGCTTTGAAACGATATATACACGCCGTGATCATTATTCTCCGCTGGACTACTTGCCTGAGGAAACGCTTTGCGTTTTGGCTTCGGTGGATACTCAAACTTATCGCTTGGAATATCACTTCTGGGCCGTAGGTGCTCAGGGGGAGATTTGGGCCATTGATTATGGAACGGTGCAAGGTGATCCAGAAGATGAGCTGACTCAGAAGACACTGGTCGAACGGTTGAGTCGGCCGTTTATGTTGAAAGATGGTCGCCAGATATCGAGTCTGGCTGTGGTGATGGACTGTAATGGCCATGCGTGGAAATCGATGTTGGAGTTTTGCGCACCCTACAAGGGGTGGATTTACGCGATACGAGGTGAGGTAAACAGTAAGTCGAAATTCAAACCCGAACTGACACTCACATTTAAAGTTCACCCCGAGGTGAAATGTGAGTATCGAAGCCTGAATGTTCACCAGTTAAAGAACCGCGCTGCAGAACGATTGAATATCGAAAAGCCCGGGAAGAACTATATCCATTTCCCCGTTAGTGATGTCTTTGATTTGACCTACTTCCAAATGCTCACCTCTGAGCAGCTCGTTGGCAGTGGTGTTAAAGCAGCGTGGAAAAAGAAACCTGGTCAAAAGCGAAATGAGCCATGGGATCTATTGGTGTATGTCCTTTGGCTGTATGACTTCCTGCGCCCGGTGATTAGGGAAGCGACTCAAAACACTCCCCTTGGATTACTGGAAGGCAGCACTCAGACCATGAGTGCTGAAGACGAACAGGCTTATTCCGATTGTTATGAATTATCAGATTATGAGGCTTATTGATGCAGATTTACGCCAACGCGGAGAACTTGCAAATAGTCCAGAACGCTATTACCGAGTTAGTTCAGGGGAAAAGGCAGGTAAAGGCGGAGTACGTTACGGCAGATGGTTACAAGAATAGTGTTGAGTATACCAGCGTTAGTTTAAACGAACTCCGGCAGTTAGAAGCCGATCTGCAGCAGCAATTGCAGCCTGCTGTGATCATGGAATCGATTGATGTGGAGATAGAGTTTTGAGTTATTCAGCAGTAGCCAAGTCGGCGCTGTTCTCTGATGCTCAACTGCACGATAACGAAAAGAGTGAACAGGCGCTCAACAATGAGATAAAAGCCAGTCACCACCTGATGCGAAACAATCCCATTGTTCGTATTGGGGCCACTCGATTTCGCGCTAGCTGCATTGGTGGCGGAGCAAAGCCGGTCTTTTCACCCGATATATTTAGCCCCGAGTTTCTTACCCGTTTTGATCACTGGATGCATTACTGCGATTTCAGCGGGCATTCCAACTTTGCAGGTGTGCAGGCCTTGGCGGTGATGACGGCCATTATCGAAGGGCGGGCATTCATTGTCAGGCGTCGAACGCTTGATTTCATTCCGCTGCAGTTGGAGGTTGTCTCTCCGCTTAGCCTGGCTTCGGAGCTAGATAGGCCGGGAAGGGGTAGCTACATACGCGGCGGAATTCTTTATTCGAAGAACGGTAAACCCAAAAAGTACGCTTTCTACAAGCTACCCAGAGACCATCCTGAATTTAACGAAGAGTCGGTGAACTGGTTACCCGCCAGTGATGTTATCGATATTCGGGATGTTGTTCATCCGGGCCAGTCCAGTGCTCAGCCGTGGATTTCGGCAGGTGCCGACTTCGCCAAGCAGTACAAAGATAACCAGACGGTTGAGATTAAGTCGCGCATGAAGCGACAAGGCCAGCAAGTGTTTGCCTTGAAAGAAGGCGATGTGAGTCAGACCGGACAAGCGCCCAAAGCCGGGCAAACCAATCAGCCTCAAAAACTGGTTCATCGTGTTGGTGGGCTGACGGTTCTGCATGGCATCAAAGATATCAAAACCGCATCACCGCCTGAAATCGCCGGGAACTACCAGGAACATAACAACCAGGTGCTGCGAATGGTCGCAGGCCTGTTTGGTATTACCTACGAGATGCTGACTGGGGATTTAACGCAGGTTAACTACTCATCGATCAGGGCGGGGATGATCAATCACCGTCGTTTCATCAGCCAGCTTCGGGGCATTTACTTAGAACCCAGTTTTAACCGCATTATTGGTTGGTTCTGCGATGCCTACCACCTAACCGATGGACCTGATCTGCCGGACTATTTTGTTAACCCTTACGCGTACATCGCTCCGGTTTGGATTTGGCCAGAGTGGGAAGAGATTGACCCACTGAAAGCTGCCAAAGCGCTGGTGTTGGAATTGCAAGAAGACATCACCTCACTAGAAAAAATCGCCAATCAGCGAGGCAATACGCTCGATCAGCATCTCGACAGTGTGAAGCGAAGTAAAGATGCCGCTGAACAAAGAGGAATCGTAACCAATGAGACATCTGCTCCAGTTGATGACCAGCAAACCGATGATGATGACGATTGATGCCCATCAAACGTATCACAACGCGCTAATCGATTTTTACAAGAACCCCAAATTATATGCCGGCGGAAACGAACGTTCAGAGCGTTCTGATACGACTTGCCACCTGTCTGTATTCGGACCGACGACTCATCGTTTTAGTGGCCTCGACAGTAACTGCGAGCGTGTTCTGAGTTACCGCGATATTCGAAGCCAGATGGCAGGCCTGCGTAATGATGCTGATGTAGCGAAAATCTATATCGAGTTTGATGGCCCGGGTGGTGAAGCCGCAGGCTGCTTTGATTTGGCCGATTACATTGCGGAGATTGCCCAGGTTAAGCCAGTTATTGGTTTCATCAATGGTGCTTCGTATTCAGCCAACTATGCGCTGGCCAGTGCCTGCTCAGAACTCTATGCCAGTCCACATAGTATGGGCGGTTCAATCGGTGTTATCCGCGGGCGCCTGGAGGTGGAAAACGACAAGCGGAAGATGACGTATTTCACTTCGGGTGAGGCTAAAGCAGATGGAGCTCCGGAAACCAAGCTTGATGATGCTGAGTCGGAAAGGCACCAGGCCATGGTCGATGAGTTAGCCGGTAATTTCTTTGAGTTGGTTGGCAAGAACCGCCAGCTCCAACCCGATCACGTTGAGTCGCTAGAAGCCAATATATTCACCGCTCAAAAGCTGTTGGATCTGGGGCTTATCGACGGGATTAAAACAGAAGAGGAAATCAAATCCATGATGACCAATGCAACGCATCAGCGAATTGTTGATGAGCTGAACCTGAAACACGCTGAAGAAACGGCATCGCTGACTGCTCAGCTTGAGAAGCTGCAGGCTGATGCAAAAAGCAATGGCGAGAAGCACACAGAGCTGCTGGTTCAGGTTGATAAGTTGGCGAAGTCGGCTGGGGTGGGTGACATTGCTGCTCAGCTTGTTGCTGAAGGCGAAGATCTTGAAGGCGCCAAAGCCAAAATCAAGGCGGAAGCCGCAAAGCGTGATGAAGAAATTTCACTTGTCGGCAGCCTTGATGGTGATGACGACAGCTATGACATGTTGAAACTGATTGAGGAAGCGTAATGATTTCAACAATCACTAAACCAGTGTCTCAGGCACTGATCCTACTGTGGACTCATCCTTGCGGCGAGATGAGTAATAAAACCATTCCTAATGCCGTTACCGCGTCACTCTATTCTGTTGTCGATAAGGATGGCAACGAGATTGACCCAACCGCTCAGGGGTTTGATGGGACCACGGCCTACGGCGTTCATGTGGGGAACGGCCAAGTCTATTGGGCTCACTCTGTGTTCAACGATCTCTATATCAAATGGCCTGCGGGCATCACTGAAGCTCAAAAAGCCAAGGTGATTGAGCAGTTGGAAACAACTTTCCTAATCATTAAACAGGACTAACACCACGATGGATAAAATTTTTGACCATGAAGCGTTTTCCTTGGTGGCGCTTACAACCGGCTATAACTCATCAACGCCGATTGAGTCTGATGTGCTCAATATGTTCAAGGTTGAGAACGTTGAAAACCGCCAGGTGATGATTGTTAAATCAGGTAACGAGCTGCAAGTCTTGATGCCGGGTGAAATCGGCCAGCATCCAAACATCGACAAGCACGATCCTGAATCAGCGGTACCTGTTAGCCTGATCCGTTATCCGTTCGATAGCCAGATCGTTGCAAGCGAGCTAAACCGCATTTCGTCGTTGCGCGATAAAAAGTTGCAGGCCCAGGAGTTAGCCGGTTTAGTTAAAACCAAGATGGGTAAGCACCGCGATAACCACCGTTATACATCAGCCTTTACTGCGTACTCGGCCCTAAAAGGGCGGGTTAAGAACCGTAAAGGTGTTGTGATGGTTGATTTGTTCCAGGTGTTGGGGGTTGAAGAGCGTAGAATTGACCTTAAGCTGGGGACCGAAGGGACTGATGTGCCTAAGCTGCTGAAGTCTATATCGAAAGAAACCAAGAAGATTGCCAAAGAGCATGGCCACATGATGATTAAAGGTGTGGCAATCCGTGTCGGTCAGGATCTGATTGAACGGATTATTAGCCATAAGAGCATCAAAGAGTTTTATGGCCCGGAAGCACATCCCAAGCTGCAGGTTAAGTTTGCCGATGATCCAAGTGGGATCAGTCTTTGTGGTTTGACGTTTATCACCGATGAAGCGGATGAAGTAGCTGAAGACGGTGCATCATACCCACTGGGTGTGAATGGCGTATTTGGCATGCTGCGTGCGCCAGCCGATGTGCTTAGTTCCAGCAGCGCATCGAAGCGTGAGTGCCACATTACTACTGAACCGATGCCGCACGATGAAGGCTTGGAAATTCGCTCGCGTTCTATCTACCTGCCAATCACTCGAGACCCGGCACTGTTGTGTGCGGTTCATTCATCAAACTAATCTGCTTTTAAACAGGCAGGGAACAGCGGCCCGGTTCAATAGGACTGGGCTTTGTTTTAATGAGTGGAAGGCGGTGCTAGATGTCAGTTGATAATGTTGCCCGGCAGGCCAATGAAGCAATCATTGATGCATTCAGCAATGTGGATGTTATCGCTGATGGTCATGAGCCTGTGCGGGGCATTTTTACCAGTCCCAGTGAAATCGCAAAGCTGGATGGTGGCGGTTTTGTCGATGCGCAGCGGGGCACTTTGATTGTGAAGTCTGCCGAAGCTGGGCATTTAGAGCGGCGAACGGCCATTACTCTGCAGTTTGAAAACGGAACACGTCAGAGTCATTTGGTTGTGCTGCCGGAGAACGATGGCTCAGGCCGTTTGAAGTTAGCGCTAGGGCAGGAAAATGTCGGAGATACTTCTTCCAACCAACCTGAATCGTCTTCCATTTCATATTGATGTTGAAGAACTGGAAGCGCTGAAAGACATTCATGGCGCCACTGAAATGCAGATGAGGGCGGCATACAACCGAGCGTTGGGGCGAACAGCAATAACCCTTCGATCACTCACTAATAAAAAACTGCGTGATGAAATGGGGATTAAATCGCTAAAGGCGATCAGGAAACGGTTTCAGCATTTCAGGCTAAGAAGTCCCAGCAAACAGAAGAAGTTTGATGAGCTGAAATTGTGGTACGGGATGAACGATGTCTCGGTGGGGTATTTGAAAGGAAGCATACGTCGAAGAGGAACTAAAAAGTCACCAAACGGCGCTGTGTTTAAGCCCAGGGGCAAGATGCCTAATCAGACTTATGACGATGGTTTTATTACTCGGTTGTATAACCGGCGCTCTATCTTTACCCGCAAAACAGCTAATCGATTTCCGGTTGTAGAAGCCCGGGTTCCTGTTGCTGATGAGCTTAACGCCATGATTGAAGATGACATCTATGAACGTTTGCCGGAGATCTTCCTCAAGCACTTTGAAACTGACTTAAAAGGTCGGGTGAAAATGGGTTTGCACAAGAATAGCTGGAAGAAATATGGCTAAGGAGCTGACGTGAGTGATGGTATCCATTTAAC
Organism: Photobacterium alginatilyticum; assembly: GCF_009910675.1. GTDB lineage: Bacteria > Pseudomonadota > Gammaproteobacteria > Enterobacterales > Vibrionaceae > Photobacterium > Photobacterium alginatilyticum. The sequence goes on along the minus strand of NZ_RSEJ01000022.1, from coordinate 51,589 downwards.
GACGTACCATAATGCGGTAAAGACTTGGTTGGATGAGCAGCTGCCTTGGTTGAAGGTGGTTGATTGCTATCCGGAAGTGAAAAAGACACTTCAGACACCATGTGCTTTCTTTGCGGTATCGGATTGGGACCGTGCTGACAGCCAGCCGATGAACGGACAGTTATGCGTAACGCTGAATTGTGAAATTCTGGCTGTTCTCGGCATGGCCGATGCGCAGTATCAGCTTGAAGTACGTAATGCCGCAATGGCTATCGGGCTGAAAATTGAAGGTTCTCGTTTTGGCATGCCAATCAAGCCAGCAGTGTTTGTTAGCGCCGAGCCTGATGCATTTCAGCCTGAGCTGGATGAGTATGCCGTGTGGTCTATTCGCTTCAATCAAGACATTGAAGTGGGCGAAGATGCCTTTAAGCCGGAGGGCTTAACGCCGACTCAGGTTGTTGTGGGGTATTCGCCCGATATCGGCAAACAGAACCACGACAAGTATGAACAGGTGATCCCGGATGTCTGATAATCCAGAGATGAACTACATCGTCCGTGATATGCAGCGCCGCATGGCAAATATGATCAAACGCGGGCGTGTTCATAGCGTGGATTTCAAGCAGAAGCCGCCCCGGGTGAGAGTGGAATACGCCAAAGGGGCGGTAACCGGCTGGTTGCCTTGGGTATCTGGTAGGGCATCGAGCAAGCACCGAGTTGACTGGGAGCCGCTGGCAGTTGGCGAACAGGTGATCATTTTGTCGGAGTCCGGAGAGCTCTCGGCAGGCGTGGTTATTCCTGCTTTGTCCGATGCAAAAAGTCCCGTTCCCAGCACCTCAACTGATGAGCATGTCAGTCGCTATGAAGACGGTACCGAGATCAGCTATAACCGCGCCAGTCACAAGCTCACCATTACGATTGGTAGTGGCGGGGATGCCGAGTTGACCTGCAAAACCTTCCATATCAATGCCGATATCGAACATTCCGGAAACCAGAATACCTCTGGTGATATGACGGTGAAGAAGAGTGTCACCGTTACCGAGAATGTGTCTGCAGGTATGGCCGTGAGTGGTAAATCTGTTGCCGATTCAGTTCGAACGATGTCGGCAGACAGGGAGATCTTCAACGGTCATGATCATCAGCATGGTGATCCGAAAACCAGCCAGCCAAATCAGCAACAGTAAGGCACGTTATGAAGGGAATGAATGCATCCACAGGTAAGCCGCTGGAGGGGATTGCGCACCTGAAACAATCAGTGCGGGATATCCTCACCACGCCTGTTGGCTCCCGCGTTATGCGCCGCGAATACGGTAGCCGGTTGTTTGAGTTGATTGATAACCCGACGAACCCTGAAAGCATCGCCGATATTGTGGCTGAAACGGCTCAGGCTTTGAAAAAGTGGGAAAAGCGGCTTGGTGTTACCCGGGTGTTTGTTGCTTCCGCTAAACCAGGGGCAGTGATGTTAACGATAGAAGGGCGATACAAGCCCAACGGCCAGCCAATCACCCTGGAAGGGATTGAGGTGAAGTGATGGCAAATGTGAATGTAGACATGAGCCAGCTGCCGAAACCTGCAGTGATAGAAGAGCTGGACTACGAGCAAATCCTGCAGGAATGGGTGGCTCGATATAAAGAGCTGGATCCGGATTATCAGGATGTGAATGAGTCGGATCCGGTTTACAAGCTGATGGAAGTGGCAGCATTCCGCGAGATGGTCCTTCGCCAGCGGGTGAATGATGGCGCCCATGCCACAATGCTGGCTTACGCGATTGATGATGACTTGGATGTGCTCGGGGCCAATTTCGATGTTAAGCGCCTGGTGATTGATGAAGGGGATCCGGATGCGGTGCCGCCAAGGCCTCGTGTCATGGAATCAAACGAGGCATACCGTTATCGGATCCAGCTGTCTAACCGGGCCAAGAATACGGCAGGTAGCGAAGATGATTATGAGTTCTTCGCGCTGTCTGCTGACGGTCGGGTGAAGAGCGTTAGGAGCTTTTCTCCCAAGGGGACGCTGACGGTGATTGTGTCGGTGCTTTCCCATGAGGGAAACGGCACGGCCAGTGTTGAGCTTCTGAAGATCGTTGAGAGTAACCTGAGCCCGAAAGGTACCAGACCGCTGAGTGATGAAGTGGTGGTGCAGGGCGCCACGATTAACGAGTTTGCCGTAGTGGCAGAGCTTGAGTTATTCCCCGGACCCGATGAAGCCGAGGTGCTTAAAGCTTCACGCAGGCAGTTAGATAAATGGTTGGCTGACTCGCACCGGCAAGGATTGGATTTAACCCTTGATGGTTTCTATGCCGCTTTACGCGTTCCCGGTGTTTATAAGGCGCATTTAACCTCTCCAGCGGCTGACATTATCAATGATCAGTTCAGTGCCGGTTATGCCTCAAGCATCACGCTGACGGCGAGGGTGACGACATGACAAAGCAATCACTGCTGCCACCCAATGCCAGCAAACATGAACGAGACGTAGAGGCGGTGATTTTACCGCCTCTCTCGTTTCCAAACCGCGACATTTGGAACCCGGATAAATGCCCGGAGCACTTATTGCCGCACTTGGCGTGGGCGCTGTCGGTCGATAACTGGGATTCAAATTGGCCTGTCGAACGAAGGCGGCAGGTGATCAAAGACAGCATCTACATTCACCGCAAGAAGGGAACCCGAGACGCTGTCGAGCGGGTAGTCAGCGCTATCCGAGGTGACGGTACCAAGGTTACCGAATGGTTTGAGGATAAAACCAACCTGCAACCGGGTGATTTTCGGGTGGACTATGTCTCTACAGGCACCCCGGTTGATGGCGCCGAACTGGGCAAGCTTGTCCCTGTCATCAATTCTGCCAAGAACGTCCGCAGTTCGTTAAAAGAAATCACCATAACCAGCCGGGTGGAAGCGCCCGAAAAGCACATCGCTATGAGCCGACAGGCGATAGCCATGAAAGCTGGGCCATGGATTATCACTTCAATGGTCAGTTCATCAAATAACGGGATGGCTTGCATTTCACGTCAGGCTATCCAAGTGCGCTCAGGGCCACTGCCTTTAGTGTTGGAGTAAATCAATGACATTACCTGTACCAGAGAGCCAGCAGCAATATGGCTCTGTCCTCACCGTGCTTGGCGAAAATGCCGAGCAGAACGGTAAGTTGCTAAACAAGCAACTGGAAATCACCCATATGGCGATTGGGGATGCCAACGACCTGTATGTGCAGCCAGATCGCAAGCAAACAGCGCTGGTGAATGAATTAGCTCGTATTGAGGTGAATTCGGTGGATGTTCTTCAGCCCACGCCAGATAGCGTTCCCATGCTGAAGGTAGAAGCGATTCTGCCGGATGAAGTAAACGACATCGTTATCCGTGAATTTGCCGCTGTAGCCACATTCAATGGCCAGACATATTTCCACGCTATCGGTAACTGTGCCCGGGTTTATGTGCCGCCGCCAGTGAATAACGGTAATGTGAATACGCCAGTTACCTTGGAAATGATCTTCGTCATTACCAGCGCCGAGCCGATTGTCGAGATTGACCCGCATGTGGTGACGGCAAGTCGGGAGTGGGTAAATAAAAATATAGAATTTGCATCATCTGATTTGCTTGGTGGGAACATATGGCCCACGAATAGCAAGTATTCAATTAAGGTGAATGACGTAGTAGATGACGATTGTGATTACTTCAGAATTTCAGGTAAAACTTGTCATCTTGTTCCATCACCGAGTATTGGTAATGTTGTAAAAGAAATAAACCCTGATAAACAAGAAGTTGTGTTCACAAACCCAGATTTGGTATCTATTTATTATCCAGTATCAGCAGAGAATACTGTCAAGCTGTCATCATTTGGGGCGGTTAAGTCACAAACACCTGATTTACTTATCAAATCAATTAATGAAGCTGCACTAAAGAAAGCCGTAGAAGCATTAAAGATATATCGCGGTGATATTGTGGAGGCTGCTGGAGAAATTATTCTTGATGGGATTTACTCCATCAGGCAATTCTCCACAGATGTGACGTTGCGGAACGTTAAGTTGAGAGGACGTTCTGAGTGGTTGGATGGATTGATATTGGATGATGACTCACAGGGAATAGATGCACTGTTTAATTTTGAGAGTTGTTTTATCTTCTCAGATTCAGCTTACAAGAGCTTTTTTGTGAAGGGTGTTATACCTGCAGCAGGTGAAACTGGTCAGGCGCTCTTCATGGCGGGTACTCAGGACTGGAAGAACATTAACGTATGCGGTTTTAATGAAAATATAAAGGCGTACAAAGGCACCGGGCAATTACTGAATTCATCATTTAAGAAAATCCGAACATGGTGTTCTAAAACATCGTGTATTGACTTTACTAGTACAGGGAAACATACGACCTGTACGTTTGAAGATTGGTATATAACCAATTGTAGTGGTCAAGGGCATATTATCAGCGATATAAGTCATTCGAAGTGGAACAATATCATTCATGAGTTATGCGGGGTCGCTCTTCGCGTAAGGGGGAATGATATTGGCAATGTCTATGAGCGTTTTTATTTTGAACGAAATGTAAACCCATACGAGTTAACACAATGTTTCGGTCAGCGCATTAGTTGGACAACCATAAATAACACTAACTCAGGTTCTGAAACGATAAATAAGCAGGTTTTTGGTTATTTAAATCGGCCTATTGTTTTCGGGCAAGACCAAAGCATTCGTGCTGAGTCGTTTAAAATTCCGTATCTAAATCCAGACGACCCGGATATAGCAAAAGGCGTGGAGTCGATAGATATTGTAAAAACAATGTCCGTGTCACAACCGCAAGGGTTAGCAGTTAAAGGTATTCCAAAAACAAAAGGGTTAACAAGTGAGGCTGGGCTCATTCTTTCAAATGAGCAAAAAATAATGCACACCTTCAGTGTTGCTTTTCTCGAAGATGGAACGGCTGCTGCACCTGATAGTGTAATTAGTGTCTCAAAGGTTGATGTGGGTAGCTATAAATTGACGGCTTCGACAGGGCTTCAAATCGCCGATATTCGGCCTTCTGCGATACAACCACCGAATGGTGTCCCGGTACATTGCCAACTGGTTGGTGAAAATGCGGCGGCAATTAATGCGTTAGTAAGTTTTGGTGGCGTCACCACGTTCAGAATATACACGTACAACATCTTGACGGGAGAGAGAGTTGATACCTCAGTAATGCTGAATATCATGGGCCGACTAAATGGAGAAGTAGCACAATGAATAATGAATACTTGTTTATAACTCAGCCTCAGAAACTTGTTATTAATGAAGTTAATTTTGATACTGCAAAATCTCAAGTTGATTCTGATGCAGTTCTTAAGTCAGTAAATGGAGTAGGAGTTGTTGGCATTTGTGCTAAGTCAGGAGAGCCCATAACCGTGGATGATGATTACTTACAGTCAATGTCAGGCACAATGTACTTGTCAAAATACTTAAATATCTAAACGCAGTTTAAGTAAGCTAAAGTAATTCCTTGTATCTGCGGTTTATTTTCAAAATCTACCATCCTCCAGCCTTAGTGCTGGTTTTTTTATACCCGACAAACAGGAATTCGCTATGACGCAATTTCTCCATGGCGTGGAAGTCATCGAAATTGATGACGGCTCGCGCCCGATCCAAACCGTTAAATCCGCCGTTATCGGCCTGGTTGGGACGGCGCCTGGTGCCGCTTCCGCTATTGCCGCGACGCTTACGCTCGGCAGTGCCATATTAAATGATGGCCTGGTGTTCATCGCCAAACAGGCGGGTACCGAGGGCAATGCCATCAGCGTTGAAATTATCTATCTGCCATCGGCCAGTGTGGAACTCGCGGTTGATGTCGATGGCAACAAGATAGAAATCTTGTTGGCCACTGATGCCCAGTCTGAAGTCACATCAACCTCAACAGATATCAAAGCAGCCGTTGAAGCTAAACCAGAAGCGGCAGCTTTGGTAAGTACGGCAGTACTTGGTGACGGCAGTGGTGATGTGGCGCCAGCTCCCCGAACTTACCTTGCAGGCGGTGAGAACGAGCCGTTCCCATTGAATAAGCCGGTTGCCGTAGCTGGCAGCCGCAAGCGTGCGAAAGGTTTGGGAACAGGCGGTACTCTGCCTGCGGCGATTGACGACATCTTTGACCAGACTGGTGCTTTGGTCATCGTCGTCAGAACTGAAAAAGGTGCGGATGATGCCACAACTCAGGCAAATATCATCAAGGCCATGCAGGGGTGGCTCGATAGCCAGACGGAAACAGGTTACACCCCGCGTATTCTGATCGCGCCGGAATTTAGTCAGGTGGATGCCGTTGCTTCAGAAATGGAAGCCAAAGCAGCCCGTTTACGGGCGATCACCTATGCAGACTGTAAACGTACTGCCAGCTACACTGATGCGATCAAGCGAGCGCGTCAGTTTGGGATGCGTGTTGAAATGCAGTGGCCTTGGGTACGAGTGTTCGACACCGAACAGGCCAAAGAAATCGACCGGCCTTCCTCTGCTCGAGCTGCAGGCCTTCGTGCCCGTATTGATGCCGAGAAAGGGTTCTGGTGGTCAAAATCCAATAACCAAATCTACGGCATTGTGGGTACCTCCCAGCCAGTGGACTGGGCGCTGGGCGATCCGAACACCACAGCCAATATGCTGAACGAAAACAAGGTCAGCACCATCATCCGCGAGGGTGGGTTTCGGCACTGGGGTAATCGTACCTGCAGTGTTGATCCCAAGTGGACATTCGAGCAAACCCGCCGGACGGCAGACATCATCAACGACAGCGTGCAGCGTTCCCATATGTGGGCGGTTGACCGCAACATCACCAAAACGTATGTCGATGATGTCGTCGGAGGTGTGAATGCCTACCTGCGTGAATTAAAAGCCCTCGGCGCGATTCTGGGCGGCGAATGCTGGGCAGATCCGGAACTGAACTCCCCGGCAACCATTCAGAAAGGCCTGGTGTATTTTGACTTTGACTTCTGCCCACCGTATCCGGCTGAACACATCGTGTTCCGCTCCCGCATTAACAATGATTATCTTGAAGAGGTATTTGGCTAATGGCAGCAGACAATATCCTGAAGCGCTGGTCCATCTGGGTAGATGGAATCGGCAAGGCTGGTAACGCCAAGGAATACACACCACCGGCACTCGAAGTGATCACCAAGGATTTTCAGGCGGGTGATATGGATATGCCAATCCCAATCGATGTTGGCATGGCTGGAATGGAAACCAGTTACTCGATTTATGGTGTCGATGTCACCGTTCTGCCTCTGTTTGGCTTGCGTCAGGGTAGCCGGACAGCGGTATCAGTGCGTTCGACGTATCAGGATCTGAAAGGTAACAGTTACGACCTGGTTGAAGAGCTGGGCGGCATGATCACCAAAATTGAGCGTGATACGCAGGACGGCGGTGATCAGAGTGATAAAGCAATGAAAGTCACCCAAAAGCTGGACTATTACAAAGTGGTTCGCTCCGGTGTTGAGCTGATTGAAATCGACCCGGTTAACCATGTTCGTAAGTTGGGTGGTATCGATGCGCTTGAAGGTATCCGGGCATTGATGCAACTGAGCTAATGAGAGCGGCCAAGGTCGCAATGAATGTGTTAACAGGCCGCTGATGCGGCCTTTTTTATAGGTAATTGTTTATGCCATACCCCAATGAAACAAAATCGGTAACGCTGGATTTCCCGTTTGAATATAAGGGACAAAAAGTTGAAACGCTGGACATCCGTCGGCCAAAGGTTCGCGATCAGTTGATCGCCGATAAGCAGAATAAAGAGTCTGCAGATAAAGAAGTTCACCTGATGTCATTGCTTGCAGGTGTTGAGCCTGAGCTCATTCAGGAGCTTGATTTTAATGACTATGAGCAGGTGCAAGAAGTCATCGTGGGTTTTCGGAAGAAGCACTCAGAGAACGAGACATCCAGCGAGGATTAATTGTATTGGCCAGCCACACAGGCTGGTCGCTCTCTGAGTTGTTGGAGCTGCCGTTTAAAGCGTTTATCGATTTTTTAGAACTGTTGCCGAAGGAGGCTGAAGGCAGTGGTAAATCAAAATCTTAAAACTGTCGTCACTTTAGGCGGCACAGTAGACAGTAGCTTCACCAAAATTGGTTCAGTGTTTAAAGAGTCGATGGGCTTAGCCACTAAATCTGTCAAGGAGCTGGAGCGTGAACAGAAGTCGCTTGTTAAGACTATCAACCTGTCGAAGAAGGCGGCGAATGATTTGTCGCTTGTCGAGAAAAACCAGAGTGAGTCTGTTCAGGCTTTGGCTGAATTGGAAGAAAGCAGGAGAGGCGTTAATCGAGAGATACAAAAACAGCGTCGATTGCTTAAACAGCTTGATGAAGAACGTGAATCACAAACCGATGGCGAGAGTGCCGCATTAAATGCGATTAATCGCAAGTATGCTCAGCTTGAATCATCAATCAATGATCAGGTTGCGATTCGTGACAAGCTGACGGATGAAATTAGGAAAAATACGAAGGAACAAGCGAAGTTAAACAAAAAATCTAGCCAAATCCGAAAGAGTATCAAGGATGTAAATGAACTTGAGCAGAGTTATGACCGGCTGGAGGTTGGTATTCGAAAGGCGGCTAATGAAGCAGAAGGATTTCAGAAAGCATCCAATATAGGGCAAAGTTTTCGAGGTATAGCTTCTGCCGGAACGGTTGCCGTTGGCTCTATCTGGGCAACCACCACTGCCATGACAGGCCTGATGACAGTTACCAACCAGCAAACAGCCACTATGGTTGGTCTGGCCCAATCTTACGATATGAGTATCGAGCGCTTTAAGGCATGGAACGGCGTGGCCAATCAGGCTGGGCTGGACGGTGAACACATCGGGGACTTGATTGAAGAACTGAGTAATAAATTTGGTGAGTTCAAGGCACTTGGTGCCCAGTCTTCAGTTTCGGATGTCTTTGGTGCTCTCGGCATTGATGCCGCCATGATGGAAGGTATGGCAGCCGCCGACCAGTTTGAATTTATCATGAAACGGCTTGAGAAGGTGAGCGACAAGCAGCAGGCCGCATCGTTGGCAGACATGCTGTTTGGTGGTGAAGGCAACAAGGTTATCACCTATATCCGCAATACAGGCAAATCTCTCAACGAGTTGCTGGATACGCAGCGCAAGTTCAATATGCTGACCGAGCAGGGGGCCAATGGCGCGAAGGCTTATGGCAGCTCGTTCAAAAGCCTGACTAGTGTAGCTACTTCTGCATGGCAGGAAATCTCTGGGATCGTCGGTGGAGAAATGGCTGGTGATATTCAACGCTTGGGCGTTACTGTCAGCAGTTTTGTTCGGAACAACAAGCAAGAGATCGTCAGTACCGTAAAAAGCCTGGTGTATGGTGTGAAAGACTTCACTGTCACCCTGTGGAATGCCGGGGCTATGGTGAACCGGGTGGTGCAGTTTTTCGGTGGCTGGAAAACCGTCGGAATAGCAGTGGCGTCCTTGCTTACCGGGAAGCTGCTTGTTGGCTTGGGGGGAATGATTTTTACCGGAGCTCAGGCGGTTAAGACACTGGGAATGATGAAAGTCGGTATGGCGGGGTTTAATGCGGTTTTGGCTGCGAATCCCATCGGGTTAGCTGTTGCAGCAGTCAGCGGTCTCGTTTTTGCTGGGATCCAGTTATACCGGAATTGGGATAGTGTTACCGCTTGGTTCAGCGAGAAACTCACTTGGTTTAAGACCGAATTTCCGGCCACCTTCAACGTCATTAAAAAAGTCTTTGATTGGTCTCCACTTGGTTTGATCGTGAACCATTGGCAGCCGGTTCTGAAATTCTTTTCTGGGATGTGGGATTTGATTACCGGGGATTTTGATGCCGGTATTGCCAAGCTGTCCAGTGTCTGGGAAGGATTCTCGTCATCGTTTAAGGCGCTGAAGTTCTGGGATAGTGACGATGAGCCGAAACAGACACAATCAGCTCGGCCCACGCTTTCCAACACGTTCTTTCAGCGCAACCAGGTAGCTAGAGAGCGACAGCAGAAGCCCCCGCAATATGGCCGCTACCCATCAAGCTACGCGGCTGCCGCTCAGCAGGTTGCCAAGCCCAGCAGAGCGAAGTCTGCCATTTATGGCAGTTATCCAGCCCACAGAGGTAATACCGTTCATCAAAAGGTGGGCGAGATAAAGGTTTATGCGGCGCCCGGCCAATCACCGGCTGAAGTTTCCAAAGCGGTACACACCAAGCTTGGAGGCTATCAAAGTAGTGCGCTTTATGATTTACCGGAGGCCGGGTAATGGCTCAAGTTATGCTCTCCCTTGGCGGTTTCAAGTTCAACATTGATTCCGCCGCATATAGTGAACTGGTCAGAACGTGGCAGTGGCGGTGGAATTCGCAGTCTCGAATTGGTCAGTCCGATCTACTTCAATACACAGGTAAAGCGCCTGTCAAAATCTCATTGAACGGTGAGGTGGCGACGACTTTCCGCAATGCTGGAGTTCACCAAATAGAGAAGCTGGCAGATATTGGAAATGAGTACAAACCTCAGATGCTTGTGAGTGGGCTTGGCGATGTGATGGGTTACTGGGTGATGACCGATTTGGCTGAAACCAATACCAAATTCATCAGAGGCGGCTTGCCGCGACTTCAATCTTTTACCTTGGAGCTCTCTTTCTATGGCGACGACTTACAGAACCCGTGAGGGGGATATGATTGATGCAATCTGTTGGCGTCACTATGGTCGCGAGAGTGCGGTAATTGAAGTGTTGAAAGCCAATCCGGGCTTGGCTGATCGTGGTGCTGTATTGCCAAGCGGGATTCAAATCACCTTGCCAGATTTGCCTGCACCCGTCGTTAGGGAGTCAGCCAGTTTATGGGATTAGATTACCGGCCCGACTTTTCATTATCTGCTGATGGAAAGGATATTACGGCAGTTATGCAGCGTAACCTTATCAGCCTGACGTTAACGGATAACGCAGGCAGTGAATCAGACAGGCTGGCAATTTCTGTGAGCCTGCCTGATACCGTACCAACACCGAAGAAAGGTGCATTGTTGCGCCTCGGTTTGGGGTTCAATGGCGAGCTGACAGACAAGGGCCTGTATGTAGTTGATGAAGTAACATCGAGCGGCCCACCGCGAGTCGTGCAAATTGTAGCGAATGCCGCGCCGATGGATAATCGCAAACAGCCCGGAAGCCTGCAGACCCAGAAAACCCGAAGTTGGGATAACGTGACACTGGGTGACATCGTCAAAACAGTCGCCTCTGAACATGGCCTGGTACCTCGTATCAGCAGTGAACTGGATAGCACTCAGCTATCGCATGTTGATCAGGTCAGCGAAAGTGATATGAACCTGCTGACCCGCTTGGCTAAATGCTATGGCGCGGTGAGCAAGCCAGCCAATGGTTATTGGTTGTTTTTGAAAGAAGGCGAGGGGAAGTCGGCTTCTGGCAAACCGCTGACTAATATCACTATCGAGCCACATCAAGTCACTACCTGGCAGTGCCGTTTTAGCAGCCGTAATGATGTTCGCCGTGTGGTGGCTACCTATCACGATGTTGAATCCGGTGACATCAAAGAGGTATCAACAGGCACCGGAGAGCCAGAGTTTAAGATCGTCTTTAAATATCCGAACTATGAAGAAGCAAAGGCCGCTGTCGTCGCTCGAGCAAAAAGCGTGAAGTCGGGGAGTGATACGCTGGATATTACGATGCCGGCTCGATCATCTTTGATAACTTTGGTTGCCGAGGGGCATCTTAACCTGGAAGGTTTCGGTGATGTGGAAGATGGCAAGTGGCGCCTGAAAACGGTGGAATGGTCACTCAGCGAGTCAGGCTTGCAGCTGCGACTGTCTGGTGACCATGGGGTGGTTACAACAGGTTAAATTGTTGTCGAAACTGGCTATTACCTGTTTCGATTTCTAAGGCAATCAGTCACTAAGGCTTGTCACAAGTGGATCCCTAGGTGCTCTGATCCTTAACTCGACTTGGAATATGCTAATTGCGGTATTATTCCGATTTAAGGCTCCCTTGTACTTCTACCTAGCTTTGCATACAAAAAGAAACAAGTATAACTGTATCACTAAAGTCCCGAGATATTGTGACTGACACCTTCAGGTGGACCTAGCATGGAGCCAGATCTTTCTTACTGAACGTATATTTTCCTTAGCTATACTAATTATTTTTTTTGCAATGTTTCGTACTTTCATTGTTTGATATTTTTTCACAGTAGCACCTAAAATTACTTTTACAAGTATAATTCAAGTTGGATAAAATAAAATGCGCAAGATAAATATCCAATGTTTTTGTATCATCTATCAATTGACTTAATGCATTTGTATATTGTTCCGGTGAATTGTAGCTAATAAAGTATGGCCTAGGCATGTATTTTTGTGCAACCACTTGATTATAAGATTTAAAGATTTTGCTAGGTTCATGAAATTCATACGGAATGTAATCATGACCATCATCAATTAAAAATTTAACTTTTGTTATCTTTTCCCCGTAGTTATTTTCCTCACAGTTAAAGTGTTTGGTGATTCTTATATCTCTTTCGATATTAGTTTTAGTGTCTTTTATCGTGGCAACTCTAAATAAGTAAGAGCTATTTGTCGTATCAACTGTGATTTCTAAAGACTTGGTGCTATTTTTGTTTGTCTCGTATGATCCACTTAAACCCAACGAGAGCTTGATTATCTCGAAAAACTTTCCAATTCCATCTGGTGTTTTTATTGATGCCTCTCCATCTATACCAAGTTTATAACTTTCCTTTATCTCTTTGACGGATATTTCTTTTGCTCCACAAGGTAAAATTAATGGTTTGGTTTTATAAAAAATTGTGAATCTAGGAATTTCTTTATTTAATATTGTTATATGACCACTATCTTCCAATGATTCCAATTTTTTGAATTTAATATCAAACTTAACTTGTTTTATGGTTAACCCAAGCGATTTAAGTTCGTCAGAAGTTTTTAAGTCGAGATTTAAATATAATTCGCGCCATTTGTCTCCCTTATCACTTTCTCTGAATTGATATACCCAACCTTTACCAATAGGTCTTTTATTCACCCCGTCATCTTCACATTCAACACTACCAATTGCTAAAAAGTTTTCTTGCCAAGGGCAAAATATCGGTAAATTCATTATGATATAATTCGATGGCGGTTTTAAAATGATATTATCAAACTTCGTATATATTAAGTTCCCACCTTTATCGCGTTCTTTAATTAATACTTTGTATCCGTATTGAGTCTCAATGCTTATATATCCGTATCTTTTCAATTTTTCAGGAGCTTCCCCTTTAGAGAATATTACTGTTCCATAAGGCAGGTATGTAATAACGGGATACTGGTTTATAAATGGATCTGGTTCAGGACTGAGCCCCCATGCTCCTGTATTGTTTAACATATACAGTTCATTAGCTTTAACGGAATGAAGCACGGTCAATAAGGCAATGATAGTTAAAACATAATAGCGAGTGTTCAGGAATACCATGTAAACCTCTACGATGTCATAGGATGATCGTATGCATAAATATGTACAACATTGTAGAGCAAGATAGGCATTGCTTTGTTTCATTTTTAAGAACCAACTCCTAAATATAGGTAGTGCTAAACAAGATAAATAGCTTATGAATGAGTAAAAAAGCTCTAACAAACTTACGGGTAAGAACGAGTTAGAGTAATCTGTCTGACCTGGTCGAGCTATAGTAGAGCAAAGTGCCAGGTTGTATCTAACCTAATCCAGATTAGATAAAACAACGTAAGGTTCTTCTGAGAGCCTAAATCCTGCAAACGAGGGCAACCCTCGCGCAAAAAAATTTTCCGGCCACCTAAGTCACCACCACCATTTATTTGGTACCGCCGTTGCTTGGCGGCACCTTCTTGAATGCGTTATGCGTAACGCTTCTATGATTCTCACCTACCACTAAGAATTCAACGATGCCCGATAGCCTGAATATTGCTTTGTGCTGCTTCGGTTATTTTGGCCATGGCTAAGTCAGCAATGCGCTTTAGATCTTGGATTGAGAAAAAGCCTGGCTCTTTGATGAGTTCTGGAATTTCTGAGCGACCGAATACCATGCAGTCGTTAGGAACAACTTGCGTGCTAACTACCTGGCCTTGTTCCATGACCATTAATAAGCGCATACTTTTGGGCGGCATAACTTGGGGTGTGGGCTTCGAATGTTGTTGGTTCCAGTATTGCCAGAGAACGTCGTCACATTCGTTTTGGTATTGGATTACGAGGTTGCGGATTTCAGGTTTAACTTTGTTGGGGGAGAGGGTTTGAAGCCAGCCAAATAGCTTACGGAGGGGGAGGCAAATCATTGCATTGTGTTTGTCTATTGAGGGTATCAAGATTTCCTTTATACCCCATCTCTGAGGGTTATTTTTTAGCTTTTGATGTTGTCCCTGCCAAGAGACGCCCATGCCTTCGACAATAGGCTTCATAGGAGTAAATGGCTGACTTTCGTGCTCAACTATGACGAGATTTGAACCGTGGAAAGGAACGGTGATTTGATTAGACATAATCGTCTCCTGTGCAATGAGATGTTATCACCACGCAAAGGGACCAATCTTTGGGTGGTGAACTGACCGGGGTTGGTCCTACCGTTGCACAGGGAACGGCCAGCCGAAGCTGCCCCGATCAGCCCACCATAATAGGGGTGTGCTGATTCGCACGCATAAAAAAACCAGCAGGAAGCTGGCGTCTATGCGCCTGTACATTAAAACGGGGGACCAATCCCGCCATTGGATTTTGCCAATGAATCTTCATCATATTACTTCTTATAAAACAATTCAAATTTTCTAACGGGTTAGCAGGGTTGGCGATCAATCCAGGACTATGCGGCAAAGTTGACAGGATTGTTAGGCAGTGATGACGGATAAGTTGTTTACACCTTAAGTTTCATATGGTTATATGGTTAACCATTCGGTAGATGGATGTGTGTCGAGCTAGGCGGTGGCTGGTGAGTTATGCGAATTTTGTGCGTTAATCTTCTTCGTATATCGCGGATATCTGGAAGATATATGAACTGAGTTCGTGGAATATGAAGTTAGTTTTAAAATGAGGTTAATCAAAATATGTGGATTTTTGATGGGATAATTGATGCTTCTTGTGATGAATGTGATTCAGTTTACAAGATTCCTGTTAAAGATTTTGAAGTCGATTGCTACGACAGCAGTTATAGTGAAAATGGCATGGGGCAGAAAAATGAGTATCAATTGTTGTATCAGTTTGATTGTACTAGGTGCGGTAACGATATTTCATTGAATTTTGATGTTACGGAGTACCCTGTTGATGTCCTTAATTCTGTAATCAACAATTCTAGCGGCGCTAGCTGTAACAGTAAACCATATTTTACATATCTAGACGACTCACCGATTTACACTTTACCGCAGCCAAAAATCTGGTTGCCAGGTGATGATAGAATCATCACTGATATAAATTTAATTCGTTCTAATATCCCGAACCTTACCAGATTCTTGAGAGACAATCCTCAGCACCTTCATCAAATCGAGCCACGAGAATTTGAACAAGTTATTGCCGAAATCTTTAAAAATAGTGGCTTTGAAGTAACTCTCACAAAAAGCACGAGAGACGGTGGAAAGGACATCATTGCGATACAGAGACATGCGTTGGGTATTGACACAAAGTACTTTATTGAATGTAAAAGGTATGCACCAGACAATAAAGTCGGTGTAGAGGTTGTTCGAGCTCTTCATGGTGTAAAAAATACAATTGGGGGACCCAATAAAGTAATACTGGTTACTACTTCTGCTTTCACCCAAGGTGCGATTGACTTTGCTCAAAGCCAAGCGAGCAGTTGCTGGGATATATCTCTCAAAGATTATCAAGACATTCTAAGTTGGCTTAACGCATATCGCTAATTTAAAACTAACAAACTGTTTAAGAGTGATTCGCAACGCGTGGCATTTTTGCTATGCGTTGTGATTGGTGTTTAAATGGTGTGCGGGAGCTTAAGCATAGCGTTGCTCACACCTTAACAGGGCGTTAGATGATAGAGGTATTCATGGTTACATTTTCAGAACTGAATAGTCGGATTGTACATGATTATGTTGCTAAAATTAAAAACGAAATTTATGAAGAGGAATATTACAACCCTTTTTCAGAAACATTTTACCTTGATGAAAAACGCTTCTTACTGGCTCTTAAGCCACAGAAGTGGACATTACTTCATGAGTGTATTGAGGATAGTATCTTAGATGGTTTGAATTACGCACTGAAGAAGAATGGTTATGACTTTTATGAGAGGATCTACAGGGACTTTGACATCTATGGTGTAAAATATGTACAAGTTGTTGATGAGTTACGTGGAACAAGCCACTGCGATTATTTAATCTCAAAATATAAAGAAGAAGTTTGTCCTCGATTAGTACCCAGTATATTCAACATACTATTTAGCGATAGAAGTACAATGAGGCAGTTTAACCGGATAGTTGCTGATCATATATCGAAGTTATCAGAAAAGGAATATCCTGAATATTTGAAGAAAGATGGGGTTATGAAGCGCAACAATTATTGGCCAAAATGGCTTCGTGAGGCTCTAAATAGGAGGGAGCAAGGACATTGTGCTGCACCAGGTTGCCAAAAAAACCTTACAGGAATGTTAGCTAATGGGAACGAGCAAGCTATTGATCATATCGTGCCTTTGAACCAAGGTGGTGTGAATGATCCAACCAACCTTCAAATGTTGTGCACTGATTGTAACCAGGATAAAGGGGGAAATAATGATTATACATCGGATATGTACTCCCTCTACTGGTAATCATCTAACAAAACATTTATGAGTGATTCCCAACGCTTGGTATTCACAGTTCAAGGTTGGGTTTCGTGTTTAAGGTACAATGGTTTAGCTTTGGTGGCAACATTGACCATATTTTGATGCGGTGTTATCAATTACTGAAGATGCTCTAATTCCGAAGGTCTTTATATGAGAACTGTAGTGGCTGTAATAGTTAGGAATGGTGGGTCTGTTGATCATGAGTAGAGTTGGTTTTTAAATTCAGAAGGGGAAAAGTTCACCTCAAGGTAACGTTTCAACAGGTAGCAAAGGAAGGTTCAGTCTTCATTTTTTAGGTTCTTCTGATGGTAGAGAGTCTAAATAGGATGTCACATTACGTAGAAAATTTTCGGGTTCCTTAGTCGTCACCACTAGAGGATGAAATTTCACAAGAACAAGTCCGTTTATTGATTTATGTTTGTGCGAAAAGTCGCAATTTAATGTTACAACTTCTTGCATAATAGATAGTTATTTTCTTAATGGACTTAAAGATAATGAATAATATTTTTGCGATAGCAACAAAAGAGTTGGTGACAGATGCCTTTTTTGCTTGGTTATTTGAAGAGTTTAAAACTGATAATGAACTCAGAAAGTATCAGAAAGAGTTTCTTTCAAGATTAAAAATAAATGGCGTAACTGATGAGGTTTGTGTTGAGAGGGCTGAGAAGCAAAATAAAAAAACAGATCTTATTGTAACCTTGAAAGATGGAGAAGAGTATAAAAAAATATTATTTGAAAATAAAGTTCATAGTACAATTCATTCAAAGCAACTAAAAAGATATAAGGAAGCATTTCCTGATTGCCATAAATACATCTATATGAAGTTGGGCTTCATATATCATTCTGAGCGCAAAGAAGCTATGAAGTTTGGATATGATATTGTGAGTGCTCGAGATATAGAATCTGCTCTGCACTCGTTCAAAAATTATAATCAAATAATATCCCAGTATTATCAATATATTAAGTGCTGTCATATTGATAGATGTGATTACTTGTTCGAAAGAATGAAAGTCAATGATTCGAGCGCCTATTCTGATATATACTCGCAGAGGAAATTTCTAAGTGATTTGCATGAAAGTATTTATAATTTAGTTGAATATACGAGTTTTAAGTCTAAGGCTAATAATGGTGGTACTCCATGGACTCATTTATGTGTTGCTAAAAAAGAAGCAAAGTATGGGGACAAAAGTGAGTACATATTTTGGCGAATTGATAAAAAGTCTGGCCGATACTACCTCAGACTTAATCAATATTCTTATATTGGCAAGTCTTTTAAAAATAAGAAAATGGCGGAGTTGGCAGTTTTACGTGAATTGTTTAATAAGCTCGTTAAAGGCACTAATTTAGTTACTTCATCTCCTTCAAACCAAGGCTTGAAAGAGAGTGAAATTGGTTTGCTATACTTTGATGAAAACTCATATTCTGAGCTTGTAGATAATATCGAACAGATAACTTTGGATTTTGTTAAGTCATATGAAAAAATGAGTGAAGTATGTTCGTCTGTTTAGACTGATTCAATTGCTATTGAATGGTGGCACTGCTTTAGAGTTACAAGCTATCTACATTATGTGGTTATTGTGTGTCCACCTTGTGTCCTCCCACTTGAGATGACAAGACTTAATTGTTTTAAATCAATGGTTTATTTTCTTGCTTTCATAATCTAGCCAAAACAAAGTTGGCTCATTTGTATTGTTCATAGTGTTTTCCAGAAACCATTGCATTCGTATTAAGTGCTTGTTCTAACAATGGCTTTTCAATGCTTGCTCTGTGCAGAACAACAATCGGCTAATTCAATCGTTACTGTTGTCGTTTTAGTGCAAAGAGTCTCAAAATTCATGTTGTTAAGTATCCCGCAATTAGCCGCAAAGAGGCAAGGCTCAAACATAGAATCATGATGGAATTGAAGGAATGAGGCCGAAATCCCGAAATTGCCAATGGGGTTGGTGGTAGTTGTGAGCAAGATTTCGTCACTTTAGACGACTGTGTGAACTACTGGCTGAAACACTTTGTCTCCACCTTAAAGAAGGGGACACAAGCGCCTTACCGTTGCTTCACCAACAACTACTTCCTTGGCACCTGCCCCCGACAGAAACCTCGAAACCATCTCCAGTCGAGAATAGATGCCACATTCCTCCCTGGTCTGAATTAGCGCAAATCTGGCTAGCAATAGAACGCAGCCGAGCCAGTACCGCCAACAAACCCCTTCACCAACTCACCACCCTAAAACACGTTACGACGACGTGTTATTCCCAGGGCAAGACCTTAACACCCCAATCAGCATTGCAGCAGCAAACCGTTATATACGCCGCATACGCGAGAGCCTGCCGCTAGAGCACTGGTGAACACACGATTTTAGGCGCTCGCTGTCTACAGGCGCCTCTGAGTTGGGTGTGATGCCGCATGTAGTAGAGAAGATGCTGGGGCATGAGCTAGGTGGCGTACTGGCCGTGTACAACAAGCATGATTGGTTAGACGACCAACTCAAGGCTTATGAGTTATATGCTGATAAGTTGACAGCATTTCTAGACAAGGATGACGGATAAACTGTTTACTCCATCAATTCCATATGGTTACATACAACGTATCTGTTTAAGGAATGTTTATGTACGATCAGTCTTTTAATCGTGTGAGTTTATTACGTTGTCTTTTAAAAAAGGACTTCAAAAACAATGCTCTCTTATATAATGATGCTTACAAATTAGAGCAGATTGATAAGGCATTAGACTTGGTAAAATATGGTTTTTTTCATGAAGACAATATTGAAATCAAGAAAATAAAGAAGAAACCTGTATATGCCTTTAAAAATCTACATGACAATCTTGTATTAAGAAAAGCGAATAAAAATCTTAAGAAGGCATATAGAGTCAAACAAAATAACAGGGACTCAATTGTTAAATGTTTGAAAGTAATACTTAGTGAAGGTATAAATTACAAATTATTCAAACTGGATATTAACCAGTTTTATGAATCAATTTCACATGACGAAGTTATTGGGTTAATTGATGATAATTTAAGAATAAATCATGATACTAAAAGAGTGGTTAAGTTAATGCTTAGCGCATTTCATCAATGTGGAGGCAAGGGCTTACCCAGAGGTATATCACTTAGTGCAACTTTATCTGAAATAATGATGATGGAATTTGATGCATACGTGAATTCAAAGGACTATGTTTACCATTATTTTCGATATGTAGATGATATAATAATTATCACTAATCAGAGAGATCCATCTAATTTTTTGTCGGATATTGCTAATAAATTACCTGAAAATCTTTTTTTTAGTAAGAAAAAGAAAAAGAAGCTAACATTAAATACAATTAAACCAGCAAAAGCTAATTCTGATAGAAGGTCAGAAGAGTTAAACTATCTTGGCTACAACTATAAAATTTATGCTCCTTTCAAAAATGGTGAACAGCCAAACAGTTTATTTCGAGATGTATATCTTGATATCGCCCCAAATAAAGTAAAAAAAATCAAAACAAAGATCATTAGAAGTTTTAGCTCATATGTAAAAAGTGGAGACTTCAAACTTCTTGATGATAGAATTAAACTATTAACATCTAACTTCAGTATTTTAGATACATCAAAAGATATAAGCATTATGTCAGGTATTTATTATAATTATAAGAGAGTTGATTATGAAACTTCAGTAGCTTTGAATGAACTAGACCGATTTCTAAGATTTGCCATACTATCTAAGAAAGGTAGGGTTTTCTCCTCCATAAGTTTAAAAGAAAGGGATAAAAGGATTTTACTAAGATACTCATTTAGACGTGGTTTTAGTAGACATACATTTGTTAAATTTTCTCCGACAAGACAATCTGAAATTCAAAGGGCGTGGATTAATGCGTAAAAGAACATCAAAAATACACGCGGATAATTACCTTAGAGCTTTAGTTACTGATACTGTCCCGTTTGAAACTCCGTTAATTTTTTCGAATGATGGTTTGTACTTAAATAGCCTGAAGTTTGAACAATCATGTATTAATGAACTATACTCATATCTAATATTAAATAATAAGAAACCCACGTTGCCTTTTAATTATATGATTAGAAGGAATAATGAATCTCTTCGGAAGTTGTCACTTGTTCATCCAAGTTCTCAGCACCGAATGGCATTATTTTATAAGAACTTTTCAGATGTGATATGTTATTTTACGAATCAAAGTCATCAAACAATTAGAGCTCCTAAAAAAGTATCAAGTACATATTATAAAGAAAATAGTAACTTTGACTTTAATAAGTTTAAGAAAAATACAGTTGAGTCTTTAAAAACTGACTTTTCAGACAAGCATAATATATCTTACTACTCTTATCGGGGATATGATAGGATTTATAAATTTTATAATTCCTCTGAATTTTTACGTTTGGAAAAGAGATATAGTACGCTTTGGATGTTAGATATATCAAAATGTTTTGATAGTATTTATACTCACTCTATTGCTTGGGCAACTAAAGAGAAAATTCATGTAAAAGAAAATGTGAGTATTAAATCAACATTTGGACAGCAGTTTGATATGTTGATGCAACAAGCTAACGACAATCAAACAAATGGTATTGTCATTGGGCCTGAAATAAGTCGAATCTTTGCAGAGATAATTTTTCAGAGAATTGATCTTAATGTTGAAAGTAAAATCTATAAAAAATATGGTTATAAAAGTTCGATTGATTACAAAATAAGGCGATATGTTGATGATTCATTTATCTTTGCTAATAATGATTCGGTAGCTAGTGTGGTTTTTGATACATATAGTGATGAATTGAGAAAATATAATTTACACGTAAATGAAAGTAAAAGAGAAAAGTTTCATCATCCATTTCTAACAAAGAAATCAATAGTAATTAATGAAGTTAATGACGAGATAAACAAACTAACAAGCACTTTATATCAAAAACTATATAAATCAGATAGCAAGAAGCTAGTGTTTAGCAAGATTAATAGGCCTGATAAGCTTTATTTGAATTTCGTGTCAAAGATTAAGTCTATATGTTCTAAGAATAACTCGGGTTATGATGAAGTATCATCGTATATTATTTCTTCCTTAGATAGTAGAATACAAAAAATAATAAGGTTAACACCTGAAGCGATTAGTGATAAGGAATCGCAAGTTAATTGTAAGAATGTATTTGGTGTGTTTATAGATGTAATGTTCTATTTTTATACAGTTTCACCGTCTATAAGTGCGTCCTATAAATTGTGTCAAGGGAGTATACTTTCTTATAGGTTTTTTGAAGAATATAATGATGTTTTTCTTGATAGTGTTAAGGATAAGATTTTTAGAAACATCATAGATGTTGTAGAGAATAATAACACTTGTGTTGATTCACTTAGGGAGCATTTGATAAATTTAGAAGTGATTAATATTGTTTTACTTACCGCAGATATGGGTAATAATTATTTGTTACCACCTAGTGTGATTGAAAAGGTTTTCGATATTAAGAATGCTGATCTTACATATCATGAAATTATTAGTTGTCTGTTTTATTTTAAAAAACATAAAGGGTTTTCACATCTTAAATCTGACATTTTCAAAGTGGTGGATAAGTTATTTTCTAATATTTATAAGATTGAAAAATCTTCAGAATTAGCTCACTTGTTTCTTGATTGTTTATCATGTCCATATATAGAAAGAAAAGAAAAGAAAAAATGGCTTAGATCTTTTTATAAGTTAAAAACACAGCAATCTTTTGATGATGTTACTCTAAATAATCAAATTGACTATATGGAGAACAATTATTGGTTCGTAAACTGGAAAGAAATTAACCTTTTAAATCTTTTAGAGAAAAAAGAGTTGAAAACAGCTTACTAATAATGTATTTTTCACTTGTTTCTGAGGGCCCATCCATGCTCATAGTATAATTTAGCGTGCTTCTTTATACGGAGCATTAGGGTAAGGCTTACACATGATCGTACACCTTGTGTAGGACGAACCTTATACTTTAATTTATTCTCTGGATGCATCGCGTAAGCTGATAGAGACATATCTTAGAGAGCAGTTTATTTTGACTGCACACACTAGGCGGTTAAGGAAACACTGCTGAAAGAGTGATTATCTCACTCTTTCAGCAAACCATATTGTATGGCCGTCATTTCCCTGAGCCTTGTGGTAATTTTTTTATTTCCCACAGCCCCCAATACCTTCTTTCCATTCTTCAACTGCAGAACGTAACCAACGCAAAGGCATCAGCGTTACCGGATCTGGGAAGCCGCGGTTTTGGCGCCACTTGTAGATAGTGGCTTTGCTGGAGATTTGGAACATCTCCAACACTTCTTTATGGCTGATAAGTTGCGGTGATGACTGTTCATCTAAGATTGTAACTGGTTGAGATGACTCGGGTAATGAGCTTTCATTATCTCCAGAATTTAACTGTGACGGTGTCACGTTAATGTCTGATTTAACACTATAAGAGACATCAACGTTAGGGTAGTTAGTGTAATTGTACATTTTGCTGCTCCTCATCGGCTTCGAACCAGGCATCTACGCCGTCTGTTTCAATTTCACCTGTGGCGCATAGTGTTTAAGTAAGTTGCATTAGTCGAATTGCCAGAGCAAATTTGAAAGAAAGCTTATTGATATGAGCTAAGTAGAACTAGTGAGGTGATGAGAAAATTCTGTCAGTTTAGACAACCGCGTAAACTGCCTGTTAACGCAAGTATATTAGGATTAGAAATTCATTATATTAGCTAGTTACGCTATTATAGCCGCAAATAACAACATAGATTGGCAAACATGGAAATTCTGAAAGCGCATACTTTTCATAACGACAGTGTAATAGAAACTCATCAATTTAGAGCCTATTTTAACCAGGAGGTGAATCAAAACGAGCTCTTCAAGCTCCCTAACGGTGGTAGTTTCAATTACACCTGGGAAGTAAGTGCCGATTCTATCGGCAGTGCGATGCAGCAGTTGGCTGACTACTGTTATAGTTATCAGCTTGAAGTTAAAGCTATCTTGCCAGTCTCAGGTGCGCAGGCCAACTCAACTTGGGCTCATGATGAAATGGTACAGGAATTTAGTAACTTCATTGGTTCTGATCTATCTGGCTATGCATCTGCATGGGGCTATGGGTATGGGTGGGGTATTAGTACTCTGGACGGGTTTGTTGCTATCTTGCAGAGAAAAGTATCGAATGAGCCGCCGTATAAGAACTTTAGCGCTGAACAGGCCATGCTTAAGCGATTGGAGAAAGAAAAAGAGTGGTTTGAGCTAAGAGAGCTATGTGAACAGAAATTTTTACGTTATAAAGAGCAATTTGAAGAGTGCCGTGCACACTTGGATAAGCTTATAAGTAAGATTCAGCAAGATGAGCAAAATAATGAACAACTCTCTAAAGCATATATTGGCTGGTACAACTCTGCAGAGAAAGCCTATCAATTAGCGCGATGCAAGTATTCAGATGCTTGGGAGTTAACCCGTATGCTAGATGAAGTAGGCTTATACCGACTTGAGTCATTTAATCAGCTTGATGTGAAGTACAATCCTGAAAAAGTTTTATCCGCGCAACCGACTTAAACAGGATTGGAAACATGAAAAATGCGAAGTATCATGTTCAACAAAATTAATCGAAGAAGTGCTTAAGTTATGTCGTATCCGTCTTGTCCAAATTGTGAATCTGAATTTGTGTATCCAGATCAAAACCACTTAGTATGCCCGGAGTGTGCTCATGAATGGAATCCCTCAGAAGCCGATGCTGAAGATACCGTAACGGTTAAAGATGCTAACGGAACACTGCTTTCTGAAGGTGATAAGGTCACGCTAGCCAAGGATCTCAAAGTAAAGGGCAGCTCGCTTGTACTCAAAATTGGCACAAAAGCGCTTGTTCGACGTATTGTTGATGGCAAGGACCACCAACTAGATTGTAAAGTTGATGGTGCGGGCGAAATGATGGTGACAGCTCAGTTTGTTAAAAAAGCCTAAATAAGCCTTCCACCCCCATCAAAGTACAAATGTTATTCGAGTGCGCCACCGTAATCTGCTGTGACGCGCTATTTTCCCGTTAAGATTTCCGTTATTAAGATGCTGATAACACACTTCATTCGTCTCTGAGTTTAATTGTGACCGTGTCACGGGATGTATTATGAAAACTCGTCTTAAAGGTTTTGAGATCCTACGATAGTTGTCGAAGCGTAACCTTTGTCAAAAATAGAAATAGAGTATCGAGACAATCTGCTATTCAAAACCATATGGCTAACAAGTTATCAAGTAGGGTGTTAGACTAAAATAATGCTGTCTATTAATTTTCATAATCAGTGGCTATAGCACAACTGTGATTGCAGAATACTCAAAAGGAAAGGTTCAATGATATACATATCGCCAAATAATTTATTGGAGATACCTATCAAGGAGAGAACCCAAGTCTTTAATTTTTGCTATTTGCTATTTGCTATTTGCTATTTGCTATTTGCTGTTTGGAGAAATTCTTGTACATCATGACGTGAATGAATTGACGTGGTCGGGCTATGATAAAATGATCGGAACAAGTAGGTTTGATGTTCCGGCTAAGCATTATACTAGTATTGAAAATGATGAGTTGGATTATGATAAGAATATTATCAGGAACAGTTTGTTAAAATCATTATTTCATCACAGTCCAGTAATTCATAAACGACTTAGAAAGCATGTCCTATATATTAATTCACATTTTAGTCACGATAGTTATTTTAAATACTTAGCTGAAGAGCTCAATAAGAGCAATCGACCAATATTGCCTTTAGAAGCATTTTTGTACGATGAGTTCAAAGCTCAAGGTGGGAACTTTGATATAATAAATGATCGTCTCTTCTTCAAGGAGATGATTTTTTCCTTCCTTTTCTCATCTTACTTGAATAAAAAATATTCAGTTCCAACTCTTTTTACTGCTCATGAACTATATTTTATTAAACAAATATTGAGCAGTGATAACTTTACGTTATTTGAACAAGATAATTATTTAAGTCAAAGGCTTGAAACTAACAATTCACATGAATTAATCAAAGGGGCGTTAGATTTGTCTAATCAACCGGAGAAAATAGCACAAATAACGTTGCCTGATTTATCAAAATTTATCTATAAAGAGAAAGCGAAGCCCATTTATAACAGGCTTTTATCATTATTTGATAAGCATGATAACTTGACAGAAGCTGATCTGCTATATGAACTTATGTCGATATATAAGGATACCGCTTTTAAACTTTGTCCTGGTATTAAAGACATAGTGGTGTCGGTTTTGTCTAATGTGCCTAGTTCTTTGCTTTTTAACCCTATCGGGCTTTATGGTTCAGGTCAGCTGATTAAAAACCACTTTCAAACAAATGATGATACTTCATTTCTAATATCGATGAAAAAACTAAGCAAACTCAATTACAAAGGACGTACGTTGTTCTAGGGTCCCTGCATAACCACTAAATTCTTAACTGTTATGCAGGGCTAAAGTGTTAATTACTTAACTATATAATACTCACTTTCTGCGGGAGGCCAGCTATTTGTTTTTTTGAGCTCCGCATCGAAGTATGCCTTTATGCTGGTATTGATAGCGTGTCCGAGCGATTGCTTTTTAGGCGCCTTTTCTGAATCTGAGATGTAAGTGTTATCGGTGAAATCAAAGTGATTTGAGCCGGGAAACACAACCGAGCAAACAGAAGATGCGTCGGCAAATAATGCATCGTTAATACGAGGATATAGTTCACCTTCTCTAACTGGTTTCAATCTGTCTGTTTTATCGGCGTAGAAGAAACATGCCGAGGCTTGAAGTGGCTTTTCACTTAGCCAGTGGTATTGATTTCCATCGAGGTTAACGCCCGCTTTAATGACAGGGCTTTGCTCAGTCATGACGATAGATACATTACCACCAAATGAATGTCCGAAAGCGCCCACAGCATCTAAGTCCATATGTCCTTTAAGAAGTGTCGGAATATTACCTGATTCAATTGAATGTAATGCGTCAATTAACATCAAGTTATTCTTATACATAGGATTGAAATTGTTCAGCATGCTCTGTTGGAAAAGTTCATTGGCTACTACTAACTTTCGGGCTTTAAGCCATTCATCTAGTTTGACTGCGTTCTCCATACGGACAATATCAACCATGAGGGCCGCATCTTCTTCCTCTGTGAATTTTACTGGGGTGTAGTTCGCAGGTACGAGTACTCCAGATTTACGTTCTATGAGTCGGGTTCTACCTGGGTGACTTATTGCCAGCACGATATAGCCATGACTGGCTAGGTATTCTAACTGCGTCATACTGAACCGAGGAAAGGTGAGGAAGCCATGGTTATAAATCAAAACAGGGTGTTTGCCATTTGCGATGGGGAGATCGAAAAAAGTCCAAGAAGGCGGAATGGTCGAAAACATCGACTTTGAATTACCGTCTTTAACGTACGTATCTATTAAGGCAGGTGTCAAATAGCCAACTCGTTTTTCTGTCGTTTTCGCAGTGCTAGGATACCAAGATGAAACCTGAATCCAGTTTTCATCATTGTAAACTTCAAACTGATGGAAGCCGATACGGTATGGGCCATCTGGGTTTGGAAAGTTGTAATGATGCGGTTCACTGGCGTTTGCAGAAGAAGCTAGAAACACTAATGTAGTGATAATGGCGAATAAGAATCGCATATGTCTCAATTTCTTAGTCATTTAAGCTTTCCTATTATTAAGTTTTCATCAATTATGGATAGGCTGTGTCTTGCAGTATTGCTTAATTGCAATGTGCTGCATATTGTTGGTTTGATATTTTGAATGAGAGCCTCAACAAATAATAGGGTTACTATTGAATACATATTGAAGTGTGACTGCTGTTCTAGATACAGGCGACTAACATATAAGAACTAGAAGAGGAAAGGTGGCGGTATGGGAATAAACATTGTAGCTTTATTGATTGGGATAATTGTCGCTGCATCTGTAATATATAAATTTAAGCAGTCGCGTTTGATGGATATACTCTGGTTTTATCCTCTTTTTTTAGCGTCATTCCCAATTTATTACTGGATTTTTTCACTGTATGCCCTCGATTTTTTTTCGCTATTTCGAGAAGTGTTGATCGGACTGATATTTATGTTTATCGCGTGGTTGGCCTATAAGAACTCAGGGAGAGTTGCTCTTTATATTTTAGCGTTCGGCTTTGTGGGGCATGGGGCTTATGATGTCTTGCATGTTATTTTAAATGAAACACCTGTCGCTCCCAATTGGTGGCCCGAGTTTTGTGGGGCTGTTGATGTCATTGTTGGCCTATATATGCTGCAATTAATCAGGAACAGAAATGAGAAATTAGAAACCATTAATAGCTGTTCAACGAGTTCAGCCAGTCAAAAGGTTAACTAGGCCTTTCAATAAAGAGGACGGCTTGCAGGGTTACCGCAGAATGTCTGAAAAATAGTACAGCTGATGCGTTTTTCGAGGGCTGAGAGCGCGGGGTTTTATTCTGCCCTTGTCAGCAAAGCTGCTGCTTCGTCTTGCAGAAATTAGTGCTAACAAGCACCCTGCTTAAGTTGTTCTGAACTCAATGTGATCTAACAACTTAATGATTTTTATCAATAACGTGTCATTTTTGTCTGATATTGTTACGCCTCGCCATGCAGACAATAGCTCTTATAATCAGAAAGCTCGGCATTTGTGATTACGAATAGGAAAACAATAAAGAGGGGAATATGGCAGACGAAAGAGTAAAGTTTTCAGACAGCGACAGCCTTATATCAACAACGACATCTGACAGTCATATCACATATTGTAATGAGGACTTCTGCCAGGTAGCAGGCTACAGGGAAGAAGAACTACTAGGTAAACCGCACAATGTTATTCGCCATGGTGACATGCCAAAGCCGGCATTCGGTCAGTTATGGGAATATATCCAGTCTGGTAAAAGCTGGATGGGATTGGTCAAGAACAAATGTAAAACCTCCGGTCATTATTGGGTATCAGCTTTAGTCACTCCCATTATGGACAAAGACGGGAAGGTGTATGAATACCAATCAGTCAGAACGCAACCGACTGACGAGCAGATTTCACGGGCATACTCACTCTATTCGAAGCTAAGAAAAGGAGCGGTTTCCGTAAGGCGTATAGAATGGATGAACCTGTCTTTCGGTTTGACGTTTGCACAGCTAGCCGTTCTTATTGCTTTTGCTTTAGGGGCATTTTCAACTCCCGTCATGCTAGCAATACTCACTCCGCTAATTATTGCCCAGGTCTCGTTTTCATTCTTACTTAAAAAACGAATAACTTCTCTGAATGCTGTTGCCAAGACCCACTACGACAACCCTCTAATGGAGCAGCCTTATACCGGGCATTGTGATGATGTATCCCGTATTGAGCTGGCCATGATGATGAAGCGTGCCGAACTAAGAGCGGTGACGGCGCGGGCAAACGAAACATCTACCCACCTGCTCCAGGCTGCGAATGAAGAAGTTCTTAATAGCCAGGCGATTGATAATGAGTTGGGTGAGCAGGATGTGGCAACCGATGCAATGGCCGTTTCCGCTGAGGAAATGCTTGCCTCTATCGCAGAAGTGTCAAATCAAGCCAAACAAAGCTCTGAGTTTGCTAACGATGCGCAGAATAAAGCGAAAGAAGGGACACAGACCATTGATGAGGCGGTAGAGACGGTGCGTGAGCTGAGTCAGCACCTGGGCAGCTCGAAAACAGCGCTTGATCAACTATACGCTGATGTTGATGGCATCGAGACTATTCTGGAAATGATCCAGGGCATTGCGGAGCAAACCAATCTTTTGGCACTTAACGCGGCGATTGAGGCGGCAAGGGCTGGTGAACATGGTCGAGGCTTTGCTGTAGTGGCTGATGAGGTTCGGGCGCTGTCGGCGAAAACCAGTGCTTCGGTTGATGATATCCGATCGAAAATAGAAGTGCTTCAGGCCACCGTAAATAAGACAGGTAGCTTGATGGAGGAGGGGATCAAGTCCTCTGAACAGAGTGTATCCAAGTCGCAAAAGAGTAAAGAATCATTCGAGGCGATAGTGAATGACTTAATCTCGATTGGGGAACAAAGTACCCAAACCGCTCAGGCTATTACAGAGCAGGTGCAGGTGACCCAGGGTATGAATGATCATGTTGTTCGGATGAACGGCGCTATTCAGTCTACCAAACAACTCTCATCATCTTCTGTTGAGCGTACCCATGCGCTTGTAGGTAGTTTAGAGAGTTTGCAGCGTTTGGTTCGCCAGTTTAGCGAGTCATAAGCAAAGAAAAACGCCCATCAGAGGCTGATGGGCGTTTGTGATTATTTCATGCCTTCAACTTGTTTTTGCAAGCTATCAAGTTGTTGTATTTTCGCTTTCAGGCCAAGGGACTGAGCGCTGATACTTGCCGGATTCATTTGAGTACCCGTCTGCATTGGGTAGTCCGGCAGTGTTTTGAAGAAATCGCCCAGTACATCCTGAATTGGAACAAACAACCACATGTTGTCGGCCATCCAGCGCAGGTACATGCCTGACTCATGCGGTGCTTTTTCGAATGGGTCTGCCCGTAGGTGGATGATCTGCGGCCAGTTTGGCGAGAAGCGTACCGCGTCGGCAATATTACCTTCCATCACTGCGAAGTTCAGTTTCCAATCGTTCCAGCGTACGGCGTTTAGCTCGGCGTTAGAGCTAAAGTAAAGCATGGATTCACGCGGGCCTTTGTCTTCCTTGCCTTCAAAGTAAGGCTTGAAGTTA
The DNA here is from genome assembly GCF_009910675.1 of Photobacterium alginatilyticum. Taxonomy (GTDB): domain Bacteria; phylum Pseudomonadota; class Gammaproteobacteria; order Enterobacterales; family Vibrionaceae; genus Photobacterium; species Photobacterium alginatilyticum. The sequence continues at coordinate 21,274 of NZ_RSEJ01000022.1, read as the reverse complement.
TGGCCGTCGATGTGAACCTTCCACTCCTTGCCATTGGCCTGATACCCTTTGGCTAGCTTCTCTTTCACATCATCGACACCGGCAGCTGCCAGCAGGGTTGGCAACCAGTCTTGGTGCGCCATCATTTCGTTGACTTTGGTGCCTGGCTTGATCACGCTTGGCCAGCGAACAAGCTGAGGTACACGCATACCGCCTTCCCAGGTGGTTCCTTTTTCCCCATAGAACGGTGTGGCACCGCCATCAGGCCAGGTCACGGTTTCGGCACCATTGTCGGTTGAATAAATAACAATGGTGTTGTCAGCAATGCCGAGCTCATCCAGCTTATCAAGCAGTACACCTACCTGATCATCGTGCTCAAGCATGCCGTCGGCATAGATACTGACACCGGATTTACCTTGGTATTTTTCCTGCAGGCGAGTCCAGACGTGCATCCGGGTGGTATTGTGCCAGATGAAGAACGGCTTATCGGCTTTGACGGCTTTTTCCATAAAGGCCAGTGAGGAGTCGAGGAACTCTTCGTCAGCATGTTCCATACGTTTACGGGTCATCGGGCCGGTATCTTCAATCTTGCCGTCGGCATAGGACTTGATAACTCCGCGAGGGCCGTAGTTTTTACGAAACTCGGGATCTTTCGGGTAGTAATACGTTTCTGGCTCTTCCTCGGCATTGAGGTGGTAAAGGTTACCGAAGAATTCGTCAAAACCATGGTTGGTTGGCAGGTGCTTGTCCTGATCACCAAGGTGGTTCTTACCGAACTGTGCAGTCATGTATCCCTGATCTTTAAGCAGATCGGCAATGGTTGGCGCCCAGTCAGGAATACCGTGTTCAGAGCCCGGCATACCGATAGTCAGAAGGCCTGTACGGAAAGGCTCCTGGCCGGTGATGAAGGAAGCACGGCCAGCGGTACATGATTGTTGGCCGTAGTGATCGGTAAACAATGCCCCTTCGTTGGCAATACGGTCAATATTCGGAGTTTGGTAACCCATCATGCCCTGGTTATAGGCACTGATGTTCCAGTAACCAACGTCATCACCGAAAATCGCCAGAATGTTTGGCTGGTCGGCAGCAGCTGCCGTTCCAGCGGTAGCCGCAAGGCCCACACTGAGTGCCACTTTGTTTAAATGATTTGCCATATCAGATCCCGTTATGCTCGTGTCTGGTTCAGAAATATGAAAGGTAACGATCTGAATACCCTCTGAGTATTCGTTGGGATTACTCTAAAATGGCAACGGCAGCACTGTCGCTTTATAGAGCATATAACCAAAGGTAATACCCAACTGGATTAAACTGGCCTCAGAGTGATTTGGGAGCACAGCTTATGAACCAGTTACAGCAGCAAGTATCGTTACTTATTGAGCAAGTCAATCAAAGCGTGATAGGGCAACAGCATGTTACTCGGGCTTTAGTGATTGGATTGCTGACCAATGGACATGTCTTGCTTGAAGGCTTGCCGGGCACCGCCAAAACGCGATCCGTTAAAGCCTTGGCTGCCACACTTAATGCCAGCTTTGGCCGTGTGCAGTTTACGCCTGACTTATTGCCTTCTGATGTAACGGGGGCCGAGATGTATCAGGAAACTGCCAACGGACATGAACTGCGCTTCCAGCACGGCCCAATATTTAACAGCATCTTGCTAGCTGATGAGGTAAACCGTGCACCGGCAAAGGTTCAGGCAGCCCTGCTTGAAGCGATGGCAGAGAGTACCGTGACAGTGGGCGAGCAATCACACGCCCTGCCTGAATTGTTCATGGTGCTGGCAACTCAAAACCCGGTTGAGCAGGAAGGGACTTATCCGCTGCCGGAGGCCCAGATGGATCGATTCATCATGAAGGTTAATGTTGATTATCCGGATGATGAAGCTGAGCTGGGAATTATCCGTTTGTTACGTCAGGAAGAAGCGGAGGCAAACCGTGACCATTCTGATGATAACCAGGTATCTTCGACAATTACGCTGGATCCTGAGTTGATCCTCGCGGCTCGCCGTGAACTGGCGCAGCTTGAAGTGTCCGATATGGTGGAGCGTTATATTGTTGCGCTTGTGATGGCAACACGCAGACCGGAACGCTACCCGGCATCCGGGCTGGCACGTTGGATTGCTGTTGGTGCAAGCCCGAGGGCCTCTATTGCATTGGATAAGTGTGCCCGAGCCTATGCGTGGTTACAGGGGCGCGAGCATGTGCTGCCAGATGATGTCAGGGCGATGGCGCCCGCTGTATTGGGGCACCGTATAACCCTTAGCTATGATGCGCTGGCAGAAGGGGTAGCTCATCCTCAGGTGGTGATGGAGTTACTTGATCATGTAGCCATCGGTTAGGAGGCGTTATGGTCAGAACAAACCCGTACATGCCACCGCCGACTGGCACAACCAAGGATTGTCGGTTGTATTGTGACTATGCCCGGTTGGTAAAACTACAGTCTCAAACTACCGGCTTTACCTTACTGCCACAGCTAAAATCGGGAACTGCGCTATCAGGTCGCCATACATCGCTATTTCGCGGCCGGGGGCTGAATTTCGAAGAGTTACGCCACTATCACCAAGGCGATGATATCCGCAATCTTGACTGGAAGGTGACATTACGAACCGGCAAACCGCATGTTCGGTGCTATACCGAAGAAAAAGATCGTCATGTGATTGTCTGTGTCGATCAGCGCAGCAATATGTTTTTCTCTTCTGTCGAAACGATGAAGTCGGTGGTGGCGGCAGAGTTGGCGGCGCTGATTGGCTGGCGGATACTCAGAGACAATGACCGGATCGGGCTGGTACTTATGCAGGGGGATCAGCTCGACTGGCGGGAGGCGCAACGCTCGCAAAATCATTGGCTCCAGCGCCTGCAAATGCTGGCTGAGGCTAACCAGTCACTTAATGTGCGGAGTAATGATAATTCGTTGTCAGGTTTTAGCGCCTTATTACACTTGCTTGGACGAATGAAATTACGAAATACCACTCTGATAGTGCTAAGTGACTGGACCGGGATCACCGAAGCGGATTTGAGCCGTTTTAAGTTGCTGCAGCAACACAATGATGTGTTGGGGGTAATGATATCGGATCCCCTTGAGCATGCATTACAGCCCACTATTATTGAACATCAGCGCACTGGAAAGTTACCGCGCTCATTTAACTGGACAGTCGGCAACGGAAATAAACAGCTTCACCTGTCCCAGGCTCAATTGGTGTCAGCCAGTGAAGGGTTGAGTGCCAGCCAGCAGTTAAAGAAAGACCAGCTCGTAAATCTGATGGCGGCAAAACACTTACCCTTGATTGAACTTGAGACCCGTGGTGAGCATCTCAGCCAGTTTATTCGTGCTACCGGGGGGATGGCATAATGGATCATCAAGTTCCGGGAACCTATATATTACGCCACCTGTCGGATGTCGCTATTCCTGAACCGGTTAGCTGGTGGCCACAGACAGTTGGCTGGAAGGTATTGCTGGCAGTAGCCGTTCTGTTTGCGTTGTATTTGTTGTACCGCCAGTGCCGACAGTGGTGGTTAAACCGCTACCGGCGCGAAGCTCTCGACAGTCTGCGTCTTGTTGCGATGAGCTCGTCTCAAGCGGGCCAGGATATTCTGGCCATCATCAAAATCGTGTTGGTATATCTTGATCCCAGGTGTGCCAACCAGTTCGGACAATCGCTGCTTGCTGCGCTGGATGCGGCATTACCGGGATCAGATGCAATCTGGCTTATGCCTTTGGGTGAGCGTTGGCTGGAGTCTGTGATCAGCCAGAAAACATCGCTAACGGCAGATCAAGTTAAGCAGTTGGAGCTTCATTGCCGCGATTGGCTAGCAGAACATGATGCCCGTTATCTGAAGGCTCATATGGCTGCGGAAATAGCAAAAGGAGAGGGTGATTATGTTTGACTCCCAGCTCACGTTTTCTTATCCGCTGTGGTTATTGGTTCTGCCATTGCCTGTCGCCGTGTATTGGCTGATCCCGGCATATAAAACCAGGAAAACGGCTGTCAAAGTTCCCTTCTTCGATACCTTGATCTCGGTATTGGGCGAGACTCCTTCACAAGGAGCAAGTCAGCTAAAGCCCAGTTGGTGGCAACGAATGGCGTTAGCATTCAGCTGGTTATGTATTGTTCTCGCACTGACCAAGCCTATGGTGCTGGGTGAGCCGCAAACCCGTGAACGTTATGGCCGAGATGTGATGGTGATACTGGATCTTTCAGGCTCCATGGCAGAGCCGGATTTTGAAGACAGCAGTGGCAAGATGATTACACGTTTGGCTGCGGCCAAGCAGGTGCTATCAGAATTTGCATCGAAGCGTGAGGGTGATCGGCTAGGACTGATATTGTTTGGAGATGCTGCTTTTGTGCAAACACCTTTTACCGCCGATTTAGCCGCATGGCAGGCATTGCTGGATCAGACTGATGTGGCAATGGCCGGGCAAAGTACCCACCTTGGGGATGCCATTGGATTAGCCATCAAGGTGTTTGAGCAGAGCTACAGCGATGATCCTGAACGAGAAAAAGTGGCCATTGTGCTGACAGACGGTAACGACACCGGCAGTTTTGTTGAGCCTATTGATGCCGGTAAGGTCGCCGCAGTAAAAGGTGTGAGGATCCATGCCATTGCGATGGGGGATCCTGCGACGGTCGGCGAGCAGGCTCTGGATATGGATACGTTGAGAAAAGCGGCTGATGCGACGGGGGGAGAGACGTTTGAGGCACTCAATCGTGAGGCGCTCGAACAGGCTTATCAGAAAGTGGGAGAGCTAGAGCCTCAGCAGTATCAGAGTACGACATTTCAGTCTAAGCGCAGCCTGCACCATTATTTTATGATTGCGGCAGTACTTCTCTATCTCACCGTTTTTTCACTGATCACGCTACGCAGGCGGTATTTGCATAGACATGTTGTCGACGCCGACCACCAGCAAAATCAGGAGGCGGGCCATGTTTGATTCTCAGCTATGGCAACAGATTTGGCAGCAGTTCCATTTCATCCGGCCTTTATGGCTGCTGGCTTTTATACCTTTATCAGCCGTGGTGTATATCCGCTGGAATCAGGATAGCATTAGCCAGTGGCAGCAGTTGTTCCCGCTTCATTTACGAAAAGCGCTGACATTGGGCGAAACGGGGTGGAAGAAACAGTTACCGTTAAAAGTGCTGACGCTGGTGATGGTGCTGGCCATTGTCGTTTGTGCCGGGCCGACCTGGCAGCGTGAGGCGTCTCCATTTGGTGAAGATAAGGCATCGTTGCTGGTCGTGCTAGATAACAGTGACTCAATGCTATTCAAAGACATTGCCCCGAATCGGTTAGAGCGGAGCAAACAGAAAATCCGCGATTTAATGGTGTTGCGAAATGGCGGCAATACCGGGTTAGTTGTTTTTGCCGGAACAGCGCATGTTGCAATGCCTTTGACACGTGACAGCGAGGTTTTTGCGCCGTTTCTGGCGGCGATAGAGCCAGATATTATGCCGGAGAAAGGAAAATCAACGCAGGCGGTCATACCGCTCATCGAGCAGCAATTGAGTGACCGGAAAGCCGCGACGGTGTTATTGGTAACAGACGGTATTTCGCCATCGGCACTGACTGATCTCAGCAACTATTTCCAGTCTACTTCCCATCAGTTATTGGTGTTGGTCGCCGGTAAACCTGGCGCCTCATCCGTGAACCCGCCTGATGTTGATTCCCTGAAGGCGTTAGCTCGATCTGCTGGCGGACAAGTGGTTGTAATGACGGTTGATGATTCGGACGTAAAAGGCATCAGCCGTCAGGTTGAACGTTATATGCAGCTTAATAATGACTCTGAGATGCCATGGCAGGACATGGGATATTACCTGTTACTTCCTATCGCTATGATCATGCTGCTGTGGTTTCGCAAAGGGTGGCTGGTGCAGTGGTGTGTGCTGGCGGCGGTTTGCCTGCCGCTTGCGTATTCTCCTTCAACTCTTGCTAAAACCGTGGAAGCCAAAGCCACTGTAGTGATGTCGGTAGAAAATGGCTGGCAAGATCGTTTTAGTCAGTTTTGGTTCGATCTTTGGCTGACACCGGATCAGCAGGGACAGTGGTTCCTGAATCGGGGCGATTACCTCAAGGCCGCAGCTCATTTCCATGACCCATTTTATAAAGGCGTTGCCTATTACTATGCGACGCAATATTCGCTGGCACAGTCTGCCTTTTTGCAAGATGGTAGCGAGGCTGCGATTTTGTATGCCGGTAATGCCCTGGCGCGGCAGAGGGAGTACCTGGCCGCAAGAGATTTGTTTTCTGAGTTGAGTAAGAAAGCGTCTTTACCGGATATCCGTAAAAGGGCTGAACATAACCTTGAGGTAATGCAAGGCATAGTTGAGGAGATAAACCGGACCAGTGAGAGCCAGATGGGCACAACAGACGGCCCGGAGGAGTCATTTGAACTGGCGGATGATCAGCCTCGCACAGCGGATGGTGCAGACGAGAAGGTTGATGCCAGTATGATGGTTCGACAGACCTTAAATGCCAACGAAATTTTGGGAAGTGACGAGCTGGCGGATAAATGGTTACGCCGGGTAGAAGCGGATCCTAAATATTTCTTGCGAGCCAAGTTTCAAATACAGCGTCAAAAACAGAATCAAACAAACGGACAGGTAGGGGAGCTGCAAACCCAAAAACGAAAAGGAGATGCATCATGACAGCTGCGATACATCATCAGTGCCTGGTGAGACCGTTTTTTCAAATGGCCTCTCGTTACATGTTTTCTCTTTGCTTCGCTCTCTGGTTTGTCGTCTGTCTGGCCGGGTTACCGGCTTATGCCTCTGGACTTTCTGTTGACAACGCAGAGCCCCCCGCTGTTGAAGTAAAAGCTTGGCTGGATGATAAAAAACAGCTGGATGATGGCCGTTATGCGGTGAATCAGCAGGTGATTCTGTACATCGATGTGGCAACGCCACGTTGGTTTACCGGTGGTACCCGGATCGCGTCGATTGAGATCCCGGGCGTGATCGTGAAACAGCGAAATTCGCTGGCGACAAACTATAGCCAGCGCAAGGAAGGCGTTACCTGGTCACATCAACGGTGGGAGATAACGCTCTATCCGCAGCAATCAGGACGTTTTGTTGTTCCTTCTATTGATGTTGATGTGCAGGTTTCTGTTCCAGATGGCCGTTCCGTGAAAGGGCGAATAGCAACACTGCCTTTGACTTTTGATGTGAGCTTGCCTTCGCCGTTACTGATACAAAATGGACATTGGCTGAGTGCCAGCGAGCTGAAGATTGAAGAGCAGTGGGAGCTGTCACGGGATGCTGGTGAGCTGAAAGTCGGAGATGCGATAACCCGGACTGTCACTGTTCATGGTGAGGACACGTTGTCAGTGTTGATCCCGCCAATATTGCCGTCTTATGTTCAGCAAGAACAGCAGCAAACAGTGACTAATCCTTTTCAGGTATATGTACAGCCACCGAAGCTGTCAGACAGTCAGGAAAGGGGAAATTACCGTTCAAGCCGCCTTGATCAGGCGGTCTATATTGTGCAGTCGGGCGGTGATATTGTTTTCCCGGCACTGGAGCTTCAGTGGTGGAATACAAGCTCTCAGCAGCTTGAAACATTGAGTTTGCCAGAGAAACATATCAGAGCGCATCATACCTGGCGTTCATGGCTACGTACTTACTGGTTGGATCTTGCCCTGTTTGGCGTTTCCATGGCCGTATTGAGTCTTAGTGGCCTATTGGCATCGCACTATTATAACACTCGGCCGACACCGGCCTGGTGGCAATTCTGCAGAGCACTATGCAGGGGAGACTTGCCGCAGGCAAGGTTGATGATTTATCGTCGTTTGCATCAGCGGACGGGGCTGGTGGAGCTGGCAAAAGCGGATCAATTCTGTCGCTGCGCTGCTTTGCCATCACAGCAGGCCAAATGGGACAAGCTTCAGCAACGCTTTCAGGCAGGCAAGGGGAGTTTGCTATCATTTGTCCGCTTATGGCGGGGTTTGGGGCGATGTCTACGACCAGGCTTAAGCAGGCGTTCACGCTTTTTAATCATGCCTAAAGCATTGCCACAATTACAAGAATTGCCTCACAAGACGAAGAAATAGCATTCGCTGTTCTTGTCTCAATTTTCTATGCTAATACAACTAGCCAGTTATCTATACTGGCTTTCGTTTATCTCTATCCCGGGTGCCAATGAAGAGTACTGAACTAAATTTAATTCCGATATTTGTCGCTATTTTCGAAGAACGCAGCCTGTCAAAGGCGGCGGTCAGGATGGACATTAGTCAGCCTGCAGTGAGTAAGGCGCTTAAGCGACTGCGTGAAATCTATGACGATCCGCTGTTTCACCGAAATACCTCTGGGGTTGAGCCGACTACCTTTGCTGTTGATATTTATCCGGCCATGTCAGCGGCACTGAAGAACTTCAGCTCTACACTATCGGCATCACGGGAATTTGATCCTAAAACCTCTAAACGGATTTTCTCTATTGCATGTGTCTCTGTTGCCAGCTATACCCTGATCCCGGCTTTAATTCTGCAAATGCGCAAAGAGGCCCCGAAGATTGCACTCGAGATTCATCCTTTGTTTACCGAGGATATGGAAGCGGATTTGCGCTTGCAGCGATATGACTTAATTATCGATATGCGACCGCGTGGTCGGACTGTGCTCAAAACAGAGGTACTGTATTCCGAAGAGCTTAAGGTCGTCTGTTCAGCAAATCATCCACGATTGAGTGACAGTGTTACGGTGGGTGAGTTTCTCAGTGAAGATCATGTTGTTGTCGCAAGGTGGCAGGCGAGGCGCAGTTTGCTGAATGCAGAAGATTTTCCCGAGCTCGACAAGCGCAATATCATTGTTCGCGCGCCGGGAGCAGTAGAAATGCTGCCAATTATCGCCGGATCAGACATGATAGGGATCCTGCCGGCATCAACCATCAATGACTTCTCTGAAAAATATGATGTTAAGGCATTGCCAATGCCATTTGGCGGCAGCGTACAAGATTTATGTGCTATCTGGCATCCCAGCCGCACATCGGAAAACGCTCATCGCTGGCTTCGAAATCAGTTGTTCAAAGTAGTTAAAGATGTCGAACTGTAACGGTTAGAGTTTTTGATAGAGCGGTTCGACTAAGCCCGTGCCATGGTGGTACGGGCTTTGTGCTTTGAGAGACTGCGTTTTATTTGCTGCTGCCTGCTACCTCTTTTAATACGGTTCCCGTTGTGCCGCTTGGCTGGGTGATCCCCAGTTTGTTGGACAGTGTTGGCGCGATGTCGTACGGCGTTATTTCTCGGGCCACTTTATTTGGTTCAATGTTGTAGCCAGCAAAAATGACCGGGACATGGGTGTCATAGCGCCAAGGCGAGCCATGAGTTGAGGCAATAGTCAGCCCGTCCATGTCATTGATGTAGGTGCGAGGGGCGAAAACCAAATAGACATCACCTGAACGTTGTGGATGGTAGTTGTTTTTTACCAGGGTCATAAGGTGGCTATCCGGAATACGGTTCGTTTCGATATCGCGACTTGTTACCGCATAAGCGATCCCTTTGATTTTTGTCATCTCTTCAGCGACAGCAGCTTGAACATCAGCTAGCTCAATGCCCTTATCTTTGATGAGTTGATGATCGAGATAGATATAAGGCTGGGCGTAAAGGCGGACAACATTTTCGGGCAATCCAAATTCTTCTTGCAACCTTTTCTTTAAGTCATTATTTACAATGGTTGATTTATCGAAGTACCCGGCATTGCGATAGCCCAGTGCATTGACCGTAGGGGCGGCTTCCGGAACACCGTGATCGGCTGAAAGTACGATCAGCGTATTCTCCAGGCCAATGTGTGAGTCTACGTGTTTAAACAGTCTGGCAAGGGTTTTATCTAGCCGGATCAAGTTATCTTCTGCTTCCAGGCTGGCAGGTCCGTACATGTGGATGACGTAATCGTTAGCCGAGAAACTCACAGCCAGATAGTCAGTAAACTTGCCCTTGCCGAGCTGTTCTTTATCGATTAGCGCGGATGCAAAGTCAGCCGTTAGCTCATCACCGGCAGGGCTTAGCGTTAGCATAGTGCTGAAGTATTTGTAGGATGCAGGGCCATAAGGGTGCGGAAAACTGCGCCTGAAGCCAGCCAGATCGACCTTGTAGGAAGGATCGCCTTCCTTGAGGGTGTAATTCTCGGCAGGTAGGGATAGCTGCCACTGTTGTTTGCTGTATCGAGCCGGATGATTTTGAGCATTCCACTGGTTTACCCATGCCGGATACTGGTCGTAGTAATAATTACTGGTGACAAACTCGGATTGGGCCTTGGAGAACCAAAACGCTTTACCGCTATGGCCGGCTAGCGAGATAGCACCGCGGTCTTTGACTGATACCGAGAAGAGTTTAGACTCGCCATTGCTGGCGACGGCCAGTTCGTCACTGAAGGTTGTCGACAGGATCGGTGCCGGGGAGCGACCATCTTGTTTTGCTGCTTTTTGTGTCGGGTCGATTTCAGTGGACTGGTTGACTCCGGCATTGGCTGTCAGCATGGCATAGTCGGCATCTTCCACGTTGTAGACCAGTCGCTCTAGCTGACGGTCATACCAAACATTTCCTACCATGCCGTGTACGCTCGGAGGTGCTCCTGTTGCCAGGGAGACATGGCCGACAATTGTTTCGGTATTACCGTGCTGATAGTGCGCATTGGTATAATAAGCGCCTTGTTCCATCAGGTATCGAAAGCCACTGTCACCAAAGTTTTTCTTGTATCGTTCAATTAAATCTGCGCGAAGTCCGTCGACGGTGATTTGAAGCACCAGTTTGGGAGCTGAACCTGTAGCTTTGCAAGCTTCAGTCATATTTTTCGTGGCGGGAACTGTCGCATAGCAGGGCACAGCAAGTAACCCGGCGAGAACCAGCATCGGGATGCGTGGTATGTTCATAGTTAGTCCTTATTCTTTTAAACGTAAGAAGGCGATGAAATAAGAATGTGTTTTGCAGGTAGCCTTAGTCGGCATCACGGACCAGACGCAGTCCCATGTCAGACATAATTACCGACTGGCTGGCAAAGTCCCGACGGAAATTTTCCGACTCATCGGCATCGTAAGAAAAGCTGCCACCGCGGACAGACTTGTGAGCAAGCCCGATGTCAGTCTCTTTGGCGTTGTTGGGGTTGTCAGCAGGGCCGTAGCGGTAGAAGTTCTCATCAAAGGCATCAATAACGAATTCACCGACATTGCCCGTCATATCGTACAAGCCAAGCTCGTTGGGCTTTTTCATGCCTACAGGCTGAGCACGGTTTCGGGCATTACCGGCATACCAGGCAACCTCATTGATGTCATTTGACCCGCTGTAGAGATAGCCCTGACTTTTGTTACCACCACGAGCAGCGTATTCCCACTCGGCTTCTGTCGGCAGGCGGTAATGGCTACCCGTCTGGGCGTTGAGCTGTTCAATGAAATAGTTGGCCTGTTGCCAGCTAAGGTTGTTCACCGGTACATTTTTACCCTTGAAGTAACTCATGGATGAACCCATGACACTTTCGAATAGCTCTTGAGTCACTTCAAACTTCGAAATATAAAAGCTATTAAGGCTAACGGTACGTGCCGGGCTTTCAGCCTTTTTTACCTCAGGTAGGGAGGTGCCCATCGTAAAGCTACCACCTTCTACTAATACCATATTGGCTTCTATCTGCTGGGCAACAGGATGCGTTGTGACCTGGCTTGAGTGGGCAACTACCCAATAGACAGCAGGAATACAGACGGCAAGACCAAGAGTGGAAAGAGTCAAGGTACGCATAGGTAGAGAACGTATAGAACGGGGGGCTTTCATAACGGAGCTCCGCTTAATAATTAGGCGTTTCTAGTTTATGGAAAAACGCCATTCCAATTGGTTATAAGGGGTATAACAAGCGCCGGGCTGCGCGGGGATTTACACTGCGAGCATCATTTTGAGTCTATCTGGTGGTGCAATATGCTGATTACCCAAGGTCCACAATTTAACGGCAAGGCGTCGAAACGAATGCATGTGATGGCAAAACCGATTGGTGCTGCATGTAATATCGATTGTACTTACTGTTATTACCTCAGTAAGCAGGATTTGCTGGAATATAAGCAAGGCTGCTCTCCCAAGCTTGATGAGCAAGCCTTAGAGACTTATATCCGTCAGTACATTGAAGGCCAGAACACACCAGAAATCATCTTCTCGTGGCAGGGTGGCGAACCGACGATGCTGGGGCTGGACTATTTTCGCAAGATAGTTGAGTTACAAAGAAAGTATCAGCTTCCGGGCATTGTGATCGCGAATGATCTGCAGACAAACGGCACGTTACTTAACGATGAGTGGTGCGAATTTCTGGCCGCAAATAACTTTCTTGTCGGACTAAGCATCGATGGTCCGGAAATGCTGCATAACGCCTACCGGACAAACCGAGCCGGGCGAGGCACATTTCGCCAGGTAATGGCTGCCGTCGAGTTACTACATAAGCATAAGGTGAAGTTTGCGACCTTAACCTGTGTAAATAATCTAACTAGCAAGAACCCTCTTGAAGTGTACCGCTTTCTTCGCGATGAGGTGCGCTCGCCTCAAATGCAATTTATTCCGATTGTCGAGCAAAAAACTTTCCGTACTACGGCACCGCAAACCTGGCAACCGCAAGAACAGCTACGTCAGGGGGATAACCGATTGAAGCCCTGGCATAAAAAGTCAGTGGTCGAGCCTTGGTGTGTGTCTGACGAGGGGTGGGGAGATTTCCTGATTGCTGTTTTTGACGAATGGGTAAAACACGATCTGGGTAAGGTGTTTGTGCAGTATTTTGAGGCCAGCGTCGAGACTTGGATGGGGCGTAAAAATCCGTTATGTACTTTAGGCGAAATGTGCGGAAAGGGACTGGCTATGGAGCCAAACGGTGATGTGTTCACCTGTGACCATTATGTGTACCCCGAGTACAAGATAGGCAACATTCATCATCAAAAACTGGATGAAATGGCATATTCGGAGCAGCAGCAGACGTTTGGTTTTGCCAAGTCTCGCACCTTGACCAGCCAGTGTCAGCAGTGTGATTACCAGTTTGCCTGTTTTGGCGAGTGCCCTAAAAACCGTTTTATTCGTACCACAGATGGAGAGCCGGGGCTGAATTACCTATGTGCTGGTTGGAAAAAATTCTTTAGCCATGCGGATAAGTCGTTGGCTTACATTTTGAGAGCGACGGGCCACCCTGTTGCCCATGGCAAATACCGGGATGAGTTGCTTAAGCCATCAATGAATCGTTTTCCCTATCCGCCGCAGTTCTGATCAGTGAGGTTTTCGATGAACAAATTATCTTTCAGCCTCAGAAGTATTGCGAAGCCTGCGGTATCTGCTGCCTTAACGCTATCTTTGTTGGCGCCTTTGCAGGTAAATGCACAGTCCTCTGAAGCAGCAGATGCTCAGGCAGAGTCTGACACAGGACTATTAGTCACTCGGGGCTCTACCGTAACCGAGGACACGCAGTCGGCTCAACTTCAGAAGTGGGTCTATATCGCGCAAGATCAGCGTCAAAGTGATGAGGATAGGGCTGAGGCGTTACGCCAACTCGCTCGTTATCCAAGCCAGAACAGCCTGGTGGCTGTTGTTCGTGGATTACGTGATGACAGTGCTGTTGTAAGAGAGGCGGCTGTGATTGGTGCGGAGCCCTATCAGTTCGAGCACCGTTGGCGAATGGTATCGCCATTGCTTAATGATCCGGTGCTCCAGGTGAAAATGGCCGCAACCACCAGTCTGATCCGTGATTTTGGCAACATGTCTCCCGAACAACAGGCAATGATGGAAAACCCAACCTCGGCATTAATTCGACACTTGTCTGAGCAAGAAGACGAAGGCATGCAGCTTTTGCTGGCAGATATCTATCGCTGGCATCAGGAGTTCGGGCGTGCAAGTCGCCATTATCAGAGGCTATTGGCTGACAATAAAATCAATCCGCAAATCTGGCTAAGCATGGCTGATAACCAGCGAGCACAGGGGCTGGACAGTGATGCGTTGGTTACGTTAGAGCAGGCGATAGAACGATTGCCAAATGAGGCCAACTTACATTACTCCAAAGCATTGACATTAGTCCGGCTGGAACAGAAAGCTGCCGCAGCAAAAGCGATGCAGCATGCTGCAAAGCTTGCGAAGACTAACAGCTACTTTTGGTATCTCAGTGGTGTACTGCAAGAGTCAGTTAACCTTGATGCGGCCATATCGGCTTTTGAACAGGCTTATCTGATCTCTGGTGCCCCGGAACAGCTCTACGCCGTTTGCGATATCTATATTCGCAACGGGCATCAGAAAACTGACGCTTGCCTGCAAGAGCTCGGCAAAATTGCGCCTGAGTATGTTATCAACGAACTCCAATCTAAGCGTGGCTGAGTGTTTTAGCCCGAAATCTACCCGAAAATAACAATGATGAGTGACGTAATGCGAATAACAACGCCGACCCTATTGGCTGCGGTATCTGTACTGTCTTTACCGGTACAGGCAAGTGGCATTTTTCTTCAGGAGGCCGTGACGGCCAATGCCGGTACAGCAACCGCTGGTGATGGCGTTTATAGTGGCTCGGCTGCTTCAATGTGGGCGAACCCGGCCACCATGAGTGATATGGGAGATCAGCTCACGACATTCAATGCGCTGGGCTTCGATCTGGAAATGAAGTATCGGGACAACACCGGTCAGGGGGATGGAAAAGCAAGCTCTTTTCTTCCATCATTTGGTGCTTTTCATGCTCACCAGATCAGCGATGATGTACACCTTGGGCTCGCTTTAGGTGCCGTTGGTGGTTCGAGTCTGGCTTATGGCGAACAGTGGGCCGGTGCGGCGGCACTTGATGAAATTACCCTAACCGCCATGCAGTTCAATCCCTCGTTGAGTTATAGCCTTAATGAACAATGGGCTGTCGGGCTCGGGTTACAGCTCAGCTGGGCAGCACTTCAGCAATCGACGAGTTTGATTGAAGCCAAGCAGGATACTGACTGGGCATTTGGTGCAAATATTGGGGTGATATATACCCATGATGAACGGTTTAAGGTCGGGGCAAGTTTCCGGAGTAAACTTGAGCATGAGTTTGACACGAGGGTTACCGGTCCTACCGAGTTGGGGGTGATTAACCGACTAAAGACTGATATCAGTCTTCCGGCGTTAATGGATGTTAGCGCCAGCTATGCAGTCACGCCACAGTTGAACGTGCTGACATCGGTGCAATGGCACCGCTGGAGTGAGTGGGATACAACGGTACTTGATTTTGGCTTGGGTAATAATGGCGTTGTGATTGACCGTGACTGGGATGATGTCTGGAAGGTGGCTTTGGGGGCGGACTACCAACTAAACCACAGGTGGCGATTAAAAGCCGGTTTCTCTTATGAATCGTCGCCACAGGATGATGCATCCAAGCAATGGGTTGACGTACCGGTTGGTGAGCAATATCGTTATTCGGTCGGTGCATCGACTTATTGGGATGATATTAAGATTGATACCTTCTATGAGTACGCAGATCTTGGTGGGGTCGATATCAGACGTAACTTGCCAAGTTTGGATGGAACATTTGACGGCCGCATACATTTTGTTGGTGTGAGCTTTACGTATTAACCATTCAGCGTGAAGTCATGTGTTATGTTAACGCCTTGCATGAGCAGGGCGTTGCTATATTGAGCAGTTATTTTTCATCGTGAGCGTTTTATTGGAATTTAAGTCATAAATCTATCAATAAGAGGCGGCTTTGCTAGCTGGAGAGTATAGGATTGGCCTTGGAAACAACAAAGGGGATAACTGAATGATTGAAGAAAGCGGTTTGGATACATATCAAGCAACAGCGCATCGGTTAATGATGATTAAAGGAGGAGCAAGGTGCTTTGCCTTTGATCCAAACCGTGACAGGTTTAACCTGTTGCATTGTGCAGATACCAGTGTGCGCAATGAACTTAATGCTAATCGTATCAAGATTAATGACCGCTATATTGCAATTGCGTCGCAGTTCCCGTATCAACATCAGTTGGAAAGTCATTTTCAGATGCTGGTGGAAAACCGAACGCCTGTTTTGGTTGTACTGGCAAGTGACACTGATATCCAGGGCAATGATCTTCCAGATTATTTCTCGAACTCTTCGACATACGGCAACATTAGGACACAATCGGTATTTTCGAGCACAGAAGGCCTTGGCAGTGGAATTGAGGCAAGAGTCTATCAATTAAACGTAGCCGGGTACGATGCCTCTATCGATATACCTGTGGTTCACGTACACAACTGGCCTGATCATCAGACGGTCAGCACGGAAGCGACAATTAATTTAGTTGCCTTGATCGAACGTATTACAGCCAATAAACGTGCTTTCTATGAGAAGAGACGAAGCCGTGCAGTGCTTGATTCAGCAAAGTTGCTACCAGTAATTCATTGCCGGGCAGGCGTAGGCCGTACGGGGCAGACAATAGCTACCATGGCAATGAACACATATCCAAATATGTCTTTAGAAGCGATCACCCGAGACCTGAGAGCTTCACGAAACGACTATATGATCCAGACTTCTGTTCAGATGGAAACCTTAGTACGTCTAATGGAAGAGAAATAAACTCGCGTTGTAGGTAAAGGCATAAACGTTAGTTTGAAGAATAGCTGCTTGGTGTGATCATAGTCACCATGATTCATATATGATTTACTATTATTCCCTGAAGTATTCAAAATGACGTTCAGGGAATGAGTATGTCTTATACAAAACAACAAATTATGCTGACATTCAGCTATATGTCCTATTTTGGGTTTACTTTGGATGGGACGGATAAGAAAAATGCTGAAATAATTCTGACAAAATTCAATGAAGCGCTTCGATCATGGAAGCCTATTAAGAATCAGTGGGAAGTCGTTTGGGGGCCTGCTGTTTTTGCTCTTCCAGGTACAAAGTTTGACGATAGCCTGATGTATGCTGTCCGTAATATTGAAGACCCTTCCAAGTACGTTATTGCTATTCGAGGTACAAATCCTGTCTCAATTCCCAATTGGGTGATATGGGATTTTCAGGCAAAATATTTGAAAGACTGGCCTTTCGGTAATCCTCCGCAGTACCTGGTACCCAAAATCTCAGAAAGCACCAATTTTGGCCTTATTATGCTGCAAGCTCTGCGGCCTGAGTCTGGTATGCCTGGCGCGAAGAAAACTATACTGGAATTCCTAAATAGCGAGCTGGGAGAAGAGGGAAAAGGTGATATCTGCATAACCGGGCACAGTTTGGGAGGGGCTTTGTCTCCTACGATGGCATTATGGTTAAAAGATATTCAAGGGAAGGGGCTGTCAGAGAATATTAATATCTCTACGGTAGCCTTTGCTGGGCCATCTGCAGGAAATGAGGACTTTGCCGAGTATTCTGATCAGCAACTAGGCGATCAATGTGTCCGCATTGCCAACTCTCTTGATATCGTACCGCACGCCTGGAATACGAAAACATTAAAGAAACTGTATGGCTTGTATTTTCCGCTCTTGCCTAGCCTTCCTTTAGCGATGGTTTTCCACAAAATGATCCGTGATTCCAAAGGGAAGAAATACAGACAAATCAATGCCGATGAACCGGCATTGGAAGGGAAATATAAAATCCTGATAGCCCCTTACATCATTCAGGCTATTTACCAGCACGTACAGGGGTATCCCGAGCTGATGGGGATGGAAGACGATATCCCACTAGAAGACTTACTGCCGCTACCTAAGATGATACGTGAGATATTAGGGCCGATAGTGAATTGAGGTAAAGCAAGGACTAGTCAGGGAAATAAAGTAGCTACTGGTACAGGATTTGTACTGGTAGCTAACCGATCAGTTTGAGAAGTTCATTGATGAATTCTAACCAGAGGTTAATGGTTTCCATTGTGACTGCTTATTTGGTGATTAAGGTGATAGGTTATCAACATGATGTATGAGGTGCACCAAAAAACACGTCATAAAACAGAAAGTAAAGCCCGCCAAACGACGAGCTTTACTTTACCTGTGAGTTATTACCACATTTCCCACTCGACAGTTTCAATTTCATCTTCAATGCCATCTGGAAGTGCACTAAAGAAATCAAGTTGAGTTAGTTGCTCAACCTCATCTACCGTTGTAATGAAGCTTGCAATCTCTGACGATGATATTTTGCGATGTGGCACAATGAATGCGATTGCATCATTGTAGGCCGGATCTAGAATGACTTTGTAAAAGTTGTTTGGGATGTACACACCGTTACCAATATAGGTTTCGTTGCCGTCCCAGATTGGACCTGAGATAACATATAGTTCGTTATAGGTGTTCGCCCACTCGCGTACTTTCTCCTCAAGAGCCTTCCAGCCGCCACGGTTAAAGCCAGGAAGCTGCGGCGCCATATTAGACATCAAAAAACTTTGTTGCATAGATTCTTGTGAAAAGTCCATCGTCCCGGAAGGAGCTAGGTGGCCACGGTCGTAGCCTGTTTTGGTGTAATCGCTACTTGTCGCACGGTATGGCGAGGGTATTTCAGTATCAGTTCGGAAGCTATTTGAACGCTCATAAAAGGCGTTCACGCTGTCTGCAGTGATATGGTAGGCCACCCAGTTGGAGACTTTGTTTTGGTAATTGTAACCCGCAGCATAGCCATCTCTACACAGGATCTGATCGCTCTGGTTTGGTGTACCGACATCAAGGTGCTGGTTACAGGTAGCAGCCGTGGCCGTGGCCGAGATGGCAAGGCTTAATATAGCCAGTAGGATATGTTTCATTATTCTATCGTCCTTATTATCAATTGTGCTTATAGGACGAAAGATATTATTGCTTTGCTGAATTATTATGTATTGATAAATAGGTAAATTGTGACTGGTGTATTTATCAATATAATGGTGTGGGATATAAAGCACTTTATCAACAATATTAATCACTTATGGGCGAAATACACACATGAGTAACGTGAAATGTTGAAACCGAGAGGTCTGTTAGTAAATGGCGATATGATGTTGGGGAAGGAGAGGCTTGATGAATTATGGAAATAAAAAAGGGTATCCTAAGATACCCTTTTCTCAAAGCTTAACGCTTGGTATCAAATTAGATACGCTCAACGTTAGCAGCTTGAGGACCTTTCTGACCTTGTTCGATGTCGAAAGATACTTTCTGGCCTTCAGCTAGAGATTTGAAGCCTTCACCAGCGATTGCACGGAAGTGAACGAATACGTCAGCGCCGCCATTGTCCTGAGTGATGAAACCAAAACCTTTCTCGTCGTTAAACCACTTAACAATACCAGTTGCTTTAGACATGACATGTCTCCTGAATAAAAATTAATCTTACGCTTGTCGCGTACTTAAGCCATCATAATGTATTACTTATGGACAAAAGAATAATGAAGCTCTTCAGGACAACTGCACTTTTTGCAAAGCGGTGGAACGAAGTTTTCTATTTCAATTTGTTGCATAAATAGGTCTGCATTACAGGCCGGGGACTATTAAGCCATAAGGGGTCGGGTAGGGCAAGCAATTACTTTAAAATTTAAGTGCTTATGGAAGAAAATGTGATATTGGTATCACTACAATGAAGGATAATCTCTGGTTTTTACAACGAGTTAGTGACAAATGACTTGAGATGAAGGAAAAAATAAAATTTTATAGCTCGGAAGAGCAGAGATTAAAAAAGGGCCAAATGGCCCTTTTACTGCTAAGTAGAAAGATAGACTAGATCTTTTCTACGTTAGCGGCCTGTAGGCCTTTTGGACCTTGCTCTGTTTCGTAAGAAACTTTTTGACCTTCCGCAAGTGTTTTGAATCCGTCGCCAGTGATAGCACGGAAATGAACGAATACGTCAGCACCGCCGTTATCTTGAGTGATAAAACCGAAACCCTTTTCTTCATTGAACCACTTAACGGTACCTGTTGCTTTAGACATGTTGTCTCCTGAATTTCTACATCAACAAAAAGCGCCAATAACTATTTAACTTTGGTGACAATTGAAACAGATAGCTTCAGTACAACAGTCTTAAACAAGAACTTATACATGAAGTGTTTTCGTTCACATTGTTGCATCATTGCCAAACACTACTGGTCTAATGAAAGAGTAGGCACTGATATGCTAATTGCAAATAGTTAAGTGATAAATTTGTGGTCAAATTCACAGGATTTAGCTGAAAAATAGACCTTATTCTCATTACATAGACAGATGAAATAAAAGCGGTTTCTTGCATTTGAGACTTGGCGCATATTGCAGTCAAAACTGGGAGAGAGTTGGACTTTATACCGAGCAGTTTGCTGTATCAAATCAAAGAATCAGCGATAAAAATTTCTTGTTGATAATGTGACTTGTGTAACAACATATTTTTCTGTTATAACAAAGTCAGTTAGGCTTTGTAGATTCATAAAAGGACAAATAATGAACACTATCCTAGAGCTTGTTCGCCAAACACGCCGCAAAAACAAACTTAAACGTGAAATCCTGGATAACGATCGTAAGGTCCGTGATAACCGTAAGCGTGTTGAGCTGCTAGAAAACTTGCTTGATTACATCAAGGCTGACATGACTCACGATCAAATCGTTGAAATTGTTGAGAACATGAAGGGCGATTACGAAGATCGTGTCGATGACCACATCATCATCAGCGCCGAGCTATCAAAAGAGCGCCGTGAAGTAAGCAAGAACGTAAAAGATTTGAAGAAAGCAGAGATTGCTCATAAGCAGTAATGCCTACGAATGAATTTGAAAGCTCGACTTCGGTCGAGCTTTTTTGTTTGAGCTGTTTTAATAATGTGCCGAGATCAGAGAACTTGTTGATATGGCGTGCTTTGCTGGCTACTAAGCCTGCTGCACCGATACCGTCAATTGTTGACGATAATAAGGCAGTGAGAACTATTTCATAATGCAATATAATTCGATTCCAGTTCATACTGAGCACTGGTGAAATCACGGGCGAAGTTGTCTGACAACGGCTACCGCCCAGCCCATGGTTATTTGGTAGTACGGCAATTCAAAACACGTTTAGCTTTAATGTTTATTACAGAGCGAAATACGACTTCACTTCTCTTTCCGCATCGTCAGGAGTCAGCCAGCTGTCTGGTCTAACACCATTAAAAATCAAATCGTCTACGATGTAATATAAGTTTTGTGCTCCCTTGATATCAGCCAGTGAATTTTCAGCGTAAATAACACTCTCAAAATGAGGCATGCATGTTCTGAGAGGAAGGATTATTTTGTTTTCTGATATTAACTTTTTTAATTGTTTAATGTCTTCACAAAATTTCAGTTCGTTAGGTATCAGTTTTCTTGGAGAACGGCTTAACTGAAATAGCAAGGCATCAATGCATGAGGGAATAAATTTCAAATACTCACTTTTTATTAGTAAGCGTCCGTGTTTGGCTAAACTTAAGAGGCGATCCATAGGCATTTCCATTTCCCAGTATACGCACTCACTATC
>NZ_RSEJ01000162.1 GCF_009910675.1 Photobacterium alginatilyticum | reverse complement strand
ACAGCAATAGATGCTCTTAGTACCATGAGTCGTTCGTATTCGCGGATATCAGCCCAATCGACTAAGACAATGGGCTGTGCATTGACCGAACAAAAATGATGACAGTGCCACCGATAAATATCGAGTCTGTCGTGGTGCAGGTGATTATTACCTAATAAACGGTCAACGCGCTTAATACAGTGTTTCGTTTTGGCCTTTGAAGGAAGAGAGCGCCCTAGCAAAGTAAGTGTAAGTGCATCATTGGTAAGCAATGATTGCACCGAGTCCATGAGTGATTGGAGTCTCTTTTTGTGAATGTTAGGGCATTGATTTTCCAGCGACTCGTGTAGTATTTGAATATCACGCATCTTGCTTTCAATCTTTTGTGTTTGTGGTGAATTCATTAGATCAGAAGGTAAGGTGCGTGTCTACTTATTGAACTACAAAGGTATTTTGTGGGGATTCGTAAGTTGCAGGCGTTATGCATCATTATCAAGCAACATTCATCGTTCGTAAGTAAATTGTTAGTTGAAGTCTAAAGTATGAAATATGTGTTAGCTGCATTGGTTATTTTATGTAGCTCTAGTTTCTCAAATGCAGAAATGATAGAGGTGCAACAAGATAAACTATCCGAGATGATGGGATGTCACCGGCTTTGTTGCGTAAATCAGTTTGAACTCTTTCGGAAAGTGACGATCTGATCGTTCATGTTCCATCGTTAGTTATATGAGCCATGAGTAAAACCAAGGTCCGTTACAAGACCAATAACTGGAAAGAGTATAATCAAGCCTTGATCAAC
>NZ_RSEJ01000161.1 GCF_009910675.1 Photobacterium alginatilyticum | reverse complement strand
AAGGTACAAAAATTGTCCGAACGCTTATTCTTTTAGTTAGGTTTAAGTCTGACGAGAATAATATTCTACGACTAGCAGCTCATTTATTTTCAAACCKACCCATTTACTATCTATTATTTGATTGACTAATCCTTTATATTGAAATGGGTAAAGAGTCAAATGTTTTGGCARTTCCTCCTGAGGGGAGGAATCGAGAGAATTCTGAATCAGAGCTCTGGATTTTTGTTCATCCCYTGCTGTAATAATATCTCGGGGTTTGCAACGATAACTCGGTATATCTACTATACGACCATTAACGACAATATGTCGATGGTTAACTAMTTGGCSAGCTCCGGGAATAGTTGAAGCCATACCCAATCGAAAAAGTATGTTATCCAAACGCATTTCAAGTAATTGTAATAAAACCTGACCTGTTGACCCCTTGGCTTTTCCGGCAATACGAACRTATTTAAGTAATTGTCGTTCTGTAAGACCATAATGAAAACGCAATTTTTGTTTTTCTTCTAGACGAATACGATATTGAGATTTTTTCCCGGAACGCRWTTGGTTTCTAAGATCATTTAYGGCYYTGGGCCTTTTATTMGTAAGTCCTGGTAAAGCTCCCAGGCGRCGTATTTTTTTGAAACGAGGTCCTCGRTAACGMGACATAAAAACTCCTTATTCTWGATTTATATTTATTTGAAATTTCATTTTACAGAATAAATCTAAAATAAAACTGAACTAAATTCTAAATGAAGTGAAATTTACGGAAGTATTGTATACTACAAAGAATAATGAAATGAATTATCTAAATATCCAAAA
>NZ_RSEJ01000160.1 GCF_009910675.1 Photobacterium alginatilyticum | reverse complement strand
CATTGCCTGTATAAGATTACTGAAACTATGTGGCGTGAATCAACTGCATAACAAAGCAATCAAGGTGACCCGTTACACTCGGCGGTTTTGGTATGAAGTTCGGTGTGTTTTGCTAGTTTAGCGTGGGGCACCTTATTGCAGGCGTTATGAATTAAGAAGTTGGAGCAAATCGTGTCTGACACAAAAAAGTATTTGATTGAATTAGTGCAACAGTTGATGGACTGTTCTGGTTCTGAAGAAGAATTAGATGAAATTTTAGTCAAAGTGAAGTCGATGGTTGTAGATCCTTATATATCTGATTATATCTATTGGTCAGACCTTAGCGCAGAAGATGTAGTGGAAAAAGCTTTATCTTACAAACCTATCTGCTTGTAATTCAAAGAGCTATTGGTTCGCATCCTCAATGCATTGGCTCAAAACTGCTAGTATAGAGCGGTTCTTTGTCCAGTGACCACTGGATTAGTAAGTTAGTTTTTGAGAGAGCAACTAATACACGCTCAAGTTTATGGATACGGCTAGATAATTTGCATATAGATAAAGCTGCCAGCAGTGTATGTTGCAGATGACATTTACAAAATTCATAACAAAGCAATCAAGGTGACCCGTTACACTCGGCGGTTTTGCTATGAAGCTTGGTGCGCTTTGCTAGTTTAGCGTGGGGCACCTTATTGCAGGCGCTGGAGGATCCCCACAAAATTTATGCATGATAACTGCTCCTCGCCATCATAATTAACTCTTGTTGTGCCCAACGTAATGTTGAATCTGTAATGTGATATTCTAGCCGTCGAAAGACTTCTTTTCCGAGC
>NZ_RSEJ01000159.1 GCF_009910675.1 Photobacterium alginatilyticum | reverse complement strand
GCTGGCGCCCACCTCGGCCCCGGTGAAGCTGAACGAGGCGCTGCCTTTCTCSGAGTCGCTGTAGAGGGTATCGCCAAAGGCGACACTGTGGCCGCTCGGCACCGCGGTATCCAGCGCACTGGTTGCCGTCACCGCCGTSGCCGCATTGCCCGAGGTATCGGTAAGCGTCACCGACAGTGTCAGATCACCGTCGTTCAGGCYRCCCAGGTTGATATTGCCGATRCTTTGCGTGGCGGACGTCAGSGTRCCGTTGCCGGTCACATCGCTGCCRCCGTTGGCGCTGGAGATGGTATAGCTGTAGCTGGCGCCCACCTCGGCACCGGTAAAGCTGAACGAGGCGCTGCCTTTCTCSGAGTCGCTGTAGAGGGTATCGCCAAAGGCCACGCTGTGACCGCTCGGCGCCTGCGTATCCACCGTCAGTGACAGCTGGGTGGCCGCGGTATTGCCGTTGCCCGCCGCATCGGTGAAGCTATCGGCATTGATGTCCAGCGTCGCCGTTGCTTCCGAGTCAGCCGTCGGGGTGAAGAGTACGCTGTACTGGRTGGCGCTGGTTGACACGAAGTTTGTCAGGCTACCGCCCGTTACGCTGATATCGCCAATGTTGAAGTCACTGCTGGCCTCGCTCAGAACAATACTGATGGTGGCTGTCTCGCCCACTTTTAGCTGCGTATCCGAGGCGCTGAAGGTGGTGACCGTCGGCCTGGTTTTATCCAGCGTGGCCGTATCCGTCACCGCCGTCGCCGCATTGCCCGCGCTGTCGGTCACTGTCACCGACAGCGTCAGGGTGCCGTCGTTCAGGTTACCCAGGT
>NZ_RSEJ01000158.1 GCF_009910675.1 Photobacterium alginatilyticum | reverse complement strand
CACCGCCTGAGGCAGCAAAGAACGTAGCAACCTGCATTTCCCAGATCTTTAAGGACAGCCTTACGATGAACGAGTGGCCTAAGATTTCCCGTTCTTGGGCGATGCGGTTACGACCAGATCAATAAGCAGGCTTTTACCATGCCTAACGTCTGGCATAAGGTGCGCCACGACCAACTCACCAAGCACACTGAACTCCAAACCAAAACCACCGAGTGTAACAAGTCACCTTGATGCCTTTGTTAGGTCAATCATAGTCACCATAAAGATCATCATTTGCAGGCTTTTCAGCAGGTAAAACTGTTTCTGCTGAACCAAGATAAAGATCATATGACTCACCTGATTTTGTAAGAACCGAACTGTCCTCAATCATGGCATTACGCTTTGCCCCAACAGGTATTTTTGATGATATTTCGCTAGCTTGTTCGATGAAATTTTTCGTTGCTTGTGCGATAAGAGCATCACCTTCTGGAGAAAACATAGAGTAAAGTAGAGGAAATTCTGAGTCGACTGACTTACCCCATATGAAATACCAGTTGATCACTTCATGTAGTCGCTCACGTACATCCGTATCTGTAGTTTCTTCATGATCATTTGATATGTTTTCTAATGTATTAAGATACTTTTCATAAATTGCACGAAAATTCATTAGTTTTCCTTTTGACCTAACGCCWGCMATAAGGTGCCCCACGCTAAACTAGCAAAACACACCGAACTTCATACCAAAACCGCCGAGTGTAACGGGTCACCTTGATTGCTTTGTTATGCAGTTGATTCACGCCACATAGTTTCAGTAATCTTATACAGGCAATGA
>NZ_RSEJ01000021.1 GCF_009910675.1 Photobacterium alginatilyticum | reverse complement strand
GCCTTGGTCAAGAACTAACTGTGCGGCTTCAAGTTTAAACTCGGGGCTAAATGTTCTTCTACTACGTTTTGTCATTGTGTCACCTGTTAACTTCCGAGGTGATGATATCACCTCTAATCAGGTGGCCAAATTAACTATGCCACTTCATCTGCTTTATGAAGAAGCACATAAGTCAACATTTATAGAGGAATCAGATATGTCTAAAAAAATCACTCCAATAAACAATTCAGGTAACCAACAAAACTCAAATAAAGGAACTCCAGGTACTAACCGTCAATATGACCAGGCACAAGGCAACCGTGGTAAGCAAATGAACCCAAATCAAAAAGGTAACAAATAGCCGGAGTAATCGATGGAGAAGCAACATATATTGCTGTCTCATCGCAAACTTGATCACCTTAGGGGGCAACTGCCCCCTTACATTACACATAAGGCCATACAGTTATGCGATAAGATTGCATCCAATACATTCACATTAAGTCAGCTAAAGGGAAAGCGGTTAACACGCAACCGTAACTACATCAGCTATTCAATCAGTAAGAACTATCGAGTGGTAGTGAAAAGCAACCAACGACATCATGGCCCTTATCTTTGCTTGAGCCATGCCGATTATAATCACTGGCTAAAGAAAATATAAACAGAACTGCATTTTAATATTTGAGCTGATAACGCATGTTATGTAACCCAGCAACTAATTTGGGGTGGAATGAGAAATGTTTGTGAATCGCCACTAAATCACTTCACCCTAGTTTTTTAATTCCACTCAGAATAACTATGGCACTTTTCCTGAATGCTTTATGTCCAGATTCGTTACCGGTGGGTGTTACTTTTTAAATGAAAAGTGAAATATGTTTTGGACGCAGCAAAAAGATACTCCATTTAGTACTGAAAAACTTTTGTCACATTACCAATAAGAAGAAATGAGGAACAAATGAATAGATTTATCGTTTATGAAGGACTGGATGCCTGCGGAAAAACAACGCTAAGCTCACTCTACGCGAAAGAGAGAAACTCCGTTGTTCATTCCGCGGTAGTACTAGAAGCACAGGAGCTGAGAAATGTCATTGACTCCTACCAGTCAAAGGAGAGCGCTTTGCTCTTTTTTTTGATGAACAACTTCTTGAAGAGTCATGAGGTTTCGGGAGAATTAGAATCTGAAGATGTCATACTAGACAGGTATATCTTTTCAACCTTGGCATACCAGACAATTATGCTCGAAGAAGATATCGTCAAGAAGATCTTTGATACACTTAACATTGCCAAAAATATTCTTCTTCCAGACGTAATAGTCTTTGTTAAGGCCGATGCTGAAACAATAAACCGCAGGATAGAGGCCCGAGGTGGCACTGTTCAGTGGTACGGCGATGCAGTAACGCAAAATAATTGTGTAGAAACAGCCTACAAAAAGATATTTCAGTGGTTTGATATTCCCATTGTAGAGATTGACACATCAGAAAAGTGTGGTCGGTCTGTGGAAGAAAATTACCAACTAATGAAAGATCGGATTGATCGCGTTCTTTCTGGAGGAAGTAATTAAGTTGTCACAAATTAAATTGTACGAATTCAAATCTGATCTGACAGTTACCCATTTTTGACTCGGTAACTGCTAGATTAAATCTGGGTTAGATTCTTTTCGGCCCAGATTGATTTCTCATCTTCTAATGTCTCTATTGGCGTTCTGCCACAGCACATTTTTTCTTGATGAGTACGATAATTATTGTAGTAGTCCATCCATTCGTCCAGATCTCTCTGCAGCTCTTCCATCGAACCATACAGTTTCTCTCTGAACGTAACTTGGTAGAGCTCATTTAATATCGTCTTATGGAAGCGCTCACAGATACCATTCGTTTGTGGCGACTCGTATGGTAGATATCATTAATAGCGAGGTAAAGCTGATAGTCATGTTGTTCAACACGGCCACAGTATTCTGCGCTTCGATCTGTAAGTATCCTGAGCATGGGAAGCTTGTGAGCCTCGAAGAACGGCAAGACTTTATCATTGAGCAATCGGCTACCGTAATAGGTTAACCACTGTATAAACCACTACTATTAGTGTGACATACCTCAATATTATCAACCCAATACATAACCTGCCTATTTTCACTCAGATACCTACTCAATTTGAGCCTGTACTAATATTCATTAATAAACAGTGACTTAAATTTAAAAACAGTCTTAAGGCGAAATTTCCTTATCCATTGATTGCGATTTTATCGACAAAAAGTGCTTGCAACCCTGTCTGAATAAAACTACTGTATAGACATACAGCATGTATAAATAACCACTAGTAAGGATGACGAACAATGACAGCACTATTTGACAACCTACAATCGGTTTCTGCATCACAAGTCTATAAATCTTCTTTTGCAACCCTTACTAGTTCACCAGCGCTTGTCCAACCGGTAAAGTGCCCTATTGAGGTTTGCTTCTCAGATGAAAAGCAGACCCAACTGGCCTACTTCCTCCGTATCTTGAAGCAAGCCAGTCAACAAAGCCGCTGGATCATGTTTATCGGTGATGAAGCCATGCTTGACAAAAACCTGCTTCAAAGCGCTGGTGTCGATTTGAACAAAGTGCTGCTGTTAAAAAATAAAAAAGGATTGTCTGATCAGGCATTGATGGAAAAGGCACTACACACAGGAAATTGCAGTGCTGTTATTGCAACAGGTGATGTTGAAGATTTCGAGTGCGAGGACATTCGTCATGCTGCAGAAGCTGGTTCATCTTATGCTTTTGTCATCAATCGCCACAGCAAATCAAAAGTGACTATACATTAGTTAACCTGTGCAAAATCCAACCAGCAAGAAGCCACTAAATAATTATTATTGGTGGCTTTTTTGATCCAGTACAACAAACAGTGCTATTAACTGCATTTTGTACAATGTGCGTCGCAATTCTTGTGCAATAAGAAGCAAAAGCATAATAAAATACCTAACACGTACAAAATGTTAGTCATTTAAACCGGATCTATAAAATGGAAAAGAAACTAGGGTTGGGTGCATTAACAGCGCTCGTTATCGGTTCAATGATTGGAGCCGGAGTCTTCAGCCTTCCCCAAAATATGGCCAACGTGGCCAGCCCTGCTGCCGTGATGATTGGATGGACAATCACGGGAATCGGAATGATTTTTCTCGCACTCTCCTTTCAACATTTATCCAGACTTAAACCAGAAATTGAAAGCGGCGTATTTGGCTATGCCCAAGCCGGTTTCGGTGACTTCATTGGCTTTTGTTCAGCATGGGGTTACTGGTTAAGCGCCATGCTTGCCAATGTCTCCTACCTAGTCATTGTGTTTAGTACGCTCGGAATGCTGTTTGACCAACCAGACATGATATTGTTCGGTGATGGCAATACCTGGCTAGCCGTCGCAGGAGCATCTGTTTTGCTGTGGGTAGTTCACGCTCTCGTACAACGCGGTGTCCAAACTGCCGCAGCGATCAATATGATCACAACCATTGCCAAACTGATCCCGCTGTTTCTTTTCATTTTCTGTGCTCTGATTGCCTTCCAATGGGATACCTTTGTTTTTGACTTCACCGGCATGCATTTTGGCGAGCAGCATGATTTGCTGTCTCAGGTTAAAGGCACCATGCTCATAACGGTTTGGGTATTTATCGGTATCGAGGGTGCGGTTGTTGTTTCAGGCCGAGCTAAGAGCCGCAAAGATATTGGCCGTGCAACCATATTAGGTTTATTGACCGCCCTTACTATTTATGTGCTGGTGACATTGCTTTCTATGGGCGTGATCAGCACCGAACAGCTGGCTACCTATCAGAACCCGTCCATGGCACGAGTACTGACAGAAATTTTAGGCCCCTGGGGTTCAGTCATCATTGGCTGTGGGTTACTGATTTCTGTTTGTGGCGCCTTCTTGAGCTGGACAGTATTGGCTTCTGAAGCCCCTTACCTGGGCGCAAAAGACAACATGTTCCCGAAAAGCCTAGCCCGGCAAAACAAAGCCGGCAGCCCGGTAAATGCCCTACTGCTGACAAACGGCTGCGTTCAGATTTCATTGTTTTTTGTTGTTTTTGCGGGTAGTACCTACGATATGCTGCTGGCAATCGCATCTGAAATGATTTTGGTTCCTTACTTCCTCGTTGGTGCCTATACGCTGAAACTGGCTATCGAGCGCAAGGATCGAGGCTCACTGTTTTGGGTCGGTTTGGGTGCAAGCCTTTACGGTATTTGGTTACTCTACGCGTCTGGCCTGAACTACCTGCTACTATCTGCGTTGCTGTATTTGCCTGGATTATATTTCTATATCAAGGCTAAGCGAGAACAAAACACAGATATCTTTGTTGGCTCTGAGAAAGCAGCAGCCAGCCTCCTGACCGTCGCAGCATGCCTTGCCGTGGGAATGCTATGGCAGGGAATGATCTGAGTTATCACCAACCAAGAAAAAAGCCAGCTTCAACAGCTGGCTTTTTATTTGATTTCAAACAACTCGGCATTTAAGGCTCAACCATATGGACTCTCAGTTCCTCACCGTTATCAGACGCCATGGTAATCCTACAACTGGCTCTGCTTTCAATCTGATCAAGCTGCTCACTTTCCAGGGCATACGGCAAAGTAATCAATAATTCATCAATCTGTTCAGCTCGTGCCAAGCGCAGCAAACGGATCAAATTATTCGAATCACTGGTATTGGTTGACAGCACTTTTAATGCCTGCATCTGTAATTTTTCTGACTCGGTTAATTCTTTTGGCAATGAAGATGTCCATGAAATTTCAAATGCCGGAATTAACGCCTTTAATGCATCACTAAAAGTCATCCTATGTTTACAAGATGCAGATAAAAACGATGTGTAATCAAACACGACGTTACTATTTTTTGAGATTTCAACTGATGTTTCCATAATCATCCTTAAAAGAAACATAACCACTGTTGTTACGACTCAGTGTGACGATTGGCATCTACTTGTAACCGTATTCAACTATACGACTAACTTGTTTCTGAGGAATTGTTTATTTTTCAAAATTTGCGTCTGATCTTACTTTTATAGCCTAAAAACCAATATTAAAATACCTATCAAACAATTGATTAACATCAACAAAACTTTCAAAACACATGCTTCACGTTGCTGAAATATTGACCTAACCTACAATTTTCTTCACTTTCTTTCGCGAAACCGCATAACAAGCACAAACAAAGCAACA
Organism: Photobacterium alginatilyticum; assembly: GCF_009910675.1. Lineage (GTDB taxonomy): Bacteria > Pseudomonadota > Gammaproteobacteria > Enterobacterales > Vibrionaceae > Photobacterium > Photobacterium alginatilyticum. The sequence goes on along the minus strand of NZ_RSEJ01000021.1, from coordinate 111,641 downwards.
CAGACAAAACATATAATTAACAATTAATGTTCTGTCTATTATTACTTTGCTTAATATAATTTGATGCTGACAAGAGTTTATTCCCTGCAAGCATCCATATAGTTGTGTTATCTAGGAAAATTGTTGAGTCGCAGAAATAACAACCACACCATTTTCTGACACGTGAAATCGTTCGTTATCTTGCTTTTTATTTACACCAATTATGGTACCGGGAGGAATATTAACATTTTTGTCTATAATGCAATTTTCAAGGTGTGAGTCAGCCCCAATGGTGACGCCTTCAAATAAAATACTGTTTATCACCACTGCTGAATTTTCGATTGTAACCTTTGGAAATAATATTGAATTTTGTGCTGAACCGCCGGATATAACGACGCCACTAGAGATAATCGAATTAATAAAAATACCCTCGTTACCAGCCGCCGATGAAACGGTACGTGCCGGAGGTAGCTGAGGCTCGTAGGTGCGGATCGGCCAGTCTTGCTGATACAACTGCAATGGAGGCTGTACCTTTAGCAGATCCATATTTGATTGGTAATACGCATCGATTGTGCCGACATCACGCCAGTAGGCGTCCTGGCTTACACGTCCCTCTTCCCCACCGAACTGATATGCAAAGACGCTTTGATTGTCGATTAGCCCCGGAATGATATCTTTACCGAAATCATGACTAGAATGTGGGTTGATAGCATCACTCTCTAACGTACTGATCAGAGCATCAATCGAAAAGATATAAATCCCCATAGAAACTAAGCTGGAATCCGGTTGATTGGGAATAGTCGCCGGGTCTTCAGGCTTCTCGGCAAACTGTGTTACCTGATATTGATCATCCACCGCCATAACGCCGAAAGCACTTGCCTCTTCTTTGGGCACTTCCATACAGGCGACTGTCAGCTCGGCGCCTGATTCTTTATGGTGCTTCAGCATTGGGGCATAGTCCATGCGATAGATATGATCACCGGAGAGCACAACAACATACTTGGCAGCACTTCGCGAAAGCAAGTACAAGTTCTGGTAAATAGCATCGGCTGTCCCCTGATACCAGCTATCACCGGTGCGCATCTGTGGCGGCACTGCAGTAATATATTCACCCAGCTCAGGATTGAAAATTGACCAACCATCACGGAGGTGTTTTTGAAGTGAATGGGACTTGTATTGTGTCAGAACCAGAATCTGCCTTAGTCCTGAATGCAGGCAGTTCGCCAGGGTAAAATCGATAATCCGATACTTACCGCCAAAAGGTACCGCAGGTTTTGCGCGATTATCTGTAAGCGGTGACAAGCGTTTCCCTTCTCCACCAGCCAGAATAACTGTTATGGTCTCATCTTTCATCGGATATCCCCTTTTTAGTTTGGCTTGAAACATTATCAGCAAGGATCAAGCCAGTATTTGGATCCTCCTCGACTTAGCCACAACCTTTCGACCCTCCTGCCCCAGTACCGTTTATGGCGGATACACACCGAACTAACACGTTATTACTTTGCACCATTACTGGGATGACAATAGTGCATTGCACTTAATTGGAGCCCTATGAGTTTAGTAAAATAGAGCAAAGCCTTTGCTTCATGATGATCCAAGAGCTCGTTCCAGCGAGAATTACTCATTACCTCTTAAAAAAGAGAAATTTATTATTATTGATATATTTAATCATTGTTGAATTGAAGTAAGACCTATATCCGACATGATATTGACAAGACAATAAGCCTGGTCTTAACTTCCTTCTGAGGTCTTTTCACTATATTTCTCATATAGATAATCATTGCACCAATAGCGACAAATCATTATTTTACAAGGGGTTAAAATGAAGAGTTGTATTCTTATTCCTACGCTAATTGCAATAACCTCCATCGCTCATGCCACAGAAGAAAGCCCTAATAAACAACAAACAGAACAAATTATTTTCAAGAATGTCGATATATTTAATGGTATTGAAAATAAGCTGTTTGAAAAACACCATGTCCTCGTTGAAGGAAATATCATCAAAACAATTTCTGCTGAGGAGATTAATGCGCGAAGTGATGCAACTGTCATCGATGGAACAGGTAAAACCCTGACGCCTGGTTTCATTGAAAATCACGCTCACTTGATGTTAATGGGCCCCAACTTGCCAGCGATGGAAGCCGATAAGACTTGGGAAGATTTTGCCATCCACGGCACTCGGATGGCTAAAATGTATCTCATGCAAGGGTTCACAACAGTGCGTGATGCAGGTGGTGCTAACGGCGGTCTAAGAAGAGCAATTGATGCAGGAGAAATTATAGGCCCTCGTTACTATCCATCAGGAGCTTTTCTTGGCACTCGAGGCGGACACGCTGATTTTGCAAACTACTCTGCTCCTGTTGGTACAGAAACAAACTTCGGCCGCCTAAACCTCTCACAAGAAGTCGACAGCGTTGCTGAGGTTAAGAAGTACGCCCGCAACAATTTTCGTATGGGCGCAACACAGCTCAAATACATGCAGTCTGGGGGGGTGGTATCTGCATTTGACCCCTGGCAGCTTCTGGCTGGCTCCCCGGAAGAAATTGAAGCCGCAGTGGCTGTTGCTGAGAGTTATGGCAGCTATGTAATGGCTCACTCCTATCGTAAAGAAGCGATCCTTAACGCTCTTGATGCAGGGGTTCTTTCTATTGAGCATGGTTTCGCCTTCGACTGTGAAATAGCTGAAAAAATGAATGACAAAGGCGCGTATATAACCACGAACCTGACAGCATTTGACCCTGGCCTTTTAGACATTCCTGCAGTTAAAAATGTCCCTTCTAGTCTAGCGAAAGCGAAATCAGCAACCGAAACATTTAAAAACTACATACCAAATATGAAGGAATGCCCGGTTAAACGAGGATTCCAAACGGACTGCGTAGGCTCTGTCGATGCGTGCAATATTCAGATTGCTTACGAAAAACACTTAAATAACGAGTTCTTCGGACCTTATGAATCATTGAAAACGATGACATCAATCGGTGGGGAGATTTCTAAACTAACAGGTGACTTCACCAACCCTTACCCTAACGCTAAATTGGGGGTAATCGAAACTGGCGCTTATGCAGACATCCTATTGCTTGATGGCAACCCATTAAAAGACTTTTCTGTGGTCGGTACTGGCGACAAATGGTTTGACGCGAAAAAGCGTCCAGAAAGTCCCGAGACGATTCGGCTAATCATGAAGGATGGCGTTATCTATAAGAACACTCTCTAGGTTTACCGACCTTGATTACGTTATTTTTGATATTAGCTGTAAGGAAGCATAGCTTTGACGAGACTTATTCCATTTCTACTTATATTGGCATCTTTAAGTAGTTTTGCCAGCGAGATGATCACTCTTGACTGGCAAAAACTCAGGCCTGAAATGCCTGACAATCAGGTAACCCTTCCAGCTCTCAGTTACGAAAACAGGCTGCAAATTCAACAAATATTCACCTTGATGAACTCTAGCTCCCCGCATGACCTGGAGCGTTTGAAATCAATGAAAGCGCAATTAAAATCGGAAGGCATCGATGCCGATGAACTGCTTGAGTTGCGAGAAGTGTACATACAAACCCAGAAAAAGGCGGCTGAAACAACCACTAGGGCGTTCGACGGTAAAACAGTCCGGATCCCTGGCTTTCTAGTCCCCATCGAATTTTCTGATGCAATGATAACAACCGACTTTCTACTCGTACCTTTTGCCGGGGCGTGTATACATATGCCGCCACCTCCACCAAACCAGATTATCCGCATATCTTTCCCTGAAGGATATAAGATGAGAACTGTTCAACACCCAGTATGGGTCGAAGGAACCATCATCTCAAAGATCATGTCTGAAGAAGTCTACATTCTGGACGGCGCTAGCCACATCACCACGGGCTATAGTCTCAATGCTTCAAAAGTGTTTGATTATAGATAGTTAAAGGTAGATTATGCTGCACACTAAGATCAATGTCAGCGGATTCCTGGTTGCGTCGTTGCTCCCAACGTCTGTCTCGGCCGCTAATTTTGGAGGCCCTGATTCCGTAGACAATACTATTCAGGAACAGACTGCCCAAAAACGCTCATGGCGTGAAGAACTTGCAAAAGAAGGCGTTACTTTCGGAATCGATTATAGTGCGGTTGGCTTTAATTCTGCCAATGGTAGCGAAGGGAATCGTGTGAATACCAGTGGTGGCGTGGCTCGTTTCTATGGTCAGTGGGACATCGTGGGGCATGCTACCCAAAATATGGGTTCCTTAGTATGGAAAGTTGAGCACCGTCATGCCTACTCTGATACCCCTCCTAAAGATTATGCCTTTCTTTCTAGTTTCAGTGGTAAAGAAAGCTTAGGCTACATTGGCCTCATTCAGCCAGCATTTAATGACCAAGGTGGTCGCCTTACGAACCTTTATTGGAAGCAACGTCTGAACAACGGTAATACCTCATTCATTGTGGGCTTTCAGGATGTAACCGACTATGTTGATACCTACGCTCTGGCTAGTCCATGGACTGCATTCTCCAATTTAGCCTTCCAGACAGGGGCTGGTACAATCGGCCTACCAGATGATGGCCTACTGTCCCTCTCTGCCGGCCATATGATTACCGACAATATCTATGTCGTTGCGGGGGTGGCCGATGCTAATGGGCGTTCGGACTTTGAAGATGTGTTTGAAGGTTTTGATACTTTCTTTAACGACAACGATTTTTTTACTTCTGTAGAGCTTGGCTGGACCGCCTCACAAGAACAGATCTACACCGATAACATGCACCTGACCTACTGGCATATTGACCCAACATTTAATGATGACGGAAGTGCCAGGCATAGTGCGCTTACAAGTCAGGGATTGAATTACTCATTCAGTTACTTTGTCACACCGCATATCATGCCGTTCTTGCGCGGTGGTTTCTCATTTGAGGGCGATGCTGCACTGTATGAAACCTCGATATCGGCTGGATTTGGCTACTTTTCACTAGGTGCACCAAATAATAATCTTGGCTTTGCCATTAACTGGAGTCAGGCAAACGAAGAGGCTTGGGGAACGAATGATAGCCAATCCGTCGTAGAAGTCTTCTACAACATGCAGTTTGGGAGCTACTTTCAGCTCACTCCGGATCTACAATGGATCAATAACCCGCTGCTTTCAGACGAAAGCAATGTCTTTGTGCTTGGCCTTAGAGGGCGAATATTTATATAGACATTAATCGTATGTAATAGCTTTACTGTTGATACGGCTTATGGACGTTCACCGCTCACCCGGCTGCTGACTTGTTCCTCACAAGCAAAGGGGATGGCTTTGACCATCCCCTTTACGTTAATTCAACCTGTGCTGAGCTCTATCGTCGGTCATCCGACATTACATCATCTTCAATATGCCGGTAGTCACCTTTCTCCTGCTGCTCCCACCTTGCATCAAGCGACGCCAACTCCTTTTTCATTTGAGATAGCTCGCGCTCCATATAAGAAATATTCCGAATCAGCATTTTTCTTTCCATAATCTATTCCCTATGAAATTAGGCTCATTATGACAATATCAAGTTGAATGGATCAAAACGCGGCTATCTATTCAAGAATCTTTTTTTGCACTGATTAAAAAACCAACATTCAGTATCGGTTAAGTATTGTATCAATTTGAAATTTTGCCAGTTTAAAACACCTTTCCCTGAAAGATAAAAACCCGCAACGATGACAGTCACGGGCTTACCATTTATAGGTTTTCTATACGCAGAGGAACAAGTAACCTACACCTTGAACTGGTTTATCGCCTTCTGTAGCTCACCGTTATTATGATTAAGCTGCTGAGTTTCACTCACTGCAACCTCCATCTGGGCACTTGTTTCATCAGCCATATCATTAACACGATTCACATTGCGGCCGATTTCCTGGACCACTTCGGTCTGTTCGGAGGTCGCGCAGGCAATTTGCTCTGTCTGTGCCTGGATGTTTGAAATAGCGCTCATAATTTGATCCAGTACCTCACCGACGTTTCGTGACTCCGTGGTTGTCTGCTCAGCCTGAGTTCGATTACGCCCCATCACAGAAGCCACGTTTTGAGTATTAGACTGCAATTGCTCGATGATTTTCCGAATATCAACAGTCGACTGCTGCGTCTTGCTGGCAAGGCTGCGTACCTCATCGGCAACAACGGCAAAACCCCGGCCATATTCACCCGCACGGGCCGCCTCAATCGCCGCGTTCAACGCCAGCAAATTTGTCTGATCGGCAATATCACTGATAACACCGAGAACCTGACCAATCTGATCAGCGTCATGACGAAGATTCAGTACGAGTTCTTCGGCATTGAAGATCTCTTCCGACAACAGTTCTACATTCCTGATAGCCGACAGTACTGTGGTATGGCTTGTAGAGACCAGTCCTTCGGCATCTTGGGTCATGGTACGCGTTTGCTCGGCGTTAGCAGAAATCTCACGAACGGCGTGCCCCATTTCAGTAGCGGCGGTAGCAATCTGGTCCAGCTCATCTTTTTGTACCTGAACAGCATCATTGGTTGCCTTGATAGTCTGTTCCATCCCACGACTGTTCTGCTCTACATGCCCGGCCAATTCACGGCTATGTTTAATCAAACCTTGGATCTTGCTGGCAAAATCATTAAATGCCACAGCAACGCGGCCAATTTCATCTTCACGCTCCATGCTCAGACGCTGGGTTAAATCACCATCACCATGAGCGATATCCCGCATAGCCATCGCCGCTTGATTCAATGGAGCCAAAGATTTCATGCAGAACAAGCCCAACGCACCAGCAAGCACCACTACGCCCAATACTGCGAATATAATGGCTTGCATTCTGGCGGCACTGACCGGTTCTTCGACCATAGACATTGGCACCATCAGTGCAAGTTTCCAGTCCATTTTCGGGTAGTCAAGAGCAATATCCTGAATAGCCACTAGCTGTTTGCGTCCCTGCCACTCGACTTCCGAGAACCAGGTGGCCGTATTGTGTTCAGCCTGGCGCAACTGTGAGAACCCTGCATTTTCTCGATCCAGCTTTTCTAGTGTAAGCTCTTTAACTTGCTCAGAATCCATACCTGAAAACAGCATCACATCGCCATTACCGTTGAATAAGAAAGGCGTTCCTTGACCTAAATAACGCGTTTCATCCAACAGGGCTTTTTGCAAAGCAGTAATTTTTATGTCGGCTCCGCCGATGAATTTTAATGCACCAGAGTCATCATAAACAGGCATATAAATAGCACCATTTAGATTACCGTTTCGCACATCGATCGCCGTGGTCAACCAGGGACCTCTGTTATTTATCGTTGTTTTCCACCATGGCCGCTGCTTTAAATCAACACTTGGATCAAAATATCGCCCAGAGGAATCAAAATACTCTCCCGTTTTATCCAGAGAGAAAAATAAGCTGAATAAATTAGAGTCAACTTCATTCATCCTGTTAATGTATTTCAAGATTGAATTGTATTCCTTTGAATTCAATAATTCTTCATGGTCATTTCTTTGCTCGATAAAATCCTGCAAATCTGGACCATTAAGAAATGTATCTACAACAGCTTGATATTTAAGGACATAGCCTTTTGCGAACTGAGCTTTCTCACTCACTTGTGTCGCCAACCCGTTACGTATATTTGTTTGCGTTAAATCTGAAATTTTATTCACCGCCATCCAGGTACCAATTGATGCAATGAATAAAACCAGCAACGAAACACCCGTTATTATTTTCTTAACAAGAGATAAACTTGCCATTTCTAAGCCTTCACCTTCAAAAAAAATAGCCGAAAAACACCTAAGGAGCATGCCGCATATAATTGTTAAGAAAAAAGTTGAAAAGATGTAATTATTAATTCCCTAACAATTACAAAGAATACTAACAGTAAATCCATAAATACCAATTAGCTATCCGAATAAGAATGAGCGCTTATTTATTGAAGTTATGATCAACATCACGAACACTAATACCATTTGCAATAGTTGTGTAAGGAAGCTTGTAAAAATACGTGAAAGAGAGGGAAATAATGATAGCGCTTACCCCAAAGTTTTCATAGAATGCCCCTGTTTGGGGAGTAGTCACCAATTGTTCGCCTGTCGTCATCCCGAAGCGTCATGCTTCCGGCAGTCGAGAATGGATTTGCTTGTTATTTCATGACATTTAGCACCATTCTGACGAGACCAACGCCATTATTAATGCACACTTGTGCTGTTTTATAATGCGTGGAAGGTCAGGCTTTTCTTACGTCACCCGTCCCTTCCGCGCACATTCGGAAGGAGAAAACCATGAGCCTTTTTAGCTATGAAGGGTTCGCTGTTCTAACTGTCATCATGCTGGCGCTGGACTTGTACCAAACCCGTGGCGGTAAGGTCACTATCAAAAAGGCCGCTATCTGGAGCCTATTCTGGGTTGCACTCGCTTTGACCTTTAATGTTGTGCTCTATCTGTATTGGCAGCAAATGGCCCCAGACAGTAGTTATACCAACAGTGAGGCTGCAACGGCATTTCTAACAGGCTATCTATTGGAAAAGTCGCTCAGTGTCGACAACCTGTTCGTATTTGCCCTGATCTTCGGCCAGTTTGCCGTCCCTGAAGCGATTCGTCCCCGAGTACTGATGCTTGGTGTGGTCGGCGCATTAATCCTTCGCGGGATCATGATTGCAGTCGGTGCCGAGCTATTAAGCCAGTTCCATTGGGTACTCTATGTGTTCGCTGCATTCCTGCTATATACGGGCTATAAATTATGGCGCGAAGAGGACGACGAGCAAGAAGACTTCTCGGATTCAGCACCAGTTAGGCTGGTTAAGAAATGCTTCCGGGTAAGTGATAACTATCAGGGTACGAAAATCCTTATCAAGGATAACAAAGGCTGGATAGCGACACCGCTGATGATTGTTATCGCCGTTATTGCACTGACAGATGTTATGTTTGCTCTGGATTCGATCCCGGCGATCTTTGCGGTAACCAAGGAACCATTTCTGGTATTAACTGCAAACGTATTTGCCCTGCTCGGACTGCGTTCATTGTACTTTGTTCTAGAGGGTATGCTGACACGGTTTAGTTACCTGCGTCCGGCGCTTGCGTTCATCCTCAGCTTTATTGGTATCAAAATGCTATTGATGGAAACCAGCTGGGCTATCCCGACACCGGTTTCGTTGTTTGTCATCATTCTGACAATATCGACAGCGATAATTGGCTCGCTATGGAAAACACGAACCGCAACGGCTTCGTAATAAAAGACTAGCTAGGGTATACACTAAAGCCTGAACTCAATAAGGGATCAGGCTTTTCTCTCGCTTTTCCCTGGTGAGTTCAGACTAACTAATACCTGAAGTCTTTCAAGGTGATATATTGCGGCTCGACACTCTTCTCTCCGGGACGGTCATAGCCATAAATATCCTCACGTAACTGGAGCTGCTCATTTTCGTCAACCCAGGCTGTCAGATACATGAAATCAACATTTACCCTTCGTGCCAGACTCACCGTGTCTTGTTGCTCATCGCTAACCATCTGGTGGTAAGGCGCAATTCCTTCACGACGTTGATGCTGCAAGATTAATTCTGCCAGTTCATCGGCTTTCTCTACTCTTACGCAACCGGAACTAAAATTGCGCCTTTTCTTGTTAAACAGGCTTCGTGCGGGCGTATCATGCAAAAACACGGAGTAGTCATTAGGCATCAGAAATTTCACCTTTCCCAATGCATTGGCCGGTCCTGGCCCTTGCTGAAACTCGTAGGGGAAGGTTTCAGGATCCACCGTGCTCCACTCAATCTGCTCTGGCAAGATAACGCTGCGATCTCGCCAGCTTTTGACTATCTTTAAATTCTTCTCAGCCAGGTAGTTGACTGATTCTTTCACCTTCGGAATGACATCTTCCTGCTTAATGGTCGTGGGCACATTCCAGTAAGGGTTGACGACCATGGTATTGAGCGAGGATGAAAACAAATATGTTGGCCGACTTGTTCTGCCTACGATCACCTTGGATTCGAAAAGCACCTGGTCTTGCTGAGTCATCCTTAACATATAGTCCGGTATATTAACTTGAATTAACGGTCTGTCCGCCGCTTTGGTTCCGAAACGGCTTCGCTGTAAATTCAGGGCAATTACCCGGGCAACCTCTGAATAAGGCAAGGCAAGCTGTCTCGCTGTCGCCGGACCGATAACACCATCATCTTCGAGCCCGTTCCGACGCTGGAACGCTTTAATAGCATAGGTGACCTCTCCTGTATTCCTGACCTCCTCATGATCACTCAGTACCTCATAATCAATTTGGCTAATATCGCCATAGCTATAGAGCACATCAAGCAACAAATGGCCTTGAACGATGGGTTGATCCTCTTTGATCAAACGCTTGTTCCCGGTGAAATTCAATTGATGAGGAGTCTGGCTACGAAGCCGCTCAGCAAGTGCAACCGAGCGTTCGAAGCGCTTGATTTGGGGACGAAGGCGATTGAGCTCACCCTTTATCGATGCAGCAGAAAGTGAATGATGTCGCTCAATTGATATGCCCGTAGGAACCGTTAAATAATGGTGCTTGAACAGCAAACCAGGGGTAGCTTGTATCTGGGCAATGATTGCCTGATAGATCAACAGAGAATCCGTGGCAAGAAGATCAAAGCTTCGTAGATCATGGAATTGAACAAGACTTTCAAGTTCAGAGAGACGCTTATCCAGCCCCGGAACCAGATCGGCATAGACCAATGACTTCAACTGAACCAAGAGTTCTTGACGTGATGTGTCGTCTGCCCAAATTGGAAAGTAGTCATTTTCCTTGTAGATTGTTGCAACAGCGGCAGGAAAGCAGACGTTATAGGTATAAAGATTGGACTGGATGGAATCCCGACATAACTGATTTTGACTGGTTAATTCGTGCTTATTAAGCAACTGCCAATCTAACTGGCTGCGAGCAGCCTGAGTTTGACCGGTTTGACTTTGGCTTGCTTGGCTTTGAACGGCCATCACCACCGGGCTGGTTACCAGCATAAGGGAAAGCAAGCTAAATCCAAGTCGAGCTGTCCGAATCATTTTGAACATTATATACAGTCCTTAGTTTAAGGAAGAATGCGCTTAATGCTCTCTGTCCATGATTGCTTAATCATTTATATCACCAGTCTAATTACGACATCCTATATAATTAGTCTGCATGTTAAAATTTAGTCAATAAAATCACACTATGACAAGTTTATAGTGTTCTCACCTTCGAAATTAATTCTTACTTACCTTTAATAACAACAACTTATTATCAAATAACGCTTTATAAGTTCACTTTGATTGCTAGCACTTTTTTATTGCTATTTATATGGTAAATAGTGTTTTTTAATTAATTATTACTATTCATTTCTATTACAAAAAAGCTCATTTGTATTAAATGAAGGTTTATATGACACAGATTTTTATTTATTGTTCCCTGTTCATTTCAAAAATAACAACAATTACAAGGTAAGTAAATTTGTGACCATTGAGTGCGGATTTCCATTTCGCAAAAACAAGCTTTTCAGACTTTCACTTCAGGAAATCACCTAAAAAAGGTAGTGTGGTAACCATAAGTTTCAAATGGGTATTAGTTATGACCATTCAGGCAAAACTCCACCAAATCGTCACCGATCCTACACTGACACCAAAGCAGAAATCTTCCTATCTGGCTTTAGAGGCCGATGCCAGTCTTCCCAATGTCCCGGTTACTTACGCAGTTAAGGCCGCAATGGATGAAGGCATCATCTGCGATATGTTCGAAGGCAACGCGCCGTTCAAACCTCGTTATGTTTTGCCTGATTATACTAAGTACCTTCAACAAGGTTCTCGATATTTAGAGCTATCGGCACCTAAAGATCTCGATGAAGCACTCAATGCCCTGACAATTCTCTACCACCATGTTCCATCAGTGACCAACATTCCGGTTTACCTCGGGCAACTTGACGACATACTGATGCCCTTTGCCGATGGCGTCGATGAAGACACTCTTTATCGAAAACTAAAGCTATTTTGGATCATGCTAGATCGCACCCTGCCCGATGCCTTCATGCATGTTAATATCGGACCAACAGATAATATTGTCTGCCGTACCATCCTTCGCATTGATGCAGAACTGAAGCAGGTAGCTCCGAATTTAACCTTTATGTACGACCCGGCAGTCACACCAGATGAGCTTCTTCGGATCGCAGCGCAGAATATTTGTGAATGCAGCAAGCCACATATTGCCAACTATCCGATTCATGCCAATGCCTATGACGAAAAAGGGTTTGGTATTGTAAGCTGCTACAACTCGCTCCCTCTGGCTGGTGGCGCCAATACTCTTGTTCGGTTAAACCTGAAGCAAGTCGCCCTAAAAGCGAAAAACCAGGAAGATTTTCTCTCGGAAGTGCTGCCACATTACGCTTCACTTATGTACGAGCTGATTGAAGCCCGTACGACATTCTTACACCAAGACTCTCACTTCTTTGATAGCTTCCTGGTCGACGAGCAGCTAATCGATGAATCCCGATTCGCCCCTATGTTCGGTATATACGGTATGGCCGAGGCCGTTAATATTTTACTAGAGAAAGAACACACACAGGCAAGCTATGGCCATGACGAAGTAGCCAACCAACTTGGTTATCAAATTTCATCAGCACTGAATAAGATCGTCAAAACAACGCCAGTAACATACGGCTATAATGATCGCGCGCTGCTACACGCTCAAGGTGGGATCAGTTTGGATCTTGATGTCACACCGGGAGTCCGCATACCTTACGGCACAGAGCCGGATCCTGTCAGCCATATTCAGGCTCTGGCCGAACACCACCAGTATTACACATCCGGTATCAGCGATATTATCACTATCGATGAAACGGTGAAGTCCAACCCCGAGGCAATGTACCAGCTTTGTAAAGGTGCACTAAGCCTGGGTATGCGTGAGTTTACCGCCAACGTCGAATCGAACGATTTAATTCGAGTAACAGGCTATATGATCAAGCTGTCGGATATTGCCAAGTTCAAAGAAAACGGCTCGCGCACCAACACCACCGGTCTTGGCGCAGAAGCAGCCAGCAATACCGGCATCTTAAACCGCAAACCAAGAGTTGTTTCGTATGAACAGTCGCCTTGCTACTGCAACGGTCAGTAAAATACTGCCCTTCTCTTGCGTCGACGGGCCTGGCAACAGGCTCGTCATATTCCTGCAAGGCTGTAACTTCAATTGCAAGAACTGTCATAACCCGCATACCATCGGGCTATGTGATCATTGCGGCGACTGTATCGAGCATTGCCCAGCCAATGCGCTTAGCATGGTTGCAGGCGCAAAAGATAAAAACCAAATTCGCTGGAATGCCGATGCCTGCACCCATTGTGATACCTGCCTTGCTGTCTGCCCTAACCAGTCGAGCCCGAAAACACAGCAGTATACCGTTGATGATATGCTTGCGGTCATCCGCAAAAATAGCCTGTTCATTACCGGTATTACGGTTACAGGCGGCGAGGCGACCTTACAGCTTAATTTCATCATTGAGCTTTTTCAGGCGATAAAATCGAATTCGGATCTTCAGCATCTAAGCTGCATGATTGACAGTAATGGCAGCCTGAGCGAAACCGGGTGGAAAAAAGTTATCCCATATATTGATGGCGCAATGATCGACTTGAAAGCCTGGCAGGAAGACACTCACCGCTGGATAACCGGCCGTGATAATCACAGGGTATTTCAGTCCATCCACTTGCTTAGTCATCACAACAAACTGCACGAGCTTCGGTTATTAGTCATTCCGACAATTACCGACTTCGAATCAGAAATTGCTGCGCTGGCTGACTATCTCGTTATGTTACCTGATGAGAATACCCGCATCCGCCTCAATGCCTTCCAGCATCATGGCGTAACGGGCGAAGCACTGAGTTGGCCCACGTGTAGCAAAGAAGAGATAACTGCATTTGCCGAGCAACTTACTCAGCTAAGCGTGAGGAATGTGGTTTTGCCGGCAATAATACTAGAAAGCTAGGCAGACAATGAAAATCACTCATCCTCTATTTCCTCTGCAGCCTCTGCCTCCCGGCAGCACTCCAGGATCTGTTCATACAGCCAGCGATGAGCAGGATCGTTCATACTGGGCTGGTGCCAAACCAAACTGTATGACACCTCGCCATAATTGAACGGAAGAGGTTTGGTGATCAGGCCTTTTGCCTGCATGGCTGTACTCGCCCACCGCTTTGAACAGGTGAACAGCAGATCGCTGTGATGGCACATTAGGGCCGCATTACCGAAATCGGCAACGGTAATGGCTACCCGGCGCTTGCGGTGCTGCTGCGCCAGTTGCATTTCAAAGAAAGGGACACTCAAGTCATGATCCATGATGCTGACATGACCATAGCTGAGGTAGTCATCAATCGTTAATACCTGCTCCGCCAACGGGTGCGCCGGGTTCATCAGGCACACCATCTCATCATCGATCAAGGTTTCCCACACCAGGTTATTCTGGGAGCTTGGCGGCTGACTGCGATCATGCGGCAACATAATGAAATCAAGCTGGCCTTTTGTCAGCCCCTCAAAGCCCATACTGTCCTTCGACCAGATTTCCAACCGCAGATCCGGTGCCTGTGCCAGCACTCTGGCACTCAGCTTGGCAGCAAGCAGCTCAAAGGTACTTTCCCGCATCGCAAGAGAAAAGCGCCCTTCGTAACGAGACGGATCAAACGCTTCCTGAGTCAGCATCTGATTCATCTCGTTGATCATCTGGTGGACTGTTGGCCCCAACCGACGCGCCAGCGGCGTAGCAACAAGCTGATTGCCATGGCGATAAAAGAGCTCGTCATTGAGGCTTTCCCGGAGCTGTGCCAAGGTTTTGCTCACGGACGAGGGACTCAGGCACAGGCGTTCTGCACTGGCTGTTACGCTCAGCGTATCCAGCATCACATGCAGCGTGACCAGGTGTTTCATGCTGATTCGGGAAAGCTTAATCAAATCCATAGATAAACAAGGCTCGGAGACAAAAAAAGCCAGCTGGTAACCCAACTGGCATTTAGTAAATTCATGCTAGACGGTCATGTCTAACTCTAACGAAGGCCGTTAAGAAATTCTGCGCGGGTCGCTGGGTTACGCTTGAAAATACCACCCAGCGCGGTCGTTGTGGTCGAACTGGTTGCGTCCATCACGCCGCGTGCTTTAACGCAGTAGTGCGTCGCGTCCATGGTAATCGCCACATCATCACTTTCCAGCAATGTCTGCAGGGCAACCAGTATCTGCTGTGTCATGCGCTCCTGTACCTGCGGTCGCTGGGCAAAGAAGCGGACGATACGATTGATCTTCGACAGGCCGATAATTTTTCCACGAGGAATATAGGCCACTGTCGCCTTGCCGTCGATAGTTACCAGATGATGCTCACAGGTACTGGTCAGCGTAATGTCTTTAACTCGAACCATCTCATCACAGTTCATCTTGTTTTCGATAACGGTGATTTTAGGGAAATTGGCATAATCCAGACCCGAGAAGACTTCATCCACATACATCTTGGCGATGCGCTGCGGCGTTTCCATCAGGCTGTCATCTGATAAGTCTAACGAAAGCAGCTCCAGAATTTCACGCATGTGATACTCAATTCGCTCTTTCTTCTCCTCACGACTTACCACCTTGTCAGTCATAGGTGTTTCAAGTCCGCGCTCTTCCAGTGCCTGACGCACCTTCAATGCAGATTCACTTAATGCTGTCATTCTTTCCCTCCAACCGGCCTGGGCGTAATGCTGTTTAAATGCCCGAAATCAACTGCCAGCGATAATTCAGCCCGCAGGATACCTGTAAATGACACAAAATACACTACGAATTTACTAAGGTATTAGTGATGAACCGTTTTTTTTGTCATAATAATTCCTTATGCAAATCATAATAAGCTAATGACTTATAACGGATACCACTTATGGGATGTTGTGACGCGCCAGGCTTGATGCCTATTGAAACCGCTCTGACCAAGATTTTGGCAGAAGTTAAGCCACTGGAAACAGTACAAACTGTTTCGTTGTCTGAAGCGATGGGACAGGTGATCGCCGAAGATATTCTCTCTCCAATCAACGTACCGCCTTTTGCTAACTCAGCAATGGACGGCTATGCGTTACGCAGTGCTGACCTTGAAAAGACTGACACTTTGATGATGGCGGGTAAATCCTTTGCCGGTATCCCGTTTGAGGGTGTTTGCGGCGAAGGGCAATGTATCCGTATCATGACCGGAGCCCAGATGCCGGAAGGTGCCGATACGGTTATCATGCAGGAAGAAACCGAAGTCGACGGCGACGCCATTCGATTTCTGATTAAGCCACCAGCCAACGATAATGTCCGCCCTATCGGCGATGATGTTCGTCTTGGTGATGTGGTTGTGGCCAAGGGCAACCGCGTAACAGCGCGCGAAATGCCATTGCTGGCTTCACTGGGCATTGCTACCGTCAGTGTCTACCGTCGCCCGAGCGTTGCGTTTTTTTCAACCGGTGACGAATTACGTTCTGTCGGTGAGCCGCTTGAGGCCGGTCAGATCTATGACAGCAACCGCTATGGTATCCGTGCGCTGCTAGAAAAATTTGGCTGCGATGTAATTGATCTTGGCATCATTCCGGATAACCCGGAAAAACTGCGTGAAGCCTTTGATGAAGCAACCAAAGCCGATGTACTGGTTACTTCTGGTGGCGTAAGTGTGGGTGAAGCTGACTACACCAAAGATATCCTCGACGAGCAAGGTGAAATTGGTTTCTGGAAAATTGCCATGAAACCGGGGAAACCTTTCGCCTTCGGCACCATCAAAGACACTTGGTTCTGCGGCCTGCCGGGTAACCCGGTTTCAGCCATGCTGACGCTCTATCAGCTAGTCCAGCCAATGATCGCCAAGCTTGCTGGCCACAGCCAGTATCAGCCTCCTCAGCGCCTGAAAGCCAAAGCGACAACAGTATTCAAAAAACGCCCAGGCCGAACTGACTTCCAACGTGGTATTTACCAAATCAGCCCTGAGGGCCAGATTGAAGTTGCCACAACGGGTAACCAAGGTTCAGGGGCTTTCAGCTCGATGCATCAGGCTAACTGTTTTGTTGTCCTCGAGCAGGAACGCGGTCGCGTCATGCCTGGCGAAGAGGTAACAATCGAGCTATTCAACCACACTATGTATTAACCTTTACCAAACAGGAACACACGGTGGTAGAACTAACCGATGCAGAAATGCTGCGCTACAATCGCCAAATCATTCTCAAGCAGTTTGATTTTGACGGTCAGGAAGCACTAAAAGCCTCCTCGATGTTGATCCTTGGTGCGGGCGGCCTCGGCTGTGCCTCTACCCAATACCTGGCCGCTGCCGGTGTCGGGAAGCTGACCTTGATCGATGACGACAAGGTCGAGGTATCAAACCTTCAGCGCCAGGTACTGCACAACGACAGTACCGTGGGCTGCTTAAAGGTCGAATCTGCCAAGCAGGCGCTGGCAACTATCAACCCTAATACTCAGATTGATACAATTGCAAAACGTCTCGATGATGAGGAGCTACTAGCGCTGATTGAGCAACATTCTATTGTGCTTGATTGCAGTGACAACGTCGCCACCCGCAACCAGCTCAATCGTCTGTGCTTTCAGAGCAAAACACCTCTTGTGTCTGGTGCAGCGATTCGTATGGAAGGCCAGATCAGTGTCTACACCTATCACACTGACGAGCCTTGCTATCAGTGTTTGAGCGCCCTCTTCGGCGAGCAGGCTCTGAGCTGTGTAGAAGCCGGTATCATGTCGCCTGTTGTCGGCATTGTCGGTGCCGTTCAGGCAATGGAAGCAATAAAGGTTGTCTCGAACATGGGTCAGCCACTCAGCGGAAAAATTCTGATGCTCGACGCAATGAGTATGAGCTGGCGGGAAATGAAGCTCAGCAGACAGCCTCACTGTTCTGTATGTAGTAAATAGCCACATAATGAAAAGGAAGCCGATGGGATGGCTTCCTTTTTCATTTATGGTTAGCGCCTTATTGTTTGACTACTTGAACAAGTCAAATTTAGGTGTGATTCGTACTTCGATACGACGGTTCTCCTGCCGTCCCGATGCCTGCTCATTGCTTGCGATTGGGCTCCACTCACCTACGCCGAAACTGTTAACCCTCTTTGAATCAATTCCCTGCGAGATAAAAAACTCAGTCACCGCAAGTGCCCTGTCCTCTGACAACTGCTGGTTAAACTCAGCCGACCCCGTACTGTCGGTATGGCCGACAACAAAGATGGTAGACTTCTGGTTCTCCGACAAATAGTTCGAGATCTTTTTCAGTACAGCCAATCCGTTAGTCCTTACCTCTGAACTTCCATGACGAAAACTCTTATCACCGCTGAGAATTACAATCACTTGTTGCTCTTCTCTATTTACTATGCCTTCGTCGGCCGTAATAAAGTCCTCAAGCTGCTCCTGAGTCTTATTCAAAAAGGCATCAACTTTCCTTTGGGATACTTCATTTTGTCCACTCGACGCACAGCCAACCAGCAGTGCCGACATCAAAAACAAAATGGCAATTTTCGCTTTATGCATGAACCTAACCCTATCCAACTTATTCACTGGCAACTCTATCAAATCGCAACGATCCTTCGTGGTCAGAAACAGTTATCATGGAGATACTTCACAACATATGTCTTTAATATCGCAAAGATTTCAGCAGAATAGATAATGTACCCAACTAAGCAACTGCTGACATTTTATAAGCAAAACAGAAAGGCAGGGACAAAGAAAAAAGCTGAGCAGTAATGCCCAGCTTTTCATCGCTTGTTAAACAGATAAAGCGTTACTTCGTAATATACAAATCACGGGTGTATCGACTTTCCGAGGCATTCTTCAACGAATAACCACCAACCTCTGGTTGCTTGAGTACTGTCCGCGTGTAGTGATAGACAGGAATTGCCGGCATCTCCTGAGCAAAAACTTTTTCGGCCTGCTGATAATAGCTGTTACGCTCCTTATCAGAAGAGGCGGTCGATGCCTGCTGCATCGCTTTGTCAAAGGCCTCATTACTCCACTTCGAATAATTCATGCCGCTTGTTTCAAAGTAAGACAGGAATGTAGAGGCTTCGTTGTAATCCCCCATCCAGGCATAACGAGCGACGGTAAAATCTTTCTGGCTAAGCTTCTGCAAGAATGTCTTCCACTCCTGATTGGCCAGTTCTACCTCTACCCCCAAAGTCTTCTTCCACATAGAAGCCATTACTATTGCCAGCTTTTTATGTGACTCGTTAGTGTTATACGCTAACTCAAACTTAAGCGGGTTCGTCTTGTCATAGCCGGCTTCTGCCATAAGTTGCTGAGCTTTAATAATTCGCTCTTTCTGGTTCATCTCACTCCATGCCAATTCAGGAGCATCAAAACCAGCGACCGATCCAGGCGTTACACCATAGGCTGGTGGCTGGCCCTGGCCGAGAATAACTTGTGTGATCACATCACGATCAAGGGCGTAGGCAAGCGCTTTACGTACTCGCGCATCGTCAAACGGCGCTTGATCGATATTGAATAAGTAATAATAGGTGCCTAAGGAAGGTACCGTCAGCAACTCACCCGGACGCTGCTTCTTGATGGTATTGTACAATTCCAACGGGAAGGAAGAAGTAATATCAATTTCGCCAGTGAGGTAACGGTTGTATTCTGATTTGAGATCCTGGATTGGCAGGTAAGTCACTTTATTAATGACCGTTTTAGTATCATTCCAGTATGACGGACTTCGCTCCAGAACAAGCTTTTCGTTAACCACCCAGTTCGAAAGCTTGTAGGCGCTACTGGTGACGATATTCTCAGGCTTGGTCCACCTGTCTCCATATGTCTCAACTGCCTTACGGTTCACCGGAAACATCGACTCGTGAACCAGCATTTTCGTGAAGTGCGGCACCGGCTTATCGAGGGTGATCTGTAACGTTCTGTCATCAATGGCTTTGACACCTAGGCTCTCTACAGCCTTCTCGCCATGACTGACAGCGTCCGCATTGGCAATATGCGCGGTTGAATAGTACCAGGCATACGGTGCAGCTGTTTTCGGATCGACAACTCGCTTAAAGCTGTACTCAAAGTCATGAGCCGTAATCGGCTCACCGTTTGACCACTTAATATCGTCACGCAACTCAAACGTGAAGACTTTACGATCGTCTGATGCCTGCCAACGAGTTGCCAGCGCAGGAACAATGTTGCCATTGAGATCCTGTGTCACCAAGCCTTCAAACATGTCCTGAATGACTCGGGAACTGGCGTTATCTGAAGAGTATGCAGGATCGAGTGTCGGCACCTCGTCACCGTTACCACGGACAATTTCTTGTACTTTTGCTAAGGTCACACCAGCAGGCACATCTGCCGCCATCGCCGGCGCTGCAACCGATAACGCGATCAAAGCTGCGAGCTTTGACAATCTACTTCCTTGCATATTATGCCCTCGTTTGTAGGCTTCTATTAGTTGCTACAAACATACATGCATAATTGGCAGTATAATACGCCAGTAGTCACAAAAAAGCCGGTGAATATCACCGGCTTAGAAATAACTTTAGTTGTCGTTCAATCGGATACCTTCTTTCTCAATAACGATCAGACCTTGCTTATACAAGCCTCCGATCGTTTTCTTGAAAGTAGCCTTACTGGTACGGAATTCTTTGAAAATGGCGTCCGGTGAAGACTTGTCGCTTAGTGGTACAAAACCGCCTTTGCGCTCTAGCGTCGTCAGGATCTTATCCGCCAAATCATCAACCTTGCCTTTACCTGCTTTCTGCAAAGAAAGGTTAATTTTACCATCCGGACGGATTTCTTTGATGTAGGCCTTCAGTTTCTTGCCCGGGAACAGTTTACCGAATGCTTCAGTTTTGAAGATCAGGCCCCAGTGCGCTTCCTCAATCACGGCCTTATAGCCAAGATCGGTCACTTCAGCAATCATCACCTGCACTTCCTGACCAACCTTGTAGTTTGCCGGCGTTTTGTCCAGGAAGCGGTTGAACTTCGTCGAACCCACAATGCGACCGGATGCCTTGTCGGTATAAATACGGACCATAATATCCTGACCAACTTCAAGGCGGCGACGCTGTTCGCTGAACGGTACCAGCAAATCTTTGTTCAGACCCCAGTCAACAAATGCACCAACGCCACAGATGCCGACAACACGCAACAATGCAAAATCACCCACCTGTGCCAGTGGCTGTTCAGTCGTCGCGATAACGTCATCTTCCGAATCAAAGTAAATGAAGACTTCCAGTTTATCTCCCAGTTCAGTGCCTGCCGGAACAGAGGATTTCGGCAACAAGATATTGCCAAAGTCTTCACCACCATCAAGGAAAACGCCAAAATCTACTCGCTTGACGACCTCTAACGTGTTGTATTGTCCTACTTTAATCATTTCTTCGACACTCTCTGGGTAAATAAAACTCGACTATCAAGTCCGCAACTCTGGCCCACATGTTGCCATCGCACGGTAATCGCTATCTTCATATTCTTTAGGCCGCGCATTATACCCAAGCTACCCTAAGATGCTAGTTTCAGCGAGAATTACTTTGCTTCTAGGCTAGGCACCGGTTTGATGATCTAGTGGTTCTAAATCAAAAAGCGGTAACAACGCATAGGAGTAAAGTAAACTCGCCCTTTGGGAGTGAGCCAGCGAGCCCATTTCTGTGTCAAATAACGTTGAAAGGGAACGCCATTACTGCCGTTATTTTCCTTGAACTGAACTCGCTGGTCTCACTCTGAATACTGCATCTTAGGGTAGCTTGGGTATTAACGTGATGTTGGTTCATCACGCCTGACCTATCTTCACTAAATTGACTACTTTTCATCCTTTCAACGCGGTAATTCGTTATTAGCTCTGCTAATAAATTGTTAATTCATCTAAAATTAGTCTCATCGCTGATATCATTGTCAAACATGAGTGGTACTCAGCGACCAGTTAACCCAAACCACAAGATTATTTTCTCCTCGAGGTATTAAAACATAGTGATCACTGTTGAAAAGAAAGACGGGCATAAAGTTAAAATTTCCCATGTTATTCAAGAAACAACCAATCGACAGCTTGATCTCTACATTTTTGTGCCCGGTGAATTAGGCCTGAACTCCAATATTATTTCGGAAGATGAGTTCTACCATAATGCCATTCTCGGCAAACGTACCTATTACAGTGATGTGAACCACCTCCCTTTGGTGCATAGCCGACTTGCCAGCCGCGGCAAGCTCTCGACGGAACAATACCGCCTTAGTCTAAGTTTATATGCTTACCAGTATGCTTTGGCTCTTGAGCAAACTGCCCACCAGCTACTGGAAGATAAACAGGAACGAACACTCGGCGAAGTCGAAGAGGTTGCCGAGCTTGCTGTGCGTATTCTAAAAAGGTTACGACGTAACGTACCAACCGATAAAAAACTGCTGAAATACTACGAGAACATTGATAACTACCTGTCGTGGTTTACCGAACAACGCTGCCTGTCGTTGATCTCTCACCTGCCTCGCACCAGCGACTACTCGGAGATCAAAGCAATGCTGATTGCAATTTGCGAGAAGGAAACCCAACATCGCATCGACAATAATTACAATTCCAGCAAGGCAACCAAAGACCAAACCCGGATGTCCAATAAAATGCGCTTGTTAAGGCGTCTGATTGAATATCCGGTAACGATGAAAGAAAAAACCATTGAGCTGGGTAAAAACACCAAAAAAGTTGTGACAGGGTTTGCCGCTGGCTTTGTGATGATCTTTGTCACCCTGATGTTGATCCAGGCTCGTGGCGTACTGGGAGACATTACTGCGTCGTTCATTCTTGTGCTGGCCTTTATCTACGCTGCCCGCGAAGTATTTAAGGACGACCTCAAGGTCATGCTCTGGCGCTGGGTTCGAAAAGGAAAGCCCAAATGGCGTAAGCAGTTTTTTGACGCTAACTCAAACCGGTTAATCGGCCGCCAGCTCGAATGGCTGGAATACATTAATTACAGCAAGATTGATGACGAGATAAAGAAGGTCAGAAAACACAAGGTATCGCAACGGGAAGAAACCATCCTCCACTACAAAAGTACGACCCGCATGTCGACCACCAAGTTTATGACAGGTTACGAACAAAGCCGCGAGTCGATTATTCTCGACCTCAGAGTGGTAACCAAACTGATGGAGCGAGGCTCACAAAAAATCTATCAGCTAAAAGACGGCCAGGTCTCGAAAGAATCCGTGGAAAAACGCCACCTGATCAACCTGATCACACGAGAAACGGATGAAGATAAAACCGTACGGATCCAGCGCTGGAAGATCATCATGAACCGCTCAAAAGTGGTTGATATTGAAGCAATCACCTAACTGTCCACTTATATCTCGCCGGACTATTCTTAAAATGATACCGGCTAGTCGATGAGATAGCGATTAACATTGGTCCGCTGATACAGAGGCCTTGGTTGTTACCTGGGCCATTTCGAATAGCCCTACTTTTTGTCTCTTGTTACCGACGGGCAAGTTGCTAGTCTGTCAGTAATAAATCACAAGACTAGGCTGGCTCGATGCGAACTCTTACCGAACTTAAGTTCGACAATACCTACAGTGAACTGCCTTCAGTTTTCGGCACCCAGATCAACCCGCAACCGCTGGCTGACCCGTTTATTGTCAGTGTCAATCCAGGAATTTGCGACTTACTTGAACTTGATATCAGCGAGGCAAGTACTGATTTCTTCGTTAACCTGTTTACCGGTAATGATAAACTCCCCGGCTTCTGTCCCATCGCCATGAAGTATACCGGCCACCAGTTTGGTCAATACAACCCGGATCTCGGTGATGGACGGGGCCTGCTCATGGGGGAAGTACTGACCAGCCAGGGCAGCAAGTGGGATATCCACCTTAAAGGTTCGGGCACTACCCCCTACTCTCGCCAAGGTGACGGACGTGCCGTATTGCGTTCCAGTATACGCGAGTACCTAGCCAGCGCCGCAATGCATGGACTTGGTATCAGAACGACTCATGCCCTTGCCATACTCAGCAGCGCAACTCCTGTCTATCGAGAGCAAATCGAACGTGGCTCAACCTTGATCCGGGTAGCCGAGAGCCACCTGAGATTTGGCCACTTTGAATACCTGTTTTACACCAACCAGCATGCCGAACTGAAACTTCTGGCAGATTATCTGATCAAGCACCACTTTCCCGATCTTCAGCAGGATGACATCAGCACGCCGAACCGATACGCGGCTATGTTCCATCGAATTGTCAGCCTTACCGCCGAAATGATTGCTGACTGGCAGTCCGTGGGATTTGCTCACGGCGTAATGAATACCGATAATATGTCGGTGCTGGGGCTGACCTTCGATTACGGTCCATACGGATTTCTCGACGACTATAACCCAGGCTTCATTTGTAACCACTCTGATTATTCCGGCAGGTATGCCTTCAACCAGCAGCCCTCCATTGCCCTATGGAACCTGTCGGCATTAGGTTATGCCTTATCACCGCTCATCGACAAGGCTCTGATTGATGAAGCACTGGATACCTATCAGCCACAGCTGCAGCAATACTACAGTCAAAAAATGCGTAGCAAACTCGGATTGGCAGAAAAGCTCGAGCAGGACTCGGAGTTGTACAGTGAGATGTTTAGCCTGTTGGCCAGTCAGGCGGTCGATTACACCTTGTTTTTCAGAACGCTTTCAACGCTCCCAAAAGATGCGTTGACCAGCAGCATCCCACAGTTTGAAGAGCTATTTACTTGTACAGTGGCCTTATCACAATGGTTGCAGCATTATGCAGATCGTCTGGAGCTTGAGTCAGTAGACGATCAGACCAGGCTCAAGCAGATGCAAGCAGCGAACCCCAAATATATCTTGAGAAACTATCTGGCCCAGCAAGCCATTGAGCTTGCAGACAAAGGTGATTTCAGTATGGTTGAGCAACTCTTGTTGGTGTTGTGTAACCCGTATTATGAACATCCTGAGTATGAGAGCTTCGCAGCACTGCCGCCACAATGGGGAAAAGAGCTTGAAGTGAGCTGCTCTTCATAACCATACGAAAAAGCCGGCAGAAAAATGGCCGGCTTGATGTTCCATATTACTATCGACTGACTATCGACAATGACATGCCCCTACTGGCTGATCACCGATTTCACTTCATGCTCCAGTAACCATTTTTGCAACTTCGGTGCCTTATGAATGTAGTGGCTCACAACCTCACACACTTTACCGGCATTTTCTGCCGTTTTGAGGGCATGTTTAACTAGCTGCAATACCGCTTCATTTTGATCGTCATGTAAATAGTTCAGAGATTCATGCTCTTGATCGAGTCCGAGGGCAAACTGGCCCAACTGATCAATATCGATCACTAAACCATCAAAATACGGCAGGAATTTATCGCTCATCAAGGCGTTGGCTGGCAGTTCACACATCAGGTGAACCTTCAGGCCATTTGCTCCGCGGCACAAACCCTGCTCGGCCAGCAAGTCAATCGCAGTTGCAGCCTCACTGCACGTTCGAACAAAAGGCACCACCAGCTCGATATTGGCCATCCCTTCCGAGCTTCTTGCTCGCTTAATCACTTCGCATTCCAGATTAAAACTTTTTCGGTGCGACAGATCAGCAAACCGGGAAACGCCACGCAGCCCAATTAAAGGGTTCACTTCCATGGCTTCCAGCTCGCTGCCAGGCAGTGTTCGTCGATAATGTGAATCCGCGCCAGACAATCTAACTCGCAGTGGTTTGTCATCTGCTTTTTTGGCCGCCTCGACCAATATGTTCGTCAATGTTGTCACATACCATTCAGCCGGTGATTCATAATCACCTGCCGCTTCCAACACGACTTGCTGCAGTTGCTCAGTAAGCTTGGTTGTTTCTGCAACAGCATAGGGGTGAATACCAATCGCGCTATTAATAAGGCCATCCATCGACACTAAGCCAATGGTAGCAGTCGACTGCTCCAGCTGAGCGGGATCTAATAATAATTCGGTGAAAGAAAATCCAGACTGATTGTTGTTTGTCATACGGCACCACTACTACAAAATTACGCCAAAGTCAGGAAGTTGTATCAAATACGCGCAGGCTCAAACAATACTGCCTGCAGTGAATGAATAACTAAAAAGCCAGCCCTACCAAATGATGCAAGGTAATACTGGCCAATCAGCAAAATCACCACTAAGTGCCTGTTAACAACCTTCCTTGTGTCATGTTCGACATTACTTTTTCATTCTTCGCATGGCAAGCAGAAACACACAAAACTGAAAATATATTTACTCAAAATGCATAAGTTATACCAAGGCGCTTCTCGCTCCTGTTACATCCCGGTTCAAGGGTTGAGACACATTATTTCGACCAATTCTTCTCAGCTTGGTAACGATCACACCGCATGACACCCTCTATGCTTACAAAAGCGCGGTCAAATGAGATAAAAACTTAAGTCATATCACAAGTTTGGTTTATTCCTGCTGTCTTTTGGGCTATCTTTACGCGTCGTTATTTTTTGAGTTACCGAGATAGGCAAACGTATTATGCCAATGAAAACAGATGAACTCCGCACGGTTAGCCTAGGGCTAATGCCAACTCCTGCAGAGGTTGAAGCCGCTTACCCGATTACAGATAAAATTGCAGAGCATGTCGCGAACTCTCGCCGCCAGGTTGAAGCGATTTTAACGGGACAAGATTCTAGGCTGCTGGTAATCGTTGGTCCTTGCTCGGTACATGATCCTGAAGCAGCTCTCGACTATGCACAGCGTCTAATGCGTATTCAAGACAAATACAAAGACGAACTGTGTATCGTTATGCGCACCTACTTTGAAAAACCGCGCACTGTGGTTGGATGGAAAGGGCTGGTTTCCGATCCGCATCTGGATGGTAGTCTGGATCTGGTAACAGGTTTGCATACTGCCCGTAAACTGTTGGTCGATATCAACAAGCTCGGCATGCCAACAGCCACTGAGTTTCTGGATATGATCACCGGACAATACCTGGCAGATCTAATTTCGTGGGGGGCAATTGGAGCCCGTACTACCGAGTCTCAGATTCACCGAGAAATGGCCTCTGCCCTTTCTTGTCCGGTCGGCTTTAAGAATGGTACCGACGGAAATATCAAAATTGCAGTTGATGCTATCCGTGCCACCCGAGAACCTCACGTTTTCTGCTCGCCGGCCAAGAATGGCGAGATGACTATCTATCGCACATCGGGTAACCCATACGGCCACGTCATCCTGCGGGGCGGTAAAATGCCAAACTACCATCAGGAAGATATTAGTGCCTCGTGTGAAACACTGGCCTCCTTTGACCTGCCGACTCGGCTTGTTGTTGATTTCAGCCACGGCAACTGCCAGAAACAACACAAGCGCCAGCTTGATGTTGCTGCTGATATTTGTGAGCAGATAAAGTCTGGCAGCAACTTCATCGCCGGCATCATGGCCGAAAGCTTTATCGAAGAAGGTACGCAGGCAGTCGATATCAAGCAGCTTGATAAACTGACATACGGTCAATCAATTACAGACCCATGCATAAACTGGACGGATACCGTCACCATGCTTGATATGCTGGCAGACGCTATCAAAGCGCGCAACTAAGCTATAACTTAACAAGTACAGTGACCGGATATATCGGCGAATCCGTCACTGATGACTAAATTTTGATATACTCGCCGGTGAATATGACAATTACGGATTAGGATTGAGCAAATGCCATCTTTTGATATTATTTCTGAAGTCGATTTAGTTGAAGTACGAAATGCAGTAGACAACTCGTCACGTGAACTCGATACCCGTTTTGACTTCCGAGGTGTCGAAGCTAGCTTCGAGCTGGATAAAGAAGTTGTAAAAGTCACGTCTGAGTCAGACTTTCAAATCACTCAGCTCGTTTCAATTCTCCGTAGCAACCTTGCCAAGCGCTATGTTGATGCACAGTCAATGGAGCAGAAAGAAACAGTTCGTTCGGGCAAACTTTTCACCTGTAGTGTTGCTTTCAAACAAGGTATTGAAACTGCCGTTGCGAAAAAACTGGTTAAACTCATCAAGGACGCAAAGCTGAAAGTACAAGCTTCTATCCAAGGTGACAAAGTCCGCGTCACAGGCAAGAAGCGTGATGATCTTCAGGCAACGATGGCGCTTGTTCGCGAGGCTGAACTAGACCAGCCTTTCCAGTTTGATAACTTCCGCGACTAAGCCAACGGCTATATTTACGACGTAATGAAGGAAGGCAAAAAGCCTTCCTTTTTTTATGGTTATTGACCAACTTGCTCCAGACTGGTCAATCATTAATCATCCTCTCTTTGCAGGTGCTGATATATCGAACAATAACGATGAACCAATATTCCATATTTCTTGGCTATGGCATATAGTAGCGCCATACTTATAAGAAATGATTTTCTAGCGTTGTAGAAATAGCACCATCTAGGGGGAATACGTGATAGAGTCGGTTTTTTCTGACAAGCGCTACACCAAAGAAGCACAAGCCGCAGCATCAGAAATTAGTCGCCAGGTAAATAGCCGACACGCTAAGTGGATGGTGAGCTTACAATATTTAGTCAACCAAGATGATGTTGATCATATATTAAGCCGTGAGGGCGAATTTTGTGACACGATTATTCTTTACGAAAAAGAGCGTGTTACAGATAACCAACGCCTTTTGCTTAACTGTGAAACCGATAAAGTTCTAGAGCGCCGAGCTGAAAATATCGTCAAGCAGCAGCGCCATCAAAAGATCCTCGAACTGGTTCAGAAAACAGCGGAAAATGTCATGGAATCCCGTTTTGAAAAAACGGACATTGCACGACTGCTGAACCTTCACCCTGGCTTTGCCGATTTCGCCTCGTTTGCATATACACCCACTCTTAACTTTCAAAAACTTGGCTCACTTGCGATTCTCTATAATTCCCTTGGCACTAACATTCTTGAGCTTGTTAATAACACACAGTTCTGTAAGCAAATGGGGAAGACACCGAGAAAAATATCCGATCCCAAAACAGCCATCGGCTTTATCGGCGTTGATAACTGCCGGATGCTCTACCCTGTTCTGATGACAAAACCACTCCTTAAGTGGGCAGACAGCAATACAAAGCTTATCGCCCCGAAAATGTGGCAGCATGCTATCACCATGGCGAACGTAACCCGCATGCGTTTAAGCGATGCCGGGTATAAAGAGCCTGACGAAGGCGTTTTGCTGGGGATGTTACGCGGCATCAGTCAATTCGCCATATGTAACCACTTTACAAACTGCTATGATGACGCTTTGGAACTGGTCATGACAAGGTTTCGAGAAAATGATCAGCGCGAGGAGTATTTTGCATGCGCCGATGTCAGCTACTCCATGGAGTTTCTGCCAACTGTACTCGAGAAGTGGGAAAAAAGGCTTACTCAACGCATTGTTGACTATATCGATTGGGGCCCTAGAAACCTGCACCTAAAAAATGCCCTCTTGGAAGATATCAATGATGTGTCAGTCTATGAGCGTAGCCTGCATGGTGTCGCACTTGGTCAGGCAAGATCCTATGCTATCTACGATATGATGAAAAAGAGCAACGCATTTCTGACCGATCAAGCCCCATATTGGTTTGCACATATGCAAATGGACGGAAAGATCCTAAAAAGTATTGGTGCTCGTAATCCTGGAAAATTTATTCTTTCGGTTAAAGATGATTAATTTTCCACACTGACTTTTTCTTAATATACACCGATCCCCCTCTGCTTGAGACGGTATCGGTGTATTTGTTATATTCGAAACGCTAATAATTAATGACTGACCAATACAGCAGCTACAAATTTAATCATTCTAACTTGTAACAACTCTTCACCATCGCTCACGCTATTTCATAACTACTCTTTTTAGGTATTGATACATATGCATATTCTTTATCCAAACAATCAACCATAGGGTTAAAAAAATAGTTGTACCACAAAGAATCCCCTATACTCCTTTCGTCGTCTAGGGTTCCAAAGTATTTATAAGGTTTTATTAATTTAGCGATATAGCAGATACAGATACCATTCAGCTTAATTTCTTTGTTCATTCGAACTAATCGGAATAGCTCTCTTTAATTAGCCCAATAAAGGGAAAAGAGAACTTACTGCGCTCTGCCTATATTCCTTCGCATTTCGCGAAGCATGGAAGATATACGACTTGAACCCTTTGAAGGCTATAGACAATATACCTAAAAGGAGATGTCCATTATGGACACTGTGAAAAACAATACTGCTAATCATTCTGCAAGAAAATCAGCCAAGATGGGCTGGAGTAAAAACGATACTGTTTGGGCTCTGGGTCTTTATGGAACAGCAGTGGGTGCCGGTACATTATTTCTACCCATTAACGCGGGTGTTGGTGGCCTGATCCCTCTTGTCGTTATGGCAATCTTAGCTCTGCCAATGACTTTTTTTGCTCATCGAGGCATGACTCGCTTTGTACTTTCCAGCTCTAATCCCGGTGCCGATATCACCGAGGTTGTTGAGGAGCACTTTGGTACGGGGATGGGCAAGGTCATTACTCTGCTGTACTTTTTTGCCATCTACCCAATATTGCTGGTTTATAGTGTTGCACTCACCAATACGGTAGAAAGCTTTATGGCGCACCAGTTAAATGTCGCTCCTCCCTCTCGTGCCATTTTAGCATTAGGTCTCATTGTTGGCCTGATGGCTATCGTGCGTCTTGGTGAGCAGCTAATTATCAAAGCAATGAGTGTATTAGTATTTCCTTTCGTTGCTGTACTGCTGATGCTGGCTTTATACCTAGTTCCCCACTGGAACGGTGCAATTTTCGATCAGGTAATACCAACTGAAGGCGGTGCTTATACAATTTTTATGGCAGTATGGCTAATCCTTCCTGTTATGGTTTTCTCATTTAACCATTCACCGGTTATTTCCTCATTCGCCGTAGCCAAACAAAAAGAGTATGGAGAAAACGCCGAAAAGCAGTGTTCGCGTATTCTTATTCGTAGCCATGTAATGATGGTTGCCACTGTTATGTTTTTCGTTTTCAGCTGCGTGCTAAGCCTTTCTCCGGCAAACCTGGCAGAGGCCAAAGCGCAAAATGTTTCAATTCTCACCTACCTTGCAAACTATTTTGAGACGCCGGTAATCGCCTACGTAGCTCCAATTGTTGCCATTATCGCGATTACCAAGTCTTTTCTTGGTCATTACCTTGGAGCCAGTGAGGGCTTTAACGGTCTAGTTATCAAAGTCGCTCGTAGCCAAGGCAAAAAGATTAAACCCAAAGCGCTTGATACATTTACAGCGCTGTTCATGCTAGTAACAACTTGGGCTGTTGCAACTATCAACCCTAGCATTCTGGGTATGATAGAAAGCCTTGGTGGCCCGATCATCGCTATGCTGCTCTTTATCATGCCGATGTATGCCATCAAGAAAGTACCTAGCATGCGACAATACTCCGGTGCGCTGAGCAACGTCTTCGTAATGATAATTGGCCTAATTTCAATCTCTGCCATTTTCTATTCGCTGGCTCAGTAACGCTTGTTTCAATCTGATATTCAGGCCATCAGTTGATGGCCTCTTTTATCCCCAAACGACGAGAATCTAGCTGCTAACTTCTTCATCCTTCATTTTTCTGCTAGGCTGGTTTTAAATTCAATGAGAAGAATTTAGAAATGGATCTAGATAAGTACACCGAATACGATAACCCTTTAATCTGGCCAATTATATCGCTCTTGCAAGCAAAACCTACCGGTTGGATGATCCATACGCTGGCTGATGCGCTCCGGCAACAAAACCTTCTCGAAACACTCGACGACGATCCCGAAAAAGACCTTTTTAAACGTAATTTCCTCCTGATGAATGCCTTATATCAACTTCAGGAGATGTTATTGCCAAAACAGTGGCTTCAGGCTCAGGCAATGGACATTCGCCTATCCCACAACATGGCATCAGACCAGAACCAAATCGACATCAATGATCCGTTAAGAGATTACTATCTTGACTGGCGAAACTACAACACTGATGCCGAAGCTGTTAAGGCCCTGCTATCTTCGTTCTGGCGGCGTTATCAGAGCCACATCGGATCTTCGCATAGCGCTTCATCGGCACCACTTTCCAGTGCCAATCATCAGGATCTCGCGTTGCTTGAACTCCCAGCAGATGCGACGGCAGGTCAAATCCGCCGTCAATGGCGTAAGCTCGCTCTACGCTGGCACCCTGACAGGCCTAATGGTGATGCAAAACAATTCCGTAAAGTTTGTGAAGCATGGCAAAGACTAGGTTCTAGCTTCTAGCTTCTAGCTTCTAGGTATAGCGCCTCAAAGTCATTCAGTTTTTTCAAACAAGCTGTTCACCTTTATCCTCTGTTAACCATAAGGCCACCCTCCTACACTAACAACATTCCCCATTAAAAGGGTTTGTATTCGGAGGACATATGGCTATCAGACGTATTAAGCAAATCATTGATTCTCACCCATCGTCCGATGGCGATGGCGTAAAAATTCAACGAGCACATGGTTTTAACAACATCCAGTTCTCACCATTTCTGATGATAGACGAGCTAAAATCAGAAAGCCCCGAAGATTATATTGGCGGTTTTCCTCCTCATCCGTCTGACTTTTGTCGAGCTACAAACTTTGTTCAAGGTAGGTGAGTTAGTAAAAAACTAATACCCGAAAAGTAATTTGCATATATTGCGACCAAAATATGAACAAATCTTTATGAACATTTAGCTCCTGTCTACCATACTGTATAAAAAATAGGTAGGAGTACGTAATGCAATTCGTACAGCAGGGTAACACCCTCACCGTGCTGATCACCAATCCGCATAAAATTGAGCCAGAGCGCTTAAACATCTCACCATTGCTTATATTGCACGCTAAAGATCGCAACAGGCTACTCAACGCAACCAGCCAATACGCAGTCGGTAATGCATGCCAAACACAGCATCGCTACATAAATGAGGCTCTCCGCCCTTTTGGTTATTACTTGCACTGGGACACTGCTCTGCACCAAGGCAGCATTTGCCGATTGCCTGATACATTTGAAGGCTGGCAACGTCTGGTACTTCAGTTTGCCCTATGGTACATCAGTCGCCCAGGTACTAAAGCCAGCCTAGAAACACTATGTAAGAACGTACAATGTAGGGTACGCCCCTGGCTAGAGTTTCTACAGGAAGACGGTCTGATCCCTCTTGGCGTGATGCTGCCAGACTTGAGCCTACCCGAAGAGCAAGGCAGCCACGGCTCTCCACAGAATCCCAGACTGCTGGGCGAGCAACCGGCCAAGCCAACCCGCGATGACGAGCCTATAGAAAAGGTCAGGAAACCACTCGATAGAACCCTAGCCGGGCCAATTTTCTGGCACATCGACGCCGAGTATCTGGATCAGGTTGAAGCCACATTACGCAACCGCGACCAGGTATTGGCTGATTTAATGGATGACTACTGGCTACGACTGGTGCGAGATTACCGCTGTGGCCAACAGATGCTACAGCAAATTACCGCTGACGACTGGCGTCTACGTGAACAGAACGCCATCTGGAAGGATGATGCAACCGTAACTATAGTTGACACAAAAGGACGTCATTACCAGAAGAAAATCAGTCTACAACTTACATCACCAAGGCACCCAAAGGGCCATCTTTGGGGGCTGCGCATGATGATGCAGCAATTAAAGTACAGCAACGACCCTGAATGTCTGACCCCCAAGGCGTTACGTAAGCACCCGGCATGCCTAGCCAGGTTTCTAAAAAATTCTAGCTCTACACCTATTGCCCCATTACTCAGTGACTGCGCCCTGCCACTACAACAGGCCGAATTACTATCATCCGAACAGCTGTTTTATCGCTTTCTTGGCCTGCTGAACACCACCGATATGGCCGTCGCCAAGGCGCTGCTGATACGCGAGCATGCCAACCTGACACCTGACGCTCTGGACGGGGCTCAGTTACTTAACGTCAGGGGCAAAAGCTATATGCTGTTAACCGACGAGGGGCAGCAGCAGATCTTCAGCGTTGATAAACCTCGAGCCGGTAGCCGTAAATACGCAGCACTGACTCCGCGCGCAGCCCGAGTGCTACGCCACCTTCAACGTGCCACCGCACCAGTGCGCGCCCTGCTGAAACGCGCCGGACACCCACACTGGCGATATCTGTTGCTGGGAGTCACCCAAGTACGGAAAAACATTAATGGCCTCGGTCACCCGGCAAGGATCTATGCTCAGCTGCTATACGATACCACAGGTAAGTATAAGTTCACCCTAGCCCGCTGTCACCCGACGCTGACCAATGCCGGACTCGGTGCCGGAACGCTGGATTTCAACAAGATACGCCACACTCAGGGTGTACTGGCCTGGTTCGATAAAGGCTCGGTACGCGCCGTGCAAAAGCGCCTCGGCAACAGTTACCGCGTCGCCATCGAGCATTATATTCCCGAACCCCTGATCCAAATTTGGAACGAGCGTATTATCCGCCGCTTTCAGAATACCTTGCTGGTCCTGGCGGCGGCCGAAGAGGACTACTTGCTTGAAGTTGTCGATATGCCAAACCTAGCCGAATTGCATCGCTTTCTGGCTCAACTGGTCTATGAATTGCCTGCTGGGAGCTCACCGATTGCCGACAAGTTGCATCAACTCTACGCGGAACGATATCGCATTGACCATGCGGGACAACCAGCCACTTGGGAAGCAGTTCCAACGCCAGACGACCTGTTGCACCTGCGTCTGTCACCAAACAGTCTGGCCTTGTTGCTCGCCTACCGTCAGTGGGCGCAGCAGCACCTTACAGCGTCGCTCCAGATCCAACCAGACCACCTGACCGGCCTGACGCCCAAACACTTTATTGACCTCGGCGGCATGTTGCAGGCGGCAGCGCAAAGCGATGACATCGGCTATGCATTACGTGAATCACTGAACGTGAAGAAATTACAGCGTGTCTACGGCCAGGCCGAAAGCAAGGTCCCGATACTAGTTAATCGCTTGACCCACCTCTCATTGCAACCGATCTACACGGAGGATATCCCATGAACACAGAGTTTTTCGACTTCGAGCAACTACTGGGTAGCCTACGTCTTGCCACAGACCAGCCGAGCGAATTACAGCTACAGCACCTGCTCTGGACCCGACAGCGCGCCAAACCCTACAACGGCCACTGGCAAGCTCCCTGGCTGCTCAGTGACTGGACGGCCCCTAAATGGCAAACAACTGCTGGAAGCAAAACCCGCCAGAAGAACGGTCAATGGGTTGATACCGCCAATGTCAATTGGGCCATACAACTGCCAGAAAACAGCTGCCTAACCGACACCCGCTACGCCACGCTGCTGGAAACCTGCCGTCGTTTGAGTTTCCTTTATCGCCAAGGTTATGCCGAAGGCAAACCGCCCAGCATAGCTAGCTGGAAGACGTTTAACCAACAGTTGCTCTGTCTATGCCATTGGATGGTACTTGAACACTCGCGTTACCACCCCGATACCTACAGCCTTAGCCTGCTTGACCAAGCCGGGCTGGTACGCCTACTACGCGCAATCGCCACAGGCGATTGGAACGGAACACACGGCTTGGTCGAGCGCTGCCTGAGTGGTCTATATCAGGCAGTATTCCGAGAGCCTTGTCCTGCGAAACTGCTGGCCGAGCCTGGCAACTGGCCACAGAATACCTGCCAGGCGGTCATCGACTGGCTCGAAGCTAACCAGGGTTATTCATACCGACAAGGTTCAGGTAACACTGACCACACTGGCCTTGTATCCCGCGTGTTGCTCGGTAGGCTTGCCTCAGTGCAAGTGAACTCATTGAAGAAACACCAGCGCCTTAACGCCGTACTGCGTCAATTTGAGCCCAAGCTGGCCCACCCGACGCTGCTAATTCGAAGCCGACAAAGCACGGAATATCCTAGCCAAAGCACTCCCACGCAGCAGGAGGCACTGTACACCACTGGCAGTAAGACGTCAGTTGAACAAGCCAGCACAATGCTGCGCCTGATTCTGATGCTCTATCGGCATCAGCCGGAGCATTTACCGCCACCGATGACCCTCAATTTGCCTGCAGCAGTTTTATCTGCCGTTAAACTGGCCACAAGAGATAACCACACGCCATTTATTCCGGTTGATACCGGGTTGCAATACCTTAACCACGCTCTGCGCTGGGTGGTACTGTACGGCGATGCCCTGGTTGATTACTACCTAGCAATCATGAGCCAATTGCGTGCCAAAGCCGATACATCTGTTGCGCTGAGGCCTTGGAAAAAGGTGATGAATTATGACCTGCCAAAGGTGTTAAGCCAAACCCCGCAGCCACAGGCACTTAAAGAGGCCGGCTTTATATTTACTCAGCTAGGCACACCAAAAACAGGCCGTGATTTTGACCGCCTGCGCAGCCAACCCACGCTGCACGAGGCACTGGAGATCTATATCGGCGCAGTTACCGTGGTAATCGCACTGATGAAGCCATCACGTGACTGCGAGGTCGCCAATCTACCACGGTTCTGCCTGCTACGAACGTGCGGCGGCCACTACTGGCTCGACTCGGATCTAGCCAAACGAACCAAAAGCGAGCGCCGCACCCGCACAGGCGGTAAGCCTATCCCGGTGATCACCGCCCGCGCTATCCAGCAAGTGCGCAAGCTGAACCGTGGTCTTTCGAAACTGTTTGGCGAAGACGATAACCACTTGCGGTTCAAGCTGTTCTACCTTCCTAACCCCAACAAATGGGGCACCGCTAAGAAGATTGACGCGGGTTCACTCAACAGCTATCTGGACAAGTTCTGTGACTACGTTGGCTTGCCGCCAGATGAGCACGGACGGCGATGGTACCTGCGCATTCACCAGATGCGAAAATGGTTCCTGCTCCTGCTGTTCTGGAGCGGTCGCTATGACGTACTGGACGCGGCAAGCTGGATTGCTGGACATACCGATGTCGATCACCTGTATGCCTACATTGAGCGTGAGTTTCCCGGCGGCAAAATCGGCCAGTTGGAAGCCGAGTGCGCGATTGATCTTCTGGCTGAATATGATTCTACTCAGGTCACGATAGACGGTGAAGATGAGGGGCTGGCAGAACTATACCAGCGCGTATTGCGCCAGTTCCGAGTCAAGGCACTTAACATGGTGCCTGAGCGTGAGTGGCAAGCCTTGGTTGAGGATCTTTTCGAACACGATTACCACCTAGCGCCGTATAGCATTACCACTGACGATGGACACAAGCGCCTGTGTATTGCCATTCGCCAGGGCGGGAGGAAGACTGGAAGACTGAATGACTGAGCAAAAACCAAGACGCAAGCCGGATGCCGAAGCCTGCAAGGCTAGTGTCTATAACCGCTACGAGGCGTTGCAGCGCGCGCTGCGTAACCCTAAGCTGGCATCGACCGAGCTGCTGAATGCCTGCGCGTCCCAGTCCACCCTGGCCGCACTGGATATTACCCAGCATGGAATCACCCCACTGTCGCGCAATTCCATGTACAAATACGCCGACCAGGTGCTGGCCGACAATATCGTACCCGAAGGTAAAACCGCCGGTCAGGGCGGAAAGTACTACCTAGACTGGCTGCGCAAACAGGTAATGGCAGTTGCACTCAAAGAGACCGGCTATCGCACCAAGGCCGCCCGCGCCCAGCGCAATCAAAAACGCAAACAGGAAAACAATGACAAACTGGATGAGACCGAACTACACGCGCTGCGACTGAGCAAAGCCTACCTGCACTTGTTTCAGCAGGTGCGTGGCTACGCCCGCGACGAGCAGATCGAACCTCGCACGCGCCAGTTACTGTTTAACCTGCTCAATGATCACGACGCGCTGTACGGTGACCTGTTCAGTGAAGCCGGTACCCAGCGCGATGACGATGACAACGTAGAGGTACTGCCACGATGAAACGCCCGCCCCAGCAACAGCTCTACAGAAAACTGACTGAAGTCACCCTGCCGGAGAGTATCCAATACTTTCGCAGCGGCAATGAAGCGACCTACCGCATTGAGCAACAGTATCTACCGGTCGCCGCCTTTGTACGCTGGCCCAGCGGCAAGCCCTGTCTGCCCGTCAATATGTACCTGCTGTACAACGGCTACAACTGGACCGGTGACAGTGTACTCACCACAGCATCCAAGTTGTCTGAGCTAGTTCGCTACTGCGCCCATGGACGCGCCACCCGACAGCCCTGTGGTTTTGGTGACCTGACCGATAATGACATCGGCCGTCTGATCGAGAAATTATGCACCGATGTCTACATGGACGATCCCAGTCAACGCCTGCGCAACAACAATACAGTTCGCGCCATCATGCAGACCATTCTCAGCTTCCTCGTCTGGTACCAGGACAACCTGTATCTCAAGCCTGGACGCCTGATAGGCTCCAGCGGCGAAGGGGCGGCCATCGGCGTCACCCGCAAGAAGAATTCGCACAATAATCGCTATTACTGGCACCATCGTTACCTGCCGCAAAGCGTCAGCACCGACCCCAAACTACCGATGGGCACCATCATGATCGAAGATATCGAGATGGTGATAGAGGATCTGTACGAGCCGGATGCCTATCCGGAGCCTGCACGGCGTCGCTTTGGCAAAAATGAATCCCTGTTTGACGCTTACCGGGACTACATCACGGCCCGGCGCGACTTTATGCTACTGATGATGCGCAAAACCGGCCTCCGTCCGGAAGAAATGGTCCAGATGTCACTCAAAGCCAACCGGCACAGCATCGGTGAGAGTCAACCGGTGCTGATCCTGCCCACGCTCAAGCGTCGTCAACTTGACCCTCCGCTACGTCGCTTCCCAATCACACCAAAAATCGCCACTCGCGTGCGGTTGTACCTCAAGGCGCATCAGAAATGGCTGCAGTGTTGCGAGGAGCGCAACCCTGAACTTGCGGAATCAGACAGTCTGTTTCTCAGCACAGAGCCAGGCAACCTCGGTGCTGCGGTCGCCAAGTCAGGTCTGGACAAGGACTTTGAGAATTTGTGCAACCGCGCCGGTTACCGCAATCACCAGGCGTGCTTCTCCATGTTCCGCCACAGATTTATTACCGACCTGGTACTACTGCACCTCAAGGAGTTGAATAAAGGTAAAACCGAGGTGAATAAGCACGACTACCGCATGGTTCTAGAAAAAGTACGTGAGAAAACCGGCCATAAAAGCATCGATACACTGTGGCACTACATCGACCTGGCCTACGACATGGAAGGCGTCTGGAACCCTGTTAATCAGGCTATCCGCCGCCTGCAGGCCACCGAAGAGCTGAAACACGACCTGAACCAACTGCGCCGCCAGTTACGTAACTCCGATGGTAGCCAGTTGGCCTGCAGCCAGGTGATCGACCTGGTGACTGAACGCCTGAGCCAGATCATCGGTGACGCCGAGCAGGCCGGACTGGACACGGCACCGACCGGATAACCCACAGCGTATTACAAGGTAGCCCCCAAATGAGGCTCTGTACATTTATGTTTCTAACCTCTCAAAACAAGAAAGACCACTGCCAAAGTAAGGTTTTGTGCAAACAAAATGTAAAGGGGTCAAACTCATGTTTGGACAAAAACACGTTAGAGTATGAATTCTAACGTGCTAATTTTGGATTAAAAAAAGTATCTTGAAACCTAAAGCGTTTGTTATACGCCACAGGAAGCTTGGCTGTAGCCTTGTGGTGAACTTAGCCTAGCCCATCAGAATTCATATGTCGGCTACAATGATTATTACCTAAGCTATATCTTCTCTAAGGAGGTAACCTGTAATGGAGTATTTCTCCACTAGAAAATCCAACACCACCATTGCCTGTGCCTTTAAGTTAGGTGTTTGCCTGACTCTATCATGATTTTTGAATAGATATCTTCTCATATATCTTTCCAAGTAAAATAGTGTATTTCCTGACTTATCTTGCGACAAATCGATGTCAAAGGTTTTTATTGCATTACTGATCCAGTAAATACCATCATCTAAAAATTCACTTCCAATGCCACAAAGAAGTTTGCTGATACTATAGATAAAAGAAGGTTCACTACCTATCTTACTGCTCAGGTCATTAAAAAATACTTTATTCTCCGGCGAAAATGTATGCCAAGCCATTGCATCGTCCTTCCAAGGAACTCTTGCAAATAAAAAGGATTCGATTATGCGCTCTTTATCATGCCGCCAACCTTGACTACTAATTGAATCAACGACGCAGCCTTTAAATCGGTTCCATACATACCAAAATGAGTCCGGCATGTTCAGCGAGTCTTCAGCGCTAACAAATTCATTTAATAAATCTGCCGTACCTTCGCTCAAGGTGAAGTCATCTGTAAAATATTTTAGGTATCTATCCTTTTTGCTATTATCTAGATGAAGAACAAATCGAGCATAGTACTTTAAAAACTCATATCTGAAAGCATAATCAAGGCGATTCTCTCTATCACGAGAGAGTAATTGCTGTGAAATTATCTTAATAATTTCCTCAACAAAGGGCACGGAGCTGTTGAGTTTGTTATCCAATGGCAGAAGCTGAAAAGCGGTTATCAATATATCGTTATCTATGCTTTCAATATTCTTTATTGCAGATTCCTCTATGGTTTCATCTTCGATACTCTTTGCTACATTCTCTAGTTCTTTAAAAAACTCCTGTTCAAAGTCATTTTCATCGATGTCATACTTTTTCGCTTTATACGCCTCTTGTCTTAAACGATCCTGTACATTTCTATATTTTTGAGCAATTATCAAATAGCCAATGTACAGCGACTTCATGAACTCAGGTTCATCTTTCCATAAGTGTTGAACAGATTGAATCGCTACTGAACTTATCCTATCCATTCCCATCATCGATATAGAGTCATGTCTCATTAAGGCTCTAATTAAGACAAGCTTGACAGTAAGTCTTTCGTCTGCAAAGTCCCCTATCAACCTTGGAAGAACAAATAATGCAGGAACAAGGCCATCACCTATCTGATGTATATAATCATCATTGTTAACGATGCTGGCATAATCAAATATGACTTCCTTGCAAAATTCTAGCTCAGCTTTTCCTAATTTCTCTTTGAAGTCCCGTAACAGCACTGCGCATACATACGACGGTGTGGCTCGATCAAGCTGCAATCCCACCGACATGCTGCCTCCTGAAAGATGATTCCATATTTCTTTTGCCTCACCCAAAGCAGTTAATGGATCATTTTCATAAGACTCATATTTATTGTAGTTATCTCTATTGTAGAGCCTGCTATCAGCCCAATTATTTAAAGCTAAATGTTTAAAAGGCCCATTCGCTTCGCGCTGAGATGCTTCACTATATTCTTTAAGATCTGGTTCAATTTCTGGGTTGAATTCTATTGCGATACCGTGTTCTATTTCTTTCGCTTTAGGTGACATTTTCCTTTTGTCCATGCGAGCTAAATATAAACGCCATGTTTTATCTTTATGATTTTCATGCTCCTTACTTGGTAAGCTTCTGTAATGATGATCTAGGATTTTCCAAATTTCCTGAACCCTATTTTCTGATTCCTCATCACTTACTTCCTCAGTTCTAAAGAACTGATATTGAAGTGCTATGTCTTCTAACGAATGTTTCCTATGTTTTTGGTCACAAGCTCTTATTCTTTCATTCTCATGAAGTTCATTCGTTCGATTGACACTAAAATTTTTCAGCGAGATAAGTTGATTCTTATGTGTTTGATCTATTATCATTCGAGCAGAATCATAAAAGAAAAATTCTTTCGTTCTGAATAGAGTTTTGGCAACATTAAATGTCTTTTCATGAAACGCACATACTATGCTCGCAACAACAGCCACAAGCGCAGAAGATTCAGCTTTTTCTAAGATATAATTTAGATAATATTCAAGAGTTTCAGATTTAGTACTTTTTCCTCTCTCAAGAAAGAAACGCTCGAGCGACATTAATATTGATTCAAGTAGATGAGGACTGACTTGTGTTCCACGGTACATACACCAAAGACGATTTGAAACAGGTAGATTAGTTTTTTTACCATCATCTAGAAACAATGTTGTAGTTTCAACTTGGCCTTCATCAAGACTAGATTCAGCATATATTCTTGATGAAGAATTTAATAAGCCGGTAATGAAGTTTAGTGTTAATTTTAAATCGGTTTTGAGCAAAGCATATATGGGGGTCTGATAAGCACTTGCTGGGTAAAAGTCTTGATGCCTATTCTCAACACCAAATTCGTGATCAATCTCTAGTCTTGAACTATAATAATAACCGCCATTTTCTGGTGGTTCATGCGTCCAAAAACACTTGGCTAGAGTGATTACTTTTTCCGGAATCTCCATCGCAACATTGAAGCATTCCATTTTGGTTAAAATAAACTCACTCAGAAGGTAGTATGGATCGTTATGTCCTTTCCAATTGTTTAGAGTTACTTCATCAATGATCGCTTCCAGTTCACTTTTAATTTCACTTGCTCCATACAGAATCGTTAGGATCAAGTTTTTGGAAAAACCATCATCTCCAATATATATATCTTTTACGATTACCAACTTGTAAAATGATAGAGAAATTAGGCTAGCATATTTAGTTGTTTCGCCAGACTTATTGTTACTGCTCCAGTCGTAAAGAACGGGCAATACAAAATTGAGATTTTCCACGCCAATATTTTCGATATTTTCATAAATGAACTTAATTAGTGACTTCCATCCGGTTCCTTTTGGCCTAGTCATCACATAATCCATTGATAAAATATCTGGTGCTCGCACTCCAATCCTATCAAAAAAACTATTATCTATCTCCTTGCACCCTATTCTTATCAATAGGCATATGCGCTTTAGAAGACTGAAGTCATCTTCCAATAATAAATTTTCACTAATGTTAAAAAAGTAATCAGAGTAGTCGGACAGAAGCATAGAAACTAACACTTCATCTTTCCACAACTTGGCTATATTACTAGATGATAAGGTTTCTACAATAAGGTGACTAACTTCTTCACTTTCGCTGCTAAGCTTCTCTGATAGCCATCGTCTGAACACTCTTCTGATAGGTAAAGATTGTTGTATTTTATCAAAAAATATTTCCGAATTTTCTGAGGATAAAAAGCCACTTTCAACGAATTTTTCCAGCGCCCACTCTTCATAAATATCATGAGTAATGAAATATCCTCTATTTGGCTCATAACTGATTATTCCTTCAGAAACTAAGACTTCTTCTACTTTTTCATTGGAGTAATTAGTATCAGGAATTACAAAAAACCTTCCTGTATTGGCTCTTTCTTCAGCTAGCCGAATAAAAAACTGCTCTCTTTGAGGGGATCTTTTTGTAATAACTCTCGGCCACAGAGATTCCTTGAATTCAAAGTAGCTCGCGCCTTTGTTGTCCTGATAATACTTCAAATATTCTCTCAAATAAAATGGGGTCAATATGAGTTCTTTAAACTTCTTATCATCAGGGATAATAAAACCATGCTTTTTAGCAAGCTCGAATAACGTATCATCATCCAACTTTTCTATGTGTATAGAATTAAAGCTAGTTTTGTACACTTCATATAGTTGAAAAATCAAATCATCTAGGTAGTTATTTCTCGTGGTGAACCACACCTTCCATCCACTTTTGATTAGGGTGGAGAGATACTCTTTAATAGGATCTGTATTTTCTAGAGTAAGCAAATGTTCCGCAGAATCAATAACAACTGTTTTATTGCCTGCTCCATCATGTGCCTCAACAAAATCCTTTATAAAAACACCTGACAAAAATTCCTTCAAACTGCTAACAGAGAACTCTGTCGCTTTATGGACATAAAACGCATCATTCCTCCCCTTATCTCCATATAGCTCTTTTATCAAGGCGGTTTTTCCTGTGCCACCTTCGCCACTTATAATTAGCGCACTAGAATTTGAACTTTTAATTTCGGAAATTAAATTAAATCGATTAATTGAAACGTTTTCGTCGCCAAAGGTTATAGTAGTTTCAATATCGTCTAGAATTGCATCCGTATGAGACTCAAACGAACTCAAAAGTGCAAATAAGTTATCAGATTGAGTAAAGAAATACGAAGCAATCCGGCTACAATCATCTACAACAAACGGTGACTCGAAAAAGCTACAGCATCTCCATTCAATTTCTAAGTTGTTTTCTTTTGCCTTTTCTTCTGCTTCTATTTTTCCTTTTGGTTCTTTTCCTTTATTTTGACCCCATTCTGAATTTGTGTAA
Source organism: Photobacterium alginatilyticum (assembly GCF_009910675.1). Taxonomy (GTDB): domain Bacteria; phylum Pseudomonadota; class Gammaproteobacteria; order Enterobacterales; family Vibrionaceae; genus Photobacterium; species Photobacterium alginatilyticum. The sequence continues at coordinate 67,826 of NZ_RSEJ01000021.1, read as the reverse complement.
AAAATTATTTTATTTAAATCAGGATAATCACGTTTCGCTTTTGTAATCGTTTCTAAAATATCATTTTTATGGTTAGATAATGCAACTTCATAAAACTTAGCTTGCCAACCAACATTAATTCCATCTTGGGAAATAGGATTGGTTTCTATTGCTGATTGATTTTTATATCGAAAAATGCCAGTTTTCACTCGGAATTCATTGCAAAAAAGGAGATAACACATCCATTCAAAAGCGTCTTGTGGATTTGTTGAAAACTTTGCTTTAAATACTTCCCAGTCTATCTTAATCAACTTTTCTTTACCCTTTTCAAGTATTAACAGATATTGAACGATATCATTTAAATGACTATTGAGGCTTTAGTAGAACAGTAAAGCCACACTTTGGTTCAAATTCAGGTCTTCTCTGCCCAACACACCATAGTAAACTGAGTACATAATTAATCATTATAAAAAGTAGGTCAACTAATGTCGAAAGAAGCAAGTCAAGATTGTTGCTCTACGCAACTTTGGGGCAGAAATGAGCCAGACTAGACTGGCTCGAAGTTAGACAAAAATGTTTCATGCATTTGAATCACTTTTGAGCTTCGCTATCGATTCAAGTTTACCGATTAACACACTATCACTGGCTACCATACCGAGGTCATTTTCGAGGCCCAATACTGCTAAAACGATCATATAGTGCCCAATAGACACTGTTGAGTCACCTCTGGTGATCCTTCGTAATGTCGGCTTTGATATCCCTGTCCGTTGGTGTAACAGCTCCTGCGAAATACGCCGTCGCTTCAACGCCAATTCAATGTTCTCACCCAGTTGATCGAGGATGCGTTGTTGTCTAGGAAAAACCACTGCTCTGCGGCGTGAGCTCATATTGAAACTATATCTCCATTAATGTTCAAAATGTGAAAGCGTAGTTTCACAGCCCAATTCTATAAATATGAGAGTGTTGCGAGCGGCGGTTTTGGCCTGCAACTACCTACCACACTCCCATATTGCGAACTCTTGCTTCGACCTCTTTGAGATCGTCAAGTGAACCTGTACTGATTACCTCTAAAGGTGAACGCCCCTCAAAAAAGCTGTTATGGTTTTTCATTGCCATAAAACCGGTTCGATTTTTGGGGTTATCAAAATGTACTTTTAAGAAATTAAGAATACTTAGAATGCAATACACTCGCTCTTCCTGTTCATCGTCTGGATAAGAGGGAAGCACATTTTGTATTTCTTTCGGTGTGGCTCCCCATTTATTAAGGGTATCCATCGCTAACTCTAGCTTATTGTTGTCCATTCATATCACCATAAACTGACTAACACTTAATGCACTCAAATTAACCTTTGTGTACATGTTTACGCAAGAATCACTCAAACTAAGGCAAGAATCACTCAAACTAAGGCAAGAATCACTCTAACTAAGGCATCATTCACCTCCATTGCTTAGTTTGAGTGATGCGAATTCCTAGCTATACCAGAGACTACATAAGGCAGTTACACATCCAACTAAATTGAACTAAGCTGCAGCACCAAATAAGTACTAGTATAAGATACATTCACTAGTGGTGGCTGTATGAGGTTGGAAAATGACTCTTGATAGCGATGAATATGAAGGCCTAAGTGAAGAGCAAACAGAAAGGCTCAAAATCTTAATTTCTCTTGCAACGGAGCTTCACGGAGATGCGCACCTAGCAAAATTGTGGTTACAAGAAGGCGTTTACGGCTTAGGAGGGAAGCGGCCAGTCGATATGATTTCAAACAAGGAAGATTTCGAGATGGTATGCGATCTAGTTGGCCGATTAAAACACGGAATTCCAACGTAACCGACTTGGGTTTGGGTTAGACTTTGCTAGCCAACAGTCTAACCACTATTTGCTGGCTGTATATGCAGATCAAGTTGCTGCCAGTTCATCTTAGCAGTACATCTTTTACAGTTAATGACACCCTATAAATTCGCATTTAATTAAGCTCATACCAGGCTTATGATCTTATCTATATCAACCAGAGAGATAAGATCATGACTCATCAATGACCTAATGTGAATTACTTGGTAATTTGACTCAAAAAAAACAAGTTAAAGAATTGAATTTAAATAAAGTTTTGCGTTCAGATCCTAGTGTGAAACCGAGCTCTAAATCTAGTGGTCATTGTCGGGGTGGAGGGCCTATTGAGCATTGGATTAACAAAATCAATACCAACCGGTATGCCCGTGTTGTATTGGGACAAAACCAAGTTAGTAGGAAGTACCTCATACGCCTGATTGTTGTAATTATGAAGTCGCGGTCGTAGTGGATTGTTAATGATTAGTCTATAATTCGATAGCCCTGTTCTCTTACGCTCATTGAGTATTGACCGCAGGTAGCAAAAGCGCCCCAGGTATCCCTACTTTTCCAGAGCATAGTTACGACTGTCCGGCCGGGAGTTATAATTACTAACTGGACTTGGTTTGAAAGAACAAAGTAGCCCACTGGGGCCATCATTTACACTTCCTGCTTTAAGACTCTGATATCCATCTATCAAATAGATAACACCTCAACTCTTTCAGGCTTCTTTCTTGGTACGAGGCACGTTTCCTGCGCAACAACCTGCTGCAAAATTTGATCATTGGTGCCCGGTACACCAATTGTATAGGGTTGCCTCGCTAATGCCTTCTTGTTTAGCCAGCTTCGGCACTGACATACTCACCGGCGGTAACAACTTCTTAAGGATGGCGTTCTTTCGTTCTTCTGGATAGCGGGACATCTTTTTAGCTTACCCCCCCCTGTCTAATCTATGGATTTAGATTAGGCGACAACTATCCTGACACAGGGGGGGTTAAAACATAGTAAGACCTCATTAATCAGTGTCATTACAATAAAGCTCCCGCTAAACACGTCTTGGGGCACAAACGTGCTAGCGGTGATCGTGCTGGCACGTCTCTGGACAGAAGTTTCTTAGGCTTTTCAAACTAAGTCTATCGTTCGGATAACTTCTCGTATCCCAAACAGCAAAACACAGATTAATAGAGATAAGGCTTACCTCTAACTATTGATTCAAAAATCTACCATTGATATAAAGAATGATGTGTCATATCAGAATGGCACTCAAGGAGGTTATTTTGACCAAACTTTTGAGTGTCAGCGCCCTACAATAATACTTGTATAGAGTATTAACAGCGCTGGAGTTGACAAAATTATACTAGGTTAAGTGATAGACTGGACAAAGGGATTGAGGGTGTACCTTATGAACTGGCCTCCATTCATGCTGCAAAGCTTAACTGAGGTACTACAAAGTGAGTATAACTACCGATTCTTTTGAGATGGGAAGTGTTGGTGACGCGATAGTGGTTATTTGTAGGTTGTAGCACCGCCCCTAGTTCATAGGTCGTACATCCGTGCGACCTTTTTCAATTTTGACTGAACAACGTTATGGTTTAGAAAGAGCCAACAAGCTGAAACAATAAAGTGAACATAAATGAGTTAGTATTTTAGTTCTAAAGTCCGCAACTCACATTAGCTGATGTATATCGAAACCTGACTGCCTTTTAGAGCCATTGCAAAAAGGTTACTTCGTTATGAAATGAGCGGTATTTTTGACCGCTCATACGTTATATTAATCAATATTCTTCAATAGAACTATCTTGACTAACTTTACCGAAAGATTTGAGTCTGAGAAATTTAGACGAAAAGCTATCTTGTGGAATTTTTTTCTTTAACAGCTCATGGAAGTTTTCGTCATGCGTTGTAAGAATGATCTGCTTATTAAACTTAACACTAATCATCCGAAGAGTATCAATCAGCCCTAGTGTGTTTATAGCGTCTATGGACTGAACTGGGTCGTCAATTAGGATACAATCTACATCATTCCCTTCGTCATCTTTAGCATTTATCGCTCTAGCAAGAAAAATACTTAGCGCTAGTACATTGATTTGTGCCGAACTAAAACTTAACGTTGGAGACATAAGTTGGTTGCTTTTTGTACTTCGAGCAGACACTAATAATTTTGGTTTATCTTCTGCCGTACACGTGAATATAATTTCCTTATATTCTGGATGGGGATCAATACTTTGATATATCTTATTAATTAAATCCGTATTAAAGAAAGCATCAACTCTCGAACTAATTTCCTTTCCTAAGGATATAGAATCATTCTCTAGCTCAGTAGAAATACTGTATAGCTTTCTTAATTTACAACCTATTCCACGTAATTTTGATTGGATTTCTGTGATATCTGAATAGCCGATCAACTCTTTAGAAATATCTTTAACTGTTGACACTAGCGCCAACATATTCTGATTCTTAATATCCTTCAAAGAAATATCATTGATCATGTTTTCAATTCTTAACCTGACGAAGGAACTCAGGTCTTCATTGCTAGCTGAATCATAACCATTAAGGATATTAAAAAACCATGGAATAGTCTTTATAATTACATCCATCTCTTCTTGTAAAACATGGATTTTATCGCCTCTTGCCCTTCGTTCTAATTTACCATAAGGGCTTTTTTCGACATGAAGAGCAATTTTTTTCTCCGCATCCAATAACTTACTTTTTTCGGCTATGTACTGCGCTAGCTTAGCATCAAGCTCTGTAATCAAACTTATCGCTAACTCTGTAATCTCAGCTATAGATGAGCTCTGTTCCAATTTTGAGTTCGTAATGAATTCGTTAAGCTTTACATAACTAGATAGTTTTGCATTGGATTCTGAAAGTCTGTTTTCTATATCTTGCAACCTATTTATGTCATCTACGCTCACATTTTCATCTTCAATTTCTTTTTTCAGCAGTTCTGCACTAGTAGATAACTCATCAATACGCTGTATTAATGCAGACATCCTGCCATCTAGATGGAAGTTGAACTCTTCTTTTGACATGTACATAACGGAAGTGTTCAGGATGTCCAGTTCTTGTCTGCTTTTGGAAAGCTCCTCTCTAGAATTTATAATTTCAATCTCTTTTTTAGCCTTATTTACATCCAGAAAATCTATTTCTTTCTTTGCTGATACAATATAACTAGAGATAAACTTTTTAAACGATTCAAGTGAAGAGTTCAAATTTTTCTCTAACTTTGATTTATCATCATTGAGCTTGTTAAAGTCGACCACTAAAGACTTCTCTAACTCTGAGAGAGCTGAGTTGTTGCTAATCCTAGCTAATAATTCTTCATAGCTATCGTTAGGTCTATCGCAAAGAGGACAGTGGCTTTGCTGAGTTTCTGAAATTAGAGCGCTAGCTTTTTCAATTAAAGTCAGAATATCCGAATTTTGTTTTCTAACTTCATTGAGTTTCTGGTGCTTAGCATTGATGTCTCTATCAATAATTGAAATTTCACCTTCTAGATTTTGATATCTATTACTTATATCACGAAGTGAATCCTTATCTTCCTGTGAAATACTTTCCTTTGCTACCAACTTGTGCACATCATTAATTTTGAAATATTTAATTTCGTCAACCTCTTCTTTAGTTGACTTTATTTTTTCAATATAAGTATCACATTCCTTATTCAAAACTTCGGATTTTAATTTGGAATCTCTCTCAGCCTTAATGAGCTTATTAAGTTTAGTATATGTATCATTTACCTGAGATTTTTTTGATTTTATCTCACTTAAATCTTTTTCTAGAACAACTCTTTCCGATAATATTTTAGATAATTTCTTCTTATTATTATCAAGCCTTTCCGACCTAGAGCTTAAGATCTTTTTATGCCCCTTAAGCTCCCGCTCAACATTTGTTTTTTGTAAATACTCTTCCGCGAATTTTGTTGCATCTTCGCAGGTTTGGATTAAATCACTGCGTGCACTTTCTGTATCTTTAATATTATTGTCTAATTTAATCTTCGTTTGAATCAACCCATCTAACTTACTTATATCACCATTTAGAAGTATAATTCTTTCTCTCTCTTCTTTAAATGAGAGATATTGCTGATACATAGATACAGCAAGTTCAATTTTTGATAATTGCGACTCAAAATTTGATACTTTTTCTTTGTCAATGTTCGATTTTTTTTCGAGGCTATTGTGTAACTCTTTCATTCGAGATGAAAGTGCTAAGTGACTACTTTCATTGTAAGGGGCTGATATTAACGGTAGACTTATATTTATATTATATTTATTTAATTCGCTAATAATTCGGTTAACTTCATCTACATTATTGAGAATTTCCAGTTGTGCTTTTTCTTCTTTTTCTAATTTGAGCTTCTCAGCAACAAGCTGTTCTTCCTCGTTTGAAATTTCAGACTTAACAGATAGAATAGACGTCCTTACGCGATTGATTTCAACTAACTCATCATCAATTTCTGAGAACTTTAAAAATCTGTCTTCAGAGTTTGTTTCTCGCAAAAATGCATCTATAGACTCTTGGTAAAGCATTGACGATTCAAAGTAATTATTGATATTACTCTTGGATTGAATTCTAAGATCTGAACTATTTTTCTGACTATTTTTATATGAAGATATAAATGGCTTTTCACTTCTGTCTGTAGAAACACTCACTAATGTCTTTAAATTTAGTGGTGCATTCTTATTTCTTATTACTAACTGTTTTTCTCCTTGAGCATTATGCTGTCTACACTCCTCAAGGTTTAACTTTGATAGTTTATCACTACGAACATATCTTGTTATTTTTTTAGTTATAGCAAAATCTATCGCGTCAAAGAAAGATGTTTTCCCAAATCCATTAGGAGCAAACAGAGAAATGAAGTTAGCAGGGTTTTCACTATCACTACTAGTAAAATCAAAGGTGCCATCCTCTTTTTGTAGATAGGACTTAAATGCTTGTATTTCAACTTTTTTTAACTTCATTATTATTGACCTAACATTCTATTTATCCAATCAACCCTAGCATCTTTTGAAATTCTATCTCGACCAAATGTAATGTTCTCGCTAGTAATTGACTTTGAATATTCTCCCAATGATTCTTTCCATTTATCATTATTAAAACTATTGTTCGACAAATCAAAGTTTCGAAGAAGCAACCTATTATTTAAAAATGCTATAGTTTTTTCCTTTAACATCTCTTCACTTTCAGTTGAAAGCTCTATAACTAGTTTACGCATGTAAAATTTATCATTCTCAATTTCATATTTTGTTTCTAGGGATGCTTCACCTGTAATTACAAATATCAAGTAATTGTTCCACCTTTCAAACTCGGTGGTTTCATTAGTACTTAGGTATTCATAATTTAAAACATCTGCGATATCTTCCCACTGCTCTTTTAAATCACTTTCTTTTTCGAACACTAAACAAAATGCATTTACTATAGCTGACTTAGTCATATTACAAGACAATACAAATTTTCTTATATCATAATCTGGTACTAGATCCGAAAAACTATGATTTTCTTCGAAAGATATATCATTCTTCATCAGCTAAAAACTCCCCATAACTATTGTTTAAACTCTCTTTCACTTGTTCGCTATCAAATACGGTGTAACGACTATAATCATCTTCATTATCGGACAAGCATTTGTCATTGACTGATGGCCAATGTAATATGTCATTTCTTATGTTACGGTTCCGGTTTACAACTTCTATCCTATGCTTCTGACTACCAATTGAACTAGATATGTCAGTTAACGTCATATTAGAGACTTTTTTGTCTAATATAGGGTTTCCTACACTAGCGTTTCGTGGCGAGAAGATTAGTATTTTTGACAATTCATTTAGCGGACCAAAGTCAGTTTCTAAAATATATGTCCTAAATAGTTTTTTGAAATTAACTTTCTTATGGTCAAAGACAAATCTAAATTTTACAAACAACTCATCCAAATAATTTTCATTGCAAGAATCAGAGTCTAACGGCGGGTTTAGAGATAGGTATATCGACAAGAATTCTAAGAAACCTCTCCATAAGCATCTATTGTACAAATCATTCTTCTTTTGTTCATACGTTAATATCTTATTCTCGAACTTTTCTAAAATTGAGTTTGGATTAATCGTCAACGAGTTAGTTACCCCATATTCTTCTAATATGGTACGTAAACACCCTTTAATTCCATTTAAGCTTCCATCATTCTCTAAATCAACATCTTCGAAAATTATATTTCTATACATTTCGAAGTTTCGAAGATAACTTGGTATCACTAATTGCCAGTTATTTTTATTGAGGATTTCGATGTATCTATCAATCTTTATAGCATCTACTTGACTGTTTGAAGACTCAGGGGTTCTCATACCAATCTCAACAGCCAAAATACTAAAGCTCCCTGTTTCTCGATCAATCGAGAAGATACCACCTCCCGAAAAACCTTCGACATCATCAATTGGCGCAACACCATCTAGCAAAAAAATGTATTTCTCATCGCCTATATCATGAAGCTCGCAGTTGTATGAGCCTAATTGATCTATGACTTTTTCTTGATGTCTATTTTGCTCCGGATATCCATAAAGCTTCAAATTCTGACTGAAGTTTTCGTAATTGCTCTCATAAAAGTGTACACCTTCAGCTACCTTAGATATCTTTAGAATGGCAAGATCAATATCATTATGTTCTAGTTTATCTAAGACTCTGATATCAAGACCATTCACACTTTCAATATGAATATCCTCAATTTCTATCTCAGTAATCACATGTTTTGCAGTAAAAATATAGGAGTATTCATCAGTGAATGGGCAGATTATTACGCCACTTCCTTCCATAACCTTTACAGTGGAATTCTTAATTGCTTGTAGTGCTAATTCATACATTTAAGTGATCTTCACAACTTTTAATTACAACGCCTGAGCCTGCTAGTGTTTCCAGCTCTTCTTTAGTAAAGATTTTCTTGATAAGTTGTGGGTAATTAAATATCAAGCTGGGCTTATCTATTGTGTTAATTATTCTTGCTAGTGTTAATTTATTCGGTAAGCCATGTAAGCTACCATCTGTAGATATTATGAAGTTCTTACACTCAATCAGGCGCAAAAAGTCATAGCTTGTATTATATTTGCTTCCATGATGCGAAAGTTTAACACAGTCAATTTTTAGCATTTTTTCATCAGAGCCTTCATTCCCTTTGCTACTGACCATCTCTGACAAAGAATCACAGATAACATCGTCATGTGCATCTCCTAGAAGCAAAATGTTTTTCGACATATATTCAAAGATAAAAGCTATTGAACTTCCGTTATGAATAGATGTATCTCCCTCAAAAACATCATCTTTAGTCAACTCATCAATACCTGCTTTATAATCTTTTGCAGACGCTGATGTCACACTTCTAGGAGCTTCTTTTTCCCACTTATGTAGTAACTTTGACAGCTTTTCTAATGTGGGAGACAACACCGTAATTTTCGCACCATAAAACTCAATTGAATGTCCAGAAACAATCAATTCCTCGTCCCATATACCGAGTTCTGTTATACGCTCTTCTAACGTGACTCCTTGCTTTACACTTGTTTCCCCATCCTTGCGGTTCTTTCTCTCAAGATCTAGTTCATTACTCGGAATACTTTCGGCGTTAAAATCTCGCTTAATCAGCCTTCCTGAGTTAAACCATATACTGTCACACAAATCGGTAAGCAACTCTCCAGTTTCAAACCCTTTGATAAGTCCGCCAATATGATCATCATCAACATGAGTTAGGATCAGCCTATCTACACGCTCACCGTTGTCTCTAAGTTTCTTGAGTGCTTTATAAAGCTCGCCTTTCTGTGCGACTGTTTTGTATACAGAGGACTTACCACCATCAACAAGAATGTTTCGCTTAGTTCCATCATGAACCCAAGATAGCAGGATGCAATCACCGTTTTTTGCTTTTAATACTCGAACCGAAATCATTGAAGGACCTTACTTGGTATAGACGAGGAATATTATACCAATCACAATGATACAAGTGGAATAGGGTGAGCAGGTATTGTAAACCTTATGTTTTTAGATTTATGTAAGATCACTATCTAAACACTGGCTCATTTCTATAAGAACTGGTGATTTGATGTTACCCCATCTACGTAAACAGGTTACTGGTATTACAAAAAGTAAGCCAAATGACACTTTGGTGAAGCGAGTGGTTAATCGCCTGAAAGAAGAAATGGGGCAAAGGCGAGTTACGCGCTTCAGCTGTAACTCGCCCCTGGACAAAATTGTGTCAGTGGTTTTGCTAATTTAGTAAATGATGAATTACTTCAGCTATAGCAAAGTCACTTAACGGCATGTCTAACATCGCTTGTACAGTTCAGATCATTGGTTGGGGCTTTCAGCAACAAAAGCTAATGAACCAGTCAAAATACTTCTCTTGTTCTAAAAACAATCAGAATTTGATTGTTTTTAATCAATTGTTTTTGCACGATATATGATGAACAGTAATACAGAGTTTGCACTCAATACGTGTAAATTGGATCAGTAGGAGGCTTAATTGAGAGGTTGTGCACTATTTCAGTTTTTTTATCCGGGCAATATTCGAGTTTTGCCCGGTGAAGCCCCTTTCGATTTTGAAGGAGATCGGTTCGTTGTAGGCATTGGTAAACCGATGAGCTCCGTCAATACCTTATCTGTGAACGACAGGATAATCACGGTTGCTCATGATAATTCAATTAGCTACAAGTACGACTTTGAAGCATCACGACAGACAGGTGACAACCAGATTTGCAACGCTGTTAATCGGGCTGATGGTTCAATTGATGTTAGTTTGTTGATGGATACTGACGGTAAAGGACACACACAGTTCAGTAGCTCCAGTATCACAACACTTGTTCGTATTGCTGTTGAAGCTGATGATCTTTCCGATGCTTTGGAGCGTAAAGCTTTGAATGCTTTGAATCACTTTATCAGGGTATACCGCTACGCCACGCTAGACACATCAATTAAGGAAGTGGACTTTATGGCAGGCTTTAAGCCCTATATTGTTACCGGGTTTAAGAAGTACAACGAACAACACTTGGCGAAAGACACTGATCAACGAATCCGAGAACTGTTCGATGATTGGGAGCCTGATGCACGACGCTTCACTTCTTTGCAACCTCCGAACTTAGCAGATCATGAATTGCCTAACTTCAATCGTGAAAAAAGCACTGGTCACATTGCCCATTACCTTACGACTGGTGACTTTCCCAGTTGGCGTGTAACTCTGATGCGGGCTTATGAAATGGCGAATGAACAAGAGAACCACAGCGCAGCTGTATTGGAGTCTTTCATTGCGCTTGAGTTAGCTTTATACAACTTACTAAACGTCTACAGGGCTAAAGGTTACAAAATCAAAAAGTATCGGCGCATTCATGACGTGATAACAGAAGCTTTGCCGAACTTGTTTAATAAAGAAGTTGATGGCTTAGTGAATCAGTTGCTTGGGTTCAAGAATCTAAGAAACGACGTCGTTCATGACGGCTATAAACCGACTTACACTGAGTGTTCAGAGTGTCTTTCGATAGCAGATGAAGCATTTAAGTTCTGCGACGCTAAAGTCTGAATATTGAAGGTATACCAATCGGATGAATTCATCGTATGAATGGAACCTAACTCGAAATAATTATGCGGCAAAGGTGTGCCAGCACGATTCACTAGGCACGCCTCTGTGCAAATGTGGGTTACGATTTTTTAAACTATGAGATTAAAATTACCACAAACTACCGTTCTATTTTACTAATCTACTACATTTCCTAATGTATTAGCTCGCTTCTATTAAGCTTATTATTTGGTATGCTACGCTTATTAAATACAACAAGAGAAACGAGACAATGGGATTAAATTTTATAAATTTTCGTCCATGGAAGGATTATAATTACGACTCAACATTAGGCATCGTTTATGATGCAAAAACGGCCAAGGTGACGTCTGTGTACGGCAACATAGACTATGATGAACTAGAAATATCAATCTCAGAAAGCAAAATATTTAACGTTCCATTTTGCATTTTCCTTCGGAACTTCCCACTCTATCCTTCAAAATATGAATCAAGCGATGGTACAGTAATTTATCATGCGGAAAAGCCGCCGCTAGACGTCTTAAAAGTAAGCAGTGAGGCCCGAAGTTTTCTAGATGGAGGCTTTGCTTTGGGACCAACATACAAGAAAAACAGTCATAAAATATCATTTAAAGATATAGAAAAATACAATATCCCAGGAAGTCGGAAGAGAACGAAAAGCCAAAATGACGTGATGGGCATCTCTGCCAATGCTCACATTAATACCTTAATTGAATGTAGTGATTTAATTGTGACTGGACCTCACGAAAACAAATGGAATTGGTGTCACTTAATTGCCTTTTCGATGCTATCTGAAAAAAAAGCACAAACAAGTGGTAACCTTGTGGTTGGAAGCGTCCAATGCAATGGACAGATGTTGAATATGGAAAATGCTGTTAAACAGTTCATTGTCGACACAAGAACAACTATCACTATAACGGTTACAGCAACACTAGTAGTCGGCTCTGATGTAGCAGAGACAATAAAGTACAATATTTATGAACCTATCTCAAAAATGAACTTCACCAAATATTTCGATGCTTTTACAGGTATAACTTCTGATTTTAGGGAGTGCAAAGCGATTTATGATGAAATTATGCACAAATACCAAAGTATGCAGCCTTGAAATATAAGTACAAGGAATCAGTTGTCTAATCTTGTGTTAAGTGTCTTACTTGGAACGTTGTCTCAAAACACAGCGTAAAAGGTACTTCGAGTTCAAATTATCTTTAAGCACACCACTAGCATTAAAAAAATGCTGGCTCAAAGGAGACGCAATTGACATGATTGTTGGAGGTTCGCAACTCACTTTGGGGCAAAGGCGAGTTACGCGCTTCAGCTGTAACTCGCCCCTGGACAAATTCGCGTTAGAGTATCAGCTTTAATTTCACCTGTTCAGATTAATTTTTGTATTGCTTGTCCTGTAACAAAGTCTTCGATAATGGGGAAGTTTAAGTAGAAGTAACTAGATTGATGGTGTACCGAATTTCTCCGCCTTAATATCAACCGTATGATATATTAGACAGTTGTGTATCTTTAGGTTGGCGGCACTCTGAATGGAACTAGCGACTTTCCAAACGACAGTAATTAACAAGCTAATATATGGCTTGCGAAGCTTAATTCACTTCTTAGACCGACTCATAACCCCTGTAGAAGAATATGACGATGAAAGGCTATGTTTAACGCCAACGATCAAAGATAAACCAGAAGAATATCAGCATTACTTTGAACAGTTCGATTTCTTTCTTGATAATTGTGCGTCAAAAGTTCGTGAACTGGCCCTTACTGGCCCCTACGGTAGTGGAAAATCAACACTTCTGCACTCCTATTTTCGCGAACGCCCTCACCTCAACACAGTCTTGGTTTCGTTGGGAACCTATTTGCCATCAGACAATGCCACTACCGAAAATCTTGAGCATGCTATTGCAAAACAAGTACTCTACCAACGTAGTGACCTTGAACACAGGGGATCGCGATTCAGTTTCCCCATATTTAAACATTTTCAAGGTATATCAGCATATTTCCAATCATTTGTAGTGGTAGCCTGGATTTGCGTGGCTGTGTTGGCAATTATTGTTGGAAAATCGGCGATGCTTCAATGGTTGATTTCGGTATTTTCGGCGTCTTCGCTATTAAACATTGATGTACTGCTTACTGTCTTTATGGCCGCGGTGCCTGTCTGTGTAGGAGCTGACGTCTGTCGGTATCTGCTTCGTCATCGTATTACACGTATTAACCCCAAAGATGGTGATATAGACCTGCAACCAATGTCAGAATGTGCGACGTCATTTAGTCTGTACCTCGAAGAATTATTGCGTTTTTTTGTTGCCACGAAATGCGATGTATTGGTTATTGAAGATTTAGACCGTTTTGACTGCCCAGGAGTCTTTGAAAGCCTAAAAGAACTGAATGGGTTAATTAATCGATGCGATCAAATCCATCACCCTGTCAGGTTTGTTTATGCCATTCGTGATGATGTATTCAAAGGCAGTGATCGCACAAAATTTTTTGACGCTATTGTTCCCTTAGTACCTGTTATGTCACCTTTCAACGCCTATGAACGCTTTCGAACACTGTTTACAGATCCCATCCTGCAAACGTCGTTAGCTCCGTTGTTGAAGAAAGTCGCAATTACAGTACCCGATATGCGTGTCCTGCGTAATATCGTTAATGAGTTTCACTTTTATAGACACGTGTTGGCAACAGATCCTAAGACTTTACAACGCTTATTGGCTTTTATTATCTATAAGAACTTTTACAGTGATGACTTTGCCAAACTCTACACTAATCAAGTAAGCGCGATTGATAAGGCAATTGCGGAAAAGGAACGCATCCGAACCGAACGGGTTACAGAGTTGGAAGCGTCTTATCGCACATTGATGGCAAGAGACAAAGCTTCCAATGAAGAACTCCTGCTTGATGAAGAGGAGTATGCCTGGGTGTTGCGTGGCGCTCTGATAAGAGCTCTTATTAGTAGGCGGAACTTGAATAACGTAAACCTAATACAAAATGAATCTATTGCATTGTATTCAATAGATATGCTTGTAGGTCTTCAGAACCAAAGAGGTAATATTCTTATTCATGCACTCAATAATGACAAGAACTCATATGCAACACGTCTTCAAGCAAGTGAATTTGCAATCTCTGAATTGGATCCTAAAGTTGTAGAGCTGCGTCGCCAAGCGATTGAAGACCGTCATCGAAAACAGGCTCATGATCGCAGCGCTAAGCTGGCTAACTTGCGAACCGCCATCAGCGAAGCGAAATCGGTTACGTGGCCACTCCATGAGGCAATGGACAGCGCTCCAGATGCCAATTGGGTGCCTGATACCATGCCTGTGCTGGAGATGTTCTTGCGTGATGGGTTGATTGATGAGCATTATGGTTTGTACCTCAATCACGTCCTAGAAGGTAAGTTGACTCAACGCGACTATGCCTTTATTCAAGCGTTGCGAGAACGACGCCCATTTGATGTGACATTTGTTGCTACCGACTACGCGGAGATCGTAAGTTATCTTTCTGATAATGATGCAAATTCACCTGCGGCGTTAAATTATGGGTTACTGGCTTATCTTCTGGAGTCCGCTTACAGTGGTCAATTATTAGCCCAAATAATTCGTAGGCAGTTGCAAGAACATGAGCAATGTGGCGAGCGATTATATCTTATGAAAAGCGTGTTACCCCAGTGGAGGGAACTACTTTGGACATCAGTAATTACCGATGTTGCCAACCGCCCCGGAGAATTAACGAAACTGGAATTACTCGAACTCTACTGTGAATTACTTAACGTACGCGAATTGGAAAGTAAATCAACAACTGACAATGCGACCTTGCTGCAGGCATTTGATTTAGAGCCTATGGTTATTGAAGCAGTTAGTCAATTTAGCGACCCAAGTCCAGTGCTAAACTCTTTGTATAAAGTCGGAATTCAATTATCCTCATTGGAGGATATTCCCTCCTTACGTTCTTTATTGCTGCTTGCTGTAGAGCACGAAATAGTCAGTTTAAATGTCAAGACGCTGCCAGTTGTGTGCGCGGCGGTAATGGATCGCGCTGTAACCTTGCCCATATCGTATGAACATCTACCTGATACCCCTTTGTTCAATAAGTTTTTCCACAACGATCTAGCTGCAAAAATAACGCTGTACCTTTCCCAAGACATTAAATTAATACCAGATTCTGAGTGTGTGGAATTGCTTAATGCAAACATAAGCGAGGAAACCAAAGTTGAACTTATAAGTTCGCTGGATTTCAACGTTGTTTCACTGGAACTAGTGCCCAAAGACGTATGGTTACAAGTCATAACTTCTAGTCGCGTTGTCATCAATTGGCATAACATTCACACTTTGATTGTTGATTCAATGCTGTCGGAAGGCCAGATGGTATCTGAGCAGTGGCTATCAGACTATCTGGTCTCTGCGACGGTTCGTGAAACACTTGAAAAGTCTGTACCTTGTCCAGTGGAGTTCCAAGACAATGTGTTTGATTTTATTAATACAACGCTAATAGATCTAGGTGCTTACATTCATTACGTCACTATGTTGGAAGTTTCTTATACTGATGAAGAGTTTCTTTCGCTTTCTGAAGCCAAAATGGAAATGCTTATTCAAGCCAAACGTATCGCCCCTTCTGTTCACTTATTTAATCAACTGCAGGAGCACGATCACTTAAATATTTCTTATCAATTTATCAAGTACAACTCTGCTTATTTTCTTTCTAAGCCCTCAGCATGCGATGATCTATCTTTAGATAAACAAGATGTCGCTTTTTTGCTGCCTATGCTTGAACTGCCATATCAGTTAGTGGTAGCAACAAATTACCAAGAATGTATTAACGAAGACATTGATTCAAAGTACTGGTTACCAGCCTACCGCGTGACTATCAATCAAGTAACACCGCTCGACGGTTTAATTCGAAAAAATGATATTACTCTACACCATCTTCAAGACATTGGCTTAGAAGCAACCACGTTGATACACGAAAACAAGTTACAGGAAATGCTTGCCATGAAATCACTCAGTCATGGAGATAAGCTCAACCTTGTGATAAGTCAAATCTCACATCATCAAGAAAAAATTCTGACATGGGCTGATAGTTCACTAGGCGATGACTGGCCACTTAAATCGACAACGATTCAATTTAGTGAAGTAAATTACGCCTTAATGATCGCGTGTGTTCACCGTGAATTAATATCTTCTGTACGCATTACGGGCAGTGAAATCAGGCTCAATCATTTCAAGAGTCAAATACTCTAAATAGTAGCTAAATTAACTCAAACCTTCGTTTGCACTCCGCAACGTAAAGCAGAGTGAAACTAGAAAAGGGGCAAGAATGAGTCAGCAATGATTTGCTGACTCGGTACGGGACAGAGATATATTGCTGCTTATTTTATAAGCTAGCTAATTGCGATTTTCTTTCCTTATTAACAACACAGAAATTGCCACGTCTTGTGCGACATTTTGAGCACCTTTCACAATCAACTGGCGCTCTGTTGCCTTCTTTCCAGCGCTTAATTAAATGCGGTTCAGACAACAAAGGTCTTGAGAGAGCAAAGTATTGAATATTGGTTTTATTCGCAATCTCTTCTATCGCATCAATATCCGTTAATCCGCCGACGGTAATAACGGGAACATTCACCTCTTCACTAATAACATGCCCATATTCATGGAAATAGCCTTCTTGTTGAATGGTATATCCATCAAAATGCTCGCCAATCACGGTATTAGCCTTACCATGGATATTGCCTGAGATGATGATTGCATCCACGCCAATCGCTTCTAATTTCTTACAAACAATGCGTGTTTCATCAAAGGTCAAGCCATCCTCAAAAAACTCAGATGCCGTCAATTTAACTAATATCGGATACTCATCACCGACAAGTTTTCTTATTTCAGCATAGATCTCTAATAACAATCTCATTCGATTATCTAGGCTGCCGCCATATTGATCTTCTCTTCGATTGTAATAAGGGCTTAAGAACTGATTGATTAAATAGCTATGTGCCGCGTGTATTTCGACCCCATCAAACCCTGATTCTTGGGCTCTTCGACTTGCTTGAGCAAATGCCTGAACGATGTAATCTATTTCATCCTTGGTCATCGCTTTGCCTAATGTTTGTGTGCCTTTTTCACACACTTCACTCGGCGCATAGATCACCCTTTCACCCACATTGTGAGTGGTTTTTGTGCCACCGTAGGCTAGCTGCATGACTATTTTAGAATCATTGCTGTGTACCAACTCGGTGAGCGTTTTGTATTCACCGATAAAGGAATCATTGTACATTCCCATCATGCCAGCATTTGGCTTCTCTTCTTCTACAATATTTGCATAGCCCGTTACAATTAGACCGACTTCCCCTTTAGCGAGTTCTTCGTAGATGGCGTATAACTTATCCGTCATATGGCCCTCGTCTGTCGCCATATTTTCCCACGTAGCGCTTCGAATAAAGCGGTTTTTTAATGTCATGTTGCCAATACGGGTTTCTGCAAACAAAGTACTCAAGTCCAATCCTCTTAAAAATCGTTTTGTATTATTCATCAGCCTTATAAAGGACAAAAAAAAACAGCCGTACTTACGAATGGCTGTTCTATTTTGTCCATTTTTGCTATGTGCGATCAGCAATGGCAAATATTACCGGCAATATAGATGACAATCCTTAATCTGGATTAAGGGAGTGTCATATACATCATGTAAAAATCAGTTTTAAAAGCGTGATTCCTGTTGCTCAGGAGGGTTCTGGAAGACTCACACCGCCAGAATGTCGTAGGGCAAAAGTGTATAAGGAAAACCTTGTGTATAAGGAAAACCTACTGACACATTGTGGGACACAAACGTGCCAGCGACGATCATTGCCAGCGACGATCATGCTGACACGCCTCTGGACAAAAGTGAGTCAGTGACCTTACTAAATTAGTAATCAATGGATTACTTTAAGTTTAGAAAACTTCGCCATACAAAAGGAAAAACCTAACCCCATTATTTTTCCTGCTTAAAGTCCAGTCTATGAAACACCTTTAATCAAAGTGGTTAACTCTCTTCATATCAAACTAAAGTGTCAGATCTGAACTAAACTAATACACTTCAATAATCACTTCGATTGTTCTTTCGTATTAGTTTGATTGTTTTGTGTGTGCTTAACGAACTGATTTACACAAAAGGCAATAGTTGAGAAAATTATTGTTAATATCGCGAGTTGGTATTCAGTTCCAAGCTTTTCCCAGCGGCTTTGGTTAACTCTCTTGTTGTCTAGGAAAAATACCCCAGCACTACCCACTAGCCGAATAGTCCCATTATCTGTATGCGAAGCACCAATCTCACCTTTCTGGATTGCTATGCTGTGTCTGTCGTGTACGCTGTAAGGTTTACCGTCTACGTTTAATGATGTTATCTTGGCACTTCCAGCAATAAAGCTTAACAAGCCATTATCGATGGTACGTTTAAGTTGCTTTTCATCAACATGCTCTTTGAATACCCAACCGCTGACACCTTCTATTGATGAGCTGTGCTTACCCTGTCGAAAGATTAAGGGGGTTCGATTGTTATCACTTATGAAAGTTAGGGCCAATCCACCAATCGGTGCTTCTATTTCATAGTTATCATTCTTGCTTATTGGAAGGCTTGTACAACTGTTGTCAATAGGCTTATCTAAGTTGAAATTTACAAAAGAAAAATTGAATTTCGCATTAAACTCTTTACTAGCTATCCTTGCTGTTCGCATAGGTTTTTCTTTGTCTTGTAAAAAATCTGATAAGAAAAAGATGTAGGTGGTAGTTCCTTCCCATGAGTTATGAGAAATAGTTTCATCGTAGGCTATAAATCTTGAAATACGGTACTTTTCTTCATCGTCTTCTAGCGTAATGGATGCTTGTTTTATGCTGCTACTGTCTAAAGATATACCTTCATTTACAAAACCATCACTAAGCAACTTTATATCTACTTGACCGTCATCAAACTCCAATAACGTATTAGATATGTTCGGTATGGTAATCGCAGGCGTTAGAGCTAAGTATTCCTCAATTTCACTTATGGTTGGATTTATACCGCACCCATTCAAAACTCTTACTTCAAGTGCAGTGCTTACCGAACTGTCAATTAGATAATCGACAGACATGTCTGTACTAAACAACTTCCAGTCAAGCTCGTTGATTCTACTTTTCCCGATGGGAATATCAAAGCCTCTGTGTTTATCAGAGTCGCTATTGTTTTTAGTCGAGTAAAAAAAATCTAACGGAGGCTCAATGGTAATGTTTATGTGGGAAGGTGAGACAGCCATCGTAGAGGATTGAGTTACGAATAGTAGAGTCAGGTATAATACCGATACTGCTGCCATAATCGCTGGTTCAATAAGCTTAAACAGTGCTTTGCTATCAGCATCAATTTTGAGAAGTAGTTTGCGATTAGCTAGCACTATAAATTTATAAAATAAAAATATTGCTAATGCACCAAAAAAATTATAAATATAGTGCGTCGATAGAGGGACGAAATCAACATCTTTATAAAATAAGTTAATTAACGTATCTGACACGCAAAGCAACACATACAAACCACCCATCAATGTCAGGTTTTTCCTTGTTGCACTATCAGGCTTTAACGACATTAACACAACAAAGTAGCATGGAAGAATTAGCGTTAAGAGATGCGGAGATGTGGCCCAATCAAACAAGTGGTATTCATTTAACGCGATACCTCCTTCATAAATCGAGTCAATTAGGTTAGCTTGCACACCAAAAAGGAGGCCATCAATTAGCTCTTGTATGACCCCACCTGTACTGATTATCACTGACAAAAACAAAGCGTGAGAGAGATATATAACCGTTTCCCATTTCAACATTTTTGTTAAATCTAGCTTATGCATCTACAAACCTATCGTCATTGAAACTGCTTTTATACGGTTAATGTTATTCGTCATATTAAACCATAAAAAAATCTATATTGTCAGTAGGTTATATTTATACGCATCCGCTCAAAGGTTCTGGGTATGCAAGAGTGTGTTTATGTGAAAAACGAGCAGGGCATACTAGCTACTTAGAACCTAGTGGAGCATTATGTGCGTCTGGGTTGATGAACTCGACCCACGCAATCACCGTCTGTCATCATTGAATAAGCTATCGAACCAATCTCCATCAATATGATTACCTTAACCTGAACTCCTAGCCACACCACGATTGACACTGCGACCGATTTTCATATTGGTGCTGCGATTGCGCCTGTCATTAGCAAAACTATTGCAAACCGAGAGGTAGGTACAACTAGTGGAATTGCTCTCCAACACGAAAAGGGGCAGAAGCTCGTTTTAGACCTAGATCTAACGAGGAGCTCAGTGAGTGCTTGAGGAAACCAAGCGTAATCAACCATAAGTTGAATCCACCGGACTTTACTTAGGATTCCATCGGATCTTACTTGGGATTCAACCTAGTTAGTACAAATTCTGTAACAGGCGTCTAATCCCTTTAAAAATAGCAACAATCTCCAAGTAATCATATCCCTATTTGCCCCAAGTACGCGTCAGTACGCATCAATGCGTACCAAGCAAAATCAACAACTTAAATACAAATAGAACTCGTAAAGCCAAGTAAAAAAAAGCCTCAAAAATGCCCGAAGCGTAAAGTGAATATAAAATCCTGAAGTGGGGTGACGATTAGCCAGTGGCTTCAAGCTGGTCTTTGTATATAAAGCTCACTGGAGAGGTCTCAGAAAAGCTGAAATAAGTCGTAGCCGGAGAAATCAAACCCGCTATATGTGTTTGGGGCCAAATTCCAACTGATGCCCGGCCGGAAATGATTTCCTCAAAATTATTCTGTTTCACGACCAGTGGCCATTTTGACTTATTGGCTGCATACGCCTTTACGAGCATCAGCTCGGAGTGACCTGTTAGTGACGCATACAACTTCAGCGACACTTGCCCATTTTCCCATAGCGGTGTCAGGTGCAAGCCATTTGACTTGCAATTGACACCGTACTTGATTTCGAAGGGGTGCTGTCCCAAGTGCTGGTCACCTAGAACAAAGTGGCGAAACGCCTCTGGATCATCGTCTGGCAACGACAGCATGCCACCATCCCGGCCATCGGCAAACCGCCGATAGCAAGCTTTCAAGTCCAGTCCCCGGCAGTCAAAGTCCAGGCTTAAGTAAATATCCCGACATGCCGATAGGTAGTCGCGCAGCGACATCAACAATCTGGTAACAGGTTCCGCCGGCGCCCCAAAGGCCTCTCGCTCCTCGGCGCTAGTCTCTTGCCACAACGTATGGACCTCTTTGGCAAGCCGTTCCGGCAAGTCCTCAAGTATTATTGTCCGATATCTAGCATGCTCCGGAACCGACTCTGGTGCAATCGGTGATTTCAACACCTTGACGACACTCGCCAATATTCCCTCCAGGATAGCATTCCGCTGTACAGCAGGCAGTGCATCAAGCATCCTGATATACAGCACGCCCCTGTCTAAATCCAAGGTCAACTCAAGCTGATCAAATGTGATATGAATAAAGGGATTAATGGTGTTCCTAGCAAGGATCACACTGACAAGTGCATGCTCTGGAAACAATTCTGGCTTCCAGTGTCTGAACATGCCGTTATGGGTGTCAGCATACTGATTAAACGCCTCTACCAGCTGCAAATAGTTCTCTTCGCGGGAAAGTGACAGCCAGCGGGGCTCCAGATAGTGGAGATGATTCCTTTGTGTTAGCTCTAGCCCCACAAGTAACTCATCAATTTGTTTAATAAGCGATTTTATACGAGGCGTACAAACATCCAGCTCATATTCATAGCCATCTGTTACCAGCATAGCCAGCCACTTCGTCTGCACCAGCATCTTTTCAGCTATATCCAGCCCCACTACAAACCCGCCTTATTTACCACTGTATATCCATACAAAATAGCATGTTGGGATTGATTGTCACTCACCACAAATGATTATGGCGACACTTTAATCGGCAAATTTTTACTAGTTACTAACAACCGGTAGCCTTTAGTTCCTATTTGTAAATAACTCAAAGCCCATCACTCCCATTGGCCGCTTCGTAGTGCATCAATGCGGGTGAAGACTTCGTAGAGATCCCCAAAACGGCCGGAACTAATTACCTCAAGCGGGGTTCTTCCTTCAAAGTAAGGGTTATGGTTTTTCATCGACATAAAATCACGAACGTTGTCCTGGTTATCAAACACGACCCTTAGTGCAGAATGCATACTCAGGATGTAGCTTATCCGCTCCAGTTGGTCATCTGTCAGGGATGCTGACTGAGGATCTGCACGGTATTTAAAGTAAGTGGAATTTGGTATTTTTAAGATATCCTGAGTCTGTGATGCCGTACATCCCCAGTTATGCAAGATATTATCGGCGGCTTTAAATCCAGTTGAAGACGTTGCCACCCTGTTAATTGTCGTCTTTTCTGTTTTCATAGTATTCCACCAAATATCACCTTCTATGTAAGCGCTAAAAATTAAACATAATTCTAGTAGAGGTAATTGCCCCACCCAAAATATGAACCTCACATTCAATGCTGAGCCACAGGTGTCGCCTTATGTGTATCGTCATTCACTCGTTCAAGAGTCTAACAGACAGCATAATTTGGTGAAATCGGTCTTAACATGTTCTATGGTCCACAACAAAACGCCTCTATCACCCGCTGACGAAACCTCCCAATCTTAAGCTCGGCTAAATCGTTTAAATCCCCTCCCGTGTGGCTGTTAGAGGCTTTTTCCCTAGGCAACCACTCAAGATTTAACAGTCGCTCTTCAGCTAATCCACATGTAATTTGGTGCGATTTATTTTCACGTTCACAAGTTGGTTCGTGTTCTTGTTCCTCTTCAGAAGGCGGTCTAATGTGAAGACAGGTCTCTGGGATATCTTGCTCAATTCGTTCAGCGAAAGAGACAAGGTTTTCTTCGGCAAATGTATAAAGCCAAGCTTCCTGATTAGCACTCCCATTCACCCTGAGTATCCGACCCAATACCTGACGAAAGTACAATTCTGTTTTAACTGCACTCATATGACAGCATACTTGTAACCTCGGGATATCTGTTCCCTCACTAATCATCCCAACACTGACTATCCATTGCGTATTAGCACTTTTGAACTGTTCAATAGTCTGTAAAGGCTTGTCATGATGATAGGTTACTATCACCACACTTTGACCGTGCTTCTCAGCTAATGCTTTCTTAATCTGTTTCGCATGACTTACAGAGGCCGCAACGACTAATCCCCCTGCATTTGGTATAGATTTGCGTATCTCCGCCAATTTTTTACAGCTTTCAGTGAGCAAATAATCTATCGCTCTTGGACTATGAATGACTGATTGATAGCTTGCCGTAGAGTCTGATAGTAGAGATTTAATCGATGAAAAAGAACGTTGACTGCTTCCCTCTTTCACTGACAGGTACTCGCTGTCTGCCAACACAATACGAGGGCGACGGCACACTGAATCATCAACAGCTTGTTGCAAACCGTATTGGTAATCACAAATGAGTTCACCTTCTAAGTTGGTGTACTCAGCCATAGCGATAGGCGCTGCATCGGTACGCCATGGTGTACCAGATAGTGCCAAGGAGTACGTTGCCAATTTCTGAATGTTCGCCACAATCTGCTGTCCCCAAACGTTTGAACGTCCATGCTCATCAGCCGCACAATGATGGATTTCATCAAAGACAACAAACACACGATAACGCTGGAAGCGTTGCCAAAAGTCATCGTTTTTAAAGCTCAACGTTTGGTAGGTATATACACCTCCAATGGCTCCGAACCCACCACTAAAGTCATTCCCAGTGATTATGGAAAAGGTATGCCGGATGGCCTCACAAACCATGCGGGATGGAGCGAAGCAAAGCACCAGATCAACCTGATTTTGATCTAACAAACGTTTTGCTATAGTCGCTGCAAAGACTGTTTTTCCTGCCCCTGGTGTTGCCTGACAGAAGAAGTGTGAGCCTCCCGAGTTATATTTATACTCAGCCTCCTCAACGCAGGTCTGCTGCCAGCGCCTTAACATTTGCTCGCAACCTTTGCATCATGCTGTAACACCTTACCCAGCGCATTTATTCTACCTAACAAGGTTGCCGAGCGCTCTTTCGCTTCAGTAAGAAGAGGTGTCCATTCATGCGATTTTTCAGGGAAGCGTTCAATCAAAGACCGAAGCTCTTCCACTTCACCAAGCGTAATGGATAGCTCTCCTTCATATTGGCTCTTCTCCCTAAATAACTGGTCAATCCCCATGGTCTCTTTGGTTGCTGGCTTAAGTTCTGTTTCCACTTTTAGACCAGCCCCTTTACCATCACTTCTAGGCTCGACGGATAGTTGCTTAAAGGTATCGGTAACCCAATATCGTCTGTTACGTCCTTCTCCTGTATCTCGCAACCAGCCTTTACCCAAGAATGAAAGAATCTGACGATAAATCATCTTCCTTGCTTCATTGATATCTTCAGAACCATTGTCGTAAGAAAGTATCGCATCCCGCGCTTCTGTTACTGAAAAGCCATCCACTTTCCTTTCAATCAATAGGTTATACATAAAGCGATTTATTTTCATCTTCGCAACCATGGGCAACTTCACCAACACAAAAACTTAGGATTGCTAAGTATACAAAAATCCGTAAAACTTAGACAATCTAAGTTATCTATAGGTTGATTAGAAATGTCTAAGTGCAAAACACCAACCCCATCCCAGAGAGGCTCAAAGCTGCGCGTAAAAAAGCCAAAATCACCCAGAAAGATTTAGGGGTGAAAATAGGCATGGAACCAAGCTCAGCTAGCGGACGTATGAACCACTACGAAAAAGGCCGTCATGTACCGGATATCAGCACGCTGAAACGCATGGCAGAAGAGTTAGGTGTACCACTGAACTACTTTTTTTGCGAAGATCAACTCAGTGCAGAGTTAGCTTGTGTGATTGAAAAAATGAGTGAAGAAGAAAAGAAGCGGTTACTTTTCGAATTGGCAAGAAAGTAAGATAGTTACCCTTCAATCAGGATAGTTGCCACTATCCTGATTGAAGCTAAAGCTTAGTAAGAATGAGTATGAAACATGGCCCGTGCCCACGCTAACACGTCGCTGGACAGAGCCGACTTAGAGCAATCTGTCAGAACTGATTACATCGTAGCTACAGATCTGACAGATTGAATCCAAACTAATCCACATCATATGTGGCCGACACTATAGTCGACCATGTAAATAGACTCTTTCATTGCAAGCGTTGCTCATATCACGATATTACTTAATGATTGGAGGTTGGAAATGCGAACCTCCATATCATATCATTGGATTAATTTTATTCTGAATTGTTCGCGACTTGAGCGGGGGTAATTATTCCGACCACAGTGGCCACGATTCCCTTCGGGATAACCTTTCGCTGTGGCAATGACCGCTACAGCTGAAATGGAAGCGTTCCTACAGCCATATCCCTCTCATACCATGCTCGTAGCCCGCTATCAGCCTGACAATAGCCCCAGTTTATCAGGCGATGGTGTTTGTCATCCCCGAATCCGCTTAGCCGGGTTGCAAGTTCCTTGAGCTTGTCGTATTCTCCCCGCTGCTTTTGTGTGATAATTGGCTCTATCCACTTGTAGTCGCTTAAATCCGTCTCAATGCTCCAGTACGCCCCTTTGTACTCGCCAGATAGATAGTTCCGCATGAGTGTACGCTTTCTGAGCGAACGTTGTTGGTCGATCATAACCTCGGTCATGCGTCCAAACTGTGAATGCCACCAAGTGCGCCAGCTCACCAACTTTTTTAGTTTGCCAAGAATACCAGCACCTTCTGGATGTGGGATCTCGAAAGGAGCTCCTGCATCACAACTGAATACAACGTCATATTCCTTGTTTTCTCCATGCTTCCAGAGCATCTCGATACCCATGTTGTCATATAGGCCGCCATCACAGAGCACCAGCTTCTTGCGCAACCGGGCAATAATTTCATCATCGAGCTTTTTGTAAATTGGCTCACCCCAATCCCATGACTCACCAGAAAGCTTCACCGGAGCCATAAATGGCGGAAATGAACTGGAAATACACACAGCTTGCGACAAATTTAGGTCATGCCCTGTGGCCTTGCCCAGGTGATAGTCACGTACATAGTCTTTTGAAATACGCACACTCACTCCCGTGTCATAGTTGGTGCCGTAAAAAACAAACTCCGGGGCCATTGGGTTATGGGGTAGATCTCGTAATCTAACATTTTTAAACAAGTGCTTATCGTAAAATTTGGCTAGTTCATTCCCCGCCGTGGATGAGGGGTTCACGGTGCCCAAAGCCATGGCCGGGACGTCAATGGTGCGTTGACAAAACTTTAGCAAGGGATCCGCGACTACTTCTTTAAAGTTGGTTGCCCTATGCCGGCCCAATTTTTCATCTACCACCTCGAAGTTTAGTTTGTCCCACTGGTAGAGCAGAAATCCTGCGGCAATCGCCCCGCCTGATACACTGGTAATGGTATCTAATGACGTGAGTAATCCCTCTTCGTTAAATCGCCACAATGTCCCCAGAGAAAATAGTGTGGCACGATAGCCACCACCAGAAAGGGCTAGCCCTTTTTTTAACTTATCAGTCACCCTAAAGCCTCCTTTCAAAAACTTTTATATTGCGATCGCTAACAATCATGGAATAAGCGGGTAAGCCATCTTCAGCTAGCCTTGAGGCAATTTGGTCAAGCTGGATCGAATCCAGCCCACTTAGTTCCGACGAACTCCCCCGGGGATGGCTGTGCCACTCGCCAAGATAGGATACATTCCCTGCGGTTCGTCGCTGAATTTCTTCCACGATCTCAGCCACACCCTCTGTCCCGCGCTTGAACCAAGTATTATGATGTTGGCTATCCGAAGGGGCTGGCAATACATCGACGATAAAAACATGCCTGGTGGGGAGATCATGATAACCAACAATGATCCCGCCCGTCTCCATTGGTAAATGTTTGGTTCTCAATGCGTGAAGTTTTTTTTCAGTCCCTTCGTCCCAAACTACACGAAAATCTGACAGTACACTTTCATACGATTTTGTTTTATAAACAGGCACTGACTGCCTCACTCTGTTCCCAGATGTAAGTTCGTTCACCCACACAGAAATCGAAGCTTCATTTCCCTTTGCTTGCATCATAATGTGTTCGGCAAGCAACGAAGCATGCGACATCACCCTGAAATGAGACATCGTCACAGAAATATCCCTGCATCCAGTACCTGAACGGAACGACTTTGGCGTATCCAGGTGCCCACGGCCCCAATCTTCGTTAATCACTGACCTGTAGTACTGGGCTTCAAGGGCATTTAGACGAATATGGCGCTGTTTATCTTCGGTTAACATAACCGCATCTCTGCCGTCCGGTGTAAAAAATACCGAGAGATGACGAGGTGCATGACGCTGACCACTTACCTTTCGAGGATAAGCAATTGAGGCTGTAGCATCGACAACGAGATCTGCTGTCCGGTACGCACCTTTTAAGTCTTGATCAGCAAATTCTGTTGCATTGAGGTGCAGGTGACTAAACATTGAGAGATGACCCGCATGGATATTCCCAATTTGTGCCATAGCCTGTGATTTCGATTGACCAACATGCACGTCAAGTGCGACATGTCGTGTAAAATTGTGCGGCCTAAAGTAGTCATCATCGACAACTACCCACTTCCCCCAGCCACACCTTGCCCAAAAATCTACAAGAGCACCACCTAACGCACCGGCACCGATAATCAGGCCATTGCCCCCCGCTTCTTGGATGCCTGACTGTGCTCGACGGGTCCGCTCGTCCGGTCTTATTAGGCACTCAACAGGCTCTAGCGGGAGTTCAATGTCACATGTTGTCATAGGGCGTAGGTTACCGGCCAAGGCGCTGACATTGGGCAAACCATTTAGAGATACTTCAAATAGTTTGAGCAGATCGCTGATTCCACTGCGTGTAAGCACAGCCATCAACTGGTTTTTCTCCGGCTTGGCACTGTCATCCCTACGGATGGGAAACCGCAAGATAATGCAGGTTGGACAGTGCATTTGGTGGCTATCACCTTTTAATTCAGATAGTTTCTCTCGAACCAGTGACGTAAGATTTGCATCAGTTCTCTTTTCACAAAAAAGAGCCAACTCACGGAAAGTGTACGGCATATAATTGACGATCCCGTGTGTGGCCGGCGGCAGCCGTATGTCAATCGTGTTGAGCTTAACCTTAGTGCCCCTGCATGATTGCCAGTGTGCCACATAAGTGCCACAGGGGACTTCGGTATCTCTGTTCGGCTCAAAGGCAGTAATAAAAATTTTGCGTCCTGCATTGCACTCTAGCTGGAAATCCGGAGGCAGTACTATTGAACTTAGTGTTGGAAAGAATAAGGGTTCGAGCGCCTGGTCTTGTGGATGCAGTTCACCTCTGGATGCCTGCATCAGCCACCAGCTAACACGTTTAAGGTGCTTTTCCGCAGTCCACGTACTTTCGACAACATCCGTCGGTTCAAGGTACAGGCACAGATCTCTTGGTGAGTCAGGTGGCGTGGCATTTTGGTGAATCAGAATAGGAAATTTCTGTCTCAGCGCATACGTGGTCGGGACGATCTGATCTGTAACCTTAAACCCGATCCGTTCACTGTATTGGATCCCTACTTTATTGCGGGATGGAACCTCGTCACAAGTTATATCTGCTATGACGTATTCTATCGCCTTATCATCACCGAGTTTAATTAACTCTACCAGTTCCCAAGATGCGGATTTATTGATGGCATGAATTAACGAAACGGAGCCGGGCCCCATTTCGTGTTCTTTAACCCGCTTGCCCTCTAATGAATAGAACGCAGTCATAGTAGTTAACCTGCCCGTGCCGGCGAGGCTACTGCAGCTGCCAACGCAGCACTTGCTGCTTTTTTCAGGCTCAGGCCGAAGTGTGTTATCTCTATTGTAACTGGTTCAGGCGCTTTGGAGTTGGGCTCCTCCATGGTTACAATAAAGCGCCTACCTCCAACTTTCTTCAGGTATTTTTCATAACAGTGACGGGACTGTAGATGTGGCGGCTGTATTCGATCAAGTGCCTCCTTTCCGTGCCCAAACGCATTACTGGAGCAAATCATGTAAGCATCCCGCTGTCCTTGCAGAAGCAATTCTTCAACTTTCGGCTTGGGAGCGGTCTCGTTATCACCTTTTGTGTCTGACAGCGCCAGGTAGCTGCAGTGGTGAGGTATATTTAGCAGATCCCAGCGCAGACGGTCGTCGTTACGGTGATACTGGGTAATTTCGACAATTTCTTCCAATACCTCCCACTCTGAATCCCCAATGGCTAGGAAATCGTATAGCTCTTGACCTTGTTGGAAGCGGATATTAAAAATTAGCGAGGCTTTGTTTCTTACGGTTTTTATTTGTTTGCCGTCTTGGTCGAGATGAGCGATAAATGGCGAATGAACGAAAAACTCTATACCGTCATCCTTTAAAGAGAAGGTGTCTACAAGCGTTCCCGCATCAACAATGCAGTGCGCTACATCATCCACGGACATGTCCCAGCTTTCTATTAATTTAGTTAACTCGTCTGGTTTTGAGAAAACCTTGATTCCCTTCTTTTCCTTCAGTCGATGCCTGGCTTCCTGGCGCAATATTACAAACTCTTCTTTTTGCTTATCCTTGTCAGTACGCTCCAGTAGCATTGCAGCTGGCACCCATAACTCATTGATTTTAACTCGCCCTTCTCCCTGGTATTGCTTTTCGTGCAGGAGTTCGAAAAATTCAGTACTACCCTGGATGTGATCCTCGTCCGCATGAGTAAATGCAACAACATCGAAACTATTCCGCTTAGCCTCCTTCAGCTCGTTTTTTAACGTATTTTTAAGGTCAATCTCGGGGGAGTCATCCTTTACGCCGTTACCGTGATGGCGAAAGTCCAAAAGGATCCGCTTGTCAGAGTCCAAGATTATTTGACATGTATCGCCGTTGCCTACCGGGTAAAAGTTAATCTGATGCATCACCACTCCATAATACCAAACACTAAGCCACTTGCCGCTATGAAACCAATAGAAACACACTATATTGTGCCTCAGTCAACCTTGCAACACCACATATCGACACTAAATGCGTTAGATGTTCCTCACACACACATTATTGATTTAGATCAATTAGATTTAAAACAATGTGATATGAAAATCACCTGGTGTCGGTGAAAGTAGAATTTGATCATTCTCTATCACCGCCCCTAATGTGAATTTGAAAAATATGATGCCCCATAGAACATAACACCCGTTCTATGTACCACAATAAAAGGTCAGCCATAGGCAGACCTTTTGTTGTGTCTCGCTAGGGGAGCAGAGATTAGAAAATGTATCGCTAATCAGCATTAACAGACTGAGAATGAGCTTTAGCACTATCAGACAATAGGGCAGAAGCATGTTAGAGCAACCTGTCAGCTCTAGTCACATTGATACAATGAAACTGACAGGCTTTATCCATACTAACGATATAAAACTATACTTAATCATTGATGGTCTTTCATATTTCCCCCCCCCCTCTGCTTCTCCTACTTGATAGTCATTCAAATTTTTCAAACAAGCTGTTCGTTTTTGCCCCCTGTTTGCATCGCACGTTGTTTTCTACACTACAGAACAGAAAGTAATTTGGAGGCGACTATGGCAATCCGACGTATCAAACAAATCATTCAATCTCACCCATCATCTGATGGTGATGGCGTAAAAATCCAGCGTGTACATGGATTTAACAACACCAGCTTTTCACCATTTTTAATGATCGATGAATTGAAATCGATTAGCCCTGATGACTACATTGGTGGGTTTCCAGATCACCCCCATCGCGGTATAGAAACTCTGACGTATATGCTCAATGGCCACTTCCAACATAAAGACCATATGGGCAACGTAGGTGAATTACGGGATGGTGGCGCACAATGGATGTCTGCGGGTAAAGGTATCATCCACAGTGAAATGCCGATGATGACTGACGGCTCGCTACACGGCTTCCAAATCTGGGTTAACTTGCCAGCAGCCAAGAAGATGCAGCCAGCCCAATACACTGACTTTCAGCCTGAGATGATCACTGAAAAGGTATTAGGCAAAAATAACCTCGTTCGCTTAATTTCAGGTGATCTCACCATTCAAGGCGATACAATCAAAGGGCCATTGCAGCAAACAGGTGTTCCAACCACAATCGCAGACTGGCAAGCAACCAAGGGGGCGAAATTTACCAGTTGCCTAAATCCCGACTTCCAAGCGATGCTCTATGTCTACAAAGGTACAATTGAAGTGGAAGGAAAAACCGTCAAAACCGGACAGTTGGCATTACTCGATTACGGTGAGGGACTAGCCATCACAAACACTGAAGACAGTGGTGTGCTGTTACTATCGGGCATCCCGATCAATGAGCCTGTGGTGCATTACGGACCGTTTGTAATGAATAGCATGGAAGAGATTGAACAAGCCGTACAAGACTACCAGCAAGGTCAATTGGTATAACAGTCAACTATATTTTATAGAGATCAGGTGAATTAGCATTAACTCCTGCTCTCTATAGGCACAGTCAGCTCTAATCACTTTCTGCCATGTGAATTGTCATTTTTACTCATCGTAGAGCGAAATTTAGCGCAGCAGCGTAAACGTGATCAAGCACTATAATATGAACAAATTTTTTTGTAGCTCTTGAAAACACAGAGGCATCGAGACCCTTACCTATATGCTGCAAGGTCACTTTCAACATAAAGATCATATGGGAAACACAGGTGAACTGCGTGATGGCGGCGCGCAATGGATGTCCGCCGGACGAGGGGTCATTCACAGTGAAATGCCCATGATGACCGATGGCAACCTGCATGGTTTTCAGATTTGGATTAACCTGCCAGCAACCAAAAAAATGCAACCGGCACAGTATCATGATTTCCAACCTGAGGTGATCACAGAAAAATCACTCTCCGATAATAGCCTGGTCCGTGTGATCTCCGGCGATTTGACCATCAAGGGTGAGACATTAACCGGCCCTTTACAAAAAACCGGCGTTCCGACAACGGTTGCCGATTGGCGAGCAGCCAGCGGCGAATCATTCAACAGTTGCCTGAACCCGGATTTTCAAGCCATGCTGTATGTTTACAAAGGGGCTATTGAGATCGCCGGCGTCACAGCCCGGGCAGGTCAGCTGGCTATTCTCGAAAGCGGTGAAGGTCTGTCGATCAAAGCAACAGAGGATACTGGCATCTTGCTTCTTTCTGGGTTGCCCATCGATGAGCCCGTTGTTCACTATGGTCCTTTTGTGATGAACAGCATGGAAGAGATTGAGCAGGCGATATCTGATTATCAGCAAGGTAAGCTGGTTGGCTAAAGCCGGAAAGCGAATTTATTTGAAGATTAGCTCATTGGATCAATGAGCCACAGGCAAAAAAAAGTGTAGGGAAAGCGAGCGCCGTGCTCTTCCCTACACTTTCTTTTATTTGCGCTTGGGCAAGACTAGTAAAGCGATTCTTCGCCTTCCGGGCGAGTCTTAAAGCGGCGGTGAAGCCACATATACTGTTCCGGTGCTTCCATAATTGAGCGCTCGATGGCCTTATTTACATAAACAGCGGCAGCATCAGGATCATTGTGAGGAAACTCTTCCAGCGGTGGGAAGACCTTAAGTGTATAACGCCCCGTATCCGTATTGCGGACCATCGCGAATGGCACAACGGCACAATCCGAAGCATCCACCAGCAAACTCGTACCCGTTGTGGTGCAAGCCTTTTCAACCGCAAATAGCGGAGCAAAAGTCGAACGGCGTCGACCATAATCATGATCGGGTGCATACCAAACGCGCTCACCATTTCGCAATGCACGCAGCATTCCTTTGACATCCCGGCGATCAACCATGTATTTGTTCGAGCGAATACGGCCGTTAAACTGGAAATAATCAAAACATGGATTCGTATTTGGTCGATAGACACCTACGCCTGGAGTCTTCAAACCAAATGCCCGGGCGCCGAGTTCAAGATTCAGCGAATGCACCGCGATCAATAGAACACCCTTTCCCTGCTCTTCAAGTTGATGAATGTACTCCAAACCTTCATACGTCACATGACGCTCAACGCGCAAATCAGGCCAAAACCAAGCCATGCCCGTCTCAAACATGGCCAAACCTGTATTGTCGATGTTTTTTTGCGTCAATGTCTCGCGTTCGTCAGCAGGCATATCCGGAAAACAAAGTTCAAGATTACGTTCAATCGTCTTACGGCGTTTTTTAACTATCCCCATCGCCAGACGCCCAAGCCCCTGGCCGAGGCGGAACTGGATAAAATACGGCAACCAGCTGATTAGATACATCACACCAATCATGGTCAACGTTAGCCAATAGCGTGGATGAAGAAACGCTTTTTTAAACGTAGGCGCGGTTAAATTACTCATATTAGAAAAACATTCCCATGGTTATTATTCTGGCTTCATCATGGTCAATAAAAGCAAGGGATTACCCCTATCGAACATCGTATTTTATTAATTAGTAACCAATCATGCAAGACTGTAACAAGACTTCTAGCTATCCATACAGGCTATATTAAGAAAACTATACTTAAATCCAATAGTTAGCCCTGTAAATTTACAACATTACAGAGAACAAATAGCAACGAGTAATACCCAAGAGGAATGAATGACATGTTTGGCGAGGAAAGAAAAGCCCACATGAGCGGGCTTCTGGAAAGATAGATACGTTAGGCCTACTTAGGCAAAAAGTCTCTCACTAGGACGATGATTTAGCATATAAACAAGTCTCTCCTTCCGGGCGAGTCTTAAAGCGACGGTGAAGCCACATATATTGCTCGGGAGCTTCCATGATGGAACGCTCAACGGCTTTGTTGATGTACTCTGCCGCAGCCTGTTCATCTTTATGAGGAAAAGCTTCCAAAGGCTCATGAATTTTCAGAGTGTATTGGCCGGATTCTGTATTTCTGACAATTGTAAACGGCACCACGGCACATTCAGATGCATCAGCTAATAAACTTGTACCTGTTGTCGTACACGCTTTTTCAACGGCAAAAAGCGGAGCAAAGGTTGAACGACGGCGACCATAATCATGATCCGGGGCATACCATACGACTTTACCGGTACGCAATGCATGGATCATCCCTTTTACATCTCTGCGATCTATCAAGGTGCGGTTTGAGCGAGCGCGGCCTTGATACTGGAAATAATCAAAACAGGGATTGCTATTCGGTCGGTAAACCCCCATCCCCGCTTTAGTTATCCCAAACGCACGCGCCCCCAATTCCAGGTTCATTGAGTGAACCGCCATCATCAACATCCCCTTCCCTTGGCTTTCTAGCTTGTAGATATGCTCCATGCCTTCAAGGGTCACGTGGCGACGAACACGCAGATCTGGCCAAAACCAGGCCATTCCGGTTTCAAACAGCGCCAGCCCGGCATTCTTGATATTCATTTCAACAAGGCGATTACGTTCCTGCTCTGGCATATCAGGAAAGCAAAGCGAAAGGTTCTTCTCAATGGTCTGGCGACGTTTCGGCAAAACCCGCATAACTCCCTGCCCAATCCATTGCCCCAGGCGAAACTGGATAAAATATGGCAGCCAGCTAAGCAGGTACATGATCAATACCATCATTAATGTTGGCCAATAGCGAGGCAGGAGAAATTTATAACTAAAAGTTGGTGCTTCAGATTTGCTCATAGCGTTTATTGTTCGCAGTGCTAATTGTTGTTATGTACACACTGTAAAAACAATGGATACCCATGCTATAAAAAGCAAAGCATTTTATTACCTCTGGTTAGTAAGTAATAGAGATATTTACTTTTCATAACGATTATTGACCTGATGTCACCTTTTCAGAAAAAATACGGAAAGATGCAGCCATTTTTGACGATTTTTACACCAATCAAATGTATTCAAGATGCCTGTATAAGTTGAAAGATAAAAGGGTAACAAGCACCTTGTTACCCTTTGGCTACATCACGACAGAAGAGTTAAAACCCTTCCACGCCATGCATATCAGGCAGCTTATGGGCGATACCTTTATGGCAGTCAATACAGGTTTTCTCCCCACCAGCTAACGCCGTCGAATGCTGATTGGCTGCTCGCTGTGACTGGCGGGTAAAGTCCATATAAACAAATTCATGACAGTTCCGGCATTCCA
Source organism: Photobacterium alginatilyticum (assembly GCF_009910675.1). Taxonomy (GTDB): domain Bacteria; phylum Pseudomonadota; class Gammaproteobacteria; order Enterobacterales; family Vibrionaceae; genus Photobacterium; species Photobacterium alginatilyticum. The sequence goes on along the minus strand of NZ_RSEJ01000021.1, from coordinate 32,448 downwards.
GTGAGTCGTTTTTCTTCATTCTCGCCCACTCTCTGTCAGCCATATGTCGTCGCCTTTCGTTGAATTTATCTAACGTCGAAATTGCGCCGGTAACCCAGGCATACACCTCTTTTGAAGCTTGCATCTTACGCGCCATTTTATCTGTCCAGTCATGGGGAACATGACAGTCAGAGCAAATAGCCCGCACACCGGTACGGTTGGTAAAGTGGATGGTGCCTTGAATTTCCTGATAGACATTATCTCTATGGCAGCTCACACAAAATGGCTCACTATTCGTAAATTCCATACCTGTGTTGAAGGCACCCCAGAAAAGGATCCCGGCAATAAATCCACCCAGGGTTAAAAACCCAAGACTGAAATATTTCGATGGAGAACGAACCAGCTGCCACCATTTCTTTATCCAGTTCCACATGCTGGCTACCTCCTCACTGCTCTTGATCAATTAAGGTGTCAAGATCTGTGAAATCAGTACCGACCAGTTGCTTCGCATCGGTTTGTACCACATGACACTGCTGACAGAAGTACCTTCGCGGAGAAAGCTCTGCTAGGAAGTTACCATCACGATCCATATAGTGAGTCACACTGATCATGCGGGCCTGCGTTTCCTCTACCCGGCTCCGAGCATGGCAAGACATGCACTTATTCACATTCAGATCGACTTGGTAATTGTCAATCTTGTGCGGAATAACCGGCGGCTGCATCGGATAACTCCGCTTCGGAATAATGTCAGTATTGAGAGGATGGCTCATCACCGGAGGCTCAGGCTGAGTATCTAGCGCCGACATACGCAGTGTCGCCAACTCCTCATCAACAATCGCAGTAGCCGCAACCACTACCGCAGCAGAAAGTGACAACGCGGCCGTTAGCAAAAGAAGTACGGAAATTAAACCCTTCATTATTCAGACTCCTATGCTTTCATTATTTTAACTGCGCACTTCTTGAAGTCAGTCTGCTTGGACAGCGGATCGGTTGCATCCAACGTCACCTTATTAATGAGCTGACTGGCATCAAACCAGGGTACAAACACCAAACCTTTCGGCGGCTTATTACGGCCCCGGGTTTCCACTCGCGTGATGATTTCACCGCGCCGGGAAACAACCTTGACCGCATCGCCGCGCCGTAATCCGCGGGATTTCGCATCCTCAGGATGCATAAAGACTTGTGCATTCGGATAAGACTTAAATAACTCTGGAACCCGTTGCGTCATAGAACCGGAGTGCCAGTGCTCTAGCACCCGACCGGTAACAAGCCAGAGATCATAGTCTTTATCCGGCGCTTCAGCCGCCGGTTCAAAAGGAAGAGCAAAGATGATCGCTTTACCGTCAGGCTTGCCGTAAAACTCAAAGCCCGCTCCTTTTTTCACATACGGATCCGCTCCTTCACGGTACCGCCACAATGTCTCCTTGCCGTCGACAACCGGCCAACGTAACCCGCGAGACTGGTGATACATCTCAAACGGTGCCAGATCATGCCCATGGCCACGGCCGAACTCGGCATATTCCTCGAACAACCCTTTCTGGACATAGAAGCCATATTCTGTCGCTTCATCATTAATCTGCCCCTCCGGCAGATCGGACAGCGGGAACTTGTTGACCTGGCCATTGATGAACAACACATCAAATAACGTTTTACCCTTAAAGCCCGGGTTCGCATCAAGCAGTTCTTTCGGCCATACTTCCTCGGTTTTGAAACGTTTTGAGAACTCCATCAACTGCCAGAGATCTGACTTGGATTCGCCGGGCGCTTTGACCATTTGATACCACAGCTGAGTTCGACGCTCTGCATTACCATACGCACCTTCTTTCTCGACCCACATCGCAGTGGGCAAGATCAGATCGGCAGCCTGAGCTGTCACCGTTGGATACGCCTCGGAAACAACAATAAAATTATCCGGATTGCGATAACCAGGCAGGGTCTCCTCGTTGATATTGGCCGCCGCCTGAAGATTATTGTTCACCTGGATCCAATAAGCATTGATCTTTCCGTCGCGTAATAGACGGTTTTGCAATACCGCGTGGGCACCAACTTTACCCGGGATAGTCCCTTCTGGAAGTTTCCAGATCTTTTCCGCTGTTTTACGATGATCTGGGTTGGCGACCACCAAATCGGCAGGCAAGCGGTGGGCGAAAGTACCTACCTCACGGGCAGTACCACAAGCCGATGGCTGACCGGTTAATGAAAATGGACTGTTACCGGGAGTGGAAATTTTCCCGGTCAGCAGGTGAATGTTATAGACCAAGTTATTACACCACACCCCGCGCGTATGCTGATTGAAACCCATGGTCCAGAATGACACCACTTTGGTATCGGGGTTTGCATACAACTCTGCCAACTCAATAAGCTTATCCGGTTTCACACCAGAGAGTTTACTGGCTTTTTCTACCGTATACTCCGAAACAAACTCTTTAAATTCGTCAAATGTCATGGGATCAGAGGCGCCGCTGTCCGGGTTCTTCGCTTTTTGTTGCAGTGGGTGCTCGGGGCGCAGTCCGTAACCGATATCTGTCGCCCCCCGGCGGAAGTTAACATGCTTGCTGACAAAGTCTTGGTTTACCTTGTTGTTGGTAATGATGTAGTTGGCGATAAAGTTAAGGATGGCAAGATCAGACTGAGGAGTAAAAACAATAGGGATGTCTGCCAGCTCGAAACTACGATGCTCAAACGTCGATAGAACCGAGACTTTCACATGCGGGCTCGACAAACGTCGGTCAGTCACCCGGGTCCACAAAATGGGGTGCATCTCCGCCATATTAGAGCCCCAGAGGACGAAGGCGTCAGCTGCTTCGATATCGTCATAACACCCCATCGGCTCATCAATACCAAACGTCCTGATAAAGCCAACAACGGCAGACGCCATACAGTGCCTGGCATTAGGTTCAATGTTATTGGAACGGAATCCCGCTTTCATCAGTTTCGATGCGGCATAGCCTTCATAAACCGTCCACTGCCCCGAGCCAAACATTCCGATCCCTTCCGGTCCCTTCTCTTTCAGCGTCGCTTTCCATTTCTCGGCCATAATATCAAAGGCCTGATCCCAACTCACCGGCGTGAACTCACCATTCTTGTCATACTTGCCGCCTTTCATACGCAGCATCGGCTGAGTCAGACGATCATCGCCGTACATAATCTTAGAGAGGAAATAACCCTTCACGCAGTTCAGGCCACGGTTTACCGGTGACTTGATGTCGCCATGGGTCGCAACAACCTTGTCATCCTTCACCCCGACGTTCACCGAACACCCCGTTCCACAAAAGCGGCACGGTGCTTTTTGCCATTTCAACTGAGTCTTAGATGCATCCGTCACCACATTACTGGCCTTCACCGGGATCGTCATTCCAATGGCGGCTGCTGCGGATGCTGCTGCCTGCGCTTTAATAAACTTCCGTCGTGAACATTTCATTACGACCTCTCTGCATACTTCACTTTCGGCCATCTCTACAACGCGGCCTGTTTTAACTGGTAATTAACCTGTAAGTACCTGTAAAAACCACACCAAAAAGCCATAGCCACCGACAACGGCTACAGCAAGGATTGGAAACATGATTACGGTAATAAACAGGAAAGCTTTGAGCTCAGCTCGGCGTTGATTCTCATCTTCCATCCGCCTACTCCAAGACTATTTCGATAAGTTAACTCTAGTCAGCTTCTGAGAAATTGATAACTCTGATGGCAGTAGGAGGCGTCATAAAAATGGTAAGAAAAACAGACATCGTATCGGAAACTATTGAAGAGGCAGTGAAGTCCGGTAATACGCACAGTTGCTGGCTGTTGCCAGCCCCCCTTTAGTGTTACTCTCGAAGATGAGGATAAAATAAAAAGGATTTATGTAACGTTTATGGCTACCAGCAAAACGAAAAGCAGTTTTTATCGCCGCCTGTATCTTGCTCACCTGATTGACAGCGGCATCTCGACAGTACCCGGTATTCTCGAGTACACCGGCATGCCGAGACGAACAGCCCAGGACACCATTAAAAGCCTTGCTGACTTGGATATCATCTGTACCTTCGTCCAAACCAAGGGGGAACGTAACCGCAGCGGCCACTATAAAATCAGTGATTGGGGAGCGATTAACAAACAATGGATTATCGATAATCTGACAGAGATAAAACTGGTCCTCGATTATCCCTAAGACATGATCCTCCTAATTAGCTTGCCCTTCACATAACACGTAACCAAGTGTGTTTATCCTCTTTACGTGTCTGTTGTGGGAAAGCATAATCCCGGATCTATTGTTACTCTGCACAAACGGAATTTTCCTTGGAACTACTATCAATTGATTTTCTTGGCCGCCCATTGCGACTGGAAGGGTCGATGGCGGGCTGGCAGCAGCTTTTTTGGAATAATACACTGGTATCCCAAATTAATGCCGATGCTGATCATACCAATCAGCATGTCCATCAGTTCGAACTGAGTAATGGCGAAGAAGTGATTCAATGTCGTGTCGAGGTATCATTGAGCTGGCAACCTTTCTTAATTGAGTATCGCCTGTGTGCCAACGAACAACTCATTGCCGACGGTTCAAGAAACACCAAAGATATTGAGCAACAGACGCCGGTAGCCCCGCCGGCTCCCGAGCGAAAATTTAGCTTAATCGGCTTAGCATCTCTGGGCATGAAGCTGCTGAAAAGTGCCAAGGTAATCAAAGGAGTATTAGCTGCGGCCAGTCTAGCGGCCTACTCCTGGCTATTTTCTGTCCAGTTTGCCCTCGCACTGGTTGCCTGTTTGGTCTTTCACGAATATGGCCATATCAGGGCAATGAAATACTTTGGAATGAAAACCAAAGGTATTTACCTGATACCTTTTCTTGGCGGGCTGGCTCTGAGTGACGAAAAGATAAATACGCGATGGCAAGATGTGGTGATTTCGATCATGGGCCCGTTCTTTGGGCTTATTATGTCTCTCATCTGCACTCTGGCCTACTGGGCAACCGGCGAGATGTTCTTTGCCGGTCTGGCTGTATTCAATGCCTTGCTAAACCTGTTTAACCTGTTGCCAATCTTGCCGCTTGATGGCGGACATGTACTAAAGAGTATCAGCTTTTCAATGAACAGCATCGTAGGCATCAGCTTATGCGCCTTGGCGGCTGTCGGCGGTATCATGCTAAGTTACTCGCTCGGGCTGGCACTGTTCGGCTTTCTGCTCATCATGGGCTCTATCGAGATCCTGATCGAATGGAAATATCGCCACAATAGCCACCTTCTCCCGCTTGACCGCTATGGACAAATCGTTTCCTTCGTGTGGTATGTCGGGCTGGTCGGTGCATTGGTTGGAATAATCTGGTATTTCGCAGGCACAGGCGACGCCATGCTGGGGCTGCCACTGAAAGTGTTGGGATCTTAGATTGGATTACTCCTCCCTCTTTTCAAGGGGGGAGGCTGGGAGGGGGTTAACATAACCCCCCCCTAGCCCTCCCCTTCATAGGAGGAGGGAACAAGAACCTACTTCTTTTTCTCCATCATTGCTTTTAAATCAGCAAATGGATTAAACGTCGCCGCTTCGTGATCATCTTCACCCGCTTTGATCACGCTGCCAGTCTGCTGATCATGCTCGGTATATTTTTCATGCTCGTGATCATGGCAGAACAGACATAGCAACTCCCAGTTGCTGCCGTCTTCCGGGTTATTGGTATGATCATGGTCGACATGGTGTACCGTCAGTTCACGAAGATTGGAGTAAACAAATTCTCTGGTACAACGACCACAAACCCAAGGGTAAAGCTTCAGCGCTTTTTCACGGTAACCTTGTTCTTTGCGGGCATAAGCGGCACTGGTGCCGTAATAATCTGATGACATAGTTCAGCCTGATGGTTCGTTAAAGCAATTATCTAAATCTACCGCAAGTGTACCCAAAATACATAGCAATAACCGGACAAAACACACATTGTAATGATTTTCCACTGGCTCAGGTTACCAAATACACACCGCTTCTGGCGCATAATTACGCAAAACGCCCCCATGAAGCCAACCTCGGCTCAGTCTGATTGAACAAAATTAGCCACGGGATCAGCAGAATACTGACAAAGTCGTGAAAAATAGACTAAAAATGAAAGGAAGCAATCAAAGATTTCATGAATATTAATATGGGCGTTGTAGAATAACATCTTGGTATACATACAATGACAGAGTTATGTCAAACCCTTGATTGGTTGCAAATTAATCTAAGGCATCAATTCTTGCATAATTTGAAGTAAAAAAAGGTCCACCCTAGATGTAATGCAGGATGAGTATGTTAGTATTCAGCCCAAATTGTTCATAGTGAATCGATTTTTCACTGTAAAGAGAAGACGGATATGGCTTTTGATTTTTCTAAAATGACTGTGGATTTATCGGCAATGCCGACAACAATTGATATGGGGCACGCTTGGTTAGGCGGTCTAGTATTAGTGTTACTGGTTTTATATATCGCCAAAAAAGGCAAGCCAGTTGAAGTCGAGAAAGTTGTCGAGAAAGAAGTCGAAGTAGAGAAAATCGTTGAGGTTGAAAAACCTGTAGAGAAGATCGTAGAAGTTGAAAAGATCGTCGAGAAAATTGTTGAAGTTGAGCCGAAGCTAAAAACAGCGACTCCGGATGCAGCCCTTCAGCTTCTTTCTTTGCTTCAGCAAGAAGCCCGTTTTATTGATTTCATGCAGGAAGACCTGAAAGGTTTTGCTGATGCAGAAATCGGCGCTGCCGCTCGTGTTATTCACGAAGGTGGCCAGAAAGTCCTAAACGAATACTTCAGCTTTGCCCCTGTTCGTTCTGAAGACGAAGAGACACGCATTACCCTGCCACAAGGCTTCAACGCCTCAGAAGTGCGCCTAACTGGTAATGTTATTGGCGAAGCACCTTTCACCGGAACCCTTATCCATCGCGGCTGGAAAGTGACCGATGTTAAACTGCCTAAGCTGGCAGACGGTCATGATGCAAGTATTGTAGCCGCCGCTGAGGTAGAACTGTAATGCAAGATACACAAGAACATCGTTTTAGCGTTGGTATCGACTTAGGTACCACTCACTGCGTACTGTCTTATGTCGATCTGCAAGATGAAGAAGCAAAAGTCAACGTCATGCCGATCGCCCAACTTACCACACCGGGTAATGTTGAAGAAAAAGATCAGCTGCCATCATTTATGTATCAGGCTCACGAGTCTGAACTCGCAGAAGGCGATACCGCCCTGCCATGGAATGCGCAGCCAAAAGCAATTGTCGGTGCAATGGCACGAACGCTTGGCAGCAAAACACCAATCCGCCTTATCGCCAGTGCTAAGAGCTGGCTATGCCACGGTGGTGTAAACCGTCGTGATGCTTTCCTGCCGCTAAACAGCCCTGAAGAAGTTGCAAAGGCATCCCCTATCGATGCCACTCGTAACTACCTTGAACATCTGGCAGAAGCCTGGAACAACCAGCACCCTGAAATGCCGCTGTTTGATCAGGATGTCACCATCACGGTTCCGGCCTCCTTCGACCCTGCAGCCCGCGAACTGACAGCAGAAGCGGCACGTAGCGTTGGCTTCAAGCATATGACCCTGCTAGAAGAGCCACAGGCAGCCGTATACAGCTGGCTGAAGAATAACGATGACACCTGGCGCGACCAAGTGTCTGTCGGTGATGTGATTCTGGTGGTTGATATCGGTGGTGGTACCACAGACCTTTCACTTGTTGCGGTAACCGAAGAAGAAGGTAACCTGACATTGAACCGCGTCGCGGTTGGTGATCACATCCTTCTGGGTGGTGACAACATGGATCTGGCGCTGGCTTACCGCTTGAAGATGAAGCTGGCTCAGGAAGGCAAACAGCTTCAGCCGTGGCAGATCCAGGCAATTACTCACGCTTGCCGTGATGCCAAAGAAGCCCTGCTAAGTGATGCAGAGCTACAGGCAGTACCAATTGTTGTCCCAAGCCGTGGCTCCAAGCTTCTTGGCGGCACGCTGCAGACTGAGCTGACACAAGAAGAAGTCCAGCAGACACTGGTAGAAGGCTTTTTCCCACAGAACAGCATTGAAGAGCACCCTGTTGAAATGCAGCGCGGCGCCCTAACTCAGATGGGCCTGCCATACGCACAAGATGCAGCCGTATCACGTCATGTTGCCGGCTTCCTGAGTCGCCAGTCTTCAGCTGTTGACGAGCTGTTTGAAAAATACGACCAGCTGCATGAAGACTTCATCCGTCCGACGGCTATTTTGTTTAACGGCGGTGTACTGAAGTCAGAGCTGCTTTCTCAGCGTCTGCTGTCTATCATTAACAGCTGGCTAACGGCGGGTGGCAGTAACGAAGCTAAACTGCTTGAAGGCCTAGACCTTGATCTGGCTGTTGCAAGCGGTGCTTCTTACTACGGTTCAGTACGTAAAGGTAAAGGCGTTCGAATCCGCGGTGGTATTGCAAGCAGCTACTACGTGGGTATCGAAAGCTCTATGCCGGCAATCCCAGGTATGGAACCGCCTCTGGAGGCACTGTGTGTCGCACCATTCGGTATGGAAGAAGGTACTCACGCTGACGTTCCAAGCCGCGAGTTTGGCCTGGTCATCGGCCAGCCGGTACAGTTCAAGTTCTTCGGTTCAACGGTGCGCCGTGAAGACCCGGCCGGTACTCACCTTGACTGGTGGCAGCCAGAAGAGCTGGAAGAACTACCAGCGATTCAGGTAACACTGCCAGTTTCAGACGGCCGTACTGCAGGCGAAGTTGTTCCTGTACGTCTTGCGTCCCGCGTTACCGAGCTTGGCACGCTATGCCTTGAAGCCATCCCTACCGATGGCGGCCAGAAATGGCAGGTCGAATTCGACGTTCGCGAAAAGTAATCCCTACCCTGTTACGGCGCATCCTAGATGCGCCGTAATTTTAACGGAGTAACCAATGTCTTCCCCTCGTTATCTAGTCGGTATCGATTTAGGTACAACCCACACTGTTGTCGCTTATACCCCTATCACCGACGAACTCGAAACAAGTCCAATCAGCATCTTCGAAATTGACCAGCTTATTGCGCCGGGTGAAGTTGCCCGCAAACCTCTGCTGCCATCATTTCGCTATCACCCGGCTGAAGGTGAAATAAGTCCATCAGAGCTGGTATTGCCATGGGATATCCAACCGGTTAAAGGCGATATCAGCAACGCCATTATCGGAGAGTTTGCCCGCGAACTTGGTGCCAAAGTGGAAGGCCGTCAGGTGGTCAGTGCCAAGAGTTGGCTTTCGCACACCGGTGTCGATCGCAGCGAGGCCATTCTTCCATGGTCTTCAAATAGTAGTGTCGAAAAAGTCTCACCAGTCGTGGCCAGTGCCAGCTACCTGAACCATGTTCGACAGGCGTGGGACTATCACCACCAAGATGCCAAGCTTGCAGATCAGGAAGTTGTAGTAACGGTTCCAGCCTCTTTCGATGAAGGTGCACGCGCTTTAACACTAGAGGCCGCTGCAATGGCTGGTCTACCGAAAATTTTGCTATTGGAAGAGCCTCAGGCCGTCTGTTATGACTGGTACGCAAAAAACAAAGACACTGCCGAAGCTCAGCTTAAAGATATTCCGCTACTGATGGTGTGTGATGTTGGCGGTGGTACCACTGATCTCAGCCTTATCAAGGTCAGCACAGAAAATGAAAAGCTGACCCTTGACCGTATCGGCGTTGGTGACCACCTTATGCTTGGCGGTGACAACCTGGATTTAGCTCTTGCCCACAAAGCCGAACAGCGCCTTCACGGTGGTGCTAAGAAGCTCAGCGCAGCCGGCTTATCAAAACTTATCCAACAAACCCGTAAGGTCAAAGAACAGTTGCTTTCAGGCAATGCACCTGAATCGGCCAAAGTCACCTTGCTGGGTAGCGGCTCTCGCCTGATCGGTGGCTCGAAAAGTATCGAGCTAACCCGAGAGGAAGTTCACAGCATAGCACTCGACGGTTTCTTCCCACAAACGGAATACAGTGATCAGCCAAGTCATCGCCAGGCAGCTGTGGTCGAGTTCGGCCTGCCTTATGCGGCCGATCCGGCAATCAGCAAACACCTGGCTCAATTTATTGACCTGCATGACTCAGTCTGCCGTGAAGCTCTTGAAAACAATGGTGCAGATCTCGCGGCAAGCCTGCCAGCAATTCCTTCCGCTGTATTGCTTAATGGTGGAGTGTTCAACAGCCCGTTATTGTCTGAGCGTGTACTCTCGACCTTCTCCCACTGGAGAGGTGACAGCGTCACTGAGCTTCAAAACCCTCATCCTGACCTTGCGGTTGCCTATGGAGCTGTTGCGTACGCTAAAGCACGACACGGCGCGCAACTAAAGATCGGTGGTGGTTCTGCACGATCTTTCTTCCTGATGCTTGAAGACAAGAAAAAAAGCAAACAAGGGATCTGCATCCTGCCCAAAGGGATCGATGAAGGCACAGAGGTACGCTTAACCGATCGCAAGTTTGCCCTGACGCTTGGGGAACCGGTTCGCTTTAACCTTGTTTCATCAACCGATGACAGCCACACTGAAGCCGGTGAACTGTTTGCTATCGACTCTGACAGCTTCGTTACCCTCCCCCCATTCATTGCAACGCTGGACAGCGATCGTGATCGTGCCGAGCTGGCGGCAAACCAAAAGGATCGTGAAGAAGTCACGCTGGCATGTCAGCTGACCGAAGTAGGCACCCTGCAGATCGAATGTGTCAGCGTGAACGATGACAGCAAACGCTGGAAAGTAGAGTTTGCTATCCGCAAGGATTTAGCCAAGCTTAACCGTGGTAGCGATGACGCCACCATGGCGGAGTCTATTCTGCCAGCTCGTATGGATGATGCTATCAGCGCGATTAAGCATGTTTACGGTGGCAGCACCAAAAATGCCGATAATAAGCCTATCAAAACCCTTCGTAGCAATCTTGAAAAAATGCTGGGTAAACGCGACAACTGGGAAACGCCTTGTCTGCGCGAACTGGCTAATGCCCTGCTTGAAAGTAAGAAACGCCGTCGTCGTTCAGATATTCATGAACGAAACTGGCTCAAGCTGACGGGTTTTGCGATGCGACCAGGCTTTGGCTACCCATCCGATGACTGGCGAATGGAACAAGTTTGGGCTCTCTACCAGCACGGGCTCCAGTTTGACAGCAAAACGCAGACGTGGAGCGACTGGTGGACATTCTGGCGTCGTATAGCCGGTGGCCTTAGCCAAGAGCAGCAACTGGTGATTTTTAAGGATATCGCCAAATACATAAATCCTGGCGCAACACGCAACAGCAAGCTGAACAAAGAGCTTCAAGAGCGTAGCTATGAAGATATGGTCCGCCTTGCAGCCACACTTGAGCATCTACCTTTTGAGAAGAAGCTGCAGCTTATCGAGTGGATCTTTGGACGTCTGCAAAAGGCCCAATACTCTCAGGCGCACTGGTGGGCCATCGGGCGTATCGCAAGCCGCAGTCCGTTTTATGGCAGTGCGCATAACCTGCTGACGCCACAGCATGTCGCCTACTGTTTGCCCGAGCTTATGGATTACGACTGGCGCAAAGATCCAAACATCGCTTTTGCCGCTGTTATGATGTGCAGAATGACAGGTGACCGCGCTCTGGATATTGACGATAAGAACCGTGCCGATGTCATCGCCAAACTAAAGGCAAGCAAGGCTCCGGATAGCTGGATTCAGATGGTCTCGGAAGTAAAAGTACTTACAGAGGCTGAAACCAAGCGAGTATTCGGGGATGCATTACCGACAGGGCTTCGGCTAATCGATTAAGGTTCTGTTAGGGTTTAGGCTGGTAATCTCATTTTTATAAAGTATTTCATATTCTCTGCCACGGTATTCATGCAGAGAACGCAATATACCTAGTGAGTATTACAATGAACCGTACCCAATATAAGATAATTGCTCAGCGGATTTTTAAATCAGAAAATCAGCGCATCGCTGTTGAGGCGGTGATCTTTGACGGCTTGTCCAGCTATGAAGCTGAGAAGCGCTTCGATGTTCCAAAGGGAACACTTTCTCGCAACGTCAGAAAGTATAAAAACGAAGTCGATTACCTTAAGAACATTGTTGCTGCGTAATCATTTCTACATACCGTAATCAAAAACGGAGAGCGTTGCTCTCCGTTTTTATACCCGTCTATTTCGTCCGACTCAGGCTACTGAACAACATGCTGAAAGCACTGTCATCTGTCGATCTCTGTTTGCTACACAGGTGAAATAATCCTGCACTTACCAGCAACAGAGCTAAGTGGGTCAATATACCTAAACTCAGATAGGCATCTAACGGATTCTCATCGGTCAGGATAGTCAGAGGCAGTGAGTAAATATCACTCAAAAAATCACCAATTTCACTCGTACCGAATACTAAATAGGACATGACTTTTATCGCTATTACCGCCACCACAACCGCAACCATTGGGTAAGATATCAGCTGAGACACAACCAACAACACGCAAGCTATCGGCAATAAAGACAAGCTCATCAATGTTACCCTGCCGATAAAACCAAACCAGTGCCAAAGCATGTCAGGAACAGTTATCGCAAAAGACACCATCGTAGCCATAGGCATCCATAGCTTCGCCAGTAACCAAACAAGTACATCAGAAAAAAGCAGCAGCATGGATGTAATGAGTGGAATAATCACAAGCGCAAACAGTAATTTTGCGGCAATGGCCAGATGATCAGAAACGGGGACGGCACGCCAGAACATTAAGCTGCCTTCATTACGCTCTTTACGTAAAGTTTTGGGAACATAAACCAGGAAAAGCAATATATAAACACAACCGGCAACAACCTCATTGAGTTTGCCGACATAACTGGCAAAACCGAGCGAGTCAGTCCCTAGCACCCACTCCCCGGCTCCCGAAGATTGAATATAGAAACTAACGTTGTCACCGCTCATTAGCAATGCAAAATTCAATATGGCAAACAATGCGATAAAAAGCGGTAACTTTACGACGATACGATATTCTATCAACTCTTTTTCGAGCAGATGTAGTAGAGCTCTCACAGTCTGACCTCCTGCTGAGTAGCAATAAATATATCTGCCAGGCTTGCAGACGATACTTCACCCAGAGACTCAAGCTCTGATCGTTCGGTAGCTTCGAATATCAATTCATGCTTATTGCTTCCCGGCCTGTGATAAAGTGGAGCCAATGATAAAGCTGCATCCAATGTTTCTGGGATAACAGTCAGCTTTGCAAAACGAGACTCAAGCTCATCGACCTTTGCCTGAAGAACCGTTTTTCCTTTTCGCAGTACCAAAACATCAGTAAGCAAATGTTCTATTTCCGCAACTTCATGGCTCGCAATAATCAATGCCCGTTCACCATCCCTGAACCACGACATTAAACTGCGATAGAATACTTCTCTGTACATCAAGTCCAAGCCGAGCGTTGGCTCATCAAGAATTAGAACTCTGACATTTGTTGCCATCACGATTGCCAGGTGCAACTGGACTTTCATTCCCTTGGATAAGCTTGCGATTTTAGCCGAAAAGTGAATATCGGTGTCATTCAAATACTGTTCAGCAATGTGTCGCTCAAATGAAGGATGAACACCCGCCATATATTTCAAGATCTGCTTTACCGTCATCCAATCAGGCAATACCGCCACGTCAGAAATATAGGCCAGATCATTAACCACTTTTACCCGATCCTTTTGCGGATGGAGACCGAATACGGATAACTTTCCGTCAAATGCCTGTGTCCCTAGCAGCGATTTGATTAACGTCGATTTTCCAGCGCCATTATGCCCCAATAAACCAAATATCTGGCCAGTATGGAGCTCAAAGCTAACATTATGTAGCGCCTGATGCTGCTGATATGACTTATATAGCCGTTCAGCTTTGATCAATATTCCCACGAGATCTACCTATTGCAGATTGATTGTATTCAGTTTGAAAATGATACCAAACGAAAAGTAGAAAGAATAAGCGCCAACTGAATATACCCAAACTATCTCAAAATACAGGCTGCAGTGAGAATGACTTGGATATAGTGCTTCACTCGGTAACGAGCTAAAGAAATGGAATACAGGCAAGCAATAGCCAAGGCGAACCGACTTGGCATATTCAAAGCAAGGCACATAAATTCGACACTGAATAACTGCTTAACAATGCTTTCTCATTCGAGCTGAAAATTCAGAAAACAATACTAAAGGCTTATTGATCACCTCTGTTTAAGGCAATGGTATTCATGATAAATATCGCATTATTCAAACGAAAGAAAGTTTATGCTCCCCAACCAGGTAGAGATTCTTAATGCATGGCATCACTATGTTAATAAGCAATTATATTTTTAAGACAAAAGAATCCTATCACTCAGTAGCACATATGATGCGCTGCCTGAATGTCATACCTATCCATCACTCGAATATCGAGCGGTTATGTGTTTAGTTTGATAATGATATAATGCTATTTATGCATTACTCTTCTTTTTCGACCAAATCTTCTGGATGAACGCCATCTTTTTCCATCAATGCCAGAATCTCAGTCATACGAACTTGGCGCGCTTCGTCTTTAAACTCATGCAATACTGCAATTAGATCATTAATTTTTTGAAGTGGAATACGTTTAATAACGGCTTTCTGGCGTCCTGGCACTTCATCAGCAAAATCAATTAACATCTGACGATAATCAACACGCTCTTCTTTAATCGTACCCGTTGTTGAATCAACGTTCTTTAACATTGCGGTCAGTGCTTTTTCAGCAGCTGCAAAACTATCCATGAAACATACCTCTTAAATCATATACCAGCATGTTATTACTCAGGCTTCTGTATGGAAAACCAATACAAGATTTATTTAGCCTATATGCAATAGCCGGGCAATTGATACTTTCAGCTCAAAAAAGAAAACAACCTCAAAGGAATCGTAGAGGTCGGCAACTGTCTGTCAATTAACATCAGTAACGATTGCGATATCTATTCACACTCTAATTATAATGGAAATTGACGGCACATGTGGCCCGCAAGACAGTTTAACAGGCAAATAATACCTCTAGAAAGCGATCTTGTGAACTCAATTTTAAACAAAAACATCAATTCCGCGAGCGAAATGCCCTATCGCGAAGTCGTTACTCAGAGTGACATTGATATTTTGGTTCAATAGCAGCCATTTAGCAACAGCTACTATTAATAAAAGTAACAATTCCCTTTCGTCAACAGTGAGCCAAATGGTCAATAACGCAATATAATTTTCAGATAATCCCCCCTCATTTGGCTCAGGTGACACTTTGTATTTAGCACTGTTTCATAGAATTCATACAGGCATGTTAGCTTTTTATCACCCTCTGCCTCACCTTCTATTCCTTTACCTCGCTATAGGGGAAGCTATGTGTTTACCCAGCTAGCGGACCATATAGTGGCAATCACCTATATACAGTGGAAGCAGGTAATAAATAGAGGGAAGATGGCGAACTTGTAACCACAGCACCCCTTTTCTTATTTCTGTTATACCGATCAATATTTTGATTTTGCTTTAAACGGACTTTGTTGTTAACCTTATCGCCGTTAGTAAGATTCTGAATATAATGGCCTTTTGGCGGACATTAGCGCAGTTTGGTAGCGCACTACTCTGGGGGAGTAGGGGTCGCTGGTTCGAATCCAGTATGTCCGACCAAAGGGTCATTTTTTATTTCCTGTAAATAACCCTTCTCTCGAACCACCTCGCTGAAAACTACCCCCTCTTTTTCACGAACACCAAACTGGGGTGATTTTCAAATGAAAGTTATGTGCTAACGGTCAAAAACTTGCGATGAATCCAATTTTCAATTTCATATGATATGCAATTGATCTGTATCAAAGTACTATAGCCAGGTAAGACGTTGAGGAGACAATAATGAAAATCAATCCAACTTGTAGTAAGTGCGGACAGTCTGATGAGTTCCTTATCACTGAAGATGATGTCTATATCTGTATTTGTGGTCACAAGTGTACAAAGATTGATGAGATAAAGAGTGTTCAAGTTCTTCAGCCAGCCGAAGAACATTACCAACACCTGCAAAAGCCTGCTTACATGCACTGATATTTACACCTATATAAAGCTAACAACACACCCTTTCTAATTTTCTCGCTTTATTACCCCTCTTTAGTTCAGCTCCCAGCCCGGGAGCTGCTCATTCTTCCCTTTCAAAACTTCATTAGAATAGTTATTAACTCGCTATTCAATTGCTCAAAGCTCCTAATTGGAGATTTGCCCATGTGTTTTTCGTACAAGATTCAAACAGTTGTTAATTTTTCTTAAAATTCAGCGACGTCAAATCAGTTAAATTTTCTACAAATTAAGTTAAATTTAGGTTAAATCGCTCTTTTGATGATATTGAACGGTGTACATAATTACAAATAATTATAATCGCCACGCAAATCTAACCACATGAATTTAATGGATAATTTTTACAGACTGGTATTCTGTAAGCTTACTGACCACAAATCTCATTTGAAAAGCGTGAGCAAGATCACACTGCATTCAAAGAATTTCGTGCTAACTTGCAGCGCCTTCTTTGGGCAATACATCCGATTCTATGTTTCACAATTGTGAATGCAACAAGTTACTGATACTGATGCATTTGTGAGCAACAAAAAATATAAATCCAGAATCGTATTCAAGAACTGTCACATATATGGACGTTCCGGTTCGCTCAGCCAGCTTTACTTGGCTGAGCCTGATATACAGGAAAATTTTATGAGTGTAACTAACGAAACTTGGTTAACATCGCTAAACGATGGCCTACTGGCTGTAATCGGCGAAGTTAATGGTGTTTTATGGGGCTGGCTACTTATTTACCTACTGGTTGCAGTAGGCGTGTACTTCACTTTACGGCTAGGCTTCATTCAAATCCGCCAGTTCAAGCACGCTGTTGCTGTCCTTAAAAGCGGCAAAGATGTTGATAACGGCATCAGCTCGTACCAAGTATTTTGTACTTCAATGGCAGCCCGTGTCGGTACGGGTAACATGGCCGGTGTCGCTGTGGCCCTAACGGTAGGTGGCCCAGGCGCTATCTTCTGGATGTGGGTTATTGCCTTGTTCGGTATGTCGACTGCATTTATCGAATCAACACTGGCTCAGATTTACAAAACCAAAGACGTTGACGGTCAATACCGTGGCGGCCCGGCTTACTACATGGAAAAAGGCCTGGGTATGCGCTGGATGGGTTCGCTTTTCTCGGTGTGCCTGATCATTGCATTTGGTCTAGTGTTCAACGCTGTACAAGCCAATACGATTACAGATGCCCTAAACCACTCTTTCGGTTTTGACGAAACTGTAATGGGCGTGATCATTGTCGCGGCCTCTGCATTCTTCATCATGGGTGGCCTACGTAAAGTAGCCGCTGCATCAGCTCGTATTGTGCCGGTAATGGCAATTGGTTATCTTGCAATCGCTCTGATTATTGTTGTGATGAACATTACTGAACTTCCTGCAGTAGTCGCTCTGATTGTTAAGAGTGCATTTGGCTGGCAGGAAGCTGCGGCAGGTGGTGTGGCATACACTATCGCACAAGCGATGCAGAGTGGTATTGCACGTGGTTTGTTCTCAAACGAAGCCGGTATGGGTTCTGCTGCTAACGTAGCAGCAAGTGCAACACCAAACCCTAACCACCCTGCGTCTCAGGGCTTTGTGCAAATGCTTGGCGTATTTGCAGATACACTAGTGATCTGTACAGCTTCTGCAGCGATGATCATGCTGTCAGGTGTAATGGATCAGCCAGATGCCGCATCAGGTATCGGTCTACTACAACAAGCGCTAACCAATGAGCTTGGTGGCTGGACGACTTACTTTATGGCAGCAGCTATTCTGCTATTCTGCTTCTCGTCTATCATTGCGAACTACACCTATGCAGAAACAAACATCATGTTCCTTAACGGTAATACCAAAAAAGGCTTGTTTGTATTCCGTCTGATTGTTCTTGCTATGGTAATGTTCGGCTCTGTCGCTTCCCTGCCGGTAGTATGGAACCTTGCAGATGCCTCTATGGGCATGATGGCTCTTGTCAATATCATTGCTCTGGTACTACTGTCTAAGCTAGCAATCAAAGTGATTAAAGACTACGAGCAGCAGCTTAAAACCGGTAAGACACCTGAATTTGACCGTTCTAAGTTCCCTGAGCTAGACGAGCTGGATGGTGCATGGCACCCAGAAGGTACCGAGCCTGTTGCGGCTTCAGCGACTAAGTAAACCAGCACAATAAATAATACAGTGAGATAATTTTTCTCCTGCTTGAAATAACAAAAAGCCAGCAAATGCTGGCTTTTTCTTTTATTGTTCGACGGAGTTACTGAGGATTACTCAAACTCTACCGTAACGGTTAATTGCTTCTCTACCGGCAACGCAGCGCTTTCTATCACTACCCCGCCTTTTAGCTGTTTCCACCCAGTCATCGGCTTGCCGTTGAGTTTCACTGCCTTCACCTGGCCTTCCAGACCAAACCATTCGACATGTACCGGGCGTGCCGCCGGTGCATTTGCATACTCACCTTCAGATGAAATCAGCAACTGAACACCATTGGTCATCGCTTTTGTTTTCAGAGTTGTTTTACGTAACTCTCCCTTAAGGTATGCATTGGTGGCACCATCATCTTCATAAAGCGTAAATTCACCATTGCTGCCGTAAATTCTTGCTCCAAGAACGACCGGCACATCACTGGTTAATGGCATTTCTTGCTGTGCATTGACCGGAATAATAGCACCTTGGCGAGCGAATAGTGGCAAGCTCAGCACGTCATTATCGATAACAGGAAGCTGTTTGTACCACTCCCCTTTACTGACAACTTGTTTACCAGTGCGGTAGTCAAACCAGGTTCCACTCGGTAAGTAGACATCTGTCGCTGTTTGACCTCTTTTCGCAATAGCAGCCCCCAGCAAGTCTTTACCCATCATCTTCTGGGCCGGAAGATTCTTGGCCATAGGATCGCCGCCGAAGTAGTAATCCATTGACGGATAAACCGGCTCTGCGGCAATATTGGCACGGTGAGCTAATGAGTAGAGGTACGGAATTAACTGGTAGCGCAGCTTAATGCTGGCCTTGTTACTTGCAAGATCACCAACACGATCCGGCGCCGTTTCTTTACAGTTACATAGGTTTTCGGTGTGCGGGCGAACAGGCACCTCAAACAAAGAACTATAGGCGAACCACTGTGTATAGGTTTCATCCAGAGCCGCTTCCTGCTCTTCAGGCAAAACACTGAGCGCACGGCGGTGGAAACCACCAATATCTGAACTGTAGTAGTCGATTCCAGACAGCACCATATTTGGCTGCATGCTGAACTGAGTGGCCAGGCTCTCGAGGTTGGTACCAATATCCGCCGACCACATAGTCGCCCCAAAGCGCTGAATACCAGGCGCCCCTGAGCGCGACATCATAAACGGACGAACGTCAGTCTCATTGCGCTGATAGCCGTTGTAGATACTTTCCAGCCACTTGTAATTATAAATATTGTGGACATCATTCTGTTTTTTCCCACCAGCATATACGCTTAGCGGGTTATACATTTCAGGCTCACCCAAGTCAGTCCAGTGACCAATCACGCCCATCTCGATGAGTGGTTTACGTTTCCAGTCGTGCCAATGGTCACCCGCTTCTGGATTAGTCCAGTCGATCATGCCACCTTTGCCCCACCAATAACCGTAGCCATTGGGATCGGAGTCAATAGGCTTATCGGATTGTGGGCCCATCACTAAGTGGCCGTTTTCGGCTAGGTCTGCATGCTCTTCCAAACCATCGCTGACATAGGACTCTTCTATCAGCATCATGCCAACGCCCTGCTTTTTGAGGGCCTTAATTTTCTGCTCAGGTGCCGGGAAGTGTTCGAGATCCCAGGTCAGCGTTCCCATCGGACTGGTTGCGCTAAATGCTTCGACGTTACCGAACCACTGCAGATCCATGACCACACCGTCGATAGGAAAGTCCTGCTGCTTTAGCGTACTTAATTTATCATCAAGCTCCTGCCAGTTATCAAAACCATATTCCGACAGCCACATCCCAAACAGCTTACGCGGCGGTACAAGCGGGTTCCCCACCAACGCCATATATTGCTGTCTGAGATCAGGCAAATCATCACCAGCCATGAACAAAAAGCTCGGCTCACCTTCAAGCTGTGATACTTTCCAAGGTGCTTTGGTGAAATCCCAGCTCGCTGAGTACACCGTATCCAGGTACAACGCGTAATTCTGCTGCTTGGAGTTCAATGCATACAACACAGGAAACTGGGTGTTACCAGTACCACCGCCCTGGTAGCCTTCCATCTTATTGCCGCCCTGGCGCTTAAACCCAAGCCAGTTAGCATTAAGCTCACCAGGATCATGAAATTCCTGTCCCAGCCCGTTTAGCTGATAATCACCTTCTGAATTGAGGGTAAAGCTATTGCTCTTCTCAGGACAAATCTCGCTAAGCAGGCCTTTTGCTTTCGATGTAACCGTCATGCAGAGGGTTTGCGGATCAACACCTACCTTCAAATTGGCCGTTTCAAAACCACCTTGGATACGGTTTAGTGCCGACGGTCCGCTAAATTCATCAAGCTTAATTAACTCGGTGGAAGGTAGCGCCTGATCTTTAGACTGCGCTTTAAAGGCGATATGAAGAACATCATCATCAAGCACATCGATAGCTAAATCACGTACCGGTTGGCGGGCCTTATCGAGAATTCTCGTTTGATGCTGTGCGACAACATCATCACCGAGTTTCTCAGTGAGCGATAAAAGAAAGGCTTGCTGACTATAATATGTCTTACCAATCATCGGCTTCAGAGCTTTGCGCAGGTTCACCTCAGGAATTGCTTTGCGCATTCTGAATATCTGGGCGGCTTCCAATCGGTAGCTTTCGCTGTTCTGATAGCGAATATGTTCGACCTCTGCAAAGGCCGAGCAACTTATTGCCAGTAAGCTAGGCACAGCAATCCCCAACATCAAATGCTGTAATGGTTTCTTTCCCGTCATGGTTCTTCCTTTAAATGGTACCGGACAGCTAGTCACGCATTATTAATATTTTCAGTAATAATGCTGATCTCTTTGCTAATGGTATTTTCAATATAATTAACGGGAATATACGTCGAGGGAAAACTGCTGAAAAGTGATTGTTATCAATAATTTATTTGTACTGGCTACGTCACTAAATGTGCAATCAAAAGTAAACCGCAGTCACAGAATGTGATGATGGTTATGGTTTAGTATAAAGCCACCCTTGGCATACTTCTTTTTGGCTCCATTTCCATCGCAAGCAAAATCCTCGCACAGAACTAACGAGCAATAACCACTCAGCAAGGCGGTTAAATTCCCGACAGTTAAATCAGCAGAGTTTTATTAAGTTTGCTGCCCGTTGATGGCTTTTCTTCCGACAACCTATTAATTATCAGTTAGCTACGCAAACGTTGTCATAACCTTCGCCTTATTCATAATGCAACTGTATGTATTTCGTCATTGCTCATACTAATAATCTTGGCTATATTGCGCCCGCCTCGCCATTTGCGGGGCATTTTTTTATCTGAGTTTTACTTTTTAGGTAGTTATATGACCTTTTCTAAGCCTCTCGTCGCATTATCTGTCACGCTGGCACTGACCGGCTGTGCACAAACCACGAACCAATCAGAATCTAACCAACCGGACAATGCCTTCACGCTGACCGTTGCCCATATCAACGACACGCATTCAAATTTCGATCCGGTTAAATCCAGCTTCAAAGCCGACGAAACACTGGTTTATAACGAGTTTGGTGGCTTCCCTCGCCTGCAGACGATGGCTGAAGAATACAAACAGGCTGCCAAACAACAAGACAACAGTTTTCTATTCCTGCACGGCGGCGATGCATGGCAAGGTAGTGCCTATTTCAAGCTCAACGAAGGGGCTATGAATGCCGAGCTTCTAAGCAAAATGGGCCTGGATGCTATGGCACTGGGCAACCACGAGTTCGACCTGAACAATGCCAAGCTCAACCAGTTCATCAGTGATATCAACTTCCCGGTTGTTGCCGCTAATATCGATACCAGCCACGATGCCGATCTAAAAGATCAAACAAACCTTAAACCTTTTGTTGTCTTCGCTTTCGACGGAAACAGCAAAGCAGTGATCAATGATCTGGATAATCTGCCTCGGGATAAAGACCTGGTTGCAGTATTCGGTATCGCCCTTGACGACATGCCTAACCTGGCACCGAATACCGGTAAGGTGATATTCCATGACATGGTTGAATCCTCTCAGGCCACTGTCGATATGCTTAAAGAAAAGGGAGTCAATAACATTGTTGCCCTCACCCACATTGGTAATGCCGTTGATCTGGAGATCGCATCGAAAGTAAACGGTATCGATCTAATTGTCGGCGGTCACTCGCACACACTCCTTGGCGATTTCACCAATCTCGGCCATGACCACAATGGTGTCTATGCGCAGATGGTACAAAACCCCAATGGCCAGAGCCAAACCTGTGTGGTTCAGGCCGGCCAATATGCGCAGGCAATTGGCCGACTTGCTGTTAGTTTCGATACCAATGGCGAAGTAACAGCCTGTAACGGTCTCAATACCCTACTGAGCAATGACGAATACTTCCACTCCCCGACCCGAGAAACGGAAAGCCAGTTCAATAAGGCTGATACAGCCAAAGTGGTTGATTTCATCGATGACGAAGACAATATCACCATCACCGAGGAAGAACCGGCGATGCGTGGTCTGATAGACAGCAAGTACAAGCCAGCCGTCGACCAGGCGTACGGAAACGTGATTGCTCAGGTTACTGAAGAAATTACCCACGAGCGCCGCCCGGGTGATCGTGGAACAGACAAACACGGCTCGGATGTTGCTGCAATTATTGCCGAAGGGCAGTACTACTGGGCGAATACCGCAGAAGTTCAGCAAGTCACCGGGATGAGAGTCGACTTTGCCCTCATCGGGGCTGGTGGTATCCGTACCAATATCGAAGCTGGTGAATACCGTGAAGGCAACGTCTCACTCGAAATGCTACCATTCTCAAACTTCATGTCAGTGCTGCCGGTGAAGGGGGCTGATATCAAAGCTCTCATCGAAGGCGCTATTTCCGCTACCTTGCCTGAAGGTTCACATGCCGGCAAGTTCCCGTACGGCGGCCATATTCGCTATCAATACTCAGAAACCATCGCTAACCAGGCTGGTAAGCTGGATTATGTTGAAGTAATGACGGGACCAGCTGAAAACCCAACCTGGACAGCACTTGATGACAACAAAACCTACAACGTTGCAATCAACAACTACAACGCAGCAGGTAATGACGGCTGGACACCGCTATTCAAGGCACAGAAAAACAGCTCAGGCCGCGTTGATCTTGCCTATGTCGACGGCAAGCTAACAGGCTTTACAGTGAAGAATATCGAGGACGTTGGTGGAAAATATAAAGTTCGCTACAAGACCCAGGGACCGGACTGCAAGGCAGATAACGTCCGTTGTAATACCGACGCCCAGTCAGTTATCGACTTCATTGCCAATGAGCGGCCGGCGCTTACACCGCTCGACTATCAAGTCGTGACTTTCAAGCGCATCAAGTAAGACGCTAACTTCCCAAGGGCTTTCTGTTCGAAAGCCCTTTTTATTTCAAGTCTTGCAATAACCATGATCTCTTTTCCAGCTCTCACTCATTTTTTCGAGTACACAAGGCGGTAGTGGACGGTGGGCCCTTGCTGGCTTAGTCGCGATAGTGCGGTATCCGGCAGCAATCAGGCGTAAATCAAACGCCCTGTCGATAGGCATCCCGGCACGACCTAAATCCCAGCGAAATACCCTTAACGACATATATTCATACGGCGCTAACTCTCCGCCATATGGATACTTTAAAA
The DNA here is from genome assembly GCF_009910675.1 of Photobacterium alginatilyticum. Lineage (GTDB taxonomy): Bacteria > Pseudomonadota > Gammaproteobacteria > Enterobacterales > Vibrionaceae > Photobacterium > Photobacterium alginatilyticum. The sequence continues at coordinate 8,771 of NZ_RSEJ01000021.1, read as the reverse complement.
CCTTGCCATAGGCATGTTTTGCCAGTTCGAAGTTAACTTCAATCATAAGCACCTCCAAACACACTGGTTATAATAACAGTAGTCCGTTACAGGGTAGCTTGCAAAAAAGATTAAGTAAAACCATACCTAAATCAAACCTAGGTCAAAAAAATACTACTATTGCATCAGGTTAATGCTATTTCACCCCTTACGTAATGGCAGCATATTGGCCGATTCCCTTTTTACCGTGAATTATTAGCATCTTGTCCTATGCTTAGGCTATGACAAATTAATGCTACTCAGCAGTGAAAGGACGCAATTTGTTCGTAGATACGTTAAGGCACTATGGCGATCTTCCCGCTATCGTCACAGACACAGGCTTAACACTGAGTTATGGCGAACTGGCCGACCAGGTTGATGCCTTCGCTGACAGCTTAGGTTCACACCGACAATTGCTCATCGTCGAAACGCTGAATGAGTTACACCCATTAATCGCCTATCTAGGCGCATTACGGGCACGCCACCCGGTCATATTGGTTGCCGCTGGCTCGACAGAAAAAGACACCAACATACTCGACACCTTCAATCCATTTGCCGTCTACCGACAAACTCCTATTGGTAGCTGGACACTTGAGAAAAACCCTAAGTACAAGCAAGCGCAGCTTCACCCTGATCTATGCGTCCTGTTATCGACATCCGGTACCACCGGCAGTGCCAAGCTGGTTCGACTTTCACAAGAAAACATAGAAGCGAATGCCCGTTCGATAGCCCAATACCTAGAGCTGGACACCAGACAGACAACCATTACCACACTGCCTTTTCATTACTCATTCGGTATGTCTGTTATTAACTCTCACCTTGCTGTTGGCGCTACTTTATTGTTAACAGAACGTTCTGTTTCCGAACCGGAATTCTGGGCGTTCTTCCATGAAGAACAAGCAACCAGCCTTTATGGCGTCCCCTATACATTCGAGTTACTGGAGAGAATCCGGTTCAGAGACAAACAATTTCCATCACTGCAATATATCGCCCAGGCGGGAGGACGGCTTTCAACAAATATCATCACTCAATATCTCGGCTGGGGCGAGCAGCAACGCAAACGCCTGATTGTGATGTATGGCCAGACTGAAGCTTCACCACGCATGGCCTATGTGCCGCCTCATGAGCTTAAGCAAAACCGGGACTGTATCGGCATAGCCATACCGGGCGGGCACTTTTCACTTATCGATGAGCAAGAAAAGGAAATTCACGGCCCCGAGCAAAGCGGAGAGTTGGTCTATCAAGGCCCCAATGTCATGATGGGTTATGCCACCAGCCCTTGCGATTTAACCAAAGGCAACGAGCTTGAGCTATTGCGAACAGGTGATCTGGCTTGCCGAAATGCTGCAGGTCTTTACCGTATTGTTGGTCGAATGAACCGATTCTGTAAGCTTTACGGCTTGCGTATCAGTCTTGACGAGGTTGAGCTCTTCCTGCAAAAGTCAGGCTTCTCTACCGTCGTTGTCGGCAATGACTCAGCACTGCTGATCGCGACGTTACAGAAGCATTCCAGCTCGGCAATCATCAATGTGCTGACCAACCGCTATCAACTTGGCACGAACGCTTTCATTGTCAAAGAGATGGACGAATATCCACTTCTCCCTTCAGGTAAAGTCGACAATCGCTCACTAACATCCCTTATTGAACCAGCCACAGGCAACAACAAGCATTATGACAATCTCTATCAGGCGTATAGTGACATCCTCGGTAACGATGACATCCGGGAAGGTGATAGCTTCCTAAGCCTGGGCGGTGACTCACTGTGCTACGTTGCGGTATCTGTCGCAATTGAAAGATATCTAGGGCACCTTCCCGACAACTGGGAAGCTATGACCGTCAGTGAGCTGGAAGATTTTCGTGAGATCGGCCAATCTCCACTCCAGACAACACCGATAGCAGAACAGCGCCAGCCCCGAGCCTGGCTGACGATCTGTTTCATCATCGGTATCCTGTTGTTCGGCGAGATCTTTCTGCATATCCGCACCTATATTAAAACCGGACGCAACGTCCTATCGTTATTAACAGATAACAGTGCCATTGTGGTCGACGACAAACTTCATACGCGTACCTACCGCCCGAACCTCGTCATCAAAGATACAAACACACAACAAGACCGCATGGTTATTAACTCATATGGTTTACGTAGCCCCGAAATCCCCCCGGAGCGCCTGCCTGACGAAATCCGTTATGCCGTTGTCGGTGCCTCAACGGTTGCTGGCATCTATGCCAAATCCAATGAACAGACTTTCTCTCAACTACTGGCAAGCGCAATTAAAGATAAATACCAGCATCGCCCGGTGAATATTATCAATGCCGGGATAGAAGGCAGTTCACTAAGCGAAACCCACCTGATTACTGAAAACATTGTCTACAAGCTATCGCCCTCGGCAATTATTATCTACCCGGGGTTTAACGATATAACGATGCTGTGCCCCAAAAAAGGGGCAAACAACAGTAACCAATTGGCTCAGTCACCGAACGTATTACAGCCGCTGGGCTACCCGACACTACCTAATTGGCTGATGAGCAAAGACATGATCCAGAAGAACACCATCTTTCTCAGAACGCCGAAGGCCACCAGCGTTAGCTCACTCGATCCGGAAACCATCAACCCCACTGATTATCGCAACAGAATAGAGTCCCTTGTTAAAAGCATCATCGCGCAAGGGATCAAGCCTGTTCTGGTTACGGTTGCCCGCTCCTATATCAACGTTGCCAAAGAGCAACAGGAAAGCCTGGCCGCGACCTCGTTGTATTATTATCACTGCCTGGACCTGAATGGCATTATCCGCGTCGGGGAGATCTATAACGATCAAATCCGATCCGTTGCCCGGCAATACAATACACCCTTTGTCGATCTCGCAGAATTGATGCCCGGAGGCAGTCAGTATTTTGTTGATGGCGGGCATTTTACCTACAAGGGTGAACAGTATGTGGCGAAGACACTGAATGACAAATTAGCAAGCCAGTTGGTGGAGCGTTAATATGGCAATTACCTCCCTGTCCTATTTCATTTTTGCGCTCTTTGCACTGATCGGCTGCGCGGCACTGCAGCGCCAGAACGAGCACAAAAAAAGCTTTCTGCTCATCATCAGCTGTTACTTCTACATGACGTTTGACTGGCGTTTTTCAGCTCTGCTATTGCTCCTTACCGGGATCAACTATCTAGCTGGGCATATGATTATGCACCACCAGCAAAAAATGATTAAGAAAGTCGCGCTGGCGGGTGCCATTAGCAGTAGCCTGCTGATTCTGTTCTACTTCAAGTACAGCAACTTTTTCATCGAATCCCTGTACGATTTTCTTCAGCTTTTCGGGCTATCCGGTCGAAGTCCGTTTGTCGACGTTATCTTGCCGATTGGCATCTCATTCATGACGTTCCAGGCTATAACCTATCCACTTGATCTCTATCAGCAGCGATTAGCAAAACCCAGTTCCCTCAAAGATTTCGCCCTGTTTATGGCGTTCTTCCCGCAGCTGCTCTCAGGCCCTATCGTCCGGGCCTCCTACTTTATGCCCCAGCTTGAATCGAGCCAAAAGCTGTGTGGCCAGGATATGATGGAAGGGTTAACCCTGATCATCCGTGGGCTTATCAAGAAAATAATGATTGCCGACATACTCGCACTGCACATCGTGGATCCGGCCTTTGGCAATCCATCAGGCTTTTCCTCACTCTTTCTTGTCATAGCACTGTTTGCCTACAGTTTTCAGGTCTATATGGATCTCAGCGGTTATACCGATATTGCCATCGGGGTAGCTAAAATGATGGGCTTCAAACTACCCATCAACTTCAATCGCCCCTACATGGCAACCAGTGTGGCCAATTTCTGGCAACGCTGGCACATCACCATGTCCTCGTTCTTTCGAGATTACTTGTACGAAGCCATCAAAAACTGGCGCTGGAGCAATATCTATTTCAACTTACTGATTGTGTTTGTCGCCATCGGGATCTGGCATGGCGCAGGTTGGAACTTCGTCATATATGGGCTGATCCACGGCAGCCTTGTCGGCATCGAACACTATCGCAGCCGCATGAGAGCACAACAAGGCCTGCCTCCCGTTGTATTTCGTGGTGTGTCGCTGGTTATTCGGATCCTACAAATTTTCACCATCATCACCCTGACCCGTCTGTTGTTCAGAGCCGATGATCTTGAAGCCAGCTGGCACTATCTTCAGACAATCGTCAGTGCCACAAGTACGGGCATGCCAATAGCTCCTGTTGCGGGCGTAGCCCTTCTGTTAGCAGCTTTACTTCACTTCACGCCAATTCGCTGGCGTGATCAGCTAATGAAATCTGCCGTCCGGATCCCGGAATACGGCTATGCCGCTGTCACCGTAGTGTTCATTTACCTGATGGCGGCTCTTGGCTCCGATCAGGCTGCCTTTATTTATTTCCAGTTTTAAATAGCAATTGCCAGCCAAAGCCATAAACGTTTACTTTTTGTCCAGCCGGGCACGTGAGTAAATGTTATGGCTTTAAACTCCCCTTTCACTCATTTACTATTCCCTTTCTTCCAATCCCCAAGGACATACACCCAATGCAACAAGTAAACATCGCTCCGAACCCACAAATCGCAGTTATCTTCAAAGGTTGGGCGGCAGACTGGGCAAAAGAAGGCCAGGAAAACAAGAAAGACATGGCGACGAAGTTTCACACTGTCTATAGCATTGCGGCTAAGGTGTTTGCCGAGGGCGGCGAAGTAGAACTAACCTTCCTTTCAGCACTATTTCAAGACTGCAAGCAGAAGCTAGAAATGGCCGAAGCCATGAACGAGAAAGTAAAGGCGAGCCTGAAAGACGATGATGAGCGTGCCCAGGCGATCATTGCCAAGGTAAACAGCGCCGCTCAAGATGCAGCCCATGTTGTTCGCTATCTTGGCCAGCTGCTGATGCCTTCTGCGTAAGCCAATGCCAGAAAACCCAAACCGCCTTAAGACGGTTTGGGTATATACCCACAACACACGTTAGCGCATTTTAAAGATCTCGGAATGAAAGTGCTCGGGTCCAATCCCTGCGACAGCTAACCCCGTACTCAATCTCTCACCAAATGCCGTGGGCCCACAAAAGCTAACATCAAACGTATTGCTATTCGTTCTGTCCAGGATAGCCTCTACACTAAGGAACTCTCCTTTATCAGCATCAAGCACTTCAAGCTCAATGAAATCTAAGCCTCTTAAAATTAAGAGAATCTCTTTTTCAAAGAACGCTTCCTTTCTCGAATTGACACAGTAGAAAAGATGAATTTTTTTATACTGACTATTTTCCTGATTAGCTTTTCGTGCCAGCCAATACAGTCTGGAAATAAACGGAACAATGCCTATACCGGCTCCAATCCAAACTTGCATTGCTTTCTCCGGTATCTGAAAACACCCATACCCCCCTTCAACCGTCACCTTTTGGCCCACAGTTAATTGATTGACCATTTGATGGGTATAATCGCCTAAGTCTTTAATACCAAACTCAATGAGTTGGGTTTCCTCATTGTAATTAAGAATTGAGAATGGATGCGGCGCTTCACCATCATGAAAGTTCAAATAAGCAAATTGACCTTCTTGATACTCAATGGATGAATCTAATTTAATTGCCAGCCGAATGACGCCAGGGCTTTCCGTATCATTATTAAATCGCTCAACTGACTCCACCTCTCCAGGTGATTTATTACTCGCGCCAATCTTTCCGGTTAACGATAAATAGCTACACCAAACACCAACAACGGCAACCCCGGCAATAGCGATATTCATCGCTATCGACTGGCTATTCCAGTCAAGCAGCAAAGCGGTATGAATAACGCCTGCGATGACCAGCAAGCCACCTATTTTATGGGTAAATTTAAACCGTTTATAACTAATAGCCTGAACCAGGCTGATAAGACTAAAGAGCAAGAAGACATAGAACGCGATTTCTCCTATTTCACTGGCGATATGGTGCCAGTTCACCCCGTCGATTTCAGGTCTGCCTCTTCCGGGCCTTGCCAGCAGTCCTGCTTGTACAAGCCACTTGGCACTTTGGACACAAAGCCAGTGCAACACTAAAGCTACCGTCGCACCTATACCCAACTTTTTATGCAACGCATAACCTTTATCTAACCCATTCAACCGACGTTCAACCCAATCAAACCTTGCCGCAATCAGTACGGCAAAGCTCATATAACCGAGCCCAATCATGCCCGACAGCATTGTTAACTGGTGGCGCCAAAAAAAGATGTCTCCCATTTCTTCATAGCCCATCAACAAGGCCGGAGACCAAAGCAGTACAAGTATCAGTGTAAATTTCAACATAGCGGTAGCTTCTAGTAGGAAGGTGGAAATCAATTATTGCCAGTATCTATGAAATACATAATACCCACTTCCTGCAGCTATATAAGCGACTTTACTTAGCTTCAAATTAGTTTACGTCAATTTACATAACCACCCTCAATGCATGGCTATATTTCTCTAAGACGAACGGCATTCTTCCTTGTAACCACTCGTAATCATTACTTCAGAAATGCATCAGTATGCAATTGCAAAATACATTTCTTTACATTGAAAACAGTCAGTTTTGACATTTCCCTGAAATTCGGCGCCTCAAAAAGTGATTAACTATCACCATTAACAGTTAGCACTATGCATTTTTCAACGTTACTCAGCGAGGTGGTTATGGCTCAAGTACTAATGGATCAAGCAAGCGGACTACGAGACGCGTTTTCGCGTCAGCAGTGTATTAGCCGGGTTAAGAGTTACCAGAACAGAATTCGCAAAGCGATCAGCAACAACAGAATCAGCGATGCTTCAATGCTATTGACTCAACTTGAAATTGCACAGCAACAACTTGAGGCGACGTATAAATAATATGAGTAGCCTTTATTCTTCATTGCATTGAATGGCCTAACCAAAAGGCCATTCAAGCGCTCGCGCATTTAGCTCGCCACAAACAACACTATCTATTTAGCATTAGTAAACAGTATAATGTGCGCCGATCCCGCCATATACATCTGTCATAGGAACAGCAATGCTAGAAGAACAGCAAAACAACCCGCTCCACGGCCTTAAACTAGAAACGTTACTGACCGAGCTTGTCGGTCATTACGGCTGGGAGATCCTCGACACAGCAATGCGTTTTAACTGTTTCCATACCAACCCGACCATTGCTGGCAGCCTGAAATTTCTTCGTAAAACAGAATGGGCACGTGAAAAATTAGAAGCGTTTTATTTATCCCGTTTCAAGCGAATGCCTAAGCCAACCGCAGAAGAGCGTGAACTACCACCTCGCAAGCGTACTTTTCCCGTCGGTATTGTGCCAAGAGAACCTATGGAGCTGACTGTCGAATCCATTTTACTTTCTCAGGCAAAGGCGGCATCTGCCTATAAAGCCAGATCGTCACGCAAGCACCCTCGACGCCGATAGATAGAAAAGACATTCTGAAGGTTCGGCCTTGAGTACCTGCTCGAACCTTCTTGCCTCGTGCTTACTCACTAGAGCGTTCGTTCTCACACACCGTACTTTTCAGCTTCACGTCATAACGAGTCAGCAGTTTATTATACTCTCCGCTTTGACACAGTTTGCCTAATGCCTGGTTGAAGCTATCACGTATCTTGGCTTCCTTAAAACTGGCCTGAAAGCTCGTTACGGACGGGAACACATAATGAAACGTCACATCATCCGCTGCGTACCCCAGCGCTTTGGTGAAGTAGGTAAATATACTCCTATCAATCACTGCGATACGGTTATTGCCCTGCCAGAAAATTCGGACCTGATCTGCCTGATCGGCAACCTCGATATAATTCTCCCGCTCCGGCGACTGGGGTGAATACAGTTGCTCGAAAGCATCGCCTAACTCCAAGTAGGCATTCTGCCAGGTCAACACTAGGTGCCCCTTCAAGTCAGCCACCTGTTCAATCTTTTTGCTACTGGCCTTTTTACTCACGGCAACATTGGCAAAAGTAATGAAATGATCCGAGTAGAATACCCCGCTATCATCCTCCAGAACACCAACACCAACGTCTGCAATCCCTTTCTGAACCGCAGTCTGGATCTCACCAAACGGCATCTGCATAAAACGAACATCATAGCCACCCAGTGCCAGCTTGATGATATCGACCTGCAAGCCGCTTATCGCCTGGTTAATGACATAGGGAGGCATATCGACTGAAATTGCCACGGAAAGTGGAGGCTTTGCGGCAAGTGATTGTGGACCAAACACTATCGAGATTGAAATCGCTAATAGCTTGATATAGTTACGAGCTTTCCTGAATGTAACTAATATTGAAGTAGTTATTCGTTGCACTGTAGCCAACATTACAGACTCCCGGCAGGATAAACTGAAAGTATTATGAAGTTTAACACCTGCTCGGGAAGTGGGAGGGTTGTGTGGCATTTCCTATATCAGATGTTATTGGTTGCTTTAACCTTTTCAACCTACCACTCCCTGACAAGTAACCGGCTCTTAACTCCCTTTACCTGTAAACCCATTGCTTCAAAAACATCCTCAAAATTTCGACATTGTGGAGGTAGGTTTGGTAGTGACATAACCGCTTCATCAAAAAAGCGGGTTTGCTCCTGCTCGCTCTGCCAGGCAGTTTGCCACCACTCCAAAATACGCGCTTTGGACTCATTCAATCGCTTATTTTTGGTTCTTCGCAGATTAGCGGGAACTGAAAACAAAAACGGTAGTAAGTGATATGGTTTAGTCGCCAAACAAAAACCTACACAAACTACCGTTTTCATGTCGAATAATACTTTCCTATCTTCCTTCTGGGAAGGCTTTCAGATTA
>NZ_RSEJ01000003.1 GCF_009910675.1 Photobacterium alginatilyticum | reverse complement strand
GACGGTAGGAATGGCTTTTCCCTTTCAACGTTATTTGACACAGAAATGGGTTTGCTGGCTCACTCCCAAAGGGCGAGTTTACTTGGCTTCTATGCGTTGTTACCGATCATTAATTTAGAGCCACTAGATTTTCAAATCGGTGCCTAGCCTACAAGCCAAGTAATTCTCGCTGAAACGAGCATCTTGAGGTAGCTTGGGTATAGTCTTTATTTAGGCGTCAAATCTGTATCTATCCAGTATTTAGAACCAGAGATATTGGCATCGAGCAACAGTCCCTTTTCATCAATCTGATAGATCGCCATTCCACCATTGTACTTGGCTGTTAGTTCGGCGCTCTCGGTACCAGCGACAGCACCCATTTCGGATGTCGCTTCCCAACCATCATCGACAAAACCGTCGAAGGTTTTCTGATCTTCAAACAAAATAACCTGCTGATAAAACTTACCGCCAATCCCAGCCGCCAGTCCTGCCCCAAACATTTTCATGTAGGTACGCTGCTCGGTTTTACGGTTAACGGCAACACCTGCACCTTGACTGGTATGAAGCATCAAAGAGAACTTGCGCGAATCAAAAACGGCATAGCCATAGGCGTTATCAAACAAAAGTTTGGCTGAGGGGTGCTCATTGAACAATCGCACCAGCGCGGTATCTGACATTGTATCCAGAGCCAATCGTGCTTCTTCGGGGGTTTCAGGTTCCAGCATCTCATCGAGCTTAGCTTCGCCAGCTTCCAGCCACTCTTTGCCCTTCTCGATAGAAGCATCGGTCCACTCACCGGCAGTATTAAACGCCTCCTCACCCCAACTTGATACCGAATCCCAAGTCTCTTTCGAAAACTCCGACACGCTATCCCAGGCTTTTTTTGAGCTCTCGCTGACTTTACTGCCTATATCCGAGGCTGTTTCTTTTATCTTCTCCCAACTAGCATGCGCTGGCATTGTCAGTAAGCTCATGGCGACGATAAGTGCTTTAACCTTCACGACATCCCTCCGAGTAACGCTGGCAACCGAAGCGGCTACCAGCATATCAGTTACGATTATTTCTTTTTAGGACGGAAAGGTTTCATCACCTCTTCGTTACACTCAAGGTAAGGTCCTTCCATCAAATCGATACAGTAAGGTATAGCAGGGAAAACGGCATCCAGACATTCACGAATAGATTTAGGTTTACCTGGTAGGTTAACAATCAGGCTGTCAGCACGAAGACCTGCCGTCTGACGTGACAAAATTGCAGTCGGTACAAACTTCAACGACTCGGCACGCATCAGCTCACCAAAGCCCGGCATCATGCGATCACAAACAGCCTCTGTTGCCTCAGGAGTAACATCTCGCTTGGCAGGGCCAGTACCGCCCGTTGTCACGATCAGACTACAGTCTAGTTCATCGGCCATTTTGATCAGCGTTGCTTCGATAACATCCTGCTCATCAGGGATCACTTCGTAGACAGGCTCCCACTCCGACACAAGATAGTCATTCAAAGTTTCGATAATTGCCTTGCCCGAAATATCATCGTACACACCAGCACTTGCACGGTCGCTGACCGTTACAATACCAATTCTAGCTTTTGTCATTTGTTATCCCTCAGACCTACGTCTTGCGTGTTAGATAGATCGATTACGAGCCGACAAGCTCCATCGACTCACAATACAATCAGATTAAATGCAAGTTTAAGGAATATAGTGGGCGGGATAAACCTCTAAATCGAAAAAAACGTGCCCAAAAAGTGGTTTACTGTCTATCCCGTGCCAGAACTCAACCAGCCGCTATATCAATCCACCATTTACCGATATCACCTGGCGGGTGACATAAGCAGCAACGTCTGACATCAGGTAGCCCACCAGCCCCGCGACTTCCTCCGGTTCGCCCATGCGGCGCATCGGAATAATGGGCAGAGACTGCTCTTTGACATGCTCTTCCACCATGCCGGTATCAATGAGCCCCGGCGCCACACAGTTAACGGTGATTTTGCGTTTCGCCAATTCCAGTGCTAGCGATTTGGATGCTCCTATCACCCCGGCCTTGGCCGCACTGTAGTTCGTCTGGCCACGGGTTCCCATAATGCCGGAAACTGACGCCAAGGTGACAATCCGTCCTCCCTTGCGCAGCTTAATCATAGGCATTACACAGGGGTGAAGGACGTTGTAAAAGCCATCCAGATTGGTATGCACCACGCCGTCCCAATCATCTTCGTTCATTGCCGGGAACGCCGTATCGCGCGATATACCGGCATTGCTGACAACCCCATAGTAAGCACCATGTTCGGCGATATCAGCCTCAATGACGTCACGACATTGCTGTCGGTCACGGATATCAAACTGGATCAACCGTCCTTCCCCGCCGAGATGCCGGATCTCGGTCAGGGTTAATTCAGCCCCGGCGTGATCGCCCATATAATGGACGACGATTGTAAAACCATCTTTTGCAAGCTGGATGGCAATAGCGCGTCCAATTCCTTTACTTGCGCCTGTCACTAGCACCTGACGAATCATATAGGGTCCTTTTTTATCGTTTGTTCCAACTTTTTCTTTGACGGTATAAATAGGTTCAACTGACTGCTGGCGAGCAAGTTCCCCTGATGTTCTATGCGGCAGGCAAACACAGCCATACCGTTATTTTCCATCACTTGCTCGGCGTAGATATCCAGTGCCTGGTTTTCTTCAAAAGCACTGCATTCGGCCTGATAGCGACGACAACCAAGCAGAAAACCCACAGGGGATGCTTCTCCCCGGTTTGCCGCATGGTAGCCCGACCAACCGGCAACAGTCTGTGCCATCAGCTCGACCCCGACATAGCCGGGAATAGCCCGGCTCTCGGTATCAAAAAACAGATTCTGCTCGCCTACGATCACCCTGCAATGAACATGGTTGTCGCCAACATCCACCAGCTCGTCAACCAGTACCATCGACGATTCATGTGGCAGCAACTGATGCAAGTGAGGATATTCAGCCATGGGCATACCCGAAGATTAAACTGATATTGTTTCCGCCGAAGGCAAACGAGTTGCTCAGCAGCGCAGGTTCAACCAACGGTGTTCCAGGTTTAACCAATGCCACCGGTGCCAATGATGGATCTATCTGGCCATCATTCACCTGAAACGGCAATGGCAACTGATAGCGAAGAACGTGCCAGCAAATGGCGGCTTCTACCGCACTCGCCGCCCCCAACGTATGCCCGGTAAGCGGTTTAGTCGAGCTGACGGGGGTATTGGCGCCGAATACACGGTTAATCGCCTTGGATTCCATGGCATCATTGAGCGGCGTCGATGTTCCATGGGCATTGATGTAGCCAATACTCTCAGGCTGCAGGCCTGCATCATCGAGCGCCTTGCGCATTGCTTCCTCGGCACCGTTACCTTCCGGGTGCGGGGCTGAAATATGGTGAGCATCGGAGCTGTCTCCGGCTCCCAGCAACGCAATCGGCGGGACGTTTTTTGTGTGCTCGGAGTCTTCTGTCGCCAGTGACAACAGCATAAACGCCGCCGCCTCACCAAGGTTTATTCCCTTGCGGTTTTCACTGAACGGGTTGCAGAATGTATCGGACATGGCCTCCAGACCGCTGAATCCGTTTAGCGTGAATTGGCACAATGAGTCACAGCCACCGACTATCACTGCATCCACCATGCCGGCCTTGAGCAGCCGCTTGGCAGAGATAAACACCCGTCCGCTCGATGAGCACGCTGTCGAAATCGTATATACCGGCCCGCTCAGGTCAAAATAGGCCGCGATAAACTCACCGAGGTTATTCGCTTCATGCACACTGTAATCAAAGTGCTCCGGCAGTTGGCCGGACTCTAAGTTCTCTGTTAGCGCGATTTCGCTGTCAGACGTTCCCGAAGTGCTGGTACCGGCAATAACGGCAACGCGATCACGGCCGTATTTATTAATTGCCTGCTGGATCGAATCGGCAATTTGCAACAAGGCAGACAGTGCCAACCTATTATTATAAGCATTATAGATTTGAAGATTTTCGGGGATCTCGGGAAGTTCACCAGCCACTTTTCCGATCACGGTATCTGACCCGCTATTAAGCAAATCGGAGACCGGCTGCAATTGGGGATATGAGCCATCCCGAAGCCGCTGGTGAATATCCTGATGATTGTCACCCAACGCTGAGTTAAATCCGCACCCGTGAATATAAACCGGTGTAGAAGTGTATGTCGCTATTTTCGTAGTCATTGCTATCCTTCGCTTTTTATATCGACGGCGCTTGTATTCAAGGCTATCAATGAATCATTAAACGTGGGCGCTCAACGCCTCGACCTTGTCGGTGAACACGCGGGGTGAAGCCAGTCGCATTTCATCGTCATCTATGCCAACGGCCACCTGCACGGTATGTGCCCGGCTCATCCGCTCGCCTGTCTCGGCATCTTGGATCACATAGTTAACCCGCAGTCGGTTCTCCCACTCCACCAAAGTTGCTATCACGCGGATTTCGTGATTAAAAGGGATCGCCCTGATGTACTTGATCTGTGCATCGATCACCGGCCACGTATAGCCGGATGCCTTCATCTCGCGGTAGCCATACTCAAGCTTGTCCATTAACACCCGGCGCGCTTCCTCAAAGAAACGAAAGTAGTTACCGTGGTAGACAATCCCCATCGGATCAGCGTCGTTAAAAGACGTCACCAGAGTTATTTCTGCATCCAATACCGGGCTCTGCGTTGGAATGGTGCCCATCATCATCTTCCTTACAACTAATACAACAAAACGGCTATTGCGCTGCTTCCAGTCTAATTTTTCCCGAAGAGTGAGTTACACGCTCTTCAGCTCTGTCGCTGACAGAATAAAAACTGAACTGCAACTTCCCTTTTTCCGCGTGCCAGTTCAGCGACAGCTCAACAGTAGTGTCTGGCTCAATTGGCTCCTGAAACTTAATGGCTTCCATCCCCCCAAATTCGGCAGGTGTCTTCAGCAGGGTTTTACCGTAGTAGATCGCCCAGTCAATCTGGGTGACACCGGGCAATAACGGGTAGGAAGGAAAGTGGCCTTGAAAATCAACGATATCGGCATCCACCTTGAGCCTAAGAAGGGCACTGTTGTTCGTAAGCTGGGTATCGATAACGGTTGGCTTGCGTTTATTCACTGTGACTGTGCTCTTGTGTTAGTTGAAAAACTGTTCCAGATCCCGGACCAGACGTTTACCCTGACTATTGAGCGGGATCTCTGCGACCTCCCGAAAACGGCGGGGGATCCCGACAGGTTCAAGCCAACGTCGTAACTGTTGTCGCACGTCGAGCCAGAACTTCCCTTTGCCTATGGCCTGAATATGCTGCTGCCCTTCAGACGTCAGCGTAATCACGGCGGCAAGCACCACACGTCTGGAATCATCGACAGTCAACACAGCCGCTTCTTCAACCCAGCTTAACTGACACAGGCGGTGCTCTACTTCAGTCAGGGAGATCCGCTTCTCTTCCACCTTTACAACCCGATCCGAGCGGCCATTTAGGGCAAAGTGGCGCTCACCCATCAGCTGGCACTGATCACTAGTCTGATACCAATTATCCGGATCGATAAAAGGTGAGCAGACACGCAGGCAACCATCGGCGTTAAGTGCCACGTCAATGACATCAAAGACAGTCCATGACGTGCTCGCCTGATGCTGTTGGCGATACGCCATACCGCCGGTCTCCGTACTGCCAAAGACTTCAATTGGAAGCTGACTGAACAAAGCATGACTTTGCCTGGCAGCCGCTTCACTCAGTGGCCCGCCGGAAGAGAATACGGCGCGATAAGGTCGGGTGGTTTGTTCATCAAACAGGCGCTTAAGCAAAGCTGGACTGGTGATCAAAACCGTATTCGCGGTCGCCTGTACCATGACCTGCTCCGGATAATTCAAGTCCTCCCGTCCAAATGGACGTCCGGCACAAAGCGGCCACAGAACACGAAAAAGCAAGCCATAAATATGCTGGTGAGAAACCGTGCTAACCACTCTTGAGTTGCTGATCAGTTCGCCCCAGGTTTTCTCAAGCTCTACGATCTCGGCATTCACACACTCAAGCGTTTTGGTAACTGCTTTTGGCTGTCCGCTCGAGCCGGAGGTAAACAAGGTAATGGCGACCTTGTCCAAGGGTAATTCAGAAAGAAATGGGAAAGTGGTGGGAGAAGAGGAATGATCTAAACCATCGTTTATTGATTCTGCCTTTGAGCTTAAGGCCAACTCAGGGTTATGGGTAGCGTCAGCGTCAAGTATCGAAGGCATCAACACATGCTGACCAATGAACTTACACAGTTCGAACCTGTCATGAAGCAACACATCAAAATGAGTGGCCAACTCAGCCAATGCGTCTTCCTGGTGATTGCCCGGTAAGATTATGTGCTTTTTGGCATAAGCTGCTGCTATAAAGGCAACAGCAAAATGGTAACTATCATCAAAACAAAGAGCCCATTTTTCTTGCGGGCTCGTCACTAAAGCCTGGGTTAACGCTTCTACGTCAGCTTTAAATTGAGACCAGCAAACAAAGGAATCGGAGCCAAAGGCAACACTACATTTGTCATCTCGTTCAGCGTTCATCAATACTGACAACGGGTAAAAAAGTGTCTCTGCCCTGCTCACCGCTTTTATATGTTGGATGTCCATATCCGCTTTCTTTTCACCTAGCTATACCACTGATTTATAAAGTGAGTTCAAGATATAGATACAACAAAACACATGCAACATTACTCATATGATATACCCAGTATTTATAGTTGTTTTTTCCTGTCATGCGATGGACCTCACCCTCTCAGCGGATATTCCTATGCTCATATTGATAATACTATTGTTTAGAATACGCTTTTCTCGGTCAATCATGAGGACAAGGTATACCCTGTGAGCGTTTTAGTGGTAAAAGGCAGAGCGCCGATAAAGAGGGAGAATTCTGGATGTCATGTGAAAGCCAATCCTAAAAGTTATACCTGAGTCACACTTTTGCAATAAGTATGAAGCTCTATAAAATGAACAACAAAAAGGCCTTACAGCTGCATTAAGACACCAATGCAATAACAATCAGACTTAAAATCACCTGATTGCATATAATCTCTCGTACAACCATGTTACTTGACAAGTTTCATATAAGCTTAAGTGACAACATTAAGGATTCCGATCCCCTGTCATTTCGGTATATTGAATCTAAGCCTTTGGGAACATTCGGATCTAGGGAGTATATCCTCCCCGAAGTTGGAACCGACAGGTGACACCGTCACACCAAATCTCAGGTTATTTATTGATGTTTCATAAATGTTTGTAATCTTTGAAAAGGAGTTTAATTATGGCCAAGCGTGTATCGAACAAACGCATCAAAGAAATTCTGGACAATGCGAAATCTAAAAAGTAATCATTGAAAAGCCTCCAACCCGGGGGCTTTTATCTTCTTGCTGTATTCAACTGAAATATGCCACAAATAAACACCAATACATCGCCATAATGAGTTATTGCAGTGTTACTGGCTATTTAATCCAAATTTATAATGAAAAAATATAGCCCCTCGCCCAAATGGTAACCATCTGTCTTTTCACTCGACTTTTAGAAAACTCCTCGCCTTCAAGATCTTCGCCTCACCACTAAGACCAAGAATCAAAACTGAGAATCCTCTCTCTGGCTACACTCCTGTTGGTATTAATACCGTATAGGAGCAACCCATGAGTAAAAGACTCTGCCTAGCAGGCATGTTGGCTTTATTTTCTCTACTTGGTTGTCAGGAAGAAGAGCTTACATTCGATGTAGCCCTTTCTGGCGATCAGGAAGTCCCGCCTGTTATTACGGAGTCACAGGCAACAGCCACAGTGACTTTATTAATAAGCAGCGGCGATGATGGCGGTGATGGAAAAGATCATGATCTCGATTTAGACCTTGACCTTGATTTGGACCTGGATCTTGACCTGGACCTCGATGGTGACAAAAACAAACACTATGGTGATAACGACACACAAGACGACAATAAAACAAACTATAACGACGACTCTGCCTACAGCCATAAAGATAAGGATGATGGTACTCCACCCGATCCTGAGCCTGAACCGGATCCCGAACAAACCTACACTCTCAGCGCTGAACTCGATATCAGTATGGTAGAAGACGTACAGGCTGCTCATATTCATCAAGGCGGTATTGGCGAAAACGGTCCCGTTGCGTTTGAATTTATCGATAACGGCGACGGTACAATGTCCGTCGAAGCGACTGAGATCACCCAGGAGCAATCTGACGACCTATTAGCCGGCCAGTGGTATATCAATGTTCACACTCTCGATAATCCTTCTGGAGAAGTCAGGGGCCAGATAGTCGATAGCAATATCATCGTTATTGTCACCTTCAGCCTCGACGGTTCACAAGAGGTACCTCCTGTTGATTCCGAAGCATCGGGTACAGGCTATGCCACTGTAAATACCGATACCAACGAGGTTGAATTAACTGTCGTCACCGAAAATGCCGAAGATGCCACGGCGGCACATGTTCACGAAGGCTTTGTCGGTGAAAATGGCGATGTTGTCATAGCGCTTGTTCAGGGTGACTCACCTGGCGTATGGACAACCCCTGACGAGTCGATATTGGATGATGAGACACTTCAACGCCTGGTTAGCGGCGGACATTATGTCAACGTTCACACTCCTGCAAACCCACCAGGAGAAATTCGCGGCCAGATCCTCAGTAACGATTTCACCCTCATTACCTTCTCACTAGATGGTGGCCAAGAAGTGCCTCCGGTCGAATCCGAAGCCAGCGGTGATGGTTACCTTACCTTCAACAGTGCAACCGAAGAAGTCGATCTCAAGGTGATAACAACGGGAGCTGAAGACGCTGTTGCCGCCCACTTGCACGAAGGGTTTGCAGGCCAAAACGGTGATATCGTGGTCGCACTTGAGCAAGATCCTGACGATCCGGGTAAATGGACAACCCCTGATGGAACGACATTAGGCAGCGATATCATTGAGCTACTGCTCAGCGGCGGACACTATGTCAACGTCCATACGCCGGCTAATCCTCCTGGAGAAATTCGCGGGCAGATACTGACGTCAGACTTCACCTTGTTCATCTTCCCACTGGACGGTTCTCAGGAAGTCCCACCGGTAGAAACTGAGGCCTTCGGTACGGGTTACGCTACCTTCAATAGCGAGACCAACAACCTTCAGGTTAACGTTGTGACTTCCGGCGTAGATGATGCTGAAGCCGCCCACGTTCACGAGGGGCCAATTGGTGAGAACGGTGATGTCGTCGTAGGCCTGGTTCAGGATGCCGATGATGTTACCGTCTGGTCGACGCCAGAGGACACTGAACTTGATGACGACACTGCCGAGACGCTTCTCAGTGGCGGACACTATATCAATGTCCATACCCCGGCAAATCCTCCAGGCGAAATACGAGGACAGATAGAGTAAACGAGAAATCACTACCGAAAAAGCCGTCGCAGGCCCTTTGCCTAGCGGCGGCTTTACTCTAATTCAGAAGTGTCCCAATAGACATAAACCGATTCTTCCTGCAGCTTAAAAATCAGCCCTTTCTGCCCTAGCCCTGACTGTCTGTACACCGGATACCCCCTGCTGTCTTTATAATTCCCGGGAGTGTCTCCAACAGGCGTAAAATCATAGTAAACGCCATCATCACGCTCAATAGTGATATAGCCCTGACGCTGAGAAAAGACACAAAGGTACTGTGCCGAAGGCTTGTCCGAGCCAGGCAAATGGATGTCGCAACGCGCATCAGTTGTATCAGCAAACGCCTGTGACATTCCGCCCCAAAGCAAGACAGTTGCCAGTAATGTCTTAAGACACATCCATCGTTTCCGGCAAACCACTTTCATACCTTCACCTCCTAGCACTTGAAGACAAGAATAAACCCACCTCACACAGGCGGGTTTATTTTAAGGTAGCAGTTTTCAGGGAACACTGAGGACTACCTCACAACAAGACTTGGCCAGTCATTATGTACAACCCAAAGCCCCCTGGGTTGATTAATTGTGCAACGACATTAAGAAATCAAACAATTCAGGCAAAATATAATATCCGAAGATAATAGAGACCATTACTGTAAAGCAAAATACGGCAAACTCTGCGATGAGGCTTTTAATATAACCCACTATATAACTTGGGCTTATCTTATTTTCATATTGCATGAATGTGTTTCCCTACCAGTTATAGATAAGGTCAGGTGAGGTAATAACTTCACCTGATCGTGTTATGCAGTTTGAGTAGTTAACAATTGCTCTTCTTTGGGTTGTTTTATCGGAATACGAAACATAAGCGTATAAATGACGGGTAATATGACTAATGTAAAAACAGTCGCAAACAACAAACCAAAGATAATGGTTACCGCCATCGAAACAAAGAAGGCATCAAACAATAAAGGGATCATCCCCAGCACAGTGGTGATTGCAGCCATACATACCGGCCTGACACGGCTTACTGTTGAGTCAAATACTGCATCAAACGGCAATTTGCCACCAGCCAGATCAGCATTGATCTGGTCAACCAGCACAATACCATTCTTAATCACCATACCGCTCAGACTGAGCATGCCCAACATCGCCATAAAGCTTAGCGGCGCGTCCAATACCAGTAAGCCAAACGAAATTCCTATCAGCGATAGTGGAACCGTGAACCAGATAACCAGTGGCTGACGAACGGAGTTAAATAGCAGCACTGTTATCAAAAACATGGCCAAATACCCCACCGGCAAGGATTGTAAAACATTACCCTGAGCTTCATTGGATGTTTTATATTCTCCACCCCACTCAAGCTCATAACCTGGCGGTAGTGGAATCGCTTCAACGTCGCTTTTAATGAGGTTCAGCACTTCATCTGTTGTCATACCCGCTTTTAGTGACGGGTTCGCCATCACGGTCAATATACGCTTCCGGTCACGGCGCATAATAATCGGATTTTCCCAAGAGGTAACAAAGTCGTCGACCACTTGAGTTACAGGCACAAACATTCCAGTCTTATTACTCCAGACCTGGAGTTTATATAAACTATCTGCATCAAGACGTTCACTTTCCGGTGCCCTGGCTACAATGGGCAACAAATGGCTTTTTTCACGATAAATGCCGACAGGCTTACCACTAAAGTTAACCAGTAATGCATTGTCCAAATCACTTTTACTGATGCCAAGTTCCGTTGCGTTAGCCAGGTTAAACTGGGGGCGAACAATGAGAGACTGATTTCTCCAGCTATGACGAATATTCTCAATGCTAGGCTCTTGATGCATTATCGCTTCTGTTTTCGCCGCTAGCTGGCGCAAAACCTCAGGATCATCGCCATAAAACATAGCTTCAATCTTGGCCGGAGGGTTTGGGCCATTTTCCAGTAACTTAATACCAAACTGCGCTTCAGGGTAAGTTTCGCTGAGGTAATCTGCCAGTTTTATCGAACCGGCTTGTAACGACTCCAAATCATCCATTTCTATTATCAGCTGGGCATAGGCTTCATAAGCTTTCTCTGGCGTATATGGCAATACAAAGCGCTGTGCTCCCTGACCAATCACAGCTGTCACATTCTTTAATCCCACACCGTTTTCAGCCTGATACTGCAGTAACTCATTTTCAATCTGGCTAATAAACTTCTCTGTGCTGATGATATCCGTTCCTTCCGGCAACCAGACATCGGCAAAAAATATCGGCGTATTCGATGGTGGGAAAAATACATTCTTCACATGCCCAAGACCGACTACAGCAGCCACTAGCATTGCCACCACAGTGGTGATAGTGAGCACTCTAAATCGAAGCGCAAAAGACAAAATCGCCTTGAAGAAAGAGAAGAACCAACCTTGATACAGTTCCTGGTCATCACCTTCAGCCACACTGCCATCTTTGAACAGAACATTACACAAAAATGGAGTTATCGTGACTGCCGTGATCCAGCTTATAAGCAAAGAAATAAGCAGCACCCAGAAAAGCGTCCGACAAAACTCCCCCGTCATATCTTCAGACAGCCCAATCGGTGCAAAAGCAAGAATGGCAATAACTGTTGCTCCGAGCAGCGGCCATTGCGACTGTTTTACAACTTGCCCTGCCGCTTCATAGCGACTTTGGCCTTTTTGGAGGCCAATCAGGATCCCCTCAGTGACGACGATTGCGTTATCGACCAACATCCCCAGCGCAATAATCAATGCACCTAATGAGATTAACTGAAGCTGAATTCCGAAGATGTACATGACAATGAAGGTGCCTAGTATCGTCAGAAGCAATACTGTCCCGATAAGCAGGCCGGATTTCACCCCCATGAAGATCAGCAGCACAACGATCACGATAGCAACAGACTCAACAAGGTTGATGATAAACCCGGAAACAGACTCCTCAACCACGGCACCCTGATCATAAATGGTGTTTAGCTCAATTCCGACAGGCTGCTCTGTTTCAAGCTCTGCTATTTTGGCACGAAGACTTGCAGACACATCAACGACATTTATCCCTGAACGGAAAGAAACACCCAAGGACAATGCCTTATTGCCGTTATTGTGATAAATCACCGAAGGCGTTTCTGACAATGTTTTGTACACATCGGCTATATCGCCCAAATACACCAAATCGGAACTGCCTGGCGGGCTGATCAGGAGCAGCTTCATCTCACTGACACTGGCAAACTCCCCCGTTGGGTGAATACGAATACGATTATTTTCCCCGAAGATTTTACCGGCATTGGAGACGACGTTCATATTCTGGATTTGACTGTAAATGACAGCTTGATCTAACCCAAGCGCAGTCAGTTTTTGCTGGCTTAGTTCGACGACAACCTGCTCTTGCGGTGCCCCAATAACAGACACCTTTTTGACACCATCCACCAGTACTAACTCACGACGCAAAAAGTCCGCATAGTTCTCAAGCTCCCGATAGCTGTAGTCATTACCGGTGATGTTGATCAGTATCCCGAAAACATCTGAAAAATCATCGATAATTATTGGTGCTTCCACACCGGTCGGAAGTTGTCCGGTCGTGTCGTTGACCTTTTTTCGCATTTCATCCCACACCTGAGGCAGAACAGTCGAATCATACTTATCCTGCATTTCTACCTCAATCTGAGACAGCCCGGCACTATTGGTCGATGTCACATGCTTGATCTGAGACATTTGCTGCAGTGCATCTTCCAACGGCAAGGTGACTTCTTCTT
The DNA here is from genome assembly GCF_009910675.1 of Photobacterium alginatilyticum. Taxonomy (GTDB): domain Bacteria; phylum Pseudomonadota; class Gammaproteobacteria; order Enterobacterales; family Vibrionaceae; genus Photobacterium; species Photobacterium alginatilyticum. The sequence goes on along the minus strand of NZ_RSEJ01000003.1, from coordinate 314,155 downwards.
CCACCTGTTCAGGTGATGCCCCAGGATAGGCCGTTATTATCAAAGCCTGCTTAATCGTGAATTCCGGAAACTCTAATTGCCCTAACCCGGTAAACGAAATGCTGCCACCAATCAGCATCAGCAGGATAAACATCCAGCTGATAACTTTGTTTTTTATGCTGTATTGAGCAATGTTCATTACACACCTCTCTGCCAACGAAGAGGTTTCACTTCCGAGTTTTCAGTGAGTTGACTACTGCCTGCGATAACAACCTTGTCGCCATGTTTTAGGCCAGACAGAATTTCGACCCCATCCCTCTTTACTCGACCTAGTGTCACCAAGCGGCGTTCAAGCTTTTCGAGTTCAGTGTCATAAGACCAGACAAGTGTCTCACCGCTATCGTCATCACTGACCACAGCAGCGACCGGTATAACCGCAATAACATTGGAAGATTCAGAAGAGTTGAGCAGCAGCTCGGCGCTCATCCCAGGCAAAACGTTCAGTTCTGCAGGCTGGCTTAAGGTAAATGTCACCTGGTATGCCTGTGTTCCTGGACTGATTTTACTGGCATGTTCTTTATAGGTAACCGGATAGGTAGCTGCACTTCCGTTGAACCTGACTTTAGGCTGGTGACTGCTCTGCCATTGGTTATCGTTCATATCAATCAACATGGACTCAGGCATCTGAATAGTAACATCCAGTTGTTTTTCGGACTGCAGCGTAAGCACTGTTTGGCCTGCCTGTATCATCTGATGGTTATCCAATGACACTTGTGCGATGACACCTGAAAACGGCGCTTCTATTTGGGTATACTGCAAATAATCTTTCGCCGATTGCAATGACGCTTTTGATGCCTTAAAAGAGGCACTTGCAATATCAAATTCCGACTTAGATATCAGCTTTCTTTTCAGTAGTTCCCGCTTACGCTTGTAGTCAAGATCTGCAAGCTCATAGTTTGACTCTGCGTTAAGCAATGTGTTTTTAGCATCTCGCGCATCCAATTGCGCAAGCAACTGCCCTTTCTTGACCCGCTGCCCCTCATTCAAACTAAGAGATACCAACTGACCATTAATTCTGAATGCCAGCTCAGCCTGTTGATGGGCAGCAATGTTTGCCGGGAACATTCGAGACTGCTCCAAATTTGTGTTTTTAATAGTCAACAACTTCACAGGCCTAACTACGGGAGCCAAACTAGTCGAACTTTCTGCTGAATAACAACCGCTTAACAGCGAAGTCGTTAGCAAGGCCACAGCTGCGGCTCTATATTCACTTCTCATATCACCCTCAATACAAACACTAAAAATCAACCCACTAACAACAGCAAGCAGTAAAACAAGCTCAAAACTTCAATGGCTATCCATAGCATCTGAAACTCACTCGGGCACCTTTTACCACCCAACAACAAAACCATCAGTCATATTATGACCACCGGTCACAAATTCATGAGCCGAATGATATGACCAGCGGTCACAAAACTCAAGAAATACTTGGTATTTTCAATTTGGTTTTTTTATGACTGTTAGTCATAATGAGCAGGGAATGTGTTTTTATTGGAAAATTATGGCTTTATCAGACCGTAAAATGCGTCAATTTGAGCAGCGTGAACGTGATATCCTGGATGTTGCCCTAGAGCTGTTCTCTCAGCCAGACTGGGAGTCAGTGACGATCGCAAAGATTGCTCACGCTGCAGACATTGGCAAAGGAACAATTTATAAGCATTTCTCCAGCAAAGACGAGATACTCTTTCGGCTCACGATGCAATTCGAGCATGGATTGTTCAACCATTTAACGAACGACTACGAAATCACTGATGATGATCTATTAGACTACATGCGCTCCATCATTCAGGGCGCCCTCCAGTACCATCGAAGTCATAAGCAGTATCGGTATGTTGTGGAATATGTTCACTGCGCAGCATTTAAAGAACGCATTGACCCTTCATGGTTTGAAGTGATGGATTCCTTGAATAAACGCTATGAAGACTGGTTTGGCCCGATATTACATGAAGCGATGAACAGAAGCTTAATTACAAAGCGTTCATTTAGAGATGTATACATTGGTTTTTATACAAGCCTACAGGGCTCCGTTAACATGATTTGGGCAGAGAAAGACTGGATGACAGCTCAACCTAGCGAACACCTGATTAATATCACTACAGACTTTATTATGGCTGGAATTGTGGGCAGCCCCAAGACACAAAACCAGTAGCCAATATTCACGCAAATCAATAGTTAGCTATTTTCCTGAGAGAAAAGGCAAACATACAGTGTTTGCCTTTATTCACTGGCCATATACTCAGCCAAGCTCAAATGTCGTCACCCCAAAGGTACGATCCAGTGGTAGGTCTGGAAATTCCTTGGTATACATACGAGCCGTTTTGAATACCGGTGTCATCGCATATTTTTCGGCAAGTGCAACAGCGCTATCATTGACTTCCGGTACATCAAGATAAACCAGATCAGATGATTTTGTCTTGGCCTTAAGAGCAAGAAACAGCTCCTCCGCCAATTCTGCATTCTCGGCCAGAAGCGGGCCAACCTTATAACCGGAGCGACACGGACGGATCACGCCGTAGCCTGCTAATTGCCCCTCACGCTCAACCCCAATGGCGTAGGATCCTTCCTGGTTTATCCAATGCTTTAGAAATTCCGTTCGCTCTGCAGGAAAAAACGATTGATCGTAGGCGTAAATACTCTCAAACGAGAGATCTGTAAGATCGACCAGCCCTTCGGCCGTTGGCGCATTTCCTCCACCCTGCCCTTCATACCGAATATTACCGTATGCCAATTTAAAACCAGATTTTTTGTAGTTACCTTGCTGATCTTCAACGCCATCAAGCCCGATATTTCGCCCGTCCAGATAATCAAGTCCCGCTTTCCATATCTGCAGCCCGTAGCCTTGGCCGCGATATTCAGGCTTTACGATGTAAAAGCCAAGAAAGCCAAACGAGTCACCGTATTTCACAACGGATATCGAAGCTATCGGCTCTCCGTCTAGCAAACCGACGAGAAAGCCATTCGGATCTGCACTTCGGAACGAATCCGCATCATGCAGGCCAGGGTTCCATCCTTCCTGGGCAGCCCAGTCAATGGCAAAGTCTAGCTGCTCCGGTGTCATCACCTGAATTAGATACTGTTTATCTGCCATGATTCCCTCCATAGCTCCCAATGCACATTAGTAATCAGCAATTATCGAATTATAATAAAGATCTTACGTGTCCGTTTTCGCAAATTGGTACAAGCTAGCCAGCTCTTAGCGCGAGTATCGCCTCAATGTCCAGCGGCTCTCTATAGCGGCAAAAGTCAGTATCCCGTCGGTTATCTTAATGTCCACTTAGTTGATGCCTAATGGCGTATGTGAATATAAAACAGATGGTTAGTTAAGTGAATAGTTAATCATAACTAGCCAAATGCTTGGCCTTGTTAGCATTTCTTCTAATAGCGGATATGGTTAATGATGGTGTTACGCATTTCAGCTGTAACACTTCTCTGGACAGAACTATGTCAATAGTATTGCTAATTTAGCAAAAGACCTATTAGCTCAAGTATGGAGAAATCAAAAAGACTCAACAAACGCTGGAAAGTTCTTTAGAAGCTGGTGCGAAAAAGTTGCATGAAGTTTTTTACTCATAATCGCTTGGCCCCCAATTCAAGCCTGGAAAGTACCAATCACCGAAAACAAGTACCAGATATACTCATCTGGCTTCGAGTCGATTGAAAGAAGTTAGTTCGAATGTGGTGGAGTTGGTACTTGAGGTGAGTCAGTAACCGTATTTGAACCAGCTAGTAAATAGCTGGCTGGTTCAATTCGTAAATCTAAAGTTGGATGCTATCAGCTCAGAAAACCAATAAGTTGTTCTTGGAATTTAGAAACCCCTTCTGGGTTTGTTTTTTCGAGGAGAGCGTAAATATCGGGCTCTGACATCAAAGGGGGTGAACCATGCCTAAATTTAGTTAGCTGACTATATAAATTTTTTGCTCTGTCGGTTTCCTTTTTATTTTTTATCTCCCTTAAACCATCAATGACAATTTTTCCGTCTACATATTGTTTGTAAACTTCCATTTCAATATTGATAAATGGCAAAAAAATGATATTTCCCACATCTTTTAGATAGCCTTTACCCTCTTGATCGCCATCTAATACTGCTACTATATTTTCTTCAGTTGAGAAAAATTTAGATTCAGTATTTCTTTTCATCAAGTCTACTACTTGCGTAGCTCCACCTATGTATATAATTTCATACTGGAAATAAGTGTCAACTCCTGACTTCCTTATCAAATATTGCATATAGTTCTTCAGACACTCATCTTCGGTTAATATGTATTTGTCGAATCCAGTAAATCCATACATTACACTTTTTATGTAATTATATGACTTAGGGAGAGTTATTATTTCATGACTATCTTTTGAAGACTCCATATAGAATATTTCACCTTTCTCTAACGTTTTCATCAGAGCCAATGAATGCGTAGTAAAAATGATATTAGTATTGTACTCTCTACATAGCTTCCTCAAGGAATTAACGAGATTAACTTGTGCCATTGCATCTAATGAAATATCTATTTCATCGATAACAATAAGCTTTTTCCCTTGCTTAATCTGCTTATATAGATTGACAACAAAGTATTCCCCGGAACTAAAATAGTCTTCTCTAATATAAAACCTTTCATCCTCATCTCTTAGTATGACATAGTATATAAACTTATTTAGGCTTATTTCTTTTAAGGATTGAAACCGATCTTCCCCATAAATATCATTAAGCAAGCTGATGAGTTCATAGGGAGTGCTGTAGTTAGTATTTGCAATATGAGCCCTAATTTCTTCATCCTTATCAGATAAACTTTTGAAATGCTTAAATCTCTCTCCGTGGGGTATAGGCAACTCAACATTGATTATTTCTTTTATAGCTTCTGGTATAGATTGCCTAGTATCAATTGCTTTTATAAACCGATTGTAATTAAAAACTATCTCTTCCATACCCTCTATAGCGTAGGATATTGAGCTACTTTTACTAAAAATATAAGGAGCTGCAGTCTCTTGAAATGTACTATTTATAGGTAAATTTCTAATTGCTCGGATTAAGGTTGTTTTTCCTACTCCATTTTTACCAGCAATACAAGTAATGCCATTCTTAGATAAATCAAACGTCACTTCTTGCTTTTTTATATGTTGAACATCTTGAACTGTGATTTTGATTTTCAATTTTACTTAACCGCTTTTCGAATGAACATATCAATTATGGTGTTACCATACTTTTTTCTTAACTTTGAAATATAATCTTTATCCATAGAATTAAACGAAATCAACTTTCCAGATAATGATGATATAGCTAAGTCTCGTATAGGCTTTCCTTCAGTATTTTCTAACTTCTTATTTACTGATATTTTCTTGAATAGGTCTTCAAACTTTTCATTATCGGTCAAATAGAAATAAATTAAAGATTCAACTTCCTTTTTATCTGAACTTGGTATTGTAACAATTCCATTTGGCAGAATTGAAAAACCAAGTAGTTTAAAGTCATGTCCTCTCTTGTGAAACTTTGTCTTTGCACTATTGATCTTTATTTTTTCATTAACAAAGTTATTTAGGTAATTAGATACTATACTTTCAATTTCGACCGCAAATCCATCATCAGAGCCAGAGATTATTATATCATCTGAGTATCTAGTATAAATCAAGAAGTTATCTTTACAGTATTTCAATAGTGCGTTGTCGAAATCCAACAAGCAAATATTACTGAGTAATGGAGATGTAGAAAAGCCTGTGGGCAATTGTTCATCAACAACAACAAGATTTACGATATTATCAATGTAGTTTTCAATATCTAAAACGGGGGTGTTATTTAGTTGCTTTCTTAGAGATGTATAAATGTTTTCCAATCTGACATTATTGTAAAAATTTGAAATGTCAGTTTGAAAAAAGTAGTTGCTAGCAGAGTGCTTCTCAATGGCTTCTCGTGTACTAATACCTTTTCGGTACGAAAAAACAACTTCAGTATTATAATCTGCATACTCTAAAATAGTTTTATTGATAAAACGGTGGATTGTCTTCAGTTTTGGTGATGGCGCATACACTTCCCTCTTGTTCAGTTGGATACGCTTGAATTCATTGCTAACATTGAGTGTCAGAAACTCATTGAATGACATTTTATCGTGAAACGTCGATATAAAAATATCTATCAATGGTCTTTTTTGATTAGCTTCCAATTAATTTCCGCTCATATAATGAAACCTATTTCAATAGTTTACCGAGATAAATCCGATTTCGCTAGCGATTAGTAGTGATAGGGAGGTAGTGTATAACTCACTCTACTATGAAGAGACTTACCAGAAACAAAAATAGTGAAGTGGAATGAGCGTGGGAGTGGGAGCGTAAGCGTAAGATAGAGGTTACATTCTTACGTCATTTACTAACTTGTTAGACAGTAAATGACGTAAGGGCAACATTAATTATAGCCTGTAGGGACCTAGCATAATGACTGGAGATACTCCTAGTCACCAGGTATAACCATAAGATACACATAAATTGACAGCATTTCAACTAGATCACCCCCCATCTTCAAACCCTAAGTCGTTAGGTTGGTCACACTAGACTGACCTAGCTATCACCTATCAGCCTTTGCGCTACCTGACGTCCCCAACATAGCTTTCTCGTCAGGGCATCACCCGGTCTCTGAGTTGATTTTTAGAGGTTTCCTGACAGTGCCGAGGATAATCAACCCGATGGTGATTGAGAGGTTAATCTGATATTAGAAAATGTAAGTAAAGAGATTGAACTGAGAGATGACCATTTAGTGAGTTGAACTAATTTTGGAACAGAAATGACTTAGAGCAACCTGTCAAATTTGCTGATATCCCTAATAATACATAGGTATTCTCACCTCTCAGGTTCATTCAATGCCGCATCACTTCTTAACCGCTGCGCCAGCAGATCAATAAAGGCTCTCACTTTAACGGAAGCATAGAGCCCTTCCCTGTGCACTATATGTACAGGGCGCGGCTTCAATTCATGCTCAGAAAGCAATACTTTCAGGCTTCCGTCAGCTATATGGCTTGCCACCTGATAGGACAGAACACGGGTGATCCCCAATCCTTGCACGGCAGCTTCTATCGCGGCATCATTGGTTGTAACGGTAAGACGCGGTTGTAGCCTGATCGACAGCTCTCCTCTTGGAGATGTAAATCGCCAGCCTATCGAAAAATTACCCGCACTGGAGGCTATAACAGCATGATGTTGTAGTTCACTCGGAATTGCCGGTTCACCATACCGTTCAAGATAGGCTGGTGATGCCACCACCACCATACGAACAGTTCCGACTCTCAGCGCACGCATATTTGAATCTGGCAGTTCACCAATGCGAACCCCAACATCCAGTCCTTCCTCAACCAGGCTGACAACCCGATCAAGGAATGTGGCATCCACTTTCATCTCCGGATAACGCTGAAGGTATTCCACAATACCCGGCATGACAAACATTCTGCCAAACAGGACTGGTGCCGTTACCGCTAGGTGCCCTCTTGGCTCTGCATTTATTCCGGCCGCGGCTTCATCAGCCGCTTCAACCTCAGCCAATAAGCGCCGAGCATCTTCCAGATAACGCTCCCCCGCCTCAGTAGTACGGACGTAACGTGTAGTTCGGTTCAGCAGTTTAACGCCAAGCCGATCTTCCAGGGCAGCTACGGTACGAGTAACCGCTGGCGGGGACATTTGCAGCCGCCGGGCTGCCGCGGCAAACCCTTCTTCCTCGGCGACAGCCTGAAACACCTGCATCTGATGAAAGCGATCCATACATAATTCCACTAAATGAAATAATCAATTGCCTATAAAGGATATTCTTTAATTTAACGAAATCAACCATAGTTATCTCATCCGATGCCTACCTGCATCTGGCGCAACACAGCAAGGTAAACACAACAAGCATCTTCCAACATGAGGAAATAATGATGAATCGTATTACCACTATCGAACGCAACCATGCCAGCAATGAACAAATTGAGCTATTAGACGCCATCCAGAAGCAACTCGGGATGGTACCCAACTTTCTGAAAGTTTTCGCCAACTCACCCGCCGCGCTGCGTGCCTTTCTCGGCTTACACGGAATTGCCGGAGAAGGCAGCCTGGACGCACTAACCCGTGAACGAATTGCACTTGCCATCGCCCAACAAAACGAATGTCAGTATTGTGTTTCGGCCCACTCGGCTATTGGTCTGAAAGCAGGACTCAATAGCGCAGAGATCGAAGCTAATCGTGCTGGTTCCAGCCAAGATGCAAAAGCGGCAGCAGCCGTAAAATTTGCCAAGGCGCTGGCCGAGCACAATGGTGAGGTCACCACGGCCGAACTGCAGGCAGTGCGAAATGCCGGTTACAGCGAGTCCGATATTGTGGAAATTATCACCCATGTCGGCATGAACATACTGACCAATATTCTGGGCAAAGCCAGCCGGGTCGATATCGACTTTCCAAAAGTCTCACTCCGTCAAGCATCCTAATCCCACTCTCGCCGCTACTCGCCAATGTAGCGGCGCAATTCAACTCCGGAAGCAAATCTAGCGAGGATAGAACCATGGGACATAAATTTGCAGAAATCGCATTTACCCGTAATGTACGAGACATTCAAACGGCAAATGGTAGCCGAGATGGCTATTCAGCGATGGATCAAGGCCCGGATCACAATCACCTTCTTAGCGAACGGGAAGCCACTTTTATCCATTCCCGCGATAGCTTTTACATGGCCAGTGTGGGGGAAACTGGCTGGCCATACGTACAGCACAGAGGTGGACCGACAGGGTTTATGAAAGTGCTGGATGCCCGGACCATTGGCTTCGCCGACTATTCAGGTAATCGACAATATATCAGTACGGGCAACTTCATCAACGATGATCGCGTCTCACTGTTTTTTATGGATTACCCAAATCGCACGCGCCTGAAAATGTTCGGCCGGGTCCGAGTGATCGGACAGGATGAGCACGACTTGCTTGCCCTACTCGAAAATGAGCATTACCGTGCCCGGATCGAGCGTGGTTTTATCATTACCGTCGAAGCCTTCGACTGGAACTGCCCGCAGCATATCACCCCACGCTATACAGAGGCAGACATTGACAATTTGCTTGCCCCACTGCTTGATGAAAACCGGCAGTTAAAAGAAGCGGCCAGCTCGATGGTGAAATCCATGCCGAATGTACTGGGTAACGGCGAACTGGAACTGGTCGTCAGCGGTATTCGCCAGCTCACCCCCCGTGTACGCGCCTTTGAACTGCGCGCGCCAAATGGCAATGAATTACCAGTAATTGAAGCAGGTGCCCACCTTGAAATACCCATCATGTTGGAATCGGGTAATGTCGAAACACGGCATTATTCTATCGCCTCCAACCCTGCCCGCCGGGATGCCTATGAAATAGCCGTTCTAAGAGAAGACGATGGAACCGGAGGCTCCAAAGCCGTACATAATAGCTATCAGCTCGGCACAACAATTCGTACACCACTACCAGCCAATTACTTTAAGCTTCATCAAGATAACCGCTCGGCGGTGTTGATCGCAGGCGGTATCGGGATCACGCCGATAAAGGCGATGGCACAGGCACTTGTAACCCGTGGAGTATCGATGCAGCTCCATTACGCCGGTCGTAGTTTCGCTGATATGCCCTACAGAGACCGCCTGCAAAAAGAGTTTGAACAGCAGATAACTCTCTACAGCTCGGCTGCCGGTGAACATCTCAATATTCTGGCGATTCTAAAGTCTGCACCTGAAAATGCCATTTTCTACGTGTGTGGCCCTAGCCGGCTTATTGACGAAGTACTGGCTACAGCCCAAGAGATTGGTATCAACGAAGACCGACTCCGCTTCGAGCGCTTTAGCGCCGAAAATCCTAGCGATGCAAAACCAGTCCACGTTGAGTTAGCGCGGTCTGGTGTATCGATTGAAGTGAGGGCAGATCAGACTATCCTGGATGCCATTCAGACTGAAGGGGTAAATATTCCACATGGTTGCAAGGCGGGAAACTGTAAGTCCTGTGCTGTCAAAGTCATCCAAGGGCGTCCCGACCATCGCGACTCAGCACTTTCAGCCGATGAAAGAAACGAGCAACACTTAATGTGCCCTTGCGTTTCCCGCGCTGTTGCCGACAAACTTGTACTGGATATCTGATAACACCATAACCACCTGCCAGCTCTGCCGCCGAGCTGGCCATGAGATCGCCAATGAAGCAGATAAAGCCAATCAAGACACAATGGATTAATAGTAGCGACGCCTATTGCACAAAACCGATATCGGCTGCCTTGCTTGGCGGCAGGCCAAAGTAACGTTTGAATTCGCGGCTGAACTGGGTGGCACTTTCATAACCGACTTTTACAGCCGCGACATTGGCAGGCATTCTGTCTTGTACCATCAGGGTTCTTGCTTTGTTTAAGCGAATTTTTTTGATGTATTGCAAAGGTGGGTCCGTCACAACCTGCTTAAAGGCACGGTGAAATGCAGACACGCTCATCCCTGCCATATCAGCAAGTTCATCGATAGCCAGTTTTTGCTCATAATGAACCTGCACATGATTGATAACTTTAGACACTCTGGATAGAGCGCTATCTTGCTTACAGTATTGGGCAAGTAGATAGCCCTGCTCACCCTGCAAGAGCAGATAAAAGAACTCCCTTAAAATCTGTGGCCCTAGCACCGTCGAATCGAGGGGGCTATGTAAAGCCTTCAGCAGACGAGACATACAACTGGTTATGTCGGGCGTGATGCGGGCTGCCGCAACACCACGCCCATTAGGATCGACTCTTAATAGTTCTGACCCGCCGTGTTGCTCTATAAGCTCAACAAGTTGTTGGATAACGGTAAGATTAAACTCTATATCAATACCGATTAGCGGCGAGTCTTCCGACGCGAAGGTCTCACAGGCGATAGGATAAGGCGTTGCTACAATTAGACAATGCTCCGTATCGTATTCAAAACGGTAATCATTTAAATGACCGACCTTGTTGCCCTGAAAAATAATCACCACACCCTGCTGGTACATTTGCGGCGTCACTTTATGATATTTATTAATTCTGAATAACCTGATACCCGGTAAGCAGGTATCGACCCGCCCTATCTGCTTATCCAATCCGTATTGTTCACATAGAGATGTCGCTAAGCTGACTGTATTGTTCATGTCTACCTCCGATAGAGTCATCATCGCCGTTACAGACACGAATGCAAGCACCTCTCAGAATAAAGTAGAATTAGGCAAGCATTAGAGAGAATCGTGTATTAAACAGTTTCCTGAACTCTCCTAGACTATACCCTATCAATTTAACGCCGTGCTAAGGCTGATAATGACTCTCACCGGAGAACAATGATGAACAAATTCACTTATCAAAACCCTACCCGCATTCATTTTGGTGAAGGCCAGATCGCTGCCATCACCAATGATATTCCGAAAGATAAGAAAGTTCTGGTTACCTATGGTGGTGGCTCAATCAAAAGCAACGGTGTCTACGCGCAAGTAGAAGCAGCACTGGCTGACCACCAATGGGGAGAGTTTGCAGGTATCGAACCAAACCCGCAATACGACACCTTGATGAAAGCTGTCGATATGATCAAAGCAGAAGGTTATGACTACCTGCTGGCCGTTGGTGGTGGTTCTGTTATCGACGGTACAAAGTTCATTGCTGCAGCAGCTAGCTACGAAGGCGAGGACCCATGGAACATTCTGGCAGCAAATGAAGCGGTAAAAGCAGCCGTGCCACTGGCCTGTGTACTAACCCTACCGGCAACAGGATCTGAAAATAACATGGGTGCTGTTGTCTCTCGCGGTAAAGACAAACTGGCATTTATGTCTCCTCTTGTTCAGCCTATTTTTGCTGTACTGGATCCGAAAACAACCTTGAGCCTGTCACCTCGCCAGGTTGCTAACGGTGTTGTAGATGCCTTCGTTCACGTTATGGAGCAATACCTGACCTTCCCTGCAAACGCCAAAGTCCAGGATCGTTTTGCCGAGGGTCTATTACTTACCCTTATTGAAGAAGGCCCTAAAGCACTGGCAACTCCAGATGATATGGATGTACGTTCCAATGTTATGTGGTCGGCAACTCAGGCGCTTAACGGCCTGATCGGTGTCGGTGTTCCTCAAGACTGGGCCACCCACATGATTGGACATGAACTTACTGGCAACTACGGTATCGATCATGCCCGTACGCTGAGCATCGTGCTACCAGCCGTCATGCAAGAGCGCCGTGCTGATAAAGAAGCAAAATTGCTTCAATACGGCGAACGTATCTTTGGTATTACCGAAGGCTCTGTTGATGAGCGTATCGATGCCACTATTGCCCAAACCATTACTTTCTTTAAGCAAATGGAAGTGCCAACACGTCTTTCAGATGTTGACCTAGACGCATCAGCAATTGATACCCTAGTCGCCGGCCTTGAAAAACATGGCATGAAAGCACTGGGCGAGCACGGAAACATTGCCATTGCTGACAGCCGAGCTATCTTAGAAGCAGCGCTGTAATCAGTAAGAAATTAGCAACGAGTAACAGTAAGCCCATCACATATTGTGGTGGGCTTCTTTATTGCCAACGTATTCTCTTTTGATCCGTCATAGCTTAATAACATGTTCACAGTTAGAGCACTTCCAGATTGACGCATAAACCAACCTTTGCCACCAATTGCGGTGAACTCGAATCATTGCAGCATTGCATTTTTCGCACATAACCAACATTAACCTCAATAGCAGCAGCTTCTCTACCACACTCTGTAGCACAGCATTTGCGTACCAACTGTACGCACGACGTACCGTAAATAAACACTATTCAGCAAACAATTTTCCATCTATCTGATTTATAGGAATATATAGCCTAATAATCAGACAATAACGAAACTGTATATGAGCCTATTGAGAGTGAGCAGACACTTTCTGCTACGTCACCGGCAACGGTGTTCCCTGTTTCACAGGGCGGATCGCAAGGTTGGTATTGATATCTTTGACCATATTAAGAGTCTGGAGCTTACGCATAAAGGCTTCATAGTGCTGTAGATCTTTGCTCACCACTTCTAACAAATAGTCATATTGGCCGGAAATCACATGGCAGCTGATCACTTCAGGCATGCATTCAACGGCATCTTCAAACTCGCTGATAGCCTGGTCACGGTGATTGCTTAAACTCACATTGACGAAGAATGTCATCATCAAACCCAGCTTCTGCCGGTTAAGCTTGACCTGATAGCCTGCTATCACCCCCTCAGATTCAAGCAGTTTGATCCGTCGGGCGCAGGGAGAAACAGACAACCCGACGGCATCTGCAATTTCTGCCGTAGTTTTCCGTACGTCACCCTGTAGCTCCGCCAATATCTGCTTGTCTTTCCTGTCCATCCACCACCCCATTAACCAAAACAACCAATTATTCATCACTTATTGGTAATATTTATCAACACAGGTGTCAATAGCCTGCCCTTTTGCCAACTTTAACCCTGGATAATTATTCATACTGTTACTCCAGACAAATAAATCGCGGACTATAAAATGGAACTAGCGGCAAAGAAGGAAAGAGCGCTGGGTTTACTCGCAATGTTGGCCACCCTACTCATTTGGGCCAGTTTCTTCATCTCACTAAGGGCCTCAGGTCAGTCACCGCTCACTGTCGGGGATATAGCTCTACTACGTTTCATACCTGCCGCGTTGGTATTCGGCGTATTAAGTCTGCCCAAGACAAATCAAATCAAAGCGACACCCAAACGCTACCTTCTTGCCATCGCTTTCGGCGCCGGGTTGCCTTTCTTTCTATTGGCGGCCAACGGGCTACGTTTAGCACCGGTTGCCGATGGTGCCTCATTAATTCCGGGGATCCTCCCCCTCTTCGTGTCATCCATCGCGGCTTATTGCTATCGTGAAAAAATATCCCATATCAGGAAGCTGGGTATTGGCTTGATATTTATTGGCATCGGCCTGTTTATCGCCCACTCGTTATCGAGCGGTCAGCATCAAATTCTACAAGGGCACGGGTTACTACTGGCAGCCAGTTTCAGCTGGGCCTGGTACACTATTGGGATACGGGTGAGTGGTCTGTCTCCCATTGTTGGCGGTGCCATACTGGCAATCTCGGCCTGCCTGTTATTACCGGTTTTCTATGTGATGGACTGGGTTGAATTTAACGTGATGGCAGCCCCGGCCAGTGATGTCGTCTTTCACCTGTTAATTCAGGGGATCGCCGCCGGGATCATCGCCAACTTCAGCTATGGGTATGCGATTTCGCGGCTTGGTGCAGAGATGAGCGCAGCTTTAGGTTCATTCACTCCCGTTGTCGCCGCAGTAATGGCTGTCGTGATCTTTGACGAATCACTGACACTCACGACAACACTCGCCATGGGGATGATTGTAATAGGGGCACTTTCGGCCAGCGAAATCATAAAGTTAAAGCCAATGGTAATTCGCTCGCTTGCTAAGCCAACGAGTCAGTAGGCGAGATATATTCTGAGAGCAGGTAAAACAGGGAGTCAATAAAAAAGGTCAGTAAGTCATCATTCTTTACTGACCATTCAACGAAAACCTTAATCGAATAGCTTAAAAGACATAAGAGATACCGACAGAACCCTGGCTGGTTACTGACGCCGCGATAATCGGGCTTTTCTCGATATCACCCTCCAAGTTGGTGTATCGGACACTTGCGTTTAGCCTTAAGCTTTCAGTAATAAAAATATGTCCGCTCAAACCCACAAAATATTGGCCATCCCAGTCAGCTTCAAACTCATCCAAACCAGAACGGAGCGACTCTTCATTTGAAACACCGTATAAATGGTTGTTAATGCGATCGCTATTATACGAATAACCAAGCTGTGGCGTGATACCGAAGCGGTTCATCCTGATTGGTAACCTCCAAGACACTTCCGCGTACAAACCGTTGTGCTTGTTACCAAGATCAGTACCGGCTCCGACTTCAAAGACACCAACCTGCGAAATCACCTGATAGCTAACACCACCAAGCACCGATGCTTCACGTTCATCCAACGTCTGAATTTGAGCATCATTAGAATCTGATGGCTTCAGTGTTCTAGGATCATAAGCTAATCGGAAGATCACATTTGTCGGTGTACCGATTGGATATAACCTAACCCCGGCGGAAAAACCTCGAAAAAACACATGTTCGCTTTCGTAACCAACTGCAGGTATAACAACGACGTTGGCATCAGTATCCCGATAAACTTCAGGCGCATAAGAGGTTATCGCACCTAGTGATACCTGACCGGCTGTGGCTGTGCCTCCAAACGCAATCAATACAAAGCTAATTGCTGCTTTCAATGCCCTTTTGAAACTCCCCCAACCAGCCATACCAATTGTTGAAACTGTTGCCTTCCTTACCATTAACACTTCTTCTTTTATGTTCATTACAACTCTCACGACTTTACAGTTCTTTCTATCTAATTTCGTTTCGCACACCCTGAATGGCGTACGGTATAGATTCAAAATAAAAGGCGAATAATTCGCCTCTAATATATTGTTTCGCACTATACCGTCACGATGCCTGTAAATCCACAAGTTCCTTATATCAATGCGAGATACTACTTAAGCAAGCGAACCAATAAGGTTCCCGGCTCACGCATGGGATCCTGGTTGACGCTGAGTACATAGCCGCTTGACGGGGCCTCATAACGCTTAAGTTCATCGCCGAAGCTGTCATATTGAATTGCCACCAGCTGTCCGGCTTCAACACGAGAACCAATTTCCACCTGAGGCAGTGCAAAGCCACCGACTTCTGAACGTACTGTGATCACTTTCTTACCTTCATAGTGTTCCTGAGTGGCAGACTTTGGCTCGCCCTCGATAACACCTTCGGCTTTAAGAATATTCAACACCCCTTGCAAAGAGCGCTCGATCATGTCGGGCTGTAATACCTTACCAGCCCCCACTTCAACGGTAATCGACGGAACACCACTACGATTCCAGACGGTCTCAAGTACACCTTCATCGCCGGGGTCATCAAAAATACAGTCCGGGTTCATTAGACGAGCCATTTTTACTGTTTGGGGAATACGGTAGTCAGCAAAAACATATAACGGATACTCTGCACCTCGGGTTTGGGTGTGTAAGTCGATCGCAAGATCAGCATTGTGCCCTAACAAATTCTGCCAAATGGCCGCGATATATCGCTGGGCAGCATCACCATCCGGGTTGCCCGGAAAGATACGGTTGATATTTGTAGGTGAAGCGTCGGGATCAGACGGAATAAAGTCACGGCTGTGCATAAGCATCCCTGATACATTCACTATCGGCACAATCGTTACTGTCCCCTTGATGGGCTGTGCCTGCAACTGCTGGATGATCTTTTGTGCCGTGATCACCCCGTTAAGTTCATCACCGTGAACGCCTGCAGTGATCATTATCTTAGGGCCATCGACTTGAGGCTCCCCCCGAAAAACAATAACGGGTAAATGCCAGCTTTGACCGATACCGTTGTTTTGCGGGCGAAACCAGAAACTGTGAACCCCCTCGGGCAGCTCTTCTGCCAGGAGGTGTTCAATCACCTGACGGCCTTGCAGCACATCTTGCGTATATACCGTTTTACTCACTTAGCTTCCCCTACCCTAGTTCTTATAACATGACTTGGTTTCATCTATTCACTGTAAGCAACATACCATTCAAAAGAAAGCAAAGCTTCGCTAACAAGTAGCTACCAACTAAGCTATCAATCGAAAATAAGCGAACAGGTATATTGCCAGCTATCTATTTATGTCGAGTTGATCACATAAATTGATTATTATGTGCGTTCTAAAAATTTTTGAATGTGGATACACAATATGTACAAACTGGTTGCACTCGATATGGATGGCACCCTGCTTAACTCGCAGAAAGAGATTTCTGCACGTACCAAGCAAGCAATTAAAGATGCTAGAGAACAAGGCGTTCATGTCGTATTGGCTTCTGGCCGACCACTAGAGGGAATGGCTGACTACCTCGCTCAGCTAGGCATGACCAGCAACGACGATTATGTACTAAGCTATAACGCGTCACTGGTGCAGCGCGTTGCAAGCAAAGAAATTATCAGAAAGCAAATCATGAAAGGCAGCGATGCCAAGAACATTGCCAGCCTTGGCCATGATCTCGGCGTTTTCGTTCATGCCTTCTCACCGGCTCGCGGCCTTATCACTCCGCAAAACAACACCTACACCCAGCACGAATCGACGATCAACGGCGTAGAGGTCACTGAAATTGATTTTGCCGAGCTCGACAACGACGAAGAGATCATCAAAGTTATGATGGTCGCGGATCCTGAAGTGCTGTCCGCAGCGATTGCCCAGCTACCTGAATCACTATACGAACAGTACACGATTGTGCAAAGTGCACCGTTCTTCCTGGAGCTGCTAAACCCTAAAAGCAACAAAGGCGCAGGTGTTGCCATGCTGGCAGAGCACCTCGGGATTGAAGCTAGCGAAGTAATCTGTATGGGAGATGCCGGTAACGATCATCATATGATCAAGTACGCCGGGCTTGGTGTAGCAATGGGTAACGCTACGGAAGATACCAAAGCGCTGGCAAACCATATCACAAGCAGCAACGACGATGATGGTGTTGCCCTGGTGATTGAAGAGTTTATTCTTAAGAAATAACTGAATAATAAAATGCAGGCTGTAAGCACAGCCTGCCATGTCGCACAACCAATACCTACGATGGTCTAAGCAACTTCAATTGTGACTTCTACCGTTTCTACCGCTTCGCTTCTGCCTGGTGGGAAATGCTTAAATAAAACACTTCCTGTTCCCTGACGGATTGCTTCAAATTGATAAATGTTTTTACCCGGGCTACCAATTAAACCAATATTAGTTTCCAGGTTTACAATTTGTGTTAGTTCGTAAGTTCCTGAATTATCAGGGATCACAGACCAGGTGTACCCAGTCGAAGCATTCGTATCAACAATGAAGTTAGCAAGTTGATGCAACGCAACTTTGTTTATTGCACCTGAAACAAGCAAAGTTTCCTGTTTTTCAATAGTCATAACTTGTCGCTCCTTATTCCATTAAGTCAAAGCTGTAGCAATCTAATCAATATCCAGGTCGCGGACATTAAGGTGCAACACGTTCAATTTCAGTAATGGAGTAATGAACTTTTCCTTCCTGGTCTGGCAATGATACAAAGATATGTACTTTAGCCATGTAAGCTTCGGCATCAGGATAAACAGGCTGTGCGCGGCAGAAATAGACATAATTCATACCGGCGACGACCTGTTGCTGACCAGCAAGCGGTTTGTAATCAACGCCCACAATAGAGTGCATCACTTCGAAAGCCGCGACCATTTGTAAGGGAAACTCTTCCGGTAGAAGAAGAGAGCCGTAAGCGCCAACGTTACTGACATTGTTTGACATAATAAGTCTCCTGATTGATGGTGTTATTATTTGACTGACTAATTCAAAAGAGATGTTATAGCCAATCAGGGACGGAAACGATTACACTTTATTACACGAACTATAGGAATTTGATTACTAAAGTTTTTTCCATGGATGATTCTTTGTTACTAGTTGATATTAGCCACAGGCCGTATCATGAAAAATAGCCGAATCGAGACATACAATTGCAGCAATGAGATAGCTGTATGTACCCACATTATCACTGCCAACAAAAAAGCCGATCATATGATCGGCTTCTCTTCAGTTATTCAGCGATTCAATTATCAGTTAGTCGCCGTGTTGAACGCCCTCTGTTATTGACAACAGGCAGCTTGATTACAACAAGCCTTCAACTCTGGCCTGGTGCAAAACGATGGGATCCACAGCGGCATAAGCAGCATCCCATAGCGCACCGATATACATCCTTTCTTTTCCTTTTGCCGCGCGTTCCAACTGGTCGAGCTTTCGTAGCTCATCCAATGTTAGCGGCTGCTTAAACAGTGCTTTAGCCCTCTCTAGTTTTTCCATGTGCCTATCCTCGCAATATCAAATTGAGAAGCTAACTAGGCATTACAAGCTAGCTGGCCAGTTTAATATCACGATGGCGACATCCGTTCAGATTCCCGTCGCCAATGTTCGCAAAACCATTATAAATGTAAGTGTATTTTGATGCGTGAGAGATAGCGTGACTCAAGCCTCAATAGCTGAAATATTATTCATGGATTTGTAAGTAAAAAATGCGGAAGATAAAAGAAAAGGCATCGCATTATCGTTCAATAGTCAACCTCCAGCTTTTTACTG
The DNA here is from genome assembly GCF_009910675.1 of Photobacterium alginatilyticum. Taxonomy (GTDB): domain Bacteria; phylum Pseudomonadota; class Gammaproteobacteria; order Enterobacterales; family Vibrionaceae; genus Photobacterium; species Photobacterium alginatilyticum. The sequence continues at coordinate 295,025 of NZ_RSEJ01000003.1, read as the reverse complement.
GAGGCCCTTCTTATTATCTTGTGTGGCATCACTACATTTCAGGCATCGTCTCAAATTTCGGCAATGATGGATCCATATGGTCCCAGGATGCTCCGCTACTGCCATATACGACCAATTCAGGTTTAAATAACTCCAAATTGTGCAAGCTACCTACCCGAATAAACTCAAATAGTGGCATTTCACTATTTTCTGCATATATGTGACAGCCACAGCTAGGGCAAAACCCTCTTTTTACCACATTGCCACTATCAGCAGTTTTCTCGTGAAAACTCTGCTGCCCAATCGTGAATAGCCTAGATATAGTTGGAGATAAATGGACACTTGTTGTACTGAGAGATCTTCATTGCGGTAAGAAAACCTATAATGATTTGGTCAACTCACCAGAGAAGATCCCAACTAATAGACTGGCTGAAAGACTAAAACGGCTTGAAGCTGAAGGCATTATTTCAAAAGTTGCATATCAACATCGCCCCAAAAGGTATGAGTATCTATTAACCCAAAAAGGAAAAGATATCTTGCCTATTCTTCAAGAGCTAGCAAGGTGGGGAAATAAATATGTTGAAGGTTCTTGGATACCACCGGAGTGGTTTATGAAAGCCTAGATATATGCTTTTAAGCTAATTAAATAGAATCTCAAAGTCATAACAGACTCTAAGACAGATTACATGTAAGGTAAAGGTTGCAGGCAGCGCATCACCACTGTTTTTTCTTAGACAAACCCGCCTGCAACCTTTAATACTCTGCGCGTACTTTTATTGAAATGGTGTCACCTTCAAGTCGCCGGCTCACCTCTATGTCATGAAGCCATTTCAGCTCAACAGCAAGTTTGGTACGATGCCACTGAGTTCGGTAACTCAATACAGGGCCAATACCAATAGCCTGGCTCTTCATTTCTCCCAGCACTGTTCCTTGGCCACTATCGCCAGTTAACTGTTGATACCAATAACCGCTAACGCCGATACCGGTGAAGCCTCCAAGCAAGATAACGTTCTGAACAAATGTCGACTCAATATGAGCTTGTGTCCCTGTCTGGTAATCGGCATCACTGTTAGTACTATTAAAATCTATTCCACCAAACACTGAGAACTCTCTGCCGATAGCAGGCTCGATATGCACAAGTCCCAGCGAAGGACTAATGGTCCAGTAGTTCTTACCCGTATTGGCCAAGCGCCCTAGTTCATAATCGCCCGTAGGGGCATAAAGAGCGAGCCGATAATCCCCCCACCACTCTCTGTTGATTGTATGAGAGAACATCAGAGGCTGGATGATCACATCCCCCAAGCCGCTTTGCTCTGATACGACTCTTCTAGAAACAGTATCTTGCCCCCCCGTTTCATCCACAATGTCAGCCGATACTCTCAGCGAAAGATAAGGAAATGTCACTCCCGCACTAAACACCCAGCCGTCGGCAAATTCACCGGCAGGGCTCCAGCGAAGATCCAGGGCGACCTCGTCAGTCTCAATATCCACCTCTGTTACAGTTTGACCAGCCATTGGCAACTTTGAATTGCCCGACGTTCCTTCAAAAGTGTTAGCTATCAAGCGCACTAAAACGGCTTCATTTGACAGTGACATATCAATGCTCGACGCCATAAAACCGGGAAGGTAATGGCCACTTCCTCCCTCTTCGGCAAAAACCGATGTTGAGATAACAATCAACCAGCAGCCCAGCATCAATAATGTCCATCGCAATAAACACAAAGCGTACTCTGCCATAATACAACCAATCCGGCTTATAAATGGGCGACTCAATTCAAGCAAGAGTGTCAAAATTTTGTCAGAAGCTTGGATATATACAGAACAGCTTAGCCAACACAAGTCTGAAAGCTGTAGCCGCGATAAGAAAACCCTCGATAATATTATTGATGAGATGTTTCACTGAGAATGAGATAAGGCACTAGCGATACTATGATGGCAAAGCTTCCCATAAGCCCATATCAAAAGTGTGCATTTTTTGTGCTTTTAATAAATTCCATAATAAATTTTACGTACATTTATCACAAAACCGTACCTTGATAGAAGATCAGCAATCAGTAAGTATTTACCGCCTGGATGACCTGCACTTACATAGCCTTTACATTGCTCATGTTACACACGGATCAAGTCGTCTGACCAGAATGTAACACAATGAAAATGAAAGCTAACTGGAAAAATCAGTATAGTTTATGATATTATCATTTAGTTAAGAAACTAATAGAGCTAACTAAATTTACATGGCTAGGTTTTGTAGTTCTTGCTATTACCAAACTGCTCGAAAGCGAACAATAATCAAGCAAAATAAACATTGGTAATAATATTCATAACTCATAAGCAGCATGTTTTTTGAATTACATTCACTTGTGAATGTTCAATCGATAATGCCTGCCTGTTTTTCGAAACAAACATTAAACAATCATCAGGGACTGATGATGCTAGGTATATCAACAAACACTAAAATAAGAGAGAAGCTATGAACGATTTGATTCAGTTAGCCTCACAATACCGTGGGCTACTGTCTGTTGTGGTATCCACACTGTCCTTTTTGGTAATTACTTACGTGTGGTGGAGTAGAATTTCACTGTGGTTAAAGTCAATTTCCTACCGCCTTCCACTCATCGGCACCAACAACCGCCTATCACGTCGTCTTGAAATAGACGATCAGGGTTGGTTTAACGCTGAACGTGAAGTCTGTAACTCATTCGTTCGCGAATACGACAAATACAGCGCTGATGAAGAGCACTACCAACAGGCAAGCATCTACCTGGATAAAGTCGGAGACAAAGGGATCACTCCACTTAAATGGTACCACTGGCTTGGTCTATCGGTTCTGGTTCTCATCGAAGCAGCGGGTTTTGCCTATGTATTGGCTGGCTTTACCCTTCAGGACGCGAGTGAAGCGCTGCAAAAAGAAGCAGCGATTGCGATTGCGATGCTGATCAGTGCTTTGTTGGTAGTACTTACTCACGCTATGGGTGGTGAGCTATACCGTAACCAGCAAATCGACAAAGTACGACTACGTTGGCAGAACTCGCCTAACAAGCCAAACATCATCGAGCCAAACAACAGTGTGAGCTTGAAGTCGAAGCAAAACCACATCGATGACAATGAACCGGGCTGGCAGCAAATGGCTAACCGTCTTGACAAGGTTAATGCCAACTTCTCCAAAACCTGGGTGATGACAATCGTAACGTTGATCTTCATTGTTATCGTTGCCTCTGGCGCAACCTACGTTCGTGGACAGGTACTTGAAAAACTTGCCATTGAACAAGTTCAAGGAGAAGTTTCTTCTACTGATGATGTATTCACTTTTGACGACCCGTTTGCACCACCAGCAGAAGCGATCGAAACGAACGACGCTGCAGATAAGAAAGCCTTGCAAGAAAAAATGTCAGCCCACAAGAAAGCAGGCTGGACAACCTTCATCATCCTGGCCGTTATCTTCATTGCGATGCAGTGTTACAGTATTTACCTGGGTTTCAAAACAACCTTCTCAGGTAAAGAGTCCAAAGATGCCTACGGCTACGTTCATGAGTTCGAAAACGTAACCAGCTTCGTCGCCCACCACAATGCGAAACGTGATGAAGTCGCCCGTATCGCGCAACGCGTACTGTCTCATCTGCAGGCTAAAATTTCTCGTTACGCCCAGAAGAACTCTGGTGAACAGCAAGTACTGCACGCTGCGGCAAACCCGACTAACCGAAATTTCATCAACTTCATCAAGCTGGAAGTACTGCGTCACACCCAGAAAGTTACATTGGCTGAAACGGCTAAACCAGCACCAGTTCAGCCAGCTGTAGCGCCAGTTACTCCAACGCCCGCGGCCCCAGCTGCTTCAGCTGAAGGTGATATTGATCCTGCTATTATTGCACGAGTGAAAAATCACGATATCGAAGGTCTTTCTGACGAAGTTGTTATCAAAGCGATGGCACAAATCAAGCAGCAGAAAGAAGAAACGCCGGAAGAGCGTCTGGCGCGTCTTCAGGCAATGGTATAAACAAGGATCACATAATGAAAAGATCATGGATTCTTCCGGCTCTGCTAACTCTTGGTTGTAGCCTGTCTGCCAATGCTGCGATTGATCGCAATGATGTGCCGAGCTGTACAAGTTCGTTACCTCAAGAGCTGGTTAACCACTCGAATGAGCGTGAACTGTTCATTGTTCTCGACCGTACGATGGCGCACAGCCTGCATGACAACATGAAGAGCGAAATGTATCAGCAGATCAAGCGCTTCCTTGAACCTGGTGATGCTGTTCAAATGGTTCAGTTCTCGTCGTTCTACAACGATGGCTATACCAATATCGCGTTTCAGGGTAAGACGGATTTGCCACTTGCGCCCGAGCAACGTAACCATGTCAGAAAATCTCAGCTGGCGAAGCTTGATAAGTGCCTGAAGAAGCAGTCGGTGTTCTTCGTCAACAAAATCGGTCAAACACTGAAAGACTCTTTTGTTGCCCAGGAAACCCCAACCAATACCGAGCTGATTGGCACCCTAAGTGACATTGCCAGCCAGATTGTCGCCAACTCTTCTGCCAAGCGTAAGGTTGTTCTGCTCGTTAGCGACATGCTGGAAAACTCGGATATTACCTCCTTCTACGGTAACGGCCGTATCCGTACGATTGACCCGCAGAAAGAGCTTGCTCTGGTTAGCCAAAAGAGCATGTTTACAGACTTTGCGAATGCGGATATCTACATCATTGGTACCGGCGTACTACCTGGCGGTCAGTCCTATGTTTCAACTCAAAAGATGAAACAACTGCAGACTTTCTGGCAGGGATACTTCCAGCAAAGTAATGCCAAGCTCCTGGGGATGGGGCGGCCTATGTTACTTAGCCAAATGAAGTAACACTCAATACCCAACAAGCCAACTTATGTTGGCTTGTTGGGTGTTTGCTTTAAACAAATAGAATCTTGTAGTCCAATCGCTGACTTAACCCTGACTGCAAAAGATCCACTTTGAAAAGGACTAGGTTATCAACGTGCTTAACGTATTCACTGGCTATCAACACAACAGCTCGAAGCTTGCCAGAAAACTACTCTTAGGCTTGGGTCTCCTCTTGGTATTATCTGGTTGTTCTTCCACCGATAAGGTAAAGACCACCGAAAAAAAGGGCTATTCGGACCAGCAACTTGCTCAAATGTACGCATCCGAGATGGACATCCGGACTGAAGATATCTACCTGTCTAATAACGGCAGCAAAAAGAAAGTGGGCACCAAAACCACGTTTCTCAAATTATTCAAATCCGGTGAGACAACGATCACCAACCGCTCTTACCGGGGCTACTTCTACGGTCGCTCGCTAAATATCAACAAAAGGCAGTCATATGTGTTGATCCTTGGCCATACCGACAACAGCGGTAAGGCTGACTTGAACCTGAAAGTCTCTGATAAGAGAGCCAAGTCAATCAGCAACGAATTGCTCACGTTCAAGGTCAACAATAAACATGTCTATTACAAAGGGCTAGGCGAATACCAGCCTGTCGCCTCCAACAAAACTGCCGCGGGAAAAGCCCTTAACCGCCGGGTAGAATTGCTGGAATTCTATAACTTCGATGATCTGCAAGCCTACTACGATCACCACTATGCAACGCTTTTAACCGCCAAGTATTACGAGCGCAAAAAGCAGAACCAACAGCAGCAGAAGAAGAACCAGACAGCCAGCAACAAGCGTAAAACCCCGCCCAAGAAGCTTCCGACGAAGAACTATATCAACTTTGGCGGCGAGCCTTACGATATCAATAAAGTCGATATTGTTGACGCCCTTGGTCCGATCAAGCAAAGTCGCTGGGCCTTGTTCAGCAAGGCATTTGCCAACGAGCCACCGCCCCCAACTTGCCTTGACGATATGCCGAAAGACAAGATTAAGGAAAAGACCCTATCGACCAGCGACTATCTACCGGGAATGAGCCACAAGGCCTGGTGGGCAAAAATGGGGAAAAATGCTGTGCTGATCAACCCTGTCGCCATCGCTAAAAAAGACGCAACGCCAGTCGCAATCCCGACGGTAAGCATCTATAAGAACTATAAAACGAACAAGAAAGCGCTGGCAAAGTATCCTTCTGCAGTAAAAGTATACAATGCAGAGGACAATATTCTTTTCCGCCTGTTCATTGAAGATAAAAAGTCTTCACTGCGCTGTATTGACCTTGTGCTTCCAAAGTACGCGACTTCAAAAGAGTACTCTGCACTCAAAGGCAAACTGTATTACAACGCAACAAGAGGGATCAGAATGGTTGATTTTCTTCCTAAGAAACCATAACCCCCTTATCGGCAGGATACCCACCCTACTCTTTGGGCGGGTATCCCGTTTACGGCTTTCATTACCACTCTCGACATAACACCTCATAACCTCAGTCCACATAACGTCTTTGCACCAAACGCTTATCCACCATAAGTCCTTCAGGCTTGTAACCTCTTTTCATTAAGTGGTTTTACTTATTGATAAGATAGAAACTACGAATTTCACCTATTGAACGGGCTAGCTTATCTTTAATTCAGACCCCAAAAGGAGCTGTCCCATGACAAAGAAAACACTGACTCAAGCAAACGGTTCGCCTGTCGTCGATAATGACAATAGCCTGACAGCCGGTGCCAGGGGCCCTATCTTGCTACAAGATACCTGGCTTGTGGAAAAACTGGCTCATTTCGACCGGGAGCGAATCCCCGAGCGTGTCGTACACGCCAAAGGCTCTGCTGCATTCGGTACGTTTACGGTAACTCATGACATCACCCAATATACCAAGGCCGATATTTTTTCTGAGGTAGGTAAACAAACCGATGTCTTATTGCGTTTTTCAACGGTAGCCGGCGAGAAAGGTGCAGCCGACGCCGAGCGTGATGTGCGTGGTTTCGCACTGAAATTCTATACCAATGAAGGCAACTGGGATCTTGTCGGCAACAACACGCCAGTTTTCTTCATCCGCGATCCACTGAAATTTCCTGACTTTATCCATACTCAAAAACGCAATCCAAAAACAAACCTTCGAAGTGCAACAGCCGCCTGGGACTTCTGGTCTCGCCATCCCGAATCGCTTCATCAGATCATGATCCTGTTCAGTGATCGAGGTATTCCGACAGATTACCGCCACATCAATGGCTACGGCAGCCACACTTTTAGCTTCATTAATAAAAACAATGAGCGTTTTTACGTCAAGTTCCACTTCAAAACCCAGCAAGGGCATCGCCACTATACCGACGAAGAAGCCGCCACTATCATTGGTAAAAGTCGGGAATCCTCTCAGGTCGATCTGTTTATGAGTATCGAGGAAGGACAATTTCCACGATGGGACGTCAAAGTCCAAATCATGACCGAGAAGCAAGCCGGTGAGTATGCCATACACCCATTTGACCTCACCAAGGTCTGGCCTCATGGTGACTTCCCACTGATCGATGTGGGTACCCTGGAGCTAAACCGGAACCCGGATAACTACTTTGCCGAAGTAGAACAAGCCGCCTTTACCCCTGCCAATATCGTTCCGGGAATAGGCTATTCGCCAGATCGCATGTTGCAGGGCCGCCTGTTTTCCTATGGCGATACACAGCGCTACCGCCTCGGTGTCAACCATGGCCAGCTACCGGTAAACAAGCCAAAGCCTACGGTTAATACAACCCATCGCGACGGCAGTATGCGCGCCGATGACAATGGCGGCAGCAATCTTAACTATGCGCCAAACCACCACAATAGCTATACCCCGAGCCACGATGCCGAGCCGGCACTGGCGCTAGAGCGCGAAGCCCTGCACTTCGACTTCAGAGACTACGATGATGACTACTACAGCCAGCCGGGGAACTTGTTCCGCCTGATGGACAAAAACCAGCAGCAACGCCTCATCGGCAACATCATGGCGTCGATGAGCGACGTGGATAACGACCAGATCAAAAAACAGCAAGTACTCCATTTCTACCAGGCAGACAAAGAATTAGGTCAGGCTCTCGCTGAAGGGCTCGACATTAAGATCGACTAGTAGCGGCTATCGTTCGCGATACGTTGTGCTCCCTTATTCAAGGCTCCTCTATGGAGCCTTTCCTTCTGTGTTCAGTCCTATGAAGCAATTTGGCGACCGTCTACTAACATAAACAGACAGCTTCCCTGTCTGAAAGGCCCCCAATGAAAAAGATGATCAACCACGTTGATAACGTCGTCAGAGAACAGCTTGAGGGAATGGCCGAAGCCTATCCTGAGCTCACTATAAACCTTGACCCTTATTATATCTGTCGCTCGTCTCAGGGACGTCCGAAAGTTGCTTTGATATCTGGCGGAGGCAGCGGTCACGAACCTATGCACGGCGGTTTCGTGGGTTATGGAATGCTTGATGCTGCATGCCCCGGTGAGATTTTCACCTCGCCTACCCCAGATCAGATGTACGAATGCGGCCGACAGGTGGATCGTGGCGAAGGGGTACTATTTCTTGTCAAAAACTATACCGGTGATGTCATGAACTTTGAGGCAGCCGTTGAGCTGCTGCATGCTGATGGCATAAACGTTCAGGCCACCCTTATTGATGATGACGTCGCGGTAAAAGACAGCCTTTACACAGCCGGTCGCAGAGGTGTTGCCGCAACCGTTCTGGCAGAAAAAATACTCGGTGCAGCCACTGAAGTCGGCTACACCCTGGAGCAATGCTGCGAACTGGCCAAACGTATCGCCAATCAGGCACGCTCAATAGGTGTAGCCCTGTCAGCCTGTACGGTGCCCGCTGCTGGAAAACCCGGGTTTCAGTTGAAAGACAGCGAGGTTGAGTTTGGCGTTGGCATTCATGGCGAACCGGGTATCAAAAAAGCACCGTATTCAGACTGCAATACAACGACCAATGAAATGATGGCGCAACTGCTCGACAACACACCGTATCAACGCACTGTGCGACGCTGGAACGGCAGCAGCTATCAATGGCAGGATGAGCAATGGGTAACCTCGGCAATCGAGCAGGGAGACAAGGTCATCGTGCTGGTTAACAGTCTCGGCGGCACACCGTTATCTGAGTTATTTGCTGTTTACCGGAAAGCTGCAGAAGTTCTGGCTCAAGCAGGGATCAACATCGAGCGCAGGCTCATCGGTAGCTATTGCACGTCGCTCGATATGCAAGGCGTCTCCATCACCCTGCTTAAAGTAGACGATGAGATGCTGACACTGTGGGACCAGCCCGTTAACACGCCAGCCCTGCGCTGGGGCATCTAGTTGTAACAACGCTTATGGTCAGCCTTGTTATTGTTTCCCATAGCCTGAAGCTTGCACAAGGATTGTTGGAGCTTGCCGGACAGGTAACTCAGGGCAAGGTCAATATTGCGATAGCCGCTGGTATTGATGATCCTGAAAACCCAATTGGTACAGATGCCGTTGCGGTCATGGAGGCGATAGAAGCTGTATATTCAGTGGATGGCGTGCTGGTAATGGTCGATTTAGGCAGTGCGATCCTCAGTGCAGAAACAGCGCTCGATCTCATCGAACCCAGTCTACATAAAACAGTCCGAATCTGTACCGCCCCTATTGTCGAGGGCTGTATTGCCGCCAGTGTCTCAGCGGCATCAGGCTTGCCGCTCGAGGCGGTCATCCAGGAGGCAAACAATGCCCTTACCGCCAAAACCCAAGCGCTTGAGCAACCACTGAAACCAGAAGAGCCAAAAAACAACAATGCAGAAGTTACTGCCAGCCACCATGAACCACAAACCTTTATCTGGAAGGTTCACCACACCCACGGGCTCCATATCCGCCCCGCCGCAACCCTTGCGACGACGCTTCGCTCTTTCAGCGCACAAATAAGGCTGGCTAAAGCTGGTCAATCTGTTGATGCCAAAAATATCAACAACCTGTTATCGCTAAACATCCAGCACAACGACACGCTTATCTTCACCATCGTTGGCGAGGATGCCGAACAGGCCGTCGAAGTATTGAAGAAATTATCAACAAACAATTATTAGTTAATTGACAAAAAGTCGCTTCTATATTTTCACGTAATTTAGTTTTAAACAGGCGCACAAAAACCATTAAGCTTCAGATATAAAATAACAATATTATTTACTCTGTAATATAACGCTAACCCGCCAGCTATTATCAATGTTTTTATTGTGGTTATTCTCAAAGCTGAGATTGAAGATGACTATCACCAAAACAATACTAAAACAACAAATACAACAATTAATAAAGCTAGGTTTCCGTGTTTATAAAATATATCTTAATGACTTTCATCCTGATGTTAGCTCATCCTCTGTTTGCTGGTACTGCGCTGCCTATTAGCGTGCAGAGTGCCAACTATAACGTCAACGCTGCGCCAGAAGACTTCCCTATCACATTGAATAACATACACTCCTGGCTCATCATCATTGATGACACTTCAGGACAGCCAGTTGAGAATTTAGATTTTACTGTCAAGGGAGGCATGCCTGAGCACCAGCACGGACTCCCCTCCCAGCCAAAGCTAATTGATGAAATCAATCCGGGCAAATACATTGTTGATGGCGTGAAATTTAATATGTACGGGAAGTGGCAGATTGAACTTATTGGTATTAATAATAGTTCAGAGTTCTATCAAAAAATAGAAATTGATTTAGATCATGACAACGCTAATTAAAATATCATCAATAGTCTCATGTGCTACGGCTTTATTAGCTACTAGCCTAATAATTAATATATCAACACCTGAAGATGCACAATGGAGTCAAAAAGAGTTGGCTATTCTTAGCAGCTTGCGCCTCCCTGCAAAATGGAAGGTAAATGACACCTCAAATCTATATCTACACAACAAACAAGCGGTATTGCTTGGAGAACGACTTTTCAGTGACACCCAGCTAAGCAGATCTAAACAAGTTGCCTGTGCTAGCTGCCACCAGCCAGAACATTATTTCACTCTTAAACCAGGAAATGAGCTATCAATAACAAAGCAAGTCCCGTCATTGCTCGGTGCAGCCAACTATAACTGGTACATGCTTGACGGAAGGGCTGATAGCCTTTGGGCCCAGGCCCTGAAGCCCCTGGAGAACCACATCGAACACGGCGGTACACGCACTCAGTATGTACTACACGTCCTCGACAAATACTCACAACGTTACCAATCCATTTTTGGCCCTATTCCTGATGAGCTCACCGGTGCAGTACTGCCAGCCCAAGCCTCCCCAAGCAGCCAGTATCCTGTAGAGCAACAACTGTGGCACCAGCTAGACAAACCTATCCAAGAGGCCATTAACCGGGTTTTCGCGAATATTGGGAAATCTCTTGCTGCTTATCAGGCAACCCTATGGCCGGTGGCTACCCGATTTGATCGTTATGTCGATCAAATAATGACTGCAACAGAGAAGTCGGCTCCGACTCGAGATCCTCTCCTGGATGCACAAGAAGTCGCTGGGCTTAAAATTTTCATCAGCGAGCAAGGGCAATGCTTCCGATGCCATAATGGCCCATTGCTATCTAATGGCGGATTTCACGCCACAACCATTCCCGAACCTCATCCTGATGCGCAAAAAGGACACTGGAGTGGCCTTGAACTTGCCTTTGCCGATCCATTCAACTGTCTGGGCCGCTATAGCGACAGCCTGCCATCACAATGCAAGGAACTACGGTTCAGCAAAAGAGCCGCAGACGAACTCAAAGGAGCAACGAAGGTCCCAAGCCTGAGGAATATTTCGGCAACAGCCCCTTATATGCATGCCGGACAATTTAGCACCCTTAAAGACGTACTTCAGTACTACAACCGCGCTGCGAAGACTATCGGCATACATTCAGACATCGCAGCACTTAAGTTATTGCCCTATCAACTCAACCAGCTCGAAGCATTTCTCTTGACGCTGACGGCAGATCCCAATGATGAGTCAGCAAATGATCCGAGATAAACCTTTGAGAGGATACAATTAATGAAAAGAATGAAATTACCTCATGGTAAGGCTTGGCTAATTATTGCGGCCTATTTAGCTTGCCTTTGTTTTAGCAACCCCGGATACGCCCACGTAAGGTGGTTTATCCCCGATGGCACCAACCCAGATGTTAACCTCCCCTTCGATCTAATAGCACTTGCACTTACTGTGACAACACTCAGCCTGTTCACCTTAGCCGTACTGTTTACCCGAGTCACTATCGTGCCGCAGTCATTAAAAGTGGGTCTAACTCGCCCTGTCGTAACGTCCCATCCATGGCTATGGTACTTCTTGGTGCTGATTCTTAACTGTTACCTTGCCATTAACCTATTGCAGGGGGAATTCCTTGCCCCGAACCTTACTCTATCACCCCAGCTTGCACTGTACGGTGTCATCATCCAGGCTGCTGCTATCGTCCTTATGGCAATTTCAGTCAGCCTCACGGGTGTTGCCATTGTGATCACTTCTCTTGCACTGCTGCTTTTCTTTCCTTTTTTTATCGCGCTTGATTATCTGTTCGAGTTCTTGTTCGTTGGCCTTGCACTGGTTTTTATTGGTCCGAGCCTTAACAGAAATGACTACAGCCTTTGTAAATCCTTGGGGCAGAATAAGAATCAGTGGCGAAGAACTGCTGTTCATCTCATTCGGATAGGACTTGGGCTTCAGTTATTAGAACTGGGGATCCACAATAAACTAATGCTTCCAGGCATGGCGTTGGCATTTATCGACCAAAATGAGTACTACAATTTCTTTCCGCTACTCAACCTCCCCCAGATCAGCAACCTTCACTTCGTCCTATTCGTCGGGGTAAGTGAAACAATTATCGGGTTACTCCTGATTGCCAATCTTGCCAACCGGATAATTTACGCCCTGTTGCTGATGATATTCACCACAACTTTTCTGCTTTCTGGTTGGGATGAGCTTGTCGGACATATGCCAATCTTCATCATCCTCTTTATCTTATTGCTGGAAGCAGGGAGTTCAGATTCGGAACAAGTAAGGAGACGTGCTTGGCCATAACGCTTGGCCATTTTCGCAGTGAATATTATGTGGGGGTAATGTTCAGATATGCAACTGGGATACAGCAACATCTTCCCATTGATTCAACTCGGCCGGATAAGATGTAACCAATTAATATATAACAGTTTTATTACAATCAAGCTACGGTAGTAAATGGGCCGAAAATGACACAAAAAGAGGATGAATAAAACAATACAGGTGTACGCGAAAAATTTGATCTGTCCCCATAATTTCTCATGGGCTGGAACAGTCAAAGGTACCCCCAAACTCGTCTAATTCAAAGCATGTTTTCATACAATTTGCACTATTATGCGATATGTCACAAAGTGGATTTTATCGTCTTAACTCTTCCAATTTCGTTTGGTAAAGATAAGTTGATTTCGACGCAGGGTTTCTTTAGGAGGTAATTGTGTCTATCAATTCTATCGACCACACAGAGATTGCAGATGTTGCTTCTAAGTGGGATTACAAAGATGAAACTGCCTCAAGCGTAGCTCAATCCAAACGCCAAAAGGCAGAAGCAAGACGCCGTATCGAAATGCTTCGCGACATTCGTGATAGCGGCCTGACTATCGCGGAAGCAAAGGAGTTGGGGTTAATTCACTAACAAACAAAGTACTTAACCGAAGTCCGTTAAAGTGAAGTTAGCCAGTACTTTAACTTGATAGAAACAATCTATCGTATCAATCTATTATTCCGGCTTTTCTAATCTTGGGGTAGTCGTTACATTATTGCCAAAGACTCTTAATGGAACGCAATAATGACCACTATGACTACCCGTTGCCCACACTGCAAGGCACTCAACCGTTTCCCGACCGAACGCGTTAACGACATTGCCTCATGTGGCGCATGCAAAGATAAGTTACTGGACGGTAAGCCCGTTGAAGGCACAACCGACAACTTCCTGTCCCTGATCCAGGGCGATAAAACTGTGGTAGTCGATTTTTGGGCCCCCTGGTGTAACCCTTGTGTAGGCTTTGCACCCATCTTTGAAGATGTTGCCGCTGAGCGCGACGGGGATATTCGCTTCGTTAAAATTGATACCGAAGCTCAGCAAACGCTTGCCGCTCAATACCGGATTCGTTCTATTCCAACGATTATGGTGTTTAAAAACGGCCAGGTTATCGACACAATCAACGGTGCGCTACCTAAAGGCCAGTTCGACCAATGGCTAAACCAGGCGCTGACCAAAGCTTGAGCTAGCTTGGCAGTTAAACAGATGGATACGGCAGTGCGTATCCATCTGGATTAATGAGCCAAGCACTGACGACTTACAGCATCTTTCCCGATACCGGTATCAGCGCGCCTGACACATTCGTTTTCGATGGCTGGGTTAGATCTATCATGATCTCAGCCAATTGAATCGGATCAACCCAGGTCATTGGGTCAACGTCCGGCATGGCCTGTCGATTCACATCGGTATCCACAATAGTTGGCAGCACGGCATTAACCTTGATCCCGTATTGCGCGCCTTCAGCCGCAAGGCTTTCGACCAACCCGTTCAGAGCAAGCTTCGATGCCATATACGGCCCGAAACCAGCAGGGATATTGCGAATCGTATCTCTTGCCGAAACAAACATAATCGATCCATCTCCCCTTCGCTTCATTGCCGAAAAGACCTCTCTGCCAAGTATCCAAGCCGTTGTAAAGTTAGCACTGAACAGGCGCTCAACTTCAGTCACCTCCACGTCCTCCCATCGATTCCAGGAGTAGACGCCGGTACAGTGATAGTGAACATATATTGCCCCGCCCAAGATAGCCTGCGACTGAGAGACGAGTTGACGACAATCTTCTTCATCGGTTAAATCCCCCAATAAGACAGTTAATTTCCCGTCATATTTTCTTTCTAGCTCGGCAGCGCGCTGCTCGTCTCCTTTACGCCCGAAGCCAACAACCTGAGTACCCGACTCAATCAGCTTCTGAATGAGCGCCTGAGCGGTAACGGAAAAACAGGCGGCGACGGTGGCAGTATTTATCTTCTTGGTTTTCATTATTAATTCCTGTCGAAAAGCTGACATTGTGTTACTTGAGAGAGTATGAAAAATAGACCACCATGCTTGATAGAACCAAGGTGATCATCGCCGGGATCCCATCTTTCCATGTATCAAACCGCAGGTGACAGACAATGGCCCCCATTGATGTTCCAGCCAGCGCCAATGCGCCTAGCACTCCCCAAAAACTCCCCTGAAACCAGATAGCAATAGCGCCAAATAACTCCGTTAACCCGACCAGAAACATGAACTGGCGGTTAAAACCGTACGAATGGAAAAAGGCTAACTGCTTATCAAAAATCATCTTCTGCCAGCCTAGTAGCTTGATAGAACTGGCAAACAAGAAAAATACCGAAAGCAACCCTGTGACTACTGAAGTAAAAATATTCATTATGCTCTTTATCCTATTGATGGGTTGAAAAGAGCTTACACTCGCACCACTATTAGTATTAGTGATTACGCTTGATAACAATTATGAATAGAAATCATATTTCAAAAGTTGATCTTAACCTCTTGAAGTCATTGCACGCCTTGCTCGAAGAAAAGCATGTCGGACGGGCAGCGGCAAAAATGAATGTGAGCCAGTCTGCCATGAGTCACACATTAACCAGGCTACGAACAACCTTCAGCGATCCGCTTTTCATTCGTAATGCCAAAGGGCTAGAGCCAACCAGTTACGCCCTCGAGCTTTCAGGCAAACTGAGATTCATACTGGATGAAATAGATACCCTCTTGACACCGAAGTCCTTGAATTTAGCGACGGTAAGATGTCAGTTCAGGATCCAAACCCATGACTTTCTCATTGCGACTTACCTTGCAGACGCCTTCAGGGCGATCAAAGATGAAGCGCCAAACATCATCTTTGATATACAGATTTTAACAGCCGACAGCGACCAGAAACTGGATAAAGGTGAGCTGGAGATGATCATTGGTGCTGGCCTGCAAGCCAATCCCCGCTTTATGCAAAAGCACCTCGCCGACGAGGGACTCGTTTGCTTGCTGGATAAACACCACCCAGTGCTGGCAAACTGGAATAGCAACGCGATATTCCACTATCCCCACATCCAATCCAGCCTTCTCGATGACAAAGATGATCCCGTCACGCGGTATGGGAAAGAAGCAGGACTGCCTGAACGACAAATTGGCCTCTATACCGAGACACTCAATTCACAGTTAGCTTTGCTACCAAACTCAAACCTAATTGCTTTCCTGCCGATGTCACTCGCCAGGCAAGGTCAGCAATTTTACGGGCTCGAGCTAATGTCATGTCCCTTCCCTCTTCCTGTCGTAACCATTCGCGGAATTTGGCATGAGCGACACCAAAATGACCCTGTTCACAAGTGGATCCGAGATAAAATTGATAAAGCATTCAAGCAGCTCAAAGGAAATAAATGAAAGTGATATACCAAACACTTTAACCGTAGAGGGATTTTTCAGGTATCTGGTTGCATGGCTATATAAATTTCATGACATTATATTTAGACGCAAACCTCATCCTTTGAGTAATTGTTTTTAATCTTTTTGCAAAAAAACATGTAGAAACTCTGAGATTTAAAAACACCGAAATTAATCCTTACAAAGCATATAGCCATCTCGTTTTGATATATAATTATAAGTCAAACCGGATTTAAAACATCGCAGCAGTTCTTACAACTAATACACCCCTGTCAACCATCAACCATCAACCAACACGCAAGTGTATGATATAAAACAACAATAACAAAAAACACATGATAACTGAGAGGTTTACTTAAATAGATAAATGTAAATAAAGTTATAGCGAATATTTGGTACGCCATTATTCTAACCATCAATAAAAATAAACTTGAACAATAACACAGCTAAATTTAACCTCCCGCCACATTGTTATTTTTCATATTGAGATAACAATCAAAGGTAAGAAGCAACAAAAGTTAATTTTGTTTTTAGTTCAACTCAAAACTAAAAACGCATGTAAGGAATGACTTTTTTGAATTTGTTTTATTCAAAATAATGTAGCGTTTAAATCATTAAGGATATGGAATGCACAAGCCTATATTGATGAGTGTTTCACTCATTGCAATGTTGACTGGTTGTGGCGGTTCAGATTCAGATAATAAAACTGAACTTGAAAAAAAAGCACCACAAAATACGATTACATTTAGCGGTACGGTATATGATGGCCCAATGGCCGATACCACGGTATCTATTTATGCCGGTAACAACCTGCTCGCATCAGGAAAGACAGACAGTAATGGCCAATACTCTGTCAACGCCTCGATCCCTGTTGCTGAGTTCGACAAAATCAAAACACAACCAATCACTTACCATGCTCAACGTAATGATATTATCCTTTATCAATTCGCGGGAAAAAGTTTAGCTGAAGCGTTTGAGAGCAAAAATAATCAAAGCCTCATTACTAACTTTTCTACCGTTGAATATGTGCTTGCCGACGCGAACAAAAATAATTTTGTCACCGAGGCGGAATGGAATGCGCTGCAAAAAATCGACCGTAATGTCACGGAAAAAATGGTAGTTCGCTACGGCGTAGGCTTAAAGTCAATCATTGATTACTCGGCCACCCTGGCAGGCTTCGACAATAGTACAATTTGGTTGCGAGCCCTGCTAGACGATACCTCCTGGGAAGAATGGTACCGACTCAATATCGTACCTTACAGCGACGCATGGGCTGCATTATTTGCCGATACCTGGTTTTTAGATCAAGAAGCCGGCCGTTTCGTTGATCTCGCAGCTTGGGAACTGAAATATGACAACGTTGTCATCCCGGCCCCGACAGAACCCGTTGAGCCAGTCGTTAACTATCTCCTAATGGAAGGCTTACCGCTAAAGGTTAGTGTCGGTGATACTATCAACCCTTCTGTCAATGCATTATGGTCTAATGCCCACTCGACCAATGTGACTGCGCTTGCCAACTACGTCGTCACCCCTGAAGGCGCGTTGGTACAAAACGGCACTCAGTGGGAAGTGAAACAAGCTGGGACTATCACCCTCTCAGCTGAATACCAAGGCGCTTCCACAGAAACAACCATTGAAGCCGGTGAGCCGATCGCTGAAGTTGAGCATATCGTCATCAGTGGTGTTGACCAACAGGTCACCGTCGGTGATATTTTACGCCCGCAAGTGTCCGCAATATGGTCAGATGAGCACACAACAGAAGTAACAGGAAATACTGCCTGGGCAGTAAGCCCTGCTGATGCCGTTGTATTCACAAACGGTAACATGCAAATCGTCAAGCCAGGAAATATTCTCCTGCAAGCACAATATCAAGGTAAAACAGCCACAATCGGTGTTAATGCCGACAATGCTGTATTGGTTTCATTACGCTTAGATGCCGATAAACGCCAGCAGTATCTGGAAGATGAGTGGCAAGTATCCGCTCACGGTGTACACCAGAATGGCTACATTGTGGATTTCAGCCAGGAAGCCGAATGGGTCTCGAACAACCCAGCGATACTGGAGTCGTTAGGTAACGGTCGTTTCCTTGGCAAGGCGGTGGGCACCGCAACAATAACCGCCAAATTTGGCGAGTACAGTGCCACACTGGAATTTGATGTGGAAGCGAAGATGGTTCGCGTTAGTCTGAACTTGCCCAACGGCACCATTTCACGCGCCGAAACCTTGCAATTATCGCTCAATGGCGAATTTAATGACGGTAGCGTCAGTGTGGTCACCGATGGTGTTGTGTGGAGCAGCAGCAACCCAGAGTTCCTGACTATCGATGAAAGTGGTGTCGCCACCGGTATCGCAGAAGGCCAGTCCGTCGTTAGCGCAACCTATCAAGACTTTACCCTGGAAGAAACCGTCACCGTCATCCAGCCGAAGATCATTTCCTCCACGCCAGCGTTTGTTGATGGGGTAATGACCTTACAAGAAGGCGAAACTCTTGAGTACGGTTTTAAATTTGTCCGCTCAAATGGCGTTGAGCATGTCTTTACCGCAGCCGAGAACGGGCTGGACTTTGAATCCTATGGATTTACAGGGCAAGTTGATACATCTGGAATCAAAGTAGGAGTCATCGATAAAGATGCCGACCGTATTCGTGCAATTCGTTCAGGCGAAGATAAATTACGAATTGAAAATGTTCCGGTGGAACTACAGCAAATTTTTGTAGAACTGGGCGCCACGACTTCAGCAAATGACTATCCAAGCAGAGTGACTTTAAACGCCAAGATACTGGATAACCAAGATGTATACCAGTGGAACGCGCTGACAGGAAAAGCTCCCGTTGGTGAGACCGTAACCTTAGTGCAAGCAATACAAAGTAACAATTCGTTATATCGTTTCTGGCAAGTACAAGGCGCTGAACAAGACGGCATTTATGCTACTCAACTAACATCGGAAGGCGAGTCTGAAGCCATATTGGTACTTGCTGATTCTGAACTTGTATCAAATCAGATCATTAGCGATAACTATGACTATGTATTATTGGTAACCACTGACGCCACAGGAGCTGAAGTAAACTACCGTTACCAGTTGAGCAACGGCGCACTAACTCAAATTGCCATGGCGGATTTCCCTAATGGGAAGTTTAACTTCACTTATGACAGCTTCGCCTTTACACCAAACGGAAACTTAGTAGTAACCCATAGCGATAGTGGCGTTACACCATATGTTTATCTTTTTGAAACAGCGGTATGGGAGCAAAAAGCACAAATTCCTGGCGTTCGTATTCAAACTCCGGCCAACACAAAACAGATAGCTGTCCTAGATACAGAACAGATGAACTACAGTCCATATAGAGCGCCTGTACTCAGTGTCTTAGATTTAGAAACGCTAGAGGTTACAAGCCAAGAAATTACTTATCCGGGTGATGCTGAGTACTTCTGCCGTAGCAACGAAACACTGAGTTTTGCAGTTTCGGCAGCACTTAAGGACTCTGGAGCAGGTTGTCTCGTTTCTAAAACTGGAAGTTATGATGGCGTTGGCTACTGGCTATGGGACTCTATTGCAGAACTACCTAAGCTACACCTCTTTGCCGATGGTAAAGTTACTGCAACTGTCGAAAGCTATGCAGTAGCCTCTCGCAAACTCGATGGCCACATCGTGTTTAATGCCGGCCGACTCAAAGATGCAGCCAGAAATGAATATGTTGAGGTCGCTGAAATTGCTGATATCGAGGTTGAAGGCGTTATTGAACAGCACATACGTCATCAACGCCTAGGTAAGTTTGGCGAAAAAATGAAAGGGCAATACAGCTCTGACGCTCGCTTACAGGATGGTATGCAATTTACTCTCGACAACGTTGATGTGCCCAACGAACTAATTGCTGTATTTAACTATGGTACCGCAGTCCGGAATGAAAGCGGAAACTGGTCAAGCGATCCGCTTATGTATCAGCTACCGGTTGCGATAGACAATCAATGGAAACTATACAACCTCGGTAACACATTAATTCTTAGCAACGAAGAAAGTACGGATCCGAAGTACTGGCAGCTTCAGATGCGTAAGCCGGCAGTTGTTGAACAACCAGAAGAGCCTGTCACGCCGGAAGAACCGGTTGTTCCAGAGGAACCTGTACCACCGGTAAAACCTGAGCAGCCTGTAGATCCTGCACAGTAAATACTGTTGATACTCACCAACCATACCGATTAGGGCTACGCGTGTAGCCCTTTTTAATGGCTCGGCAACTGATCCCAGCGAAACGTCGGCCCATCGGTACAGGCATATTGGCTACCCATATAGCAATGGCCGCAGGTTCCTACTGCACAGTGCATTCGCCGCTCTATCGACAAGTAGATAGCCTGAGCCGAAACACCGTAGGCAACCAAATACTCCGCTATCGAATACATCATCGCTTCTGGCCCAGCCAGCAACACCACTTCAGGCAATTCGCCAAACGTATCCAGTACCGAAGGCAGAATATCACTCGGCGTACCGGGATATTCATTGTCACTGCCGTTTGTCAGTCCTTCTTCTATGGTGTTGTACACCGGTATAATATGCTGCCAACGTTCCCGTTCCGGATTCAGCATCTGTGCCTGCCGGGTACGGGCACCATAGACCAGTGTCAATTGGGTGTAGTTCTGCTGCTCAATAAGCAGATCGACAGCACTGACCAAAGGCGCCAGGCCACAGCCGCCTCCGATAACCAGTATGCGTTTATTGCTAATTTCATCCATAGGCCAACCCACACCAAACGGGCCACGAACACCCAATATTTGACCGGCTTCGAGCTCAAACAACGCAGAGGTCACCCCCCCCATACGGCGGATCAAAGCGCGAAAGTGACCATTCTCGTCAGGCACCTCAGTAAAACTGAACGGAGCTTCACCCAAGGACGGTACGGTGAGCATAAAAAACTGCCCGGTCTGTGTATGCTGCCAGTGAGGTTGATGTTCACAAACCGCTTTCTGAGGCTCTTTTAACAAGCGAAAATGAAAATGGCGCGTATTCTCGCCGTCATCGTAGAAATCAACTAATTCAGCTGGCAAAGGCGTTAGGCTATGCATCGTTGACTATCCTCTTCATGATCGAGTGAACACCGATAACGCCCGGACACGTTCGCTCGCACCGACCACAGCCAACGCAACCATAACGGCCAAACTCGGGAAGAAAATCATTACTGAACTTGTGATACCAAAAACGCTTCACCCGCTCGCCAGCCTGTTCAGTCGGGTTATGAAAACTGGCTTCACGCTGGAAACCTTCATATAGGCAAGAATCCCAAAACCTTACCTGCTGAGTCACAGGCTGATCTTTCTCATTCAGGCAGTCTTGTCCTGCCAGGCTGCCTTGAATTACCAGGCTCTCTTGAGTGGAGTTATTAGCACCCTGATCAATTTGCAGACTCTGCGTTCCATAGCAAGAGCAGGTCGGGCACAAGGTCGTACAGCCGGAACAACCAAGACACTGCACACCAACGTCCTGCCAGAATGAAGCCGACATATCATCGGCATGAAGCTTGTTGATCCCTGTACTGATATACGAATGGTCTTCAAACTGCTGTTCGCAATGGCTCAAATCATCCCAGCGGAGACTTATATCATGAGGGGTGGCCTGAACAAGCGGTAAACCTTTAAGCGATTCTTTGCCCACTGCAGTAATAGCCACCAGTAACCAATTGCCATCTGACAACGGATGCAAAATCAAATCTGCCGTTTCATCCCGAACACCCGGCCCGGCATTGACCAAGTAGCAAAACCCTTCCTGACAAGGGTGAACACAGTCTATTCCCACCAACAGTGCGCGCTGTCGACGGGCCTGATAATAGGGATCCTGCTCAAAGAAAATATCCTGATAGTGAATTGCCATCAAATCGCAGCTCAACACCCCAAAAAGGACGAAAGGCTCTGGCTCAGGTAATGTTTCGCGAAAAAACTCACCATCGAAAACATACAGCGGCTCTTGCTCAGCAAAGAAGAAGCTTTTAGCCGAACTCAATGGCATGTTATGGGTTATTGGCTGAAACTCACCCTGCTCAACATGCTGCCAATGAGGATCCCCGCCATCGTCGACGACCTGAAAAAACTGACGGGAGCGGGACAAATGAAGTTGCAGTTCATGAAGCGACTCTAGTAAGTACTGCTGCATCCTACTTTTCCTCCCATAATTGCTGAACAGTTTTGGGGGCTTGGTTAGGTGGAAGCGGAAATACCGATACGGCACAGGCTTTCAGCTCGGGCATTTTGGTAATAGGATCCTGAGCCGTATTGGTTAACTGATTCGAAGGGGCTTCCTTGAAGTGGTAAGGCATGCTGACCAAGCCCGGCGGCACATCATCCGTTATTATGGCACGCGTCTCCAGATACCCGCGACGAGAGCGAACTCCTATTGGCGAATAGCGCTGGAGTTGAAGCGCTTTCGCATCATGCGGATTAATAAACAACACGCCCGCAGGCGTTTCTCTCTCCAGCAATGGCGACTTACGTGTCATCGACCCGCAGCCATAATGAAAGTGCAAACGGTTGGTGGTCAGCACAAGTGGAAACTGCTCATCGGCAGGTTCGTCAATGTCAATACAGTGAACAGGCAATAACTTGGCCTTTCCAATGGGAAAGCTGTCGCAATGCAGTATTTCAGTCCCCTGTGGTGCCCCCTGATTGCAGGGCCACTGCAATCCCTGATGCCGATCCAGCCCTGTGTAAGTCATCCCCTGATAGGCTGGCGTCAGCGTTGCCATCTCATCAAATACCTGCTCGCTTGTCTCCCAGCTCAATAACTGGCTACCCAGTTGTTCAGCCAAGGCTTTTAACCACTGCCAGTCACTCTTCGCTGTACCGGGAGGAGTCAGTACTTGCGATATTCGCTGTACTCGTCGCTCGCAGTTGGTGAAAGTCCCCGCTTTCTCGGCAAACGAGGCCGCAGGCAAAACAAAATCAGCCAGCTTGGCGGTTTCGGTCATGGTCAGCTCGGCAACAACCAGCAGGTCCAGTGCCTTTAGTGCCGCTTTAACATGATTCTGATCCGGGTCGGTCACAACCGGGTCTTCTCCGAACAACACCAATCCACGAAAATCACCAGACAGAGTGGCCTTAGTCATACCCAGCGAGGTTAGACCCGGCTTGCCTGCAACCTCTTCTCCCCAGCTCTTGGCAAATTTACTCTGAACTTCAGGGGCGCTGGCATCCTGATAACCGGGATACACATTAGGCAAGCAACCCATATCACAGGCGCCCTGCACATTATTCTGGCCGCGCAACGGATTAATACCCGTGCCAGGGCGGCCCACCTGCCCACACACCAAGGCCAAATCAGCAAGAGCAATCACGTTCTGGGTTCCACTGACAAACTGGGTAATACCCATCCCATACATGATCATCGCACTGTTTGCCTGACTATATGCCCGGGCCACCTTGCGGACTAGATCAGCACTGACGCCAGTAACCGATTCAACAGATTCCGGTGTCGCATGTTCAACCTTACTTGCCAAGGACTCGAAACCATCACAACGTTCATCAATAAAAGACTGGTTATGCCATTGCTGCGCAATGATGGTGTGCAGCATCGCATTGATAAGTGCGATATTACTGCCTGGTTTGAGCTGCACATGGATATCCGCAACTTTTGCCAACCGCGTTACCCTGGGATCAATGACAATTAGCTGCGCCCCTTTTTGCTGGGCATCGATAATGTGACCGCCGAGAATGCTATGGTTTTCCGTCGGATCGGCACCGATCACCACGATCAAATCCGTTTTATAAATATCACTCGCACTATTGGTCATCGCACCTGAGCCTAGGGTCTGTTTCAGGCCAGCAACCGTCGGGCTGTGGCAGATCCGTGCACAGTGATCAATATTGTTGGTTTTCAATACTGCACGAGCAAACTTCTGCGCCGCATAGTTATCTTCATTGGTTGCGCGGGCACTGGAAATCACCCCGACTGCCTCAGGTCCGGTTTCATCTAATATGGCTTTTAGGGAATCCCCTATCGACGCCAGGGCCTCGTCCCAACTAATAGGCTGGAATCGCCCCTTGATCCGTTTCAACGGTTGGGTAATTCGGTTGACGGGGTGAATTGCGTAGGCAGTACTCCAGCCTTTATCACACAGTTTACCGCGGCTTATTGGATGGCTGATCTGTGGTTCAACACCGATCAAATTTTGTTGTTCATCGACTTTAAGGCATATACCACAGCCCACTCCGCAGAATGGACAAATAGTTTTAACAATCGAGGCAGTCATAGTCATTACACACCATGTCCGGTACTGGTCTGAGTATAGCAACCGCTTACCAAGATGATGCTTTATTGCTTATCTTCCGGTTTGGATGCTGGCTGCTCCCGCAAGTAGATAATATGATAGACAAAGCCGACCAACACACTGCCTCCGACCAGGTTACCGAGAATCACTGGGATCAGATTGCCGATAAACCCCAGCCAGGTCACCGACTCGGCCACAGTGGCGGCTCCGGAATCACCCAATGCCTTAATTAACATCGCTAAAGGGATGAAATACATATTGGCAATGCTGTGTTCAAACCCGGCAGCAACAAAAGCCGATATGGGAAAAACAATTGCCACAGCCTTGTCTATCACGCTACGCCCGGCCAGTGCCATCCAAACTGCCATGCAAACCAGTACATTACACAACACACCACGGAAAAAAGCCGTCCAGAATGGCAAGCTGCATTTCGCCTCTGCAATTTTTAGGTATTGCTCGGCAATGGCCCCCTGATTTAGATCGGTATGGCCCGACAAAAAAACCAGCACCGCAAGGCCCGTTGCCCCAATAAAGTTTGCCGCGCAAACAACCACCCAGTTATTGAGCAGCTCAGCGGTAGTTATTTTTTTATCCGCCCAGGCCATTGCCAGTAAGTTGTTCCCGGTAAACAACTCCGCGCCAGCCACAACAACCAGCAACAGGCCCAGCGAAAATGACACACCGCCCAGCACTTGCCCAGTGGCAAAGCCAAAACCGGGTTCAGATTTAACCAAAGTAAAATACAGCGCGCCCAGACCAATATAGGCACCGGCGAGAATTCCGAGCATTACCATCGACAGCAATGGCAACCGTGCTTTAGCCACCCCAATATTGTCGACTTTCTCTGCAATCTGCTTCGGGGAAAAAGCATCAAAACCGTATATATCTGCCATGTTGGCTCCTAAGCATCCAAAATGCGTCCACGCAGAAATAACCCTGCCGCCAGTAAGGTGGCTTTATCCAGTGTAGCGGCTATCTGCCTTCAGCCATTGCTTAATATTGAGAGCCATCCATAGCGAAATTATGCTTGCTATATATACTTAACTGTATTCGGCATAGTGGTTACAGGTATTATGGTATATGCATGTCCGCCAATTTCAGTCCAGCATCCTCGGTCTTATAACAGCTCTTTTCGTTGTTGGCTGTAGCTCAACATCAGAGTCATTTTTCAGCTCCAGTGAATACCGCTTTCATGATTCAACCCAGAGCTTCATCGCGCTTAACGATACTCGCAAAAATGGTGCGGTTGTAGATAAGGGACTGTTCTATCCCAAGAGTGCGTTCTCATTTACTTATCGGTACTGTGCCAACAGCCAGCAGGAAGCTAACAACGATATCCAGGAATTCCACCAGTTGTCCAAGCGTGTCTGTGATGCCAACGTCGGCCAGCTCATCCATCAGGATACCGGAACCTGGTGTGTCTATAATCCCAACACAGTCGATGAACGGCCAATTTTCTACTCTAAGATATCGAGCACCGCACTGTGGGCAGATCTGTGCCTCGACGGACCATTTGTCACCTTGAAGGTCATTGAAAATACTGAGGCAAGCCCGGATGTGTGGTATGACGCCGCCAAGATCCTGGGCTACCAACCCTACTCCTCGTACCGAAAACTAATCACCCCGCCTGAAGTCGGACAAATCCCTCAGCCAATAAAAGAACCTGTTGCAACTGAGCTTTGGAACGAAGAAAGCGAGTATATCTATACCAACATAGGTTCGGTCGTCTGCCTCTACAACCGGCCTAAAGATTCCACCATAGGCTACACCTACCTGGGTACGGTACATAGCGTTGGCAATGGCTTGGTTAAGGTTGCCGCAACGGCGAAGCTGAAAGGTGACATCAGAACGGCACCGACATTAGAGCAATTAGAATGGCACCGGATGGCTTATATTACCGCAGCTGCAAACTCATGGTTTGTGTGTGGCTAAGTTGGCTATTGAGCCACGTTGATTCACATACTTACTAGCGAATAAATAATCGTTTAATATAAATAAACAAGTAAATGTCTGATGATATTACCTTGAGTTATTTATCTAATAATTCTCTCTTTGAGCCTTCCATTAAGATCCAGCCTATCTATTACTTGATAATAAAAAACAACCTCCAGATAGTATATCTGAAGGTTGTTTTAGTCACCTTTATTAAGAGTAATTATGTTTATGACTAGTAATAAGTAATTCCTTCTCCCTGGGTGACTAATGTCCCAGCTTCGTTAGTAATAATCTTATCTAAATCAAAAAGCGAGCCAATAGCGGCATTACCAAGTCCGGTTTCGACAAATTTACATACCGCCTCAATTTTAGGCCCCATAGAACCTGCTGGGAAATTGAATTCAGCCAAACCGGCAGGCGTTGCCTGTTTCATCTCGGCCTGATCTTCTTTACCATAATTTCGATAAATTGAACCGTCGGTCAGAATAATAAATAAGTCTGCCTCAAGTTTCTCAGCCAATAGCTCAGCAGTCAGATCTTTATCGATGACACACTCGACACCGGCACTTTGCCCTTGTTCAAAGCAAACTGGTACACCGCCACCACCACAAGCCACAACCAAGTTGTCCGCTTTTAGTAGGGTCTCAACTTGCTTTAGCTCTACAATATCCTTTGGCATCGGAGACGGAACAACACGACGGAAGTACTCTCCATCAGCTTTAAACACCAAGTCAGAGTCAGCCATCATTTCTTTTGCGCGTTCTTCTGTATAGACAGGGCCAACAAACTTTGTCGGATTAGCAAATGCAGGATCGTCTTTGCTAACTTCTGTCTGTGTGATTAACGTTGCGATATCAAGCGAGGAGTCGATATTACGCAACTCCTGCTGCAACATATAACCCACCATTCCGCAAGTTTGCGAGCCTAATACGTCCATAGGGTATGGCGTCGTTTCTGGTGAGTATTCCTGGTAAGCCGCATTCTGCTCCATTAATAAACCCACTTGCGGCCCATTACCGTGAACAACAACTATTTCATGTTCCTTTGCAATAGCCGCAATACTGGCTGCAGACCTTTTAATATTAATTCGTTGGTTTTCAGCCGTTAGTGCCTGGCCTCGAGCAAGTAATGCGTTACCACCTAATGCTAATACTATACGCATATGATCGTACCTCCTATGTTATGGAGTGATTATTATTTTTTAATTTTAATAAATCTAAGTGATTTTTATATTTATATCAGATAATACTTTCAACAAAGAAGTGAAAGTGTCGATATAGTATGTGAAAATTTATACGTGTTATGTGATAAGTATCAAAATACTATTTCACTAGACTTAGCTAGTTAATTATTACTTTATTCATTATTCGATTAATTATCCGTACTTTTTCTATTTATCTGCCTGTTAAAGTCATTTTCTTGCGAATGATTCGTCAATAGTGAATATTCTCTCAACAAACAAAACACGCCATAGGCTAGCTTTTATTCAATAATGATAGGCTGATCACAATAAATTCTGTTGAAATAGCATTATGCACAGGATGAACACCTAGAGACCTAATCGCCTCAATTTATAGTTAACAGATTAAATAAGTGTTGCCAATGCTATGACATTTTTATATAAACAAGGGCGTATGAATTAATAAAACTATCAATACCTTGGAATCTAACCTCAGTACAACAGAACTCTTCTATCACTTGCTGGATCTCACTGAAGAGGAACAGCAACACTATCTCAGTGAACTCAAGTGCGAAGATCCCGAGCTATACCATAAGATTCAGCCTCTACTCCAGGCTGACTCGCAGAAGAACGGACATCTTACCGAGCTATTTGGCTTTCATGCCCAACAAGCCGTCTCAGACGATGCCTGCTTCTCACAACTGCTCATTGATAAATACAAGATCCAAGAAGAGATAGGCCGTGGTGGAATGGGCATTGTCTATGCCGCTGCACGCTGCGATGATACCTTCGACCAGCAACTGGCCGTCAAGTTTATCCAGCCATCCTTAACCCGGGTTCTCGGTAAAGCCTTCTTATTTCAAGAGGCACAGCTCCTCGCAAGGCTGAATCACCCCTATGTGGCTAAAGTATTCGATGGCGGTGAGCATCAGGACTATGTCTATATCGTCATGGAAAAGGTCGAGGGCCGGACTTTGCGAGAAGTTTTAGATTCAAAACCTTTGAGCTTACATCAGAAGCTTAAACTCTTCGTTAAGATATGTCAGGCTATCGCCCATGCTCATCAGAACCAGACCCTTCATGCCGATATCAAGCCGGAAAATGTGCTGATTGATGATGATCTGGCGCCCAAAGTGCTCGATTTCAACATTACCCAGAAACAGCAGCTATCAACGTCAGACTCCACGCCTTTCCTGGCTTTCAGCGAGGAGTTCGCCAGCCCGGAGCAGAAGAAAGGAGACTACCTGACCAATCAGAGTGATATTTTCTCTCTCGGCAAGCTACTGCATTTTATGGTTGGCCAGCAACCAGCCCATACTGACTTGCGACTTGTGATGGATAAGGCAACTCAGCATCATGCCAACCAACGGTATACCTCTGTCATCGAGCTCATGGCAGATATCGAATGTATTCTCACCAAAAGACCGATAAACCAGAAAACACACCTTCCGCTCTATGTTGTCAGAAAACTAATCCAACGACGGCCACTTTCCTCTGCTCTCAGCCTTAGCCTACTGGTTTGTGCAATCTCTTTTTCAGCAGCCCTGCTCCAGAAAAACCACCAGCTAGAGCGAGAAAAGGCAATTGCAGAAAACATGATGTTCGAAGTCACCAGCCTGCTGTTCCACAGCAAAGGAGACGTCAACAAATATATGTCAGTTCAGAACATGCTGGAGCTGACCCGCAGACGGATATTGTCTAACCCCGATTTACCTAAGCACATAAAACAAAAAATGCTGCTGGCAATGATGACTCCAGTTCCGGATAAAACCCGGGTCGCCGAGGGCTGCCACCCTAACTGCCCGCAAATAACAACAGAAGGTAAGGTACAGTGATTAAACGGACTTTGATGATAACGGGCCTGGCGATCGCCAGTAACGCAGCGATCGCCGCTTCTGAACTCCAGACAGGGTATTTTATCGATGCCCCTGTCACCGGCCTCTACTATAAAACCAGCTCCGACTACCAGGGCTTCACCGACAAAGGGGCATTCAAATACAACACTGGTGATGTGATTACTTTCTTTCTCGGCAATGACGATACATCCTTCCCGCTTGCGACTCTGTCAGGCCAGGAGGTGATCACTCCGACACTGGCTGCGACCACTCCAAGCCGCAGTGTTAACATGACAAGATTATTGTTATCTCTGGACAGCACACCCGAAAACCGCGAAGAGATCCATCTAATCAGCAAAGCCCTCTCCGATCCAGACTTTCAGCAGCGGCTCAAGCAGGTTAACTTACAGGCCTTGGACACCTCCTATGAGGTGCTTGGGTTGGAGCTGGTCTCCGTTAAAGAAGCCGCTCAACATTTAAATGAAAGCCAGTCCTATATCGAAGAAAACTTCACATCAAAGGATGTGATCCTGCAGCCAATGAACGTGAAATATAAGAATATCATTATTAAAAGACGCGATTGGCAGGGTAACCTATGCTTCTATGACGTTGCCAGAAAGGCCGCTCCCGGCTATTTCGGCCCTATTGGCAGTATGACCTATATGATCACTCCCAAAGGGATATACGAATACCCGGACGTAGGAGATTACTTTGGCAGTACCGATAATTCAGTGCCAAGCTGCGAGCTCAACTATAGCCGCCGTTACAAAGAGGTGATGTTCGAGCCGATCTCGGTATTTGAAGGATGGGACGGGCTGATTGGCTGTGCTGCCAAGGGCTGCACTCGCTCAGATCTCAACGGTTTCTCGGTTGATGACTATGACGATGAAGGCGACTGGAAATACCGTACTGTCGCGATTAACTATGATCCCCATACCCGACTGCTGATGCAGAAAAATCAGGGGCTGGGCCCGAAAGATACTGTGCCACACACCAACCAGGCCGAGTACATATGGTTCACCTATGATAATCAAAGCAACCAATCTATCGACTTCGAAGGGATCTGGCTTGAAACCCACTACAGCAATAGCAGTGATGTCCCGAATCAATGCCTTTGGGTAACGTCCGACAGGATCCTGTCGACGAACGCCGATGGTACAGAGTGTCCAACAAACCTGAGCGCTTATCGTGACAACGTAACCAAAAAGCATGCCGATATGTGGTGGCTGGCACCGGACAATACCGAGGCAAGCCTTGCCCAACTCAATGCGCCGGTAAAATGGTATGATGAGACATCAAAGGCCCGCTATACCAGTTGGGAGTACCTGCCAAGCGGCCCAAACTGGGATCAGGGAGTGCTTTACCGATTGCAGCAACATATAGTGATCGACAAAGAGGGCAAACAACAGGCGCAAACCCACCAAATCACCGAGCTGAAGAAATACCACCATCAAGAGTCATAGTTCATGAGTCAACAAATCACGCAAATCATCCAGCAGTGGCATTCAGGTGACAAACAAGCAGAAGCCGAGCTGTACCAATTTGCCTATTTGCAACTACGAGCAATTGCCCAGCAGGAGCGCGCCCGAAGTGCAAACAAATATGGTGATAGCAATCAGGTACTTAGCGACTGCATCAATAACACCACCGCCCTGATCCACGATGCCTACCTCAAATTGGAAGGTACAGACTTGTCGCTGATAGAGAACCGCCGCCAATTTTATCTGATGGCGGCCAAAGTCATGCGTCAAATCCTCATCGATCATGCCCGCACGCTAGGTGCAAAGAAAAGGCAGCAAGTCACCGTTATTCAACAACCGCACGACGACAAATTTGAGCAACTGCTGAGTGTTAACAAAATGCTAGATACCTTCAGCCTGCACTACCCTCGCCAATCGGAAGCACTGAAGTTAAAGTATTTACTGGGATTGAGAAACCAGGAAATCAGCGAAGTTCTCCAATGCAGCAGCAGTTTGATTGAAAAAGACCTCAAATTTTCCCGCAGTTGGTTACAGTCGAAAATGGCTTAGCGCTCCTCTCTTGGCGTAATTTGAAAATTATTGGCAAAAAATTGCGGTTTTTTGCCTTTTTTCCGTCCCTTGTCTGCCATGCCGAACAACAGTAATTTCCCCCTATAACAACACACCAATGTTTATCCGGTACGGATCTATAAGGGAATTACATAATGAAAAAAATCGGTTTACTTGCAGCGTCTGTAGCTTTGGCCCTCACTGGTTGCGGTGGTAGCGACAGTCATTCAGGAAACGCTAACACAGCACCTGGTGCAGCTACTGAAGCTGTTATCAAGGCAATCGACGGCTACCTCGTCGACGCTGAAGTATATATCGACCGTAACAAAGACGGTGTCGCCGACTCAGGAGAGAAACTTACTAGCCTTACCAATGAAAAGGGCGAAGTTACTATTAGTGCTGCAGACACCCAATTCCCTGTGATCGTTAGAGCGATAGCCGGTAAAACATACGATACTGACAAAGGTGGACGCCTGACGCAGACTGTCGAAATGACAGCAGCAGCAGGGTCGAATGTTGTTACGCCATTCACGACACTGGCGGCAATTGAAAATCTTTCTCTTCCTGAACTGGCAGCCAAGCTGAACTTGTCGGAAGAAGTGATCTCTGGTGACTATGTGGCGAGCAAGGCCGACACAGGTGTCGCACAAGAGGCGAAAAAGGCCCATGCCGTTGCCCGCTCTCTTACTCTGGAACTAGGTAGCACTATCTCTGAGTCTCAGGGCGAATCTGACAAGCTAATTACCAAATCAAACGACATCATCACTGTGCTGGATACTGCGATCAACAACGGTGATGAGTTGGATGACGTGCTTATTTCTTTTGACGATAGCGGAAGTGCTAGCCAAATTCCGATGCCCCCTACGGTCAAAGAGCACTTTACCGGCAAGACCTTCTACTCTGTCAGTACCAACGGGTCATACTTCAAGGACGAGGGAATGGTTACTGCAACCTTTACCGACACAGAAGTTCACGATTTGGATGACAGCGGTAAAGTTATCGAAGAGTGGCCAATCACCTACACCACAAACGGTTTCAAGGGCGGCGACGGGCTTGATGAAGTTATCTACATGAGTGATGCCTTCACCATGGTCGTCACATCTGACAATGACATGATCTTCTACACAGTGACCAATATCGATAACGGCTTTACCGCTCAGGCCGCTACCGAAACCATGTTCAAGGGCAAAACACTCTATCATCTATGGGATGACTCAACGAACAAAAAAGCCAGACCAACGTTCGTGACCCTAAAGTTTGACGCAACGGATAATGTCGTTGATGTCATTGAAGATGGTGAAACCAGACAGCAAGATTGGTCAATTTCTGACAATGGCCAAATGATCATTCAAGGCGTAATGGAAGGGGATGACTGGGTGATCCAGCCAACCAATCTTGGCAACGATGACTTCACTGTATTCTATGAAGGAACATACAATGAAAGCATCCCGTACTTCTTTACCGCCAATAAAGATCTGGCGCTCAGCCTGTACGATGAGTGGTACTCGCTAGCACAGTAATAGCACGAAAAAGATACCGACATTAAGCCCTTGATGATACCGTAAGGTTTCAGCAGGGGCTTTTTAGCAAGAGCATCAGCCCATCACTAACCAGACACTGACCCCCATCATCATACTTCCCGCTATCCGGTTCATTAGCATGACATTTCCACGTTGCTGTAATAGCCCCCGCAAAGTCCGGCCTCCCGCAGCGTATAGCAACATGCAAATCAGCTCAAAGCACAGGATCACACTGATCAGCACAGCAGCCTGCGGTTGCAGCGGCAAACTCGCATCAATAAACGGTGGCAACAGGGAGATCATAAATGCCCAGGCTTTCGGGTTGGCAATAGCCGTGACGAAACCCTGAGTGGCCAGGGAAAGCGGCTTGACGCTTACCTGAGTATCCAAATCGGACGGGATAGCCATTTTCCCTCGAGAGCGCCACATCTGGATCCCCAGATAGAGTAAATATGCGCCACCCAGATACTTCAGTGCCAGAAAAAGGTTAGGCCGAGCCAGCAATACTGTTGCGACCCCCACCAAAGCAGACAAAGAAACTAACCCCACCCCCGCAAGCTCACCGACCATCATCCACAAGCTTCGACGAACACCGATGGTCATACCCAATGTCATTGCAAGCGTCATACAGAGCCCCGGAGTCGCTGAGACGGCAAAGAAGGTGGGGATAAATATTAATAAAACAGAAGGATCCATAAGACTCGGTACAAAAATGGGAAAAAAACAGTCTACACATTCATCAGACAAATGCCAAAGCAATAATTGACTGCTGGTTAGTCAATAGCCCTTGCATATTCGCAGAAGAAAAGGCATTTTGAACGAGCATTCAATAAATATCTGCTTTAGGGAAAACAAGATGTCCTATGAACTGTTAGTCGGCCTTAACGTTATTGATGATCGCCGATATCAAGAATACAGAACAGCAATGAAACCGATCCTGTCGCAATTTGGCGGTCGCTTTGGCTATGACTTCAAAGTTTCCGAAGTCCTGCAATCTGAAGTCGAGAACAAAGACATTAATCGCGTCTTTACAATCAGCTTCCCTAAACA
This sequence comes from Photobacterium alginatilyticum, assembly GCF_009910675.1. GTDB lineage: Bacteria > Pseudomonadota > Gammaproteobacteria > Enterobacterales > Vibrionaceae > Photobacterium > Photobacterium alginatilyticum. The sequence continues at coordinate 261,004 of NZ_RSEJ01000003.1, read as the reverse complement.
AACGGACATGGAAGCTTTTTTTTCTGATGCAGAGTACCTAAACGTTAAAACACGTTACTTTGAAAGCTCGGTGAAAAGTACAACGATAATTTCGAGCTATGAAAAATAAACTCAGAAATTTTACAGTAACCCGCTTATCGTATTAGTCCACGGGTTAGATTAGCACTCTAACTCAATCAGCGTTGAGACCGTTGGAATACACTTCGACGCTGCCTTTCTGTCACCACCGACAAATGCAGAAACAATGGCCCCCTCCTTGAGCAAACAAATAGTATCAACTACCAACATCTCTTTTTCTGATTCAAGCGAAAGCGCCCTCACCTTCAGCCTTATTAGCTCTCGAAGTTTTTCTTTGTGCTGCAGACAGTACGCTCTGACAGGCGAAGCCGGATCGCTGAATTCAGCTGCTGTGTTAATGAAAAAGCAACCTTTGAATTCATCAAGCTCAGTGACCCGATCATTAAACCAGTCATCCAGCCCAGAGAACAAGGCAATGATAGACTGTTTAGCGGACACCTCACTGTCTAAACACGATTTAACCCAGCGGTAAAAGATATCGTCCCGATATTGCAGCGTTGCCATCACCAACTCTTCTTTGCTGGCAAAGTGGTTATAGAGGGTTTTCTTGGCCACTCCCGACTCTTTTAAGACTTCGTTGATACCCACCGAATTGACCCCTGCAGAGTAAAAAAGACGCAGAGCCGTCTTAACCAGCAACAATTTTTTTTCATTCATCTCGCAACTCCTTTTTAGAAACAGATTGACACAAGGAGACAGAGTTGTCTACCCTGATGAGTAGACAACTCTGTCTCCCAATCATACTGAGGAACTAAAATGAACAAAGCTTTGTTTCCGATCGCGGCAGGTATCGCCGCCACACTGGCTATCGGCGTCCTATCCTATCTCGATAACCTGACACATACCGGGCTATGGTTAATGGCACCGTTTGGTGCAACCGCCGTATTAGTATTCGGTCTACCCGACAGTCCCCTTGCCAAGGCTAAGAATGTCATTGCCGGCCATTTCCTTACAGCGCTTATCGGTGTACTTTTTGTTGAGTTTATTGGCGTGTATCCGTGGTCACTGGCGTTAGCAACAGGACTTGCCATCACCACAATGCTGCTAACAAAGACCACCCACCCGCCAGCGGGCGCAAACCCTATGCTTATCATGTTAACCGGGCAAAGCTGGCCTTTTTTGATAACGCCGGTATTAATCGGTGCCAGCGCGATCGTCTGCTTAGGGCTGGTATTAAATAAAGTACGCGAAGCGTATTTAAAGACAGCCTAGACGACTGCGGATAAACGGACGTAATACGCAATCAGTTTACTTAAAGTAAACTGATTGCGTGAAAGCGTTAGCTAAAGAGTAATATCCAACTGCGCCATTACTTTGCCATAACCTCCCGCCATGAGCCCTTTGATCTGTGCATTCTCGATAATTAGCTCCACTGAGATCTGGCTTGGTGAGGCAGGATGCATGAAATTCCCCTGCTCGATCATCAACGTCTCTTTTTTAAGATCCAGAAAATCATAAAGCAGACAGGCCAACGGCCCTGCAGCCATTCCGGTGGCAGACTCCTCTTCTATCGCAAAACGCGGGCCGAACATTCGGGTGGTTGCATCTCGGTCTGTTGACTCTGTTTCAGTTGTGAAAACGTAATAACCGATCAAATTAAGCTTCTCGCTAATATCGGCAATTTGTGAAAAATTGGGGGTTATAGCGCCTAAAACGCTAGTGTCAGTAACGGCGACAACAATAAAACTATTACCTGTATTAACAAGAACAGGGTCGATACGAGAATCCAAATCCCCCTCGCTTAGTCCGAGAGAAGCGAGTACATCCTGAACGGTTACTCCTTGGCTTTGCCAGTCACTTGGCTTGCGATATGTCGGCGCCAGTTGTTCCATAAAAGCAGCACCATTTTTAATAAGAATTTTACGTGGCCCATCGACCGTTTCCTTTGATGTTTCCCCCTCTGAAACTCGCCCGATCTCTGTGAGGTAGGAAAAGGTGGCGATCGTGGCATGGCCACAATGTGCAATACGTCGATTAGGGGTGAAAAAATCCAACTTAAAATCAGCAGCATCCGATTGAGAAACAAAAGCCGTTTCTGACAGGCCAACCTGAGCCGCGATGTTAAGCATATCTTCTTCACTCAAGTTATCCGCATCCAGAACAACACCGGCAGGGTTGCCACCAATTTTTCCCGTAACAAATCCATTGACGATTTGCGCCCGCACTCGTCGTACATTGGTATGAGACTGTGTCATAAAGTATTCCTTCTATCATTCACTCCGGCTTTGATTCGTTTCATGATATAAGTAGTCAATAAACATTTGGAACTCATAAGAACATGAGGTTTACTCATGAATAAGAGCCGGAACGATCTTCTTCTTAAACTAGCGCAGGCATCCCCTCTGCTTGCGGCCATCGGCGAAGAAAAAAGCTTCACCAAAGCGGCTGAAAGACTCAACGTACAGCAGTCCGCGGTCAGTCATAGGATCAGGGCTTTGGAAGAGGTACTGGGGCTGACGCTTTTCGAGCGCACAACAAGACACCTCCAGTTCACCGAGGCAGGAAAGATATTATGTTCAGCCGCCATCGAGTCTATGTCCAAATGGCAACCTGCTCTGGATAAATTAGAACGGAGCGACTCATCCGGCTCAATCAGGCTCTCTTTACCATCATCTTTGGCGATGAAATGGGCCGTCTCAATTCTCCCCAAGGCAAATGCAGAAGGATTGGCCATCTCACTTGAAGTAAGAGATGACCTAGTCGATTTGCACCAAGGCGAGGCCGATGTGGCGATTCGTTTCGGAGTCGGCCCTTACCCCGGCCTGTATTCTATCCGCCTGACTCAATGCCAGCTCCAGCCCGTCGCAAGCCCGGCATTCTTGGCACGTCATCCCGATTTAACAAATGAAAGCAATGACGAGAAAAGCCGGCTTGCTACCGACACCCCATTGTTGTCTGACAGACGCGGAGAGGTCGATAGCACGGAATTCAGCTGGTCTCATTACTTCTCCCAAATCCATTCAGCTGCTGATGTAAGCGCCCGCCAACATCCGTTTGACCGCGCCGACTTGATGCTCCAGGCGGCCATAAGCGGAATGGGCATCGCACTAGGCCGAACGCTGCTGATTGAAAACGACCTCGAAGCGGGCTTTCTGGAAAAAGTCGGCCCGCCGGTTAACATGCAATCGAGCTATTGGTTAGTCTGCTCTGCCAGCTTCGCCGAAACAAAGCGCTTCGAGCGTCTTCGTAGATGGCTAAGGGCAGAAATAAAGAAAATACATACAACAGGACGTTATGAGTAATTTATTCAAAGATATCTATTCAAAATCCTTTTATGAGGAATTTTCACAGATCCTGGCGCTGACTCTCCCTTCATTTGACAAGGAGAGATTTAATACACTGATCTTCAACGATGCATTTGCCGAACTCGAGCTAAAAGAGCGAATGACTCATACCGCAACAGTTCTGCATCACTTTCTACCGGCAAACTTCGGCGACGCCGCAGAAACCATCAAGCAGCTCATTGATAACCTGCGTTCGGCAGACATCAGAGAGAAAAGCATTGAGTACATGTTTTTCCCTGAGTACATCGCTATGTATGGGATTGATGACTACGAAAATTCAATTTCGACATTGGAGTATGTTACCCAGTTTACCAGCTGCGAATTTGCTGTCAGACCGTACATAGTGAAATACCAAGATAAAATGCTAAAACAGATGCTCAGCTGGTCAACCCATAGTAACAACAAGGTGAGACGACTTGCCAGTGAAGGGACAAGACCCAGACTGCCATGGGCCATGGCCCTGCCGAGCCTGAAAAAGGATCCCAAACCCATCGGGCCTATATTAGACAACCTCAAAAATGACAGCTGCGAAGTGGTCAGAAGAAGTGCGGCCAACAACCTCAATGATATCTCTAAAGACAACCCGGAGTTCGTTATCGCACGAGCTAGAGAATGGCTTGGTAGCAGCAAGGAAACCGATGCACTTGTCAAACATGCCTGCCGGACATTGTTAAAGCAAGGGAACCCTGACGTTCTTCAATTATTCGGCTTTGATAGTACAGATATTGAGTTATCCGATTTTAGAGTGACGACACCTGCTGTACAAATTGGCAATCAGTTGGAGTTTACCTTTTCACTGTTGAACCGCGGAGTATCACCGACAATGCTCCGCCTAGAATATGGGCTTTACTACAAAAAACATAATGGCGATCTTTCGCGTAAAGTCTTTAAGATCAGTGAGCGAGAAATTGAACCTGGCCGGATATACGAAATAAAGAGAAAGCAGAACTTCAAGCCAATCACAACAAGAAAGCTCTATACCGGCACCCATCAGGTTTCTATCATCCTTAACGGGCAAGAAAGCAAACGAGTTGAGTTTGAGCTGACGGCATAGCCAAGCTGGTGTGAAAAGTCCCGCCGCTCTATTTAAGTTCAATAACCGCGCGCTACGTAGAGGCGGGGATCAGTTCCTGCCTGCCATCACCCCTCCGTCAACATCCCAGATAGCGCCAGTCACCCATTGCGCTTGGTCAGACAATAAAAAAGCGATAGTTTGGGCAACCTCATCGGCTTTACCGACCCGGCCAATAGGATGAAAACCGTTAAAGCCTTCCAATGCCTCGTCAACATCTGCCGGATCAATAAACGCTTCATAAATAGGTGTTTTAACGACTGCCGGCGACACTGCATTCACCCTGATACCGACATCGGCCAGCTCCATGGCCATATGCTGTGTTAAGGCATGCAGGCCAGCTTTGGCCATAGAGTAAGCCGAAGATGGCGTGGCCTTGATCGCCTGCTGTGCCCACATCGAACCAATATTGACTATATTACCGCCACCATGACGTGACATATTCGTTGCCACGGCCTGTGAGATAACAAACATCGCTTTGTTCAATCCCATGTAGATCTCGTAGTCATCCTCACTGTGCTCAATAAACGGCTTAGGACTGAAATACCCGGCGGCATTGACCAAGTATCCGACCTTGGTCTCTGGCTGGTTGATGTACGCAAGTAGCTTTTCCAGGCTTTCTTTCTCATAAAGGTTTGCCTGAATGGCTGATGCCCGACCGATCGCATTAAGCTCAGTAAGCGCCTGTTCTAACTTGGCCTCATTATTACCAACAATCACCACCTCTACACTATGCTTTGCCAATACTTTTGCGGTCTCGAAGCCCATTCCGCTTGACCCGCCAACAATTAACGCAACACCTGTCTTATTAAAATCCATAGCCTTTTCTCCGCTCTTGTTTCACTTTGTCTCGATTAGGTGGTTTAATCTTAGGCCCGCCCATAGCTTGCTGAAAAGTGGGCACAAATTGGTTAGGTAGGCACTTTTTGGTACATCTTTATGAATACAAATGAAAAAAAATTCTCGAGAAAATTATCCCCGGCGAAGTCGGCGCGGATGGTCGAGACTATTTACGGTTGCAAGTGGTCGCTTACCGTTTACCAACTTCTAGCTAACGGTATTAACCGCCCGGGAGAAATGGTACGCAGTGCGGAAGGACTCAGTACGAAAGTACTCAATGACTGCCTGAAGAGAAACGTAGAGTTTGGGATTCTCGAACGTATTGCCTACAACGAACTTCCACCAAGGGTGGAGTACAAAGTGACTCCATTTGGTATGAAGTTCATCCGAATACTGGATGAGCTAGAAAAGCTGCAAGATGAGATCGATGCTGAATATTAATGAACAGCTATCAACCGGTTTCACCTTGCACGACAAACACAGGTCGTAACCTACCGATACTTAGTTTCAGGTAACGGGTAAACCAGCACTATCAATGTGTGAATCCTACAAATTCAACACTGTACAAAATAGCCGATATAACACTCAACCAAGCTCGAAAGTGATTCCACTTAACCCAGCTATCGAGGTAAAGTCTCCAGATTTCATTCTCCTCTACCATGTTAAGCTCAACTTCCTCTAATTTGTTATTCAGCGGCACGTTAAATACGATTGTTGATATAAATGTAGTAACCATCAATAAGGCAGCACAAAGGCCAATATAACCACCTAAGTTACCGCTCCCGACCAACGTGAAAGCCACTATTGTTACACCGGCCAGTGCTGAGCCTATGAAAAGTACAAAAAATAGTGGATTCAAAATGAGTCTGTTGATTAGCTGCATGGCCTCAGCCGCGGGGGCTTTGGCCATACCTGCCAGTGCGGGCATCACGGTGTTTGAAAAAATAAAGTAGATGCCGGCCATCATACCAGTCGATACCACTGCGAAAATATAAACAACAACAATCAGGTACTGTGGCATGGTTTTTCTCCCTATTACGCCTTCATCGCTTTAGGTAAGCTCGCAGCATACTCGGAAAAATCTTTCGCGGGACGCCCTAAGGCTCGCTGTACACCGTTACAAACCTTTTCGTTTCTTCCGTCCAATACTTCGCTAAACAAGAACAGCATCATATCAATGGTATTTTTCGGAACCTGTTGCTGGAGCATTGTCTTTATAAAGCTATCTACAGAGATTGGCATGAATTGCACATTGCTTCCGGTAGCAGAACTCAGCTCTGTAGCAACATCGTCAAAGGTAAGCAATCGAGGTCCGGTAACTTCATACAACTGACCTTCATGGCCTTGTTGAGTTAAAGCAGCAATTGCTACATCGGCAATATCGTCAGCGTCGACAAACGGTTCACCGACATTGCCCACTGGCAATGCTATGGTCCCAGTCTGAACCATGTCGTGGAAAGCACCTTCACTAAAATTTTGGTTAAACCAACTCGCTCGTACGATTGTCCACGCCATGCCCGATGCCTGAACGATCTGCTCGCATTGCTGAGCCGCTGGCTCACCTCTGCCAGAAAGCAAAACGATATGCTCTACCCCCTCTCGCCTGGCTAGTTCGCAAAAATTACTGATTGCTGCAGGAGCCTGGGGGACTGCAAGGTCTGGAAAATAGGTTAAATATACAGCACGTACTCCATGCAGCGCAGGTGCCCATGTGGCAGGGTTATCCCAATCAAAGCCTGGCGATGCTGTGCGCGAACCGACCCGGACCGCAATATTGTGATTACGTAAGCCTTGGACAACACGCTTCCCTGTTTTGCCCGTACCACCGACAACCAGAATGGGGACGGCGGCTGCATTTGATGAATGAAATGACTTCATAATATTCTCCTGTAACTTGGTTTACAGGATAACTATAACGAGGCTTCCCGGATGAATAGTTGCCATTAGTACGCTATTCTTGATTTATCGTCCGGCAATTTATTTTCATCGATGATCAAAAGCCTTGAATCAATAGCACAGCAAAAACGCCATTCTGTTCATCAAAAAACAGATGCACCAAACCCGGATCCCTTAGGTGATGTATTTCATTTGCTAACAATGAAGAGTGTGTTTTATACCCATTCAGAGCTGACCTCGCCATGGGGAATGGAAATGCCTGCTATACCGCAGTCACTAATGTTTCATATCGTGGTACAAGGACACTGCTACGTAATGGTTAAGGGGCAAACGACACAGCTATCGAAGGGTGATTTTTTGATGGTACCGCACGGATTAGGCCATCACATCTTCGATCATGCCTCTTCACATTGCGCTCCGCTCTTTGATTTGCCGATAGAGCAACTAACTAAGCACTACGAGATATTACGTTATGGCGGCAAAGGTGAAAAAACCGTACTACTATGCGGTGCCGTGAGCTTTGAACACCCTATTGCCTCTCGTCTGCTGGCACTCATGCCACAATTTGTGCAGATCGATTCTGATCATCACCAGTACAACCAAACCATTAAAAACACGATGAATATGCTGGCTACTGAAGCCAAATGCACTGGTGTCGGCAGTGAAGCGGTGATCACTCGGCTGGCTGATATAATAGTAATTCAATCATTAAGAGCCTGGTTAGATACACTAGATACGGATAATAATGGGTGGCTAGCAGCACTTCACGACAAACGACTCAGCAAAGCCATCATATGCATTCACAATCAACCGGAGAAAAGCTGGACAGTCGGCCAGTTAGCCACTGAAGCTGGGATGTCACGCACCTCATTTGCTGAACATTTCAAACGGATGGTAGGAGAATCACCACTACAATACTTAACCCAGTGGCGTATGGCACTAGCAACTAGCCAACTGGTTCATAGTAAAGAAAGTATATTAGAAGTTGCATTGAATCTAGGTTATCAATCAGAAGCCGCTTTTAGTCGAGCCTATAAAAAGGTGGTAGGAGTTACGCCCAGCACCACCCGGCGCAGCTAGTGCTTGTTAATTATGACGCACCTGAATGAAGCAACTGAGCCCTGTAAAGATACATCACCCATAGTGTGATATGGCTTAGAATCAATCTGCACTGATGCTAATTTATTTATAGACGAGGATTATCAACTCAGATTTAATTTACTCATTATTACCTCGAAGACTAATTTTCTAATTCCAAAGCAGAAAGTAGGAATTAACACTCCGAATATAATAGAAACCACCCCTGAACAGAATGATTAAATAGTTCCTGTTTTAAACGTAGTCATCACTATCTATTCAACCCAAAGAAAGTTCATTAACAACCAAACCTGGCCTGTAATTTGCTGAATGTACATTAACGTTAGTTACCTGCGAAGGCTGCGAGTCGACAAGTAAGCATTCACCTTAACAGGCTGCAAACATCGCCAAGGTTAATGATTTTGAGATATGAACAATTGATGGGAGAAAAATTATGATGGCTAAACGTTCCAGAGCAAATAGAAGGACTGATACTGGCTGGCTCGATCACCTTGTGAATGTCGAAGACAGAATACATAGACAGCAGGAGTGGCTGAAAAGTCATGGCCAGCCTTTAGTCACGTTCACCGTTAAAATACCGAACAACATCGATAATACCGCCCTTTCACACACTATCTTCGATCAGGGTATTGAAGCTCTATACAATGCCTGTACCGAGCGAGATTGGACGGTAACAACCAGGCAAATTCTCTACAAGCCGACAGGGCCTGAAGCCATTTTTGTTATTGATACTCCCTCAGCCAGTCTTCTCAAGGCAGCAATGATAAAAATTGAGCATTCACATAAGCTCGGTCAGCTCATGGATTTGAATGTCACCGATACTGACGGACACACAATTTCCAGAGCAGGTTGCCAGATGCCAAGAAGAAAGTGTCTGGTTTGCGGTAGAGACAAAGATATTTTCGATCACTCCCATCACCATGGTCTTAAAGAGCACATCTCAAAAGTCAAAGAGATAGCCAGTAGTGTTTAAAGGATATTCCTTAACTAAGCACCAACTTCAGCGACTAATCACTGTTTCCATCGCCTTGGTTAAGCCTCTTGAATACGGTCTGTAGTCAAGAGGCCTAACGGCTTCTACCGATGATAGTCAGCACGATTAATAGGTAGACAGCAGGCTATTTTTGCTGCCAAAATCGTTCTCCACTAAGCTATCGGCATCAGGATCATTTTCCCATACGTTATCATTGAGCAAATAGCGAAATTGATAGCTTTGGTTTTTTCCAAGCCTCACTTTATATTTAAATGTTTTCGTTCGCTTATTTAACGACATCGGCTTCACTTCCCACTGGTTAAAATCAGCGACAAGGGAAATCACATCAATATCATCATCGACAGGCCATTCAAATGTCACTTCGACTTCATCTTTCGTTTTAAATACTCGTTTCTTAATCATGTTGATTCCTTCCTCACATAACATACTTAAATAATAACCAAGCACCTTATTTCATCAACTGTTATTTTATCACCTATTGAATTAACCAATTGTTAACCACCCATTTGAACTTAACTGCCGCAATATAGTGCAACCTACACCAAAACTAACACTTTAGTGGTGCACGCTTTGCACCATAATAGTTCCAACGTTTTAATAACTCCACACTGAAGACCTGACCACCAAAAAACAACAAAATATCAGTAGATTAAATCACCATATAATAGAAACCCAGTGAATAAAACTAATTACAACAAAACAATCTCCCAGTTTATATTTTGGCACACCTGTTGCTCTATTAAATACGAGAACATAATAATTCCGTTAGAAACAACATCACTAATTTAAAGGCAGTGGTAACCATTATTAGAAGACATTTGAAAAACTAACAAAAATATAAATCCATTTATTTAGCACTACAGACAGGATGTCATAATGAAAAAATCGAGATATTTCCCCACAACTCTTATCGCGTCGTCATTATTCTTGGCTTGCGCTTCCACCAGCGTTTTGGCTGCTCCCAATGACAGCTCAGCTACCTTGAAAAAGGTGCACTCAGCCGGTGTATTAAAGTGCGGTGTCAGTACCGGGCTACCGGGGTTTTCCAGCACCGATGCGAAAGGAAAATGGGAAGGCATTGATGTTGAATTCTGCCGCGCCGTTGCCTCCGCGGTATTGAAAGATGCCAATAAAGTCCAATTTATTCCACTGACGGCAAAAGAGCGATTTACCGCTCTCCAGTCCGGAGAAATTGATGTACTTTCCCGGAACACTACTTGGACACTTCAGCGAGATAGTGCCCTTGGGATTAATTTTGTCGGGGTGAACTACTATGACGGCCAGGGGTTTATGGTCAGCAAAGATCTCGGCATAAGCTCAGCCAAAGAGCTAGATGGTGCATCCGTCTGTATCCAGTCTGGCACCACAACAGAATTAAACCTAGCAGACTACTTTCGCGCTAACGGCATGAGTTTCAAGCCTGTGGTATTTGATACGTCAGATCAAACCGCAAAAGGCTTTGAGGCCGGTCGCTGCGACGTCCTGACTTCCGATCAATCCCAGCTCTATGCCCTGCGTATTAAGTTGTCGGACCCGAAATCAGCGGTTGTCCTGCCCGAAGTCATCTCTAAAGAGCCACTTGGCCCCGTTGTACGCCAAGGCGACGACAAGTGGTTCAACATCGTTAAGTGGACGCTCAGCCTGATGGTCAATGCCGAAGAATACGGCGTATCCCAGCAAAATGTTGAAATCATGATGAAATCCAAAGACCCCAATGTCCGTCGCCTGCTTGGACTGGATGGTCCCAAAGGCACGGGCCTTGGCCTAACGGATGACTGGTCTTATCAGGTGATTAAGCAAGTTGGCAACTATGGCGAGAGCTTTGATCGTACGGTAGGTACCAGCTCGCCCTTGAAAATTGCCCGGGGTCTAAACGCATTATGGAAAGAAGGCGGCATCATGTACGCACCACCAGTGCGCTAAAGGCAATAGGCACGCTTTTTCGAAGCTCGCGATGGGGAGATCTCCCCATCCGCCACCCCCATGTTCCAGCTCATGGGCTTAATCTCGGTAGAATCAACAGGGTAGTCGTATGGCATTGAGTGAAGCAGGATTTGATTCTGTCAGCCAGAAAAACACAGCTCATCAGAGCAATAAAACACGAGACACCAACACTCGTGATAACAGAATAAACAAACTGATACCTGAACGGAAAGAAAACACGCGACCTAACCGCCTCCAGCAACCTGTCAGTGTACGGTCGTTAGCTTATCATCCAGGTTTGAGAGCCTTCTTTTTTCAAACCTTACTCATCGCTTGTGTGGGCGCATTTCTCTACACCATCATTGGCAATGCTTTGGATAATCTCGATCAGAGAGGTATTGCAACAGGCTTTGACTTTCTGGACCAGACAGCAGGCTTTGGGATCGGGATGTCTCTCATCGAGTATGACGAGACTTATAGTTACGGCCGCACTTTTTTGGTGGGGCTGTTAAATACCGCTCTGGTAGCTGTACTGGGAATATTATTCGCCACTATAGTCGGCTTTATCGTGGGCATTGCCCGGTTATCGAACAACTGGTTGCTCAACCGTCTGGCCAGTGTCTATATCGAGGTATTTCGAAATATCCCACTACTGCTGCAGATCTTATTTTGGTATTTCGTGGTGCTACAGGCTCTTCCATCACCACGACAGAGTCTGGCAATCGGTGAGGCCGCCTTCCTCAATGTTCGTGGCCTTTTCCTTCCTGCCCCCTTGTTCGAATCTGGCTATCAGATGGTCGTTGCAGCACTGCTGCTCGCCATAAACATTGCGGTGGTCATCCACCTCTGGGCTCACCGTCAGCAACGAGATAAAGGGCTACAAATCCCTGCCTGGCGCTATTCGCTAGGGGTAATAGTGATCATACCCAGCCTTGTCTATTTCATCGCGGGTCAACCCATCAGTCTTGAATACCCAGAGCTTAAAGGATTCAACTTCAGAGGTGGTATAAGCGTAATGCCTGAGCTCTTCGCTCTCTTGATTGCACTTTGTATCTATACTGCCTCATTTATCGCTGAGATTGTTCGTTCAGGTATCAATGCAGTCAGCCACGGTCAAACCGAGGCCGCCGGTTCGTTAGGGCTGAAAACCAGCCATACTTTGCGCCTGATTGTCATTCCCCTGGCAATGCGGGTAATTGTTCCTCCCCTAACCAGCCAATACCTCAATCTGGTAAAGAACTCATCGCTGGCCATGGCTATCGGCTATCCAGATCTCGTGTCAGTTTTTGCCGGAACGACCCTCAACCAGACCGGGCAAGCCATAGAGGTCATCGCCATGACCATGGCCGTTTATCTGGCTCTGAGCTTACTAACATCGTTATTGATGAACATATATAACCGAAAAATAGCCTTGGTTGAGAGGTAAAAACTATGAAGAAATTTCACTTTTCACCGTCTGAGCCGCCACCATTTCAAATGACGGGTGTATCAGCCTGGCTGAGAAAGAATCTGTTCTCCAGCGCGTTAAATACGCTCATCACCGCTGTGCTAATAGCCATCACCTTTATTGGAACCAGCAGCATATCGCAGTGGGCCGTCATTGATGCAGACTGGATTGGCTCCAGCCGCGATGCCTGTTCCCGGGAAGGCGCTTGCTGGGTCTTCATCCAGGCGCGCTTTGAACAGTTTATGTTTGGCTTCTACCCCGAAGATGAGCTCTGGCGACCAATACTGTTCCTGGCCTTACTGGCTAGCCTGCTTGTCTGGCTGCTGGTTGAGCGGATCCCTCATAAGAAGTGGGCGCTAGGCGTTATCATGCTGCCGTTTCCTGTGCTGACAGCCTTATTGCTTTACGGTGGTATTCCCGGCCTGCCTGTCGTTGACACCCATATGTGGGGTGGATTGTTGGTTACCTTAATCATTGCACTAACAGGTATTTTGGTCTCATTGCCTTTTGGTGTTGTACTGGCGCTTGGCCGCCGCTCAGAGATGCCGGTACTACGTAGTATGAGTACGGTATACATAGAGTTTTGGCGCGGCGTGCCTTTGATTACCGTATTGTTTATGGCTTCTGTCATGCTCCCCCTATTCCTGTCGGGTGGCAGTGAAATCGACAAGCTACTGCGAGCCCTGATCGGAGTTGTGCTATTTAACTCCGCCTATATGGCTGAGGCTATCCGCGGCGGATTGCAATCAATACCCAAAGGTCAATACGAAGCAGCCGACGCACTCGGGCTGGGATACTGGAAGAAAGTCCGCTTGGTAATTCTGCCTCAGGCGCTAAAAATCAGTATCCCGTCAATTGTGAATACCTTTATCGCCTTGCTGAAAGATACCAGCCTGGTACTGATCATCGGTATGTTCGACGTCCTTGGCATTGCCCAGTCCGCAAACAGTGATCCGGCCTGGCTCGGGTTCTCGACTGAAAGTTATCTGTTTGCAGCACTTATTTTCTGGCTGATGTGCTTCAGTATGTCTCGTTATAGCCTTTATCTGGAAAACAGGCTCCACACCGGCCATCGATAGTTCACAAGGAAGTTAACATGTTAAAGAAGAGCGTTTATCAGACCGTAGCCCCCGATTCAGTGATCAGGCTACAGAAAGTCAACAAATGGTACGGTGAGTTCCATGTTCTCAAAGACATCAATTTAGATGTAAAAAAAGGAGAGAAGATCGTGATCTGCGGGCCATCAGGCTCAGGGAAGTCAACCATGATCAGGTGCATCAACCACTTGGAAGAACACCAACTCGGGCAAATCACAGTCGCTGGTACAGAACTGACCGAAGACTTAAAAAATATTGAATTGGTTCGCCGGGAAGTCGGCATGTGCTTTCAGCACTTTAATCTATTCCCCCACCTGACCGTACTGGAAAACTGTACCCTGGCCCCTATCTGGGTTAAGAAAATACCCAGGAAAGAGGCTGAAGAGCTTGCGATCAATTACTTGAAACGGGTAAGAATTGCTGAGCAAGCCCACAAATTTCCCGGCCAGTTATCTGGCGGCCAGCAACAGCGGGTAGCAATAGCTCGGTCTCTATGTATGCAACCTCAGGTGATGTTATTTGACGAGCCAACATCGGCACTGGACCCGGAAATGGTGCGTGAAGTGCTTGATGTAATGGTCGAACTTGCTTCCGACGGTATGACAATGTTGTGTGTGACTCATGAAATGGGATTCGCCCGGGAAGTAGCCGATCGCGTTATCTTCATGGATGCCGGCGAGATCATTGAACAAAACAGTCCGGAAGAGTTCTTTAGTAACCCCCAATTTGATCGCACCCAAAACTTTTTACAGCAGATCATTCATTAAGTTTTTGCTACGTTTTGGCGCTCTTCCAGGCGCCTTTTTTTATTCCAACGTTTAATTACCATAATAATATTAAGGAATAACATCATTCCTTTTAGCTGACATGACGCTAAACAAGATTTAAATTGTTGAAAAGCAGCTGACTTATTGGCAGCATTTATTACAGGCAAAAAAAAGCTGGGCATCCGGCCCAGCAAAGAAAGAAATAACAATAACAATTAGCAGTGGCTCCTATGAAGCCTTGAAAATAAATATAGCATCGTAATATTGAATCATAGCTGAACATAACCATGCTTATTGCCATGTGTATCAATAATAACCATAACAAATAAGACCCTATGCATTTTAACAACTTAATCACATAGACTGTGGATATCGATGTGATTAACTGGCAAAACGCCATTACTGCATAGATATTAAACAAGCATTTAATTACGTTATTAAACTATTTTTATAGGTGAATTTTGGGCGGTTTAACTACTACCTGAACCTGAGGGATACCACTTGCAAAATATATTTCCAAATATCCTGACAACCAAAAGCCAACAATAGAAGGAACTATAACAACGAAAGCAAAGACTATAGCGCGAAATACAATTGGCATAACTAATTGCTTCATTTTTTCTTCCTGGTTAAAAA
Source organism: Photobacterium alginatilyticum (assembly GCF_009910675.1). GTDB lineage: Bacteria > Pseudomonadota > Gammaproteobacteria > Enterobacterales > Vibrionaceae > Photobacterium > Photobacterium alginatilyticum. The sequence continues at coordinate 245,872 of NZ_RSEJ01000003.1, read as the reverse complement.
AGAGGAGAGTTACCCCTCTTATTAATTACTGGACGGAAGCCATTTCCAAACTTTCATCATTCGATGGCTGCTGATTCGGTATACGGAAGATCATTGCGTAACTTACCGGAAGTACCACTAATGTCAGTATGGTTGCAAAGCCCAACCCAAATACAATAGTTACTGCCATTGCGGTAAAGAACGGGTCAAAGAACAATGGGATCATCCCTAGCATTGTCGTACTTGCAGCCATACAAACAGGTCTAACACGACTTACCGATGAATCAAAAACAGCCGCATACTCACTCTGGCCTTCGGCAAGCTCAACATTGATCTGGTCAACCAATACAATACCGTTTTTAATAATCATCCCGCTCAAGCTCAACATACCTAAAATTGCCATAAAGCTAAGTGGCGCGTTAAACAATAACAAACCGGATGTAATACCAATCATTGCCAGCGGTACATTAAACCAAATCACCAATGGCTTTCTCACTGAGTTAAACAGCACCACGGTGATCAAGAACATGGCTAGATATCCCATAGGTAACGAACTGAAAATACTCGCCTGAGCATCTCGGGAAGTTTCGTACTCTCCCCCCCACTCCAACTCGTAACCTTCCGGCAAAGCAATCGCCTCTACCTTATCGCGAATTTTACGCAGCGATGAGTCAGACGTCTCGCCACTGTCCAACCCTGGATCAGCCAGCACCGATATCATTCGCTTACGATCACGGCGCATGATCAGCGGGTTTTCCCATTCAGTCTCGAAATCACTGACTACCTGAGTCACTGGGACAAAAGCAGTATTTTCTGTACTCCATACCTGAAGTTTCAACAAACTATCAGCGTCCAAACGCTCCTGTTCGGGCGCACGAGCAACAATCGGCATCAGATGACTCTGCTCACGATATGTGCCGACCGATTTACCACTGAAGTTAATCAATAACGCATTGTCGAGATCTTGCTTGCTGATCCCCACTTCCCTTGCCTGAGCAGGGTTTAATTGTGGTCGAACAACGGATACCTGATTGCGCCAGTCATGACGAATATTGGTAATAGATGGCTCATCCCTCATGATTTTTTCTGCCTGAGCAGCTAACTGGCGAAGCACAATCGGATCTTCTCCGTAAAAACGGGCTTCGATTTTCGCCGCAGGTGTCGGACCGTTTTCCAACATCTTGACCCGGAAATGGGCTTCAGGGTAATTATCATTCAGATACGCCGTCAATCCAGGCATTGCAGCCACCTGTGATTCCCGGTCATTCATTTCAATAATCAACTGCGCATAAGCCGCATACCCTTTTTCAGGCGTATAAGGTAATACGAATCGCTGCGAGCCCTGGCCTATCACAGAGGTCAGATTCTTCAATCCCATATGATGCTGCTGATCATATGCCATCAAATCTTTTTCTAGATCACTGACAAAGGCTTCTGTACCGCGTGAATCTGTTCCTTCCTGCATCCAGACATCCACAAAGAAAATCGGGGTATTGGACGGTGGGAAGAATACATTTTTGACATAGCCCATCCCGAACAAGGCAGCAACCAGCATCGCAACCACAGTCGAGATAGTCAGTACACGAAAACGCATGGCAAAGGTCAAAATGCCGCGGTAGGCATTAAAGAACCAGCCTTTATACAGCTCCTGAGGCTCATTGCCGCTGGTGTTGCCATCCTTAAACAGCAAATAACAGAAAAACGGCGTAATCGTAATCGCAGTGATCCAGCTGATAAATAGCGAAATCAACAGTACTTTGAACAATGACGCACAAAACTCACCGGTCGCATCTTGAGACAAGCCAATCGGTGCAAACGCCAGGATGGCAATTACGGTCGCGCCAAGCAATGGCCACTGGGTTTGCTTTACCACATCACCAGCGGCTTCTAATCGTGTCTGGCCCCGCTGTATGCCAATCAGAATACCTTCAGTTACCACAATGGCATTATCAACCAGCATCCCGAGCGCAATGATCAATGCCCCCAGAGAGATAATTTGCAGCTGTATCCCCAGCACATTCATCACAATGAAGGTACCAAAGATGGTCAACAGCAATACCGCTCCCATTAGCAGCCCGGAACGGAGCCCCATAAACACCAGTAGAATAACAATAACAATGGCGACTGACTGGCCAAGGTTCACCAAAAATCCGGTGACCGAGACATCGACCACAGCCCCCTGGTCATAGACAGTATTCAATACCATCCCCATTGGCAGACGGCTCTCAAGCTGCTCGATTTTATCGGCTATCGCCTTGGAGACATCAACGACATTTACTCCGGTGCTGAACGAAATGCCCAGCGACAGTGCACGCTCTCCCATGTTGCGGTACAGCAGGTCTGGCGTTTCCGTTATCGTTTTATAGACCTTGGCTATATCACCCAGATAAACCAAATCACCGCTACCCGGAGGGCTGACCAACAGACGTTCCATCTCTTTCACGCCCGAAAACTCCCCCGTCGGATGAATTCGGATTCGGCCGTCACTAATGCGGATCTTACCGGCGTTAGAAACCACATTTTGAGTCTGGATCAGGCTGTAGATATAATTCTGATCCAGCCCCATTGCGGCTAGCTTCTGCTGGCTGATTTCAACAACAACCTGCTCCTGCGGTCCGCCAACCACAGAGACTTTCTTTACGCCATCGATCAGTACCAGTTCACGGCGCAGAAAATCGGCATAGTTCTCAAGCTCACGATATGTATACCCTTCACCTTTGATGTTCATCAGAATACCAAATACATCTGAGTAATCATCAATGACCATAGGCGGAACAACACCCGGCGGCAGCTTTACAACAGCATCATTGACTTTGCGGCGCAGCTCGTCCCAAATTTGCGGCAGCATAGTCACGTCGTAACGCTCCTGCATTTCCACTTCAATCTGGGACAGCCCAGCACTGTTTATCGATGTGATGTGTTTTACCTGCTGCATCTGCTGAATGGCATCTTCCAGCGGCAGCGTCACTTCTTCTTCTACCTGTTCCGGCGAGGCGCCGGGGTACGGCGTAACAACCAGCGCACTTTTGAGGGTAAACTCCGGAAATTCCAGCTGGCCAAGCCCCGTAAATGAAACAGCCCCGCCAATTAACATCAGCAAGACAAACATCCAGCTGATCACTTTGTTCTTAATACTGTAATGAGCAACATTCATGGATTAAACGCCCCGCTCCCAACGAAGTGGTTTCACATCCATATCCTGCTTTAACACACTGGCCCCGACAGCGACGATCTGATCGCCTTTATTGATGCCAGACAGTACTTCAATTCCCTTCGCACGTACCTGTCCGAGTGTTACTTCTACTGATTCCAGCTTCTGGTTTTCCACATTGTAGCGCCAGACGCTAGTTTGCTGTTTTTCGTCACTTCGAAATATGGCGCTCTGGGGCAACACGGCAATAACTGAGCTCGTCTCCTGGTTCATTACCGCCATATCAAGTAACAGCTCGGCACTCATGCCCGGTAATACATTGAGGCTTTCCGGACGAACAAGGTTAAATACCACCTCGTAAGTCTGGGTACCTGGGCTAACCTTGCTGGCATGTTCTTTATAGTTAACCGGGTAAAGGCTGTTCTGTGATCCGAAACGAACCAGAGGCTGATACTCTTCGCTAAGACCGTTGTCGTTCAACGTCAGTAACAAAGATTCAGGTACCTGAATTTGCACATCTAACTGCTTGTCTCCCTGAAGTGAGACAACCACCTGCGTCGGCTGGATCATCTGATGGTTATCCAGAGCGACCTTCGCGACAATACCGGAAAACGGTGCGGTCAGTCGTGTATAGTCAAGCTGGTCACGAGCCGCTGCCAATGCCGCCTTTGCTGACTTAAGTGTTGCTTTGGCTGTATCGTATTCCGCCTTGGAGATCAGCTTGCGCTTATAGATCTCTTCTTTACGCTTAAAGTCGACGGCTGCCAGTTCATAATTGGCTTCCGCATCCATTAAGGCATTCTTGGCATCACGATCATCCAACAGCGCCAATAGCTGGCCCTTTTCCACTTTTTGCCCTTCAACCAGATCAAGGTTGACTAACTCACCACCGATTCGAAATGCTAAATCAGCCTGCTGGCTGGCCGCTACTCTGGCCGGGAAAATTCGAGTCTGTTGGCTAGATGCATCTCCGATAGTCATGAGCTTTACCGGACGCGTTTTATCTTCTTGTGGGGCTGCACTTTCAGCAAAGCCACACCCTGTAAGAAGAGTGCTTGATATCAGTAAAGCGAGAGCGCTCAAAGAGGCTGATTTCATAAAAGTCTTTCCATTTTTGTGATTTCTCTAACGATTCTATCGTGCTAGAGTGTTCATAAATACAAGACGATTAAGGACTCTCGGTTCCGGTATTCGGGACGATGGTCAATTTAATACGAATTAGGAATACAAAGTGAAGACGGAAGACCTCAAACTATTCCATCAAATAGTAGAAACCGGCAGTATGAGCCAGGCTGCAAAAATCCTTAATTTGCCAAAATCAAGTATCAGCCGACGCTTAAAAGGGCTTGAAGATGAGCTAAATTTACAGCTGTTTCACCGGCAGAACCGTTCGATATTGCTAACCGAGGCCGGCAACATTCTTTATGAAAACTCCAAATCCGCTCTTAACCAGCTCGAACTCAGTATAGAAAAAGCCACAGCACCTAAGCAGGAAATCACCGGTCATCTGCGTATTCAGGTACTGCCTCTTCCTAACCTGCTCAACATTGGCAGCACGATTTTCAAGTTTATGGATCGTCACCCGAAACTCACTGTCGAGGTTATCAGCAGCACTGAGGATAAAAACTTAGTGAACAATCACATTGATGTGGCGTTTCGCATCGGTGAAAAGATAGATGAGCCAAACCTCATCGCCCGCCCTTTTATCTCCGCTCACCTGGGACTATATGCAAGCCCAGATTACATTGAGACACACGGGTTACCGACAAATTTTGCTGATATTGATAATCATAACGTTATCCGTTTTCGCTTTCCCGACGGCCATATCCTTGAACGCCTACCTATTGGCAAAGAACCTGAATTACTGGAAGTTTCCGGTGATCTGATCATGAACAGCATGCCGCTAATCATTGAAGCCTGTATCCTTGGCAGAGGCATTAGTTATGTGCCAGAGCAACTCGCCAACCGTTATGTAGAACATGGTGAATTAATCCGATTATTCGACCATATTGAGCCTTTTGTCGGCCATGGCTGGATGGTTTATCAGCCACTAGCCAACCTCTCACTCGCAGCCAGAACATTTATCGACTTCGCACTAGCGGAGATGGAAACCAGCGCTGACTTCTGCAGCTCGGATTCTGAAGTACTGGACAAGCTGTTGATTTAAGAACTCAACTAGGATGCGTACTACCGGGGGACTTCCAGAGCTCATTCAACTGCAGGGCAAGCCTCAACGGATGTCTTGTCCTACACAAGTTCAACGACCTCCAAAACACATCGGCTCCAATGCGCTACGAAAATAACGCACTTAACGTTCAAACAATCATCCAAAAAAATCACATTCTTAACACTTCATCACAAAACCATTAGTGGTTATGCACCTGGTTTTGTACTATGCATCACTGTTAGCTATAACTCAGTCAAAGCTATCCAATTAAAGATTAACGAATCAGTGGCTTTCAAGAGCGATATCATGAATCAGGCGCAAGGAACATTTAATACTATAGAAGATCGCTTTTGTTCTACTAACTACACCATCTTAGAGAAAATTGGTGAAGGCGGTTTCGGACAAGTTTATAAGGCAAGGCAAATACGCACTCAAAAACTTGTCGCGATCAAGTTTCTAAGATTGAATGAAGCTGAGTCTCAGCAGAAGAAGCAAAGGAGCATCGCACGCTTTAATAGAGAGTGTGATCTGGTGCGTCGCCTTAATCATCCGAATATTGTTTCTCTCATTGATAAAGGTCAGCAGGGTGATGGACTGCTATACGCCGTTTACGAATATGTCGATGGTGAAACACTAAAGGATCATTTGGACTCTCAAGGTCCGCTACTGCCTACAGATGCTGCGGAGATCATGGCCTGCGTCCTTGATGCATTAGCTCATGCCCATGAACTAGGTATTGTTCACAGAGACATTAAGCCAGCCAACATTATGCTATTTAAAGTTGGGGCTAAGCTGCATGTTAAAATCCTCGACTTTGGTATCAGTACACTTAAAAGCGATGCCAAGCAAACTGACTTTCAAACGCTGACCTTAAATGATGAAGTGCTCGGTACCCCCAAATATAGTGCTCCAGAACAGCTAAGAGGAGAACCATCGCTACCCCAAACTGACATATATGTTTGGGGACTCGTGTTTATCGAGTGCTTAACTGGCGTCTCAACAATTAAAGGCACTAGCGCTGCAACGGTATTTTACCATCAACTCAGTTCTACCAATGTTCCCTTAGGCATCTTAGCTGGGCATCATTCAGCATCATTTTTTAGACGTGTACTGCATAAAAAAGCCCTTGAACGCCCAGGAAATACTGTCGACTTATATAACGAGTTTCAAAAACTCAATTTCTCCGACCTAGTACCTTCCTCTGCCAAGCTAAACAATGAGGCGGGCGCTCATGCAACAGAAATTCTCGCGACTCAAACGGGAACCTACTCATCAACTTATTCTCGGTTTATTGAACGAAAACAAATCTCTGCACTGTGTGTCATTTTGACAGAGCCAGAAGGCACACCTGATTACATTACCTATGAAAAGCAAGACATCATTGAAATGCTTTTGGCTGACCAACATCACCAATGTGTAGACATTGCATTGCGTTATGGAGCAAGCCAAGTGGGTACAATTGGCGACACCACTCTATTCTATTTTGGCTACCCTGTCGTGAGTGACAATGACAGCCGCCTCTGTGCGAGAGCTGCGCTCGACATCTGGAATAACTTAAACAGTAAACAAGAACAGCTGTTTGAAAAGCACGGCGTGAATCTAGAGCTAAGAATTGGGCTCACAAAAGGAATGATGCGAAGCATTGGCGGAAATATTCCAGAAGGAAGAGTAGCAACAGATGCCATGTCTTTAGCTAGAAATGCAAAGCCAGATGAGATCGTTTGCTCTGCCCAGTTTCAAGGCATGCTCAGCGAACAACTTATATTCGAACCACAAGAAGGTGTATCAGTATCTTCATCATTGCAAAAATATTTTCTCAAAGGCGAACGATTCTCCGAATCTTTCGGCTTTTTGCGCACTGTCAAATCCCACGGGGCAATGTTTGGTCGGCAAGATGTCTTCGATAAACTGTCATTACTAGATAGCCCTAGCAGCACCACGCCTCTCTTCCACTTACACGGAGATGCTGGTATCGGTAAATCTCGTCTCCTGTTGGGACTCAAAGAGAGCTACAAAAATACAAGCGTGGTGACACTCCAGTGCTTACCTGAGTATAAAACAAACGCCTTATACCCGATTTTACACCTCATCACCGCGTATTTTGATCTCAACAGTCCCGAAGCGGATCGCCACTTAACTCAGGCAATGAGCTCTCTATCAGCACCTTTGGTTGAAAGAGAAAACTGCACAGCTATTTTGTGGGCATGGCTTCAGCCATACTCCCGTCTCAGTACCTACAGTGCACAGCTGATAAATCACTCTCTTGATAATCTCTCTCTTAATGAACAAAAAAAGCTGTTGTTTATTGCTGTTTCGCATCTTCTCTGTTTAATCAGTAGAGAGAAGCAAAGTGACGGTCATAGAACATCGACACTCTTTGTGTGTGAAGATCTGCACTGGGCTGATGCGACAACAGTCGAGTTTATTCATTATTTTGTGGCCTCCGACTGGTTAGCAGAACATCATATTCACTGGCTAAATAGTTCGCGTAATCCACTTCCTGGCGCGCTCGTCGAGTCAAACTGCTCAATAGTTGAATTAACTGCACTTACAGAATCCGACTGCCACAGCTTCATTCGGTATTTGCTTGATAACCAACCCGTGAGTAAAAAAGTCGAAGACTTACTTACCGAACGAAGCGATGGTAACCCTCTCTTCCTTGAAGAATTAGTTACTTACTCCCAAAGAAATGCGCTCATAAAAAAAGTAAATGGTCAGCTGGACTTTGTAGTCTCTGAACCTGAGTCGCGGGTACCCGAAAACCTAAGAGAGTCATTACAGCAAAAGCTGGATGGGCTTGTGTTCGCTAAAGACACGGCTCAACTCGCTGCAGCGATTGGTAGAACGTTTAGTGAGCGGTTGATTTATGCAGCGTCTGACAAAGATGCAATCCAACTTCAATCTGATTTAGAAGAACTTCAGAGAGCTCAATTAATCTATATTCAGCGCAATATAGACGGTAACCAATATCAATTTAAGCACGCACTCGTTCGTGATGCCGTTTATGAAAGCACGACCATACAACCAACAATCCATAGCCACATTGCAAGTGCCATGGAACAAGATTTCAATACTGGGGAATACTCTTCGGCCATGGTTGCAGAGCAATGGGCAAAAGCCCAGCGCCCTAGCCTTGCGGTACCGTACTACTTACAAGCGGGAGAACAATCTTCCCACTCGTCTATTGTGGAAGATGCAATTACCTATTATGAAAAAGCGCTCGCTCTCTCTAGCGAGGATATTTCTGAGCACGTTTCAAAGAAGACAAAAATACAAGCGCTTATTGGTTTAAGTGATAATTTGGTTCGACTGGCCAAACATACCCAAGCTCGTCAGCATTACCTTGCAGCTATTGAAGAAAGCTGTGATGAAGACAACTTACTAAAAGCAAGTTTGTTCCTAAATTATGGTAAGTCTCTGGAAACTCACCACTTACATGAACAAGCTATAGAAGCCTACTTGACTGCAGAGTCTTTATTAAATGCTGACATGTTAGCCGATAAATACTGGCATCAAATGTGGTTGTCTGTGCAAATGGCAAAGCTCTATGTCTTTTATTGGCGCAACCAGTTACAGGATATGCTCAGCGTCATCAACCTCATTGAAGAAAACGTAGTCGACTTCGACAACCCTACTGCTAAAGCAAAGTTCTATGATGCCAAATTACAGTATGAATTTCGTCACACTCGCTATGCCTTAACGAGACAACATGTGGAATTGGCAAAACATGCCTTTATCGCATCTCAGGAAACAGAGGACTATCCGCTACAAAATAACTGCCTGTTTACTTTTGGCTTTACCTGCTTATTTAGCCAGCAATATACAGACGCTCAAAAGTACTTAATACAAGCACTGAATAATGCAACTGAATACGCGGATACTACACTGAAGACTCGCTGTTTAGCTTATCTAACCGTACTGTTTCGACTCCAAGGGAATAGAATAGAAACTCGCCAATACTTAAGTCAGGCGAAAGAGTTTGCTCAGAACTCGGGTATGGATGACTATATTGCGATAGCAAATGCCACCGAAGCGTGGCTCGCTTACAAGGATGGTGACTATAAACACAGTCAGACACTAATAAAACAATGCAACCATATTTGGAAAGCATTATCGAATGAATTTCCATTTCCTCTGCAATGGTTGGCTTTACTTATTGAACTCGAACTTATCGCCAGTTCAGTGTCTTTTATTTCCCAAGATATCACCCACCATCGTGTCATTAATATAATCAAAACCATACTTGATTCGAGCCAACACGCACTACCGGAATCAGTTATTAGCCCATTAAAGGAGGCCATTAATAGTAGAAACATCATAGGTAAACAAAAGTACTGCCAGCAGTCTGTATTATTGGCATTAAATCATTCAAAAACGCTAGGTTATCTATAAACAAGGATAAATTATGGAAAAACTATCTTTAGAAGAGCTGCAAAATGAGTTAAGCCCATACATTGATGAGAATGGAAACCTTACTCTCCGCTCGCAAGATATCTATGTGATAAGAAAAGATGGGAAACGAGCAACTCTTATCAATCACAAAGACTATACCGCCAAAGAGATTAAGCGAATTGAATGGTGCTATAGTGAAACGGATTACCATTTTTTCTTTGGCTCTCAGAATCAGGGACAGAAGTTACAACAGATTAACATCATTGGCCCTGCACTTACCAAAATCGTTCCTTGGAACTTAGATAAGGCTCAGTGCCCGGCAGGAGTTAATCGCGACGACTTAAAGCCGGGCTATTTGCTCGATTTGCGCGTTTTGCAACTAAACAGACTACGAGCTCCGCTGCGTGAAAGTTCCCAACCTTCATTTGTACCGGATACTCCAATCAGTCACTTAGAGCCTAATTCAGACCAGCCAATAGTGAGCTTTGCCAATGACCACATCCCCACTTCAGCCCTGGAGCAACTCAAAGAGGCTGTTGGCGAGAACCTCTACATCGTATCTTACGTCAATCCTTTGATGGTAAGAGACGATAACGAATTTTACCCTTACCATATTCACTATCTCAGTACTGATGACCTTGATCGCTTAGATGCTTTAAATCTCGAGGCAGGAAAGCAACAAGACCTAAACGAATTGCAACAGGCCATCTCAGAGATGAAGGCCACGATTCACAATCATCGCGATGATCTCATCCCCTACTTGGAGTCGATAAAAGAGCAGAGTAACACGCTCACGGCACAGTCTTTGGCTCGCTATTATCGCGATGCCGGCGTCCAAGTCGGCGCCGTTAATCCTAAAGATGTTCAAGAAGAGAGTCTGCTTGTTGGAACCGTCTGTACGGTAGCAAACCTCCAAAGCTTCCTTAAATAACAAGTCGCAATAGAACAAATAGCCAAGCTTTTGCTTGGCTATTACTGCTTAAGTCCAAGGATATTTGATGATCTCAAAAAAACATCAGAGGGGAACCCATCGCTCGCGGTCTCCACAATCTACCTTCGATAAGATTTCCCCGTTCTTAAAAGAGATGGGGATCACCCGTATTGCGAATATTACAGGGCTAGACCATATTGGGATCCCTGTCGTCACGGTTTGTCGTCCAGCGTCTTGCGCGATATCTGTTGCTCAAGGAAAGGGGCTGGATCTCATATCTGCAAAAGTATCGGGGGCGATGGAAGCGATAGAAACCTACCACGCAGAGCACATTGATTTACCTCTGAAGTTAGCAAGCTATAACCAAATGTCGTCAAAGCATCATGTTGTCGATGTCACTGACTTGCCTAGATTGGCTTTCGGTACTTTTTCTGAGCACCGTCAGCGCCTCTGGATCGAGGGTGAAGAACTCTTTACCAATACACCTATCTACATTCCATATGATGTCACTCACTGTAATTACACACTTCCACTCCCAACGGGAAGCGGAACATTTGTTATGAGCTCCAATGGTCTTGCGTCTGGAAATAGTACAGAGGAAGCAATCGTACATGGGCTGTGTGAAGTCATAGAACGAGACGCCCTCGCCTTGTGGCGAATAGAAAAGGATCACTTAAGCCAACAAGACACTCGCCTCCTCAAGCTTGATACTGTCGATGACTTAGATTGCCTTTCGGTAATAAGAAAATACCAGGCAGCTGATATAAATATCCAGATTTGGGATGTCACATCAGATATAGGGTTACCAAGCTTCTACTGCAAAATTGCACCAAAAAGCAATACACCTGGTCCCCACTATCCGTCTGCAGGCTCAGGCACTCATCCCTGTAAAAGTATTGCGTTATTAAGAGCACTCACCGAAGCGGCTCAAACCCGGTTAACCATGATATCAGGCTCAAGAGATGACATTGAAGCTAACAACTACCAGACTTCGACCTCATCAATTAGATGTATCGACTCAACCTCAACTCACGGCGCAAGAAGCTTTCAGGATATCCTTAGCTGGAACTTTGAACACTTTGAGCACGACATTGAACTTATTCTGCACAAACTTAATAACATAGGGTTAAAACAAGTCGGGGTTGTTAACCTGACAAAAGATGACTATCAGATTCCTGTTGTCAGAGTTGTTGTTCCTGGCTTGGAGGGGATTGACGAGTCACCAGGATATGTTAGGGGCCAACGTGCACTTAAGCTTAAAATTTCACTGACTCAAGGAGGGGAAAAATGAGGACTATCATATTCTCAGGGCCAACCCTTACCGCAGATAAGATTTCAACCATTATTCAAGCGGACTGCCGCCCACCAGCGAAGCAAGGTGACCTATATTTAGCTACGCATGATAAGCCTGATAGTATTGTTTTGATTGATGGTTATTTTGAAAGTGTGCCAGCTGTTTGGCACAAAGAAATACTGTACGCCATTTCTCTGGGAATAAACGTATACGGCTGTTCCAGTATGGGCGCGTTACGAGCCGCGGAATTATCAAGCCTTGGTATGAAAGGCTTTGGCTTTGTCTTCGAACAGTTCCATTCTGGACATTTAGAAGATGACGACGAAGTTGCTTTAATTCATGGCCCTGCAGAACTCGGCTACCCTAGCCTATCTACCCCCATGATTAATATTAGAGCGACGCTAGATGCGGCTGTTGCTCAGCACATTATTGGTGCTAATGAGTCAGCTCAGCTTGTACTTGCCTTGAAAGAGCTCCACTACCCCAAACGCTCCTTTGACATTCTCAAACAGTACGCTAAAAAGCTAATGGATAAAGCAAAATCACAACCTCTGTGTGACTTTATCGACTGCCACCCTATTGATATAAAGCAACAAGATGCGTTATCACTACTTCAATCTTTAGCAAGTTCAAACGCAGATAAAATAATACCTGATAAAAAAAGAAGCCACTTTGCCAAAACAGACGCTTGGGAAAGGCTCGTGTCGAAATTAGATCAGCAACGCAAGCTTGAAATGAACTCAATTACAGCAGAAGAGTTAGACAGAGAGCTCAAACTCGAAGGTCGCTACCACGAATATAAACAACAGGCTATAGCCAGAAAAGCCGCATTGCGTTCTGCCGTATCTCATCTCCCTGATACAAATAACCTGAAGAAGAGTACACTTTTAGAGCTTGCTTTCCATCAATCTGCGCTCGAAAAACAAGAATTAGACTTTCCCAAACTCGCTCACTGGGCTAATTCCCAACAAATCAGTTCCAATGAATTCGATCGCTTAGTGGAAACCCAATCTCTATTGGCTTGGTTAGATCACTGTGATCACCAAACAGCCAGTGAGATGCTAGATATATTGAAGCTGACAAACCAGTTCGCTGAATACCAGAAGAAAATTGAGTTCAAACGTGCTTATCCACCACAGCCTCTTTCCGACTTAGCACTAACTGAGCAGGAATTGTGGGATTGGTATATAGCTCGAAAACAAAACACAGTCACAACAAAAGATCCAAACGATTTATATCTAATACTGGGCTTTACGTCCCGGCAAGAGCTGGCAGAAGCCATAGCGCAAGATTATCACTACTACCTACAGAAAGGAGCAAAATAATGAATGAGAACCTGTCACTCAACCTAATCGCAGCATTGGAAATCAAGCGTGAAAATGAGCTGAAATTCAAAGAAATGTCGAATCTTATTTTCCCTCCTCTCGCTCGTGAAACAGGCTGGACATTAACCTCTTTATGGATAAACCCTGAAGATAATTCCTTATGCTTGAAAGTACAAAACCAATGGCAGACAAATTCTGAGTCAACGGCTGTTGTTGAGTCCGAGTTAAATAAAGCAATGGAGAAACTTATTCAAACGCTACCAAACTACCAACAAAATCTCGAAATGTTGGATACACTTATAGACCAAGAATCCATTTACTATGCAACTAGCTACACAAGTTGATCTCAGCGACATTTGGCAATTAATAGAGTGAGAAAAAACATGGCTTTTCTGACTAATCAAAAATACTCAAGCCCAGTTTACCTCAAAGCTTTCCACCAGTTCGGGCGCCTATCCTCTTCCGTAGATACGACAATTGCACTTCCGGATGTGTCGAGAATCCATGCTGTTATTGAATTCCAAAAGCACTGGTATATCAGAGATTTAAGTAAGAATGGGTTACGAGTAAACGGTAAGTTGATTAAGGCAAATCACCCGCAATTGCTTCATATCAACGATCAAATTACCTTCTCGAGTGCGCAATGTACTCCGTTCATTGTTAGAAGCCTAGAGCCGCCAAAGGACATCTTGCTGCCTACCTCCCAAGAACGTGGCGATGATCATGACATTCAGCCCATTTACCTTGAGCACTATCACTTTTTGCCCGATGAATCCTCTCCTGAGCTTGTGGTTTTTTATGATCAAGAGTCTCAGCAATGGCAATGTGAACATTTTGAAAACAGTATACTTAGCCCCTTACATGACGGGGAGCAACTTAAGTTCTCAAAGCAGACATGGCAGTTATTTAAGTGTGAATCCCCTGAAAATATGGACACCTTGTGCCTGTCAGCACAAGAAAAAAATGACCTTTGCTATGTCTTTAATATTAGCCAAGATGAGGAACTGACCGAGTTAATGATTCAAAGTGCCAGTGAGTCTATCGATTGTCAGGCTCGAAGCCACCATTACTTAACCGCAATTCTCGCGCGCTACAAGGCAGAAGATATAAAACAAAATGTACCCGAGCCTTCGCAAGGCTGGCGTTCAATTGAACAGCTGACAAAAGACTTAGGATTACCCGAAACCCACATTAACATACAGGTACATCGTGCCCGTAAGCAGCTTTCAGAGTTACGACAAACAACAGGAATTATGATTCCAGATCTTATAGAAAGAAAGCGCGGTCGCATCAGGCTTGCTATTAATGACTATCAGATAATCAAAGGAAGTCACTTAGAGATAGATACCAGAGGCTTAGCGGCTTAGCGGCTTAGCTGTATCTTTATCTTTTTATAATCAATAAAATTAAAAGAGGGTGTGAGGTGAACTCATACTCTCTCCTCAACAATGCAAGCTTTAATAGTATTAATTTTTGCCACTTGCAAGCCACTTTTATTAGGTGAAATAAAATAAACTTTTCATGGCGTTATATGTATTTAACTTAGGTGTAATAATCTGTAATAGACTCAAAGAAATTAAAGATTTAATTTAACACCGCCAAAGAGATTTAAAACAACAATCAAACAATTATGAATAAGTAGCTATTGCGAAAGATATAGCTACAAAAACACTTATTACTAATAGGGAAAATAAAATATGTCTATTACAAAGTTTAAAACTGTATCTGTAAAGTCAGGTGAAACCCAACCAGTTAACTTCGGCACATCCGTAATTCATGCCTCCGTAGCAGTTCAGGGATACAGTGTCACCTACGGTTCAACTGATCATCATGTCAGAACTCTTGAAGTAAAAGCCTCAATGAAAGACATAAGCGGTAGTGAGGTGACCGTTTCTTCAACTTGTACTATGGAAGATGACTCCAGTCACAGACAAGAAGGAAGTGTTGACGTGCTAGTAATTGCAGTGTGCGAATCCTAAACCTAGACATGCAGCCCAATCGGTTTTAAAGGAAAGTGCACAGGGATGTGGATATATACCGGTTGACCTTTGCCTACCCCGGCAGCTTATTCAAGTAGGCCGGGGATTATCTCTTATCCTCCCTTAGGCTTAGGCCAAGCTATCAGTTCGCTGTAGATCCTTCACGTTCAAACAACAAAGACACTGCCCCGCTTATCAAACTATCAGCAACTAATTGCCGGGGAGTTTATTAAGATAAGGATGCAAAAATCATGAGTAATAATGACAACAACCAGATACCACAGGTCCGTCCCAGCCAATTCGAAAATGATATCAACGGTATCTTCAGCGATAGCGTTAACCTGTTTCGCGGTGATGTAAACCTATCCTTGGACTTGATTTCCCTCAAGGGGCGCCACGGACTGGATGTTAAAGTCACTGCTACCTATGGCAGTAACGTCAAAGGGGATGTCTACAACTCGAATGTCAGCGCTCCGACAAGCATACTCGGTCTAGGCTGGCAACTGCCATTTGAACGTATTGAAGTACAGAGTCGGGACAATGCATCCTCCGGAGACAATCAATACTACCTGTATACTCAAAACAGTGCCATTGAGCTAGTCGTGACCCAAAAGCCTTGGCGTCGAGCCACGCTACCAATATCTGCAACCAACACCTTAAATGAGGGCAAAATAGATAATACCATTCAGGCAAGCTTTATCGAGTCTGGACTTGCGCTTGATCTCAATGCCAATGTTAATGTGCTTACCGCCAATCAACACTGGCAAATCATTGACGCCACAAACCAGCGGATCTTTACCATCAAAAATAACACCAACGATCTAACGGTTCTGGCCGGGGGGGTGGCCTTTGAAGCCTTTCAGTATGATTTTAGCCAGATTCTCTACTATGCCCAATTTGAGCGCTGGGAGCTGGTGAAAGATGATGGCACCACCTACTTTTTTGGCGACAGAAATAACCGAAACAATACCCTTCAATGGCAAGTAAAATGGGACAACTGGAAGGGCCAATCCAGCCTTGCTAAGAATTCTGCTGGCACTAAACTGCAAAGCCGCACACCTATCGCCTGGAACCTGGCCATCGTAGAGGACATCTGGGGAGATACCATCACTTTCAGCTATGACACTGTAGAGCAACAGGTGGGTGAAGAGGGGCTCGCATTTACCAAGGCCTGCTATCTAACCACGATTACCGATATGTTTAGTCGCACAGTTAACTTCAACTACGCAGAGAAGAAATATGTAGTTGACACCCCTGCTGGAGCCAGAGAGTATCTTGCACCCAACTGGAGCACCCCCTACGAACAAGTCCCAAACAATAACCCAAGCCCCTACCAAGATCGCTACGAAACCCGATACCTAGATAATATTGTCGTCAACAACCCACAGCAGATCATGCTGTACAAAGTTCAACTGAGCTACGATACTGATTCCAACTTTAGTGGCTATAACAAAGACGAGCCCCTATACGGCGATACGGTAAAACGGACCCTTACTGGTATTCAACGCATTTTCACCAATAACTGCTCAGCTCCCGGCCTAGAGCTGGCTTATTGGGGAGCGGGAGCAGTCAATTCAGGGGCCTTGCGCAGTGCAATTACACCCAACGGGGCGAACGTAGAATACCAGTACAAACAACAATCCCTGCCCCAGTGTGACCGACAGTTTGAGATTACCAACCCCTGGCCTAATGTGGCCAAACCCCGTATCTGGTTTGGTTCTGATTATGTGGTTAACCTCTGGCTAAACGAATCCACAGATCAGATCCATGTCACCCTCTACACCTGGCTGGGACGCTGGCAGAAGTGGGTACCGAATGAACAGATTATCGATGCTGCATTCGATATCGACAGCATTAACGTAGTAACCACAGAGAATTTTGCCTGTCTAAGTTATACCACCCCACAAAGCGTCAAGTCCTATGTGCACATCTACCATAAAGATAACCGCAAGTGGGGAGCCTGGCTGGATACTGATCCGATCACTCTCTACAGCAACAAGCTACAACTCGCTGCTGGCGATAACTTCTTTGTTACCTGTGATCAGGATAACCGCATTCTTTGGCGCTATACTTGGGACTGTTTCAATAAGGCTTGGGTGATAGACAATGTCTCTGACGTTCTGGCCAGCGGCGACCCAAACGGCATCCCTTACCTGGCAGCCACCAACAAACATTACGCCATTCTCGATTACGGTGCGCAAAGTGGAGGCGAACACCACAACCAACTGAGTCTCTACTATCAAACAGACGGTTCCGATGATCCAAGCCGAAATTATCAGTGGCATAACGGTGCCTCTGAGAGCATGATATTTTCCATGGGTGGATATAATCCGGAAAATTCCTTCGGCTTTCATACCAGCGCCTCGTTTATCGCCCTTACTTATATTACCAGCGAGGTTTCACTCAGCTTTGACTACAATGTGACAGTGATTGGTTGGAATAATAATTTCAGCAATTTAACCAGTCATGATTTCAACTATACGCTACCCAAAAGTAACCCCTCCAAAGTTATCACCATTCCATTTATCGCTCAGTTTGTTGACAACAGTATGATAGCTTCCGGTCCAAATCTGCTGCGTTACAATGGTGAAAGGTGGCTGGCCAATAGTGACTTGGATTTTCGTGACACTCTCAACGATACCGATATCAACTGGTTTGCCTACGGCCATGACTACGCAATCCACACCAGCAACCGGGAGTATGCGGTTCAATCCAAACTGGTGGCTTTTGATGCTACCACCAACAACAATAGCTGGGATAACCCTGCTATAGATCTCTATAGCAAAGACGATCCCACCACTGACCGCAAACGCCACTACTTCCCCACTGCCGGAGCGGATATTGCCACCATGGGAAACCGTATCTACCACCGGGGTTCACAAACTAACTGGGGAGAGGCGGTTAGCTACTTCGAAGAGGGCCCCTATGCAATCGACAGTACCACCATGATTAACCAAGGGCCGCGTTTTCTCTCCTGTCTTAATATTGATGGTTCCACCGCGAAAAACACCAGTATCTGGGGCCTGCGCAATCAGAGTCTTGCCGGCAAGGATATTCTCGATCAACGCTACTTCACCCAGATCAACAGCGATGGCTCGGTGAAGGCAAATACCAATGGCCAATATCCTTCTGGTCTCTCGACCTTTATCACCTATTTGCCAATGAATAAAGACTTTGACGATGCCAAGGGTATTACCCTCAATCGGTATCTTGATAATACGTTACAGGGTGAACTGGTGGATTACTGTGTGGAATCCATGCAGATAAACAACGGCTATGACACCAACACAACCTGCTATGTATTTGATATTGGAAGCGCCACTTGCGATCCAACTGGCTCCGTCTTCAAATACTATAAAAGTACCTTTTTTCCAGGCACTAATGACCCAGCAACACCGAGTTTTGGATATACAGAGAACCATTATTTTAATGGCCTAACCAATGCTAACGGACTTAACCACAACAATACTCAGCTATTCACAGGTGATCCAATCGCCTCTGGTTTACTGGATGGCCAACAGATCGAACAGAAAGTCTTTGACGCCGATGGCAACTTACTTATTCATGAGCAGAAACAGATTGAGGCATTTATTGCGGTTAACGCTGGAGATGTTGAATATCCCCTTTTTGGTGGCTATACCCGCTGTACTCAAAGTGTCAATACCAGTGACGGACTGGAAATTACTACTGACTTTCAGTACGACTGTCAGTTTGGCAAAGTCAGCCAAGAAAGCTTCACCAATATCACCCGGGATGGTCAGGAAGAGATTATAACGAAGGCCTACGGCTACGGCTTCCAGGCATATCGTTGGTTCCTTGAAAAGAACGTTATAGATGTGCCATTCAGCCAATTAGAAACCGTCTGTTGCTCAGAACAGGGCAGTCAAGAAACTCAGATCGCCGGCAGCCTGCAGCAATATGCTGCCCACCCCCGTAACGACCAAGAAACACTTTCCGTTGCCCCTACCGTCTATGCGGCATCCAACGCCTATATACTGAAAGCCCAAACCGCTCCTGCCACTTTAACACCGTCAAAAATGGTACAAAACGACCCTGGCGATACCTGGCAGCAGATTAATACGGTCCTATCACGAACATTCTACGGCATGATCAGCAGTCAACAGGATGTGACAGGTAAAGTTGAAACCACGTTATGGGATCGGAACCAAATCCTACCCATAGCCAGCTTTACTAGTAACCAGCAAAATAGCTGTGATTTTGTCGGCTTCGAACCCTACGAGGACTACCAGGCAACTTGGCAGCTTTCGTCATCCGACCAAAAGCTCACCGACTATATTGTCACTGGTGATGCTTATACTGGAAGTAGCAGTTTCAAGCTGATCAGCAACCAGACCCTAATGAAGGTCAGTCCATTGCTACAATCGCAAACGGTAGTAATATCCGGTTGGTTCAAAGCTTCTAAAGGCTATCTCGATGACAGCGGAGCGGTCTACCTAGAAGCCTGCTCGAACGCTAACTCCAACCAAAGCATTACGATTGAACCTGACAGCGAGGAAACCTGGAGCTACTGGCAAGCGGTAGTCAACCATGATAGCAATGATACGCAGTCGCTTGCCGTTTCCTTTACCAATACCAAGTCATCCACATACTTATTGTTTAACAATATTACCATCACCCCGCTGGCCAGCGAGATGGATGCCAAGTTCTACGATGTGATCTATTGTGACGAAATCGCCTCAATCGGCAACAATTCCAACACCCAGCGCATAGCCTACGGGCCCATGCGGGAAACATTTGCCGAAGTGGGTCCAAATCTGATGACTAAACAGGCAATGGTAAGCTTCAACCCCAGATCCTGGCAGTATGTTTCGCCCCGCAACTATGAATACCCTCAAGATAATCCCACCAGTAATCTGGTACTGATGGCTGCACAAGGAGGCATCTACGAAACCTTTACGGATGGCGACCAAATCTGGCAGCAGTGGCAGCGAGACAACCGCGGGGCATGGCAGATACGAAATGGCCAGCTATGTCATGATGGTACAGGTACCAATAGCATCTGCTGGACAGCAACCAGCGACAGCATCCCTTATGCCATCGGTTTAACCTTGAGTTCCCCTACCCCCACCAAAGTGGCCCTGACACTAGCCATCGGAGAAAACCTCAGTGCCAGTTGGGACCCGCAGAATGGCTGGAGCCTGACACTGGATGAAACCACTTACACTAACACTCAGGTCAATGGTCAGGTTCCCTGCAACTTATTGTTAGTGCCGCTAAACGGTTCTGTTTTGCTATTTGCAGATGGCCGCCAGGTGTTTGCCGTAACCAGCCATTCGACAATTAGTGGCACTTTTGCTCTGACCGCCGAGGGGGTACTTCAGTTTGCCAACCCGGTAACGCTGCTAGCGCCTCAAGCCTCGATGAATTACCGCGATGCCAGTGATAATGAGATCCAATCACAGGTACTCAACGATACTCAGTGCCTTGTGAAACAAAGCATTTACGACACGATAGGCAATCAAATTGCAGATACCCGTATCGCAGCATTTGACAATACCCTCTTTGGCTATCGTAGCCAGTTTGTCACAGGACTTGATGCTGCTAACGGGATAATGTCAGGAGAAATCAGCGACTACTACCCGGATGATGAAGGTTACCCCTATAATGGCACCCGTTACGAGGCCTCTCCTTTAGGCCGTCCGCTACAGAAAGGGCTACCAGGTAAACCTTTTGCCATCACCGGCAGTAACAGCCATATCACTCAACTCAACTACCAAGTAACTGACCAGACCTACATTGCGGATATTTCGTTTCAAGCAGGTCAATTCCTAGTCACGTCAATCACAGATGCCAACGGTGCTCTTGTATTATCGATCAAAGACCGACGCGGGCAAATCCTGGGAAAACAAACCAATGAGGGAGACATCCGTCTTGATGCGGTCCAGCAAGTATTTGACAGCGCAGGCAATATCCAGAAAATTCTTCATCCCAATTACTTTTCAGGTACCAGTGACGCCAGTGCCTTTGTCACAGAGAACCGATATAACTTCCTTGGTCAACTAACCACTCGTACCAGCCAGGATACGGGAGAAACTCAATATATCTACGATCCTGCGGGGCGAATACGCTTCAGTTCCAACGCTCTTACCAAGAAGACAGGGACGGTTCTCTACAAGAAGTACGATATTCTAGGACGCATTACTGAAGAGGGACAAGTCACCCACGACTGGGGAAATGGAGCCCAGCTACAAGCAATTGCTGACAGTGATCCCGACTACCCGCACAACGGCAACAGAGAAACGGTTAATCGCTACGATGGCAATGGTGATGACATTACCTTACGTGGACGCCTCTGGACAACCCAAAAGCTTAACCTGTTCAAAGGGAGCGAGAGCCTTACGGAGAATCGCTACACCTATGACCTTAACGGAAATGCAACTAGCTGCACTTTAATAGTGTCTGATCAAGCCGAGCAAACCACTCAATACCAGTACAATAATCTGGGCAACGTGATTCAAATCCGTTACCCGATCACCGCGCCAGTTTCCCTAGTCTGCTATAGCTACAACGCTATAGGCCAGAATACGGCTATCGGAACGGCAGATGAGCCTGATAAGTTTGCTCGCTACCGCTACAATGCCGACGGTAGTCTGGCTAGCGAAGAGTTAAACCAGCAAGGCCGCCGCCCCTTACTACGCACCCTGTCCTATAACTCACCAGGCTGGGTCACGGAAATTAATAATCAATATGCTGACCATAGTGACATCCTAAGACAGCAGTTCAGCTACACCACTGGTGGTTACGATGATGCAGGATACTTTAATGGCAACATTGCCAGCGTAGCCAATCAAAATAGTATTGCCCCTGAACGTTCTTACGACTACCACTATCGCTACGATACACGGGGGCAGGTAAGCATCGCAGAGCATAGCTCCGATCCAACCTATAGTATCGGTGTTGGTAATCCGGTTGCCTTCGATGCCAATGGAAATATCCTAACTCTGCAACAGGGAGATAACCTTCAGTGCTATGACTACCAGGTAAACACCAACAGAGTTACAAAGGTCGCAATTGATGGTACTACCTTGCAGAGCTTCACCTACGATGCTGTGGGTAACGTTAACCAATCAAGCTACAGGGCAATCCGCTCTATCACCTATAGCGCATTGAGCAACCTACCGACTCAAGTGACCAAAGAGGATGGCAGTATTCTCAACTTCGCCTACAACGGCATCAACCAGAGAGTACTTAAACACCATAGTACGTCAGGGCAAACCCTTTATGTTCATGGCTTTAGCGATTACCCGTTATTGGAAATCATGCGCGATGAGAAAAGTCCGGATAAAGCTGTTCAGTATATTTATGGTGTGGGCGGCCTGCTCTTGATGATCGAAGACAACACCCCCCATTACATATTGAAGGACCAACAAGGCTCGACCCGGGCCGTTGTTGATGAGTGCGGCACAATAAAAACCATGCTGGATTATATGCCGTTTGGTCAGTTGATCGGTAATTGCTACGGCGATCTCAGTGTTATCCGTTACCGTTTTACTGGCCAGGAGACTGATGAAGAACTAGGTCTCTACAACTATAGAGCACGTTTCTACGATCCGACCCTAAGTCGGTTCTATTCCTGTGATCCAAAATTTCAATACGGCACTCCATTTGCGTACTGTAATAACAATCCAGTAAACAGAACTGATCCATCAGGTCAGATTGCAACCTTTCTGACCATACTGATTGTCGGTGCCGTTGTAGGGGCTGGAGTGGGGGCTGGGGCAGCAGCCTATACGGGGGTGAAATCGGGTTTAAATGGACGTAAGCTTGCGGGGTATATCTTTTCAGGAGCCGCTCTAGGTGCAGCGGCTGGTGCCCTGTCTGCGGCTGGTGGTGTGGGAGCCTTTGCCGCCGGTTCAGCAGCCGCTAGTGTCGCAACGACCACGGCTGGAGGTATCGCCGCTGGTGTCGCCGCTGGTGCTGCAGTTGGAGGTGCAGCAGGTGCAGCTATAGGAGCAACCCAAGGGGTAAGCCAGCACTTTATTAACGATGCATTTGGCGTTGCCAATACAGGCAGCTGGCAGCAGTCCCTGCTATCCGGAACTATTACAGGTGCCATTGGTGGAGCTATTGCCGGTGGCGTGGCCGGCGCAGGCGGAGCTTTAGCCACTCAGCAAGCTGCCCGCTATATGGAAATAACTGGCAATAATGGCTGGGCCTATAGCCCTCGTTCACTAACTCAGGTAAGCGAAGCGTACAGCTCTTTTGGCCAAATGGGTGTTGTTCCTCTTCCCTCCGCTGTCAGTCGCATACCCAATGTCAACCTACCAATAGTCGGGGGACTTCAGTCTTTTGTCCTGAGCAAGTTTAGTATGCCAACCATCAGCAGTGTCGTTGGAGCCATCGCCAAGCAAGCAATAACCCCACTATTACCATCTTCGGAAATCAGCAAAGGTACCAGTAATGACTTAACACCAACCCAAAGCGGTCTGAATCTAATGACAAGCTACTATGGCAAGATAGCCTGTAACCCTTCTATGAGTGGCAGTGTGGGACTGGAAACGGCTTTGGTATTGGACCCTAGCTACTGGAATACCAGCTCTCAATAACCCCCCCCAGTAATAACGCTCAGTCAACGTGACAATTGTTGGCTGAGCATCACCCAAGAGAACAAGGATTGTACTATGAATGATGCAAATGTTCGTTATAACCAAATCAGACAAAAAAGTTCCCACAACTCATATCAACGTAAAGAAGGCTATCCAACTCAGGCGCTTTATTGGCGGATACGATCGATGGAAATTGATATTCATAGCGGAAACAACGGTTCTGGCTGGCCGCAGCTAAACAGCGACTGGTATGTTTACCATGCATCCGTCATTGACCAGGGGACAACAGTTAATACTCTGTGTGATGCCCTTGATGCGCTCAAGGCATTTCACCAGGCTGTACCGAACCACGAAGTGATCACTATCTGGCTGGATTTAAAGGATGACTTTGACTCTAACAGAAACCAAACGCCAGAATCTCTTGACCGTTTAATCAGTGATACGCTGGGCCGTGACAATATCTGGGGACCATCCGACCTGATCGGCTCTTCCTCCAATCTTCAAGCAGCTGTTGCAAGCCACCAATGGCCACCCCTTAAGAGTTTGCAGGGAAAGTTTATCTTCGGCTGCACGACAGGAAACCTATCCAGCCCCAATTCGGTACTGAACCAGTACGTTGACAACGGCGCTACAGCCAGCCAACGACTATGCTTTGTAGCCCCAGAAATCACAAAACCAAGCGATCTTTTAAATCATAACTACGCGGTAATGTTTAACCTCTCTTCGAGCCACACCACTCTGGCTCAGGATGTATTTAATGCAGGTTTTATCAGTCGAGCCTACGGCTTAAACTCCCAAAGCCGCTGGAGTCGTGGTTGGAGTAGCAATGCCAATCACTTGGGCACAGATAAGGTTAACACCTTTACTGATAAGTGGGCACGAACAGACCTGCCTGAAACCGGCTATCCATTTACCGGAATTGATGCCTCATTGGATTCTGACCTAACGGAGCCAGGGCAGTTATTTGCAATTAACGTTAATTCGGGGGATATCTGGAATAGTAAGGATAGCTTCTATTTTCAGTATGATGAGTTCGACAACACATCGAACAATGTACTGACGGCCTTTACTGCGAATCCACAATCCCATGTAAACAACTTTATTAAAGGTGGCCTTATGGCTCGGAGCAGCATTGCCGATGACTCAGCCTATATAGCGGTTTTCCAAACAGGGGATAATAAAATCCGTATCCAGTACCGGGGAAATGATGGAGACAATAGCCACAAAATTGATGCGATGATACCTCATGGAGTCAATGGCAAATCAGTTGTTAGCAACAATACACCAATCTGGTTAAGGTTAGATATTCAGAGTGATGGGAAACGGGGCGTCGCCAGCTATTCAATTAATGGCTCAGAGTGGATTAGAATTGGACAGGTTAGCGTCAAT
Organism: Photobacterium alginatilyticum; assembly: GCF_009910675.1. Classification (GTDB taxonomy): domain Bacteria; phylum Pseudomonadota; class Gammaproteobacteria; order Enterobacterales; family Vibrionaceae; genus Photobacterium; species Photobacterium alginatilyticum. Next base: position 220,698 of record NZ_RSEJ01000003.1, on the reverse strand, counting down.
TCAACACTTAATCTGCAAGGCTGGGCAGCCGCCTCCCATAACGATGGTGAAATCAAGTGGTTATTTGGTGGTATGGATGCCCCAAGTTTAGGCCAAGCGATTGGATCTGAAGCATCTGGCCGCTTTATTAATGAAAGTGGCGAAGCTGCCAGTCTCGGCCCATACCAAAGTAATTTTAAATAGCTTTAATGTTATATTATTAAGCGTTATCCCCGGGCTAGAATAGTCGGCCCGGATTTACTTCGCCCTACGGGCCGTCACTCTAAAACGCCTTCGGCTAGCAACGTTGTCTCGCTTCGCTCGGCTGCCCCCTAGATTCTGGGTATAAAAAAACCGCTGATAGTTCAGCGGTTTTCTTGAATGCGGCGGAGCGCTCTAGGTATAGGGGGATTTTCAAATCCCTATCAAAATTTAACACCCTAAACGACGAAAGCCCAGCATTTCTGCTGGGCCTTCTAATGTGGCGGAGAGATAGGGATTTACTGCTCGCAAGCTCGCGCCCTTCGGGCTATCGGCGGAGCCGATGTGCTTTCGCTTCGCTCAGGTGAACCCCCATCTAGGCTTCTTCACCCTATCTCATTCGTTGCCAAGCCACAGATGTAAAAAAGCCAGCAATTAAGCTGGCTTTTTTGAATATGGCGGAGAGATAGGGATTTGAACCCTAGATACGCTACAAACGTATGCCGGTTTTCAAGACCGGTGCTTTCAACCACTCAGCCATCTCTCCGTAAGTGCGCGAATAATACGGGGCTAACTTAAGCTTGTAAAGGTCTAATTTTGCATATATTTTCCAACTGTCGAACGTTCAAACAGTTATCGCAAATTTAGACAGTCATTAACCACTCTATATACCAGCCGTAAAGGCCGGAGCAAGCGAAACAATCGTCAGCAAACCGATGCCAAGGTTGAAAACACGTTGTTTTCCAGGGGTGTCTAAATGCGTTTTTATCCAGCGCCCGAGCAATGTCCAACAGCTATTGGCAAAAAAGCCAAATACCGTAAACACAACAATAATCGCAAGAACAGACAGCCAGTAATCTCCGGGTAAGCTATAGCTCGTTACCAGTGCCAAGCAAGCCATCCACGCTTTAATATTGCCAAGCTGGAAAAACATTGCCTGCAGGAAAGACAGAGGACGTCCCCCTTCTTGGTTGTTAGCCATGCTGTTGAGTACGATCAATTTTGCTACCAACCATAACATATATCCCAACCCCAGATAGCGTAACGCACGATATAACGTCGGATGCTGTTCAAGTGCAATTGCCACCCCTCCGGCACAGAACAACAATAAGAAGACGATACCAAATCGAATACCAACCAAGTGCCTCACGGACCGACGAACACCAAACTGCGCCCCTGAGCTTGCCAGCAAAAAATTATTCGGACCCGGTGTCATCGCGGTAACAAACGCAAACAAACTCATTGCTGGCAGCAACTCCCAAACAGTATCCATCTTACTTTCCTTCACACTGTGTCACTCAATGAACTCAGCGTAACGAGAGAATCGCGTTAATACCTATTGTTTATGCGTCACCATGACAATTCTTTTATTTCCTTCTCTTTCTCCCTTATCTATTCTGTATTCAACAAGTAAATGTCCCCCTTGAGAAGGTGACAATGTTCATTCCCGATCTCTCAGGCCGTCTCGGCCCCAAGTTCATTGCACTGGCCGATGCATTTGCCGAAGCGATAGAAAGCAATGAGATAAAGGCAAACACCAAGCTTCCGCCTCAGCGAATTCTTTCATATCGACTGGGTGTTACGGTAGGGACAATCACTCGTGCCTATCAAGAACTTGAGCGACGAGGACTGATAGAGCCCAAGGTTGGCAGCGGTACCTATGTCAAAGACCGGCAAGCAGAACAGGATACCTTCTACCATCCGATCACAACCCGGGAAGGCATTGATCTCGCTATTTGCCGACCACTGCTATTAAGCCAGCAACAGCATCTTTCCGCTATTTTACAAGATTTGTCCGATGAACCGACGGCACAAAAAGCCGTTCTGGATTATTACAGTACCGAAGGATTGCAGGGGCATAACCACACCTTGCAGCAATGGCTCACAAAACGCCTACAATGTGATATTGATAATCGTCGTCTGATCTGGACATACGGCGGGCAACATAGCTTAGCGATTATTGTTCACGCATTAACGCGCCCAAAAGAAACCATATTGGTCGAAGGGTTGTGTTACGCCGAATTCGTCCATACCTGCCAGCAATCCGAGCGCAAGCTCGTGCCGGTACAGTTTGATGAAATGGGGATCATTCCTGAAGATTTGGAACTTCACTGCAAACGCCACAAGCCTCGGCTGCTCTACCTGACCCCCGCGGTTCAAAACCCGACAGGGATACAGACGAGTGACAGCCGTCGCTTGAAAATCATTGAAATCTGTCGCCGCCACCATGTTCTGATCATCGAAGATGATGTCCTTTACTGCCCGCCAAGCCACCGTAAAACACCACTTGTAGCCATCGCTCCTGATATCACGTTATATGTCGGAAGCTTTTCCAAATACTTCGCAGGCGGTTTGCGCGTCGGCTACCTTATCGTGCCACTCTCTTTACGAGGAGAAATGCAAAAAGCACTGCGGGCAAATTGTATGCATATCAGTCCGCTCATGATTGATCTGGTATGCCGATGGCTAACCAATGGCGCTATGGAGCACGTCGACAAGGAAATCGCCCTCGAACTCAATGCCCGGCACCGATTGCTGAACCAGTACTTCCCTCAGCACAGTAACAATGTCGTACCGGGCTTCAACAGCTGGATTCCCTTGCCCGAGCCTCTAACCGGCTACCGTTTCAGCCATCGGCTTCAGGACAAAGGCGTTCACGTGCGCGAGGCCGAAATGTTTACAGTCGGTCGATACCCGCCCCCAGCGGCGATACGGATTTCGCTGACCGGGCCTACCAGCCGGAACCAGCTAAAAACTGGACTGGAGATTATCAGGCGTGAAATTGATTTGAGAACAGAGGACTAAACTGGAAGAAAACAGAAAAGGCCGCCAATGGCGACCTTTTATTGTCTTTACTTTCAGACTTATAGCGCTACAACATTTGCAGCTTGAAGACCTTTCTGGCCTTGCTCAATGTCAAAAGAAACTTTCTGGCCTTCAGCCAGTGTTTTAAAACCTTCAGAAGCGATTGCTCGGAAGTGAACAAAAACATCGGCACCACCATTATCTTGCGTGATGAAACCAAAACCTTTCTCTTCGTTGAACCATTTTACGATACCAGTAGCTGAATTAGACATATGATGCCCCTTATATATTCATGAATTAATCGCGAAAAGCGATATGCTAATCTATTGAATTATCTAATGTTACGAGAAATATAAGGAAACACATAGGTACTATACGCTAGCGTATAAGTAGCTGAAGGTTTAACTTGTACTTGATGTTGCATTCAATAACTCTCTGTAGAACTGGCCAAGATAATACCAGTTGTTTATTTTTTGTACAGCGATATTTTGATCTTACTCCCAAAAACTATCATTGAGACTCAGTGCAACAACAGCAAATAACCTTAAAATCAACGCACTAACTAGTGCCGATTGATCGTAATATCCGAAACAAAGCCATGCTCTGTGGCGACTAGCGCTTGTTTGAGCATTTTCGCGGCTTCTTCCGCCGTCATAAATGAGGATGTATCAAGCGCTTTGCCACTGGTTTTCCAAAAATCTGTCGCCATACCACCGGGATATACCGCAACCAGCTTCATCGGGCTTCCCTTCAGCTCAAGGCGTACCGATTCAACGAGCCCGCGTACAGCCCACTTAGCCGCGCAATAGGTGGACTCTCCTGCCTTGGCAAGCTGCGCTGCCGTCGACATCACCACCACCACATTAACCTTATGGTCACGATAGCGTGCAACCAACTCACGCAGCAAGAAAATCGAAGACGTGACGTTATTCTCAATCAATTTGTTGATTTCACTTGGGTTCTGCTCTTCAATCGGGCCAAAATACCCGCTGCCTGCGCAGTGAATAACGGTATCTGGCACTTGATCCAGTGAGTCGAATAACTCAGCCACTTTTTCCGAAGCGGTAAGATCAACCGGTGTCGCCTGCACTGGCCCCGGCAAATTGTCAACCACGGAGGAGAGTCGCTGCTCATTACGGCCAGTCAGTACCAGCGGGGTTCCTTCAGCACTATACAGCTGAGCCAATGCCGCTCCCAAGCCGCTACTTGCGCCTGTAATTAAAATCATAGAATGCCTTTTAGAAAGGAATGAAACCACATAATAGTACAACTGCCCTATGTGGTTTCATTAAAGAACTGTTCAAGACAGATATTTCTCGAGGTTACCGCTCAGCCGAATACGGGTCTTCTGCCAAAAGATAGGCTCTCAGATCGGCCTTGTTCGGTTGCTCACTGAGCCATTGGCGGATCTCTTTCACCTTCTCATAAGATTCCTTGCCAAACTTGTCAGCATACAGATCGGCAAAATTGTCTTTAGCCGTGTTCATCCGGATGTTTTTCTGCCACTGAGCAGTCAGCACGGCATTCAATGAGCCGGCAAGTCCACTCTTTTTCATCAGGTCCCACTCACCTTTGTCCAGCCATACACCGCCAACACTGGCGCTATAATCCAGGCGGTGAGCACTCTCCGATGTGATACGGAACTTACGCATAATTTTACCCGACTGCGGGCAAAGCAACGCAGACTCGGTATCCTCGGCTTCACAAGTAACACTGTCAGAGAATTTAAACTCGGGGTTGTTTTCCTTCCAAGACACGTAGTCTTCAACAAGTACCCAGTTACCGCCACAATGCGTGCAGGTATGAGCACGGAATAAATCATCAATAAAGCTTGGAGATAAAACACCGACTTTGCAGCTTGTACACTTCATTATAAATAACGCCTAAACTAACTGATTTTAAAAACACTCTACTTTCAAAACCTTATATAACAATTCAGCATAAAAATCAGCGCGCTTAATCACGCTTTTATGAGTGCCAGCCAATGTTCATTATAAATGCCAGTTCCTCTGGCACTGTATCGACCCCAGGTGACTTTCGTTATTGCCATTGCTCAATTATATGAACCAGCTCCAATACAAAGATATGCTTACTCCCTATAATTCAAACGTCTGTTTAAAAGGATTTTGATATGTTGATATATAAAGCAATGGTAAGCGTCAACAAACAGCTCAACAAACTCGTTACCATCCCCTTCCCTCATCTTGAGGCTGGGATAAACAGCCTCGAAAAAGCGGGCGAACTGATGGCATCGGCCGGGGCGAAGAAGGCCATGATTGTTACCGGCAGGAGCAGTTCTGCAGCCATCATTCCTGCACTTTGCGATTCACTGGATGAACATGGCATCGACTACGCTATCTTCAACCAAGTGATGCCCGACCCGACAATCGCAACAGTGGCAACCGGTGCCGATTTCTATAAGCAATTTCACTGCGATTCAATTATCGCCCTCGGCGGTGGATCACCCATCGATTGCGCCAAAGTGATCGGAGCTAAAGTGGTCAGAGACAGGCCAGTGAGAACCATGGCCGGAAAACTCAAAATCAGAAGAAAACTACCGCCATTTCTTGCGATTCCAACCACGGCCGGTACCGGCTCGGAAGCCACTGTCGCTGCAGTTATTTCCGATCCGGCAGCACGGCAAAAGTTTGCGATCGTCGATCCTGCCTTGCTGCCTGATTATGCGATCATCGATCCCAAGCTGATGATTGGGCTACCGCAAGATATGACAGCAGCAACCGGTATGGATGCACTCACCCACGCAGTAGAAGCATTCATCGGTACGTATAACACGCCACTGAGTGACAAATATGCCAAGCAGGCTATAGAGAAAATCTTCGAATTCCTACCGAAAGCCTATAGCAATGGCCAAGATCTCGAAGCGCGAGAGCAAATGGCGATGGCATCTTATGAGGCTGGCTGCGCCTTTACCCGCGCATTTGTTGGCTATGTTCACGCTATCGCCCACCAGCTCGGCGGTATGTACCATATCCCGCACGGACAGGCGAACGCGATCCTACTGCCCGAAGTACTACGCTTGCTGCACCCATACTGTAAGGTGCGCTTGGAAGAGTTGGCGAATGTCATTGGCCTAAGCAGCGGCAGTGAGTTCATTGAAGCGGTGGTTGAGCTCAATAAAAAACTCAACATTTCGAATGGATTTCCTGAATTAAAAGCCGAAGATATAACACTTATCAGTCAACGGGCACTGGCTGAAGCCCATGGTACCTACCCTGTTCCGGGTTACTTGAGCCAAAGTCAGTGCGAACAGTTGCTAAAGCAGTTTCTTGTTGTGACACCGGAAAAGGCTGCACCTGACACCGAAGCTCCAGAAAAAGCCGAATGCTAGTCCAGCGCCCGCTTAAGCCCTGATACATAATCAGGGAACTGAGAAATTGTGTTGTGGCCTGCATTGTCCACAATAACTACCTCCACCAGCTGATCGCCAAAGTGAGCGATTAGCTGGTCGGTTCTGGCTCGCGGGATCACCCGATCATTTTCGGCTATGAAAATGTAGGTTTGGGCAGTTATATCCTTAACCCGATCCGCTGAACGAAATGTATCCTTGAGCATCAGAGAGACAGGAAACATCCAGTAAATATCCTTTGCCACATTCTCAATACTGTCGAACGGGGTCACCAAAATAAGCGTATCCACGTTCCGGTTTGCCGCCACATAAGTCGCCACACCGGAACCAAGACTTCGTCCCATCAGGGATATCGAATCATGCTGACTCTTTATTGTCTTATAAATATGAACAGCATCACTGTATAGCACCTGCTCAGTAGGATTTCCTGCATTGCTGCCGTAGCCTCGATAGGGGATAAGGTAAACGGTATAGTCGGGCACCACTGCCTCGAAGAAGGGGATGTTCGCTTCTATGCTTTCGGCATTGCCGCCATAATAGATTAACGCCTTCGGTTGCCCCTTGTTTAACGCCCAGCCACTGAGTTGTACCCCATCTACGACAAAGCTGACATTCATCTCACCATATACATTGCTGGCAGGCTGAGGAAAATACAGAAATTTCCGTTGCAGGGAACAGAAAGTGAGAGCGAAAAGTGCATAGAGCACCACAACGGTTACCAATATACTTTTCATTCCCCTACCCTGCTCGCCTGTTCATATAGCAATAATAGACGAGCAAGTAGATTGCAATATTGATCCCGACAGCCACAACACCCAGTACAACCTGAACATCAATACGCAGCCCGACCGGGTAGATAATGGGGATCAAATAATGTTCGACAAAGCCTCCAGAATATCCCTCGCCACCAGCTAAGTGCCTTAACCGGTTTTCCAACGGCGTTAATGGGCAAATCCACCCTTTGAAGCTGATCACTGCAACCCACAGCGCGGCAGGAATATGAAAAAGTAACAGGTAGCCTCGCCAGATCACCAGCAACCCACCCAATAACGCGAAGACGATAAATACGAGATGAAAGATAACAACCAGATCAGCCAATATGCGATAGACCATGAATAACGACCTCTTATCTTAGGTCAAACATAGCCTATTAAAGGCATAACGTTATCCACTTAGACTTTGAGCGGTAAAAGTTATACCGACCCGAAACTCGTGGCTTTCGTGAGTTATCAACAGAAGCTGGGGATAGATTATCTGGGATCAGATAAAGGAGAAATTGAGATAGGGGAAAGAACGCTTTTTCATCAAGTCTATGAAAACCTTGATCATAAATCCCCCACTTCTATGCTGGGCATTTACTGAATCAAGTTTTCACTGACCTGACGGCTTACTATTTCTGTGTTCAATCAGAAACAGTAGAAATACAACGGGATACTATTGCTGAAATGTACTGTTCGCACGAACCGCAAACTGGCTACGGTCAAAGTTAAGCTGAGTTGAAAACAGTGACATGAAGTTACGTAGTTTTTTCATTTTAAGCTCCTAGTATTAATCTGTAACTAATAGTTCAAACTGATTGGCATTCTTTCTTAACAGTTCGATTATGTAACTCAATTCCGTAATTAAATTACACAATAACTATATACGAGCTTAAAAGTGTGATCAAGATCTATTTGAAATGAATTTTAGCAACATCCCAGATAGACGCTCAAAGCCTGTCCACGGCAAGTGTGCAAATGACTATATTTCACACTGACATCACATTCCGTAGCCCTACCGCACATTGGTCAAAATTTGCACTAAGATCAAAAACTTGCTTTCAATCCCCTCACCGAATGTTTGATCTATCAAGCATTTCCCACGGCGATATATGAAAGAAAAAAACAATGACTTATAAAGCGCCTTAATAATAAAAAACAAAGGTATAGAACATGACATGCTTTAAAATAAAACACGGCCTCACCCTATCCGTCACTCTACTGTTATCGCTTAATATCCATGACGCCTGTGCATCACAAAATGGCACCATGATGCAGTACTTCCATTGGTACAACAGCAATGACGGTAGCTTGTGGAACGAGGTTAAAGACAATGCCGCTTCACTCTCTGAAAATGGTATTACTTCACTTTGGCTCCCACCGGCATACAAAGGCGCAGGCGGTAGTAATGATGTTGGCTACGGGGTCTACGATATGTATGACCTTGGAGAGTTCGACCAAAAAGGGTCGGTACGCACCAAGTACGGCACCAAGGCACAATACCTTGCTGCAATTAACGAAGCACACAAAAACAATGTTCAAATCTATGGTGACGTTGTTTTCAACCACCGTGGTGGCGCAGACAAAAAGCTTTGGGTTGATACCGTCAGGGTCGACTGGGATGACAGAAACAAAGAGCTAGGCGATAAATGGATCGAGGCCTGGGTCGACTTTACCTTCCCGGGAAGAAACGACAAATACTCAAGTTTCCACTGGACCTGGTATCACTTTGACGGCGTAGACTGGGATGATGCCGGTAAAGAGAAAGCCATCTTCAAATTTAAAGGCATCGGCAAGGCATGGGACTGGGATGTCAGTTCCGAAAAAGGCAATTATGATTACCTCATGTATGCTGATTTAGATATGGACCATCCAGAAGTAAAACAAGAGCTTAAAGACTGGGGAGAGTGGTATCTCACTACGACGGGCGTCGACGGCTTTAGACTAGATGCCGTGAAGCACATTAAATATCAGTATCTACAGGAGTGGATCCAATACCTCAGAGGCAAGACGGGTAAAGAGTTGTTCACCGTCGGTGAATATTGGAACTATGACGTCAACAACCTGCACAACTTCATCAGTAAAACCCAGGGCACGATGTCGTTATTTGATGCACCATTACACATGAACTTTTATCAGGCGTCACGTTCTGGTGGTCACTACGATATGAGACGCCTGATGGATGGCACCCTGATGAAAGACAACCCCGTCAAAGCTGTCACAATTGTAGAAAACCATGATACCCAGCCACTACAAGCACTAGAGTCACCGGTTGACTGGTGGTTCAAACCATTAGCCTACGCCTTCATCCTGCTAAGGGAGGAAGGATACCCGAATGTCTTCTACGCCGATTATTACGGTGCGCAATACTCCGACAAGGGACACGACATTAATATGGCCCCGGTACGTCACTTAAAAGAGCTCATCACGGCCAGGAAGAATTATGCGTACGGCAAACAACATAGCTACATGGATGATCCAAACATCATTGGCTGGACCCGTGAAGGCGATGCTGAACATCCTAAATCGATGGCAGTTATCATGACGGATGCAGCAGGGGGCGGCAAGTGGATGTATGCCGGCAAGCCAAGTACCGAATTCAAAGATCACCTTTCGAACAGAACGGAAAGTGTCTGGACCAATAGCGATGGCTGGGCGTATTTCCCAGTCAACGGTGGGTCCGTATCGGTATGGATAAGTCAGTAAGAAACACCTGAACGACAAGCTAAAGAAAGCCAGTCACTTTGACTGGCTTTGAATCGGTTTCTATATAAAAAACAATCGATTATTAAGAGTAATATCTTCTAAAAATCAATTGTAAGCACGGGCAAATCGTCCCGTTGAATGCACTGTATAACCCTGAGCATTCGCCGGAATAAACACAGACTCCCCTTTCTCGAAAGTCAGAGTCTCACCGCTTGCATGTGTAACAGTTACCGCCCCATCAATCGCGAACAGTATTTCAGCGCTGGTAGTTGTCAACGCAATATCCTGCTGGCTGTGATAAACACTGAATTTAAAATCAGGAACCGGGATCGGGTAATGCAAACCACCTTCCGATACGTCCGGAGCGAGCAACAGTTTATCTTCCAGCATCGGTACGAAACGCGTACTTGCCACTAACTCGGCAATGTCGATGTGCTTAGGGGTTAGCCCTGCTCGCAATACGTTGTCGGAGTTCGCCATGATCTCCAGGCCCGTGCCATTGATATAAGCATGCGGCGTACAGGCATGCAGGAACATAGCCTCACCCGGTTGCAGGGTCAATACATTGAGCATTAGCGGCGAGAACAGGCCGATATCGCCCGGGTACTGCCCGGCAAGTTCCAAGATTAAAGCAAACAGTTCATCGTCTTTATGCTGCTCGGCGTATGCCAGAAGCCCGGCTAAAGCAGTTTCTTTCACTTCCCCCTGAAGCGAGAGCATTGCCTCGAAGAACTGGCGCAAACCTGTTTCATTCTGGTTTTCTTCCAGTGCAACAACCAACTCGTGCAAGTCAGCAATTTCCAGACAACGGAACAGGCTAACAATCTGACCAATCTCGCGGAAGCCATTCATTGCCTGATAAGGAGTTAGCGCATAGACCAGCTCAGGTTTGTGGTTAGGATCTTTGTAATTACGGTGACCTGCGCTCAGGGGGATGCCTGCGTCTTGCTCTTTGGCAAAACCGACCTCGGCTTGTGCCTTGCTTGGGTGAACCTGGATCGACAGCGCTTTCTCGGCAGCCAGCACCTTAAACAGGTACGGCAGCTCACCAAACTGGTTATCGGTCTCCACGCCAATAGTCGCGGCTTTATCTGCTGCGATAAAATCGGCAAGGCGGGTAATCTCACCCTCAACGTCTATCTGGGAACAACCGTTTGGATGGGCACCCATCCAGATTTCTGCCTGTGGATTACCCTCAGGATTGGCAATCCCAAACAGGGATTCAATGGATGTCGTGCTTCCCCATGCATAATCTTGGATAACATTGTGCATGCGGAAAAAACAAGGAGATGTGGAAACGGTCATTGTTTTACCTTACGTTAAATACTGATTTCATCAGTACAATTACTCATGGGATCAGTATCAGTCGCTATTCTACAGCGCTATTAAGCAACGCGAAATTCTAGCAGAATCTGATGATTTTGAAATGGGATTTGTCTGTCAATTGTTGAGCACTCATACCGAGTAAATTACCAGATAAAAAACGCCCTTCTTGCCCCATTAAGAGAGGAAAGAAGGGAGCATACATGCCAGCGTGGGGGTTAAGTACAGTTCACTCAGTGTACTGGCATGCTCTTATTACACTTTTATGGTTTGCTCTTTATTGACTTAAGCGAATCTTGACTTAGGCCAGAGCTGCCTGCGCTTTGGCCTGACGCATTTTCTTCAGAGAAATTGCTACCAGTGCCGTTACCACAGAGCCCGCAATCATACATACGATGGCCATTAGCGGTTTATTCATCGCACCCAGCAGGGCCACAACCGGACCACCGTGCGCCACACTGTTGGTAATACCGAAAGAGAATGCCATTACTGCAGCTACCATCGAGCCCAGTACGTTGGCCGGGATCACAGACATCGGGTCTTGTGCAGCAAACGGAATTGCACCTTCGGAGATACCTACCAAGCCCATGGCACTTGCCGCTTTACCGGCTTCAAGCTCAGACTCTTCGAACAGGTTAAGCTTACGGCCAATAATAGTTGCCAGACCCATACCCAACGGTGCAACCGGGATAGCACACGCCATCGCACCCATGAATTGTGTTTGGCCGCTGGCAATCATGCCGACCGAGAACAGGAAGGCCACCTTGTTAAACGGACCGCCCATATCAAAACCGGCCATACCACCCAGTACGATACCCAGCAGAACCACGTTACCTGTGCTCATGCTGGTTAGCATGGCGTTCAGACCATCCATCAAGCTGGCAATCGGGGCGCCGATAACAAAGATAAACAAGCTGGAGATAAACAGGCTACCTGCAATCGGCGCAATCATGATTGGCACCAAAGGCTGGATAAACTTGTGATAGTTGATACTCACCAGCCACTTAACAAAGTAGCCCACCAGCAGACCAGCGACTATCGCACCGATAAATCCGGTACCCGCTTCGGCACCGTAGAACGAACCGTTATTGGCAATCCAGCCACCAATCAGGCCCGGTGCCAGTGCAGGTCGGTCGGCAATCGCATAGGCAATATAGCCGGCCAGGATAGGGATCATCAGCGTAAAGGCCACCACACCGACATCGAGCACTTTCTGCCACATGCTGCCTTCAGGAATAGCCATTCCCGCTTCAGATGGCTGCCCGCCCAAGGCCAACGCCAAGGCAATAAGCAGACCACCGGTAACCACGAACGGGATCATGTGCGATACGCCGTTCATCAGATAGCGGTATAGATCTGAGCGGGCCTGAGAGACTTTACTCTCAGTCTGTGCAGGCGCATCGTCGCCAAACACTTGGTAAGTCGCAGCCTGCAGAGCCTGGTTGATGAGCCCCTTGCCATCTTTGATCGGCGCTTTCACTCCGGTTTTAACCAGCTTTTTGCCAGCGAACCGGCTCATATCTACCTGCTTGTCGCAGCTGACGATAATCGCTTCTGCGCGCTCGATTTCTTCCGCTGTTGGGCTGTTCTTTACACCAATTGAGCCATTAGTTTCGACTTTCATCTCGTAACCAAGCTCGGCAGCCGCTTTTTCCAACGCCTCCGCAGCAAGGTAAGTATGGGCAACGCCTGCAGGGCAGCCAGTCACACCAATCAGCAACCCTTTGTCAGCTACCGGTGTTGTTTCACTCGGCTCTGTTTTTGCCAGCAACAGACCAAGTGCCTCCTGCGCGCTTTTCGCCGACATAAATTCATCAATAAAACCGTCCTCAATCAGCTTCGAAGACAATTCGGCCAGCACTTCAATATGGTGATTTGCGCCGCCGTCTGGAGAGGCAATCATGAAAAAGAGTTTGGATGGCAGGCCGTCTTCCGCACCGTATTCAATACCGCTGCGGCTGATACCAATGGCTACCGCAGGTTCGGACACTGCACCACTTTTGGCATGAGGCAGCGCAACACCTTCTTCAAAACCGGTATTCCCCAGCTCTTCACGAGCATGGATATCCGCTAAAAACTGGTCCTTGTCGTTCACTCGGCCTTGCTTGTGCAGCAAGTCGATCATTTCGACAAAAACCTCTTCTTTGGTCGTCGCCTGAAGGTTCAGGCAAATCAACTGCTCATTAATCAAGTTGGTGATCATGAGTGTTCCCCCTGTATTTATACTTTTAAGTTCAGCATTCGTGTTGCCGTTGGGGATATTTTCAGCGATCCGGCTCCACTCTTATAGTGTACCAGAGAGGCATTTACTGGATATTTGTAACATCAAAACCATTTTGTGATCTAACCCTCACCTCACCTACCTCAGTTCAACACAAATGGAAATAGCATGATATTTGTTATTAATTAGTGGGTTAAAGGCATATTTCTTCCACTTTTCACAACGAAAACGCCAATTTCGATTACTTCAAAAACAGTGAAACACTAGACAGTGGTAACCATAAAAACGAGGGCAACCGGATAATTTACGTGACCTAGCTCACGGATAATATTCAATTCTATTTTCCGGGTAGTAACTCTATACCGGACAATGAATAATAATGCCGACAATGATCTAACCTATTCGCTGAGCCAATCCCATCAGGAGGTACCATTACCATGGGCAAGGTATTCCATGACCTTATCGATACCCTGCTTTCCGAACGGGAGCACTTCAACCGCATTTGGTTTGCCGGGGATCAGGTCACGCCGCCTCCGTTTAGCTATCAGGTTAACTTCCCGCGCCTGGAACTGGTGATCAACGGTGAGTACATTAACGAGCTGGAAGATCCGGAACTTGGGATCACAGAAGTCAAAATCATGGCTGGTGATGCGATCTATATCCCGCCAAACAGCTGGAACAAGCCCAATTGGGATACGGATTGTTCAGTATTGAGTCTATTATTCGGTCGTCGCCAGCTAGGTTTTAGCTTGGTTAGTAAGGCAAAAGATCAAACCAACTTTCATGATATTCAAAAGCACAGCATCCAGACACGTACCGGTCATGCCATTGACCATATACTGTCGGCACTTAATGCCCTGTCCAAAGAGCCACTCCAGCAACCAATGGACGAGCATCTGCTATTGGCCCTGATGAGTTATTGCCAGAGCATGCTGTCGGTACCGGAAAATTCAACTAAAAAGCGTAGCGAGGATCTCTATCAGGGGATCTGCATTTACATCCAGGAAAACTTTCACCGGGCAATCAGCCGTGACAGCATTGCCACAAGATTCAATATCAGCCCCAATCACCTCTCGCGGCTGTTTCGTCAACAGGGACACATGCGACTGGCCGATTACATTACCTGGGTACGGATCGAACGAGCCAAGTTCATGCTAAAGAAATACACCTTCCGATTGCACGAAGTGGCGACCCGATGCGGATTTCAGGATGTGAACTATTTCTACCGGGTATTTAAGAACAAAACAGGACTTACTCCTTCGGAGTATCGCAGTTCGCTGTAAACGGGCGAGACAAGGTATGCAGCAACAGTGCTTTCAACGCCTCGGCCTGAATATTTTCCGTCAGCAAACGACAATACTCGGGGGCCAATAACGCCTGTGAGAAATGCGCAAACGCCTCGATATGTGGGCGCTGAGCAGGAAAAGGCAAGGCCATGGCGATCACTCTCGTCACCGGGCCACGATTTGAGCCCCACTCAATGGCATGTGGTAACTGAATCAACGCCATTGCAGGCTGCTTAATTTCTGATGACATGATATGAGGCAATGCAATCCCGTTTCCCATGCAGGTCGACGAGACGCGCTCACGCTCTTGCATCAATTGAAGCAACAAGTCTGGATTTTCCGGATTAAGCATCCTGCAAAGACGGGCCATAACCATCTCTTTTGCTTCTGTTGACTGTACGAGGCCTAACTCCTTAACTGACAAATCACGAGTTGAAATTACCAGTTCAAACGGCAAATAAAAGGCCGTATTGGTCTTATCGCAGCTATCGACACTGCAGGCATTACGGTTCTTTTTCTTACCGCTGGTTTTCACCAACAGGAATTGCTCGGCGACAAAGTCAGTTAGCACCATGTAGGCCAGTTCGGCATCAGAGCCCTCAATAACCAGCTGGCACAAATCTCCCGGCATACAACCCAAACTCATGATCCGAACCGGCTGCTCGGCATTAGCCTGGCACAAACGAGTGACATTTTGCATCACCACCACGGCACGAAAGTACCCAGCCAATGTTTTCAGCTGATTGAGTTTCCAGGAAGGAATACCTTCATCACCAATAATGAAGGTAATACGACGTTCGATCATAGCGATTAAGTCATAACTTGTTAGTCAGGAGTTTGAATCAAAGTTCTTGGCAACGGCGCAACACGCTCGCCGGATCGGTCAGCACTTCTTCAATGGTAACGCAGTGGATCTTGCTGCCGGTAAAGCGGGCACGGTGTTCAATTTCGATGTCGGAGGCAATCAGCACCACATCGGCCCGGCCAATATCCTGAAAGCTCAGTTGATTTTCTATCCCCATCGCGCCTTGTGTTTCAACCATGATCTGGATACCCAATGGCTGCGCCGCCTTCTTTAGCTCTGCAGCTGCCATGTAAGTATGGGCAATCCCGGTCGGGCAAGCTGTAACCGCAACAATTCTCATAAATTCTCTATAGATAACGGTGTTTAAGATGATTGTCTCGATCCGGTGGAGATAGTCAAGGGATCTGGAGGGAAAACCAAATTTCATTCGCTGAAATACAGGGGAGGCAAGCCTCCCCATTATCCTATAGGCTAGTTATACAACTGCAGCGGTTAGTTCCGGCTGCAAAATATAACGGCCATCCAGCGCTTCGTTGCCACTCGATGTCCCGTCATTGCTGCTATCAAAGGCAGCCATAGCTCCAGTCAGTTTGGCCAGACGAATGCTATCAGCATCGCTATTCGCTACGCTCGCGCTCTGCTCAGAGAGCAAGGCATTACTGCTAACCTCTTCATTACCAGGTAACTCACCATGGTCGATAAAGTTAGCCAGATCATCGCCGTGAAGCCCGACATCACCAAAGCGAACTCCTGCGAGGATGCCTGACAGGTATTGACCCGCAGTTTGTGAGGTACCGTCACTGGTTGTAGGTATCGCTTCAGAGAAAAGCACGTCACTTCCGGCCTGCAGACGGACATACTTTTTACCCTCCACAATGTCTTGATGAACAGTCACCGATGCTGCATCGACGCCAGCTAAGTTCAGGATCGCACTATTATCCGGCGTCAGTTCCCAGCGGTGAGTAAACGCCTCGCCCTTTGTTCTTGCCGCATAGTAAGCATTCACATCCTTAACTAATATTCGGCGTCCGTTATCTTCGAAGATCAGACTCTCTGGTTTTTGCGGCAACGTCAGTTGACCGCCGTCTTGATGGATCAGTGACAGGCCATCTTGTCCCGGCGTCCATTCGTTAAGATCGGCATTGAGTACCAAGGAGAAAGTTGCATCAGGCTTTGATTTAAGCACCTCCAGGTTCGCTCCTGCATCCACTTCGATAGCATCGAAACCTTCAATATAAACTTTTGCCTGATTAGTGGCACCTGAATCAAATTGCAATGACAGCCCTTCGAGACGTGCTCCCCACTGACCAGCCCAATATTCCTGATCTTTACCAGCATCCGTCACTTCAACATAGTGAGTCTGGCTGCTGTAGTTTTGCAATGTGTGACTCACCTCGGCAACATCGGTAACCGTCTGCTCCCCGGTGCTCCATTGATGTAACTCATTACCGTCACTGTCCAGTAGCCTAACCGTCAACTTATAGCTATCGGCGGTATAACCGACCTTACGGAAAGTCTCCTTGATATTGATGGCATTGTTACCATAAGCACTAACCAGATTAGAAATATCGAAACGGCGAGTCCGACTACACCAACCATAAGAAGATGTCAGGCCGTTGGCATCAACCGCAAAACCATTACCACCATTTTGAACCTGCCAGCCGTTCAGTGAATTAGGATCATCTAGCAGTTCGATAAAGCGCTCTCCCGTCTGCGGCGCAGATGCCAGATCAGTATTACCGCTGAAATCAACGTAATCGTTGCCACTACCAGTATGAACCTCCGGCGTTCCCGCACCAATTAGCAGCTGATCATCTCCACCGCCGGCATTGATACTCGTCAGGGCAACGCCAGCAGTCAGTATATTCGACAGCTCGTTACCACGAAGGGTGGAATCCGCTTGCCCGGCATGTGCTTCAACCAACTGGCTGCTCAACCAGTCAATCGTTTGCTGGCTCGAAAGTACCCGATCGCCAATACGGATTGTAGAGAAGCGACGAATGAAACCACTCAGTAACTCGACCGTCTGTTCGCTGGACGCTTGGCCACCCCACTCTGCTAATTGGTCGCCGGAGGCAACATCTTCCACCAACGTTTGACCATTGCGGCGGTCAAACAACTGAATCCGGTGTGATTGCCCGTCAAACCTCAAACCAACATCGGCCTTACTGATGCCTTCAAGAATAATGGCATTCCCTTCGTCCGCGTCATCAATGATCGCGCTGCCACCCTCTGATACTTTGATTTGGTAGATATCCTTACCGGTCCCGCCAAACAAGTGATCTACATCTCCATCCGCCACCAGCACATCGTTATCACCACCACCGCGCAGAATATCGTTTCCTTTGCCGCCATAGAGCACATTTTTGCCGTCATCACCAATGAGAGTATCTTCCATCTCGCCACCGACCAGCCCTTCAATATGACTGAAACGGTCTAGCACGGTTTTCTGTCCATCTTTAACGGCATAAGAGATCCCTTCTGCAAGATCGACATATAGGGCGTTCTTACTGTCTTGACCATTCAGGCTATAGTCCAGAATATCAGCGCCTTCGCCGCCATCGATAACATCCACCCCTTCACCCGCCGAGATACGATCATTGCCGCTGCCACCTCTTAACGTATCCGCGCCATCACCGCCAATCAGAGTATCATTACCTCCTCGTCCTTCTAGGGTATCCTGACCAGCGTTGCCAAACAGAATATTGCTCTCATTATCTCCCTTGAGGGTATCGGCACCGTTACTTCCCATGAGGTTTTCAAACCCCTTAAGGCTATCACCATCGCTGTTTTCACCGGTTTCAAGATCAACGGTTACTCCGTCACGATCCGTATAGGCCAACGTATCGACTCCGGCACCGCCATCTAAGTCATCGGCACCTTTACCGCCATCAATCAGATCGTTGCCGCCACCACCGCGTACCGTGTCATTTCCGTCCTGGGCAAAAATTTGATTGTTTGAGTCATTACCTGTCAACGTATCGCCATGTGCAGAGCCAATCAGATTTTCAATCCCTGCCAGAGTATCGGTATTATTATTGCCTTTGAGAGCCTGGCCGCTTTGCAAGTTCGCTGTTACTCCCTGGTTATGAACAGCATAACTTGCAGTATCAGTACCTTCACCACCATCGAGGGTATTGTTGCCGGTACCGCTGCCATCCAGCAAATCGTTACCACCGCGGCCATACAACTTGTCGTTACCGTTTCGACTAAACAACTGGTTATTGTTGTCGTCTCCCTTCAACACATCGTCGAACTCCGACCCAGCGACATTCTCCATTCCCGTCAGCGTTGCATTCGCGCCGACTTTCTCCATCAAATAAAGGAAGAACCCTGCTGCTGAACGGTAATTGCCTTCTTCGCCCCCCAACATCTGCTGCAAATTGGATGCATCGAGCTTCACATAACCCATAACAGGATCAAAAAGCATCACCTCTTTACCATCGGTCAGCACTTCCATTTTCATGTAACCGAAGGTTGGATCAAATTTAGTCAGAGCCTCCCCTAGCAGATAAACCTCACGCCCTTGTTCTTTCGCCTGACGCACAAAACTGTCATAAGCGGACTTAATCTGCGGATCTGGGTTATTGGAGAATAAGTAGGTATTCCAGCTGTCATGATGGTTATAGGCGATATAGCTGTCGACCGAGTTTTCCCGGAGCTGGGTCATCACAGAAATATCTGGCAGGCTGTCCAGTAGATAGTGGCTGGAAAAATCACGGTGATAATCATTCCAGGCACCATCCTTCTTCGCAAAGACAGAAGTGTTATACAGCCCGGCATCCAACGCACTGATCGCTTGTTGATTCGGATTTCCCGACGCTGTTCCGGCCTGTAGATCAACGTTATAGCCAATTGCGGGCTCATGGTCCGGCGCATAGGCCGACCAGTTGGATTGATTTGCCACCTTTTCGGCAAGCTGATCCTGAGAAGACTTCCAATCCGGATTCAGCTCGCGGGACTCAAGGTTCTTGAACAAATCTTCCGTATACAAAGTATCTGTATCATCACCACCATCGATACTATCGCTACCCAGCAACCCGATGACATCGTCATCACCTGGTCCCATATTGATCACATCAGCACCAAGACCACCGCGTCCAGTATCGTTACCCTCTCCGCCGTTGATCGTATCGTCACCGCTGCCACCATTGGAGTTGTCGTTACCGTCGCCACCATTAAGCTCATCATTCCCGGCTCCACCCATCAGGATATCATTGCCGCCATGCCCATTGATGATGTCATTGCCACTGCGCCCATCCAGGTAATCGTCATTTTCCCGGCCATTTAAGGTACGACCAATGCTCGAGCCATCAATCAAGGCTATTCTCAGTTGTTGATCTTCCAGGTTTTTCTTAGCCTGATCAGTCAGCGCACGTGTCTCTTCCTTCCAGATGCTTGAACCATCAACACCTTCCTCTCCGAGACCAGCCGATTCGGCATCCACCATATACTTAAAGATGTCGTAGCCTTTTTCTTTGTAGAACTCACCTTGCTTGGTCATAAACTCCTTGAAGGCATCGGAGTCCAGATAGCTGTCGAAGTCCGCTTGCAGTTTCTCCTCTGGCGTACGGGTATCGACCATGTCCGCAAAGAATCCCAACACGGTGTTAATCAGACTCAAACCGAAATTAACAACATCCAACACCAAGGAGGCCAAGTTACCGATCACAGGGATAAAATCACACACCAAGCTAACGACATCGAGGACCATGCCAACGCCGTCGAGCGCGGCCATCACACCATACATCGCGGCACGGCCATGATTCCCGCCACGACGTGCCTCATCGGCGACCATCGCATTCTTTGCAATACTGACAGCCCCCATACCGATAGCCAACGCACTACCAACACCAATAGCAAAACCGACACCGGCTTTAGTCAGACCAGAAGCAGCATCCAGTCCCACGTCTGCCACTTCCTTCGCCACCATGGTCTTACTCAGGAAGGTCGCTACATTTTTCGCCGTCCCTCCTCCTGCTCGCTTAGCAACCTGAGTCGCAACAACGTTGGTTAAGGAGTAAAGCCCCTTTGCCATGCCGATCGTCCCACCGGCAATACGCAGGTCCTTTCCCATATCTGCCCCGGCCGCAATATTAATGCCGCCATGCACCACGCTGAACAAGGAGCCGGCAACCGTGGTACCGGTACCGATGTTGTTTAATACACCTCGGGCTGAAAGACGACTGCTATTTAACTCGGTACTTTCGTTGACAGCGTTTTTCAGCAAATTATGAGCCGTTACTGACGTAGGGTACTTCTTCAGGTGCCCGTCCAGTTCATTGACCAGGTTATCGTGCTTCAGCAGCATTCCATTGAGTACAATGGAAGCGCCATCATTCAGATCGGAAGGCAGCCCAACCATAGTTCCTCCGAAGGTCGAGCCTGCTCCGGAGATATAATCGCTGTATTGGTTGAGGGTCTTGACGTTGCCGTTCAGGCCGGGATCAATGGTAGGACCTGGATTTGGATTCGGCATCGCCGACTCAAAATCAGGAAGCAGCTCACCAGATGCACCGACATCAGCCATATCAGCTGTACCCTCCAGCCCCTGATCAAAAGCCGTCAGCGCAGACAAGATCTCAGGATCCGTTGCCAGGCTCTTAAGTTGGCTGACAACCTCAGGATCTGCGCCTGACTTTCGGGCAGCCTCCGCCACCACATCAGCCATATCTGTCGGGCTCAGCGATGAGCTGTCTCCCTGGCCTGATACCATTCCCCGAATTGCCGTTGTCAGGTACTCAGTAAAGCCCTCCATGAAGTTGGCCTGCATCGCGGTATTTATACTGTCGCCTGTATTGTTGATTGCATTACCGAATGAAGTAACTTGCTCCATCGTGCTCAATCCTCTTATTGTTAAGTTTGCACCCCGGTTGCTTCCTGTTCTTCAACCTGAGGCAGGTGATCCTCGCCTTAAAACCAAGGCAAGGCATGGCCCATCACAGATATACACAGTGATGAGAACATTCAGTAGACGAAATGGATGCGAGATCAGGCACCCACATCAACAGAGCAGCTATGAAGCTACCTGCAGCTTCCAGAGCCGGGCATAGGTGCCTCCTTGCTCCAATAGCCAATCATGGGTTCCCTGCTCGACAATCTGTCCGCCATCGATCACCAGGATGCGATCAGCATGACGCAAGGTATTGAGTCGATGGGCAATACTGATCACCGTGCGGCCTTGGGTGATAGCCTCCATATTTGCCATCACCGCCGCTTCCGACTCGTAATCCAATGCACTGGTGGCCTCATCCAGCAGCAAAATACCGGGATCAGTCAATAGCGCCCGGGCAAGGGCAATACGCTGGCGCTGGCCGCCAGATAGTCGCCCGCCCTTTTCACCCACCTGGGTCTCATAGCCCTGCGGCAATTCGCGGATAAACTCATCGGCCCCTGACAGGGCTGCGGCCTCGGCCACCTCGGTATCAGTCGCCTGCGGACAACACAGACGGATGTTCTCGGCTACGGTACCCGAGAACAAAAGACTTTCTTGCAGCACTACGCTCATGTTACGGCGCAATGCCACCGGATCGGCGATGGCCAAATCGATACCATCCACCAACACTTGCCCGTGCTGGGGCACATACAGGCGCTGCAACAAACGGGTAAGCGTTGATTTGCCCGACCCAGAAGGGCCGGTGATCCCCACAAACTCACCGGGCTTTATCTCCAGATTCAAGTTGCGCAGCACTTCCTGACTGTCTTCGCTGTAGCGAAAACGCACGCCGCTAAAACACACACCACCGCGCAGCTTGGGAACGGAGGCCAATCCGCCGTTGCCGTCCTCATCATCCTCGTCAAGAATGTCGCCAATCCGGCGCAAGGAAATAAGGGTGTGCTGAAAATCCTGCCAGACCTGTGCCAGCCTCAGAATAGGTTGAGTAACATGACCCGACAGCATATTGAACGCAACCAGCTCGCCCGGACTCAGCAGGCCGTCCATCACTAGCGTGACGCCCCACCACAGCAGCAGTGCCGACGTCAGCTTCTGGATCAATCCGATTCCCTGTCCGGCCCAAACCCCAACCACCTTGGCCCGGAACGAGGCTTTCACGAAACTTGCCAGCTGGCGCTCCCACTGATGGAGAAAGCCGGACTCAGTAGCGGTTGTCTTGATGGTTTCAATCCCGGTAACAGACTCGGCCAGAAAGGCGGTATTGTCGGCACCCAGTTCGTACTCCCGGGTCACGCGAGCTCGCAGTACCGGGCCGACAGCCAGCCAGAAAAAGAAATAAACCAGCAACGAACCGAGTACCAGCCAAGTCAGCTTCGGGGCATAGCCAAACATCACGGCAAGAAATAAGCTGATGAAAGCCAGATCCAGCACCATGGTTAATGCCGACCCGGTAAGGAACTGACGGATCTGGCCCATCTCTCTCACTCGGGCGATAATTTGCCCGGTTTGTCGCTGCTGGAAATAACCGAGAGGAAGGGCGACTAAATGCTCGTACAAACGGCTGGAC
Organism: Photobacterium alginatilyticum; assembly: GCF_009910675.1. Classification (GTDB taxonomy): domain Bacteria; phylum Pseudomonadota; class Gammaproteobacteria; order Enterobacterales; family Vibrionaceae; genus Photobacterium; species Photobacterium alginatilyticum. The sequence goes on along the minus strand of NZ_RSEJ01000003.1, from coordinate 197,784 downwards.
AGCTCTGAATTGACCTTGCTGGCAAGGTTGGCAAACAGCCAGGATCGGAGGAAGCCGTAAATGGGCTCGAACACGGCCAGCGCCAGCATCGCAATCCCCAGCACCTGAAGGCTGGAAAGGCTTCTGCTGACCAGTACCCTGTCAATCACGTTCTCAAACAATATCGGAGTCACCAGGGCGATCAGCTGCAACATCAGCGACACCAGCAACACCCGTCGAAACTGGATCACATGTTTGCGAATGGAGGGGACAAACCATCCGAAACCAAACTTTTGCTTTTTGGGCCGCTCCTCGGTATCGGCCAGCAACAGGGCTTCACCGTGCCAGTGCTGACCAAACACACCAATCGGGTAGCTCCGACTGTTCTCGGTAGAAGGGTGATACAGGGTAACCATATCGTCTGTAACAGCTTCCAGCACCACCCAACCCTGCTCTGTATTGAGCAACGCCGGTAACGGCAGCGCCGACAAGCGTTCCAACTGCGTGGAGATACACCGCGCCCGAAGCCCTATCCAGCGCGCACACCGGCAAAGATCAAGGCTGTCCACCGCCCCCTCGCTACGGCCAAGCTGGTGTACCAACTGCTCGGGCTCTACCGCTAAATCAAAGCAACGTGCAGCCCGCACCAAGGCAAGTAGCGCCGGATCCCCTGTAGCTCGGTCAACATTCACAGCCAGAGCTTCTGTCTCAATCGCTTCTGCTACAGCCATTATCGCTCCCTCATGGCTTCAGACTGATACTGCTGCAAAGGACTCAGCAGGTAGTCAATCACTCGCCGGTCACCGGTACGAATTTCTGCGGTGATGCTCATCCCCGCCTGTAGCGGGACTTCTTTGTCATCTACAGCAATCGTATGGCGATCTATTTGTACCCGGGCAGGAAAGACCAGCCCCATCTGCTCATCTTCCACTGAATCTCGCGACACATGGGCCACTTCTCCGCTAATCGTGCCGTAGCGGGTATATGGAAACGAATCCACCTTGATTTCCACTGGCTGCCCGGCCTGAACAAAACCGACATCCTTGTTCAATATCATCACTTCTGCCTCAAGCGCGGCATCATCCGGTACAATCACCAGCAATTGCTGAGCAGCCTGAATAACGCCCCCGAGGGTATGAACTGACAACTGCTGAACCACACCATCCACTGGCGATCGCAGGGTTTGCAGCCGGTGTTTCTCGTTCGCCTTGACCAGTTCCTGCCGGATCTCGGCTATCGCCCCCTGCGCCTGGTTCAGTTTGTCGTAGTACTCTCGGCGGATTTTGGACAGATAGCTTTCACGTTGCTCCTTCAGGCTCAGGTATTGCGCTTTCAACACATCAATCTCTGCATGTTGCTTGGAAAGGGCGCGATCTGTTTCCAGTTGCTCACGTTCCTGCTCCAGAAGCTCCATTCGGGGGATCAGCTTGTTGGCCGCCAAAGTCTGGCGAGCGTGAAGGCGAGCACGGATATTTGTCATCAGCATCTCCAACCCCGCGATATCGGCACGCCGAGCCTGCTGGTTGGCCAGGTTGACACTCATTTCACCATTGAGGCTGTCGAGGTTATTGGTAACCTCCAGCCACTCGCTCTGAAGGTGTTCATGAGCAGTAAGCGCCTGAACCGGAGAAACACCGTTCGGTAATTTGAATGACGCGAGCGGATCGCTTGTCAGCAGAGCCTGCAGCCGTGACTGCTCGAGCTGGCGGAAAACCAGTTTCTCCTGTAGCTCGCGCACTTCGGCCTCGACGCCGATGGGATTGAGGGTGATAAGGATGTCGCCGGCCCTAACTCGCTGGCCATCCCGGACATTAATCGCCGAAATTTCCCCTGACTCCAGCGACTGGATCACCTTGGAATGGCTGGAAACAATCAACCGTCCTGCGGACCTTGCATGGATATCGAGCCGGCCGATAACAGACCAGAGCAACGCTATAACCAACAGAAGCGTCAATGCCATCGCCGTCCGCCGGGTCCACGGAGCTGGCGGGCGTTCGACGATTTCAAGATACCCGGGCTGAAACTCATATTCGTCCCGCGAACGCTTCAAGGCCGACGGTGCCTGACGCTCCTGCTGCAATGCCTTCCGGGCCGTTTTGAAATGCTTGATTAACATGCGGCAGACTCCTTACGTAATTCCTGCTGTAGCTGCCAGAGGCGGGCATAACAGCCTTTCAGGGCCAATAACTGCGAATGGCTGCCTGATTCAGTTATCCGCCCCTGCTCCAGGGTAATAATCCGATCGCAATGACGGACGGTTGACAGACGATGGGCAATGGTGATGACAGTTCGGCCGTGGGCGATCTTCGCCATATTGGCCTGGATCAGCGCCTGGGATTCGTCATCCAGCGCACTGGTTGCTTCATCGAAGATCAGGATCCTCGGATCAGCCATCAACGCACGGGCGATGGCAATACGCTGACGCTGACCGCCAGACAATGAGCTGCCGCCTTCTGCCAATACGGTGTCGTAACCAAGGGGGAGCTGAAGGATGAAGTCATGGGCACCGGCCAGTTTGGCAGCCTCAACGACGGCCTCTAACGGTACAGTGGTATCTTTAATCGCGATGTTATTGCGCACACTGCGGTTGAACATGTAATTCTCCTGCAGTACCACGCCGATTTGGCTGCGCAGATAACCGGGATCCAGGCTATAGAGCGAATTACCGTCGATAAGCACTTCCCCTTCATCCGGGGTGTACAGCTTTTGCAGGATCCGGGTCAGGGTACTTTTCCCCGAGCCGGAAGGGCCGACGATCCCGAGGGTTTCGCCGGGCTTGATATGCAGGTTGACGCCCTGAAGAACAGGATTTAAGTTCGGCTGATAACGAAATAGCAAATTACGAATTTTTAAGTCGCCTTTAAGCGGGGAAGCCGGAAAAACATTGCCCTGCTCTTGCTCAACAGGCAGGTTGAGCATATCGCCTAGCTTGTCGACCGCAACACGTACCTGGACAAACTGCTGCCACAGCTCTATTAACTTGGTGATAGGCTGGCTGACATGGGAAACCATCATATTAAAGGCGATCAGCTGACCTATGGTTAGTTCCAGTGACATCACCATGTTTGCCCCTAACCAGATCACCCCAACACTGGTGATCTTCTGCAGGAGCATAACTCCGTGGCTGATCAGATTATTAATGCTCTGGGTGTTAAAGCCCGCCTCCACCATGTCACTTGTCTGAGCTTCCCAGCGACGCTGCATACGAGGTTCAACAGCCAGGCTTTTAATCGTTTCAGCTCCGCTGACAGACTCATTCAGAAAAGACGTATTCAGCGCCGAGGTTTGAAACTGTTTTTCAATACATGCCTGCAACCGACCTGTACTGCGCCATGCCAGAAGGAAGTAAAACGGAAGCACCGCAAGAACAAGGCAAGTCAGTGGCAGCGACAACCAGGCCATGACTCCGAAGAACACAAAAGTAAACGCTACATCAACACACAAGGTCAGCATTGAACCGGTCAAGAATTCACGAATGCTATCGAGCTCCTGCACCCGAGTAATAATGGCGCCGACCTGCCGGTGTTTGAAATAGAGCAACGGCAGGCCCAGCAGATGGCGAAATAACTTGATACCTAGGCCGATATCAATCCGGTTGGAGGTGTGTGCAAACAGGTATTCGCGAAGCCCCTTGAGCACAACTTCAAATATCCCAACGACGACCAACACCACCACGAGCACATCCAGGGTCGACAACGCCTGATGCACCAGAACCTTATCCATCACCACCTGGAAGAATAGTGGCGTTGCCAGCGCCAACAATTGCAACATCAGGGAAAACAACAACACTTCGGTAAACAAGCGACGGTGACGAACAAACTCAGGAATAAACCAGGAGACATCAAACCGAAGTGACGGTCCCTGCATACGGATCACTTCACCACACCACTGCCCCTCAAGCTCTGTTAGAGAAAGGATTTTCGGTGAAGCACTTTCGGTCTCCTGAACCAACACCTCTCGCCCAGAAATACGTGCAGCAATAACAAATTCACCCTGTTTGTTTTTATAGGCAAGCGGTAATTTGTCTGGTGTTAGCTGACTCAGCTTAAGTTGGCCTAATGTAAGCTCAACACCGTTGTCTTTCCCATATTCATTTATTGCTTTTCGTATTTTCGCCTGAGAATTATCAAGTACAACATCTGAAGGAGTCCCACCAGAAAGCAGTATCAACATTCGACTACAAGCTAAAGCAGAATATAAACATTCTGAGTCATGCGATGATCCAAATAACGTTTTCATTTGTATATATACTTATAATTTATAAATCACCTCACATCACTTTCGTGATGTAAGGTTGTTGTGCAAGCTATCAATACAGCGATTGAAATGTGATACCTCAACTATAAGGGTATTTTTCAAGTAGCTATTACCCCCCAAAATCGAAGGCACCAGGAATTTAGATATGCTACAAGTCAGTTCGATAAACTTTATAAATTATTAGTTGGTTATATCTTCGAGGAAATCATTCAAACCAGCCATAAATAGTAGATTTCAGAAATATAACAGCAAATAATCGCATGTATATGTTAATACGACAGTAATAAGATAAGCATCACACTATGTATACAAATATAATTCTCTTTAAACTTTAGCTATTACTTATAAAGCTTTTAGTAATATTCGAATTAATCCTATCAACTCGTTAAATTTCCGCCACAATATATGCAACCATATCAATGCAAATTGGTGAATATGATTTTACCCTTATTTATTAGTCACTTACAAAAATAAAAATAACAACCACCCGTTTGTTTACACTATTATACCGACACCTTAGTTCAACCCCTTACCAGCTAGTGGACTGACATAATCTCAAGATTCACTTTAAAAAGCACCGTATCGAATATTAGAAGCAGGCTACAGATAAGTTTAATTCCATGCCAAGAACAGAGTTATTAAATAGGAGTGTAAGTTGAAGTATTCAGTGCCTCCGCTTTCATTATTATTGTTATACAAATTAAATATTATAAAAATTAAATTGCAATCTTGTTTTAACTACATTTGTTGATTCAGTGTTGATTATCTCATTTCTGTCATATATATCTGACAAAAAATAGCATCAGACCTTATCTTAAAAGTAATAAAAATTATACACACAGCCACCCCATCAATAATGGAGTGGCTGTTTACCTTATCTTTCTAAAGCAAAATTAGAAGTTCGCCAGGAAGTACGGAATGATCAGCGCATTGGCTAAATCGATAAAGAATGCACACACCAAAGGCACGATAATAAACGCCTGATGCGAGTTACCGTAACGCTGAGATACCGCAGACATGTTGGCCATTGCCGTCGGGGTCGAACCAAGCGAAATACCACCAAAGCCCGCGCACACAACAGCGGCATCATAGTTTTTACCCATAACAGGGAATACGATAAAGATATTAACCACAATCGCCACAATGAACTGCGCACCGAGAATCGCAAAGATCGGTCCTGCCAAGTCCACCAAAGTCCACAACTGCATACTCATAAGCGACATTGCCAGGAATGTACCCAGTGACACATCAGCAATTAGGGCTATTGCTGGTTTACGTGATGGCCACTTAGTGCCGGAGATCCGGGGGTAGGCATCAGGAATAAGATTGGTGATCACAATTCCGGCAAACAAGCAGGTGACAAACAATGGCAGCTGCAGACCTAGTTCAGCAATGGCTTCGTTGAGTATAAAACCCAGGATCGCACAGACATGGATAGCAAAAATCGCATCGAGAAAATCGAAACCGGTTATTGTTCCGTCACCGTTTTGCGACTCGTCAGCAACACCGACATCCAGCTGCTCTTTGTGATCAGGCTTGAGATCGTAGCGAGTGATCAGGAATTTCGCGATGGGCCCCCCCATCAAACTGGCAAGGATCAGACCAAAGGTCGCACAGGCAATACCAATCTCCATAGCGTTGCTAATGCCAAACCCCTCCGAAATGCGGGGAGCCCAGGCTATTGCCGTTCCATGACCGCCGATCAGAGAAACACTACCTCCCAGCATACCAACGGCAGAATCCAGACCAAACATAGCGGCAACACTGATCCCGGTAAAGTTCTGGACCAGCATGTAACCGATTGTGATAGCTAGCAGTACTACCAGAGGGATCCCGCCCTTAAGCAGATCCTTGAGGCTGGCATTGATACCGATAGTGGTAAAAAAGTACACCAGCAGGATATCCCTTGCCATCAGATCAAATTCAATTTCAATACCAGCGACGACGTAAACTAGCGCGATCAAAATTGAAAAAAGGATCCCGCCAGTAACTGGTTCGGGAATACTAAACTCGCGCAGCAACGCGAACATCTTGTTGAGGCGACGACCGACAAAAAGAACAAGAATACCTATCGTCACTGCAAAAAAAGAACTTAGCTTTAAGACCCCATTGGCCCAGTCCATTTCCATTACTCACCCACCCTAATTCGCATCTAGTTGATAACAGCTAACAAGTAAGATTTTTCTTTGATATCAATTCCCATCACTAACATTAGCCAATGAAAATCAATTAAACAGAAAATCACGGCTCAATTATTAACTACAAGAGCTTAACCAAAGGTAAATTAGCCTGATTTATCAGACATAAACATTTAAATGATATGCACGTTATAATTAATTCAGACTTCAAATTAATTCCGCTGACCAGACAATTTTTTGGATTCATAGCTTCAAGGTATGGATATGCCAGGATAAATGTGCATTGATTAATTTATTTCCATCGAAGCAACATAGAGCACTGCAACTTGAGTATAAATATATTCCGATTGCGCATAGGTCGTGTGCCATTATCCATCGTCGTGATGACGTGCGACAATTACTCTCAATACGCATATCCGACTAATTTCAACTCAACTATTGAGACGGATTTAAATCACAGAAACGTTGTGAATATAACACACATTTCATCAATATATTTGAGCTAAAGCATATACATTTAAGTACAACAAAATGGTATTAAAGAATTAAAAGTTAAAAATATTACCAAGTTAAAAATCACGTTGACATAAAAAAATTATATTATTATTTGCTTCATTTAATAAATCCAACTTTTATAAATAAACTCATTTTCTACATAAAAGAACGATAGTGCTATTCCACTTCACTTATCAGCGGTAACTGTCTGTGCTATATAAATGATGAAACGCTAATATTTGCAATTGCTAATATAAGACACTCATTCAAAAAAACAGCACTTTCATTGAACACCGAGTTAGACTTTTGAATCTACTTTATATGCATCACAGTTACCACAACTTCAAACTAAAATGTTTGAACAATTCAAATTTATGAATAAGAAAGCTCAAATAACAATGACACCTAACGAGATGAAGCTTTTACTCTACTCCTATTTGTATCAAAAAAACATGATAAAATTAACAATTATGATTCAAGGAGCAATCAAACTAATTTAATAATGGTAATGTTGGGCACTCTTGTTATCGAACAAGTCAGTTGGCATACGATTAATAAAGCAACAAAAAGTAACTCTTACGTTGCGACTTGAACAAGAAGTGAGAGCTTTAATGTATAAAATAAAAGATTGGATTCTCATCAAAGATGCATCACTTTTGCGCCATTCCGAGACCAATGAAGAAAAGCGTATTGGTAGCCATGACTTTCTCGTCTTATTGGCACTCTGTTCTGAAGCTGGAATGGTTGTTTCTAAAGAAACAATCCTTGAAAAGGCATGGCCAGGGAAGATAGTCTCTGACAGCTCTATTACTCAGGCTATCAGTAATATACGTACTCTAATAGGTGACAACGGCAAGGAGCAAAAGTGGCTTAAAACCATCGCAAAAGTAGGTTATAAACTCGAGAGCGAAATAGTCAAAGACATCTCAAAAGAAGATACTTGCGAAGATAAGAATAACGATAGTGCAGCCATTGCTTCACCTATAAAGGCATCCTCATCACAGATAAATATTGAGCCACTTCATATTGCAAAGAAAAAGTGGCCATATTTTTCTGGTTCTCTAATTTTTATGATTTCATTTTATTTAATAGGAGATGCTCCATACTTACCATATATTCGTGAAGTTAAGCCTAGTAAATCAATTACACCTGAACAAGTTTACTCGGATAGCATATTAAAGATCTATTCAGATAATGATGAGTTCACTGATAGTATTTCAGACTCTATTAATAATGTGTTAATTTCAACATCAAATAAAAAAAGGCCAAAATCAATTTATTTGATGTTGAAAAAAGACTCTCTATCAATCGTAATTATTGATAGTAACAAATTACCACACAATATGATTATCCTTCTTGAAAACAATGAATCCATATCCGAAATAGAAAAGCTAACAATTAAAGAGGTCGGTCGTTTTGTATCTTAAAAGTTTATTTCTCGTTAGTTCAATGGCTGTATTTAGTGTCAGTAGTTGGGACTTCATGAATAAGAAACCAGCGATGGCATATAGTGGTACCTATGATTTAAAAACAACAGGAAGCTCTTACCACGGTAAAAAAAACCTCGAAGTGTTCATTGAAGATCAAAATATCGATATTACAACTATATTCTCAGAATCAGGGCTAAAAAACATCGTAGAAGTGCATACGAAGGGAACCATCCAAAAGGACAACAATGGTCAGTACTCAATGAACATTATCGATGAAAACTACAGCAAAGGGTTGATTGCCTCTGCAAGCGACATCCGTATGTACAATGACTTACTCAGTGCAGCGAGGAAGCTTCCAGGCCACAATAAATGGAAAGTGGTGGACTCGACAGATAACTACATTGTAATTGCGACCAACCATGGTGACGGGTACTTAATGGCACTGAATCGCTACCAAATCAACTAGGTGAATATTCTGCCTAAAAAACGAGACACCTCTAATGAGGTGTCTTTTATGTGACGCTGTCACGAAACATTGTCACTCTTATTAGCCAAAAACTACTCACCAACAACTTGGTGAGTAATCCCTTTAGGCTCTGACGATACTCTTCATCGATTCCTGCTGGCTTCGCATAACTTCTTCCAGCTTTTGGCGGGCGTCCCGAATGACATCAAGATAGAACTGCATTTGCTGGCCTTCGTCTTCCATTGCCGTCTCATGCACCTTCTGATCAGCCTCCAGCACCTTGCCGTCAGCCTGTTTCTGCTTGGCATGGTAATCGATCTGCGTCGTCAGTAACTGGCCAACACCTGTCAGGATCTGAGCTTTGGCCTGCTGAATACTATTCACCGTCTGCAGCTTGGCATCAGAGATGTTCATCTTCAGCGCTTTCACCCCTCCGCTCACCTGCATTGCCCCAGAAGCAATCGAAATACCGGCTGAGATCCAGCCTGACAGGCGCTCTAATTCAGCCTGTTCGCGTATCTTATCAGCCTGCCCCAGAATACTACCGACAGCGGCCTCTCGTTCAGTCATCCTGCTTTCGCGTGCCTGCTGGCGCTGCGTCGTCGCAAGTTGGTGCATCAAGGTCAAGATATCACTGATCTGGACCATCGTATCTTCATGATCCAGTTTGCTTATGTCCTTCATGGCCAGCGAGTAGTCAGCATCGTTTCTCGCTACTGGCAACTCCAACGACACAGCCCCAGCTGGCCGGTTGGCCGTCCCAGTGCTCGCCTGCTGCACCAGAACAGGCACGGTATTAACCTTCTTAGCCGCATTACTCCCAGTTAAGGAGGCTGTTTCGTCAAGAGTCAAACCCTGCTGATGGAGACTTGGGCTCTGTGTATTTACTGGTGTTATCATTCCTTCCTCCTTAAGCGTTGATATAACGCGCCATCTGTGAGCGTGAATCCTGACCACTGGATAGAATCGCCATCACGTCAGAAACGTTATCCTGCATTTTCTGAAGGAGTTCCTGCACCCGGTCCATTTCCTCTTGCATCATAAGCTGCAAACGCTTGAGGTAGGCACTCATCTCTTTGGCATCGGCTCTGCTCATATCGGACTGGTATTTTGCCTCTGTCGAAACAGCCTGCGCCGTCCCTTGCCCGATAGCCGACACCCCGGCGGCAATCTTGGCCCCCTGGCTGACAATTTTGGCAACTTTCATCGCCGTCGTCGTGGCTGCAGCCGCCGCTGTCGTGGCCCCCGCGCCAAGACTCAGGGCAATACCAGCAACCATAATTGCCACATTGGCCGCAATTTGCGCCGATTTCTCATCCATACCAAACGCCTGAAATACCTCTGCCACAGCATCGTTCATCCAATTCCCTGTCTCTGAGGAAATTTGCTGCGTCAGCATCAGTGCCGCACCTGCCAGCATCATCGCCGCTGCAGGGGCACCCACTCCCGTTGCAATCAGGGCAACCGAAGCAATGACTGTTGCAATTGTTGCAATCCAGCCGAAAATCTTGGCGAAAAGACCGCCTTTCTTCGCTTCAGCCATTTTGTCAATGGATTCTTGAAGCTTTTCAATGCGTTGCTCGTGCATGGCCTTGTTCTTGGCCTGCATACCTTTGATGTCGTTGGTACTGAGTTTAAGTTGTTGATCTTGCAGTTTCATCTGCACTTCCATCAGCGCGCGGCTGACGTCTTCCTGATCGGCGAGCGGCATGTCGAGTATGGGCGGCCGAGTCGCAGAGGGTGTCTGCGCCTTGTCCGTCCCCCGACTCACCTCAACGGCCTGGGGTACAGATGCTTGAGTCACCGCTTGCTTGAGGTTTTCAACCAATGCTTGTTGATTGGTTTGCAAACCCGGAGCCGCAAACTTGTCACTCAGCGGATTCATTGGATTCATTCTCTGTCTCCTGAAGTGATGCACTTAGCTGCTGGTATATCGTGGCAGCCTTGTTGCACAATTCATCAAATTTCGAGTGCTTTTCTGATAACTGACTAGCCGCATAGAAACCACTGCTTGCCTTCTCCCGCTGCCCAAGCGCCAGATAGCATTCGGCTGCGTGATACGGTGATCTTGGATCTTTGCCATCCAGCAAACCGGCATAACTATATGACTCAATAGCCAACTGATACTCTTTCTGCATCTGAAGGCATGAGCCCAACGCGATAAAGTGGCGCAAGCCGTAATGATCAAAGAGACACAGGAAACGAAAGACTTTTTCCGCCTCTGCATAGCTTCCTCCTTGATACAGGCCATAGCCCACCTGATAAAACGTCTCGATAGTTTCCGGACTCAGGTCATATATCTCACCGAAGGTGCCACCTCCGCTCAGGTACTTTTCGATCTCGCCAAGCAGAGCCTGATTTGTTTCAGCTGCTGTCGTCATCTCACTCACCTCGAATTAACGCAAGTTACCGACAATAGAATCGATAGAAGAGCCATACTTAGACACAAAGTTCGATAGCATTTCGAAGCTATTGTTGTACTTGCCCATTGTCGATTGCAGCTGAGCCATATCAAGCTGAGACGATGATGTCAGACTCTCGGCCTTGTCTTTCAGGTTAGAAAGCTGCAGCTCCATATCCTTACGGGTATAACTTCCCTTGGTTTCAAACTTAGCGAAGTTATTTTCCAGGTACGACACAACTTCCGGGCTCATTGAGCCGGTATCGTCGTCCTTGGTGCCAACCTTGCTCATATCGTTGCGAAGTTTGGTCATGATGCCGTTCAGGCCCTGAAGATCTTTGTTCTTCGAGTTAATGTTCTCGATTTTTTCACGTACCTGGGCATCGAGCAGGTTCGAACGATCCATCATTACCATCATCATCAAAGAATCCAACGAGGCTTCGGACGGGTTGAATGTATTGCCGGTAACGCCCGACGTGGGTGTAATCGCAGACATAATGTTTCTTCCTTAAATTGAAATACCACGCATACGACGCGGTAAATGGTTTGTAGATTGAGTACTTGAAATAACCGTTGTCGTTTCAAGTTGCTGCAGGAACTGACGTTGCTCGGTCTCTCGCTGCTTTTTCTGCTTGGCTGTCAACTGCCCGTCAAGAATGACCTGGAGGCGATCCAGCTTGTACCGTTCAACCAGAGTCTGGTGTTGTTGCAAGGTATCGGCTATCTCGGCTAATTGGGCATCTTGTTCGGCGAGAAAAGCGTCGATTGAACGTGTTTCTTCCATCATGTTGTGACCTTAACGAAGATTACCAACCAGTGAATCAATGCTTGAAGCGTACTTGCTGGTGAAGTTAGAAAGCATGTCGTAGGACTGGTTATACTTGTTCATCGAGGATTGCAGCTTGGCCATATCCAGCTGTGATACAGAGGTCAGGCTGTCACCGAATGACTGCATGGAGCTCAGGACATTTTTCCAGTCATCTTTGCTCAGGTAGCCATCTTCATTGGTCGGGATCTCAATATTGTTCGCCTCGAGGAAGCTCTTCATTGCTTCGCTCATTTTCGGCGATGCCCCGATTGTCGTGTCCTCATTAATGACAGTACGCCCGGCCATAGCCTGATCCGACGTAATTTCCGTACCAGCTTTGGTATTCCAATCACTGGCATTACCGGCTTCATAGAAGACAGTTCCGTCATTGGTATTTCTGTCGACACTCAATCCGTCAAGACTAGGGCCCGATATTTTTGGGGTATCATTAGCAATGCCTGTCACCTGAATATGCTGGTTGCCCTTGGTGATCGTCAGCGTATCCGAATAGGTCATACCATTATTATTGCCCGTGGTACCAACGCTAATCTTGGTGCCGTCACCCAAGGCAAACGTCACACCGTCCTTAAAGTCCCAAGTACCGCCATCTTTTTCAGCCACATGCGGGTCGCCCCATATCCGGGTCGAGTTACCTGCCGAATCTTTGATTGTCCATTCCTGGCTGGATCCACTTAGGGAAATTTCATAGCCGTTATCCAGCTTGATGGTTTTGTCATCAACCGACCATGTCGGGTTTTCAACAATGTTGGTACCTTGTTGAGCCTGACGTGCTTCAGCCATATGCTGTTGCAGATCACGCATTTTCTGGTTCTGATCGTTGATATTGCTGATCCCGTCGCGAATCTGACCGTCCAAGATGTTGGTCCGGTCAATCATCACCGCCATCATCAAATCATTCAGTTCCGGTTTGTGATCATTCGCATACATGCTGACGGACTGCGCCCCAGCAAGGGCATTTACAGTTGCCATTTCGTGCTCCTTTTTATGGATGGAAAAATTAGATAAACACTCGCGCGCCACTTCGCCCAATGCGTTGACGAACCGGCTTTTGCTGATCTGTCTTTTGCTGCATTGCGCTGACAGGTTCAGTACCAGCCATTGCATCAACCTGTGCTGTCGCCTGTTGCAAGTCGTTCGAAGCGGTGTGAGTGTTTAGTAGTTGGGTTGCACGCGAAACTGTCACCGGACAATTCGCCACAACCCTTCCCCCTTGTCTCAGCTGTTGGGCAGCTTCAACAAGCAAGTTCTCGCTACTGGTTAAGGTGGAAGCCAGCGGTTCGGGTTCAAAATTAGCCCCATCAATTGGCATTCTCGGCCTCCCTGAAATCAATTGGATTTGCTTATCTGGATTCATTTATCAAGAAAGCAAAAGATATTTAGTCACGAAAACAGTGCAGAATCGGGAAATGAAAAACATGAAAAAAAGCAAATTTAAGGAATTAATCTGCTCACAACCCTATTCGGTTTAAAGCCTGAACATTGACGCTATCGCTGAGCTCCTGAAACGACAGCACTGGCAGCTCATAGGCCTTAGGTTCAATCAGTTTCTTCACGTAGCGGCGAATATCCATCGCTGTGATGACCACCGGCATGTGAGGACGGGATTGAAGATCACCGATAATTGTCACAAGGTTATTGGTAAGAGTTTCAGACTGGGCAGGATCCATCGCGAGATAACTCCCGGCAGAGGTTTGGCGGATCGCCGCGCGAATGGTTTCCTCAGCTTCCGGTGTAAGCATAAAGGCGGGGAGCATATTTTGTTCATTGCTGTATTTATGGCTGATATAGCGCTTCAGTGAAATACGGACATACTCGGTAAGCTGTATCACCGACTTCTCTTTTTGACTCCATTCGACCACAGCTTCCAATATAGCCCGCAGGTTACGGATCGAAATTTGTTCTGACACCAGCCGCTGCAGGATCTCGGTCAGCTTGAATACCGGCAACTGTCGCTGTACCTCGCGAACCAATTCCTCAAATTCGCCTTCCATGTGCTCAAGCAACTGACGCGTTTCCTGAACGCCAATAAAGTCCTGCGCATGCTTGATCAACACCTGGTGAATATCAGTCAGCACAGCATCAACAACAGGCATACAAACTAACCCGAGGCCTGCCACTTCTTGCTCTGTTTTTCCTTTTATCCAGAATAGCTGCCGGCGGTTAAACAGCGCCTGCTCATAATTCAGGCCGAGGATCTGCAATTGCTGTTCTTCAGCATGCACCAGCACCGCATCGCCTAGTAACTCTCCCGACAAAACGGGGATCTCATGCACATGCAGTTGAAACTCGCCTTTTGGCCTCACACTTTGTTCAGAGGAATCATCGGCGGCCATGCCGGGCTGGCAATACAAGTGAATGGTCGGATAAGGAACGCCGAGTTCCCGGGTCAGGTTTTGACGCAGCTCAGCCAAAGAGGCCGACAAAGCCTCAGCTTGAAATCCATGGCTCTCAAGCTCAACAATAGATAGCGACAGTGGCACGGTCAGGGAGAAGCCTTCTTGGCCACCTTCATTGGCCGGTGAATCTGGCGCTGAAGAGGATAAGTGTTGGCCACTCTTTTGAGCATTTTTTGATTGTTTTTTTAGCCATTGTGACGCCACTCCCAACCCGGCCGCCAGTACCAGAAACGTGACGGTAGGAAAACCGGGCACCAACGCAAACAACAGCAAGATGATACTGGCAATCATCAAGGCATTGGGTTGATTGGTGATCTGGCTACCGATATCTTTACCCAAATCGGCCGACACCTCAGCCGATACCCGAGTCACAATCATGCCGGAGGTAATCGCAATAAACAGCGCCGGGATCTGTGAAATCAAACCATCACCAATGGTCAAAATGGCATAAATAGACAGGGCTTCCCCAGCAGGCAAACCGCGCTGCACGACACCAATCGTGATCCCGCCCAGCAAGTTCACCACGATAATAATCAAACCGGCAATCGCATCCCCTTTAACAAACTTCATGGCACCGTCCATAGCACCGTATAACTGCGATTCTTTCTCCACTCGATTGCGCCGAAGCTGGGCCTCTTCCATATCAATAACCCCGGCGCGCATATCGCCATCGATACTCATCTGCTTGCCCGGCATGGCATCCAGACTGAAACGTGCCGACACCTCGGCAACCCGCTCCGCCCCTTTGGTGATCACCAGAAACTGTACAATCGTGATGATCAAAAAGATCACAGCGCCCACGACCAGATTGCCACCCACCACAAAGTTGCCAAAGGTATAGACTATCTGCCCGGCATCCGCCTGTAGCAGAATCAGTCGCGTGGTGGTAATTGAAAGCGACAGGCGAAACAATGTGGTCAGCAACAGCAGTGATGGAAAGACAGTAAATTCCAACGGGGTGTGGATGTAGATCGCCATCATCATCAAGATAACTGCAATGCCCAGGTTGATAGCAATGAGTACGTCCACCAGCTCCGTTGGCATTGGCAGGATCATCATAAAGACTACGGCTATCAACAGCAGTGCCAACAGCAGATCATTACGGCCGGTCAGGCGGCTAAGCAACATTTTCACAACAGCTCCTCAGGGGGACAACGAAGCAATACCTCTCTGGCCAACTGGTGATATCCCAGTGCGTATAGGGCAGAAGCTTCAGCCCTGCGAACCACAAGGTTGTGCCGCAAGACAACAGGTACCACTGACAAGGCTTCCAGCGCCGACTCATACTCATCAAGATAGTTATGGAGCTGTGGACGCAAGGCACAGGCCATGTCATCACCATTGGCGGCTAACCAATGCGCAACAGGCATCGCCAACGTCCATTGCTGCTGCTCGAGAAAGTTTGTCAGCAAGGTTTGCATCGCAGACTTTGCTTGTTCAGAGTCCATTTGACTGGTGACCACGTTAACTCCCATTAGCTAAGGCCCCATCAAGCCAGATTTGATCAAGTGGATTTCTCGTTGCACAAGCCATAATGCCTGAACAACCTCAAGCGCCTGCTTGGCCTCTGGCGTGGTCTGGGCTGTCAGAAACTGACCAAGCTGCTGGCAATGCAAAGCACTTATCGTGGCAGGGGTTGTGCCTTGCTCTGCCCGGTACCATTGGCCCAAAGCAATACTGGACAACGGAGAGAGGGCTTTGGCTTTGACCCGGTTTTGAGTCTGGTGTTGAGCCTGGTTTTGAACTTGGCCCTGAGTTTGAATCGAAGTGATGCGTACTGCAGACGGCGTGCGGGAAACAGGTAACGTCTTGATTCGATCGTGTCCTGCTGTAACACCTTGGCCAGATGGCGCACCTTGTCCGACTTGCCCAGGCGCATCTGAACGGAAAAGGCGGAACCGGAGAGGCAAGTTAACCATACGTCGTGTGTGACCTGTTCTGTAAAATGGCAGCCTTCTCGGCCAGCCATTTAAAATGGCGACAAAGGAAGCTGGTACGCAAGTTTTTTAAGGGAAGTTGGCTTACCAGCCACAGTCGCTCCTGCCTGTCGATCACAACCTGGACAGGCAGAGGTGAAGCGGCAAGCAAGAGCAGTAAATCTGCCGCTTTCTTTTCCGGTCCGCTGTTATTGACGGGAGCCACCAGAGACAGCCAATTTTGCTCCCAACGCAGTTCGATATGATTATTGACCGAAGGGCAAGTCGAGTAGCTATCAGGCAGTGTGATACTAAGAACGCCCGAGGGCTGGTCGAATAGTGCAGACTGGTGATCCGGAATAACATTTTCCAATACTGCCAGAAACTCCTTAACTGCAAGCTGAGCGTTACTGTCCATCCAACCACATCTCTTCTTTATCTATGGTCTCGTCGATGCACTGCTGTAAACTGTCCATAACCCGACTCCGCTGTTCTTGCGAGGGATAGAGGGCATCCGGCAATTCAGCGGCGAGTGTTTTGATACCTTGTTGCATCACGACCTGTGCAGATAAAGAGGCAACATTCAGACGCTGCATCGTCTGATCCATCTGACGGGTTGTTACAAACTGGCTATCAGGAATAGAAAGCACCTGCTCCATAAGCTGCTCGGCTTCTACGGGAGAAAAAAACTGATTTTGTATCTGGCGAGCCAAATCATTCACCTGCTCAAAAATCCCCTTTAGCTGTTTAAGCTGATTAAGGTTCTGCATTACCATTGCCAGCACACCTCGCTCCTGGCTGGGTTCCAGTGCATGGTAGTCTGCCGACAGGGCCCGTTGCTGAATATCGACAGCATTGTCAAAGGTACCGTGCTGCTTCACCATACCGACAAGCTGACGCCACACCTTACCGTGGCTCTGGTAATCAATAAGATCCCGATACGACTGCCTCGCAGATGACAGCTGCTCCACAGGTAGGGCATCGGCGAAAACATGGGAGGTATTCAGGCCAGCCAAGATGGTTTTGGCATTTTTAGCCTTGAAATCACTGAGGGCATTTTCATAATGCTCTTTATCTTGAGGATCACTGGCCTCGACCAGCACCTGACCGGCCAAATACTGCAGCGATTCATCTTGGCTGAATGACTTGAGACTTTGAATGAAAGATTCTGTCGTTTGCGAACGGCCCAGATTGGCAGAAACAAAATCCACCAACTTATGCTGCTTTTGCAGATCGGGGGCTTGTTCCAGATACTGCTGAATTTTCTGTATCCAAGCCAGACGCGCCTGATCGTTTTTATCCGACTTTCTTTCCGCCATCGACTTGGGGCGTTTTTCCGCCAGAGCAAAGCTCAACTCTTCGGCCGAGTCAGCCAGGCTAGTGTTTGCTAACACTGCGACACTGCCAGCAGATGCCTGATTACCAGAAACAGCCCTTTGCTGCCCGGCCTGTACACCGCCAGCAACAGAAAAATTACCCGGCATGTGTCCTGAAATGTCTGCCACGCCAACCCCTTGCTCAATCTACACAATATCCTCTACATAACTTCCATGTTGTATGAAATAAGCAGGTAAAAAGCCTAAAAAAAACCTCAAAAATCACTGTTATTGCGCTTCAGGAGTGATTCACAGTTTTATTAAGACTCTATTTTCCAACTGGGCCACAATCGCGCCCAAGAACCACGTTTTGTTGATGGGATCACCGATTGCCAAACCACCAGAACCCCACAGACTCAATACCGAGTGATCGGCCAAGCGCAGACAAACTTCCAAAGACGCTGGCTGAACAACTTACATCTCTTCGTCACATTGTTACGCGTCCCTACTCTTGCCAAAGTGCAGGCAAAGTAACGGGGGTAACCGGCAATATCATCCGCTCGGTGCTGCCCGGTGCAGCCATCGGTCATATGTGCCGTCTTGAAACACCGCACCAACCAACCCTGTATGCCGAGGTTGTCGGGATCCAATCCCCTTATGCCCTGCTGACCCCACTAGGTGAATCACGAGGGATATCGAATCAAACCCTGGTCATCAATGAAAAACGCCAGCATGAAATTTGGGTCAGCGATGCCGTACTGGGAAAAATGCTCAATGGGCTAGGCATGCCGATGGACGGCAGCTCACTTCATCATGCCCCTTCAAACCTCAATGCCAACGGCCAATGGCGCCCGGTTTTTAATGCCGCGCCCAATCCGATGGCAAGGCCCCCAATCAAAGCACCACTCGCCTTAGGAGTCAGGGCGATTGATGCCATGCTCACCATGGGCGAAGGACAACGAATGGGGCTGTTTGCTGCTGCCGGTGGGGGTAAAAGTACGCTGCTCTCGATGATTCTTGCCAACACCGAAGCCGACATCATCGTACTGGCTTTAATTGGGGAACGTGGCCGTGAGGTCCGTGAGTTCGTCGAGTTACACATGAGTGAAGAGGTACGAAAGAAAGCGGTATTGGTGATTGCGACCTCAGATCGCCCTTCTATGGAGCGAGCCCGGGCTGCGCTTGTTGCAACAACCATTGCTGAACACTACCGCGAGCAAGGGCGAAAAGTCTTATTGATGATGGATTCACTCACCCGATTTGCCCGGGCAATGCGTGAAATGGGATTAGCAGCAGGCGAGCCCCCGACACGACGTGGCTTTCCGCCTTCAGTCTTTGAACAGTTGCCACTGCTGTTGGAGCGTCCGGGCAACACTGAACAAGGTTCAATCAGCGCGCTGTATACCGTGCTGGTCGAAGGCGACGACATGACAGAGCCCGTTGCTGACGAAACACGCTCCATCCTTGACGGACATATTATCTTATCTCGCGAACTCGCCGCCGCAGCCCATTACCCGGCCATTGATGTACTACGAAGTGCCAGCCGGGTGATCAACCAAATCACCACGCCAGAGCACCGCCTGGCAACCGAGAAAATTCGAAACTGGATGGCGACTTATGAAAAGAGCGAGCTATTAATTCGACTGGGTGAATATCAACGCGGTACCGATCCTGCTACCGATATAGCGATAAGCAAACAACCCGATATTCGGAGCTTGTTATGCCAGGCCACCCATGAGCGCACTCCATTCAGCGATAGCCTGCAGCAACTACTCAATGTGAGCCGCTAACCATGTGGCAAACCCTTGTTGATATCAAAGACCGACGCAAACAAGCCGCCAAGTTACTGGTTAGCCAAGCGTTCTCCCAACTCACGGAGGCCCAGGCGAACCTCGCAGTACTTGAGCAACAGAAATCACAAGTACTGCAGAGCTATCAGGCACTGGCCGCTGCCCCGTTCAGCGAACAAGCCTTGATGTCGCAACATGCCCTTGATAACTGGCGACAGCAACTGGCGATTGAGCAACAACATATTAATGCGCTTACCCAGCAGATAAGTGAACAGCATCAGCAGATTTCCCGGTTACAAACACAGTTAGACCAGCGTCGGGCTGATTACCAACAAGCACAATTTAAGCTAGAGAAATCAAAAGAGATCAAACAGCTATATGAACATGCCGATATTGCCCAGCAACGCCAGCAGGAAGACAACGCCCTCGACGAGATCCCCTTTCGACGACGCTCAGCAGGCTTCGAGCTCTAATCAAAAAGCAGCCTGCAAAAAAACGGGAAAGCAATATAACCAAAAGCAATGTGATGCCAAGCAACATAATGAGAATCGGGGCGATAAAAAGATTGAGGCAATGGACAATCACCCTGCCGATATCGGCCTTTTTTCGCGGCTGCTCAATAGTCCGGAAGGCGTGACGACACCACAGTCAATAGCGCCAGTGGTAAACGCACCAAGTGAAGCAGAGACCACGCTAACGGCCAATCAAGCGGTAAGAGAAAATCAGGGTATTCAACAGATCAGGCAGTGGGCTGATCGCCTGTGGCTCAGTGCCCAGCGGGATAATTTGATTTTGACAACATCGATTGGCTCGGCACCAGTCACGGTCAAATCAGCCGTTGAGCAAGGCCTAGTCAATATTACGATTTACTGTGCCGATCCGACATTCACCGACAAAATGCGAGCAGAAAAACGTCATTTGGATCGCAAGCCCAGTCTCCAACATGTCAGAACCAGCATTAGATACCAAGAGCTAGACCAACAGCCGCCTGCCTATGATTCTTCGCTATCGTCAGAAGGTAATATTGAGGAAATACAGGTATGAGTCGGCTATCTCAGTGCAATAACCAACAGCACCTCAAACAGTGGATCGCGCAATATGCCCAAAACCATCGCAGCGAAATCACAGCAAGTGGCTCCCAATGGCATTGGCAGCTCTCGTTAGCAAAGCAATCACCATGCTGGTTGGTCAGCGGATCAGCCAATAACGCAGCCTTTGAAATTCATTGCGATCCGCAAGCGTTGCTCAGCTTTATCAAGCCCGCCGTCACTCATGATGTGTTCACTGCCTTGCCGACAGCATTTCAGATGTTACTGGTACAGCAAGCTTGCGAGATTTGGTTTAGTGCCACTGCAACTGCCACCGTTACTAACCCTGCCTCAGTCCCAGCCCAATCGGAGCCACAGTCTGTCATCGTCGAAACATGCCAGCCTCTCAGCGATCACACAACAGATTCACTTCTCTGCCTGTCTGCAACCCTACTGAATACAGACACTTCGGTTAATGTACAAACGAGCACCGCGAAGTTTTTCTTTTTGCCTGACGAGGTAAGCTCCAACCCGTTGTTGTCGGCGCTGTTTTCAGGTTGGCCGCCTCGACCAATCGCAGATCAACCTCAGCCTCCTGTTCGGGCCAACTTGCTGGCCGGATATCAATGGCTCACACAGCATGAGTGTGAGCAGCTACACGCCGGAGCCATATTGTGCCAAGGAGTGTACTTCTACCCGCAGCCACTTATTTGCATAGAAGACAATAATAAGAACAACAGCGAAAGGAATTACAAGGGGTACTTAGTTTCAGAGGGCTACTTAGTGTCAGAGCAGTCTGGCAGCTCAAACATACAAGTACTCGATCTCTCTCATCTCTCAATGAGCCCCCCGGAGCCAGACAGCTACTGGCTGCTCATGGAGTCAGCGCCATTGCTGTTAACAGCCAAGCAAGCTGAGCACTTAACATCAGAAACAAGAGAAACATCTCCTCTTAATAACAATCACTCGCGTCCAAATACCGTCGTGGATTTATATCTGGTTTCAGGCACCAATAAGCAATGCTGCGGGCAGGGCGAAATCGTCGAGTATAACGGTCAGCTAGCTCTGCAACTCATCCAATGGTACCCACTGACCAGAACAACAAGGAGCTGACAGATGCTCAATATACCTGATCCCTTTACTCTGATTGCCGGGTTGGCAATGCTTGGGTTGGTTCCGTTCATCGCCATGATGGCCACCTCCTTTGTCAAACTGGTTGTCATCTTTTCGTTGATCCGCAACGCGCTGGGGGTGCAGCAGGTCCCGCCTAACATGGCCCTGCACGGTCTGGCCCTGATCCTGACTATCTTCATTATGGCGCCGGTCGGCTACCAGTGTTATTACGAAGCGTTAGATCTCACTGTCGACTGGGAGAATACCGAACAGGCCTTAGGTGCCATTGGCACCATACTCGAGCCCTACCGTCAGTTCCTCCTCAATAAAGTCAGTCCGTCGGAAGTCAGCTTCTTCGCCGATACCGCCAAGCAGCTGTGGCCTGCCAATCAACAAGATGTGATCACCGAACAAAACTTTCTGGTGCTGATCCCGGCCTATACCGTCGGCGAGCTAACCGCCGCCTTCAAGGCTGGTTTCCTGCTCTATCTGCCTTTTATTGCCATCGATTTAATCGTCTCGAACATCCTGCTGGCAATGGGCATGATGATGGTCTCCCCGATGACCATCTCGCTACCCTTTAAGCTACTGCTGTTTGTGTTGCTCGACGGCTGGCCCCGCCTGACTCACGGCATTGTTTTGAGCTATCAGTTGAGTTGATGTTAATCATGCGAGGAGAAAAACATGGGACAAGCTGAATTAGTTGCAATGACGGCGCAGGCTATTCAGCTGGTATTGCTGCTCTCACTGCCTCCTATTGTGGCAGCCGCATTAGTGGGCACCTTGGTCGCCCTCCTTCAGGCGCTGACTCAGGTACAGGAACAGACGCTGTCGTTTGTGATCAAGTTGATCGCAGTGATCATGGTGTTGTTCTTCACGGCACACTGGCTCGGCGGACAGCTCTATCAGTACAGCCTCCATCTCTTTGACTCCCTTCCTGATGTGCTCTAGGGATTGTCGGCTATGAATGGACTCTCCGATCTGATCCTGGCTTTCAGCCTCTGCCTGCCACGTTTCTTTGTTGCCCTGATCCTAATACCCGGCTTTGCCAAACAACTGCTCGGTGGGGCCGTTATACGTAACAGTATTGCCGCAGCACTTGCCCTCCCGCTGCTGCCAAGCGTGATCCCCCATCTTGACGAGGTACAATCAGGCACCATATTGATCGGACTCATCGCCAAAGAAGCCATTATTGGCCTCTTTATCGGGTTTATCAGTGCGATACCGTTTTGGGCCATTGAAAGTGCCGGCTTTGTTATCGACAACCAACGAGGCGCCTCGATGGCCAGCACCCTTAACCCGCTTTCGGGGGACCAAACCTCACCGCTGGGTATCCTTTTCAACCATGCCGGTACCAGTTTGTTTTTCATCACTGGCAGTGTCTTATTGTGGCTCAGCGCTTTTTACAAAACCTTTCTGCTCTGGCCCATGACCGACTTCCCGCCACAGCTGGTTTTTCACTCTGTCACACTGGTTTTCGAGAGTTTCTCAGAGCTAATGAATATCACCTGGCGATTGGCCGCACCGGCTGTCATCACTATGTTCCTGAGTGAGTTCGGCCTTGGCCTAATGAACCGGTTCACACCACAAATGAATGTCTTCTTTCTTGCGATGCCAATCAAAAGCGGGATTGCCCTGCTGGTTCTGCTGCTCTACATCAGCCTGTTTTTTGATGCCTTCTTGCTCGAACTGGCCGATATCTTCCTGCTTACTGAGCAACTTAAGGCCTGGCTACCATGAGTGAAAAAACAGAGAAACCGACTCCCAAAAAAATTCGCGACGCCCGAAAGAAAGGACAGGTTGCCAAGAGCAAGGAAATTCCATCGCTGGCAATCATGCTGGTCACTATGATGTGGCTGGTCATTGACCATGGCAGGATCATGGGCAAGCTCAAGGCCTTGTTCACACTTCCTACCCACCTGCTGGATCTGCCATTCAATAAAGCTGCCGAGATCGCTCTTGAACACACTTTTACCTTGATCTTCGAGTTACTCGCCCCCTTTCTAATAGCAATTGCCGTTGTCGGGATCATTGCCAATATCGGCCAGTTCGGCCCCGTATTTGCCCCGGAAGCCCTAAAGATCGACCTGAACAAGCTCAATCCCGCATCTGGGGCAAAACGAATTTTTTCGGTCAAGAATGTCGTCGAATTTGTCATATCTCTGCTGAAAATCTTGATCCTCGGGCTCATGGTGACATTAGTACTGCGCTTTCATCTCCGGGATATATTGCTGCTGCCCTACAACCCGATTCAGGCATTGCTCCCTGTTGCCGGGCAGCTATTTCTGTTGCTGTGCCTGTTCGTGATAACACCGTTAATTTTGATCGCTATGCTGGATCTGCTCTACCAGCGCTACAACCACGAAAAAGAACTTAAAATGAGCAAAGACGAGGTGAAACGGGAATACAAAGACAGCGAAGGAAATCCGGAGATTAAAGGCAAACGCAAAGAGTTTCATCGCGAGCTACAGGCCAACACAATGCCCAAGCAGTTAAAGAAAACATCGGTCGTGGTAGCCAACCCAACCCACCTGGTCGTCGGCCTGTGGTACGACGACCAAGACTGTAAAATCCCCGCCGTATCTCTTAAATATCGTGGCGTTCAGGCAAGAAAACTCAGAAAGTTGGCCGAAAAACAAGGTATCCCGGTACTGGAAAACATTCCCCTTGCCCGCACCCTTCATGCCGAGGCTGAACTGTACGAATCGATCCCGTCCCACTTATTTGAACCTGTTGCCGAAGTGATCCGCTGGATGAAGAGCCTTGAATAAAGGTAACTATATCCACCACATATCCCACACAGGCATATGCCGCATCAAAAACTTGTGACTGAGCTCATAAACTGTTGAGGATGAGATGGGATATGTTTTGTCATACATATTTACCCAATCATTATCAATACTAATATACATCAGGTGATTCAATGTCTTATCACGGTAAGCTTATAGCAGCACATAAAGAGTTGGAGCAAGCGGGCATCTGGAAATCAAACTTTAATTCTCCGTTATTCCGGGTTTTAAGAAAGCTAGGCGTTGAATCTCCTCCTCCTTACTATCGAAACTTCCAATCAAATTTTTTCACTTCATTTGTATTTTTCACACCGGTGTGGGGAGTACTGATGTACTTTTTTGGTTGGCAAGCAAGCGGGAAATCACTAACGGAAACCACAATTACAGCTCTGGTGGGAGGCCTGCTGTACGGACTGACAACGGCTTGGTATTACAGCTGGAAATTTAAACAATGTAAGTTGACGAGATGGGACGAGATCTAAAATGTACAGATCATTTCTACAATCATTTCTACGAAACGTTTTCGTATTTGGCCTTACCAGTTTTCTTTCCATCAAAGTGATAACAACTATCACAGAGCCTCTGTCCAAACAAAGTGAAGTCTTATGTTTTATGACCTTCTTTGTCGTGCCGGCTGGATTTCACGTTATGCTCAGTAAAGGCTTTGAACTGATAATGTGGCTAGTCATCGTCAATGACGGAAACACGAGTAACGCTGGCGACTACGAAAGTTAGGCTGGCTTGCCAGTACGAGCAACTAGCATCAGATTCATTAACCAGTATCCGAGAAGTTGCCAAAGCAACGAGAAAGCGGTCAACTCATTGAATCAGCTCACCACAGAGCTAAAAGAAGAAGTCAGTTACTTCAAGGTTGGTTAAGCAACCTAAGCGGACAGGTTTGAACGAGTTCAACCAAAACAACTAGTAATCCCAGCCAAGTACCATTGGCTGGTTTTTTTTATTTATATTGAGTCAAAAGCAGTCTGATAGGTTTAGCTTTGTGGGCTGAACATACGACAGAATCACATTCAGCGTCAGCTAACTCGTTATTGGATAGAAATGCGTTAGATTTAATACTCTAATTTGGGCGCTTCGG
This sequence comes from Photobacterium alginatilyticum, assembly GCF_009910675.1. Lineage (GTDB taxonomy): Bacteria > Pseudomonadota > Gammaproteobacteria > Enterobacterales > Vibrionaceae > Photobacterium > Photobacterium alginatilyticum. Next base: position 172,345 of record NZ_RSEJ01000003.1, on the reverse strand, counting down.
ATAACTTTTCTTATCTCAAATACTACAAAGACACCACTATACGAGGTACCGAAACTGAAATTTTTGGGGCCGAAATGAGCGTTGCGCAACGCATTAGTCTACTTGATAGCTTGGTTCTAGTATAGAATCTCTATTCTACTGAAGAGCTACCTATTCGTTATTGCCACTCAACTTATGTCTGTTTTGTTCAACAAGGTCAACTATAAAGTCGGCAAAGACTCTAATCCGGGGAGAGTGAGCCATATCGGCTTGAATGGCCAAGTAAATAGATTGATCAAGACCTATATCAGCTTCAACACACACTAAGCCCGATTCTAAAGCTAAAAAATGCGGTAAAACAGCAATACCGAGTCCTGCCTTAGCAGCTTCGATTTGACCTAAAAGAGAAGTCGTTGTCAGTATAGGGCTACTACCCTTTAAGGCTTTATTAAGCCACTGCGCTGTAATTAAATGTGACTTTCTTTCATCCCAGCCAATAAATAAGTCACCGCTGTGGATATTTGAGTCAACTTCAGATTGGCGTTTTGATAAATAGCCTTTGCTTGCATACAAACCGTATCCCAGCTTTCCCAGCTTTCTTAGCATAACATTCCCACTTGTCGGCCTCACCATTCTAAGAGCTAAATCGGCTTCTCTACTATGTAGATTAACGGTTGAAGTATCAGTAACTAGCTCAATAATAATTTGGGGATATTTACGATAGAACTCAGGTAGAGCAGGTAAGATGATAGCATTTGCTAAGTTCTCTGCTGTAGCAAACCTCACCCTTCCCGCCATTGTAGTATGAGTTGCAACCTGAGAACTAAAGTTTCTAGCTGCAGTCTCTATAGCCTCTGCTTTTTCTAAAAGAGCAGAGCCTTCTGCGGTTAATTGGTAACCCGACTGGTGACGAATAAAAAGTGGTAGTTTTAGAGCACTCTCCAAACGTTCAATGCGCCTCGATAACGTAGCGATGCTTATTTTGAGTTCTGACGCTGCGCCACTCAACGTACCTGTACGAGCTACAGCAAGAAACGAACGGGTATCATCCCAGACCCACTCCGAGTGTTTTTCAGAACTGAAAAACTCATTTCCACTTGCTTCTATATTTTTCATATTCGAATAGTGCCACACTAGCTTAAAGCTGTTCAAGGAGAAAGATTATGGATATGCGAACCCTCGGCACTGACCTTATCGTTTCGACGATAGGGCTTGGTTGTATGGGTATGAGTGAATTTTATGGTTCTAGTGACGACAGAGAATCACTAAGAGTATTAGAAAAAGCTATTGATTTAGGTATCAATTTTTTTGATACGGCAGATACATATGGACTCCATCACAATGAGGCATTATTGGGTCGTTTCATTGCTTCTCATAATACGAAAATTAAAGTTGCTACAAAGTTTGGGATTGTAAGAAAGCCGGGGGAATATAAACGTATCATTAACAATACCCCTGAGTACGCACGACAGGCGTGTGAATCATCCTTACAAAGGCTAGGCGTTGAACAAATCGACCTATTTTATGTTCACCGTCTGGATGATAGTCAGCCGATTGAAGAAACAATGCTTGGCTTAACTAAGCTAATTGAGGAAGGCAAAATTGCGCGAATTGGTCTCTGTGAGGTTAACGCTGAAACGTTACGCAAGGCTCATGCTATTCATCCAATCACGGCATTACAAACCGAATACTCTTTATGGACACGTGACGTAGAGTTGGAAATACTCCCTGTTTGTAAGGAACTGGGAATAGGCTTTGTTCCTTATTCACCGTTGGGGCGCGGTTTTTTAACTGGGCGATATCAGAAACACACAGATTTTCCGGAAGGTGACTTCAGAAGAAACTTACCTAGGTTTTCGGAAGACGCTATAGGTCAAAATTTACTCATCGCAGATGCTGTTGCCAAAGTAGCCAATCAAAAAGGTTGTACTCCAGCCCAGCTATCACTGGCATGGCTACTGTCGAAAGGCAGCAATATCGTTCCTATACCAGGAACCAAAAGAGAAAAATACCTAACCGAAAACTCCGCTGCTGCCAGCATTACATTAACTTCAGAAGAGCAACAGCTATTGGAAAATGTGACTAATGAAATAGCGATAGTTGGTGATAGATACACTGCAGAGGGAATAAAGGGGTTAATGTATGAGTGATTACCAGCAATCTCAGCGACGAATACAGGCATTAAGTCTTCTGGAAAAAATAGAGCCTGGTGCTCCTGAGCGGGTAGCAAAAAATCTTGATGCTTTTCACCCTGATATGGTTGAGATTGCTTTAGGCTTCGCATTTACCGATGTGCTTTCGCGGCCAGGTATAGACTTAAAAACAAGGGAGATGCTTACCGTAGCAATGCTTGCCGCAATGGGAAAGGCATCAGGCCAACTCGAATTTCATATGCGGGGAGCGTTAAATACAGGTGTTACTCGTGAAGAGATTATCGAAATTGTCTTGCAAGTCGGAGTATACGCAGGTATACCCGCTGCAATGAATGCTATATCTTCCGCAAAAGCCGTATTTGAGTCACGATAGTAAGATCCTCTGGTAGTCAAAATACCAGAGTTTACTCAAATACTTACTGCCAATATGCGAATGAAATGATTATTCACTTATCAGTTGATTGGATTTTTTGTCCTTTTGATTACTTTTGGGAGAAAGCGTGCGCTGGTGCTGTACAGTCAACCATTAGAAAAAGTTGGGCTGTTTTCCGCTAAGGAAGAGAGCTATTCTGTTATGCAAACTCGGAAAGGGGCAAAAACGAGTCAGCACAACCTGCCAGCTCTAGTCGGAACTGGCAGGTTGATTCCAGGCTGATTCAATGACCGAACCACTTTAGCTAATCGTTATGTTTAGGCGTCAGCCGTTCGGCACTTTCACTTTTATATGTCAGGTACTGCGCTTCAAAATAGTCATTCAGGGCGCCCATCGCTAGCTGAAAGTTTTCCTTACTGTGTTCAGCCTTCCATTGTCCAGCTTTCTCTAATAGCGCTTCCTTCAGAGCTGCTCAATAAAGGATTTGAGCTGATAATGTGGCTAGTCATCGTCAATAACGGAAACACCAGTAAAGCCAGCGACTTCAAACAGTAGGCTGGCTTACCAGTATCGAACAACAAGCATCAGATTCACTGACCAGTATCCGTGAAGTTGCCAAAGCGACTAGAAAGCGGTTAATTCTTTGAATTAGCTAGCTACAGAGCTAAAAGAAGAAGTCAGTTACTTCAAGGTTGATTAAGCATTTTCAACGAACAGATTTAGTCTATAACAACTAGCAAATCCCAGCCAAGTATCATTGGCTGGGATTTTTTATTTGTATTGATTCAAAATTGACCTGGTAGGTTTAGCTGTGTGAGCTGAACATACGATAGAATCGCTTGGTGATCACAAAAATATTCAGCGTCAGTAACTCGTTATTGGGCAGAAACGTTTTAGCGCTGCCGAACTAACGGACTTATCTGAGATAAGAAAAAGCATCTAACTTTTCGTTTTTGCTTTACATCCATAAGAAATGACACGGATTTGCTACGATTTTGATTAGTGGTCACTACGCAACTACAGTTTAAGCTTCTTCTAAATAGAGGTTCAACAAAGCTTACGTAGGCTTTAATCATATTAAGCCTCCATATCAAGCAATTCAAAAGCGAGTCGATAATATTTATCTGTAGTCGCTTTCCTTTAAAAAGGTACTTCTTGTATCCAACCTATAGGATATGACAATTCTTAGATTTACTGCTCAAATTTCACACGCTTTCTTTGATGTAAATTAAATTCCCTACTATTCTTTTGGCAATAATGTTAGGAGTAAAATCAGATGGATATTGAAATAATCAGAGGAATTGAAAGGCTAATTATCGTCATTTTTTCCGGCGCTTCCATCTTTCTTGGTTGGAACTTATTTCGGGTTGGAGTCGTTGACCCTCAATCTGCAGTGTTCTCAGGGAAAGGTTATAAGTTTGCTTTGCAAAAAGCTGGACCAGGAGTATTTTTCGCCTTATTTGGTTCAATCGTACTTTCAATCGCACTCATCAACGGTTTAACACGCACGACTAAAAAAGATGAAGCCATAATAATGTACGCTGGAGAAAATAAAGATGAGCGAAAAGTGATTGCTCAATCAATCAATACCTTAAGCCTTGTAGATATGGAAATGCTGGCCACGATACCCGGGAAAAGAAAGAGAATCAAAAAAGCTATAAACAGCTTACAGGGGTATCGAGACAATCTCGTTCGCCAAGTATTTGGGGCTGAGAAGGTTGATGAATACAAAAAGTGTTACTCACAAGACCAACAGCATGCCTGTAGAAACACTGAATCATTCATGGAGATAGAATCATGGAGAAATGGAACCTATTAAAAGCAGTAGTTATTGTCACTACTCTACTCTCATTTACTTTTCCCTCACTTGGTTCGAGCCCAAATAGCGGGATGAAGGAGGTAAAAAAAACCACTTATGACATGCTCGTAGACGGTCTGCACGAAATTAATAGCGTAAGTACTAAGAAAGAAAAGGGCATCATAAATAAGATTAATATTGGCGTGTGGCAGAACAGAAACCCCGACATAGTAAGAGCTTTCAAAACTGCTAAAGGTCAACGACATATTCAAGTCAGCACAGGGTATTCTACAGTGACATTTATGATTACTTTTGCCCACCACATGGAAGCAGCACTTGACATCAATAATTTTGGTGAAGAATACACGCGATACGTCACCGAAAACTATGCCAAAAATAGCATCACACACGTTAATCAATCGGCATGGGATTATGCGGGGCTATCGGGAAATAACTCTCCATGGAACGATAAAAAGTTCGTCGCGACTGTTTATGGTAACCATGCGTTAGTTCTCTGGTACGTATTGGCTCATGAAATTGCCCATCACGTATTGGGTCATATTGAAAATCCTTCTATCTCATTAGAAGAAAATAGAAAAAGAGAACAAGAAGCCGATGACTGGGCTAGTAAAACCCTAATCAAACTCGGCTTACCACCTGCCGCAGCGTTTCCTGCGCTCATGTATTGGTACTACATGGATGAATTTGGTGTCGAAAATGAATACCAAAAATCGCACCCAGCAGATCTCAAACGAATCAGGAAAATGCTGCAATACACGATTGACAATGTTGACTCATGGAACGGTCATTCTCCGTATTTCCCGAAGGTAGACACAAAACAGGCCACTAATGCCTATAAAAGGCTTCTGTACCATGTTGAAGACTTAATATCTCAACAAACAGATTTTAAGGATGATTCAAGCAAGAAGTTTGAAATCTGCATGGAAGTGATGTTTGAGGGGTGCGTAACTGCCTGCATAAACAAATACAATCAACCCAAAGACAAATGCAAAGATGAGTTATGTACATCTACAAAACAAGAAAACGTAGCTAAACTCAGATGTGAGGAAATGTTGGTTGCGAATTAGCTGTTATTTACTTTCCTAAACGCCGCCAATGTTTCCATGGGCGGCTTTGTCATTGTGAAATGTCAGATAAATCTATTGAGCAGTGCTTTCACTCTAGAGTTAAAGCTAAAGCCTTATTTATACGCCAATTTAACTTGAAATTTATCGCACGCTTTGACTTCTAGAACCTCACAATTAAACCTCATTACTTCTAGGTAGGTGAGAGTTAAGACTTTTGAGTAATGCATATAATTGACAAAGCATCTATAAAGATTATCTTCAAGAGCTTTTAGACAATAATTCTAATATTGCCATGTTTTATTTGCCCCCCGGCAGCTGACATTATATTAGTCGGTGAGCTCGTCTTTCCACTTGAAATTTTTGCCCAATCCCCCTTAGTTACTCAACTATCACAGGAAAAATGCTAATAAGCCGCTCGGATATGCTAGAAAAATGAGGAAGCTCAGATTTTCTATTAGTGACGCGCGGCAAAAACGAGCCACTGTGGCGCTTAACTGCTTAATATTTGGTTCGCTATAGCGTCCATACACGAAAAGTCAGCTCTATTTGACAAAATACAGCGTTTATTATCGTGTACAGAAGTCGCCTGTATAAAACATAAGTAGTGAGAAATTTGAGAATTTACCTAAGCTCAGTGAGCTTGTAAAAGGGATTGCCAACGTCTTACTATTGATTGACCTAGTAAACTGTCTTTAACATTAGCTGAGATATAGCAAATTTTATTTAATACAACGTATATGGACATCTGCTCTAAATGATAATGGGCACTTTTGAGCCAGCGATGTTCAGCTGGCTTAATGTGGGGAAATATACTTGTTGTCTAATGCAACAACTTCAGCATTAGCTGAAGTACCCAAGTTCGTCCACTTTTTTACGGAAACACCACTCGTACGAGTGGCCTTTGCTAGCGTTAGGTTCTAATTCTGGACATTTTTTCATAGTGTTCAGGATAGCCTGTCTGTTCAAAAACCAATCTAAAGCCCTCTTTAAAATCGTGGTAATTAAACTCCTTAAAATCGAAGATATTCTGACCTAATGAGTGCGACTCGCGATTGATGTAACGTACAAATGACTGAAACCTTGGATTCTTCAATTCGGGCTTTTGAACCACATTACTTAGATCGGCTTTCTGCACAAAGTTAAAGAAATATTCAATAATATTTCTCATACAGTTAGCAATTAATGCTGGTGGCTGTTTATCATCATTAATTACAGACCAATAAGATTGATAGTCATTTTGTACTTCTTCATATTTCATTGTGTTAATTGAACTGCCGCAGGCATTCTTCGATAGACGGTATAAATTTTGATTTTCTTTCCTTCTTTTGTGATTCGCATCAGCAAGTTCATAGAAAAAGTACAAGCTATGAGTTAAGACAAATACTTGCTCAATGTCTTCTGAATTAAAAAAATCATTTTTGATTAATTGGCCTATGTTGTAGACAAAGATGTGTGACAAGCTTGATACTGGATCGTCAATGACCGCGACTTTTTTTACTTGTCCTTCCGTTGCGCTCCGCTTCCCTTTGAATAGCTCTCTAAAGTACAAGAAGCTGATAATCATCTTTTCGCCTTCACTTAATGATGAAAAGATTTTCGAGTTAGAGTCAGTACGAACTAAGCGATACAACTCATCTTCATACTTCTCTATGTAGAAGTCTGTAATGCCAATATCCGTTAAGCCTTGATTAATACTGAATATCGCATCATCAATATTTACAGTTGATTTTTGATGCTCAGCCCTTTCAGCGTCCTTTGCTTCTTCTAGACCTACTTTTGCAGTTTCCTCTTTAGTTTTGTCCGCGATGACCTTGTTGGCACCTTTTTGAAAATCATTGAAATTGCTGATTGTCTGGTCATATTCGTATCGTAAGATTTGCCAAAACTCAGCCTTAATTTTGGTTAGTTCAATTGCAGAGTTATCGATCTTAGCATTATGTTCACTTATAAGCTTATTAATCGAATCAACAACAAAGTTAAATGCTTCAACAGACTCAGAAACATCTGTCAATACGACTTGTAGACTAGGGTTTGAAACTTTCTGCTTAATTAGCTTGAGATTAGCTTCTGCGTCTCTAGATAGTTTGGTGTAATGTTCATTTAATTGAGCTATGTAGCCTGTAGAGAATTGAGTTGCTTTATAATCGTCTAGGCTTGGAATACTCTCAACGATTGCGCTGTAACGAGCCTGAATTGCTTTAACTCCATTCACGCTGTTCTGGTATGACTCGTCAAAATAGCCACGAATTTGTTCGGCTAGTTGTTCTGTAATCGTCTCTGATTGACAGAAAGGGCACTGAGAGCCCTCGATTTGATCGAGGTATTTAAGGCCTTCACTTACCCAGTCAGAGTTTTTAAGCTTCCCAATAAGTTTTGCAACTGGACTGTCTTCGCTACCTACAATGATTTCATTTAATGAAGCTAAGTCATCAGCAGATAAATCAAACATGCCTAGCTTACAAAGAACAGAGTGTTTAATTGCAGTATCACCATCTATAGCATTTGCTTCTTCTTTGAGGTCTGCAATTGTCTTAGATGGTTTAGATGTAGGTAGGGGTATAGAGCAAAGATGATTGAAAAGTGGTTCTTTACCGCCCATTTTACCTTTCAGACAAAATTCAAGTACACGATCACCACCTGCGTAGTTGGTTTTGATTTCCCAAATTTTCTTTTGAGCTTTTTCCTTTGCTTCATTAATCTTAGAACGTTGTTCACCGATTTCTTTTTGGATCTGCTGCTTATCTTTAGCAATTTGCTCTAATTCAAGAGTAACTGCCTCAACCTTCTCTTTTGCTTCTTTATTTTCCTTAGATAGGCTAAAAATACCGCTAAGAGTATCTTTTGCATAGAAGTTATCTTGGATGAATTTCTGGTTGTAAACAAGAACTGTATCATCAGAACCAAGGTGAGAGCACTGCCGATATTTTGTACTTTCAGGATTATAAAAATAGTTTGAAAAAGTACTTTTTCCTGACCCGTTCAGTCCATAGATTATATTGACTTTTTTGTCAGTTTTTAGCTCGTTTTTTGACCTATAGCTCGCTACATTATCTAGCACAATATCAGTTAACACTGGTTTTCCCCAATAAATCATAATGTTCCGTAGATTATTTTGACACATTACATTCATTAGAAAAGGTTGGTCAAATAACTGCTTAATGAATTGAGATATGAAATCAGACTAACAAGATTTAGGGCAAAAACAAGTTAACTCAACCTGTCAGCTCTAGTCGAAACTGACAGGTTGATTCCACGCTAATTCAATAACCAAATCACTAAAACTAATCGTTATATCTAGGCGTCAATCGCTCAGCACTTTCGCTTTTATAGGTCAGGTACTGCGCTTCGAAATAGTCATTCAGAGCGCCCATCGCTTGCTGGAAGTTTTCCTTATTATGTTCAGCCTTCCATTGTCCGGCTTTCTCTAAGAGCGCTTCCTTCAGGTGCTGCCCGTTTGGTATATCACTCGCTCGCTTGTCCAGCTCTTTGGCAATATTCGAGTCACTCTCTGTCAGTTTATCGAAGGCTTTGCCGATACCTGTTTCGTGGTGAGATGCGTACTGATCCCACAGTGCAGGCTGCTGGCCGTTTTGCCAGCCATTGAACTTTGTCTGCAGGTAGGTCAGTGTGTTATCACTGATCCACTCTGCAAGGTGATCATTGCTGCTGTGAGTGATACCCGCCCCCAGCTTAACCACTCCGGCTGTGGCTGATGCGTTTCCGCCTAACGACGTCGATTCTGTCGCACGGATATACTGAAGGTGGTATTTGTTGTCTTCCCCTTTGACAAAGTTGCCTTCAAACTGGGTACTGGCGCTCAGCGAGCCACTTAATGCCAAATCATCCAGGCCGTCAATTTCACTCAACTCCAGGCTATTTTCACTCAAGAACCGGCCAATGCCTTCTTTGAGGATCCCTTTGATCGCAGAGCTTTTGTCCTTCACTGCCGGGATATCAAGCTTCAATGACGCATTGATATATTCGCCGTCATTATCGGGGTTGATATCACCGTCGATCTTGTTGTATTTCACCCCGAGATCAACGGTTTTTTCGCCCAAAACGGGCACCTGAACCGAAGTAGAAACGGTCCCCATTAACTGAGTATTGGTACTCATGGCTCCCGATGTCAGCGTAAGAGATTTATCGATATGCTTTTGCTGTTCGAGGTTTAGCTGAGGTGTCCTGAAGTCGTCAGCCACACTTTTCAGAAACTGGCTAAACGGTGCTTCCTGAGGATTAAGATGCGGTACTTCCCCTTCCCTGAAGCTTGCCATATAAGCCTGATTCAGCTTGGCATGAGTACACATTACTGCCCTTAAATACTCACCGCGCCCTTCAGCTCCCCGGCTTCCTTCAAAAGCATGCTTGATATGGCCAAGATCGCGCTTTATCGCGCCACTTTCCCCACCATTTCGTGCTGCATCATAGCTATTTACAACATTAAGGTATGAATCATATTCCAGCTTGAGAGCAACAATGACATCCTTCAGTTCACTGCGCTTGGCCGCTAGTTTGTCCTGATACATCTCCCCGTCATGATCCTGGCCGAACGGCTCCTCGCTTAGTTTTGTTGACAGTCTCTTCAGCTCATTTTCTGTCTCCTGAATCCACTGTCTTCCTTCCGCGCCTTGTTTAGTCTGACGATCACCGAGAAAATCAGACAAATCCATCACAGCCGTATCTTTCAGGGGAACCGATACCGAGAAGAACTTACCGGGCCGACTCTCTATGCGATCGGGCTCGGTCATCAAGGTATCAAGCAAGTTGGCATGTTTGGTAAAGGTGGTATGAACAACAGAACCCTGTAGCGCCCCTTTTAACTTGGCTAACGCGTGAATGCCGGCCTCCAATGAGGCACTACCGTCGACACTCATACCTACCGCCGTGATCGGCGTCGCTGACTGACGGGGTTTGACTTGAATCTTATCGCCCTGCCCCAATATGTTTTGCTGAATTAACTGCTTCGTCAGTTGCTGGTTGTGGCTAACCACATTACGCATCTGGGCATCCGCCCTGCGCGCCTGGATCATGCCCTTGAAATTATGCTTTAGCTTACCGGCTCCTTCCCCAGCCAACATAACCAGCATGTCATTGGCATGGTAATCAATGAAACTGTCAAGGTTGGCAAATGCCTGTGTCTTGCCTAGCCCCAGACTGCCGCTCAGCGCAACTTTGACAGGGGTTTCACCGCCACCCGCTTCCAGATTGACACTCAAGCTTCCTTTGTGCGATGCCCGGATCCGGGTATCGTCATTACCAGTGACTTTAACGTCGTACCCAAACCCGACGGTCGCTGAAGCCGCCTTGAGGTTAAATAATCCCAGCGCCGGTCCGATATCAAACTTTAAGGACACGGCACGCTCCGTGCCTCCTTTGGTCAGATGATGGAACTGGTGTTGCAGACTCTGCTTAAACTCATTTCTCAGCTGTTCCATCCCGCCGCTTCTTACTTGCTCGGCAAGCTGGCGAACAGAAAGTGTCTGCGGATCACTTTTCGGCATTGATGCTGCAAGATCTCTTAACGCCTCATAGGCCTGGCTGTGACTTTTCGCGTCCGTCTGGGTTGCCAGATTCTTTACCGCCTGTTGCGCCTTGACAAGATTGGCTTTTGCCTCTGTCGGCAAGGCACGGGTGCTGAGGTGATCCAGTGCTTTGGCTACAACAGTCTGATCACCCGCCGCATAGGTTTTCCCCAACAGTGCATTGGCTGTTAACTGAAGTCGCTCGTCAGAGCCTTTATATGTTTCTAGCTGACCGGCTGCTGCCATCACCTGATGAAAAGCTTGTTTGCTCAGCGGTTCTTGCTGCTGCTTGAGAAAAGGCGTTTCGAGTAATAAATGGCGCGAGGATTCTGGGAGTTGGTGGAACTGTGCGAGCTGAGGTGCAGAAAACAATCGACTCACCCGATCGGCAGGCTGAGTAATGTTATGGCTCGGTATCGTTGATAGTGTTGCGGGTGGTGGGATAGCTCCGGGAGTTGATGATGTTGATTGCTGCTGAACATGTTGCGTCTGATCGAGCGCTCGCGTCTGTCCAACCGCTGATGCATTGAAATTAACCATGGAAACTCCTTATCAAACGAAACTCGCGCTGGCGATTGCCGATGGTGTTAGATCAGCGAATGCAGATACAGTCTCATCAGATGCTGTCTCATCAAGAACCGTCTCATCTGGTGAAATCAGTTTTTCAGCCCAGAACGCTGCGGCCTGTAAAAACTGGTTATACTGGTGTGCCCATTGCAGTGCTTGTTCGGCGGTGAACAGATAGGCAAGCAATACCTGGTTGCCCTCGAATACGGATAAGGTCGCCCCGTTTGTCTGCTGCCACATACAATTGGCAGACAGTAACTCGCGCAACTGTTGATCATGATTTACACGCCCTACCTGGGTATAGAGCACGACGCCATCAGGGCGATAATAGAAATTGACTGTAAGCGAGAGCGAAGGATGATTGATTGATGCCACATCATTTTCATCAAACCCCAAAGGACTTCCCGTCACTTCGGCCAACGCTTTTTGCCATGCTTCTTTGTTCATAGTTACCTCTTCTTGTTGTTATCATCTATTGCGATGCCGTTGAAAGTCGTGTTTCAAGCTGTTCGATGACATGCCCCATCGATGCCACAAACAGTTGGTCACCAATTTCAACTTCACACGCATTGTGTAAATGGTCAGCCCCCTCGCACTGAATATCGGGAAAATCATGAGTCATCACGCTGAGGTGCTCAGTAGGTACGCGAACTATCACGTTCTGGCTGTCTTGCACTTCCCTCAGAGCAAGTTTGACCAATGATCTGACTTGATCGGCTTCCGGATATTGGCTAATCATTGTCATCAAAGCCTCTTTGACTATTCCGGCCAGCTCGGATTCCAATGCCGAAAAGGTCTCTTTCCAGCGTTCTCGCAGTTGCTGCTCGATATCAAGAACGACGATGGCTTGTCTGGCCTCGGCTTCCTTTTTTGCCAGCTCGAGCATTTCCTCAGCCTTTAACTTCGCTTCGGCAATCATCGCCTCGGCTTGCGTATGTGCAGACGCCAGTATTTCTTCTGCCTGTTGGTGCTGCTCAAGCTCCGATGCCGTTATGATTTTATTTCCCGCTCCTGCCGACATCAGGGCTGGAATCGTTTTAACCACTCGTACCATTCAGGGGATTTCCTTTGCAGACAAACCATTAAACTCGGAGAGAGGGCTTTCGAAGTTGCCGTGTTTATCGACAATGATGAAAGTGCAGATGAAGACGTCGATTCGTTTTCCGAACAAACCGGTAACTTTAGCTGCATCAGCTGTCGCCAGCTTTCAGGCCAGTCTTGAGTGAGCTTTCCCACTATCAAATTTCGTGTTCGCGCTTTTTCCTGCTGCCAATTCAATGCTGTAATTGAATATGGAGTCCTGGCAGACTTGGAGCGAGAACGCCTGGTGAGGTTGGAAAGCCAGGACAATGAGGAATGAGAGTAACTCGATAACTCCGTAGGGTGTGGATTGGCAGGATGCAGCCGACCGTGTGCCATCAGCCAATCGTAATCATTGCCAAGATTATCTCTGATTGCTTGCAGGTCATTCCGACAGATTATCCGGGTGATCGCATCAAGGTGAAACCAGGCACTCCAGAGTGTCAGCACTTCTTCAAGTACCTGCCACGGTAATAGCGCCCAGTACTGCAGCTGAGCCTGTTCGGACAACAGCGACATCAAACCAAAGTGCTCAAGCAGCCCCTGATTGAGCCAGGCTTGCTGAGGCGCTGATAGCACCTCTGTCCACCACTGGCTGCTATTTAAGCCCGCATTAATCGACTCAGAGCCTTCACTCTCAGGTAGTTCTGCTTTCGTTAATCCGAGTTCAGCAAGTGCTGCCGCTGTCTGGGTAGGGTGAATCACTTGATGCAAGCACAAGCAATGTCTCACTACCAACTGCTGCTCTGTATCACTGGCTCTGAGTAACACGCTCAAGCACCTCCAGATCGCGTCGCTTTTGCTGCCTTCTTTGCCAAATCATGACGCCAATGAGTACCAGCATCATGGTGCCAAGCAATCCAATCACACCGTATAGCACCATTGGCGATGGCTGCAGATTCTCTGCAATAACTGGTGCTAACAGCTGCGCCGAGACCTGCGAGGCAACCATCACAACCTGAACATCATCGTACTTAAGCCCTTCGATACTGTTCTGGATCAGACTTTTGATCTGCGGGATCAACTGACCGACATCTGTGTTCTGCGCATGTTTGATGAACACGGCAGCCGATGAAGGCTTCAGCGTCGCTCCCCTGACGGGTTCCGGTACCACCAAATGCACTCTGGCACTGATCACCCCATCAATCTGGTTGAGAGTTTCAGCCAGTGCCTGCGACAGCGCATAAACAAAACGCGCTTTTTCCTGGGTGGGTGTTGCCACCAACCCATCTTGCGGGAACAAGTCTTCTACCGTGGAAAACTGCTGGCGCGGATAACCATTCTGCTTTAGCAGCTCAACCGCATAGGCAAACTGCGTCTTCTCGACTTTCAGGCTAATGGTATCGCTGCTGGCTCCCTGCTTTTCGGCATCGACGCCATGATTCAGCAGCAGCGCCAACATCTGGTTGGCATCCTGTTCGGAAAGGTTGGAATACAGGTTGTCTTTGCAACCCTGAAGAAGGCAGACAACCAATGCGATCAACAACCACCGGAGCCATCGCGGACCAAGGAAGGAAATAGCAGACATAACTATTGGCTCTTTAACAGGGTATCTATGTTCTGACTCGATTTGCTGACGGAACGGGCCAGCGTTTCCTCAACCAAAACCAGGCGCGACAAGTCCATCTGGACCTGAATCAAATCATGCAGGGACATTTCCGGGTTGTCGTTCAGGCGGCTCTGGATCTGGTCGGCCTGAACATCCAAATCGTTGCGAATTGTCTGAATTCCCTCCACCATGGCATCGCCCATCGGCTGGGTGCTTTGCTCAAGCTGTTGGGTAAACAGTTGCTCCAGGTTCACACTGGAAACGCTTTGTTGCGGTAACACAAATGATGATTGCAGCGGGGCGACGGGATCAACCATGGTTCAGCTCCTTGATCAATTGCTCGCTAACGGGAACTAATGCATCAGCCATCGGCAATATGGTTCTCCCCAGAACCTCACCAGCCAAATTGCGTTCACCTTCTAACAGGTGGATCATTGCAATGAGCACCTGATTTTCCGGGCCGCCTTCTTTTTTCAATACCGCCTGAGCCTGATGCGTATCATTGACTTCACACAGGCACATTGCCTGAATGATGGTGGCAACCTTGCGCTGGTATCGCCTTTGTTCGCTGTCTGCCGGAGACAATTCGCTATCATCACCATGGTTTTCCAGTATCGGTGCCAGCAACGTCTCGGCATCCTTGAGTCGAGCCTGACCGCCAAAAAGCAACGCAAGATTTGCCAAGCCCTGTACTACATCTTTTGAATAATGCCCTGCAGCGCATCGCGTACTGATTTGATCGTCGCACTTTGGAGCCCCATCACCATTGACCACTCGCTGACCATCTTTTGAAATTTCATCAAATCTTCCGGCTTGCCCGGATCCATCTCGGTCGAGAAGCGAGTCAGCTCGGTATCCTTGGCTTCCATTATCTTGCCAAGCCCCTGGTTGATGGTATCGAAATTCATAATTCAGCCTTCCTTTATCGTTGGTTTTATTCGCTATTCCTTGGTCGAGAATATGACTGACAGCCAACTTCAACGCCTGCTGCCAACGCACCGTCTGAGCAAACTGTGCGGGTAGCATAGGCTCAAGCAGCCGATTTTCTACCTGTGCCAATGCCCGCTCAAATTGACAAAAATGCTGCTCTAATAAAGTGGTATCTGAAAACATTCAACCTCCTGTCGGTAACCACCACTGCTTGCCCTGTTTGGCTATCGCGATCCCTTCATCAGTGATCTTCCGAATCGTATAGCCATCCCCAATAACAGCACTGGTCAGGTATTTTTGACCGTCGGACATCACAACATACGGTGTCCTGCTCAGGCTCACTGCTCGGATAGACGGCAATGGACTGTCTGGCAATAAGAAAGCCTGATATTTCACTGGAACCTGACGCCCAAACTGCTCGGCTGCTCGCTCGAGTAACGCAGTCAGTTTCGGCTTCTCCTGCTCTGCCAGCTTACCCGTCAGATAGATATGCTCGTCGGATTCAGCCACCATCAATCCTGGTAAATTTTTCTGTCGGATAGCTTGCTGAAGCCAACCGATCAAGCCTGATATTCGGGCGGTCTGCCAGTCCGTCCGGGTAAGCCCCTGAACATCGTCTTGAAGACTGTTAGAGATCTTGGCAAGTTCAAGGCCGTCTTTCAGCACCCCTTTAATGTGGGCAACACCCTGGGTATCAACCGTCACATCCAAGCCTGCCAAATCATGCTGGGCAAGCCAGGTCGTCACGGCGTTTTGTACGCTATCTACGCGATAAACTTGCCATTCAATGGGTTGCTGAGACTCGGCAAGGGTATTTTTTAACACTTGCAAACTTTCCCTGTCTTCGACATACCCTGACAACAGCAATCGATCATTGAGTGGCTGCAGGGTAACCGAGGAGTAGTCCAGCTGTTCCAGTAGCTGAGCCGCTGTTGTCCGTCGCGCCTTGGCGTACTTTGTCGATACCACCAGCGATGCCGATAAACTGCCGACTACCAGAACCCCAGACAAGGCAATGCCTGCCCAAGGGATCCGGCGGCGACTAACAACTGGAACAGTCAGTACCGGCCACACAACATCCGACGGCCCGAAAGCAAACGCCACTCCCCCGACTTGAATAACCTGATAAGGCTTGATACGGGCAATACCGGCCGACTGTCGTTTTCCATTCAGATACCAGACCTGATCTGCCAAGATTTTTATTACCTGATCGGTATCGGTCAGGGTCAGCTGACAAGCAACAGCGGCAAAACCACAATCAGACAACACGCAATCGGCATGTGCACTGTCTGAACCCAGAACAATATTATTTTGCTCGGTTGCCATTTCGGCCCCGGCATGGCTGCCGGACAGCACTTTTAATATCCACCTTGTCATGCCCGTTACCTATATAAATGATGTGTAGAACCAGAGACAAAGGCTTGCTCCAGCGCCTCGACCTCGGCAACTCCCGGCACGATTTGCCTTAATTCAGGATATTGCTGGCGGGCTTCGGCCAGGTTATTCAAACCGGGCTCCAAGACTTTTGGCCGGATCAGGAAGAGGCGAACCATTCGGCTGGTTGTTGTTTTTTCTTGGCTGAAAAGCGCCCCGATCATCGGTATGTCCCCCAACACAGGCACTTTGTCCGTTCCCATGGTTTCCGAATCCACAAAATATCCTCCAATCAGCAAGCTCTGGCCCTTTCTCACCATCGCTTCCGTCTTGATGAAACTGCCCTTAATTGTCGGCAGGTTGTCGACGCGCTCATCCGTGGTTTTGCCATCGGTGATCTGGATATCAAGCTTGACCACATCGCCCGTCTTATCAGGGATAACCCTTGGGGTAACAGTGAGTTTCGTCCCGGCAGTCAATGGCACCAGTTGCGCGTCTTCCTTTGATGTCACTCGGGCATAAAATGTCTCGCTGTTATCCAGCACAGCTTCTGTATTTTCCTGGGTCAGCAAAGAAGGCCGAGACAGCATTCGCGCTTTACTCTGGCTCTCTAACGCCTTGAGGCGGAACAATACACCGGTAATATTGGCCCCGATAATGGTGGAAAGATTTAACCCGTCCCCCAGTACGCCGCTAATGACACCACCTTGATAGCTCAAACTGCCCGACGAGCCATTGATTCCCCAGTCAATGCCGAACTCCTCCAATGCGTCTTCCTTGATATCAATGATCGTGACCCCGATTTCGACTTGCTTAAGGGCCCTGTCCATTGCATGGATCATTCGCATATAACGATCGATATTTGACTGGGTATCTCTTAGCAATACCGCGTTACGGCTCTCATCCGATTCGATCCGACCGATAGAATCCTGCGAGTTGTACCCCATTAGCTTTCGCAGTGTCGTTGCAACCCCAGGTACTGTCTTGCCATCCCCGACCTGGCGATCCCCCGCCCAGGCAAAGTACAGGGGAACAACATACGTTTGCAGCTCTTCTGCCTGTTTGACCTTGGCCTGCTCGTCCAGGCCGGTAGCCACCTGCTCGACAATGTCAACAAACCGCGGCGGTCCCGACACCAGCAGCAGCCCCTTGTCTTGCAATGAACGCCAGCCAAAACGGTCCAGATCCAAACCAACCTGCCCCATGGCCTGCTTCAGCGCAGCCGGTGACATCCGTTTCAAGGTCAGTACCTTGGTCTGCATTTCACTGCCGCAATTAAAATAAAGCGTGTTGCCATAGCGAAACCAGATAAAGCCAAATGCAGCCTGTAGCTGACTTAAAAAATGCTCCGCCGTTGAAGCCGCGACCTGTCCATTGAACTTTTCACTAATACATTCACTGACAACAGCTGATAATCGGTAATTAGCTGAAAACCCTTTCAGCACATCTGCCAGCGGCTCGTCCTGTCCGATATGCTGATAGCCGCTACGCGGTAAAGATTGTGACCAGACCTGTGCTGAAAATAAGCCCCCAACTGAGAGCAACAGCAAAATAGAGATGGATAATGCCCTCGGCCTCTTTGGTGATAACCGCAACCATTTAGACAACCGTTTAAACAGCCATTTAAACAAGGGCTCAGATAAGCATTTCGATCCCCACTCAAGCATCAGACGAACACCATATTGTTAGCTGCCACAGAGGTAGCTGACGGCACCGTCAGTTGTTGTTGCTCTAGACCAGTCAATTCATGCATAACGTCTACAACCCACAACAACTGCTCTATTCTCCCGTCCAAATCAACGCCCTCACTGCGATCGCCAGACAGCTCACCGTCTCTTGTAAGGCGCTGCAGCAATGTCAGCTTTGTGTGATCCGGTTCCACCATCAGCTCGACCTGAGTATGCTGTGCCACCCAGGCCATTTTTTTTAGTACTGCGCATAACTGGCGGCAGAGCTTATCAGGCTGCTGCCTTTCATCTGGCAGCAACATAAATGCGACCGATGCAACGCCTTTACTGACATCCACCTGCACCAGGGTGTTTTGGATTAATAACACTTCGATACCGTCAAGTTGCTGCACGGCTATATCATGTGTTTCAACAAACGCGTCGAGCTTTGATGCCAGTGTCGCCATTGATAAATTCACCCCGATTATTCAAGAAGTTATTGCAACATTGCCCACTTCATAAATCCTCAAAAAAACCTCAAATAAGTTGGAATCATGTTTTGAGAAAAAAAGCGACCAATGGCAATGCCTGTGGTCGCTTTGGGCTACAAAGATTTGAAACGCCTAACGGGGCGAATTTGTTGTGTCACGAACAGCTTCCGTTTAATCCGTTAGGGGCGCATCCATCCCTCTGATAGGTAAAGCATGCGAAGATAGCTTGGAACCCCATCCTTCTTCACATCCTGAAATTGCTGATTAAGTTCGTCACGAACAAAGTGCGGATCCTTGCCGGTGTTCATACCGTCAATCACTCGGCCTAACACACCGTCTTGATCGTTCATCAATGACAG
The DNA here is from genome assembly GCF_009910675.1 of Photobacterium alginatilyticum. Taxonomy (GTDB): domain Bacteria; phylum Pseudomonadota; class Gammaproteobacteria; order Enterobacterales; family Vibrionaceae; genus Photobacterium; species Photobacterium alginatilyticum. The sequence goes on along the minus strand of NZ_RSEJ01000003.1, from coordinate 153,415 downwards.
CAAGGCCTTGTCTGATTTCCGGCCGGTCTTCGAACCAAATTCCAGCTCTTCCGACGGCTCTGAGCCCAGCATGGTTTTCAATACCATCCGGTTCAGCTCCAGCTCCTTGTCTTCATCGCTAGGCTCAAAACCAAAGTCGTCTTTGCTCATGTGGGTATTTTCTGCCGGACCGAGATACCGAAGCAGAGCCCGAACGGTACTGGTATCGGTCAGCTCGAACGATTTCTCCTTGCCGTTATGGGTTGCTTCCAAACGAGGCAAAATACCGATCTCCATCCGCTTGGCACTGTCTTCATTGGCCGCAGCTTCCGGTATCACATGGTTCGCCGCCGCTTTAATTCCTGTCAGCCCAAGCGAATAGGCTTGTTTGGCGGCAAAATTGCCGACCGTATTAGTGACTGCAGAATCAACGGCACCATTAACGATAGGCTTAATGCCCACCTTACCGACAGGACCAAGATTAAACGCCCCCAGCGGCATAAAGATAAAATCGACCGCTGTCGAGAACATCGCTTTGCGCGCCTGCTTTTCATGGCCTTCATAGAGAACATCGGTCAGGTTGTGGGCAAAGGTATTGCGGGTCTCTGGCTTTTCGGCCAGCTTGCCGATCCGTCCGGCAAACAGTTCTTTGTCACACTCTTTGGAGGCAGTTACACACTTATCGACAATACCGACAAAATTACCAATCACCGGCACATACTTGGCTGCCTTCTTAACCGGCCCGCTGATATCTCCTTTTTTGGTGTCGTTCCAGACATCAGTCGCTGGCTTGCCGACATGCTCCTTGGCTAACTGCTTCACTTTTCCGTCAAAACAGCCCGGCTTGTAATCCTCCAGCAACGCAATCATCCGCGGATCCCGGCCCGCCGTCTTAAAGCATTCGGAAAGACATTTATACGCGTCCGGATCTATCTTCAGCTGTTGCAACACCTGCTTCACTTCCTGGACATTGCGGCGGGTAATGGGATCGCCTTTACGCAGGTTGTATTCCAGCGGGCTGAACGCATCCAGACCATCTTTAGAGTGCTCCCGTTGCAGCGCCGCCTTAAACTCGCGGCCAGTGGTGATATTCTCTTGCTTTAGCGCTTCGGCCTTACTGCTTGATACCAGACTGGTGATGCTGTCGATTTTTGAATCGGCCTTAACCACAGTGCCGTCTTTGGCCAGCAATCGGGTATCTGAGTTCTTGGCATACTGCATAAAATCTTGCAGCGGGACATTTGACGAGGTATTTCCAACTTGTGCAGGGCTCATCGTCGTCTCCTACACCATCATGGTTGTGACATCAGGTTGCGGAGTTTGGCTTTCTACCGATTTAAACCCGTCGGCCATCACCTTCCGCCAATGTTCGACCACTTCAACCGCCGCTTCGATCATTGCTGCAAACCCTTCATACTGAACAACTTCCATTGAATCCTGACGGCTGGCTATCAGCATGTCGGTTTCTGGCGACAGTGAGATCGTAAAACCTTTGGTGCCCAGCCAGAAATAGTTGGCCGCAAGGATTTGCTTAAGCTGACTCACCGTGATGTCCTCAGGCAAGATGCCAACCTGAGTAAACAGAACCAAATAGCCTTTGTGCTCCTGCAAATGCAGACGAACACTATCTTGGTTGATTGCGAGGGTAACGATGCCCTCGTCGTTAGGCTCAATCAGGTCGATACCGTAGTCCTGACAAAAATCTGCCATCAACTGTTTTAATTCCATCTAACACCTCCCGTAAAATAAGGCGCTAGAGTAATTAATCAGTCTCATCAAATAAGGATAAAAACAGGAAAGATTGCTGAATTCTTGATGTGTTTTCGACAAGCAGTGAAACCAAGCGTACTTAAGGTACTGGTTTATTTCACAACTTATTGACTACTTGGTTATTTGAGAGTTTTTTGAGCTTCAGAGTTTATACCCAAGCTACCTCAAGGTGCAGTATTCAGAGTGAGGCCAGCGATTTAAAGAAGCCTAGGGATATATAAAAAACCTCAGCACAACGGCTGAGGCTTTTCTTCGGACGGCTTGGTTAATTAGAAGGTAAACTTCTTAAGTACCGTTTCAATAATGTTGTCAGCAATATATTTATGAGTTGCCGTTGTCGGGTGAGTCACTCCCCAGAATACATAGGAATCAGAACCATAATAGGCACATTCGTTTGTCAGACTATGGCTGTACAGGTAATCCAGCGCCGAGCTACGGTTGATATCCAAACAAGGCTCAGAGGCATTCTGGAAGCCGTGCTCCTGTGGGTTGCTCGTCATTTGCTCAAATAGCGAATAGGCATCGTACAATTGCACGTTAATGCCTTTGCCCTGATAGTACTGAGCTTGTTCCGCAATATATTGGTTAAATTCGACGATCTTCTGGCGAACCTTCAGTGCTTCTTCCTGAGTCGAATACTTAAACTGAGGCGCTTTGGTTGCATCCGGCAGAGTAAATAACAGGATGTTTTTCGCACCGGCATCGGTGAGGCGGATCAACGCAGCGCTAAAGTCAGATTTAACCTCCGGCACTTCACGGTCATAGTTCATGAAGTCGTTCAGGCCGAATTCCAGGGTGAACAGCGTATTTTCCGGGCGATAGTTTTTGGCCATCTTCATATAGGTCAGATAAGACGTAACCTGATCATAAACTCCCGTCAGGGCTACGTACTGGTTGGTACCTGCCGCACCACCTACAGCCCAGTTATACAGCGGGATGTCCTTGTTTTGTGCTATGTATTCCGTCCAGACAAAACCGTTCGTGAAATGGCCAAGGAACCAAGAGTTGCTGTTAGGGAAAATCCACTGAGAGCCGTTAAACATATTGCCCGTGTCTGACAGGCTGTCACCAAACACGACCATTTTATTGATCGCAGTTGGTTGGAACACATTATCGTTAGTCCAGATAGAGTGGTTATATGAGAAGCGGTTATCGGACGCGAAATACGTAATATCAGCCGTATCGTGAGTAACACCTAAGGTCTTATCACAACGCTGTTTGATGTTGTCCTGAGACTCGTCGGTATAGAACATGTTCTTGAACGAGACGGAAGAATACCAGTAACCGGAAACGGTGTAGTAGCTGCCATCGTCATTGAGCGCCCATTCCCAATCCGTCGCCGGATCATCGTGGCTAGCCGCCGGGCGGTACCAACATCGAACATAGGTGTAAGTTTCCGAAGCCTGGACGCTGCTGACTTGAGCCGCTGTAATGGCCTCAGGGGTTATCGTTGCATCAGCAGACGCCTGTGATGCAAACGGCAGTAGCATAGAGAGTAGTAAGATGTGTTTATTCATTATTATCTACTTATAGTTTGTTGTGATGGAGTTTCCCCGCCAAGAAAGGTCAGGGAGATAAATTGCAATGAAATGCAAATCTATTTAGCCAATTGTGCTTTTACTCTAAATTAGAGCACTGCAACAGGTATCACTCACGTGAAATATTCTATTTTCTGAATGATACTCACAACAAATATCAATCCGGCATATGAAGCTCAGCCGAACAGTAGATTTTGCCAGAGGAATAAATTATCAATCTTCGGCAACGAACACGTACATGGCTTGCCCATATCAAAGAGCCGCATTCGCGGCTCTGATGAACGACTCTACAAACTCTTTCTGTCTGTTTAATTACTCAAATCTAACAAGGATGGCTGATTGAACAGTCCCTGCAGAGTATTAATGAATTGGCCAACATGTAGGCCATCCACCAACCCGTGATGCACCTCTATCGAAAAGGGCATTCTCCAGTGCTCGCCCTCTTGTGTTAACTTCCCTAAGGCTGTTTTGGGAATACTGTCCGGATGTTTCGTATCCCTTGCGTGCGTCATGCTGGTGAAATCGACCCAAGGCAGTACAGTCATATGAATAGTATCTTGACGCATTTCTTTGCCAATAAACTGTTCCAGAATAAAAGATGAATCCTTGATTCTTTTTTCTACCTCAGTCGCGCTCTGGGTAAATTTTTTAAAAATAGGCTTATGAGGTAAATCGCAAAATCTTACTGTCTCGTCATTAGCCAGCAAAGCAACGCTGACACACATTGGTGAATAGATGCGCACTTCATCCCCAACAATGCGATATGCCATCGGCTCACACTGGTTAAGCGCTTGCTGAGTTAGATAAAGATAAGCATGGGAAAAACGATGACCATACTGCTTACAATACTTGTATAACTCAGTCACATCGAGGTTTGTGCAGATGTTATACCAGGGGTGAGTAAATCCTTGATAAAACTTGAAATGCTCTGCACGTGACCACTGGCTTTTATCCTGTACTTTATATGCCATTGAATTTCACTTTAAACCTATACCTTTGATGATTGTGGCGATGATATTGCTTTATTGAAACAATGGGAATTAGAAATACATACACTTGAAATATATAAGTCCCCGTCTCGAAGCCATCTCATATGGCACCAGTAAAGCCGAAATAAGAATCAACACCAACTACAAGCCTCCCTCCCTTCTTTTGAGCAGCAGAAATCACGCTTTAAGTGCAGATCTTAAATCATATATATGGCACTAACTTAATCCAGATTAAGGATTGTCATCTATATAGTCGGTAATGTTTGCCGCTGCCGATTGCACATAGCAAAAGTAGATAAAAGAACAGCCATACATAAGTAAGACTGTTCTTTATAAGGCTGATGAATAATACAAAACGATTTTAAGAGGATTGGACTTGAGTACTCTGTTTGCAGAAACCCGTATTGGCAACATGACATTAAAAAACCGCTTCATTCGAAGCGCGACGTGGGAAAATATGGCAACTGAAGAAGGCCATATGACGGATAAGCTATACGCCATCTACGAAGAACTCGCAAAAGGAGATGTCGGTCTGATTGTTACGGGCTACGCCAATATTGTAGAGGAAGAGAAGCCAAATGCCGGCATGATGGGAATGTACAATGATTCCTTTATCGGTGAATACCAAAAGCTTACTGAGTTGGTACACAACAACGACTCTAAAATAGTCATGCAGCTTGCCTACGGCGGTACAAAAACCACTTACAATGTCGGCGAAAGAGTGATCTATGCGCCAAGTGAAGTGTGTGAAAGAGGCACAAAAACACCAGGCAAAGCGATGACCCAGGATGAAATAGATTACATCGTCCAGGCCTTTGCTCAAGCAAGCCGAAGAGCGCAAGAGTCAGGCTTTGATGGTATCGAAATTCATGCAGCACATACCTATTTAATCAATCAGTTCCTAAGTCCTTATTACAACCAAAGAGAAGATCAGTATGGCGGCAGCCTAGACAATCGAATGAGATTTCTCCTGGAGATTTATGCCGAAATACGAAAACTGGTCGGTGATGAATATCCAATCTTAGTTAAATTGACGGCATCTGAGTTTTTTGAGGGTGGCTTGACCTTCGATGAAACACGTATTGTCTGTAAAAAATTAGAAGCAATTGGCGTCGATGCAATCATCATCTCGGGCAATATCCATGGTAAGGCAAATACCATGATTGGCGAATGTTATGACGGCTATACCATTCAGCAAGAAGGCTACTTCCATGAATATGGGCATGTTATCAGTCAAGAGATCAATGTTCCCGTTATTACCGTCGGCGGATTAACGGACATTGATGCGATAGAGGAAATTGCGGATAAAACCAACATCCAATACTTTGCTCTCTCAAGACCTTTATTGTCTGAACCGCATTTAATTAGGCGCTGGAAAGAAGGCGACAGAGCACCAGTAGAGTGTGAAAGGTGCTCCAAATGCCGCACAAAACGTGGCAATATCTGTGTCGTAAACAAAGAAAGAAAATCTCAACTAGCTAGCTTATAAGTCAGTAGCAATAAACCTCAATTCAATACCAAGTCAGCAAACCTTTGCTGACTTGTTCCATCTAAAAGCCATTGCTCACTTACACCTGCTTCATAGTAAAATTACATGATCTATTGTGCGAGTTTTCAATGAGAAAGTAGCAAGTTTTTTGCTTTGCAGGTCTTTGTATTGTCCGTAACTTGTCTTATACTACGCTGTAAATTCATTTGTATAACAAATGGAAGGAAAATCACGATTATTCATCAAAGTTAATTGGACTGTAATACCAATCAACGTAAGTACTTGATCATTATACTGGCTAAAATCGTTTATAACTGCGTTATGATTTTACAATTAAAGTAACTCGTTAGCTGTAGTTCGAGCCTTGTTCTAAGTGATTTTTTCCGTGCAAATAGCTGAACAAAGACTTACCTGATTGATATAGAAATGCTGCTTAGGTACTAGTGATAGGATTAAATTACAACAATGTCAATAAAGAGAACGCTACACTGCATGGTGATCATTTTAATGTTTGCTATGATCGCCATGATTTCAAGTTCACATTATTTTATCGGAAAAATTCAAGCTGTAATAAATGCCTCTCAACTCGTTTACAGGGTCGAAGCAGATATGCTGGCAATGCGTAAGGACGAAAAAGATTTTTTAGCCCGCAGAGATATGGAATACAAAGATAATTTCGATTCAAATTTCAACCAATTACAAGCCGATTTGCAAGCACTAAATCTCACATTAGCCAACGCCGATATTTCGTTTGATAGTTTCCCAAAACTAAAATCCATTACTAGCGAATACAACAGAATTTTTAATGAAGTTGTATTAATTCAACAGAAAATTGGTCTAAGCAAAAACAACGGTATTTTCAATTCACTGCGAAATGCGGCCCATACGTTAGAATCGCAAATAAACCTCATTGATGACGCTCAATTACGTGTTCAACTACTTCTTCTTCGTCGCCAGGAAAAGGACTTTATGCTGCAGCGCCAGAATAAATATGCTGACGCCTTTACTGAACGTTTAAAACACATGCAGCACCAACTTTTATTACCTGAATATACTGCAGTAAGAACTAACCTGACCCCTGCGCTGGCGCAATACCAAGAGTCGTTTAACCTTTTTGTATCCCTATCACGCCAAAAAGGCTTAACTGAAAATCAAGGGTTAATTGGCGAACTAAGAAGCTCGATTAAAAGGACTGAATCTCTTCTGGCTGAGGAAGCGAACCAACTAAAAACCCAGATAAGCCTGGCTCAAGATGAAGCGAAATCTTACCTTCTCATGCTTGGTATTGGCATTACGATCATCATCTCTTCCTTAGTGATTTACTTCGCGAGTCGGATTTCAGGCCGCTTATCCCAAGTCACCAAGATCATGAACGAAATTTCGCATGGAGACGGTGATCTTTGCGTGAGACTAGATACCAAAGGTAATGATGAAATTGCTGAGTTGGGTTTGGCGTTTAACACTTTCGTAGGGAAGATCCATAGCACAGTCAATGTTGTTGCAAGCTCAGTTCTGCAATTGGCCTCAACCACAGAGGAAATGTCGGTTGTTATGGAGCAGGCGAAAACAGGCGCATTCAAACAGCAGCGAGATATTAGCCAAATTGCTGTTGTCATGGAGGAAATGAATGCTGCCGTGCAAGAAGTGAAACAAAGCACAATCCAAGCCGATAACGCAGCAGAGCACGCCCATCAGGAAGCCGAGCAAGGGTGCGAAATGGCAGAGCAAAGTATCCAGGGAGTCACTCTATTAGCCAATGAAGTAGAAAGTGCTACTGATGTAATTAAGACATTGATTATACATAGCCAAAATATCGGCGAAGTACTTAGCGTTATCCAAGGCATCGCAGATCAAACCAACCTGCTAGCGCTGAATGCTGCTATTGAGGCCGCTCGTGCCGGAGAATCTGGCAGAGGGTTTGCCGTTGTTGCTGACGAGGTTCGCTCCTTGGCATTTAGAACGCAGGAAGCTACGAAAGAAATCCTGACTATTACCGCCGGGCTTCAAACAGACGCTGAAGCCGCCACCAAGGTGATGGAAAACAGCGAAGGTCTCGCTACAAGTGCAGTATCGCAGACGAAGATGGCTAACCACTCGCTGCATGACATTACTAAAACGGTTGAATGTGTCAGTGAAATGAACCGTCACGTTGCCGTTGCAATTGAGCAACAGAGTCATACCAGTGATGAGATTAACCTCCATATGGAAGACATCAACAATGTGTGTGAAGAGTCGGCAGCAGGTATGGAACAGTTAGCCATCGCCAACAAAGAATTGGCCACTATGACTCAAGAGTTGAAGGCCTTAATAGGACAATTCAAGCTTTGATAAAGCGGCTAAGTTACATGATGCTCGGTGTTAGACAAGCCGAGCGTCATACTCGAGATCGGAACTAATACAGTGCAAAAGCCCATATTCCACGTGTGATCATTCAGCTCTTTATTGGAGTTATTGCGGGTCCGTCCGTTCTTAATTTTCGATTACTCAGTAGCCTCGTGGATCGCCTCTTTTGTACTCTGAGCCACTTCATTTGTTGTCCGCTTCGTTTCAGTCCAAATCGAAGATGAGTCCTTTTTAACGCCTTCCCATGTCTCAGCGCATCCACTAAGGAGTAGAACAATGGATAAGGCTGCAAGTGTATATTTCATTAAGTTCACCTCAAATAATCGATTTAGTTGTATATGATAAATAAAGAGACAATGCTAATCCAGCACAAGCATTTACATTATCTCAACCAACGATTTAAATTGAGCCAACATTATGAAACATATTGATTAATATAAATCAGCCTCACCCTTCGCTTTAAATATTCTCGGCCAATTATTGCTTCGGCATAGAAGCTAAGATCTCGCCGAAAGCTTTAAGTGCTATTGCATTGTCTTCGGTGCTGACCACCAGCTTTTGACCATTGATGCTGCTGTCCATAATCACCTCGCAATAGGTCTGTACCACCTTTTTGAGATCAACGGTACCGGTCGTATCTGCGCCTGGTATTAGCTCCATTGACTGCTTAATCATGCCCGGACTCACACTATTAATGCGCTTGCCATCGGTTAGCTCCAATGCCGCACCTTGTACAAAAGTATCAATAGCAGCATTTACCATCCCTGCCGCAGTCATACCAAGAACTGGAACGGAACTTGTTTCACCGCTAGTCAGGGTAATGCTACCGCCGGGTGCTAAGTAATCTACCGCCAGTTTAGCCAGCTTTACCTGACCCATGAGCTTAGACTGGAATCCAATGTTGTATTCGTCTGACGTCATGCTCTCGTCGCCAAACACCTTACCAAGGGCTGCTGTACCCGCAAAGTTAACAATAGCGTCAACTGTACCCTGCTCTTTAAGTACTGCTTCTATGCTGTCGATGTTCTCAAAATCTGCAATGTAATCCAGTTTCACCGCACTATCAGGCTTAGTCCCACGTCCCACGGCAATAACCTGAATATCATTGTCTTTATTTCCTTGCTTCAGCGACTCAACTAATGCTGAACCGATAGTACCCGTTGCACCAATCACTAGAACTTTCATGTCATTACACCTTTTGCGTATTACCACGTTAATGGTCATTTTCATTATCTAAACGAGACAATCCCAATACCCTGAACTTGACGCTCAACCAATGGAATACAGATACAATACAGAGGAGGTTTTAGGCGAAACAGATAATATGAAACAAATCAATTTTGTCTTTATGACAAAAACAAGATAGATTTAGGTCGATAATGCTTAGTTATTAGTAGGATTATGGACAAAATACGTGCATTACGCTATTTCAAAAGGGTTGCTGAGCTTAACAGCTTTACTCTGGCAGCCCAGGAGTTTGACGTACCGCCATCATCGATTTCACGAAGGATTAAAGATCTGGAAAGTGAACTAGGTGTTGAACTCATCAAACGTACAACGCGCAATGTCAGTACCACTGAACTCGGTAGCGTGTATTACCGCTCTATTGTTGAAGCCCTGCAAAAAATCGATGATGCTGACGAACTCGTCTCACAGCGACTCGGTGAAATGAGTGGAAAGCTCCGCATCAGCTCAACGGCCAGCTATGGTGAGAAGGTGTTGTTTCCTGTTTTACAAAAATTTCGTCAAAAATATCCTTCAATCATTCTGGATCTCGATTATTCTGACGAACGCGTTGTTTTCAGCAAGGATGCCGTAGATATCGCCATACGGGCTGGCCATGTACCGGAAGAACGCGTTATTGCCAAGCACTTATCCAGTGCAAGATTCATACTGGTCGCGACGCCTCAGCTATTACATTCCTTACAAAAGCGCTTTCATCGTAAGACTCTTACTGTGGCCGATATTGAATCTAGCCCCAGTTTACAATATCGCGGAAATCAGGGAGTGTTCTCATGGTGGACTTTCAATGGGGATGCATGGGAAAAGATCGCCATTAACCCGATCTTACTTTGTAACAATGGCGAGTCATTACTCGCTGCAGCCCTGGCGCATGAAGGGCTGCTACTCTACCCGCACTGGTGGGTTAGCGATTACCTCGCCTCAGGGGAGTTGGTTGAAGTACCGGTTAACTCCCCTGTTTCCAGCAGGCAGCATACTAATCTGGATATATTTGTTTTGTATCAACAAGCCAAATACCAGATCCCCAAAATCAAGCACTGTGTTGACTTCATTTTGCAGCACCTTAAATAGGAAGCTAGTGACTTTCTGTCATGCCCTGCTTAAGCAGAAAGTCATCAACAACACCAGTCCATAGATACCAGTACGACTCAAATACACTGTGACCGCTGACTTTCTTCCCTAACTGATAAAATTTGAATGTGAGATCGCCTCCAGAGGCTTTATAAGTTTCGGCAAACTCTTCAATACTCTCATCGGCATAGAAAGGGTCATTATGCCCGTAAATGAACAGGCTCGGCACTTGCATTTTTTGCCCGGCATTTTTGAACATAGACAAGTTGGCTGACTCACTTTTAACTTGGCAACTATCCGACACCCAACCACCCGAAAAATTAAGTACGCCAACCGCGGATTTAGGATGTTCAGAAGCATAGACAAGTGAAAGCATTCCTCCTCTGGAATGACCGGAAAGGACAATTTTCTCTTTGTTAACCCACGACTGAGACTCTAGATAGCTATATGTGGCATCAAGTGATTCCAGTGCATACTCAATACCCTCGGTGATCCCCTTTGGGTTACAGGTATATTGCTCATCATAGCTTCCGCCAGAAGCCCCTCGTCCTCTTCTCATCGGAATAAGCAATGCGATATCTTTTTTAAGTAAATAGCTACCAAAGCCCCATGGGTTGATAGTCATGTCTTCGGGAATAACTCCATCACCTGTAGAACCATGGTTAAAGATCACTAGAGGAAAAGGGCCATCCCCCTCGGGTTTGTATAGCGTCGCTTCCAGAATGATATTCGAGTCCCAAAGAAGCCCCTCATCTACCATCGGGATCTGAACCGTCTCACCTTTATATTGGGCATTCGCCATCACCGGAAATATACAAAATACAATCAGAGCAATTACGCGTTTTATCATCAGAGCGTCCTAATTAGAGGCTTAATCATCAATAAATAATCAACTGTGTCAATGATTTAGCATAAAACATTCCCATTGCACAATGTGTGAGCAGACCACCTAAAACAAAAGGCCTGCCGAGGCAGACCTTTTTCTTTTTTATCAGGATGATAGCTGTGTGATAGAGCTCGATTAATTAACTTTCAACAGCCGACCTGTGAGGGCTGGGACTGTGATAGTCGTCTTCTGATCTCCCGTTACAATCACTTCATCCGTTAACAGATCGACTAGCTGGCTGGTCGCTTTCACCTTGCTCATATCCAGCTCGAAATTCTGCTCATCGGTAGAGGTATTCAGTACGTACACAACCTGCTCATCACCGTACTGCTTCAGATCCGCATACACAGTCTCTGAGCTCAACAGATTACGGCGCTTACCTTTATACAATGCAGGAGTAGCAGCACGTACCGCCATCGCCTTGCTAAGCCAAGCCTTCAAATCTGCCTGTTCGGCCGATAGTGTGACGCCTGTTACCCCTTCAACCTTGGCACTTGAACGTGCGACATGATCATCACACAGTCCTTGCGATGCGCAGTCATCAGAGACCTTGGCAGCAAAGCCGTCAACTTCATCACCAATCTCGTCACCGTAGTAGAAGGTGATTGGGCCAGACCAAGCCGCCATGAAGCTAAACGCCGCCTTATGACGCTGGAAGTACTCACCTTTATTGCCACGCTGGATCAAATCACCAAAGCGCACCAAATCGTGGTTGCCCAGCATCAGGTTAGGCATTGCATGGTATGGGTAGTTTTCGATCTTGTTCCAGAATGCATTGATCCCGGTTGCGTTACCGGAATCCCCTGATTCCTCCACAGCCAGAGCTTTAACCAAACCGTATCGTAGCGGGAAGTTAAACGCTGAAGATAGCGCCGGTTCTTTGTCGGTGCCGTAGGTCGTCGCTGCAATTTCCCCTGCACTTTTCCATACTTCGCCGACCATGTAACCCAAGGTACCCCAAGTCTTGCCTGCAGCCTTGTTATCAGCAGAAGCAGCTTCAACCGCGGTACGAATCTCACGCCACTCAGCTAACGGCAACTGGTAGGACTGATCCAAGCGCCAACCATCGATGTCGTACTCGGTGATCCAGTGCGTTGCCACCTCTTTAAAGAACGCCAGACTATCGCTGTCAGGGTAAACTACCAGCTGGCCCGGATAGCTCGACCCACCCGATTTCAACGTCGGCAGTTTGCCTGTTGGCGATGGTTTCACCGTTACCTTATTGGTGTGGCCAAAAACGCCGTCGAGGAAGACATACAGACCTTTTTCATGGGCCTTGTTAATCAAGGTTTTCAACTGTTCATTAGTTCCGAAACTCGGATCGACATTGAAGAAATCACAAGCGAAGTAACCTGTTGCATCCAGCTTGTTATCCCCTGCCGAACCTGCACAGGAGTCAAACACAGGAGTCAGCCACAGCGCATTCACATTAAGGCTCTTGATATAATCAAGGCTATTAATGATCCCCTGCAGGTCACCACGGTGGTGGGACGGACCATACCCTTCGTTATAATCGGCGCTGCTATCGCCATCGACGAATGACTCAACCATCACCTGATACATCCGCAGCTCGCAGGCTTTATTGTCGCCGCCATAACAGGCAAAGTCAGTACCGGTACCTTTCACCACCACGGAAGGCTGATCTTTATTGCTGGCATCAAGCTCAAAGCGCCACACGCCCTGCTCAGTTACCGTAATACGAATGTTATCGCCATTCTTTTCAAAGCTGACCGAACCGTCACCGGATTTAACCTGATCAAAGCCTAAGTTCACCGTACTCCAGTCTCCCGAGGCGATCTTAAACTCATACACTCCCGGCTCAAAATAGCTTTCAAACAAGTATTTTCCGTCGCCGATATATTGCATCTCGGCATCTTGCTCCCAGCTATTGAAAGAACCGCGAACAAAGATCTTTTCACTGCCATAAGGGGCTTTCACCACAGGTTTGGTTTCGCCGCCAAGCCCTTCACCTTGATCTCCGCCTTGTGGTTTAACAAACACTGACGCAGTCAATCCCGGTACCTCGAAAGTGCCATTTGTAAAGATCGACTGTTTGATCTTGCTATCGGCAGAACTTGCCATCACTGGATGAAGCTCAAATCCAGTTGTGCCGTTAAGCGTTACCGACTGGGTCTTGATGTTGGCATTAATCACCACAACCAACGCCTGATAATTGACATCAAGATCAGCACCAGCATTAACACCGTCGTCCACACTCATCACGATCATTCCCGGCGCGGATGATGCTCCGGTGTTGTGGAAACGAACACGTTTCAGTACTTCGTCTTCAGTGTTCAGTTTAAGCAATGGCGTCGTCGAGCGGATCTTCAGCAGCTCCTTGAAGCGAGCATCAGTCCATTCGATATCTTGCGGGCGAGCCTGAGTGTTCGGGTTGGCAATAACTTGCTTGATCGCCTCCCAGTTGGCTTGATCTTTGTCTGCCCGTGGCAGACCCACATTCCAGTTATTGGTTTGCTTGCTAAAATCAACTTTGTTGTACCAGTCACCGGAGTCGTAGCTATCACGCGCCATGGACTTGGAGCGAAGCAACTCCGAGCCCATATGCAGGAACGGGATCCCCTGCCCCAGCATAACCGGTGCCAGACCTACAATCTGCATCCGCGCACGATCCTCAACCGTTACACTCGGATCTGCCTTGTACTGGTTAAAATCCCATAAGGTCTGGTTATCGTGCTTAGATACGTAGTTAATGGATTCCTGTGGATCCAAAGTATACGCAGCACCCTGATCGCCATAGTTAAAATCACGGCCATTTACGGTGATACCCGTCGAGGTTTCAAGAGGATAAGCCTGAAGGTTACCCGTCATGCCGTAGCGGATCAGATCCATTTTTGACTTCAGGTTGGCATCGAAACGATCACCGGCATTGGCAAAGCCCGGCGTTTGTAGCAAGGCAAGACCGCTGTCGAACGGACCACCACCTCGTACACCGTCTCGCAGGCGATCGTTATAGGTACCAATCCCTGTCCCGGCCATTGGCCACTGGGTGGCATTCTCGCCACGTGCACCGTTGACGACTTCGCCGAAGTTCCAACCTTCACCATAGAACCAGTTATCCGGATCAACCGTTTTCACCTGATCATAGACTTTCACCATACTCGACTTCATCAAGTGGCCCATCAAATCGAAGCGGAAACCATCAATCTTATAGTCCTGCGCCCACATCATGATGCTGTCGCCAACCAGCTTCTCAAACATCCGGTTCTCTGACGCTGTATTGTCACAACAGGTTGAGTTCTCGACAGCCCCCGTTACCGGATTCAGGCGGTGGTAATACCCAGGAACAGTCTTATCCAGTACCGATTTATCATAAAGACCCGATGAGAAGGTGTGGTTATAGACGACATCCTGTACAACTCTGAAGCCTAGCTCATGCAGTTTGAGGATCATGCTACGGTATTCTTTGATCCGGCTGACGCCGTCACTTTCTACCGCATAGCTACCTTCTGGCGCATTGTAGTGGAATGGATCATAGCCCCAGTTGAAGCCGTCCAGCGGTCGGATATCTGCCAGCAGAGCCTGCGCACCGCCGGTAGTCGGGTCGATTTTCTCCAAAAGCTCAAGAATCGTTGATGAACGCGAAGTACCGTCACTGCACAGATTGGCTTTAGGATTCACTGTGCAGAGCTTCTCGACGGTATCGTTGAGATCGACACGCTTGGCAGTATCTTCCTGAATTGATGCCAAATCATAACTTGGCAGCAAGTGGATTGTTGTCAGGCCTGCTTCCTTAAGGCTCTTAAGATGGCTGACACTGTCACGCTCCTCTTCGGTGAACGCCAGATACTTACCGTCATATTCAGGACTTCCCTTGCTATCACTGGCACTGAAGTCACGAATATGCAGTTCATAGATGATGTTCTCTTCCGGAGTTGCCAGAGTCGGGATCATTTGAGCGTCCCAGCCAGCAGGCTTAGCGGCCGGATCGGAAAGATCAACCAGCTGTGAATAGAGGCTCGAAGTGCTTAATGATAACGAATACGGATCCGTTGTCGTCATCCACTCAATATGGCCAGTTTTAGGGTGGTAGGCTTTAACCCGATAGCGATAGAAGACATTTTTCAGATCAGCACTGCCTTTATAGTGCCAGATCCCGGTAGCCGGATCCTCTGTCAAGGTAACAGGCGACTCTGCCAGTAACGACTTATCGGCACCGTATAAATACAACTCAACATCAGTTGCTGTTGGGGCCCATAGCGCAAAATTGGCCTCGCCAGCCTCTATCCATGATCCCAGTCGAGCCTCATCCGCATCCTGCTTGCCTGCGGTATAGAGCTGATCAACCACTCCCGGTATTTGAACCTTGGTTGCTGCAACAACTTTGTTGTTATCATCAATCGCGACAGCAATAAGCTGCTGCTTCAGCAATGCTTTGGCAGCATCGCTTTCGACATCAAGAGTGAACGCCGTCCGACCGGCAAGGTGCGGGAACTTCGAATTCTTAATCACCCCAGACTGGCTAAGCGCTGCTCGCGTAAAATCATCGGGCTTAGTGATATCACCGTTACCCTTGTCTGTAGACCACAGCTCGTAACGGCTCGCGTCGCTATTTTCGAACCAGGCGAATGTGGTGAGATCCAACCAATGCGCTGATGCCCCGGACAATTTCACCGGAACTTCGGTAACCGCTTCATAATAAAGCGTGCTGTTACCGTCAAAGGTGTAAATCTTATCGCCCTTGGAAAAATCGAGCTGCAGATCATTGCCGCCTAGCGCTTTGTCGTTACCCTTGTGGACAATGAAATTCATACAGCTAGAGTGGCCGGCCTTCAGCGGCAGCTTATACACCGCACCATATTCGTTGCTTATCTCGGTTGGCAAGAAAGGCGTTCCCCAAGACACACCTTCCAGCGCGCTATCGGCAATACTGTCACAAGTGTCGTTGTTCCAGATATGCAGGCCCCAGCCATCATAATTACCATCGGCGCGCTTGTAGTGGATCACCGCTTCCGTGTATTCAGGCGCAGGTTTGTCCGGCGTGCTGTCAGTCCCTTTAGGATCAGGGTCGATACTGTCAGGAATGCCGTCACCATCGTCATCACTTGAGGCAAAGTCACCTAGGCCATCACCATTGGTATCAAGACTCTCAAATCGGTCACGTGGGAATGCATCGCTCTTGTTGTCTGCACCATCATTATCGATATCAGCATCGTCCACGTCGGCGATCTTATCGCCATCAAGATCAGCAGGCTGATCCGCTTTATCTTTGCTGCTTGAGCCTAGACGCTCCTCATCAGCATTCGACCAACCATCACCGTCCAAGTCCAACGGTGTCGACTGCGGATTCTTGGGATCACTTCCAACCTCTAGCTCTTCGGTATCTTTGAACGTATCGTTGTCGTCATCAGGATCATCTGCATCGGCAATCTTATCGCCATCAAAGTCTGGCGGTGTTGAGCTTGAATCATAAGGATCCGATCCCAGGCGCAACTCAACACTGTCATTGAAGCCATCGTTGTCATCATCCAGATCGGCATGATCGCCAATTTTATCCTTATCAAAATCAGCACTTTCATTCGGATCGTTTGGGAAAAGATCTATATCGTCAGCAAAACCGTCATTATCACTGTCAGCAGCAACAGCTGGTTTTCCGTCTTTATCTTTAACTAACGTTTTATCTTTCAGGTTCGGTTCCTGATTATTCTTACGCTGGGCATCAATCTCTTGTCCAAGCGCTGTTGCTCCCTGAGAAAGCGCCGCTTTCTGCTCGGCAATAGTATTTGTTTCTATCTGCTCAGGTAACAGCTGGGCAATAGCACGTGCCGACTGGGCAAGCAGCGTATTATCAGATGCGATATAGTCTTGCTTTGGATCCAGTTCAGGCTGAGCCAGCTCTTTACGCACTGCAGCCAGAGCCTCTTCTTCCGAGGCACCCTCAGCCATTTTCAGGCCAATCATGGTCGTTACCGGGCTGATTTTCTGGTAACCCTTAGGAGCCATCATCACATAGTCACGAGTAACAGCAATGCCAGGGTTGTCCTCATCGATAGTCTGCCCTTTCAGCACCTTGGTCATTAGCGAATAGTGCGCCGGATCACCATTAAATTGGGTCAAATCCAGAGTCGCTTTACCTTCTGCACCAGTTGTCGCCTGTGGCTCGTTAGTATCTAGCTTGAAGTTACCATTCACATCCAGCCATACCTGGGCCTTTTGCAAATAGCCATCCATTGCCTGAACACTTAATTGTGTTACCGGCTGGGTTGACGGCTGAGGTGACACTGAACCTGTGTCATTGTCGCCACAACCCGCTATCACACCGAGCGATGCTAGGGCAACGGTCAGCTTGGTTAGGTTCGTTTTCATTGTTCTACCCATTGATTTATAAAAGGCACCGGTGAAAACACGCCCTAACGAGAACGAAAGGAAACTGCGCACTGTTCACCTTTACACATAAAAAAAGGGTATAAGAGTAAGGGGATACATTTCCTCACCCTATCAGGATACCGATAGGGGGATGAGGATAGAGGCGTAGAAACTAAAGAATTGACGAGAGTCACTCTTTGTAAGTCTATTTATTTAATTGATTTACAAGATAAACCAACAGTTCGCGATAGCTGTCACCTTTAGTTCGACAAAATGAGAGTGTTATGAAAATAAATAACATTTTAAGCAAATCAACAATAATGACAAATTTGTGCTGTTAATCAATAAAAGTACATTGGATAAACTGCAGAAAACTTGGACCTTATGGATAATAAACAATCTAAACCAAGTAAAAAAATAAGTATGCGTCAGGTACGCATAAAACTACCCATATGCTGTGAAAGCCACCAAAAGGATGGCTCTAATTTTCATATTGAACGATGTGTTTTATTTGGTGTAAAAATATCCACTTTGAACCAATACAAGCCTAGGGACATCACTCCGAATTCATTTCAGCATGATAATACTAGGCGAGGTAAACCGTGTTAAATAATAACGTTAATCGTTACCATCTACCCACATCATAAATCCTTTTATAAAAATCCTATTTTTTCAATAATTTAGAATTAGTAATTGAAAATGACGTTATGAAACCAGAGCTAAGCCAAACGCATACAGATATTCTATAAAATAGAATCATTCGCATTTAAATATATAAACAGAGAGTATTATTGCTAGTCGTTAAGATATTTTCTTTTATATTCAGAGGCTCTGGCAATAATGATTAACGGAAATACGGGTATGATTAAGCCAAGTAAGAAGATTATTTTCTCCTCAGATAGAAGCAATATTATACTCACAACAATAGTGAGCAACAGTGCACTGACTATAAAGCAATGACTTTTCTTGTATTTTTGGCTAAATAAAGCGTAACTTCGGATCATAGTGAATACTTTTAATGTGTGTACCTTATTCTAACGGCTAATTTATAAAAAACTTAAATACTTTTTCTCTTTTTTATCGTGGTGATTTATTATTAACACTCTTTCATATTATTAAATTTTCAATCGATTCTTCGTTAACACTTGTATAAATAATTTGAATAAAAATACAACTCTATTGTGGACCATCACTAACCCAACAACTTTTTATATGCTAATAGGTAAATAAAGCACACTGGTAATTTTAGATGCTTCTTATACTTTCTAATAAATTAGATGCATAATAATTATTAGATAAGTTTCATAGAAGAACCATAAATAGCCTTCACTGCCGACTAAATAAACCTGAAGTATACTTTTCAGTGTTTCAACCGCAGGACAAACCTAACTCAACGCATACAAAAAAGGCCCAGTCTTTCGACTGAGCCTTCAGTGTAGTGGCGGAACGGCCGGGCTTGCGATCAAGCGGGACTCATTCGACCGTAGGGCGAACCCTAACTCAAGGCATACAAAAAAGCCCCGTCATTTCTGACGGGGCTTCAGTGTAGTGGCGGAGCGGACGGGGACTCGATGGTCCGGCATTCCGGCCCGCGAAAAAGTGCGAAGCACTTTCCGGGAGCGTTAAATGAAAAAAGCCTGACGCTTTCGCATCAGGCTTAAGTCAGTGGCGGAGCGGACGGGACTCGAACCCGCGACCCCCGGCGTGACAGGCCGGTATTCTAACCAACTGAACTACCGCTCCAATTCTGTACGAAACCCGGCTTGTGCCCAATTTCTAGAATGTGGCGGAGAGATAGGGATTTGAACCCTAGATACGCTACAAACGTATGCCGGTTTTCAAGACCGGTGCTTTCAACCACTCAGCCATCTCTCCGTAAGTGCGGTGAATGATACGCAGCCCTTGGGCCGTTGTAAAGTATCAACATAGTTAACTGCTCAACAGATAACCATTTTTGATGATTTATTTCTTATTTATCTCTGTTCAGGACAAAACATGTCTGTCACGGTTATTAATTACACACATCTTATGACGAATCAGCCCAACAACACTTAACTGTACCCCGGCCCCCCTCTTCATCACACCCAATTGATTATGCAGCGGCTATAGTTATGCTAACCTCGAACCTTCACTCAAAAATAGATAACTACAACGATGAAAATATTCAGCAACTTTGAAAGTGGCAACATCCATGTTGTCAAAGCCGACACCCCCGAAGATATCCAGCTAACCATTCCCTGTGACAACCAATCTGAGTTCTACCAATGGTTTCATTTTCGTCTGGAAACTCGAGCTCAGACTGAGCACCACATCAAGCTGCTGAACCTGGCCAAGTCCGCCTATCCGGAAGGCTGGCAGGACTACGATGTGGTCGCGTCGTATGATCGCGAGGAGTGGTTCCGCATTCCGGCCGAGTTCGACGGTGATACCCTGAGCTTCAAAGTGATTCCGGAATACGGCTCGATGTATTTTGCCTACTTTGCTCCTTACAGCTACGACCGCCACCAAGACCTGCTGCATCAGGCACAAACTCACTTTAATTGTCAGCTGACAACCCTTGGCTCGACCCTTGACGGAAACGACATGAGCTTGCTGACAATCGGCAAGCCGTCGGATGAGAAGAAAAATATCTGGATTATCGCCCGCCAGCACCCAGGCGAAACCATGGCAGAATGGTTTATCGAAGGTTTGCTACAACGCCTGCTGGATGAAACCGACACCGCTGGTCGCGCCCTGCTCGACAAGGCGGTCTTTTATATCGTTCCGAATATGAACCCGGACGGCAGTATTCGCGGACACTTACGTACCAATGCCGTCGGCGTGAATCTGAATCGCGAATGGCAGACGCCATCAATAGAAAAGAGCCCGGAAGTGTTCCTGGTTCGGGAGCAAATGCTGAAAAGCGGTGTTGATATGTTCCTGGATATTCACGGTGACGAGGCTATTCCGTACAACTTCGTTGCAGGCAGTGAAGGGATCCCGTCCTATGACGAAAGGCTGGCAAGCCTGGAGAGTAAATTCAAGCAGGCCCTGCTGACCATTACCCCTGAATTCCAGGACGAGCATGGGTATGACAAAGATAAGCCGGGCCACGCTAACCTGACTATCGGCTCCTGCTGGGTGGCCGAACAGTTTAAATGCCTGTCCTATACGGTAGAGATGCCATTTAAGGATCATATCCTTCATCCCGATAGCTTCTACGGCTGGTCGCCAGAGCGCAGCGTAGCCTTTGGTCAGGATGTATTGGCGGCAGTACTGGCTGTTACGGATGATATTTAGGCTTCAAAGTTAACAAGCCTCAAATAGCAAAAAGCGCCAAATGACAAACAGGCTGACCATTGCTGGCCAGCCTGATTGCTTCCCTGGGTATGTGAACAACTACATCAACCGCTGTTTTAGCGATTAATCATTTGCTCACGCTCCGGGCCTACCGAAATCATTTTGACCGGTACACCCATGAGTTCTTCGATACGCAGTACGTACTTCTGCGCGGCAACTGGCAGACTTTCGAATGTACGGCATCCGGTAATATCTTCGCTCCAGCCTTCCATTTGCTCGTATACTGGCGCAAGTGAAGCCGTCTGCGGCCAAATTGGGTTCTCGCTGTGCTCGCCATCATAGTCAACACAGATCTTCAGATCAGCCATGCCGCTCAAGCAATCAAGCTTAGTTAGCGCAATCTCGGTCGCTGCCTGAATTTCCACCCCGTTACGTGTTGCTACGGCATCAAAATAGCCCATATCACGCGGACGACCGGTCACTGCACCATATTCGTTGGCTGACTCACGGAATGCATCTTGCTCTTCCATCGCCGTGATCAGGGTACCGGTGCCCACAGATGAACTGAATGCCTTAGCAACCGCGATGACACGCTCTGGGCGCAGTGCCGGCAAACCGCTACCAATACCTGCGTAGGTTGAGATCACGTTGGATGATGTCGTCCACGGGTATTCGCCGTAAACCAAATCTCGGCCAGCACCCAGCTGTGCTTCAAACAACAGATTTTGCTCTTTTGCCTGCAGTTCTTTCAGAGGCAGGGTAACGTTACAGATCGCATCGCGCCAAGGCGCCGAGACTTCAAGCAACCACTCGGTCATCTCTTCTGCCGTCTGCTCAAATTCAAATGACGGATACAACGCCTTAAGCTGTGGCAGTTTCCAGTCCAGCATAAACTGGATACGTTCACGCAGTACTTCAGGCTGCTTGAGCCAACCGACCAAGATACCTTTCTTCATCACTCGGTCGCCATAAGCGGGTGCTATGCCCTGACGTGTCGAACCATAAGCCCCATCACCCAAGCGCTCTTCTTCTAGTGTGTCTTCAATAGCGTGGAGTGGAAGACAAAGTGTCGCGCGGTCTGAAATACGCATGTTGACGTTAACGCCAGCTGCTTTTACTTCAGCCAATTCTTCGGTTAATGGCGCCGGGCTGATCACCATGCCTGGGCCTAGCACCGCAATACAGTCAGGATTAAATACGCCGCTTGGAAGCTGGTGCAGCTTGAATGTACCGAAGTCATTCACCACGGTATGACCTGCATTATTGCCACCCTGGAAACGAATGCTCGCTGAAGCCTGATCGGCTAAATAGTCAACGATACGGCCTTTACCTTCATCACCCCAGTTAGCACCAACAACAACAATAGACGACATGATTTACTCTCCTCAAAAGCGATGCCACTATCCTATGCCTCGATTGAAAATAAGAAAAATTAATAATCGTTATCACCTTGATAAGAATCTCATATGGGATTATTTTGAGAGCGGCGTAGAATATTGCGAGCTAATATCACCTCGAGCTTCTCATTCCCACAACTAATCACAGGATCCCCATGTTAGATATTCACTGGCTCAACACCTTTGTGACCCTAGCCCGGTTGGAGCATTTCGGCAAAACGGCAACCGAGCTACACATGACCCAGCCTAATGTCAGCCTGCATATTAAACAGCTAGAACAAGCCACCAGAGTAAAGTTGATTGAACGCAATCCGTTTCGGTTAACACAGGCCGGCGAACGACTTTTGCAAAGTGCAGAAAATACCCTGATGGAGTTACAGGTTTGCCAGGCCGATCTCAATGCTATCAACGACTTGTGTCAGGGAACACTGACGATCGCCGCCAGTGACATCATTTCAAGATTACTGCTTATCTCACCATTCCAGTCGTTCAAACAGGAGTTTCCAGGCATTGATTTGTCGCTGCTCAACACCACCTCGTCACAGGCTGCCGAACTGGTAAAAAGCGCCAAGGCAGATCTGGGCTTCGTGATGGCACAGAAGGAAAGCCAACCGCTGCATTTTACCGAATTACAACAGGTTAAGTGGTGCGCGCTCGGTAATGGGTTGCAAAGCTGGCAGCAAGGAATCCAGACAAACAAGCAGGAAGAGCCCACACTGATCTTGCTCGGCCACGATACCCGTACCCGTGATCTCCTTGATGCCGCCCTGCCGACACTCAACCTCCCCAGTTATCGGGTGATGGAGGTTGGTAGTGTCGATGCCCAAATCGACTGGGCCGAAGCCGGATTCGGGGTGGCGATAGTGCCGGAATTCTCCCTCCATCCCAAGCTCAATCTGCAAACAACCATCACTCCACTGCCCAATTTCCCGACCACCAGTCTCGGCTATATCGTCAGGCAAAATCAGGTACTATCCCGGGCAATCAAGCAGCTACTGAACTGGGTAAACGAAGAAATTGTCCGGTCACAGCAGGTAAATACCTAGCCGCCTTTGTGTAATGGTTGCATATAAATTCTGCTACCGGGAACAATCTTGATATTACTCGCCACTTCACAGAATGTTACATATAACACATAAGCTATTGAAATATTTGATATAGCAAGACCTCACTGATACTATGCGCGACCAATTTCTTAATAACAATCTGCATATTAAGTAAAACCAAGGAGTTGTATGCTTTGTTCAAAGTGCGAGTCTGCACGTTATCTTTCCGACTCATATTGCCCACAATGCGGTGATCAGCATCAAACGAAAATGACCATCAACCAGTGTCGTGATATTGATTCTGAAATTGCCAAGATTCACGAAAAGCTGCCAAACGCCGAGGTGTTTACGGGTGTCATGACCGACACGCACCGCTATAAGCGTATCTTAAGGAATAAATCAAATAACAAAGAAGTCGGTTGTTGGTGGGTAACCCTTGATGACGGTGAAAACAAACGTCAGCTTACACTTTCATCCGAAGATGACTTCCTCGACAGCCTGAACAAAGGCGACATTATTACTGTTTTCCGCCCAACCCCGGCAACGAAAACCTACAAAGTATTAGGCAAAGACTCCAAGGAAATTGTCACCAACGATGACTGGGCACCAGCAGTCGTTCTTCACAACGACAAAGGTCAGCGTTCAAGCCTGGATCCTATCTATGATCCGACACCACGCAATATTTCCAGCAGCATTTTCAGCACCTTGTTAGGAAGTGCGATTCTAATGGGATTATTTTTCTGGTTTATCGACAGCCAGCGTATCTACATGACCATGGATAGCTTCCTTGTTATCGGCGCTGTACTCTGGGGTATTTTGGCAACCTTATCCATTCGTAAAGACAAGGCGCGCTTCGAGGAAGAAACCGAGCTCCACAGTACAATCAAGCATTACCTGAAACGTATGCTTGGCTGCCAGACCAACGAGCTACAGGCAACGCACATCAAGCGTATCTACCAGTCAAACGACTGTATCTGCCCTGACTGCGATACCCGCATTCCATCCTCATCAAGCTATTGCTTTAAGTGTGGTAGCAGCAGCAATGTGGCTCCAGAGCCAACAACAGAAGCAAACTGTGACAGCGGGGAAAGTACTGAAGTAACAGTGCAGCAAAAGTCGACAATTTCAGCGCAGGAACGCTTGATTGAAAAAGTCTCTCCAGCCCTGTACTCAGAAGCGACTGATTATACGCATAAATACGCCATTGGCTCTGCGACTGGCACACTAAACGGCCATGTGCTGTTTGGCACAGTGATCGACCGCGATCTGACATCCAACATTAACAGCTGGACTGAAGAGCAGATTGAAACAACAACCTATAAGAATGGCTACGGCCATACTACGCGTACTGAGTCACGTGTAGTGAGCAGTGTTAACCACCGTCGCTCGAACATCAACGGCTACCTTGTCATTCGTACACTTAATGGTAAGGAATATCCGTATAATCCAGGTAGTACCCAACTTGGCAGCACCGATGTTGGTGACCATGTAATGATTGGTTTTGCTGAAGCAAACTTCGGTGATCAGGACAAGACCAGCTTCCAGCAGTACTACTTTAACCTGACTAAAGATGATCTGTGGCAGAAAGAGTGTATTACCCAGCTTGACAAAACAGGGGCGACAAAAGCAGTAAACTTGCTTCTTCTGGCAGCCGCTGGTGGGCTCTACTTCTACTTCTCTGCCAACTACATGCAAGAATTACTGGTGATCCCGTATGCACTGCTCGGCGTGTTCGGTGTCTTGTGCGTGAAAGCGATTGCTGCCGGTAGTGCCAACAACAAAGCCAGAAAGGCGCTTGCTGATATTCTTCATGACAAGCTGAATATTGCACGGAATGAGCGTGAAAACTGGCTTTCGTGGCTTGGTTAACCGCCAATAAACAGCCAATTTCAAATGACTTAAATAGCTAAGCCGAGCAGTTGCTCGGCTTTGTTTATTAACATTGTCAGGCAATTTTTTAGTCTGGCTAAGAGGATACCAATCCTATTAAACGCAATTACGCTTTGGCCAGCTTGAACTTCTGCCAAGGCTGGATTTGATCCAGGAAGCGTAAGTTGGTATCAGTGACACGGCCGATAACATTGCTGCTGCCGTCATTGTCGAAATCAACCAGCGCAACATGCAACTCACCTTTGTAGCGTGGCGAGTTGGCATTATCGAGGATCACATCTCCCCGGCGGATCTGGCGCGCATTTTTCTCAGGGATCACTGCATCTTTAAACTTAAGGCGAGGCATGGTGGAGCGAATAGTGTATTCGCCGCAATCTCCACGGAAGAAGTGTAGTTCTTCAAATGCGATAGTTTCCTCATCATCGTTAAGCTCGACTTCCAGCTCGACATCCAGTGTTACCAGCCCTTTGTGTAGCTCACCCAGCTTCTTCAGCTCTTCCTCACTCGGGAAGCAGTTAGCAATAATGACATCATCAACCACACCGGTATAGAACAAGTCTTTCGCCTGTACATCAATCGGCAAGTCACGATGCTCTTCGATAGTACACAGACCGTCAGCCAACGGCCAAGGGCCTTTCGCCCCCTCAACCACCGACCCAACAAAGGCTGCAACGCGCAAACCGTGTTTCTTATAGATTTTTGAGCCCTTGATAAAGTGCTCGCGCGTTAGACCAGAGCGGCGCTTAGGATAGAAGTTGTGACAGCCAATCAGATAATCAGTATCAGGGTGGAAAGACAAAATGTTATCCAGATAACCATTCGCCACACTGACATTGAGCTCGATTTGCAACCCATATGGATTAAACGTCATCAGGGCTTCTTCATTGCCGGTAAAGCCTTCATCAAGGCGAATACCATCCACGCCCATTTCGTTAAAGAAGCTCAGGTTCTCGTAGCTAATGCCCAGATCGTCGAAAATATGTGGTGCAACATCCGCAATGACTTCAAAGCCATGCTCTTTCGCGCACAATACCATGTCTTTAAATTCGGCAATGATCTGCTCTTTATCACCGTCAACGGACAATAAGCAGGTAAAAATACGACTGAAGCCATACTTGGCTGCCGTTTCGATATATTCCTTATTGCGCTCTAAGCTTGCTAATTCCGGATAAACCGATATACCCAACTTTCTCATTGATTTAATTCCTTATTCTAACTGCTCGATATTCTATTTCATTAAATATGGTGGAATCATATAAGCAAACTTCTTGTATCTAATCGCTATATTATTCACTCAAAAGAACGATAAAAGAGGTCATAAACCATTTATTTCTTCCCCTTTTATGAATCTACTCCCAGTCATTATTTAATGGTTTCACTTTAAAAACAGTTTCCCCTGAAACAACAAAGATCACAATTACCATCAAACTTAGACATAGGTAAGCGCGTAATTTTTCGGGACACTTCGCAATTATATAAACGAAGATTCACGGAATTACATAATGACCAATTATTAGTGTGTGAGATGAGGAAAGATAGGGCAACGCACTCAGCACCCAATTCTCGTCCAAAGTACACAATGACCGCTCAAGTCGGCAGAAGTGATCGCACATAAACATCAAGTGCCACAGCCAAAAGATGAGAATAACTCTCATTGACATCCCGAGTGGTTATATGTAAGTTAAATGCATCTCTTGTTCATCTCATTGAAACATAATGAACTGTTCAATACTTCAGCCAAATGAAAATCATGTAAGATGGGGTAAGAAAAAGGAACCTGTGATGTCAAATAAGGAAATCCAGCTTTTTTGCCAAGACTTAAATATGTATCTCATGGAAAGGTTCAATTACAAAACCGGCCCAGCCACATCTAATATGTTCACTATTGATGCCAGCAGGAAACACTTTGATCTCTATTTAAGATTCAAGCCGGCTACAGATATGTGGACATCCGATACTATCGTCATTGCAAAAATAGGGTTTAAGCATACCCGTGTTGGACATGGTACCGATCTACTCAAGTTCATCGTTAAAGTATCAAATAAATATCAAACCAATAATATCGGCATCGAAGGTGCCAATGACAGTTTAGCCAATTTTGCAAAAAACATGGGCTTTGAAAACTTTCAAGACAAGCAATGGATTATTGATATAGAGCGATTAAGAACGATACTGAAATAAAACTCCCATTATATTTGATAATAAGCTGACATACTTATACCTAAGCTAGCTCAAGCTGCTCGTTTCAGCGAGAATTACTTGGCGTCTGGCCGAGCCGTGCAGGCTACTCAGCGATTTGGAAAGAGGGCGATTAAGCCCTCTCGGTTTTAACGTTAATCTTCTAGGATTTCACAATCCGGGAAGGCATCACGAAACGCCTGTGGTACAGCGACCGACTCATAACCACTGCCATAACCGGTACGGTAGTCTGGCTGGCTCGGACGGCGGAAGTCTAATCGTTTCAGCTTCTTAAGCTTAAACAGTACCTTAGGGAACTCATCGAAGTGATTATAAGATAAATCCAGCTCTTCAAGTTCGGTTAACTTGGCAAGCTTAGCTGGCAGCCCCTCAAGGTGGTTAAACCGAAGACTCAGTTTTGTCACATCGGTATACAGCTCAAAACCGAATGGCAAAGTACCAAGGTAACAGTTACTCAGATTTAGCTCGGTAATTTTAGACGAAGCCGGCAAGGTCTTCGGCAGGCGAGTTTTAGGCTCTCCCAACATATTCTGATGCTGCATATAAATATCCGGATAACGATGACTATCAGTCATCCGTTTTTCGCTGGCACCTTCTAGCTGACCATTGAATCCACAACCTTTATTCCAGTTCAGGCACTCCCCTTCGATCAATTCGCTTATGATGGCAAGGCGTTGAGGTGAGTCTTCTTTCTGGGTAAGCACCAATAGCAGACCTTCACCGTAGCGATCGAAGTAGTGCTTGGCAAAATCAAAGCAAAGTTCTGGTCCCCACTTTTTAAGCAGACCTTTAAGCTTTTTGAACATCGGCCCTTCGCCCATATCCCAGCCTTCACCGTTGTCACCACGCACCGTGTTAAACAAAGTGCGATCATTGACTGCCAGCTGGAACAATTCGCTGCCATGACCCGCAAGCAGCGCCTTTATCTGAGCACGAAGACCGTTGTCTGAAGTCATCTTGAGGATCAAGAACAGCGGCATCAGCATGGCGCTGGTAACACCACCCTGAGCCAGCATCTCAATCGCAACCCGGTGTGATGTCTCATCCGGTGAGTTCAGCATTTCCAGCACGCTGTCAATCATGCCGCTATCCACAGCACTTTCCTGTTGCAGAAACTGTGGCGCTTCTTGCTGGAAAAACTGTTGCAAGGCGGTATCGTCAACCAGTAAGTGCTGTTCAGGATCAATAGCCGCTGTACCTTTCGGATTATTACCCACCAGGATATGAGTAACCTTATCATCCAGTTTTTTACTGATGCTAAAGCCAAGCTCAGCCGATTTTGCTTTGATTTCCGCAGACTTAAAACCACTGCGGCCGCAAATGAATATACAGCTATTACTGTCCAACGGCCGTTTGGCCACCGTTGACTCGGCGACCTGTCGCAACCATGCCAGCGCCTGTTTTTTATACGGTGTATAGCGCGCTTCCATGAAGGTCAGGTAGAAACGCCCGTCCATTATCGGCAGTTCTCGGGGAAATTTCAGCGGGAGCAACTGTTGCCAATAATTACGTTTTTGATCTACCGTCAGCTCCGCATTAATTAATACCGCCAGCTGTTTTTGTAGCATCTCACTGCGACGTCCGTTGTCATACAGGCTAATCTCAACACTGCTCCCTGGTGGAAGAGCAGCCAGGGCTTCAAGGCTATAGCCTTCTTCCTCATCAGGGTTAATCGCCAGCTCCAGAGACTTGAACGCAGGCAGAGTAAGCAACCCGCTCAACTCCGGTGGATTTACCGGATTTAGATTCATTGAAACATCGTCAATGACGATCTTCTCAAGCGAGCTCATTGCAGAGAGATCACCAAGCGCCTGCAATCGACACGTCTGAATAGTGAGCTGCTCTATCTGACTCAATGTTCGAATTGCTGGATGCAGTTCAGTGCCGTCGCAATGATATAAAGCCAACGCTTTAAGGTTCGGCAGCTGTGGAAAGACCGCGGTATCCATCAAACCTTGAATAGAACCCAATGACAAGCTCTGGAGATCGGAGCAAAGGTTGAGAAAGCCCAAATCATCAATGGAAGCACCGAATAAATCAATCTGTTCAAGGGCTGGCTGCTTTACCTGTGCAAAGCCGCTCATTACCCCTTTGGCATTACTTAATGCCAACTCTTTAACCGTTAGCTCATCATGTAACAGGCAGCCGATGTTGCATGGACTGTTGTTCATGCGAAGAGACAAACGATCAACGCGCTTCAGTTGAGAAAACAAACCGTCCGGTAAGGATGGCGTCGGCTTTTTGAGCATGATTGTCAGCTCATCGGCAGAAAGCAGATTCCCGAACATCTTTTCCGGCAACGCCGCTGTCGTAATGTTCATCTCCAGCTTGCTCATATGTGGAGTATCACCCAGCACGTTATCGGGCAAGCCATCCACGCAAGGCAATGACAGTCGCAGCTCATCCAGACTGTCGGGCAAACTTAGCCGCTTCACTGTCAGCTGAGTATCTTTGTCGAAATGATAGCTTTCATCATTGAGATCAAGCTTACGCAGGGAGTTGACGGCCTTGAGATCGATATCCAGCAACTCAACCGATGGCAGAACAAGGCTCACGAATTCAAGCGCCGATGCCGATGTCGCATCAAACACCAGAGACGTACCTTGTACGGACACTTCTAAATGGCTCAGCTTAGGAAGATTGCCAAACACACTGAGATATTCCGCATCCAGCACTGAAGAGATCGTCACTGTTTCCAACTGAGACAGATTGGCTGGATCAACGCCTTCCAGTTGCACAAGGCAACCTCTTGCGATTAGTTGCTTCAGTGCAGGGAAGTGAGCAAAAAAAACAGCATCGATTAACCGACTCTGATCTGCCCTATAACTGTAGCAGTTAAGCTCAATCGAACTCAGACTGGGAAATGCCTTCGCAACATCGCTCCATTCCGGCTTTTCTTTCCTGCATTCATATTTCAGGTGGGTGACATTGGAGTGCACCTGTGCTAGCACTTCTTCAACGTCATAATCATCCAGACAAGCTTTCGTCACGAATTATTCCTTATTAATCATTATTCTGTACCGATTGACCATCCACGCATTATATGGATAATCACCTTAAAATCATACAGTTAAACGGTGCAACCACATTAGTTCTCACACATTGTCACGCATACTGGTAAAGCTTATGTTGCGTGAGCCCTTCTATGGCCACTATCTGGGAGGCTTTCAAAAATCGATAGTGAGCAACTGTGCAGAAAATGCACCGCCACTTCAGCTAAAGCCACAGGGAAAAAGCGACCTTCAACTGGTTTGCCAAAGTGAAACCTGGCAAGAACTGGACGAAGATCAACAGTTGGGAGCACTAAAGCACGAAGCTCTGCACTTGGTGTTTGGGCATCTCTTTGCGCGTGGCCGCTACGCCGATAAAGCCCGTTTTGACCTGGCCGCCGATCTCGTCGTCAATCAATACCTTAAGGCCAAACAACTGGGCAACACAGCGATAACGCTCTCAGATCTCAACAACTGGCGTCGAGAGCTCAAACTCCCTCCGCTAGAACCTAACCGCGAGGTGGCCTATTACTATCAGGCAATCGCGCAACCAGCAGAAGAGCTTCCTCCGCAATGGCGATCTGCTATTGGCAATAGTGAACGCAGCAATGATCGTGGCAGTGACAACAATACATCGCAGATCCTCAATCCGGGCCACGATGGTTGGCAAGTCTTCACCAATGCGGCTAAATCAGAACGATCCCTGTTGGAGCAACAGCTGGAGAATAAACTTAGCCAGGCAGCACAGCGAATAGAACTGGATGCGAAATCACGAGGTAACCTGCCTGCCGCAATCCTGCATGTGTTGACCCAGCTTCTGGAAAAACGCCAGGCTACAGTGAACTGGCGCCGGTTGTTACGCCTATTTGCCAACAGCAGCCGTCGTACTTCAGTCAAAAATACCCTGCGCCGTCCGTCCAAGCGATACGGAACCACTCCCGGCACAAAGATCCAGCCGCATCAGCGCCTGTTAGTTGCCGTGGACACGTCTGCCAGTGTCGATAACAAACAACTTAGTGCCTTCTTTGAAGAAATTGGCCACATCTGGCGGGCAGGTGCAGAAATCACCGTACAAGAGTGCGATACCGAGATTAAGCAGACATACCCGTATAAGGGCATTGCCCCGGATAACGTTTGTGGCCGCGGAGGGACGGATTTTAACGCCCCTATCGCCTACGCCAATCAGCACAAATTCGACGCCCTTATTTACTTCACTGACGGAGGCGCTCCGGCACCAGAGATCGCTCCACGAATGCCGCTGTTATGGCTGCTGCACAGCCCTGAACCTGGACATACGTCTAGCGATTTACGCCGCAGCGGCCGCGTGATCCCGATGCCTGCATCCTGAATTTGACCCTAAGCGAGTTCTTATGAGCCACAAACACAATTACACTTATTACGGCCTGAGCTGTCAGGCACCGGAAGTCCGCCAGTTTATCGAACACCTTCTGCCTGTCGATGGCCAACGCAGCGTTCCTGTGTGTATCTGGGGTCGCCACGGGATCGGTAAAACCCAACTCGTTGAACAGATCGCCAAAGAGCAAGGGATGCAATGGCGCGCGATTGCGCCGGCTCAGTTTGAAGAGATGGGAGACTTGCTGGGAATGCCAATCACCGAGACATTGGAAAGCGGTGAAACAGTCACTCGCTTTGCCGCTCCTCATTGGGTACCGACTGAACCGGGGCCAGGTATTCTGCTCATCGATGACGTTAACCGTGCCGATGAGCGTATCCTGCGGGGCATTATGCAACTACTGCAAAACCATGAGCTGATCAGCTGGACGCTACCAGAAGGCTGGCAGATAGTGCTGACTGCCAACCCGGATGGGGGTGACTATTCAGTCACACCAATGGATGATGCGATGCTAACCCGTATGATGCATGTGACGATGGAGTTTAATGCCAAGGCATGGGCAATGTGGGCAGAAAGGAACGGAATAGATCCACGCGGTATCGACTTTGTACTGACCTACCCGGAGCTGGTCGATGGCGAGAGAACCACTCCCCGCTCGCTGGTACAGTTTTTCCAGAGCATTGCACCCATCGACGATCTGAAAGAGCAGCTACCGCTGGTAAACATGCTGGCCCAATCGTGCCTCGACGAAACGACCTGCGCGGCATTTATCGTATTCGTTGAGCAAAACCTCAGCAAACTAGTATCACCACAGGCCATTGTGGACAGCAAAAAGTTCGACAAAGAAATTGGTCCGCGAATCATCAAAACTGTCGGCAGCAGCAACCCGCGTATTGATATCCTGGCAACACTTTGCACCAGACTGCACCACTACCTTGAGGTGTCCAGGCTAAAGGTCAACAAGACCCAGATGGGCAATATCCAGGCTTTTCTCAAAATGGATGTATTACCGAACGATTTGCGCCTGGGCTTAATGCAGGATTTGATGAACTCAAGCAATACCAGCCTGAAAGGCGTCCTGGCAGACGCCGAACTGGCTAAGCTATTCCTTAGCCAGGCCGCTTAGAACCAGCATAAAAATACCCTCAAACATACTGCTTGAGGGTACTTTACCAAGATCAGGAATTATTCAGCGGATCATGAACCTAATTGTTTGATGTTACCTGATCGGCGTTAGCCTAATTCATTTCTGCAATGATTAATTTTGGGCAACAAGCTCACCTTTCTCCTGCTGGCTTGGCGCAATCAGCTTGTAGGACATAATGCCGATAACCATGGCTTTGATAACCATCATTTGCGGGTTGCCGAAGTACGCCGCCATCCCGATAAAACCTGACACCAGCATCAGTACCCGGTACTTACGTAGCGTTGTCATATACAGGGCTGCAACAATCAGTCCCAAGTCCATAAACTGCAAGGCAACAGGCAGTGTCGGCTCGGCAATAAACGCCGTAACAGCAACATACACGATGTACATGATTGCTGCAGCCATCACCGCGGCCAGTAAGTTAACCACCACTTTTGCAGCCTTGGTAAAGTCATTGACGTAACGGTAAGTGTTGATGGCCGCGACAGACAGGTTGAGGATCAGTTTTGGCCACCAGCCCATCAGAATAGACCAGATAATATCGTTCGCAGCGGAACCAAACGCGGCGAAGCGGGTGAACTTCATACTGTTAAACACAGTAATGGAGATGTAGAACGCCACTGACGTCCAACCTAATACTTCTGTAACTAGCTCTAGCAAAACCTAATCTCTTCTAATGTTATGCGGGTTAACCACACTCTGAGCAACATGAAGCTCTTAATGAGCTCATATTTCCAGTGCAATTTGTCATCATGATTGAATCATGCGGTGGATAATAACGTAAAGAACTCAAACTTTATAAACCATAATTGCGCTACAGAGCCATTTTGTGATGCCTGTACTAGCATGGGGATACATTTGGGGACGAGTGTATATGAAAGCAGGCTAAATCCAGCCGAATACCCTCGCTATTAGTCTGGGTTTAGAATATCTGAAACGACACAGGACTGGCTTCAAAACCTGAACACCCATTAAACCAAGCTGTCCTCAGGTTAATGGGTGTTCTATCGTAGTACTATACTATTTGCTGCTTTTTATCGTTTTGGTGGTGTCCCTTCAGCGTTAGATACAACGGCATCAATCTGGACTGCGGCAGACATAGGAATAGACGTAACGCCAATTGTTGTTCTTGCTGGTAGTTCATCCTGGAAGTAGGTGACATAAACGTCATTGACGGCATCAATATCAGCAATATCTGTTAATTGAACATTCACTTTCACAACATCGTCCATAACATGATCAATGCTTTCTACGATCGCCTTGATATTGTCCAGGCATTGTTTGACCTGAGCTTTTACATCACCAGCGACAACTTTGCCTGTTTTAGGATCTAGGGGTAACTGTGCTGCGATATGGTTGTAATGAGAAAACGCGACCGTTTGAGTGTAATACGGACTTATTGGAGCGCTATCTGTATTGTTGGCTTTGATAACGATGCCATGACGATCTTCTACTTCTTGCGGTGGAGTACCGTCACCGTGTGATACCACTGCGTCTATCTGTACCAACGCATCCATTGGTAATGCAGAAGCTGCCACCACTGAGCGAGCAGGCACATAGGCAACAGCTCTCGCAATTGCGGAATCCGGGAAGTAGGTACTATAGATCTCGTTAACGGCTTCAATATCGTTAAGATCTTTTAGGAAGATGTTTACTTTAACGATATCATCAAATGGAACATCAATGCTCTCTAAAATCGCTTTGATGTTCTGTAGACACTGCCCTGTTTGCTCTTTGATTCCGCCAGAAACAATCTGGCCCGTTGTGGGATCAATCGGTAATTGAGCAGACACATTATTGTAATGGGAAAACGCCACCGTTTGTGTAGACAAAGCGCTTTGTGGCGCATTGTCTGTATTTCTTACCAGTTTGATGAGGTCACACGGCTCTTGTGATGGGGTACCTTCACCATTAGAAATAACGGCATCGATTTGAACCAACGCATCATTTATTGGCAGCGCAGCAACTGCAACAGTTGTTCGAGTCGGAAGGTAACTGTTGAAAAAGCTTGAGTAGACATCATTTACAGCGTCAACATCAGCAATGTTTTTAACAAATACATTGAGTTTAACCACATCGTCCATAATGTGGCCGATGCTTTCAACAATGGCTTTAATATTGTCTAAACACTGTTTGGTTTGCTCTTTGATGCCACCGGTTACAATAAGGCCTGTGGTAGGGTCTATCGGTAATTGAGCTGAAATATTATTATAGTGAGAAAATGCAACGGTCTGTGTGGAGGCCAAGTCTTTAGGTGCGTTCTCAGTATT
Organism: Photobacterium alginatilyticum; assembly: GCF_009910675.1. Classification (GTDB taxonomy): domain Bacteria; phylum Pseudomonadota; class Gammaproteobacteria; order Enterobacterales; family Vibrionaceae; genus Photobacterium; species Photobacterium alginatilyticum. The sequence goes on along the minus strand of NZ_RSEJ01000003.1, from coordinate 118,212 downwards.
TCTTGAAAGTTTTACGATCTTGCTGGTCATGTCGGCGTTTATCCTGTTGTAGAGTAAGTGAATATTTGCTTTGCATTGGCTTGGGTTAATTCTTTATTTGCTCTTGTCTTATTTAAATAAAAAGTAATTTCGGATAGCTAAAATTGCGAATAGTTAATAACTTTATAATAGATAAAGTGACGTACAATTTAATTTGATTAGAGTCAACATTCCGGATTAATCCTTAGTTTCGAATAAAAAGTGTTAGCTTCATTTAAATATATTAAAGAAATAACATAGAAAAACCGATATTGCGTTTTTATCACTAGAGAGGTGACTGATATTTTGCTAAAGCTGTTTCTCATCTTCTTTCTATAGTTACCATAAATATAAAAAGACCTCTAAGAAATAGAGGCCTTTATTATTTAATATAAGTTAATCGTTATGCATTATAGCGTTTTTAAGAAGCCGTTGATCTTCTCTTCATGATGCTTGATAGTTTCTTCTGTTGGAATGACCGCATGCTTGTGCGTGAAGTATACCAAGATAGCCATTTGAGCCGTTAAGCGGTTTTCAGCTTCATCGAATGCGACAGAGTACTCACTTTCTAGCGCACCACGGGTCACCTCTTCTTTGTCGTTAGCTGGTAGACAGTGCAGCAACATTGCGCCAGGACGAGCTTTCGCCATCAGTTCTTCGGTAATCACATAATCTGGCATGAAGGCAGCTAGACGCTCTTCTTTTTCATCCATTTGTGTTACCCAGTAGAAGCTGTCGCCATAAACCACATCACACTCACTAATCTGATCTACATCATCCGTGATCTCGATATGACCACCAGACTCTTTACAGAAAGACTCTGCAAGTTCTACCCACTCTGGTTCCATATGGTATTTCTTAGGACCAATTTGCTTAAAGCCCATACCGTATTTTGCACATGTCAGCATCAGTGAGCGGCATACGTCTGTCGCGTCGCCCATAAAGGCAAGAGTAAGATCTGATAGTCTGCGGCCATCCGTGATGTGCTCTCTGATGGTATAAAGGTCTGCAAGCATTTGTGTCGGGTGGAAACGAGTATCCAGGCCGTTGATTACCGGCACGGTTGACATCTCTAACAGGCCATCGAGAGTTTCTGGACTGTTCGTACGCGCCATGATGATGTCACACATGCGTGATAATACACGTGAAGTATCATCAATAGACTCCTTACCGCCCAGGTGGATGTCTTTAGGAGACAGGAACAGTGCGTGTCCGCCAAGTAACGTCGCTGCCACTTCAAAAGAAACGCGAGTACGCGTAGAGCCCGCCTCAAAAATCATCCCTACTGATTTGCCCTTGAAAAGCTGAGGGATGGCGTTATCTCTGCGCGCTTGTTTGAGGTATGTCATCAGCTCCATCATGTTGTCCATCTCTTCAACAGAGAAGTCTTTCATTGACACCATGTGTTCCATGTTTGCTTTGTTTAGTTCAGTCGCGCTTGAAGATGGTAGTTTCATAGTAATGTTCCTTGTTTTATCCGGGGGATCTTCTTGTCGAACATCCCCTTTTGTTTCATTGAAAGTTGTTGGATTAGATCTAAATTAAATTTTTGGTACTTGCTGGGTAATGCAGTGGATGTTCCCGCCGCCAAGTAAGATTTCACGGGCTGGTACACCATTAACCTCGTAGCCTGGATAGATGTCCTCTAGTATCGCTTTGACGTCGTTGTCGTATCGCTCATCAAGCAGAGGCAGTACTATCTGCTTATTGGTAATGAGATAGTTGGCATAAGAAGCGGCCAAGCGTTCGCCTGCCTCTCGTTCCATTCCCTCTGCGATATCAATTCCTGCAGCTTCTTCAGCAGACATAAACAACGGGCCTGGCATCGGCAGTTTGTGCACAATGATATTTCGCCCCTTGGCATCCGTTTGGCTGGACAGGTAGTCGTATGCTTCACGGCTTATTTCAAACTGAGGGTCATTTTCATCCTCACACCAGGTCAGTACGACTTCGCCAGGCTTCACGACGTGAAGAATGTTGTCGACATGACCGTTAGTTTCATCGTTGTACAGCCCTCGAGGCAGCCAAATCACCTTGTCAACATTGAGGTGTTCGCACAGAACAGCTGTGAGCTCCTCTTTGCTTAAGTCTGGGTTGCGGCTTTCATGAAGGAGGCACTCTTCAGTGGTATAGAGCGTGCCTTCACCATCAACGTGGATTGAACCGCCTTCCAGAACGATAGGCGCTCTGTAGCGTGAGTCTCTGATGGCTTCACACATTTTTTGTGCGACCTGATCATCACGATTCCATGGTGAATAGAGGCCATCAACAAACCCGCCCCACGCATTGAACTCCCAATCGACACCACGGCGTTCACCTTTGTCGTTGGTGACGTATGTCGCGCCAATATCACGCATCCATGAGTCATCCGTAGAAATCTCAAGTACCCGAATATCGTCTGGCAAGCGAGACACCGCGTTATCGTATTGCTCTGAACTCACCAGCATAGTCACTGGGGTAGTTTTGCTAATTTGCTTAGCGACATCGGTAAACACTCTTTGTGCCGGCTTGGCGCCATTGCGCCAGTTGTCTGTGCGCTCTGGCCATGCCATCCAAATTTCACTATGAGGCTCATGTTCACCAGGCATTCTGAAACCATCTTTTTTTGGCGTTGTTGTTAATACTTTTTTCATAATTTTTCTCCTGAACTAAGCCTTTGCTTCTTGCTGTTCTACTTGTTCTTTTTTGCGTTTAAGTGCACCTAGCAGAATCCATTCACCAATCAAGATTGTGGCGATGACACCTGCCAATACAGGGCCGGTATAACTCCAATCTGCGACCGTAAGATCGAGTGCTTCCGGGAAGATAAACAGTACGACTGCCTGGAAGATGACAAAGAAGCACACGATGGACATTACCCATTGGGCAGCCATGCCACCTGGCACTTGAAATGGACGCTCACGCTCGCTATCGACGAGGCGCAGCTTTAGATACGCCGGAAACATGAACAGGTAAGGCAGTAGGAAAATACAGCTAGAGAAAGCAAAGATTGACCAGAATAAGTCATCATTGCCTTGTGCAAACAATGCGTACGATAAAATCACCACGGTAGAAACGATACCGGTAATGTTGTTTGCACCGACTGGTGAGCCTTTTTCTGACACTTTTGCCACTGGGGCTGGCAGCTCGCCTTCTTGTGCCGCTTCTGCAGCAGCTCGGCTTGCACCCATTGTCCAGCTCACCATGTTGCCGATAAGGGTTAACAGGGCAAGTGTGCCGAACAGGTACACCATGGCTGTACCGAATACGCCGTCACCAAATAAGGTTTTGAAGGTGTCGATTAGGCCGGCGACCAGACCAATGCTTTCAACAGGCAGAGCCATCAAAATACCAACGGTACCGAAGATGTAGAGGAAGGCCGTGATGCCAATAGAAAGGAAGACCGCTTTAGGCATGTCGCGAACATCTTTCATCTCTTTGGTCATGGTCGCAACCAGTTCGAAGCCCATTAGGTTAAAGACAATCGCGGGTAAGAAGGAAACGGCCGAATCCATATTTGGAATCATGGCTGAGAAGCTAAATTCGTTAGCGACACCATTGTTCATCGCATAGACAAAGCCGCCCACTCCGAGTGTTCCGATCACTATGATTTTCAATACTGCACCGACGTTTGTTACCCAGACGCCAATATCAGCAGACACATTACAAATCCAAACGGTTAGCCAGGTTAGCAAGATACAGATGGCGATCTGCCCCCAAAGGGAGAGATCCGGCATAAATAGCTCGGCAAACATTCCGGCAAACATGATGTAAACCGCTGGCATCCATAAGCCAACATTGATCCAATAGAACCATGTGGTGCGGACTGCCCATTTGAAATTAAACGCTTGTTTTACCCAATCGTAGATCCCCCCATCGCCTGGGTAGGTTGTGCTTAATTCGGATGTGATCAACCCATAAGGGATGACAAAAAAGATTAACATCAACACCCACCAGCCAATGGCACTAACACCGATACTGGCCGAGGCGGTTAATGTGTCGACGACTAATACTGCACATAAAGTAAATAGTGCAATAGCCGTGACTCCCATTTTACCCTGAGTTTCGTTACTCATCGCTCTTCTCTCCTTAATTCCAACTCGCTATTTATTAAAGGAGATATTTCCGACAAGAACTTTGATGAAAACTGAATATCGGTTTTGGTGAAATTAATAAGGATTAAAAATAAAATGGCTTCAACATAAACAGAGAAAATATGCTCAATAAACCGGACAATTGATTTTGATCAATATTTGCCTTTTTGGATATCGATAAAAAACTTGATGATTAAAATGTCTACGAGATCACATATCCAATTTGGAAAGACGATTAATGATATTTATGTGATTTAGGCAAGGTTTGATAATCCAGCTTTTGGACAAAAACCGATTTGTGATTTTTATCCACAATCATATAGATATATTTCAATACAGTGTGATAAGTCTTTTTGACTTCACTTATTTGGAGAACTCGATATGTCTAAGCCTATTATTGTTGTCGCTGTAGGCGGAAATGCTTTGCTACAACGCGGTGAAATCATGAGTTGTGAGAATCAACAGAAAAGCATCGCACAGACAGCAAGCTCATTAGCCGAGCTCAGCAAAGATTATCGTTTGGTTATTGTTCATGGCAATGGCCCTCAAGTAGGCTTACTTTCGTTGCAAAATAATGCTTACAAAGATTGTCCACCCTACCCGTTTGATGTCCTTGGTGCCGAAACGCAAGGAATGATTGGCTACCTTATTCAACAAGGGCTCAATGCAGCCATTGAAGACCGTTATACCACCACCATTCTGACTCGTATTGTCGTCGACGAAAACGACCCAGCGGTGGCAGAGCCTTCTAAGTTTATTGGGCCTGTGTATACCGAAGAGCAAGCCAAGCAGCTTGCTGAGCAAAATAGCTGGATCGTAAAACCAGATGGGGCGCATTGGCGTCGTGTTGTGCCGTCTCCGAAGCCACAGGAAGTATTAGAGATCAGAGCCATTAAAGACCTCTTAGAGAAAGAACATCTCATCATATGTGGTGGCGGCGGTGGTGCACCCGTGGTCGAAAAAGACGGTGCCTATGTGGGCTTTGAAGCCGTTATCGATAAAGACATGACTGCTGCATTGATTGCTCAGCAAATTGGTGCCGAACACCTGCTGATCCTGACAGACGGCACGCATGTATGTTTGAACTGGGGAACACCAGACGAAGAGAAACTGGAAAATGTCTCCGTTGAGCAAATGAAACAGTACAACTTCCCTGCGGGCTCAATGGGGCCTAAAGTGGATGCATGCTGTCAGTTTGTCAAAGAAACAGGACAACAAGGGCATATCGGTGATCTGACTTGTGCGTTAGAGATCATTGAAGGAAAATCCGGTACTCATATTCACCAGTAGAACAGTTATTGTTTGATAAGCCGTAAAATAGGATCAAAGGAGAGCTAGCTAAACTTTTCATTCTCTCAATGGATTTTTGGCGAGCGCTCCTTTATCTTTCTAATTAATAATATACTTGATATATGGCAAGCATATGCGAAAAGTTAAGACAGAAGAAAAATTACGGAGAATTCACGAGGCTGTTGTCCAGTTGATGGAGAGGCGTGAAGCAACGGATATCTCTATGTATGATGTCGCTAAAGAATGTGGCATGGCAACATCAACGTTGTACCATCACTACCCCAACATAGAAGACTTGTTTCATACATTATTAAACGATGTTTTTAAAGAATTCGACCTATTATTGGAACGATGTATAGATGAAGAAAAAGTCTCGCATTGGACTGATATTAACAAGATGATAGAAACTGCCTATGTGGACTATTACAATAATAATCCTATCGCAAAAAAACTAATATTAGGACGCCATACCTTCTCTGAATTAGGCCATGCCGATACCGAACATGATCTTGAATTAGGTCATCAGGTTGAAATGATTTATAGACGTTTTTTCGATATCCCTCAACTGTCGCAACCTATTAATATTTTTGCCATATCACTACAAGTTGCCGATAAAATCTATTCTCTTTCCTACCGGAAATTTGGTTATATCACTCCAGAGTTAGCTCAAGAGGCGGTACGCCTTACCGAGTCGTATCTTCAAATCTATATCCCCAAAATTTGTCAAAGAGTCGATTCAGAATGAAGCTCTGAGCATTCCTTCTGGATAATTCGAAAATTGAAACCCAAAACCAATATATAAACAGCATTTTACTGAGGGAACTTATTCGTTAGCGATACCCACTCTAAAACTGACGTTCAGCTCAACAAGAGTAATACGAAAGATGCTATTTCAATGGCATCAAAAGCCAGAGAATCATTGAATGCTATTTTGACCTCTGTGGGACAGATACAAGATATGAATACTCAGATAGCAACGGCAGCAGAAGAGCAAAATGCTGTAGCCCAAGAGATCAATCAATCGGTCATCGAAGTAAATGGCCTTGCTAAAGCAACCAACGAGAATGCGGAAAGTACAGAGCACTCAACAAAGCAATTATCGAGTGTCATGGAAAGCCTATCTGAAATTACAGGCAAGTTTAAGCTGTAGGAATCAAAATCAAACGCCCTAAACGACGGTAGCCCAGGGTTTGATCGCCATACTAGGAACTTCTCTGGCTATGTGGCAAGGCTCAAGTCTTGTGACCATATTTACGGCGAACCTGACTCTATAAGTCATCAGTATAGAAAGCCTATACCTATACCTTTCACTGTCAATGAACTGTTATATTTCATGTGTTTTCTTCTTGGCGGGAGGAAAACACATGGATTATGACAGCTTACTTTTTTAGTTTTGAGTGTTGCTTTTAGTCTATGAGTCCAAGTTTCTTCATACTGAAATCATCAACTCTATACTTTTTTTTTGCAACAAATAAGCATTCATGCGCATATTGGATTCAATTTAATTTGGTGGTGCAATCAGCAAATAAGGGTTCAAAGTTAGCCATCTACGCCCCAATAACTTGCTATAGATCACATTTCCGAGAGGGGTTGAGCAGCTATACCCTCCCGCCAACTCCTAATCCTCCCTTGGTAGGGAGGATTTTTTAACTGACAAATGAAGGCAACATAGTCACCAGTTGGAATTAATCCCTAGAGCGAGATTGCACCATGACTACCAATGGTCAGACACAACAATTTGATAAGGTGGCTTTTAAAGCGGCTGTAGAAAAACACCTAACAACCACTTACGCGAACACGCCTGCAACGGCGACTTCACGTAGCTGGTATCTGGCAATGGGCCGTGCCTTGGCTGAAATCACTACCGGAGACTTACTGGAAACCGAACACCAACTGGCTGAAGAGAAAGTGCGTAGCATTAACTACCTGTCTCTTGAATTCCTGATCGGCCGTCTGACAGGCAACAACCTGATCAGCATGGGCCTGTATGAAAACGTTGCTGTCGCAATGGAAGAAATGGGCCAGAACCTGACTGACCTACTAGAGGAAGAGCGCGATCCTGCACTGGGTAACGGTGGCCTTGGCCGTCTTGCAGCATGTTTCATGGATTCGCTGGCTGCACAAGAATACCCGGCAGTTGGTTATGGCCTGCACTATGAGTACGGTCTGTTCCGCCAGTCATTTGAAAATGGCCGTCAGGTTGAATCGCCTGATGCATGGCGTGGCCTGGAAGGTTACCCTTGGGAAGTGGTTCGCCCTGAACTGAACCAAACTGTAAGCCTGTACGGTCATGTTGAAACTTATACCGATGAAAACGGCCATGAATGCCGTCGCTGGGTACCGGGTATGACCGTAGAAGGTGTGGCTTGGGATCTGCCGATTGTCGGTTATGACAACAAGAGCGTGTACCCGCTTCGCCTGTGGGAATGCCGCTCGCCAGCACCGTTTAACCTGGCGCGTTTTAACGACGGTGACTACGTAGGTGCCCAATACTCAGAGCTGGAAGCAGGCAACGTAACGAAAGTGCTATACCCGAATGACAACCATGACCAGGGTAAGGCACTTCGCCTGATGCAGCAGTACTTCCACTGTGCATGCTCTGTAGCCGATATCCTGCGCCGTCATATCGGTGCTGGTAACAAGATCGAAGATCTGGCGAAACTGGAAACTATCCAGCTGAACGATACGCACCCGACGATCGCGATCCCTGAGCTGATGCGTGTCCTGCTTGACGAGTACAAGCTGGGTTGGGACACGGCATGGGCGATCTCTTCCAAGACATTTGCCTACACCAACCACACGCTACTTCCTGAAGCCCTGGAAACCTGGAGCGAGTCACTAATCGCCCAGATGCTTCCTCGTCACATGGAGATCATTTTCGAGATCAACCACCGCTTCATGACGCTGGTTGATCAAACCTGGCCTGGCAACAACGAAGTGAAGCGCAAGCTTTCTATCATCCAGGAAGGCCCGCAACGTATGGTTCGCATGGCTAACCTGTGTGTTGTCGGTACTTACGCAGTAAACGGTGTTGCCGCACTGCACTCTGAGTTGGTTAAGCGCGATCTGTTCCCTGAGTTCAACGAGCTGTTCCCTGGCCGTCTGACCAACGTAACAAACGGTGTCACACCGCGTCGCTGGATCAAATACTGTAACCCGGGGCTTTCTGCGCTGATCAGCGAGAAAGTCGGTAATGACTGGCCAAAAGATCTGGACAAGATTGCCGGTCTTGAGAAATTTGCTGACGACAAGGCGTTCCAGAAGCGCTATATGGCGGTGAAGAAAGATAACAAGCAGCGTCTGGCTGACTGGGTTGAAGAAAACATGGGTATCGAGCTGGATACCAATGCTATCTTCGATATCCAAATCAAGCGACTGCACGAATACAAGCGCCAGCACCTGAACCTGCTTCACATTCTGTCGCTATACCATCGCCTGCTAAACGATCCGACGTTTGATATGCACCCACGAGTATTCTTCTTCGGTGCAAAGGCAGCACCTGGTTACGCACTGGCGAAAGACATCATCTTCGCTATCAACAAGATTGCCGACAAGGTGAACAATGATCCTCGTCTTGGTGGCAAACTGAAGGTTGTATTTATCCCTGATTATCGCGTAAGTCTGGCGGAAATCCTGTTCCCTGCTGCCGATGTTTCTGAGCAAATCTCTACGGCAGGTAAAGAAGCGTCTGGTACAGGTAACATGAAGTTTGCCCTGAACGGTGCCCTGACCATCGGTACCATGGACGGTGCAAACGTGGAGATGCGTGAAGAAGTCGGCGACGAAAATATCTTCATCTTCGGCTTGCTGGTTGATGAGGTACAAAAACTAAAAGAAGAGGGTTACGACCCTTACCGCTATTACCATGCTGACAGCTTACTACGCGCATCACTGGATCTGTTGGAGACTGATGAGTTTACACCAGGGTACCCAGGTCAATTGGCGTCGATTCGCCACAACCTGCTGGATGGCGGCGACCCATATCTGGTACTGGCTGACTTTGACGACTACGTGAAGACTCACGAGAGAATCGATGCTGTATACCGTAACCAGCAAAACTGGGCACGCAAAGCAATTCTGAATACAGCATTGATGAGCAAGTTCAGCTCAGACCGCAGTATTCGGGACTATGCCAATAACATTTGGAAACTCGAAGCAGTAACGCGTTAATTCACCGCTTTGGTAATTATGAATCTGAATTGATACCAGAAAACCTAACGTCATAGCGGCCGCAAGGCCGCTATTGGAGAGAACGGCGAGATAACTATGGAAAATATTAATCTAATTTCTTCAACAATTCGACGGATTGATCATGACATCATTATCGAACTTGATGATGGCACTCACTTATTTATCCCTGAATCTCAGCAAGAAAAACTAAATGCCTTTATTAACCATAAAGTACAGTTCGGCATTCGCCCCGAATTTATATATCTTGCCGATGAGTCTGACGAGTTGAATATTTGCAACGGACTGTTAACGTCATTGGATGAATATAATGGTGTTCAGTTGTTAAAGTTTAAGATTGCTAAAGAAGAAGTAAGCTCGCGAGTTACAGGCAATAAGATCACATCCAATTATATAGGTAAAAGAGTGCGTTTTAATTTTGATACTTTCTTTGGCCATATTTTTGAACAAGAAACACAAGTTAACATAACTATCTGATTTTTATCATAGACTGTTCCTAAGCAGCTGAGAAACCTCTAAAAAATAAGCAAAATAAGGCTGTTAGTGAACGCCATGCCCCAAACTCAATAGATAAATCACATCACTGCACACCTATCCACACCCGATAAAGAACTCTTTCAAGGGTGGTACCTCGATGTTCGTATTTGTATTCGCAAAATGTGCCAGGCCTTTCAAGCAACAGTCACATCGTCAGTTATCTCGAATGCGGCAGTGCCGATAATACGATCCCAGCCCGTGATAACTCACCTGACTGACCATTTGACTGATGGTTAATACCAAGATCTCAATCCGTTATCTTCATCCCTAATATATCAACGTTTACATAATGGCGGAGAGATAGGGATTAACTACTCGCAAGCTCGCGCCCTTCGGGCTATCGGCAGAGCCGATGTGCTTTCGCTTCGCTCAGGTGAACCCTCATCCAGGCTTCTTCACCCTATCTCAAATCCCTATCAAAACTAAGCACTCTAAACGACGAAAGCCCAGCATTTCTGCTGGGCTTTCTAATGTGGCGGAGAGATAGGGATTTGAACCCTAGATACGCTACAAACGTATGCCGGTTTTCAAGACCGGTGCTTTCAACCACTCAGCCATCTCTCCGTAAGTGCGGCGCATAATACGAGGCTAACTGATGCTTGTAAAGCAGATTTTCAAAAACTCCGTTTATATGATTAAACCTTAAGCAATACAGCGTTATTTAGCAGTTTCGCCCCCACAAGGAAGGCGCTCTTGCCACTATCCAGCACGCAGCCTAAACCGAGAACTTTCTCATCTCTTGGTTCAGATCATCCACCTGCGCCTTGATAGCCTGCGAAGTCTGATTGGCACTGTCACAGTTACTCGACACATCGGCGGCAGAATCAGACAACTGGTGAACTAAATCTGCCAGTGATTGAGAAACGTCGGACTGTTGCTCGGTCGCGATTGTCATATCACTGACTTTATTGGCCACATCGCCCATATAACGAATAGTGTCTTGAAGCATGGTATTAGCCTGCGCGGTGTGCTCCGTGCCTGCCTTGACCAGCGATTGACTATCATTGATAACCTTCACCACTTGCCCGGTTGAGCTCTGGATGGCATCAACAATCGCATTGATTTCGGTCGTTGATTCCGTCGTTCGTTGCGCCAGCAAACGTACCTCATCGGCTACTACCGCAAATCCACGGCCTTGCTCACCTGCCCTCGCCGCCTCTATCGCTGCATTGAGCGCCAGCAGGTTAGTTTGCTCGGCAACACTTTCAATCACTTCGGTAACCCGCTCAATACGATCACTCTCGTCACTCAGGTGCTGAACCATTTCGCTTGCCCGGCCGATAAGAGCGTTAAGCTCATCCACCGTCTGTTGGTTTTGTTCCAATGCTTTTTCACCGCTACCAAGCAATACAGAAGATTGCTTCAAATCATCCGATGCAGCCTGAGTATGCTGCGCCGTTTCACTGGCTGTTACCGACATTTCCTCAATCGCCGTAGCCATTGAGCGAATTTTCTCAGCCTGGTTGGTTGCCTCGTTTGCGGTGCTGCTATTGTTCTCAAGCAATCGGTTCATGCTTGAATCAACGTCTTTGGCCTTATCCGTGACCCCGGTCACCAAGGCCGACAGCGATGCTGTCATACGATTTACCGCATCCACCAGCGATGTAATCTCATCGTCCCCCTTATTCTCAAGTGCTTTCCCTGAGAAGTTGCCGTGAGAAATCTCTTCGGCCCTCTGGCCGACCAGGGTGAGTCTCGAACCGATGCTACGCCCCAGCCAGGTAGCAATAAGCAACGAACAGACACAAGCAATAATCGCCACCGCGATCAAGGTGGTGATCACCCGTGACACACTGTCGCTGATAGCCATACCGCCCTGCTGGGCATTCTCCTGCTGGGCAACAACGATTGCATCGAGAAGCTTGGTGAACTGGGCCGCAGCCGGTCCGGTCTGCTGCGCCATCATATAGTTGGCTTTGTTCCACTCCGGGGACTGACGCAAGGTAATCACCTGCTCGGCTAGCGGCAGATACATTTTCTGCATATCCTCAAAGATCTGCCACAGGCTTAAATCGCTATCGCTGAGCAATGCCAGATGATTATTGACTTCGGCAACCGACTTGGCATGCTTCGTCATCAGCTCTTTGTACTTATCAAGATGATCCTGGTTACCGTCAAACAGATAATCACGCAGTGCGCCCAGCGCGTTCGATAGCGAGGTATAGCTATCAGCATAAAGCTTCATGAGCCTTTTCCGCTCACCACCAAATGCATTGTTCTCTTCTTCGTTTATCAGTCCTTGCAGCTGATCAAGTGCTACTTCAGCAATAGGAGCGGCCTCGTTGAACATCAGGGCATGAGCCGGGAGGTTGTCTGGCGTATGGCTAATATCAACGATAGCCTGCTCACTTTCCATCAGTGCCTGCCAACTCTGCCCCACCTTGCCATACTGTTCATCGGTCAAATGGCTCTTAAGTTCGGTTAACTGGCGTTCAACAAGGGCAAAGGTATCTGTGAGCTGCTGCCTAAGTACCTGACCGGAAGCTTCATCCCCGCCCTGCAGCATATAGGCCCTCAGCACCAATAAAGAAGACTGCGCAGACTGCTGAAGCGAACGACTGGCATCCACCGTCGGCAAATCCTCATTGAGCAGATAATGGGCGTTGTCTTCGACTTGCTTGATTTGTTGGTAAAGGATAACCGCTGCACATAAAAACAGTGCGGTAATCAACAAAAAGCTAATCCTCAGCTTTCTGGCGATAGAAAATTTCATAGGTACTACATCCATGTCTAACCAAGAAAGGTTAATATAATGTTAAATCAGTCAATAATAAATAATCCATGCGGATTAATCGCTACTAAGTGGTGAAAAATCACACAATGAAATTTAAAAACAAATAAAATGAAAGGCTTACTTCTACCTCATACTTTGTTTCTTTACACTAGTGCAACTTCATCAAATTAATAAGAAATCAGTAACATAATGGTTGTATGACATTTAAGCGTCTGATAGCTTAAAGAACATGAACGAGAGAATTTTGCGCCAAACTTCAATGATGCACATGCCTTCACAGCGAATGCTGCGAGGGATGGGCTGCTTGTTCTAACAAACCATAAAAGCAACACCATTCCAATCATCACAAACTGGAATGGTTCGTTGGCAAAATAGGTGTCTGTTCCCTTCCGGTTTTGAAAGTTAACCCAAGGAGACACACTGATGACCTCTTTTGTAACCACCCCTATTTTCTACGCCAATGGCGATCCGCATCTCGGCCACGCCTATAGTGGGATCATTGCCGACATTTTCCATCGCTTCAGGCAACTATCAGGGCAGCAAAATATATTCATTACCGGTACCGATGAACACGGATTGAAAATCGCTTCTACGGCACAATCAGCAGGAACAGATGCCACAGAGTTTGTTGATACTAAAGCCGCTGTTTTCTCGGGGTTATGGCCGGAACTGGATATTCACCCCGATATTTTCATTCGAACAACCCAGCAAGAGCATAAAGATCATATCAGCGCTGTCTGGCAACAATTATTCGAGAATAACGATATCTATCTGGGAAAATACTCAGGGCAATACTGTGTTGCCTGCGAGCAATTTTACTCTCCTCGAGAGTTGGAAGGTAACCTTTGCCCGGTGCATAAAAGGGAAGTCGACACGGTTGAAGAAGAGACGTATCTGTTCCGATTGGAAAAATACCGCCAGCGATTACTGGAATACTATCTGACACACCCTAATCTCATTACCCCGAAACACTTTCAAGATTCTATTGTTTCATTGCTTCAAGAAGGCCCGCTGGAAGATCTCTCGGTATCCAGAATTAACAACGCATGGGGGATCAAAGTCCCTAACAATAACGAGCACACGGTGTATGTCTGGATTGATGCCTTATTCAGTTATATCACCGCTATCAAGCAAACAGGTAACGCTAACCAATCAATATCTCAGACGGTCCATGTCTTGGGAAAAGACATCTTTAAGTTTCACGCGTTATATTGGCCAGCCTTCTTGCTCGCTCTTGATCTGCCTTTACCTGAAAAACTGGTGGTTCATGGTTGGTGGACAATAAACGGGCTAAAAATATCAAAATCTAACCCGGAAACAACGATTAACCCCAATACCTTCAGCCACCTGCTTAGCTCTGATGGCCTTCGTTATGCGCTGGTAAGACAGAAACCTCTTTTCCGCGATGGCAATGTCGCCAGCGAAGAACTGACCGAGGTAGTTAATGCCGATCTTGCCAATAACCTTGCCAACCTGGTGAAACGAAATAACACCCTGGTATTGAAGTACTTTGATGGCCAATTGGAGGAAGCCATTAAACATTCCCTCGATGATGACTGTGAGCAGTTGCTGGCATCCTGTCAGCAGGAGCTTGAAAGAGCCATTCACTGTTACAAGGAATATGATTTATATCAGGCTACTTTAATCCTGAAACAAATCCTTGATCTGCTCAATACTTTCTTTCACCAGCGAAAACCTTGGCTTATCAGCAAAGGACAAGATAGCCAACATGTGAAAAACACCTGCTTTGTGGTAAGTAATATTCTTCGTCAGGTAGTGCTAAGCTACGCTCCTATAACCCCGAAGCTTTCGGGTAGTGTGCTGGCAGAGTTTGGTATTGATATCTCTAAGTGCTTATTACGCTCCAGCATTGAATTAAGCGCTATCAATATCAGCCAAGCCAATAGCCACTTTGCGAGAATCCACCACAATAAATAGAATGGTCAGTATTGTCAGGCCGTAAGATAGCAACATACTACGGCCTGATTATTGAATTAGCATAGGTAGAGAGATTATTTGCATAATCAGCTATTTACATATTAGCTTAATTTGTAAAACACTAACTATATGAATCGTCTGATTGCTTATACTCAACATTTATTATCTGGCTAGGTTTAACAGGAACAGTATAGAAATGCCATTCATCAGCTCTATGTCGGCGTGAACCCTCAATAATACCAGTTATTTCCGTTCTGAGTTTTTCATCAGTAAGATAATCAGTTCCGAAGGGATGATCTCCACTAAGAATTAGATTAGCTATACATAAATTCATACTATTACGATCACAGCCTTCACTCAGCAATATTGGAACCAAGTCTCTGAGGTACAGCTGCTTAAAGTTAAGGATTTCACCAGGATCTGAGTTTTTTATCTCAACAGTTAATCGTACTTCAGTCTGATCGAACATCTGAATACGTCGCCTTCCATCACTCAAGGTGCTTAACCGCCAAGGCTCTATAGTGAACAACTCATCATACTTTTCAAGTGCCACATCAAATTCACGATCTCTTCCCTCTATGAGTTCAGCACCTACCTGTAAGCCAAGAGATTCAGGACTTGTATTCGTTGTTAGTGAAATAACAGGATTCCCTTGACAAGGGTTCTTACCTAACCTTATTCCTTCTTTAATAATGTTTGATAAAACATCTTTTCTAGTAAAATGATAATAAATGGCCATTTGTCACCCTAGTAATTAGCTATTGCCTCTATAAGTACAACGTAACACAAGGAAATTGACCATAACAGCATGTTAACTAAGGTATTAACCGCAAAATATGCCACCTCTAAACTAACAGATGTAACGCTGATTTGTAGAATTAACATCAATATTCAGGATATTCTAATAACCCGCGAAAAGACATCTTCTATTTCGCGATACATTCTTTCAGGATCGCCTTCATAACGACGTGAAAAGTGGAACGGCATTAGCTGCTCAACATCGGCTGCAGCGGCGATTTCACCGCATGCAGTAGTCGTCAAATGACCGTTATTAACTGCCCGAAACTGATCATCCCGGGAAAATGCGGCTTCACATATCAGTGTACCGGCATTGTGTGCCAAAGCTATCAGCTTGTCCCTATTTTGAATCGTATCGGCAAGATCTGTGGCATATACGAGCTTTTTACCTGCCTGCTTATAAAGCAGTGGACTTGCCAGCTCCCCTACCAGCCGGTTTTCTCCATTAGGTAATGTAACCAAGAGTCCATGATCACCCGCCATATAGGCGTACTTGAGTTTGCCTAACCAGGGGCCAGGCTGTAACTCAAGATCTGAGAGAGCTTCTTCACTAACAACAACAGCAGACACCGGCTCGTAAGCATAAGCCAGCACAGGCGTACCATGATCCAGCTCGACGGCGCGTACCAAAAAACGCTCTTCCTGGTGAATGACACCGTCCTTCACTCGCCTATCTGGCATCACGACCATTTCTTCCGATCCAGCCCTAAGGCAAAAACAGCGTAAGATCTCTCCATGCAATTCGGCAATATTGAATTCTGGACCGTTATCACCAATACGATCCCACAGGATACCGCTAAGCATACCGGCAATATGTCGTGCCAAGCCCGGTGGGCCATACAAGGTACAAGAGGCGGGGGCGCCTAGCCGAACGCGAAGCAATCCCATAAAGCCACCAATATGATCAAAGTGGGCATGAGTGATAAAAATATGGCTGACATTATGAGTATGTCGCATGGGAAGCCGTGAGGTATTGCCAAGATCAAACAACAGGCAGCGCCGACTCCAGTTGGTTTTGAGCAATAACAGGGGATCTTCGAACAGGCTATTTACCAATTCTGCTGTGATATCTCTGCGGCGGATCTGAGTACTGCTAACTGACTCTCGATGGTCTGATGCATACACTAACGAAGAACCTTTAAATGCAGTTGTATCTGACTTTGGCTTCTTCCTGTGATTGACCGTCACCAGTTTCTGCCCCGGTAAATGCCATGCGTCACGCAGCAATAATTGAGAGGGTAAACGCCCCACCTTATGACACCGCAACCTAATATTCTCCTTCTCCAGCTCAAGCACTTCGCCCATACAGATCAATCCGTCTTCGTCACTCAGACTGATCAGCCTGCCACACCATTTCTCCGGGTCTTCAATCGGTGGAGGCGTACCCAGCACAGCAACGCTATCAATCGGCAAAATGGTTTCCTCTGCACCGTCCATATAGGAATCCCACAGCTGTGTACGCCACGTTAAACGCTGAAATCGGCCGGGAGCACGAGCATCTTCTGAGCTTGAAATCCATATAACAGGGAGGTTGATGCTGCCAATCTCGGGCTCCAGGTCAATTGAGCCGTCCTGATTGTCGTCCAATACAACCAGTACCGTTGCAGCCGTCAGGTTTATCAACGTGGTTAGCAACTCTGCCGCCGCCACTCCCCTAGTCATCCCTGGCGCATCAATAAGCAAGGAGTGCTTTATGGTGGTCCTTAGCAGCAAGCGATTCACCGCCTCTGCCAGCGGTAAACGAAAACGAGCAGCATCCAGGCTACACAAAGCTTCGAAGTCGGCTAACCGCCACTGGCCATCTCTCCAGACGCCGATGTTAACCGCTGCCGGCACACCGAACTTCGGTGACCCGGGATCTGCACTTAGGCAAACACACGACTGATCAGCAACACTCAATCGCCTTGCCAGTTCGGCCGCCAGATAGCTTTTACCGGCACCGGTCGGGCCGAACAACAGAACTCGCTCATGCTGCTTTGATAATGTTTGAAATAGATGCTCCACGCCTTGCGCATATGAAAGTTGCTGTTGCGGTAATACCATAACCAGATCCACTATAACTTGACGGTCGACTAACCAACCTTTGTTATAAGTATAATTAACCCTTGATATTGACTATCTGCCGCAAGGTATGGACCACCTCAACCTATATCGACACCGACGGCGGCGGGTATGATAGCTTTCATCGCCGAAATAACACTGCCAATTGTCGCCCCTTTACCAAGGTGGACATCAGGCATTCCGGCAACATGATGATATATAAAGGATAAACAGTAAGCACTGGCATAGTATTCGCATCGTTGCGTCATTACGCCCAGCAACTACTCTACACATTATAGGCCTATATAACATGGACCTATATTTCTTATTATTTTTGAGATATTTAGAATAACATCACCGAATATCATTATTAAACAGCATGAAATAAACACTTTTTCGTCGCATATCTATTTCTTAATGAAATGAGTAATTTATCATTGCACCATAATGTGAATTATTGATACTATTTTAAGTAGACAAAGAGAGCCCAGCATTAAAATGGCGATAATCTTAAGCGCCATCATATGCTTATTTAGTCTAACAAGAGACAGGCTAAATAAGCATTTTTACTTAAAATACAAAATCTTGGGCTGATATTAAGTATTTACTTACAGACTATGCAAGGGATGCAATATGCTATCAAAGCTATTTGGTCGCACAAATAAGAAGAATAAAAAGGACAACGTTGCCACTTCTAATAAAGTGAGAAAAAGCAACTTGGCCACTGTTCGCTGCATTCATTCTAAAGATCCGGTAAAGCAAATAAAACCAAATGCATATATTCATGTTGGCCAACACAAAGCGGTAACCATTTGTTCTAAGTGTAACCGTACGGCTATGGCATCTGCCCAGTCTGACTTAAAACCATGCCCGGATTGCGGTGGAAAAGTACTGCGCGGAACAGGACGCAACGTAGACGAATTAGCAAAATTTGTTGCCAAATGGGAGCACAATCAATGGGTTTTCTCAACTTCCAGCCCGCTTCCTCCCTATCTTGATAAAAGCAAAAAATGGAATTTCTACCTGTAAATCATCAACAATTACTACGTTAAAGTTCTTTCCAAGTTTATAAACTTTACTGAAATGTACGCTATGCACTAATAAAAGGCATATCATTCCCCCTGACATGTAAGCTATCATCTTTTGATTTAGCGCTTACACATCTATTATCAATAGATGCAGCTGATTCCATTTCACTTACATTATTAAAATAAAGCACCAACGCCTCCACACAAAGCGGATCAAGTTTATTCCTTTGAACCATTTCATTTAGCTCATAAAGCGCATCTTCAACCGACCATGCTTTTTTATAAGTTCGTTCACTTGTCAGAGCATCAAATATATCTGCAACGGTAACAATGCGTGAAAATATATTAATATCACTAGCTTCTAATCCATTCGGATATCCTGAACCGTCAAGCATCTCATGGTGGGCTCCTATAATATGGCGGATCATCTGATAGGCATCATGCTGCCTGACTTTACTGTCGCAAACAGCATTGACCATTTCCAGGCCATACTCAACATGCCGCTTCATGACAGCATACTCATCGGGCGTTAAAGGCCCTGCTTTCAGCAGTATGTTATCGGGAATGCCTATCTTGCCGATGTCGTGCAACGGAGAAAACTTGATGAGGTAATACATTTCCCGGTCTGTAATCTCGACAGTGTTGGCGACATGGGAAGATATTATACGTGTTAGCTCCATCAACCGAATACAGTGCAGCGCAGTCCCTTTGTCCCTGATCTCAGAAGCTTTATCAGCAAACTTACTCAGCGACACAATCTTGTCGAACATGATCCTTTCTAGATAGATGCCTGTTTGTATCTCTTCAACGATATCCCTCAACAACGCCAGCATTTGTTCGTCAAAGTATGATTTTCTCTTTGAGTTAAAGAATATAAAGCCAAGAAAATCACCACTAAAGAAGACTGGAATGGTATAGGATGAGAGCAATTTGTTCTTCAGAATCCATGCGTTTGCCCCGTCCTTTTTACCTTCAAGGTAACAGGAGTAGTCATCGACTACTCTGGGTTTTCTAGTCTGCACTAATTGACTCAGTGACAACGAGGCGTTGAGTCTTTTGCTATGATGACTAAGGGAAACACTTCCCACCGTCGAGTCGACATATGTACGAATATGCTCCTCATCAAGCAAAGCAATCGAAATCCGGCTTAGTTCGCTCAAACCAGAATCCAATAGTTTCCTGTGGAGTTGCCTAACAGTATCCTTAAGCGTCGTCACAATAGCCTCAGTAGTCACTTAAATGCTGTGCAATTGTAATCATTTAGTGACAAATAGAAAGAATAACTATCACAAATTTATCAATTTGTATCGACTTCATTCACCCCGTAAATAGATATTGCTCCACAAGCTGTGAAAAACAGGATGAGTAAAACAATTCGATAAATCCAGAAATAACGTATTGACAGCCAGCAGCCTTAATTCTATATTTCCATACATATCGAAACATCACTTCTTACTAGGCAATGGTTATGAGTCCTGAAATTATTACGATGATAAAAGAAGCGGCAGACATGTTTGTGTTCCTAGCCGCAGAGCTAACTATTCTCTTTCTTGTCGTTAGCTACCTGGTTGGTATTTTGCAGGAGTTCCTAACTCCCGAGAAAATCCAGTCAATCCTAAGTTCGCGCAAAGGCAAGGGTTATGTGATTGCAGCACTGCTGGGTGCGATTACGCCATTCTGCTCTTGCTCGACGATCCCTTTCCTTAAAGGTCTGCTTCGAGCCCGCGCAGGTTTTGGCCCGATGATGGTATTCCTGTTTGGCAGCCCGTTACTAAACCCTGTCATTATCGGTCTGTTCGTCGTGACCTTCGGTGTCAAAGTCGCGGTTTTCTATTTCCTTGTTGCAATGGTGGTGTCGGTAACAGCAGGTTTCGTACTGGAAAAACTGGGCTTCGAGCGATATGTGCGTAAAGAAGCTTACGAGACAGCAGATAGCGGCTCTAGCTGCGGTACATCTTGCGGTGAGGCAGCTCCTGCATCTTCTTGTGATGATGCCAAGCCTGCGGCAGTATCTAGTTGCGCTACAAAGTCGGCGCCGGCAACAACATCATGCTGTGATTCAAGCGCATCAGTCGAAGTCAATGCGTGTGGCGAAGCGGTGCTAACCGTCAAAGAAGAAAGCCGTTGGATACGTGTATGGCGTGCAACATGGAAGGACTTCAAACAAGTATTTCCTTACTTGCTTGCGGGTATCTTACTTGGCTCGTTCATTTACGGCTTCATCCCGACGGACATGATTGCGAAATATGCAGGTGCCGCTAACTGGTATGCAATTCCTGTTGCCGCGGTAATTGGTATTCCTCTGTACATTCGCGCAGAAGCGGTTATTCCGCTAAGTGCTGCGTTGGTTCAGAAAGGAATGGCTCTTGGCTCAGTAATGGCATTGATTATCGGCAGTGCGGGGGCAAGCTTAACCGAGGTTATCTTGCTGAAGTCTATCTTCAAAAACCAAATGATAGCCGCATTCCTTACCGTTATCCTCGGTATGGCAATCGGAGCAGGTTACCTGTATACCTACCTATTTGGTTAATCCTGCCAGTATCTAACCATCGACGCCTCTCTTAAGGGAGGCGTTTTAATATCTATCGGCTAAACACTACAACGAAGATGTGCCCTCTAGTAAGCCACACCTATACGCTGATTTGGGTAATTGCCGGCCTCTAGCTCGTCAATTATTGCAACAGCATAGCCACTCACGGAAAAGCAGTGGCCAGCTCATCCCTTTGCTGACTGACTACACCATTCCAAACCATTCACTTTGGGCTGTCTACTTATCGAGAAGCTATCAGCTCCCTGTTGTTCGCCAATTCATCGATTATATGGCCGAGTGTTGGAGAGAAGATATAAGATCAAGTAGTCTTTAATAACTATCGAACACTTCAGCGAAGTAATAACAATCACCCAAAGCCAACATATATTGCATACGATCACACTTTGTCGTCTACACAATTAATTTAAACTGCATGCAATCATTTTATAAATTACATTTCTCTGTTGCATTTATTTTTCACCCATACATAAAGTGATCGCAGCAATATTTTAAGGATATGCAATTTGAAGATATAAAACCTTAAAGGCATTCTTTTGGTGAATATTTTTGCCTATCAACAAAGAATAATTATGAATAATAAAACTATATTAGCTTTATCAGTGGCTTCTGCGTTACTTACAGGATGTGGTGGAGGTGATAGTCAGTCACCAAAGACACAACCGAGTGTAAGTACCTTTAAAGTATCAGGTTCAGCGTTTGATTCTGATTATATTAGCAACGCAGCCGTTTGCTTAGACTTTAATATCCTGCAGTCTTGCGAAAGTGGCTTCACGACAAAAACAGATACAAACGGTAATTTTGAATTCGACGTGCCAGAGTCGTATCTTAACCAATTATCTCGTGCAGTTGTAACTGTTGAAATCGAGCCAAGCTCGGCACCAACAAAGTCTGAAAAGTCATCGGAAAGCACAACGACACCAAGCTACCAGACACTTCTAGCTCTCTCGTCAGACCGACAATCTGTATATATCTCACCTTTTACGACTCAGGTAACCGATAAAGTTATTTTGAAAGGTGCAAGACAAGGTCAGGATATTGAAGCCGTTGTTGCTCAGGTGATCCCCGAAGTAAAAGAAATGAACAAAATGTCTGCTGTATCAGACAAAATCTTGTTCGGCAATTATCTGGGAACGCAAAACAACATTGTAACTGCGATCGTTTCAAAGGCAGAGAAAAGTAAACAATGGCGTAAGCGTACTGCTGAAATAAGGAAAAAACTGAAAAGTGATCCTGCCTATTCTGAGTGGCAAACAATAAAACCTATTGTATGGAATGTGTACCAATACGCGTACCATACCAGTGAGTACATTGAGCGTTATGAAGAGTATGTATATTTATCTAAACTCGTAAATGGAAAAACCATCGAGCGATATGAAGGACAGCAATGGCTATTAGATGGTTCAGGTCAACAGGATTTGTCATCCAAGCTGCAAACTTACCAAGAAGATAAAATTTGGACAGATGATACGTTAAAAATACATACCACTTGGGAATTTGATTACAACCAGGACGGCAGTTTTGACTTGAAAGGCGAAAAACTTACCAACGGTAACTATCAAGTCAATGAGCAAGGCGAATTGTCGATTTCTCAGCTAGAGCTTTACAACGAAGGTGACCCGTCTGCAGAGGGTGGTGCGATCCAGAAGCGTGAATATTGTAATAACTTAGATCTCTCTGCTGAATTAGCCAAATACAAGAAGGGAGAGGATCTCGACACCTGTGTTGATATGGTCCAGATACGCGAGTTTGGCAACCATAAAGATAAAGTAAAAGGCTTTGTCTCCACAGATGCCATGTCAGAGTATAAAAAGCCGAATGATGATATAACCCAGCCTATTAACACTGACTACATTGCCTATTTTGAGAATCGAGAGTTTTACTGGACGTTAGATGGCGGGCAAGGAACCAATATTTATAAAGACTGGGATGCCAAGAGTAAGTCATCATTTAAACTAGACAGAAGCCCATTTAATTCTCTAAGTGAAAACTATGTCGATGCAGAAGGCTACCTTCATCGTCTAGTTAGTGACCCATTCTGGCCTGGACCTTCTCAGAAAACAGATGAGAATGCCTCAACAATTAAGTTACTTGGTCAATGGAACCCAGTTAGTTGGGGGAAATATGCTCCGGGATTCGCTTCCGAAAAGTTTGACAATAGCAGCTCATCGGAAACGTATGACATTGTTATTTCCCCGACCGATCACTCGCAACAGTGGGATAATAACCGTCAGGACAATGTGACACTGAACTTACCGTTCCTGGGTGAGAACAACCAGCCGGTACCTGTGGTAACAGTGAAGCAAGCTTGGGATGAATCGCGCAAAGTCATGACAGCAGATACTAAGTTCTTCCCGATTACACCAGATACAAATCATACTTTGACCGCAGATTTAGGACCAAAGACAACGGTATCTGTGGATACATCTGTTCAATATTCAGAGAAAGTACAGGGTCTTGATACTGCAGAGCAAACTGTGTTGGTTGATGAGCAGACTCATTTAAATAACATGCCTGCATTTTCACAAAGCTATTTCAATGAAACAGTAAAATGGACAGTTACAAGCTCCAACTTATCTTCAGAGTTAATGAACCTATTGTTCAACAATGGTAATAACTTTGCATTTTCAACGAGTACAGTTGCTGACTATACCGCCCTTAATGCATCTTTCTGTGGCGGCAAAAATCTTAACAGTGTGGCGATGGATTTAACCCATAATATCGGTGGTGATATCGTTGCCACTGCCTACTGTGAAGATGGCAGTGTTGATAGTCAGTTTGGTGCGAGTAAGAGTATGCCTGGTCAGTACTTGTTACGCATGACCGACCAACTCAATACCGACGGTATATTCAAAGCTGATCTTCTTATGTGGAAACAGGGAGAAAACATCTATACCGACACACCGGATGCTTATCAGCTGGAATTTACACTCACTAAATAGGCTAGCCTGAGCAAACTGTGAGCCCTAATAAACAAGCCAGCATTTCTGCTGGCTTGTTTGCTAAAGGCACCGCGAGATGAGGTAGGTCATATAAACCTGTTCTGCCTCGTACTACATGGTGAGATTCCTCACTTTGATACAGCAGCACCTTGCTCATAACGCATTAAGGCACTGTTCAATTCAGTGTAAATACGCCCAAGATTATAGTCTGGGGTTCCTAAAATCGCCCCTTCTTTAGCTGACGGATCCTGCTTGGTATACAGCTCCTGTTGAGCCTTACTCAAATCATGTATCCAACTATCACTAGGTCCGAAAGCAAGAATACCTCGTGCATTTGTCTTCGGCTTGTCATAGTGATAGCTCACAGCCTTAATTTGCTCTTCAAGTACCCATTGACTGTCCTGCCACTGTTCAAAATGCCAGCTGCCGTCACCTTGGCTTGTCACTTTGTAAAGTTCATTGCTCTGAGTATCCGGTGATCCGCCTGAGGTCTCATTTTGTTTTCTGGTCGCGACTATGTAGTAAGTATCAAGATCCAGGGAGTGTAAATCCGTATTGTCCCACGTTGGCTGACCAATTGGCGTCGACAGCACTATCGTTTCCATCTCTCCCACCCAATCGGGCTTGAGCTCAAAATGAGCAGAGTTAAGCGGCATTAACTGGGCTAACGGATTATCCGTTGCAGCATCGGCAGCAAAACTGGCCTTTATAATGCAGTCAAAACCATTATCATGTGCCACTGATGTAGTTACAGTCCCCTGTGGATATCCCTCTATCGCAAAAGACGCTTTCGCGATATCCGTAAGGTAATATTGGTCCTTGTCCCAGATTGATTGTGGCCAGAATAATGGGTAGCAATCGCGGTCCTTAAAGCTGATCTCTGCAGTAACGAACACTGTTGTATCATTATCCCAATAGCGATATGCCTTGGCTTCAACCGACTCTAACTCACCATCGAACAAGAATTGCCCTTTTGAACGTTTAACGGCTTGCTCTGCTGCAACCGTATTGTCGTAGAATCGCAGAACTCTCTCTTTCTTGAATCCTTCGTTGTTTTCTTCCTCGGCTTGTTCAAGAACAAAGAAGGCTCCCCAAATCATATCTGGTTGCGGATATTCACTGAAGCTGACACGTCGGACATCGTCATGATAAGTAACAAATACTTTGCCATCTTGTACCTGATACTCACCAAACAAGGTACTCTCTGCGTTTGCTGCCTCACAATCGCTGTTACCCGCCACTACATGTATCTTGCCATTGGCAAATGTTACCTGTTTACAAGCGAGGCTATGCAAGAAATCCGATGCAACGGAGTGCCGCTCAACAAGGTAATACGGCTGTGACTCAAGTTTTGCAATCAAGTCATTGGATGCACCTTTCGCCGGTAATATCTCAGGTACAGAGAATTGAACATCGACAAACTGACGGTTAGTGGCTTCTTGCGCAATGAGAGAGATAATTTGCCCAGTCCCGGCTACCGCTGGTTCACCCTGGACCAATCCTGTATCCGGGTTATAGCTCAAACCAGCAGGCAGGTTGGCAGTAATAATCAGTTCCTCACCTTCAGGATCGCTGAATAATGTATTCGTATTGATGCTGACAGGCTGTTTTTGCTGCCAAAGCTGGCTGGCAATATCACCATTAATCTGATCTTTTACATCTTGATTCACAACAGGCGGGAAATTTTTCTCACTCGGCTTCACTTCAAAATCGAGTGTCAATTTTGCTTTAACGCCATCACTGTCGGTATAGGTAAGCGGTATACTGACCTTCCCAGCTACCTCAGCAACCCCCTTAACCGCAAGCTGAACATAGTACTCACTTGAGTTTAATTCAAACGTCAAGCCATTAACTAGAGTTTTATCCAAGGTAATAGCGGAGAATGAAATAGGTTTGTCGTCATTGAACAGTGAAGGGCCATAAGGTTCAACAATCTGCAAATGGGCGCCATATTCTTCACCTTGGATAAAGCCTGCCTGCTCAAGCTCCAACTCAAGCGCAGCCTTAAGATCCATATTTACTGTAGGTGAATAGTTGATATTCAACTGGCCATCTTTATCTAAAGCCACTTCCGGGACAGGTTTGCTCCAGTCAATGCTATTTATATCTGACTGATAACCAGGAATAGCAACCAAATAATCTGACGCATCTGTTACCACTTCTTTCTGGGACTGAAGTTTCGCCATGAGCTTTGCAACAAAGTGAATTTGAGCCAGTGTCTCTTGCTCAGAACTAGAATCCCTGGCTGATATATAATCCCCCCACACCTGGGTCATCTCAGCATGTTGGTCGAGCAGCAATGTGCGCTTCATCATTGCTTCTACGTCAACCTGCGCTGTGGCAAACATGCCTTGCGTAATTTCAGCGCCTGCCGCAGATTCTTTTGCCAGGGAATAAGCTAGATGGGTATAAGGTGTAACTGCAACTTGGCCAGGCAAGCCATACATTGCAAAGGCATGCTCGACTGTTTGGTTCGGCCGATCACTGTCGATCGTCATCCCTGGCACTGCGGTAACCAATAGCGGGGCATTTTCATTCAGCCTTTTGCCCTTAAGCCTACCGTTTTCATCTGTACGGCCCAGTAGTTCTTCATCGCTACACTGTAAGTCAAGATTGATATCCTCACATACCAGCGCCTTATGCAGATAGCCGTCGATAGCCAGTACGGAAAAATCAGGTTTGGTCTCAACCTGAGGTACAGATGGCTCTGCTGGCGTTGTTTTGCCGTCCCCTCCACCAGAACCACCCCCGCAAGACGTTAGACCAATAGCCATACAAATGGCCAGACTCAGTTTAGCTCTTAACATAACCCCTAACCTTTTCAGTAAAATACGCACATTAATTCATATGCGGTTTTACTAGGGGATATTGTCAACAACAATAGCCACTTTTGATAAACAAGGTTTATATCAAGGCGTCAGCTCATACAGCTGGAGAAATGAGTCGTTTATGCCGCCTTTCCATAACATTGATAGAGCAAAGATGCTAATTAACGCTGAACCAAAGCTCAGCGATATAGGTATTAAGATATCGACACAAAAATACAAGTACGAAAATACAGGAACGAAAAGAAATGGGCTTTGGGAAATATTGGCGAGATTATTTATTTGGGCTCAACGATACTGCCTAACGGAAGCACTTTAGCGCGCTCAATGGCAGCAAATAGAATATCGGGAGAAAGTAGCGCCTTTTGAATATTCATTTTCACTTGTCGACAGCGACTGAATCGCTCCATGCCCTCAATGCTAATGTCACAAATGATAATCGCCAGATCTGCCGATGCTATATCCTCTTCAGATAATGCATTTTCTGTACCTAGCGCCCCCTGGGTTTCGATTTTGATTCGAAAGCCGTGCTTTTGGGCTAGCTTTTCCAGTTGCTCCGCTGCCATATAGGTGTGGGCAACGCCACTGACACAAGCTGTAACAGCAACAAGGCTAAGCTTCGACATAACATTCCTTATTAAATAGGGTATAACGGTATTATTATACCCTATTGGTGTAACAGCCTGATAATACAAACTGTCTGTTAAATCACATCCAGTACAGTTTTATCGTGGCCGTAAATCGCTTCCCAGTCATTCACAAAACCCGCAACACCTGATTCGGTCAGAGGGTGCACCAACAACTGGTCGAAAACATCAGGCGCAATGGTCACCGAATGCGCGCCCGCCAGCGTAACTTCATGAACCTGCTGAACATTCTTAAATGATGCTGCCAGCACTTTGGCATCAAGCTGATAGGTATTGATCAGGTGAACCATTTCACTGGCAACCTGCACACCATTTGAGCAGATATTATCAAGACGGTTGACATAAGGTGCCAGGAACTCGGCACCAGCGACGGCTGCCATCAATGCCTGTTGCGGTGTCAAGATAGCTGTTGCCGTGATCCGAATACCTTCTGCTGCAATCAGCTTCATCGCTTTCAGCCCCTGCGGAGTCACCGGTACCTTGACGATAATATCGTGGTCAATGCCACGTAGTGCCTTGGCTTCTTCCAGCATGACTTCAGCATCCTTGCCCATGACCTGGGCATGTAGCATCCGTTCGCTCCCAATCACTTCGCGGATATCCAGCAATATCTCGCGCAGCGGTCTATTCTCCTTGGCAATGATCGATGGGTTGGTCGTCACACCGGCAAGGGGGTACAGGTCAACCGCCATGGCAATAGCCTCGATATTGGCCGTATCTAGCATATAAATCATCAGTAAACTCCACTCACTTACTATTAAATCTTAAATCCAAACTCACTCAGGCAGTGACTAATGGCTTCCGGGCTGTCGGTAAAAATGATCCCTTGCTTGGCAAGCTTTGAGGTATCAAGACGAACATCCCGTGTTGCCGGCGCGGCGACACCTTCCAGAAGCTGTTCGATACGCGCTTCCTGGCCAAGCTCAACCAAAATATGACGGGCAATATCATACCGACTCAAATCGTTCTGGGCCCCCACATGGTAGGTGCCATAGGGGATATCGAAAATTCTGGCGAATTGGTCAATCAACTCATGCACATAAGTTAACCCGCGAAACTCATTCGTCCGCTCCGCCAGCGTAGTACCTGAAACCAGGTTCTGCAGCGTATTCCAGACCACATTCGGATTAATCGAGGTCTGGCGCTCCGGTAAGCCAAACAGCCAGGTAAACCGGATGATCCAAAGCTCGTCCAGTATCTCCTTCAACAAGCCTTCAGCCTCAAGCTTGTTTTGTCCGTAGACAGTATCCGGCACCGGGGTATCAGTCTCGCTATAGGGGCCCGGCTCTTTATTGCCATTGAAGACTTGTTCGGTACTAATGAAAACAAGTTTGCTACCGTATTGGCGGCATGCCTCGGCAACATTTACCGCCCCGTCAATATTAACCTTGCGGGCGATATCCGGGTGCTTGTTACAAAAGTCCGTCACTGCAATTGCAGCGGCATGAATAACGTAATCCGGCTGTATTTCGGCAAAGGTCGCCATGACTTGCTCTTTATCAGTAATATCGAGCTGCTCAACGTCCGTGGCATAAATATCAAACTGATGCTGGTATGCCTTAATAAAACGAGTGCCAAAAAAGCCATTGGCCCCTGTTAATAGAATTTTCTTTTTCATTAGATTCATCCTCCAATAATGACTCGATACCCTGCAGCTTCAACATGGCGGCGAATCGCATCAATATCACTCGATGTCGGCACCTGCACATCTTTCAACAAGTAGTTCATCTTCAGACTGGTGTATTTATTTGCTCCGTACTGGTGGAAAGGCAACAGGTGGATCTCCTCGATATCAAACGGCTGCAAAAAGCGCAGCACTTTATCAACATTAATCAGGTCCAGGGTATAACCCGGGATTAGCGGAAGACGTGGGATCACAGTGATCCCGGCTTCAACCAGCGATATAAAATTATTAAGCACCGTGGGCAAATCCATCCCTGTTACAGTCTTCGCCCGCTCAGGATCCATGATCTTGAAGTCAAACAGCACTTCATCACACAGCTCACCGAGAGCCAGCAACTGCCTGGCATTGCCCTGCCCGGTTGTTTCAACGGCTACGGGGTAGTTCAGCCCTTTAAGCCGCTTTGCCAGTTCAATCGCAAACGGTGCCTGGGCCATCACTTCACCACCAGATAGCGTCACCCCACCACCGGAAGTACGGTAGAACACGCTGTCTTTCTCGATTTCGGCAATGATTTCGTCATACGACATCTCCTTGCCAACCCGTTCAAGCGCGCCGCTAGGGCACTCATCAATACTCTCCCCAGTATCAAGCACACAATCTGAGCATTGAATGCATTTCGCCTCTCGCTTAATCACCTGCTGCTTCGGCGAACGAGACTCAGGGTTGGCACACCACGGGCAGCTCAGCGGACAGCCCTTGAAGAACACAACCGTCCGGATCCCCAGGCCATCATTGAGCGAATAGCGCTGAATGTTGAACACCCTGCCCATTCGCTCATTAGGCTGTTGGGAAATATCCGGATGAGGCGACATCATCTCAGTACTACAGTTCATGGGCTGTACGGCGGATAATGTCGTCCTGTATTTCCCGGGACAACTCGACAAAGAAAGCACTGTAGCCAGCAACCCTCACCACCAGACCAGCAAAGTCTTCCGGCTTTTCCTGGGCTTTCTTGAGCGTCTCGGCATTTAGCACGTTAAACTGGATATGCTGCAGCTTCAGTTTCATAAACGCATGCAGGAAGTCACACAGCTTGTTAAGCCCCTGCTCGCCTTCAAGCGTGCTTGGTGTGAACTTAGCATTCAGCAGGCTACCGTTAGACAGCAGGTAGTTATCCAGCTTGCTGACCGATTTAAGGACTGCCGTCGGGCCAACTTGATCCTGCCCCAGCATCGGCGACAACCCGCCATCAGCCAGCTGCTCTTTGGCCAGACGACCATCCGGCGTCGCACCGACTACCTCTCCCAAAGGAACATGCGCCGACACTGTGTATGAACCCGGAGTAAACTTGCCGCCACGCGGATTATCGTATTGCTCCACCTCTTTGCAGAACAGGCGCAACAGGTCAGCACTGATCATGTCCACTTCATCAATGTCGTTGCCGTACTTTTCGTAGCGATTGATAAGGCGCGCCCGTACCTTGCTGCCACCTTCATTCTCGAAGTTACTGTTGAGCATCTCGATAAAGTCTGCGTAGCCCATTCGCTGCTCTTCAAAGACAAATTTTTTCAGCGCATGGAGCGAATCTGACAGGTTGGCAATACCAATCCCCTGTACGCCCGAGAAGTTATAGCGGCTACCGCCTTCGGTTATATCTTTGCCCTTATCGATGCAGTCGTTAATGAACGACGAAAGAAGTGGTACCGGCGCCCAGTCGCGATGGCCGATATCGCAGATATTCGAACCGTCGACCATCAGTTTGACGTAATGACGAATGTCCTCGCGGATCTCATCGATAAGGCTGTCATAGCTGACGTCAGAATTATGCTGATTGCGTTTGAGCGCCAGCTCCATCACTTTCAGCAAGTTGAACATGGCGATATCATGCAGGCCGTATGTCTTACCCGGTATCGACAGTTCGACGCATCCGACAACAGAGTAGTCCCGGGCATCCTCAAGCGACACACCGCGGTTGAGGAAGGCCGGAACAACCACCTCATCATTGAAGATCTGCGGGATCCCGGTACCCAGGCGGATAGTCTCCGCTGTTTTTTGCAGAAACTTCCTGTCAATTAGCTCATTGACCCTTACCCCGAGGTTAGGTTGCGGCAACTGGATACTCTGGTAGGCATCAAGACAAAGTGTCGACAGTTCATTGACAGCGCTGTGTCCCGTTTCATTCAGGCCACCCAGCAAAATGGTATAACCGGTCGGAAATCCGGCAAAAAACTTGGCGCTGTTGGTCGAGCGCAGCAACACAATGTCATTGGTCTTAACCCACAGGCTCTCGAGCAACTCCTGCAGCGACGCCTGCGTTTCCCCTGCCGCTAATGACGCCCGATAATAAGGGAGCATATACTGGTCGAAGCGGCCCAGCGACAGCGAACTGGCGTTAGATTCATATTGCAGAATAATGTTCATATACCAGAACAACTGGCACGCTTCGTAAAAATTCTCCGGCGGCGCAATGGCTATTTTTTGCGAGATTCTGGCGATGTTATTCAGCTCGGCGGCTCGCTGAGACTTACCTTCGCGTACACAACGCTCGGCCATTTCATGCGCCAGCTGTTCATAGCGGCAAATATGCCGGGTGCTGGCCTCGAGCAGTATCTGCACGGCCTTATAAAAATGGTTATCGGGGTGTTGCTCTGCCAGAGAAGTCATTTCACCAACCAGAGCGCCGAGACCATTGTTCAGCAAACGATCATAGTCAACAATGATATGCCCCTGTCCTTTGTCGGTCTGGTTAACCGAAAAGACCTTCTGACTGGCTGCCTCTCTGATATCGTCCGGGAACTGGCTATTAATGAAATCCTTCATCGAACGCTGCGACCAATACGGCAACAACGTCTCGCGGTAGATCTGCTTGTCTTGCTCGGAGATGACAAACTTGTCCTGCGGCCGTGAATGGAAGCTATCTAGCTCTTTGTCGATCCAGTATGGGTCCATCTCCGGCGATACAATACCTGCACGGGGTTTGACGGTACGGTTACCGGCAATCAGTTCATCGTCACGGATTGCGATCTCAACATTATCCATGACATAGGCTGTTGCCTTGGCACGGCGAATAATGGTGGGCTGGCCTTCTGTCTGCTGATAACTTTCTGTGTATAGCAACGCCCTTTCCAGAGATATCTCACGCGGGGCGGCGAATAAGTTGCTTTTCAGACGGTTTATACGTTCTGTCGTCATGGTTGTTCACTCTCCTGCAGGTTGAGCCACTGCTCGTGGAGGAAATAAAAGCAGGGAAATTCTCCCTGCTTAATTCATTCTTCTCTACTGAATGTCATTGTGGGAAGTTGGCGGTCACTTATTGTTTATTGAAGAACGCTTCGACTTTCGCCATTACCGCATCAGCACGTTTAACAGCGTCGCTAACACCAATTCGGACCACTGTTTTGCCTTCAAAACGATCTTCGTTCTTAATACCGATATCTTTAGTCAGAATGACCAGGTCAGCGGCCTGAATATCAGCGGCCGTCAGCTCGTTTTCGATACCGATAGAACCCTGAGTTTCAACCTTGCACTCCCACCCTTTACCTTTAGCCGACTGGGAAATGGATTCAGCGGCCATATAGGTATGAGCTACGCCAGACGGACACGCGGTTACTGCAATAATCTTTTTCATCTTGATCACCAATTCTTTAATACAAATACTTATTCACTTGTTCAGTCAGCCAAGACACATCACTTCATATCCGATACTGTCTTGGCCCATCAATTAGTTGATTTCGAAATCAATATCGATATCGTCTTCTGTCTCTTCTACTTTTTCCTGAGGGCGGCGTGCTTTAAGAAAGTTGACCAGCAATGCTGTCACCACAGAACCTACAGCGAGAGCGATGATGAAGCTAAATCGACCTTCGACAACCGGCAGTACAATCAGACCACCCCATGCGGCGTAGCTTTTGACACCCAGAATCGCGGCAGTCACGGCACCGGCAGCAGTACCAATCATGATGGAAGGAATAACACGTAGCGGATCGGCGGCAGCAAATGGAATCGCACCTTCGGTGATCCCCATTGTGCCCATTAGGATAGAAGCACGGCCCGCCTCTTGTTCGTTGGCGTCATACAGTTTTTTGCCGATGAATGTTGCCAGCCCCATACCAATAGACGGAACCGCAACTGCAACTGAACTGATACCGGCCACATCATATAAGCCTTCACCGACACAAAGAATTACGAACGCATAGGCCACTTTGTTTACCGGACCGCCCATATCGAAGGCAATCATCATCCCCATGATGGTGGCAAGAACAACAATGCTTGAACCCTGCATACCTTTAAGGAAATCAGTCAACGAAGCCGTTAACGCACCAATTGGTTCACCGATCCCCCACACAATTGCCCCTGCCGTAATGAAGGTGCCGATAATAGGGATTACAAAGATAGGCATCACCGAACGGGCAAACGCGGGCACTTTTATCTTCTTCAGGTAAAAGACAACAATACCACCGAGCAAACCGGCAAAGATGGCCCCGAAGAAGCCGGTGTTATACATGTTCGCCCCGATAAAGGCGGCGATAGCCGATGGTGCCAGCGCCGAACGGTCGGCAATCGAGAAACCGATATAGGCAGCAAGGATAGGCACCATTAACTGAAAACCGGCGACACCAATAAAGAACAAATCGTGCAGCCAGGTGCCTTCTTCAGGTACTGCACCTTCACCGTAAATCATGACCGATGCCGCCAGCAGGATACCGCCTGCAACAACAAACGGGATCATATGGGAAACACCTGTCATTAAGTGTTGCCGGGTGTTTTTTAATATTGTTATTAAATCTTTCATTGCCTCTTCTCCGTTGAGAGCTTTCGTTTCGCTATTAACTATGGAGCAGAGTCAGAAGGGCTGGGAGTAGAAAAAAAAGCACTAAACTGGATTATTGTTAGATCGCAACCAAGCTGTGATCTAGCGCACCCAGTTATCGCTTTACTTAACCAAAAATAAAACCAAATGGTTGAAAAACAAAAGCTTTATTCTTATTCCTTTGTTTCCACCTCAAATGTCAAGGCTTGTTCAAGTTCATAGAATCGAGTAGATATTACAATAATCCAGTAGATGTGATTATTTTCCCATAGTCGCCACTAGCAACTCGGCATATTGTCATTACATAAATCAAAAACGGGTTGTTACTCGAATAAGCAGCAACTCAATGAAAGGTACTGACGATGACACAAACACTCACTTTTACCTGTGAACTGCCAAACGGTGTTCATGCCCGCCCAGCCAGCCATGTCGAGCAGTTGTGCAATACTTTTGTTGCCGATATCAAATGGGAAAATACCCGAACAGGCAATATCGCCAATGCCAAAAGCGTTCTCTCGTTAATCGGCACGGATACTCTGCAGGGAGATGAGTGCATTATCACGGTCTCTGGCGAAGATGAAGCGCAGGCAATAGAGAAAATTACCCACTTCATCAAAACTGACTTCCCCCACTGCGACGAAGCACTGGAAACAACAGAAGAAACGGGTGACTTTGCCCCGCTTCCCCGCAATCTCAGCAACCTCAACCCGGTCATTGTGCGTGGTCACTCGGTCAGCTCAGGGCAGGGCCGTGGCAAGCTGATCCAGGCTGGTGGCATCAACTTCGACAAATTTACCACTCTGCCTGCCTCAAAACGGATCGATGAAGAGCAAAGCGCCTTGGGCAGTGGTCTGGAGCAACTACGCAACGCATTAGTGCTTCAGCAAAAAGCTGACAACGGTACGGCCGTGGCAGTCATTGATGCCCACCTTTCCATCCTGCGTGACGAAGAGTTCAGCGCCAAGCTGCTGAGTGGTATCTCCGAGGGAAACAGTGCTGCCGAAGCCATTATCGCAACAGCCAAACATTACGGTAAGCAGTTGCAGCAATCATCCAGTGCCTATCTTCGTGAGCGCGAACTGGATATCCGCGATGTCTGCTTCCAGCTACTCCAGATGATTTACGGCTCGAGCAAGTTTAGTTGCGATAACTCACTGACAGAACCAAGTATCTGCCTGGCCGATGATCTCACGCCAAGCCAGTTTCTTGAGCTGGACAAATCTTTGCTCAAAGGGTTGGTATTAACCCACGGCGGCAGCACGTCCCATACCGTGATTCTGGCTCGTTCTTTCAATATCCCGACCCTGGTCGGTATTGAAGAAAGTGCCCTGAGTCCTTTTGTTAATCAGGAAGTACTCATCGACTGCAAAAAGGGTGTTGTGATCACCACAATTACCCCTGAGCTGGAGCGTTATTACCAGGAAGAGCTGCGGGTCAATGATATTTTGGATGCCCGCCATGCCGAGTACCGCAACCAGCCGGGCCGTACCGCGGATGCCATCAAGCTGGAAGTCGCGGCAAACATTGCCCATGCCATCGAGGCTGAGCCGGCCTTTAACAACGGGGCTGAAAGTATAGGTCTGTTCCGTACCGAAATGCTCTATATGGATCGCACCACCGCCCCGGATGAAGACGAGCTATACAATATATTCTGCCAGGCCCTGGAGGCTGCCGGTGATAAGTCGATTATCATCCGCACCATGGATATCGGCGGCGACAAACCGGTCGATTATTTAAATATCCCGACCGAGAACAACCCGTTCCTTGGCTACCGTGCGATCCGTATCTACGAGGAATACATCAAGCTATTCAAAACCCAGCTACGGGGTATTTTGCGAGCATCGGCGCACGGTTCACTGAAGATAATGATCCCGATGATTTCCTCTGTGGAAGAAATACTGTGGGTCAAAGACGTACTGGCCGAAGTGCGTCAGGAACTGCGAAAAGAAAAAGTACCGTTTGACGAGAAGATCCCGCTCGGCATCATGCTGGAAGTGCCTTCTGTCGCCTTCATCATCGACCAGTGCTGCGAAGAAATCGACTTCTTCTCGATTGGCTCGAACGATCTGACTCAGTACCTCATGGCCGTAGACCGCGACAACGCCAAGGTAACCAAAACCTATAACAGCCTCAACCCGGCCTTCCTGCGCACCTTGGATCATGTCGTCCGCGAAGTACATCGCCACGGCAAGTGGATTGGCCTGTGCGGCGAACTGGGTGCCAAGGGCTCTGTACTGCCATTGCTGGTTGGCCTTGGCCTCGATGAAATCTCGATGAGTGCCCCGTCAATCCCTGCGACCAAAGAGCGTCTTTCCAAACTCGACAGCCGCGAGTGCCGCCAGCTACTCAACAAAGCCATGGCATGCCGGACCGCGATGGAAGTCGAGCACCTCTTGGCACAGTTCAGAATGGCACAGAGCGATGCACCACTCATTACCACCGAATGCATTGTGCTCGATGCGGAGCTTGGCAGCAAAGAAGAGGTGATCAAGACACTGTCTGACAACCTGTATCTGGCCGGACGCTGTCGCTACCCCGACAAGCTTGCCGATGATCTGTGGGCACGAGAGGATGTCTTCTCGACCGGACTCGGATTCGGCTTTGCTATCCCGCATACCAAGTCGGAGCATATCGAGCAATCGACCATCAGTGTCGCCAAGCTCGCCAAGCCTATCCTTTGGGGCGACGACGAGGCACAGTTTGTGATTATGCTGACCCTCAACAAGCACGCTGCCGGTGATCAGCACATGAAGATCTTTTCCAAGCTGGCGCGGAAGATCATGCATATCGATTTCAGAGACAGCCTTCAGAAAGCAACCAGTGCCGAGGAAATCGAACAGCTGCTTCAAAGCGCCATTGCCGACTAGGTAGTACTTACTTCGGGGGCCAACACCACTCTTCACGGCCCCCTCAACCCGGATATTACTATGACTTCTATTAGAACGGCCCAACACCCAATTAACCATTAATAAGGATTTTGCCATGATTTCAACAACGATTTTTCCCGGCCGATATGTCCAGGGCAAAGACTCTCGTAAGTTGCTGGGCGAAGAACTCGCTCGTTTCGGCAGCAAAGGCCTTCTCATCTGTGATCCGTTTGTATATGACAACCTTCGCCATGAGTTCGAACCCTATATCAGCAGCCAGGTAGAGATCGACGTCGTACGTTTTGAAGGGGAATGCTGTGACGAGGAGATCGCCAGACTGGTCGAGCAGTTGAAAGCCTTCGACGGTCAGTTTGTTGTCGGCCTTGGTGGCGGAAAGACATTGGATACCGCAAAAGCCACAGCCTTTGAAGCCAAAGTGCCGGTCGCCATTGCTCCGACTCTGGCCGCCAGTGATGCGCCATGCAGCGCCTTGTCTGTGATTTACACCCAGACAGGCGAATTCAAACGCTACCTGGTACTGCCGACTAACCCGAACCTGGTACTGGTCGATACCCAAATCATTGCCAACGCCCCGACCCGCCTGCTGGTTGCCGGAATGGGGGATGCTCTGGCAACCTGGTTCGAAGCCGAGTCGTGCAAGCAGAGCTTTGCCACCAATATGACAGGCCGGTTTGGCTCCATGTCAGCCTATGCACTGGCTCACCTTTGCTACACCACCTTGCTGGAATATGGTGCCAAGGCAAAATCAGCCAATGATGCCGGCGTAGTGACTGCTGCCCTTGAGCATATTATCGAGGCCAACACCCTGCTCAGCGGGCTGGGTTTCGAAAGTGGTGGTCTTGCCGCCTCGCATGCGATCCACAACGGCCTGACGATAATCGAGCCTACTCATGCTTACCTGCATGGTGAAAAAGTTGCCTTCGGCGTTCTTTCATCTCTGTTCCTGACTGACAAGCCAGCAGCGAAAATCAACGAAGTCTTTAACTTCTGTGAAGCTGTCGGACTGCCTGTCACCCTAGAACAAATTGGCCTGAAAGCGGTCACTGACGAAGAACTCATGGCCGTAGCCGAAGCCAGCTGTGCCGAGGGGGAGACCATTCACAACGAGGCAATGCCGGTCACCAAGGAAATGGTATTTGCCGCGCTGAAAGCGGCTGATGCTGAAGGCAGACTACGCCGTCAAAAGGGCTAACACCATAATGAATGATCTACTCACCGAATTGCTGGCCGAAGAGAGTCGACTGCAGTTTGCCTATTTCAACCACCAGCGCGCATGGGAGCTCGGTTGCGCGCTCAAGGAAGCGGCCGAGCAACTTAACGCCAGTGTCGCTATTGATATTACGGTAAACAATCAGTGCCTGTTCAGCTATGCCATGCACAATACCACCATTGACAACTTGGAATGGATACGTCGAAAACGCAATGTCGTTCATCGTTATCAGCATAGTTCGTGGTATATGGGGAATTATTACAAAGCGAAAGAAAGTACAATTGAGAATAGTGCTCTGATCGATCCGCGAGAATTTGCGCCCTATGGCGGCAGTTTTCCGCTGACGATCCGCAATACCGGCGTCATTGGGGCAATTTCAGTCTCGGGATTACCGCAAAAAGAAGATCACCGGCTTATTGTCAATGTCCTGGAGCGCTTTCTCGACCCACATGAAACACAGGAAAATTGTGCATGATACGCCACATTCTACTGATAGAGCTCAATCCCGAAGCCAGTCCCGAGCAGGTTGATGCCGTCAGGCTTGCTTTCGAGCAGATCCCCGGACAGATTGAGGGCGTTACGGAAGTCGAGTGGGGAGTCAATGACAGCCCCGAAGGCAAAAACCAGGCTTTCACCCATTGTGTCTTGATGACCTTTGAAGACGAGGCTGCCAGACAGGCCTACCTTCCTCACCCAAAACACGAAGCGCTGAAAGTCATTTTTCGTCCGATCATCAAAAATCTTATCGTCTTCGACTATAGTCTCTGACCAATAATTAAGGTTTAGCACAATGAAGTTTAAAGCTCTCAAACTTGCCATCCGCGACTGACGCTTTCCACTATACGACCAAGCCCTATCGAGGGCTTGTTACTTTAAGGGACCTTATGCAAGATTCACGTTTTATTGCCGACATTCATGATGACACTATTATCGGGTTTGGCCGGGACGTTATTCAAACCGAGCTCAACGAAGCCCAACAGCTGTTGCAACGCCTGAAGACAGACTTCGCCGAAGCCTGCAGACTCATTGCCCAATGCCAGGGCAAAGTTATCATCACCGGTATCGGCAAATCCGGCCATATCGGAAAGAAAATTGCCGCCTCGCTGGCCTCGACGGGTTCTCCTGCCTTCTTTGTTCACCCGGCCGAGGCATTGCATGGCGATCTGGGGATGGCGACCAAGGGCGATCTCATCATCCTGATTTCCTATTCCGGCGAAGCCAGCGAGTTCAAGCTCATGCTACCAAGGCTGCAGGAGCTCGAACTAAACACCATTGCAATGACCGGCAATCACTCATCATTTCTGGCCACCAGTTGTGATGTCATCTTGGATATCAGCACAACCAAAGAAGCCTGCCCGCTCGGCCTGGCTCCGACTTCCAGCGCCGTCAATACCTTGATGATGGGCGATGCGCTTGCTATCTCCGCCATGAGGATGCGTAACTTCGACCACCATGACTTTGCACGCTCTCACCCGGCAGGCAGCCTGGGTGCCAAGCTCCTGTTGAAAGTCGATACAGTGATAGACACAGCGCTGGCATCACCGCAGTGCTCGCCCCACAGCACGCTCGTGGAAGCCATCTCGCTGCTCTGTGCCTCCGGCTTAGGCCTGCTCGCCGTGGTCGAGAACGAGAAGGTTGTCGGGGTATTCACCGATGGTGATCTACGCCGTGCGCTGGCCAAAGAATCTGCCCTGAACCAGAGCGTCGGTGAAACCATGACCCGCAACTTTATCTCATCCCGACAAGGAGAACTCTGCAGTCATGCTCTTACAATAATGCTGGACAACAGCATTACGGCATTACCGGTACTTGATGACGAACAACGCTTTCTGGGTGTGATCAACCTGACTCAGCTGCACAAAGCCGGTATTTATTAATCGGCAAATAAGGCTGCGACGCACGAAACATAAATACAACAAAGATCACACATGGAAAACAAGTCAACATTAATCCAGTAAATCTAACTTATGAGCTGATTATCACTTGCGCATGATTCCTTAGGATTGAGTTAACACCAAGCCATAACAAAAAGAGGATCAGCCAATGAGTAAGATAGCCAGCCAACATCTAACAGCCCTGGGTGCCGATATTGCATTGTCTCCAACAATGATTGACGAATTGGACACCCACGGCTTTACCATCGTACCCAACATGATTGAGCCAGACTGGCTTGATGAAATGCGCAGAACCTTCGATGCTTTAGTTGAACGCGAAGGTCAGGATTTAGCCAGAGAACACCACACAGAGGCAACAGTGACCCGTGTAGCGAATCTCATCAACAAGGGAACCGTTTGGGAAAAAGTCTGGAGCCACCCTTTGCTTCTTGCCGCGGCCAAGCACGTTTTCGGCGGCGAGTTTCGGGTATCAAGCCTTAATGGCCGAGAAGCGCACCCCGGCGGTGGCCACCAGCCCCTCCATGGTGACTGGAAACAACCAAGACCCGACTTCCCGAGAGTACATGTTCTCAACTCCATTTGGGCCATTGATGATCTAAGTGCTGAGAACGGCTCACCACGAATTATTCCCGGCACACACAATCGCCCCGAACTTCCCGAGGAAGCCTTGCAAGATCCCGATGCCCCGCACCCCGACGAAATCATCCTCGAATGCCCTGCAGGCAGTGTCATGATCTTCAACGCACACACATGGCATGGTGGCACCATTAACCATATCGGTAGCCGGCGCCGTGTCCTGCATGGCTATTTCACCCGCCGTGATGATCCGCAGCAGCAGGATCAGCGTCGCTGGATCACCGAAGCGACACTTAGCCGCCTGACCCCGGCACAAAAGTGGCTGCTTGATGTAGAATAATCTGTAGGATTGCGACAGTCAGTAATATTGCCGAGCTTCTGTATAGCGTTCAGAAGCTCGGCGATTCATGACATATTATTTTGGCAATTACCGCTAACAACTATGTCAGCTTACTGCGGTAGTGGACTCGATACTCGGACGGTGAACGGTTGGTATTTTTCCGAAACGCCCGGCAGAAGTAATTGCTGTCTTTGAATCCGCAATTATGGGCGACCTCTTTCACCTTCATATCGTATTTTTTCAGCAGGTACTTTGCCTTTTCCAGCCGGGCCTGAATGAGGTAATCCTGAAACTTCACTCCTCCCTTGCTATAAAACAGCTGAGACAGGTAGTTCGGGCAGATATAGAACTCTTTGGCGACAGATTCCCGGGTGATCGCCTCTTGATAATGGTGATCGATATAATCCCGAATAGCCTCAAATACCGCATGCCCCTTCGACGGTGTCTCGGGCGGGTGAGTGAGGAGTTCCTGTGAATTGCTCAGCAAAGAATGGATTAACAACTGCGCGGTTTGTTGCTCTTCCTGATGCCAGCACAGCTCTTCCAGTGCCCGCAGGATAAACGTACCGGTACGTGGGCCGCGACGAGGTATATGACGCTTTTTCGGTGCCTCAAACCCTTCGCCATTCCAGTGCAACAGGCTAAATCCCAGGCTCTGGCGACCGAACAGCAGACTCAGCGTAGTCACCGGCTCGGTAAAAGTCGGTTTGTTCCAGCAAAAGTCAGGAAGATACAACACTTTCCCCGGCACCAACTCAATGTCGATAGACTTACCGTCCTGGGTCGCTATCTGCATCGGCAGACGCCCCTCCAGCACCAGCTCAATCCGCGGAAAATCGACCTGATAGGCAAGCTCTGGCGGCGCTGGCTGGTTACTGCCAAACAACACCTGCTCAAACGGGCGTGCCTGCCCCACCAAGTTACTGATAGCCTTCTCTATTGATAAGCTGTTATCCATAAGAATCTGAGCCAACTTCAGTCCATTAAATGACAGTATTATAAGTAATTATTGCACTTCGGCCCTGTTTGACATCACAGTAATGGTGGGTTGCCTAGGATATTGAAAAAAGCAAACGTTCGAAGTCAGTTGGCGTTTTAGCTATCTCTTGCAGTTCGAACAGCTCAAACGACCAAAGCCCAGCATCTCTGCCAAGCAACAGATGTAAAAAAGCCAGCAATTAAGCTGGCTTTTCAAATGTGGCGGAGTGCTTCGAGGGTATTGCGGATTTGAACCCTATATTTTAGATATAAAAAAACCGCTAACTTCTTAGCGGTTTTCTTTAAAAGTGGCGGAGAGATAGGGATTTGAACCCTAGATACGCTACAAACGTATGCCGGTTTTCAAGACCGGTGCTTTCAACCACTCAGCCATCTCTCCGTAAGTGCGGCGAATAATACAGAGGACATTTAAGCTTGTAAAGCACCATAGAGGCCTTTATTAATCAAGTGGTGAAGTTTGCAGCAGAGTAGCAAATTACGGGCGGTTTACTCGTCATCCCGCATCACAAACACCTTCTTTTTTCGCTTTGGGTAATCGTAATAGATAGCCTCGGCCTGCTCACTCACTACTGCCTGCCAACAGTCAACTTCAAAAGCAAACACCGCTACGCCGCAGGTTGGCATATTATCGATGTGCAAACCCAGCATGTTCACCAAGTCATTGATCGCCGGATTGTGGCATACCACCATCAGGCGATCGACCTGTGTCGAGCTGTCTTTGATAACATCCAGCAAATCGAAAGCTGATTCCGTATAGAGTTCAGAACACGTCTCCAGTTTAGGCTCGCTGGAAAGCCCTTTGGAAAAGAAATACGCGGTCTGAGCAGCTCTTAACGCCGAACTGGAGATAATCAGCTGAGGACCAGTTTGCCAGGCGTTAAGGCGGTGCACCATCTCCGGCGCATTCTTCATACCTCGATCGTTCAGTGGACGCTCATGATCATCAAGTGTCGGATCGTCCCAGGAAGACTTTGCATGGCGAACTAAAAATAATAGCTTCATTCTCAACGTCCCCTCCAGCGTAGCGCATACGTCGATACTCATTCCGTTTGGTATAAGTATATAGATCCCTTTTGAAAACGTGGTAAAGGGAAAGAGACACCCCCCAAATAAATGGGGATGAGAGGAAGGTCGGCCTTGGTCTCCAGGGCCGAAATATCTTACATAGCGGCTTTGACTGCGCGCGCCAGTTTTCGGGCCGCTTTCTCAGGCTTGGGATCCTTGGCATTAAAGAAATTGGTCACCACATCGAATATGGCAGCCTGAACATAACTTGTTGTTGCGAGGCCTTGCGAGACACTCGGCACCAGCCCGCCACTTGAGGATGTGGTCTTGAATGTTGCCATCGAATCCAGTGCGCACTTATCGAAACGACTCATATCCATGTCCAGGCGAACAGGAATCGAGCCTTTGTTCAAATTGAAGACTTCCTGGAAGTCTTTATCGAGTATGGTTCGCGCCAAGTCTTTCTGTGCCTTGCGATCAGCTTCCTCACTCAGCTTAAAAAAAGCAAAACTGTCAATATTGTAGGTGAACTGGCCTTGGGTACCCGGAGCAGAAACACAAAGGTAATCTTTGCCCGGCGTTTTACCAGCAGCCGCAAATTCACCTTTGGCCCAGTCTCCCATGATCTGCATGGCCGCCTCGCCATTGATCACCATCGATGTGGCCGAGTTCCAGCTCCTACCCCGATATTTAGGATCGATATAGTCACGCATTTTCCTGAACTGGACGAAAACTTCCGTCATCCCCTCGCCTGACAATACATCCATATCCAAATCAACAAAGGCTTTCTGGTAATCCTCGGCACCCAGTACGGCAAGGGCTACCGCTTCAAACAATGTAATGTCCTGCCATGGTTGGCCACCGTGTGCCAGAGGGATAAATCCGGCTGCTTTGACCTTATCGGCCACCTTGAAAAACTCATCCAAGGTTGTCGGTATCGATGCGCCTGATTTTTTAAGTACGTCCGGATTTACCCACAGCCAATTTACACGGTGAACGTTTACCGGCACGGCCACATAGTCACCATCGTATTTCATGACTTTGGTAACCACTTCCGGCAATACGTTGTCCCAGTTTTCTTCTCTGGCAACATCGCTCAAATCAGTAAGAAACCCCAACCGGCCCCACTCCTGGATATCATGGCCTTTGATCTGAGCCGCCGACGGAGGGTTACCCGATACTGCCCGGGTTTTCAATACAGTCATGGCACTTTCACCGCCACCACCGGCAATCGCGAAATCTTTCCAGCTGTTGCCTTGCTCTTCCATCAACCCTTTCAGGACCGACACCGACTTGGCCTCGCCCCCGGATGTCCACCAGTGGAGTACCTCCACTTCACCGGCATGGGACGCGGCAGCCATCAAAGACAGGGTAATTGCTGACAGTGTCTGTTTTAGTTTCATCATCTCGCTCTTACTACAAAAACGACCAGTGACGCTATTCTTTCAGCAGGCGGGGAATATAAACCTTCACCTCCAGCCCGCCTTCTTTGGCATTATGAATAGTCATATCACCGCCGTGGGCGTGAATAATATTTCGGGCAATCCCCATCCCCAACCCATGTCCTTCATCATCCTTGGCAATCCGGAAATACGGTTCAAAAACGGTCTCGAGCATTTCTTCAGGGATACCGTCCCCTTTATCTTTGATGATCAGTACCAGTGCGTCAGATTCATCAGACACGATTAGACTCACTTCGTGACCATATTTGACGCCATTATCGATAAGGTTGCTCAGGCAACGCTTCAGCGCCAGCGGCTTACCTGTCATCGGGGCAATCTTGGTATTGGGGATATGCACCTTTATCTTTTTGGTATTATGGCGCTCGGCGATGCTGCGCAGCATTTCAGACAGATCGACCTGGGTTAGGTTTTCATGAAGGTCGGTGTCTTTCACGGTTTGCAGCGCACCCTTGACCATCATTTCAAGCTCATCAAGATCGCGGT
The DNA here is from genome assembly GCF_009910675.1 of Photobacterium alginatilyticum. Classification (GTDB taxonomy): domain Bacteria; phylum Pseudomonadota; class Gammaproteobacteria; order Enterobacterales; family Vibrionaceae; genus Photobacterium; species Photobacterium alginatilyticum. Next base: position 73,313 of record NZ_RSEJ01000003.1, on the reverse strand, counting down.
TGAATTTCTCAATCTTGGCCTCGTCATCAATCAGCTCGGCACGGAGTCGTAACCGGGTGATCGGCGTTTTCAAATCATGAGAAATCGCCGAAAACAGATGTTCCCTGTCGTCGATATAACGCCGCAGGCGAAGCTGCATACGGTTAAAGGCCTGCGTGGCTGTCACCAGTTCACTGGCTCCTTCTTCCACCAATGGCGGCTGATAGATATCCAGACTGAGCGCATTGGCCGCGTTTGCCAGACGCTTAAGCGGCTTGGTTTGACGACGGATCATGAAGTAGGTGAAAACCAAAAGCAGCGTAGTAATAAAGATCAGAAAAATCACCTGCTGTTTGGTAATGATCTCATCTTCCAGCGTCACATACGGCGATGGCAACAAGGCGGCAATATACAGCCATTCATTGGTTGCAAGCTCCAGCTGCACAACCAAAATTGGCGGGTTGAACGGTTCCAGGCTCAAGGTGTAATGTGCCCAGGAGCGAGGAAGATCGGTCAGCAAAATATCATTTTTCAGCACATGCAGAGTTTCCGGACGGGAGAACTCAACCCGGATAACATCCAACCGAGGCAATTTCTCGCTCAGCACTTCTTCAAATACCCTGACCGCGGTATTTTTCATCTGTGAAGACGGAATGGGGTCGATCAGAATTTCTTCTTCGTTAAACGAAACAAAGAAACGGGTACCGCCCATATTCCGAAGCTGATCCAAGACGATATGACGGTATTCGAGAGGTAGTGACTGAAAGAAAGTGACCGTCGATGCGAACATGTTGGCCATACTGGCCGATGCCGACTCAAGCCCTTCCAAGTCCCGCTGCTTTGACTGCCCGTACCAAATAATAGTGGCAATCAGCTGTGCCAGAAATACCGCCAGCAAGGTAAACCACAAGGTGCGCGCCAGAAGAGACTTCGGCCACCACTTTTTCCAATTCATGTCTCAATGCCTTCTTCGGTCACAATCGGGCGAAATTATTCTTCGTAGGTTACTTCGGCATTGAACGAATAACCGTTACCTCGGCTGGTTTTGATCAGCCTTTGCTGCGTGCCTTTGTCACCCAACCGCTGACGTAGGCGGCTCAGCTGAACATCAATACCACGCTCCGAGGGATGTGCTTCACGGCCACGGGTTGCAAACGAGATAGTATCGCGATCCAGCACCTCATTCGGACGGGTAAGAAATAGCATCAGCAAGGCAAAGTCACTGCCGGACAGCTCATAGTCCTTGCCCTTTTCCAAATCAAACAAACGCTGCGAAGCCGTTTCCAAGCGCCAGTTGGCAAACCTAATCGCTTTAGGGGTGGCCGGCGCTGCCTGCTGGGCTTCCTCGGTTGTTTTCACCCTGCGCATCAAGGCTTTTATACGGGCCATCAGCTGACGAGGGCTGAATGGCTTGGCGATATAATCGTCCGCCCCTAGCTCGAGGCCGATGATCTGATCCATCTCGTCTGAGACAGCCGTCAGCATAATAATAGGTACGTCGGACGTTTTACGAATGTACTGACACAAGGTGAAGCCATCATCACCAGGCATCATGACATCCAATAAAATGAGATCGGGATAACCCAGAGCCAATCGACGCTTCATTTCTTCGCCTTCGGCAGCCGTTGTTACCGTAAACCCTGCTTTCGTCAGGTATTCATCCAATAGCTCGCGAATCTCCTGATCGTCATCAACAACAAGGACCTTCTTGCTCGCACTCATTTCATCTTCCTTTTATACCGGGCAGCCCAACTTGCCAACAAATGCCTACAAGCACTCTGCCTGAGCTAACGGGCACCGGTGTATTACCAAATAGTTAATCCAGAATATCTAGGTTGCCGAAGCCAGAAAACATCAGTACCCCATCCGGTTATGTCTCTTCCTAAGATACCAGACCATACAGAAAAAGGCGCGCATTATGCCTCAGAATCATGAACTTCGCGAATATCACTGAGCAGCTACGCTACATTGAGGCCGAAAAGAAATAAAAAGCGCGCGCAAAAAATACAGCCAGATCAAAAAAGCTGCCATCAGCAGCTTTTCATTCAATTCATACGTCTGTTCGGTAAACGGTTCATAGAACGCATTAAGTGAAGCTATGCCACGCCCATCTGAGACTTGTATTTACTGACGGAACGCTCGAAAAAGTCTCGTTCGTCATCATCGTCAATATTATTACTCAGCTCGGCAAAGACCTCATATCCCTTCTTGGCATTTTTGACTTGCCAAACGGCGTAGGCCGCCTGCTTGTCGAGTTCAATACGATTTTTTTCAGCGTCAGATAACAGCGTTAGATTATGCATAGCCCAGTACCACGGTAAAACACAGCGCCGATATTAGCCGATTTTTAGCTTCAGACCAATGGGCTAAATCAACTGGACACCCAGTTACCAGGTTCTAGGTTCTAGGTTCTAGGTTCTAGGTTCTAAAAACCTAGGTGCATCTTCAAGATAATAAAGAAGCCAACCAGTACCCCGGTAACCAAGGCTACGCTCAACACCGGGCTTAACGTTGACGAGCAAGGATTATGCAGAGCATCAGTCAAAGTCGGTTCGCTGTCATCAGGCACTTTCTGGCCTTTCAGCTGCTCAGCAACATAATAGGTCACTGTCTCAATTGATTCCTCGGCAGAATCTATCACTTGGGCACCAAACCACTTTTCGCTATCCACCAGCTGATAGCCTTCGACCATCCGGGGCTTACTGAACAATCCGGTCCGTTTGTCTATCACCGACACGGCACGTTGCTCGTCATCTGCATACCACACCCAACATGGTAAGTAGTTCCCCTGAATCTTAACTTTACTGGGATAAGGATAATGGGTATCTGCCATCACCTTCATTAACTGCTCTTTGGAGAGCATCAGATAATGCAGTTGCTGCAGGCAGTGTTCGAGCCAGTGAGGAAAGTTGTTTCGATAGGATGTCTGACGCAACGGTGCAAGACGTGCTGCACCACGCACGACATATTCGGTTACCTGGTTGCTCACCGGTTCATTGTCGGCCCAGAATGATTCAGCCATGGCTTTTGGCAAGGATAATCGCTGGCAAATAGAGCCACTCGGTGCAACTAATAATAATTGCTGCTCATCAGAGTCATTAACGTCCTGGTACTGAACCTGCCACGGACGAGTTAACTTTCGAAGGATAGCAGCATTAACCCTTGCAACTGTTGCCTGGTAATGCTCATAGTTTGACATTTTCTACCCTCCGCTGATGACCTCAAATTGTTAAGTTCATAGTAAAGGATTACAAGTGCATCGACCTTGATCAGTTTCGTCTTTTTATCAATTTATCCTGCCAGAGCCAAAAATAAAGCTAGCGATAATTACATTCTATAATCTTTACCAATAAATGCATTCCTGCAACACATTAAATTCATTGACTAAAAAAATCACCACGAGTGATGCCATACGTTATCAATATACTTATCAGTTACATTTTTGGGCTGCCATTGAGAGATAAGCCGCAACACTGCATATCCCATAGAAATTGATGATGCCGCCATCTTTTTTATTCAGACAGAAAATGTCATTAGTGGTTTATTTAAGAGCTAGGGGGAGTTGCTATGGGATCATGGTTGTCGGGATTGGATTTTTGGGGGTTAGGCAGCTTTTCTGACGTTAATTGGTTAGAAATGCTGATACCTGCTGTGATCAGCTGTTTTGTCTCTTTGTTTGCATATTCGTGGAAACTTGCTGCAAACAGTAGAAAAAAGGAACTAAACAATATATTGGGAAGCTACTATGGTTATTACATTAACCCAAGTAAACCTTCTGAAGTCATCAGTATCGATATCAATATATATCGCTCTTTTCTTTCACGTAGCGTTAAAACAACGATTACTTACCCAGGCTCTTCAGTCATTCACAAAGGGTATCTGGAAAACAGAAACGGGATCATCTATTTCTATGCCATCAGTGAAGATGAACAATATAAAGATCACCTGATCTTTAAAAATCCCGTAAACAGCGAAGCTAAAGTACTTGTTGGCGTATGGGCGAGTGTTACTCATCACCCGATACCTTGCTGTGGTATGCAAATCTTAAGTCGGGAAAAATTAACTGACCAAACCGTTAGACAATTAGCCTGTAACCAGAATAGTCTCATCGTCACATACAATGACACCTATGAACAACTTTCAAGGAACATCACTCCTTCGAAGTCAACGGTGTGATAAGACAATTAAAAAAAGCTGCATAACGCAGCTTTTTAAATACTCAATATAGACAGCCGAACCTACAAACTAATATCCACACCAACAACAACAGCATTGTTTGTTACTTCGCCCATATCACGATACTCGTAACCCAGGCTCACATCCACAAGTGGTAACAGGGTAAGAACGAAACCCGCACCGCCAGTAAATGCCCAACCGTCATCAGTCGCTTTTACGCCATCTCTTGCGACATCGACATCATAAAAGTTAGTACCCGCTTTGGCGTACAGGCTACCGATCAACAAAGGTAGATCGCCTCGCAATGTAACCGGAAAGGCTGTGTAGTCAATGTCATTCTTAGACGCCGACAGATTTGAATCTACCTCGCCGCTACCCTGAACAACACCAGCATTAATGCTGAAGAAGTCATTCAATGCGTAGCTGGCATTCAGGCCGTATTCATAGCCGTATTCTTTATTACCTTGAAAGTCTAACTGAGCGGCACCTGCAGTCGCACCGACCGATAAGCCAAAGATATCGGCACTTGCCGGTAGGGCCGTCAATGCCAACATGGCAGCTAGCAACGTTTTCTTCATGGTTACATTCCCTCGTCTAAAATTTGTGCAGTTAAATAGAACCCAATCATTTGTAATCTTTATTATTACTTAGAATTTCACAAGAACATACCGTAAACCCGGCGCATTCGCTCATTTCCGTGTACAGACTCACCTCAACGTCACATTTTGCTCCTAGCCTTATGAGGCTCTGGCCATAAAGAAGGCTGCAGATTGGGTCCGAAACAGGCTCGCCCTGGATGAAATCCATTACAAGATCACACATTGAAGATTCGTGTTTCATTGCCTGGTTATTTGCTTTTTTTTACCCACCACCACACATAAACACCTGATAAGTAATAATTATAATGACAAAGCATGAATTTACCTTCTGAATATAAACCACCCAAAAGCAAACGCTTCCCTTCCCAATTTCAACAGAATTGGTAATCAAGGCGCTATTTTTAGATAATAGGGAAACAAATTGTGATCAAGATCGCGAGAATGTAAGAGCGCGTTCCTTAAACTGGCTCTATCAAACGGCAACAACAAAAAGGCGCCATTTAGAGCAGCCTCACAAGCCGTCACAAACTTATGCAACACACAGAGGGTAAACACATGAACGAGATTCTGCTTGCGGTTTTTGCAGGGCTAATTGTTGGCGTATTTTTTTCTGCCATCAAACTTCCGCTTCCTGCGCCACCAGTACTACCGGGCATTATGGGTATCGTAGGTGTTTACCTTGGTGGCATTGCATACCAAAATATTGTTGAACGTTTTTTCTCTTAAGTCCCCCGTATTTTATTTATTAACAAATTCCTAGGAGTGAGCTATGGCTACCCCACATATCAATGCTGAACTTGGTGATTTTGCAGAAACAGTCCTGATGCCAGGCGACCCGCTTCGTGCAAAATTCATCGCAGAAAACTTCCTGGAAGATGTAAAGCTAGTATGTGACGTTCGCAACATGTTCGGCTACACCGGCACCTATAAAGGTAAGCCAGTTTCTGTCATGGGCCACGGTATGGGCATCCCTTCATGCTCAATCTATGTTCACGAACTGATCAAAGATTTTGGTGTTAAAAACGTCATCCGTGTCGGTAGCTGTGGCGCTGTACATGATGATGTAAAACTGATGGACGTAATCATCGGTATGGGTGCATCAACTGACTCTAAAGTTAACCGCATCCGTTTCAACAACCACGATTTCGCAGCAATTGCTGATTTCCACCTGTTGGAAACGTCTGTTAACCAGGCTCGCCTGCAGAACGTTCCAGTGCGTGTAGGTAACGTATTCTCTGCAGACCTGTTCTACAGCCCTGAAGCTGACCTGTTCGACAAGATGGAACAGCTAGGCATGCTGGGTGTTGATATGGAAGCTGCAGGTATCTACGGTGTTGCTGCTGAGCTTGGCGCGAAAGCCCTGACAATCCTGACTGTTTCTGACCACATCAAGCGTGGCGAGAAACTAAGCTCTGAAGACCGTCAGAAGTCTTTCAACCAGATGATGAATGTTGCACTAGAAACAGCAATTAACATCTAAACAATTTTAGTGGCTGGTGCGCCCCCGATGCACTGGCCGCTTTTCTCCGCTAGCTAGCACTAATACTAATGTTATTAATAGGTTGATCATATTGGTATTAGTGAAAACTAGGGACAATTAGAGCTAACGAAGTTATAGGGATATTGTTTAGCCGCGGCTCAAAAATTTTGTAAAATGTGGCGTCTTACACAATTTAAACTGAGTATTGCCAAGATGGCATCCCTCAGGCGTGCTAAGTAGTATCTCTGTAAATTCATTGCTTCTAATTTAGTACTGAATAAAAGGTTAACCTCTTTTATTCAGTACCCTTCCCTCCCCCTTCTATGTGCGGCCTTATGGTTAGCCGCACGTATTGCTCAGGCACAAGGATAAGGTTAGGCTGATATGATGAAAAAACTTCACTCCGATAGCAACGATACCTTATTGCCACCTGCTAGCGGCCAACTTCAGCTTAATCACTGCAAAACCGTCGGATGCCGTAATTTTGGCTCTGACGACAAGAGCCACTATGTGCTTCAGCGCACCAACCCGAACCGGCCGACCCTGGTCTGCCGCGAATGTGGTGCGTTTCCGCCAGTCCTGAGCAACCATGACGTTGCCGAAGAAGTTTCCCGACTCAAATTATTACAGAGCAGCGGCCTGCCCGCCTGCAGCAACCCTGACTGTGAAAACCTCGGGCTTCCCGTGCTGACCCACCGCCACCTCTATCATGCTTTTGGCTATAGCGGCGATCGCCAGCGTTATCGCTGTAAATGCTGCCAGGCTACCTTCGTTGACCGATGGTCTGGCTTCAATGGCAAAAACCAGGTACAGCAAAAGCTGCTCGCCCTGCTTTTCACCGGGTATTCGGTACGGGATATCTGTCGTCGTCTGGGCATGAATCCGAAATCTTTCTACGATCAGCTATCGCATATTGCCAGCCGCTGTCGTCGCCAGTTGTCAATGTTTGATGCTCGACTCTTCAAGCATGCGCAAAACCTGTCACTGGCCTCCGATCTGGTACCGCTGCAACCCCACAGCAGTAACGGTGTCAGCTGGATTGCCAGTTGTGAAGCCGCATCCGGTTATGTCGTCGGCCAGCATGTAAACTATCAGCAAAATGATGTTGAGAACCCAAGCGACCAGCACGACCCGTATGTAGACGGAACCCGATTCATGGCGGCACCGGGTGCCAGACTGATCGAGGTACCACCACCGGCACCGCAGGGGATCCTGGCACGCGTTGATACCAAGTACCGCGAGGTACTTTCGCGCCCTAACCTTGAAGATCCGCTAACCAGCATGCCACGGATAAACTATCCGACCAAGGGCTGCCTGATCCGTCCGCAGTACACGGTATATGCCCACTATCTGCATTTGTCCCAGATGCTGGAATACAACGAATCGCTGTCTATTTTTATGCCTCAGGAACCACTGTTGCGTTCTGCCTGTATCTCGGTTTTCATGGAGCGTATTAAAAACAAAACGATTCATCCAATCTATGTCGAAACGGACACAGGCTGGAAACATGGCCAGGAAGCCGGTCGAGTGGATATCGTGCTTATGGGGTGGTGGCGAGATCGCTGGGCATTTACCCGACACAACGATATCGGCAAAGGCATTTGTCACCTCGGCGGCGAGAAAGGCAACGAGCAACAATGGCTAGAGCTGGCGTCACACGACGCTATCAGTGAGTACCAAAAACGCTTCCATGACCAGTTCGCCCAACTAGTAGACGAGCCTCGCAGAAAACTCCGCCCTGCCGGATTGTTACCACTGCTGGATATCTACCGCGCCTGGCATAACCTGTGTCACCAGGACCGCTCGGGCTTAACCCCCGCTCAGCAAATGGGGCTAACCTCCGCACCACTCACGTTGGAACAATTACTCAACTAATAACAACACCAAGGCTGCCTAATACGGCAGCCTCAATTTCTGCATCTCATCCCGCCCTGAACATGTCCCACATCAGCTGGGAAGCCCGACCAGAGTGCAAACACTCAGCTTCCGTCATGCTTAACACTCAATGTCATCCTCTTCTGTTTAAAATGAGCCACGCTTTGCTGGACAGATCAACTTTCCTTCCCTCTATCACGCGTAGTATTTGATAATTACCTAAGATTTATTTACAAATAATTAATAAAAAAACAAAACTCGGGGTAGATGCAGTTTGATACGGATAGTCCCAAATAGAATTAAGCCCATATTGCTTGCGAGCATGCTGTTTGTCGGCATTATCCCTGCGTTTATTTATAGCTGGGTCAGCAGCGAGAAGCTCTCGACTGTGGCGCTTTCCCAGATCTCTCAAGGTTTGAGTAGCCGAACCGAGCTTGCCGCGCAGAACATTGACGATATCATTGCCAAACGAATCCTGAGCATCAAAATATTGGCAAACTCGCCGGTTTTTGAACTTACTTCCGACGCCGTTAACACGAGCGATGGCTTTCTCAGTCACTACCTTTCTGATATTACGTCAGTCGATACCGCTTTCTCGGCAATTTACCTGCTTGAAAATAATCAGAATGACAACGGCCAGGACCGCTTCGAGCTCATTGAATCCTCATCATCCCACACAACTCAAGCCCTTAATCAGGAGCTCAAACAGGCTGGTATTACCCAGCTCAGTGAAGTGGCTGACAGGCTTGCCCTACAGGACAATGAAGTCTATATCTCCCTGCCGCAGGGACTGGACAAGACTCCGTTTATCTACTTCATTTCCACGGTTACACACCAGCCCCCTGAATCAGATACACAGGACAACCAAAAGCTGCTCGTGGTTAAATACGAACTTAGCGAAATCAATAACCAGCTGACCTTCCTCGGCGAACGCATTAGTGATACTGACTACATCATCCTTATCGATCAAGATGGCGACGTGATTCTCTCTGGCGTGAACCAAGGCCACCCGCTGCAAGTATTTACGAACTTTAAGCAGGTGTATAACCAGGATGATAACAACACCCACACATCAACCAGTGAAATCATGCATTACACCGACAGGTACAATGAACCGCTGATTGCAACCGTAACCCGCCTCGGAACCCAGGGAAATGACGGTAAGCCTCTTTGGTCACTGGTATCGATAACTCCGCAAAATACAGTAACCCAGGCGATTGACTACCTGCATCGCTACTTCATGCTGGCCCTGTTTCTGACGGCAGGTATTGTGATCATCCTGTCTATTGCCCTGACCAAGCGGATCACTATGCCGCTGGCCAAACTGTCACGCTTTGCGGCTCAATTTAAGCTTGGCAACTATGCCCGCAACGAACGCATTGACGGTCCGCATGAGTTTCAGGTATTGCACGATGCACTCAATCAGGGCGCGGACAAAATCACCTACGATACCGAACGGCTTAACCGGGCGCTGCACAAGGCAGAAGCGGCCGACCGGGCAAAATCAGCCTTTCTGGCCAACCTTTCGCATGAAATCCGAACCCCGATGAACGGGATGCTGGGGTTATCGCAGCTGCTGCTAAAAACGAAACTGACCGAAGAGCAGGATCACCACCTTCGTACCCTGCTTGATTCCGGAAAACATATGATGTCGCTACTGAACGACATTCTCGATTTTTCCAAGATCGAGCAAGGGCAACTTAAGCTGGATCCCACCAACTTCTGTTTTACCGATTTGGTCGGTACCATAGAGAGTACCTACTATTCGCTTGCCAAAGAGAAAGGCATCGGCTTCGACATCCAGTGCGAATTCAATCCCAATGACTGGTTCTATGCCGATAAAGCTCGGATCCGCCAGATTCTATTTAACCTGATCAGCAATGCCATCAAGTTCACGGAGCGCGGCAAGGTGCAGGTGACATTGAAGCTGGACGATGGAGAAAACCCCGGCGAGAAGATCCTTACCATTATGACCCGAGATACCGGCATTGGCATCGACCCGGAACGGATCCAGTACATATTCGATCCTTTTGCCCAGGCAGAGGCTTCAACCAGTCGCCGCTTCGGTGGCACAGGCCTCGGTTTGAGCATAGTCAAACAGCTGGCGGAACTGATGAGCGGGCAGATTCACCTCGACAGCGTTCCGGGAGCAGGATCAACCTTTACGGTCACGCTTGGCATTCACCAAGGGCAGTACATGGTACCGGCACAAGAAAGCCTCGAGTTTGACCACCGTGCCTTTGCCAACCTCCGGGTATTGATCGTCGAAGACAACAACCTCAATGTCCTGATTATCGACTCCTTCCTCAAGCAACGCGGTTTCCAGACCAGTGTGGCCGAAAACGGAGCCGAAGCCCTGGCGATCCTCGAAAACGAGTTTTTCGATGTTGTTCTCATGGATAACCATATGCCAATCATGGACGGTATCGAGGCAACCTCTAAAATCCGGGCTTTACACTCTCCAGTTAGCCAGATCCCTATTTTTGCCTGCACGGCCGATGTGTTTGAAGAAACCCAAAAGAACATGATTATTGCCGGCGTCGACTGCGTGATCACCAAACCTCTCGATGAACAAAAGCTACTTGACGCCCTCCAGCGCTTTAAAAGCAAGATCACCCATATGGCATTATTACGCGCGGCCTATGAAGCCGAACAAAAGACAGAAACAGCTCCGGACAATACTGCTGACGCGATAGATGCTATTGACGTCATTGAGCAAGAGGGGGAGGGGTTAACGGATGGCTGTGTCGGCAGCAGCGTGCTAAACGACGAGATCATCAGTGAAATCACTCAGGATGGTAGCCATACCAACGACAACAGTGAAAGCCAGTTGTTGGCCGAGAGTTTCCAGCAAATCGAAATCAATGCCCTGCTTGATATGATGGATCAAGACCACGATATCATCATGCAGTTCCTCCAGATGTTTGCCGAAGAGCACAGTCAGGATATAGACAAACTCAGGCAGGCACTGGCCAAGGATGATTTTGATTCTGCCATACTGCTCAGCCACTCTCTGAAGGGCGCGTCAGGCAGTATCAGTGCCGTCTATGTCCGTGAGGCGGCGCTGGTCATTGAGAAGAAGGTCAAGGCAGGCAAACAACCAACCGAGGCTGAGCTGACTAATCTTGACGATTTGTTAAACAAGCTCATTGAAGAAATCCACCAGCAAGTTGAACTAACGATCTAATTGAAAATGGTGTCATTTATAAAAATGACACCAGCCTGCCCAGCACAGCATTGCCTCTCCTCCTATCAATCCCCCCCAGCCAAGCATTCAAGCCTGTAATTAGCGATACATCTCAGAACGCCATCCCAATAAAGAATAAAATCAAACCAAAAAAGAGATACTGAGATGCGAAAAATACACGACTTTGATTTAAAGCTACTCCACTTATTTGTGACCATTGTTGATTCCGGTGGCTTTTCAGCTGCGCAATTTAAATTAAACATGCACCAATCGACAATTAGTACTCGCATGAACGATCTGGAAACCCGGCTTGGTATGACATTGTGCCACCGGGGACGAAGAGGGTTCCGCCTGACTCATGATGGCAACAAGGTCTACCAGCTTTGCCAAACGTTATTTAGTGATATTGCCAGCTTTGAAGATCAACTCGATAGCATCAGAAATGTCTCCCATGGGCACATCAAACTCGCACTGACTGATAACCTTGCTACCAACCCGCAATGTAAAATCCAGCAGGCTATCAAACACTTTTGCAAAGACCACCCAAAGGTGACAATCGATACGGAGATCTGCGACTCGTACCAAATTGAAATGATGGTGCTTGATGGAAAGGCCGAGCTAGGGATCACGTCCTCAGAGGTCCCCAAAGACGGTCTTACATATATCTATTTATTTGGTGAAAAACAGTGCCTGTATTGCGCGCCGGACCATCCGGTTCTCTCAATTCCACGAGAGATCACGACTGACGATCTGCTTGATACGCCTATTGTAGAGCGAGGGGTATCCCACAAAATCACTCCGCTCAGCAATACTAAAAACTTGCTACACCTTGCCAGCAGCACCAATATGGAAGCAACAGCCCATCTGGTATTATCCGGCAATTTTGTCGGCTACCTGCCGGATCACTATGCTTCGATTTGGGAACAACGTGGAGAGATGGTCAGAGTCAACGCCCCGTCTCTTGAGTACATTGCTGAATTTCATTTAACCACCCTGGAATCCAAGGAACTTTCATTAGCCGCAACTGAATTAATGCATGCGATTTCCAGCGCCCACCAAAATATAAAGCCGTCACTTCATTTCTCTGTTTGATCCCATCCAACCGCTTTGAAATTTATTCACGGAATATTCGCCCTTTATTCCGTGAATGCAACTTTTTATTCTTATATCGAATTCATACAAAGTAACCATAGAAAACCCATTATTTATCTTCTTCACTAAAAAGCGCTCAATGTTCCTAAAGAACAATATTACCCAGAGGTAAAACTATGAGCACTTACCCGTGTATTAATATCCATTTAGATACGATCACCCAAAATACCCAACACATGGTATCAGCATGTCAAGCCCAGGGCGTATCGCCTGCCGGTGTTACCAAGCTAGCCTGCGCCACTCCAGATGTCGGACAGGCTATCTTAAATGGCGGCATTCAGCTGCTTGCTGATTCCCGTATCAGGAACTTAAAAAAAATACGTCACCTCAATGCCCAGACGTTGCTTTTGCGCCTGCCGGCTCTCAGTGAGATCAGCGAGGTTATCAAATACGCCGATATATCCCTTAACTCCGAAATGGCGACCTTAGATGCGCTGTCTGCTGAAGCGGTCAAGCAACATAAAACTCATCAGGTTATTTTGATGCATGACTTAGGCGATCTGCGGGAAGGCGGGTTCTACGAAGAAGAAACCCTTGCCCTTGCTCGCAAGGCCGTGTCACTACCGGGGATCGAGCTTGTCGGCCTCGGTAGCAACCTCGCCTGCTATGGTGGCGTAGAGCCCACCTCCGACAATCAAAACACGCTGATTGCGATAGCCAGACAGATAGAAGCGTCATTCGGCATCACACTCAAGTACATCTCCGGAGCAAGCTCAGCCGGGTTGCCTCTGATGTTCAGCGGTGAACTGCCACAAGGCATCAACCAGCTAAGACTCGGGGCTTCACTTCTGATGGGAATTGGGCTGAACGATGATCCTATCCCCGACACCCGCCAAGATACCTTTGACCTCACAGCAGAAATCGTCGAGATCAAAGTCAAACCCTCAGTCCCGACCAGCTCCACTGCCCTCGATGCTTTTGGCAACAAGCCTGATTTTATTGATCGCGGACTTCGTAAGCGTGCTATTTGCGCGGTCGGAAAACAAGATGTCGATATCAGCCAGATCTCCCCGAAAGACCCAAACATTATCGTCATTGGCGGTAGCAGCGATCACCTTATTCTCGATATCAACGACTGCGAACCCGATTACCAAATCGGTAGCTTAGTTGATTTCGATCTGTCCTACGGCGGCGTCTTGCAATGCATGACCTCCGAATACATCACAAAACGCTTTATCTAAAACCAAAAATATGAATGCAAATACCACTTCAACATCGCGCTAAGGATGCACCATGTTAAGAATTAAGAAGTTCCCCAACACCTTTACGATCCTATTCTTTCTCATTTCGTTCTTTGCCATGCTGACCTATATATTGCCGGCAGGTAAATACACCCGAGAAATGAATGAACAGCTCGGCCGGGAAGTGCCTCTTCCTGGCTCATATCATGTCATTGAATCTTCGCCGCAAGGTTTTTTTGATACCCTTATGGCTCCCATCTCCGGCTTTTATGATCCGGTAAGCGGCGTCATCGGTGCCATCGATGTCAGCCTTTTCGTCCTGATGGTCGGCGGTTTCCTCGGTATAGTTACCAAGACAGGTGCCATTGACACAGGCATTGCCAGGATCATGGTTCGCCTAAAGGGACGGGAAATATACATGATCCCTATCTTGATGACCCTATTTGCACTTGGTGGGACATCCTATGGTATGGCAGAGGAATCACTGGCCTTCTATGGCCTGCTTATCCCAATCTTTATGACAGCCCGCTTTGATCCCCTGGTTGCCGTAGCCGTTATATTTGTCGGCACTGGTGTTGGCACGCTGGGTTCAACCATCAACCCGTTTGGTACTGTCATTGCCTCTAACGCCGCCAGTGTCGATTTCCTCAGCGGAGTTGAATTACGGTTTGTCATTCTTGCCGTTGCCCTTGTCGCTGGCTGTGGCTATGTGATGCGCTATGCCAGAAAGATCCAGAAAAACCCAGACGCTTCCCTGCTTGCTCACCTGCGTCACGATCATGAAGCGCACTTTCTGGGTGACAAAGATGCCACTGACAATCTGCCTGTTCTAACCGCCTCACAGAAAGGCGTGCTGATCCTGTTTATCCTGACTTTCAGCATCATGATCTATGGCGTCTCTGTGCTCGGATGGTGGATGGCTGAGATGGCCACGCTATTTATCTTTATGGGTATTCTGTGCGGGATTGTCGGCCGCCTGAAAGAAGACGATCTGATCAACTCATTCGTGGCCGGGGCGGCCGATCTAATTGGTGTGGCATTAATTGTCGGTGTCGCCCGCGGAATTGTTGTGGTCATGGAAGCCGGTAACATCACTGACACCATTCTTAACTTTGCTGAAGGGATAGTGGCAGGCAAAAGTTCGGTCTTGTTCATTAACACCGTTTATTGGATTGAGATGCTGCTCTCTTTCATCGTTCCTTCAACCTCAGGCCTGGCGGTAATGAGTATGCCTATCCTGGCGCCACTGGGTGATTTTGCCAATACAGGCCGCGAGCTAGTGGTAACCGCCTTTATGAGCGGAATCGGCACTATCCTGTTTATTACGCCAACCTATGGTGTACTAATGGGCGGATTAGCGATAGCACGTATTCCTTATATCACCTGGCTGAAGTTCATAGCCCCGTTAGTCGCTTTCTTTGTTGTGCTTAACTGTGTGGTTCTGTCAATCGGCGTAACACTATAGAATAACTCGATATTAACCAATTACGCTCCCGGCAGGTTATTAGCTTCCGGGAGCTTTTTGTATTACTGCGATTAGAACCACCGCGATTTCAGCCACTGCTACTTCAAGCCCAATCGCTTAGCCAGACGATGCAGGTTACCGCTGTCGATGCCAAGCTGCCTTGCGGTCGCTGCCCAGTTGTTATCATTCGCCTCCAGTGCTTGGCGAATATACTGCGCCTGAAATAACTCAGTCGCATCACGCAAGTTATCACCGGTAAACACAGGCATCGATGAGTGGACACCTCCCCGGGCAGATCGAGCTATCGCAATCCCCTGTCTAGAAGCCTCTGGACTTGAACCTTCTTGACCTAAGCCATCTTGGACAACACCGTCAAAATTAAAGTGATGAGGATGAATCTGTGGTGATTCGGCACCATATTCAGAACGGGCCAAAATAGCCGCGCGGTGGATACAGTGCTCCAGCTCGCGGATATTACCCGGCCAGCCATACTGGGAAAGCATCGTCAGGCTAGCCTGGCTAAGACGCAGTGTCTGTATCCCTAATTTTGCCCGGCATTTTTCGATAAAGTATCCGGCAAGCAGAGCAATATCATCACCACGTTCACGTAGCGGTGCCACATGAAGAGGAAAGACACTGAGACGATGATAGAGATCGGCACGGAACCGTCCTTCAACCACTTCCTGCTTTAGATCTTTATTGGTGGCGGCAATGATACGAACATTGACTTTCAGGCTGCGATCGTCACCAATTCGCTGCAAATCGCCATATTGCAGTACCCGCAGTAGTTTGGCCTGGAGCGCCAGCGGCAGCTCACCGATTTCATCGAGGAAAAGCGTCCCGTCATTGGCAATTTCAAACTTTCCGCTCCGATTGCTGATCGCGCCGGTAAAGGCTCCTTTGACATGACCAAACAATTCACTTTCGGCCACTGACTCTGGCAATGCCGCGCAGTTAAGGTAAACAAGAGGCTGCTCCGCACGGCCTGACTTACGATGAATATCTTTGGCCACCAGTTCCTTGCCGACACCTGTTTCGCCCAGCACCAATACATTCAGATCAGATTTGGCAACAACATCGATTTCGCTCTTAAGGGCAAGCACCGGCACCGACTGGCCGACCATCTCAACATTGTCGCTGTCATTGATCTTAATCGACGGTAGCTGGGTCGGGCTCTCTGACGCCACCTTTTCCAGTTGTTCCATCATCAAGGCATTATTGAGCGACACTGCAGCCAACGCACTGATAGTACGCAGATCCTGATCGCTAAACTCTGCAAACGACGAGGTGTCAAAGCTGTCTATGGTCAGGGCACCGATTAAGTTGTCATCCGCCAACAGCGGCAATCCAATACAGGCATGAACCTTAAGTTCATCCTCATGGTTGGGGATCAACCCGTCGAACGGATCAGGAAGTTCGCTATCAGCGGGAAACCTGACGATGTCACCGGCTCGCGCTATGGCTTCGAGCCTCGGGTGCTCGCTAATCGTAAAACGCCGCCCCAGCACATCAGGAACCAAACCATCGATAGCCAGAGGCGTGAATTGCTGACCACGAAAGGCCAGCAATGCGGATGCATCGCAGTTCAACGTCTGACGAATAGTATTTAGAAGGCGCTGAAACCGGTCCTGGTTAGAAATGCTGGTCGTCATATCCAGGGCGATATGGGTAAAGTCACGCGTTGGCAACACCATGCCTGCTCTCTCCGCTAATTATCAAAAACTCACTGTGTCAATATGACATATAGATGTAATTATGACAATAATTCAAAAGTGTCATATTGACACCATAAAACATTTACCTCTATAAATTCAACAATTTAAAAGTTGGCACGTTTGTTGATATCTAAGGCTTGATACTACAACAACTATTCGAGTGATCAGATATGACTAAACAAAAGTTATCAATCATATCGCTTCTCATTGTGTGCTTGGCTTCATTTACAGTCTTGCTCAGCATCGGAAGCGACATTTACCGCGAGGCACCGCCCATTCCGGCCAAGGTTGTCAGCACAAGCGGTGAGGTTATTTTTACGGAAAATGATATTCAACGTGGCCAACTGGTATGGCGCTCTATGGGCGGACATCAGCTTGGTTCTATTTGGGGACACGGCTCCTATGTCGCACCAGACTGGACAGCAGACTGGCTGCATCGTGAGGCGAATAACTGGCTGGAGCTGAAAGCGCGTGAAGACTTCAACAAGCCTTTCACCCAGCTGTCGAACAGTCAGCAGGCAGCACTGGAGCAAGAACTGCGTGATGACTTGCGTCCTAACAACTACAACGTAGAAACCGGTGTCATCACCATTTCTCAGCGCCGTTCTGACGCGATTTCTATGTTGCAGCGTCACTACATTGGCCTGTTTGGCGATGATCCTGCCTATCAGCCACTGCGTGAAGACTACGCAATGAAAGAGGGTACGGTTTCAACAGCTGAGCGTCGCGAACAGCTAACGGCTTTCTTTTTCTGGAGCGCTTGGGCTGCTACCACAGAACGTGTCGATCAAAACTACACCTACACCAATAACTGGCCTTATGATCCGGTTCTAGGCAATACACCGACATCCAGCAATATTGTCTGGTCTATCTTAAGTGTGGTTGTTCTGATTGCCGGTGTGGGCGCATTGGCCTGGTATCACGCCGCACTAAAACACGAGCCGCTACCGACACCGCCGAAGTACGATCCTCTGTTTGACGCCAAGCCGACTGCATCACAAAAAGCGGTAGGTAAGTACTTCTTTACTGCAGTAGGCCTATTCCTATTACAGGTTTTCCTTGGTGGTATTACCGCCCACTACGGTGTCGAGGGTCAGGACTTTTACGGCATTCCACTTTCAGAAATCCTACCCTACTCGGTTACCCGAACCTGGCATACCCAGCTAGCTGTCTTCTGGATCGCAACCGCATGGCTGGGAACCGGACTGTACATTGCACCGGCATTGTCAGGCCATGAACCTAAGTTCCAGCGCCTGGGCGTCAATGTTCTCTGGATCGCACTGGTTGTTGTCGTACTCGGCTCGATGGCTGGTGAATGGCTTGCTGTTCAGCAGTACTTTGACCTCGATACCAGTTACTTGTTGGGCCATCAGGGTCAGGAATACATCGATCTTGGCCGTGTCTGGCAGGTTCTGCTATTGGTTGGCTTGCTGATCTGGCTGGCACTGGTAACCCGTGCAATTCGCCCGGCGCTTTCGCAGCAAGGTGAAATGCGTGCAGTCATCTGGGTACTGTATGCCTCTTGTGTGGCTATCGGCCTGTTCTATGGTGCCGGTCTGTTCCAGGGCAAGCACACCAACCTGGCGATTGCAGAATACTGGCGCTGGTGGGTGGTACACCTGTGGGTAGAAGGCTTCTTCGAAACCTTTGCCACCTCTGTTATTGCCCTGATGTTTGTTCGCCTTGGCCTGGTACGTGCAGCAACAGCCAACAGTGCGGTACTGTTCGCCACAGTTGTCTTCCTAACTGGCGGCCTGATCGGTACCCTGCACCACGTGTACTTTACCGGTACGCCAACATCCGTCATTGCCTGGGGTTCAATCTTCTCGGCACTGGAAGTTGTACCGCTGGCGCTTATCGGATTCGAGGCCGTTGAAAGCTACCGCATGCGCAATACCACGCCGTGGATGGCACGCTACAAATGGGCAATCATGTTCTTTGTCGCAACGGCATTCTGGAACCTTGTCGGTGCCGGTATACTTGGCTTCCTCATCAACCCGCCTGTCGCGCTGTACTTTATCCAGGGCTTGAACACCACTGCTACCCATGCCCACGGTGCGTTTATGGGCGTATACGGCATGCTAGGCATTGGCCTGATGTTGTTCTGCCTGCGTGGTCTGGCGGGTGAAGCCCGAGGGTGGAATGATAAATGGCTGAAA
The DNA here is from genome assembly GCF_009910675.1 of Photobacterium alginatilyticum. Classification (GTDB taxonomy): domain Bacteria; phylum Pseudomonadota; class Gammaproteobacteria; order Enterobacterales; family Vibrionaceae; genus Photobacterium; species Photobacterium alginatilyticum. The sequence goes on along the minus strand of NZ_RSEJ01000003.1, from coordinate 54,345 downwards.
TGGGCCTTCTGGTCACTGAACATTGGTCTGGCTGCCATGTTGGCTATGTCGCTGCTACCTGTGGGTCTGGTTCAGTTCTTCGCTGTCATCGAGAACGGTTACTGGTTTGCCCGCTCACCGGAAGTACTGCACAGCCCGCTTGTTGAGACCTTGGTCTGGTTACGTATGCCGGGTGACATGCTGTTCGGTGCCGGCGGGATCTTCCTGGGAATCTTCCTGGCCAAACTGATTGTTCAGGCTATCAAGTCAGGTAACAAGACAGAGGCACTAGCACGATGAGCAGGCACATCCTATCCGGGCTTAAAGTTTTACTGGCTATTTCGGGGATTTATCTCGGCAGTGCCGTGCTGACCAGCCTGCCGCAGCTGTTTGTTCAGCTGTCCGTTGAGATGGGATGGATGACTCCCGCTCTTCTGTAACCTCCACTCAGGCCGTCCGATATCATCATGATATCAGGCGGTCTGAGCCGTTTTCACCTGTGAGTTCATTATGTATCTGACCATCAAATCTTTTCACCTGTTCACCGTAATGCTCAGCATCAGTTTGTTTGTTCTGCGCTTCGGTCTGCGCTGTCGACACTCCCCCTTGGCAGATAACCGGGTGCTGAAGGTTATCCCGCATATTAATGACTCTTTTTTACTTACCAGCGGCTTTGCCCTGATCAACCTCACCGGCTTTGTCCCGTTTACACCCGCCGCCCCCTGGTTATCAATCAAGCTGATGAGTGTGGTCGCGTACATCCTTTGTGGTGCATTTGCTCTTAAGACGAAAACCAACTGGCAGCGATGGGCCTTTTTCACCGGCGCAATGGGCTGGTTGATGTTTATTGTCCACCTCGCCATTAGCAAATATTTTGCCCTCGACTCATTACCAGGCTATTCGCTGTTTCTATAACTCCATACTGACAAGAGCGTCAGTGCTCTTGTCGGCCACAATACGCCTTACCCTCAACAACTATATGCAGCACTCACCATTCCTTCGCAGAATCTGACAGCTTTTTGCCCCTACAAATGCGAGCAAAAGTTCACACGCCAGATCATATGTTCACACATAAAACATTCGTATCACGCCAACATAGCAAGTATCTAGGTAAATTAATTCGTAAAATAGTCTTTGGATCTTATAAAAATGCGATCTGGGCACGATTTGCCTTCCTAAACAATTGACAATTTACAGCAAAAAGCTAATTATCATCACATCAATTGTTCTTTGATGATCCATATGTTCACAGGCTGTGTTTTTGGTTTGAAACATTTGGGTTAATTACAGGTAAAACTACCTTTTCTGGCTACACTTTTAGCTAGCAATAAGACAAGCCCTAACACTTTGAAGGTCGAAAGATATGAGCACTAAACTGGAACAACTGCGCGCGCTAACAACTGTTGTTGCTGACACTGGCGACATTGAGGCTATCAGCAAGTATCAGCCTGAAGATGCGACTACCAACCCATCGCTGATCCTGAAAGCTGCACAGATCGCTGAGTATGCTCCTCTTATTGATGCGTCAATTGCTTACGCTAAAGCTCAGAGCGACGACAAAGAGCAGCAGGTTCAAGATACTTGCGACATGCTTGCAGTAAACATCGGTAAAGAAATCCTGAAAGTCGTTCCTGGCCGTATCTCTACTGAAGTTGACGCTCGTCTTTCTTACGACACTGAAGGCAGCATCGCTAAAGCTCGCCAGCTAATCAAAATGTACAACGATGCTGGTATTACTAACGACCGTATCCTTATCAAGCTAGCATCTACTTGGGAAGGTATCCGTGCTGCTGAAGTACTGGAAAAAGAAGGCATCAACTGTAACCTGACTCTGCTATTCTCTTTCGCTCAGGCGCGTGCATGTGCAGAAGCTGGTGTTTACCTGATTTCTCCTTTCGTTGGCCGCATCATGGACTGGTACAAAGCGAAAGAAGGTCGTAACTTCGAAGCACAGGAAGATCCAGGTGTTATCTCTGTAACTAACATCTACAACTACTACAAAGAACACGGCTACAATACTGTTGTTATGGGCGCAAGCTTCCGTAACACTGGTGAAATTCTAGAACTAGCCGGTTGTGACCGTCTGACTATCAGCCCACAGCTACTACAAGACCTGGAAGATGCAACAGGTGAAGTTGTTCAAAAACTAGTTGCAACAACTGAGCTGAAAGAACGCCCAGCAGCTATGGGTCACGCTGAGTTCCTATGGGAGCACAACCAGGATCCAATGGCGGTTGAGAAACTGGCTGAAGGTATCCGTAACTTCGCCGTTGACCAGGGCAAGCTAGAAGCAATGATTGCTGAGCGCCTGTAAGCCTTAGACATATTCAAGAAAGCGGCCGACAAGCCGCTTTCTTCCTTTTTAACGTTTTTGATTCAAATAAATTCTATAGTGGAAACCAATATGGAACGTAAAGTGTTAGCAAATGCAATCCGTGCACTGAGCATGGACGGTGTACAGCAGGCAAACTCAGGCCACCCAGGTGCACCTATGGGTATGGCGGACATCGCTGAAGTACTGTGGCGCAGCCACATGAACCACAACCCACAAAACCCAGAGTGGGCTGACCGCGACCGTTTCATCCTGTCGAACGGCCACGGTTCAATGCTGATCTACTCTCTGCTTCACCTTACTGGCTACGATCTATCTATCGATGATCTGAAGAACTTCCGCCAGCTTCACTCTAAAACACCTGGTCACCCAGAATACGGTTACGCACCAGGCGTTGAAACAACAACTGGTCCACTAGGCCAGGGCATCACCAACGCTGTTGGTATGGCGATCGCTGAAAAAGCAATGGCTGACCAGTTCAACCGCGACGGCCACGATATCGTTGACCACTACACCTACTCGTTCCTGGGTGACGGTTGTATGATGGAAGGTATCTCTCACGAAGCATGTTCTCTAGCCGGCACACTGGGCCTTGGCAAACTAGTTGCTTTCTGGGATGACAACGGTATCTCTATCGACGGTGAAGTTGAAGGTTGGTTCTCTGACGACACGCCTAAGCGTTTCGAAGCATACGGCTGGCACGTAATTCCAGCAGTAGACGGTCACGATCCAGAAGCAATTAACGCAGCTATCGAAGCGGCGAAAGCGGAAACTGGCAAGCCGACTCTGATCTGCTGCAAAACTATCATCGGTTTCGGTTCTCCAAACAAAGCCGGTTCACACGACTGTCACGGTGCTCCACTAGGTGCTGAAGAAATCGCCGCTGCACGTGAATTCCTTGGCTGGAACCACGGTCCTTTCGAAATCCCTGCAGACGTTGCTGCAGAGTGGGATGCGAAAGAAGCGGGTGCAGCTAAAGAAGCAGCTTGGAACGCGAAGTTCGAAGCATACGCTGCTGCTCACCCTGAGCTGGCTGCAGAGTTCAAGCGCCGTTCATCTGGCGAGCTTCCTGCACAGTGGGAAGAGCAAGCGAACGCAATCATTGCCGATCTTCAGGCAAACCCTGCGAACATCGCTTCACGTAAAGCGTCTCAGAACGCACTGGAAGCATTTGGTAAACTGCTACCAGAATTCATGGGCGGCTCTGCTGACCTTGCACCTTCTAACCTGACTATGTGGTCTGGTTCTAAGTCACTAGAAGCAAACGACTTCACTGGTAACTACATCCACTACGGTGTACGTGAATTCGGTATGACAGCTATCATGAACGGCATCGCCCTGCACGGCGGTTTCGTACCATACGGTGCAACCTTCCTGATGTTCATGGAATACGCACGTAACGCAATGCGTATGGCTGCACTGATGAAAGTTCAGAACATCCAGGTATACACTCACGATTCAATCGGTCTGGGTGAAGATGGTCCTACGCACCAGCCTGTAGAGCAAGTTGCTTCTCTACGCCTGACGCCTAACATGAGCACATGGCGCCCATGTGACCAGGTTGAGTCAGCCGTTGCCTGGAAATTTGCTATCGAACGTAAAGACGGTCCAACATCACTGATCTTCTCGCGTCAAAACCTTGCACAGCAAGAGCGTACAGCGGCACAGGTTGCTGATATCGCTAAGGGTGGCTACATCCTGAAAGACTGCGAAGGCAAGCCAGAGCTGATTCTGATCGCAACAGGTTCTGAAGTAGAACTAGCAACAGAAGCATACGCCCAGCTAACAGCTGAAGGCCGTAAGGTTCGCGTTGTTTCTATGCCAGCAACTGACCTGTTCGACAAGCAAGATGCAGCATACCGTGAAGCGGTACTGCCATCAGACGTAACTGCACGTATCGCTGTAGAAGCTGGTATTGCAGACTTCTGGTACAAGTACGTTGGCTTCGGCGGTCGTATCATCGGTATGACTACCTTCGGCGAATCTGCACCAGCAGGCGAACTGTTCAAGATGTTCGGCTTCACTATTGAAAACGTTGTTGATACAGCAAAAGAACTACTAGGCTAAGCATTACTGCTTAACTGATTTCAAAGCCAGGCTTGATAGCCTGGCTTTTTTTATTCCAGTATTTAAAGTGACTATTTTATAAAATATTAGCTGCGCAAAACCATAATTTCCCCACCTGTTAATTTTCTATTTACACCTATAACAAAATTCATCATACAAAAATCTAAGTATTAGCAGACCCTTTGTTAGCAATTTATCAATATGTGACTAAAGTCTTACTTTTAAAAGGGTTATTAGGGATGCATCTATTAGAAAATATGCCGTTATTTGATCGGGATCACTCATTTTCGGGCAAATAAACAAGATGCATATAACTCAGATCAATACCTGAAAATATTTTTATGCATCTGGTGTCAATGTAGAAAACATTTCTATATATCAAAGCTGTTGTGAAAAAATAAGGATTTTTTTCTCTTATATAAAGCGTATTCTCGCTTTGAATTAAAACATAAGCACCAGGGAATAATTACTTCATTAATCCACTTTTATAATTTTTGATTTTTGATTTCATTTTAACTCCAATCCGAATTATCGGGTGTTCCCTCGTGCCAACTTTTTATATTGGACGTAATAGTAGGTCGAAAGATGACAAAACAAAAACTAGGACTCGCGAGTATAGTATTGCTCGGGTTTAACTCTATCATTGGCTCTGGAATATTTTTATTACCTAGCTCTTTATATCAATTAGCCGGTGATTGGTCTGTTGCCCTTATTCTTATTACTGCGGTCATTGTCGCTACCATCGCATTTTGCTTTGCTGAAGCATCAGGCTACTTTAGCCAAAATGGCGCAGCCTATGTTTATACCAAGGAAGCCTTTGGTCCTTTTGCCGGTTTTGAAGTCGGTTTCCTTAAATGGATGATGCAGTGTATTGCGTGGGGAGTAATGGCAGTAGCACTAACTAATATTCTTGCTAATACCTTTGGTTTTGAAGAAAACCAAATGTTACGTAGCGGAATTATTATTAGTATTGTCGGCTCACTAACAATATTAAACCTTGCTGGTGTCGGTGCTGCCAAATTGGTGAACAATATTTCCACATTAGCGAAAATGGTACCTTTAGTATTATTAATTGTTGGTGGCGTGTGGTTTATTAATCCAGAGTTCATCCTACCGACTATCTCTTCTGCACCAGCAGAAACGGCAGAACATTCACTTTCATTTGAGACTCTAGGTTCAGCTTTGATCCTTTGTTTCTACGCTTTTACCGGATTTGAAACATTCGGCACTGCCGCGGAAGATATGGATAATCCTAAGCGTAATCTTCCTCTTGCCATTATCATCGTAATCATCGCAGTGACGGTATTCTATGCCGCAGTTATGGCTGTCTCTGTCGGCATCCTAGGCCCTGATATCGCCAACTCTTCCGTCCCGTTAGCGGATGCAGCAAAAGTGGCGTTCGGTGATGCGGGTTTCTATATGATCACTATCGGCTCAATCATCTCGATTGCCGGTATTAATGTTGCCGCTTCTTTCCATATTCCACGTGCGTTACTGCCACTGGCTGACGACAAAATGATCCCAGCCGTGTTTGGCCGCAAGAACGACAAAGGTATTCCTACTGTGGCTATTATTGCCTCAGGCTTGGTAACTATCCCGATTGCCCTCTCTGGCTCATTCACCACACTGGCGATGCTTAGCGTAGTCACCCGATTTGCGCAGTACATCCCTACCTGTATTGCTGTTCTCAAGTTCCGCCAACGCTTTAAAGGTGACGAAAGCACCAAGAACAACTTCAAAGTACCATTCGGACCGATTGTCCCTGTGGCAGGTGTCTGTATCTGTCTCTGGCTGCTAGCCGACCAGAGCCTGACCAAGATCCTCGTTGGTTTGGGGGCCATGGTACTGATTTCACCGCTTTACTTTATCGCTCGTAAACGTGCAGCAGAGCAACACGTAGAACCAGCAACTACCAAAGCGTAACCCACTCGTAAACTTGGCCAGGACCTAGGTTCTGGCTACTACCCGGACATAATAGATGATGAACACAATTGAAATTGTTAATGCATGGCATCAGGAAATTACCACATGGCGTCATACGCTGCACAGCATGCCAGAAGTAGGTTTTGAACTTCACAACACATCTCAATATGTCGCGAATAAGCTTGAATCCTGGGCCATAAGAATCGATCGCAGCTTCGGCCAAACCGGTATTGTAGGCATTATTGACGGCACGCTGGGTGAAGGAAGAACCATCGCCTACCGCGCTGATATGGATGCCCTGCCGATGCAGGATCAAACAGGCCAGCTATATGCCTCTCAGAATCCGGGAATGGCCCATGCCTGCGGTCATGATGGTCATATGGCCATGTTACTGGCCACCGCTCGTTACTTCTCTGAAAACCGGGATTTCCGGGGCCGCATCATCTTCTTATTCCAGCCAGCCGAAGAAATCGGTGCCGGTGCCAAGGCCATGATGGAAGACGGCCTGTTCGAGCAGTACCCTTTTGACGAAGTGTATGGCTTCCATAACATGCCAAGGTTGCCAGAAAATACTATCTCGCTGCGCTACGGTCCTATTACTGGCGCTGGTGAAAAGTTCCGCCTGATTGTGAAAGGCTGCAGCGGCCACTCCAGTGTTCCGCATAAATGCATCAACCCAATCACTATCTCTGCCAAGATCATCACAGCATGGCAGTCCATTGTGTCAGAGTGCGTACCCTGCTCTGAAATGGGCGTGCTTGCCGTGACGAAAATCATGAGTGGTGAGGTGTTCAACTCTATACCTGAATCAGCCGAAGCCGGCGGGACGATACGCTTCTACGAGCGTGAAGTCGGCAAGACGCTGCGCCGCAAGATGCAGCTACTCGCCAGCTCGATTGCCGAAGCCTACGATGCAGAAGCTGAGGTACTGTTTGAAGTACTCTGTCCGGCAACAGTGAATACCCCTGAACAAGTTGATTGCGTTATTGACGTAGCCAAACAAACCGTCGGGGCAGAAAACCTCGATACCAATGTCGAGCCCAGTCCGGGGGGCGAAGACATGGCATTTTTCAAGAAAGACGACAATATTGGTGCCTGCTTTTTTATGATTGGCTCAAAGGGCACCAACCTCCATACCTGCGATTTTGATTTTGATGACAGCATAATTCCTCTCGGAGTCACCATGCTGTGCCGAATCGCAAAACAACGCTTAGTGTGAAAAGGTTTATTATGAAAACAATGCTAAAAACATCCCTACTTTCCCTTGCTCTGGCAGTTGTACCAACATCAGCAGCCTTCGCCGATGTCATCGACTGGTCAAGCGACGAAGGGATCACTCGCCTTGAACAATCTCACTTCAAGAAAGATTTCTTCAAGCTGGCGAACTTTTACGATGCGCAGGATAACAAAGTCTACTGCGGTGTTGCCTCCACCAGCATCATAATGAACGCACTCCGCGTACGCCAGAACGTGACAGAAATCCCGCTGGATGAATCAACGATTGCACCAGAAGACCGGGCTTACTTCCCTCAAGGTGACTGGAGCCCGTTCTACGAACGCTATACTCAAAATACCGTTCTGGGTCATAGCGAGAAGACTCGACTACAAATCATGGGACAACCTGTCTCTGAAGGTGCTGGCCCAGATTACGGCTTACAGCTAGATCAAATGACGGATCTGGTGACATCTAACCACCTTAAAGTAAAAACAGTATTCGTCGATAATCTGGACAGCAAGGCGGCGATGAAAGCCGAGCTGGTTCATGCCCTGGAAACCAGAGACCAGTATGTTGTCGTTAACTACTCGCGTAAAACACTTAACCAGCCAGGATCGGGCCATTACTCACCAGTTGGTGCCTATGACAAAGCATCGGACTCTTTCCTGATCATGGATGTATCAAATGCCAAGGCAAATTGGGTCTGGGTCGACAGCGATCAACTATTTGACGCAATGGCAACGATGGATACAAAGCGCAATCGCGGTTACCTGCTGATCAGCGAAGGTCTTAAAGGCTAATTGCTAACCACTCCGGCAGGCTCCCCCTCTGCCGGAGTTAACCGACTACGTCATCATCCCGCCCTATACTACGAACAAATCAGCACCAGTATATTTGAGCGACAATGTGATTGTATGCCTACGAAAACACCAAGATACATATGCAATTACTGCTTTTAATAACAGCCCAAAAACTCAAGTGGTCAACATTAGCGATACTGAGTTGGCAGGAAAGCCTTTCTATACCTTTAGAACGGTTTCACCCTCTATAACATTAAAGTCATAGTCATATATTTCATGTTCATTAATGATTTTCTGCACTGCATGAAAGCCCCGATTCACGATGTTTTGGTCAATTGTCGTTAATCGGTAGGGTAAGTAGTCAAGTAGCTTCAAATTATCCATGCCCATTAATGAAAAATCACCCGGGATATTCAGCTTGTGTTGAGAAGCCGCTTGCATACAACCTATCGCTAGTATATCTGCCATACAAAGAACAGCTGTAGCCCCTGCATCTTCAATAGTATTTTTTATTTTCGGGAATACATCTCTGACTGCGTCTATAGATAGCTCAGTTTCAATAAGGGTAAGCTTCATATCTTCATTTATTGATTGCCGCTTATCTACAACGCCTTGGTACCTCGCTAAGTGAACAGCAGAATCACTTAGTCTTCCAAAGAGAAGTACTATATTTTTATGACCACACTCAAACAAGTGATTAATCGCAAGTGAGCCCATCTCATGATCATCTATATAGTAATTAATAAGATTATCGTTGGCGGAGTAATCATTAAAGAATTTAACATTATCAACCATGATCGTTCTAAACGGCCATGATGCAATTTTTTCTAAAACCGTATCACTCAGATTTCCAAGAGTAATAACCCCCTTAGGCGTTGGGCCATTTATTATTGAGTCGATTTCATGCGCTTCACTGACCCGTACAAAGCTACAAGATAATTGGTTCTGAGACGTGGCTTTTTCTATTCCTGATAAAAAATCTGTAAAAAAAGGATTATCCTGTAATAACGGTTGCTTAGTCCTGGTCTTATCCAATGTTGGCAGTAATATCAGAATTGTATTTGTCGTACCACTTTTTAAAGCCGCAGCAATGGGGTTTTTGGAGTATTTCATTTGTTGTGCGACTAAAAGAATATGCTTCGCTGTTTCTTCCGTTACTTTTGACGTTTTTCCGTTTAGCACATTTGAAACTGATGCAACAGAAACTCCGGCCTGCTTAGCTACATCTTTTAGTGTAACTCTTGACATACTACTTATACCCTCTCAATTAAAGGCTGATTATACTGATACTTTTGAGCCAATTAAAAGGTTAACTTTTGTATAGCAATTGACACCAAACCAAAGCTCATCATCCAGCACCACAACCCAATCCCCAATTAAAGATCCGGCAAATCGCTTTGACTAGTTATCAATCATGTTTTGATCAACATTACTGTGATCGACCATAGAGTAAAAAGCTGAAATACATCCTTGATCTCACAAGGTTAAACGATTAACCTGGCCATGTTAACGACAAAAGCTCTTAAGGAACACATGGATGCTCTCCCTACAAGTCTAAGGACTGAACAGGTATTTGCAGCTCGCAATCCCCCATGTTGTTTAGTTAGACACCAGTCAACTATCAGCCAAGCAGCTATAGCCATGACGCATTATTATTTATGACTTACTTTGGAAATACTGTATGCAGCACGCTAAATTGTTAAAGAACGTTCATCTACTACGCTTTGGCCAGCCGTTTAAAACAGAAGCCGTAGTATTACCACTTAGCTCTTTTTGTACTTTGAGCCCAAAGTGTATTCAGGTAACACAAACAGATAGCACTACCGTTATCCACTACCCTTTGGAGCTAAACGACATCGTATATGGAATGGGGGAAAACACCGGCAGTATTGATAAGCGTGGTAAGAAGTTCGTCTGTTATTGTACTGATGATCACCTTCATACTCCCGACAAGCAAAGCTTGTATGGTAGCCATCCGTTTTTAATCGTAGATAAACAAAATGAAAATAAGCAGCCGTTTGGCCTATTTATCGATTTCCCTGGTGAAATAACATTTGATATCGGCTTCACAAACCGCAACTTACTCGAAGTAACAATTCCAAGTTTAGATGTAGATATCTACGAATTACACGCCACGAATAAAAAGCAAATCATTCATCAATTTCGACAACTGACAGGAACGCCATATGTTCCACCGCGCTGGGGTTTCGGTTATCAGCAGTGCCGATGGTCCTATCACGATTCAAACGAAGTCGACAAGATAATTAACGGTTTTCGCAGCAATGACATTCCGTGCGATACCATATATCTCGATATCGACTACATGGTCGAATATAAAAACTTCACCATTGACAATAATAAGTTTCCAAACTTTGCCAAATATGTTGCCGAGAAAAAGCAACAGGGTATTCGCTTAATTCCAATTATCGATGCCGGTGTTCCGGTGTCTGCCGGCTATAGCGTCTATGAAGAAGGCGTAGAAAATGGTTATTTCTGTAAACAAGCTGACGGCGATCAATTCGAAGCGGCAGTATGGCCGGGGCTATGTGTCTTCCCTGATTATTTGAACTCCGATGTCCGCCAGTGGTGGGGCAATCAATATCGACAGTTGATCGAGCAAGGCATAGAAGGTTTCTGGAACGACATGAATGAACCCGCTTTATTTTATTCCAAGCAAGGCATTGAACAAGTTCATGAAATGATGGACCAGATGCGTAGCAATGATTGTAAGGTACAGGACTTCTTTAAGCTAAATGATATGGTACGTGGCCTGTCCAACAACCGCGAAGACTACAAATCAATCTATCACACAACCAAAGACGGTGAAATCGTCAACAACCACGATGTTCATAACTTATACGGTCTGAATATGACACGTGCAGCTGCCGAGGGCTTTGCTCAGATCTGTCCCGAAAAAAGAATACTATTGTTCTCCCGTGCATCCGGCATTGGCGCCCATCGGTATGCCGGTATATGGCTCGGTGATAATATGAGCTGGTGGGAGCATATATTGCTGAACATCCGTATGATGCCAGCGATCAATATGTGTGGCTTTCTGTATAGTGGTGCAGATGTGGGCGGTTTTGGTTGTGACGCAAGTGCTGACTTGCTCATTCGCTGGACACAATTTGCCTTGTTTATGCCTCTGTTTCGCAACCATGCCGCAGGTACACGTTATCAAGAACCATTTGCATTTGATGAATACACCACGACTACAATACGTGAGCACATTAAACTGCGATACATGATGATACCTTACATCTATAGCGAATATATGCGTGCCGTACAAAACAACGATTGCTATTGCTGGCAGCTAGGCTTTGAGTACTCAGATACACGCAGTGCTCGCGTCGATGATCAGCTATTATTAGGCCACTCAATGATGTGCACACCAATCTATACAGAAAATGCACGTGGTCGCCATGTATACCTACCTGAACCAATGTTGCTATGGAAAGTCGCTCACCACACTGGCCGCGAGATGTGCCAATTACCGGCAGGAGATCATTGGCTTGATCTTCAGTTGGATGAGCTGCCTGTGTTTATCCGTCCAAATAAAATGCTACCTCTAACTGATACAGCGGATAACGTCGATGCTCAAGCGCTCACACATCTTGAGGTCTTGGTCAATTTGCATAATGAAGCTAGTTACACGCTATACCATGATGATGGTGTGAGTAGAGCTTATCAACAAGGTGATTTTGCTGAATTAGTGCTCGCCGTAAAGTTTGATACTAACTCCCCTGATGGCGTTGCTGTTAACGCTCAAGTGATGTGCGGTTATATTCCCTATCAGCAAATCACCTTCCACATTATCACTTCGAGTGGCGACAGAATAATCAAAAATATCAGGCTCTAGGATCTTGACGATCTCTTCTATTTCGCCTTGCCGGGCAGGAGTAAGCAAATTCGTTTACTATGACAGCAAAATTGTTGCCCGGCAGTTGTCTGCAAGAGTATTACAATTCTTATCGTTCAAAACTCACTGTTGTATAACCCCTAACAGCGAGATCTTCATAATATTGAAGTTGGTTCGATACCTTCTCACTAATGAAGCTGTTAAGCGCCTGATTGCCATTTAAGCAACAACCATATTTCGCTAGTGAGCAAAGCACAAAAGTTCGCATTTATGCGACTAACCTTTTCGCTGTAAAGGCCGTTACATATTGAAAGAACAAGGTTCTCAACTATGTTTATACGAATGAATTGCCACTTCGTATAAAGGGTTGTCTATGAGATGTTTATTAGTTTCATTGGTCGCTGTTAGTGTTACCGCAGGGGCACACGCCTCAGAATCAAAACCAGCTACCCAGGCGACCATTGAGGCGAACCAAGCTTTATATAAAGCCTTACCATTTCAGGACAAGAAAGACTTTGAACGTGCGCAAAAAGGATTCATTGCCAAACAGGACGTAGTGACCATTAAAAATGACCAGGGGAATGTGGTCTGGGATCTTGAGGAATATAAAAAATACATCACTCAGGACGCCAAGGCCCCCGATAGTGTCAATCCTAGTTTGTGGCGAAACGCACAACTCAATCTCATTAACGGGTTGTTTAAAGTCACTGACGGCATTTATCAGATCCGCGGTTATGACTTATCAAACATCACCTTTGTTGAAGGTAAATCAGGCTGGATTGTTTTCGATCCTCTCATTTCACAAGAAACAGCCCGCGCCGCCTTGGATTTTATCAACGCAGAGCTGGGAGAGCGCCCTGTCACAGCTGTTATTTACAGCCATAGCCACATAGACCACTTCGGCGGTGTCCGTGGAATTGTCGATGAGGCTGATGTTGCTGCCGGTAAGGTTCAAATTATCGCCTCCCACGGTTTCACTGAGCACGCGGTATCAGAGAATGTCATTGCAGGTAATGCCATGGGACGACGGGCTATTTTCATGTATGGCGCGTTGCTTCCTCGTAACGAACAAGGCGGTGTTAACGGCGGGCTCGGGCAAACCACTTCAACCGGTCTTGCGACGTTAGTAAAACCCAACCTGATTATAGAAAAAACGGGCGAAGAGCATGTTATCGACGGTGTGAAAATGGTGTTCCAATATACACCGGGCACCGAAGCGCCGACCGAAATCAACACATGGTTTCCGGAGAAAAAAGCGCTCTGGATGGCAGAGAACAGCACTAACACGATGCACAACATCTTAACTCTGCGCGGCGCACAAGTGCGTGATGCATTGAAATGGTCTTATTATTTAAACGAAACTATCGAGCTGTGGGGCGATGAAGTCGAAGTAAAATTCCAGAGCCATCACTGGCCCATGTGGGGGCAGGAAGAGATAGTCAATTACTTCAAGCTTCAGCGTGATATGTACAAATATACGCATGACCAAACGGTTAGGCTGATGAATCAAGGCTACATTGGCTCTGAGATTTCCGAGATGATTCAGTTCCCGCAAGAGATCGAGCAAAACTGGAGTACCCGTGGTTACTACGGCACACTGCGCCATAATAGCCGTGCCGTTTATCAGCGCTATATGGGCTGGTACAGCGGTAACCCTTCGGATCTCAATAATCTCCCCCCAGCAGATGCCGCCGCTAAGTACGTGGAATATATGGGAGGCGAAGAATCTGCTATTGAGAAAGCTCAGAAGGACTTCGAAAGCGGAAACTATCGTTGGGTAGCCGAAGTGATGAAGCATGTGGTCTTTGCTAACCCGAAGAGCAAAAAAGGGAAGGCACTACTCGCAGACTCCTATGAGCAACTTGGTTATCAGGCGGAATCTGGCCCTTGGCGTTCTGTCTATTTACAGGGAGCCTATGAGTTACGCAACGGCACCCCGTCAGCTGGGGGAACCAATACCGCCTCGCCAGATATTATCAAAAACATGCCCCCCGAAATGTTATTTGATTATTTGGCGGTAAGATTGCTTCCTGAAAAAGCGGCCGGTAAACAATATGCTATAAACATTGATTTTACCGACCTTAAAGAACAGTACACACTGTATATCGAGAATTCCGTTCTCAACCACACCACGAAATTGAGTGACAAACCAAATGTCACTCTCACGTTGACCAAAGAATCCTTAGACAATATTCAACTGGGTATCATCACACTCGAAAAAGCCATTTCCAGTGGAAAGATAAAATTGAAAGGTGATAAGGAAGCCTTCAAAGACTTTGTGGGGATGCTGGATAACTTCAACTTCTGGTTCAACATTGTTACTCCATAGGAGAAACAGATGAAGCCAATATTTTGGTTGATACTATTAAGTCTGACCTCTCTGGGAGCAAGTTTCTCTATACGGGCTTGCTCTTATGACGGGCAGTTCAATAATCCCTTCACCGAGAGCTTTCCAGGCTCACTTGATGTGGCGATAGCAACACAAGAGGCGCTTGAGCACAGGCATCTGGAGACTATTGAAGAGCTGGAAGGGCAACGAGGACTACGGCGTGCGAGCTGGTGGCTCAAATTAATGGTTAAACAACATAACAATGAGCTTGAGTCTGTTGCTTATATATATCTGGTGGACAGCCATCTTTGGTCCAGGATGACAATAGATAGCAGTGTAGATATTCACTCATCACCGACATCGCGAAACCAAGCGTCTGTGTTGTTACTGAGTGAGGCTACTCTGAGTGCCCTTATTCAGAACAAAGTCGATTTCAAGAGCGCGATTGCACTTGGCATCATGAAATTTTCTAGATAGTAACAAGATTAAAACAATTAAATTCAATGGCTAGAGAGTCCCCCCCTCTAGCCATACGATTTTTAATTTATACGAACAGACCGACAATAGTGGCGTTCATCAAGTTAGCCAATGTTGCAGCAAGCAGTACTTTCATACCTATTTGGCCGATAACACCTGCCTTGGTCGGGATCATTTTACTCAGTGCACCACATACCATGGCGACAGAGCCGATGTTGGCAAAACCACAGAGTGCAATCGTCATAATGGCCGTCGAGCGCTCGGTCATAACTATCTTGCCCATATTGGCGAAGGCGACAAACTCATTCATTGCGATCTTTTGACCAAGGAACGACCCGGCAATGGATGCCTCTTCCCATGGAATTCCGATCAGCCAGGCAACTGGTGAGAATAAGGTGCCGAGGATCATATCAACCGACAACCCGGTGATATTGACCATTTCGCCGATTGCGTTCAGGCCGCCGTTTAGCAGTGCCATAAGGCCGATACAAGAGATGATCACCGCACCAACAATAGCGGCAATACCTACCCCGGCAATCGCACCTTTAGCGACCGCATCGATAAAACTTGTTGGTTTTTCGTCATCAGGTAACTCAGGTACCTCATCGATAGTGACTTCTGTTTCAGGAATGATCAGCTTGGCAAACATCAGACCGGCAGGTGCCGACATGAAACACGCCATAATAAGGTAGTTAAGCTCAACCCCCATTCCGGCAAGTCCCGCCAGAATCGAACCCGCAATGGATGACAGGCCGCCGACCATCACCGCAAAAATTTGCGAACGGGTCAGCACACGGTGATAAGGCTTCACCAACAGAGGGGCTTCCGTTTGGCCTAGAACGATATTACCTGCAGCATTCATGGATTCCGCGCGTGAGGTACCCAGTACCTTTTGCAAGCCGCCACCAATGATATAAACGAACCACTGCATAATACCAAGGTAATACAGCAGTGACGTCAACGAGGCGGTAAAGATGATCTGTGGCAATACCTGAAGCGCCCAGACAAAACCGATACCATCAACACTGAAATTCACCAGGCTGCCAAAGGCAAACTGAATTCCCTCTGCGCCATAGCCAAAGACATTACCAACCGTGTTAGATATAGACAGTAATACCCCGGCCCCCATCTCGGTCGCCAACACAAAAAAAGCAACCACCAGAATAATTGCAAACGCCCCGGCAACCGCACGCCAGCTAATGGCTTTGCGGTTTTCAGAGAAAATAAACCCGATGCTCAGCAGCGTTATAATACCCAGTACAGACTGAATCATTGTTAGTTCCCTACTAGCGCGTTGACGGTATTCGTAACTTGCAGGGCATGCGCCTGCGCCAGATCGAGTGTCTTGGCTTTGTCGCCGCCCTCATTGGGATCTGCATTCAGCTCGAACGTTACAATCGTATCGACAATATCCATTTCAGCGGCACGGAACGCATGCTCGAAGGCTTTCTGGTAGTTGCCAAACGGCATGAAATTAAAACCACTCTCGCTATAGGATTCTTCTGTTGCACCGGCAGTTATTGAAAAGATTAACTTCTTACCTCTTAGCTTGCTGCCATAGGGACCAAAGGCAAAGCCATAGGTGAACACGTCATCAATCCACTTTTTCAGTACGGCGGGAAAAGTGCTCCAATACAAAGGAAACTGCACAACAATCACATCAGCCCTTAACAGCGCTGCCTGCTCTTCTTTAATATCTCCCTGATACACAGCCAAATTGTGAATTAGCCAATCCGTCGCCTGCTGATAGTGCCTGTAAATTGCCGC
The DNA here is from genome assembly GCF_009910675.1 of Photobacterium alginatilyticum. Classification (GTDB taxonomy): domain Bacteria; phylum Pseudomonadota; class Gammaproteobacteria; order Enterobacterales; family Vibrionaceae; genus Photobacterium; species Photobacterium alginatilyticum. The sequence goes on along the minus strand of NZ_RSEJ01000003.1, from coordinate 37,596 downwards.
GTTGGCTGTTGATGCCTGCAAGTCTGGATGTCCGTCGATAACGAGTACATTCATAGAGTGGTTCCTATAATCAGATTAAACCGGATTGATTATTCGTATTTTCTGTCCGGGTTGTATTTATTCGCCTAATAGATGCTGATTATAAAATCTCCAGAAGCCGCAAAGAGAGGACATTTGTCCCTCCCCAATAGAGGCAGTTCATACAATTGAGAAGTGTCGATAAATGGATTCTGACAACGAGATGGCAAGCCCAGTCCGACAAACCTCACACCTGCTCACAAAAAAGTGTTCAAATTCATCAAAGAGTGATGGTAATTCATGAGTTTAAACTCATAATAAGAGTACGTTTTTCTTACCCCGACCACTTTAAATAAGGTATGACTAATGACGTGGCAATTAAACGATCTCCTCCCTGTACTGTCTGAGCATGACGGCTGGGAAGTCAAAGAGCATGACCAGACACTTGTTATCCGCAATGAAGATAACATCGACGCATACCTTGCCGTTGCAGGCGAACAAATCCTGGTGGAGGTGTTGCTGTTCCCGCACCAGCAGGTCAATAACATTCATGCTTTGAATGATCTGATCCTGCGTACCCACAAAATGTTCCCGCTCTCGACCATTGGTATCAATGAAATTGGAGGCGAAAGCTACTACGTTGCTTTTGGCTCACTCTCTTCTCAGTCAAAAGCCGAAAGTATTCTCATTGAAGTTGCTACCCTATTCCGCAATGTCGAAGCCTTCATCGAGCTGTATCAGGATCACCTAACGGAGAGCACATCATGAGTGTATGGAAGAAACTATTTACTGCCATTAAAGGCGGTGCCAACAAAGCGGCGGAAACTATTGCAGACAACCAGGCACTGCGCATTCTCGATCAGGAAATCCGCGAAGCAAAGCAGGAGCTGCGCCGCTCTGACGAAGCCCTTGTCAGCATTGTCGCCAAGCGCAAGCTGTCTCAGCAGAAAGTCGATGCCATCAATAACGGTATCGAAGAGTACGAAGGCCACGCACGTGCCGCCATGGACAAAGGCCAGCAGGAGCTTGCCCTGGAGTGCGCCCAGAAAGTTGCCGCTCTGCGCAATGAGCAAGATGCCGAGCAGGTGTATCTGGATCAGTTTGTCGCATCAGAAACAAGCATGCGTACCAACATTGCACAAGCTAAAGACAAGCTGCGCCAGCTAGAACAACAAGTTGATGTGGTCAAGGCCAATGAAGCGGTGCAAAAAGCGCAGTCTGCCGTATCGGCTACTAATGTCGGTGCCAATGCCAAAATGCATACAGCCGTTGAGTCACTCGAGCGCATCAAGCAACGCCAGGCTGAAAAGTCGGCCCAGCTAGAAGCCGCGGCAGAAATGGCGGAAGAGCAATCAGGCAGCAGCCTTGACAAGAAACTGGCCGATGCCGGTATTACCTCTGGCGGCAAAACATCGGCTGAAGACGAACTGGCTCGTATTTTAGGTAAGTAAGGCTGTTACTTTGGTTTTATTACTGACACACAGTTCGCACTCAGGCAAGCGGAGGTAATCATGTCGTTATGGATTCTCTTTCAGCGGTGGGCGGTACGAAACCTCACCCAGCTGAACGGACGAAACCTACTGGTTACCCTGCTTAGCTACAGTGCAATCAGCTGGATACTGTTACGGATTGCCGGTGAACACGATCTTACCCGATCATTTACCGACTTTATCTATTACCTCTTCGTCACCGCCTCGACCGTCGGCTACGGTGATATGTCACCAACCACGACGATTGGCAAATGGGTCGCCTCGCTGTTTGTGATCCCCGGAGGGCTCGGGTTATTTGCCTTATGCGTCGGGCGTGTTGCCAGCGTTTTTATTTACTATTGGAAAAGTGGCCTGCTGGGAAAACGGAGTCTCAAAGTGAACAACCATATCTTAGTACTAGGCTGGAACGAGCAGCGCACGCTGCACCTGATCAAAATGCTGCAGCATGAAGAAAAAGGCAATCGCCCGATTGTGCTGTGCGTTCGCCCTGAAATTGAAAACCCGCTTCCGGGCGAGGTCGAGTTTGTCCGTGTTACCAGCTTTACTGACAACGAAGGCATGCAGCGGGCAGGCATCGAAGAAGCCAGCTGTATTCTAATCGACAACCCGGAAGACGATATTACACTATCGGCAGCACTGTTCTGTGCCAGCAAAAACCCCGATGCCCACCTGCTGGCCTATTTTAACGACGAGGCCCTCAGCCAGTTACTAAAGCAGCATTGCCCCAATGCCGAATGTATTCCTTCGGTAGCGGTGGAAATGCTGGCAAAAGCGGCGGTAGATCCAGGGTCCAGCGAGCTTCACCATGAGCTGCTCAGCACGACTCAGGGAATGACGCAATATTCTGTTACCTACCCTGAAAATGCGGCGAAGACAACGATCGAGGCATTGTTCGCGACCTTTAAGCAGCAATACGAAGCCACATTGATTGCGATTGATAGCGGCGACGGTGTCGAACTCAACCCTTCGCTGCAACGTGAAGTTCTGCCCGGAAGCAAGCTGTTTTATATCTCGGACGAGCGTGTCGATGATTTTCAGTGGTAGCACCAATGGTTAACTACCGAAATTAGCATTTAGCCTTTGAGCTGGCGGAAGTTAGTGCTCAGGAGTCATTATGTTTGATTGGTTTAAAAAGAAAAAAACACCGGAAAAATCACTTCCCCAGGCCCCGGAAATCATGGGGCTGAGGCTGGGTGGAGCCTTTGAGTTAGATGACTTGAAGCTGCGCCTTATCGAGCCGGATCTGATTATCGAAGGTGCCGCACGCACCCAGCTGATTAAAGCGGTGGGCGAAGTTGAACTGGATGAACAAACTCGGATATTACGTTACTACACCGATGACGACGGGTTTATTCAGGTTCTCACTCACGGAGCCGGTGAGGCCGACATCAGCGAGGTCAAACTCTACTATTTCTACGACACCAAGCCGATCGATACCGAATCAGAATGGAACCACCTGCTGGATAACCAATTGGTGCAACCAAGCTGGGATCTCGAAGGGCATACGTTTGAAAAGGTATGGGAAAACAGTCGACCTGTGGTGATGACGGAAAAAACCTGGATCGAGAGTGGTGCCATCAGCGAAACCGATCAGTTTGTGATGATTTATGAGCGTGATATCGGCAATGATATTTTTGAATCGGTCTTTGTCGCCGCAGAAGAAAAAATCATCCACAACCGGGCCGAGCGCAGTCTGGCTATCAGTACCGGCATCAACCTGACACCGACTGACTTCAAGCTCATTGGCTAGTCAGCCTTATTAACACTTAGGATTTCAAATGGAAGTTTTAACAGATTCACTGGCAGGCCTAGGGGCCTTTTTGCTCTACTTCTCGCTATCACTTGCTTTCTTGATGCTGTTTAAGGTGATCTATGTTCGCTTTACCCCGCATGACGAGTGGAAGCTAGTAAAAGACGGCCAGAATATTGCCGCCGCCATCGGCCTATCCGGTTCTATTCTTGGTTACTGTCTGGCGATTGCCGGTGCAGCAAGCAACTCCGTCAACCTTATCGATTTTGCGATTTGGGGTATTGTGGCGCTACTTGCCCAGCTTGTCGCTTTCTATATTGTCCGCTTTGGCTTTATGCCCAAAATCGTTGAACGTATCGAAGCGGGCGAAATCCCGGCCGGTATCATGATGGCCGCAACCTCAGTATCAGTTGGCTTGCTCAATGCTGCCTGCATGACTTACTAGGAGCATCCATCATGAAACGAAGTAAGCAGGTCGTACTCGCAAGCATGCGCAAGAACTGGCGGACCTTCTCGGTGAAGCCGGTATCTGTCGCTTTTGCTGGTGCCTTTCTTTCCGGCTGTAGCGATAACGGCAGTGAGGCCGTTATCTACCATACGCTGGATGACTGCATTGACGACAACCCCAACTATAGTCAGGAGTGTCGTGCAGCCTATCAAGACGCGCTAGAAGAAGCGGAACGCACAGCCCCCAAATACCGTTCGGAATATGACTGTACCGCCGAGTTTGGTATGAATGCATGTATGCAGGCACCCAGCAACAACTGGTTCATGCCAGCGATGGCGGGCTTTATGTTTGGCCGGATGATGGACAGAGACCGCGGCTATTATTCTCAGCCGATGTTCCGCTCCTATTATCCGGGCAGCGTCTTCTATGATCGCTGGACCACCGCAGACGGTTACGACTACGGCCGCAGCAGCTATAAGAAGAGCAAGATCCGGGTTACCAAAGACCAGATGAAGCCTAAACCAACGGTCAGCCGGACTATTTCTCGTGGCGGCTTCGGCTCGACCGTATCGGCCAAATCAAGCTGGAGCAAGTCATCCAGCGGCAGCAAGAGCTGGGGCGGCTAACCCGCCTTATTAGCACAATTGGCCAGCTCAACATTCCGCCGAGCTGGCCAACCTCTTTCTTATTTCTCATTTCACCCTATCGCCAGTTACTCTGCAAACGGATCGCTAAACATAGGATTGGTGAGAAAAGTCTCGTCGGTCAGGGTATGCAGGAAAGCCACCAGCGCTTCTTTCTCCTCCTGATCCAGGTTCATCCTCACCGGCGCGCCCGTCGGACTACCATTACGCCTTAGATCCGGACTGAGATTCGGGTGCGGCTGTACTCCGCTATTATAAAACTCAATCACTTCCATCAGCGTACCAAACCGCCCGTCATGCATGAAAGGCGCACCAACCGCTATATTTCTCAGTGACGGTGATTTGAAAAAGCCCCCACCAGCACCCGGATCGCCGCTGGTATCTGCATCCAAGCCGTTGATATGACTGCGATCCATCGTATGTGCAGAGGTTTGGTGACATTCAATACATCCCAGCGAGGCCTGCCTGCCGACAGGAAATCCCGAGAACAGTTTATGACCCAACATCTCCTGCTCGGTGAAAACGGCTTCAAAGTCCGGATCATTCCATTCTCCGGCGGCAAACGCCTGATCATATTTGGACTGATAGGAAACCATCGCCCGGATAAACTGTGCCATTGCCTCGGAGATACGCTGGCTGGTTATCGCCTCGTCACCAAACGCCTGGGTGAACAACTCCGCATAGAAGCTGGTTTCCGCCAGCTTCACTTCCAGATCAAACAAGTTCATGCCCATTTCAACCGGATCCTGGATCGGCATCAATACCTGCTCTTCCAGCGTGGCCGCCCGCTCATCCCAAAAGAAGCTCTTTGGCTCATAATAGGTGGCGTTAGTCAGGCTCATCGAATGACGCCCGGTTTTTCCGCCGTCAAATCCGGTACTGAACTGGGCCGGATCAGTAAATCCGTGCCGTTGGATATGGCAGGATGCACAGGAAATAGTGCTATTGGCCGAAAGCCTGACATCATAGAACAAGACCCGCCCCAGCTTTGCTCCCGCATTGTTCACCGGGTTTGAAAATGGCGTATTATCCTGAGATCTGACATTACCAAACGGCGATGTCGTCGCTGTGTAATAGCGCGGTCTGGCTTCCAGATAACGCACATAGTCATGTTCAGTGGTTAAATCAGGTAACGGCAAGCCGTCAATATCCGTTCGCGGCGCAGGCTCCTCTTCTGGCGGTGGATCTGGCGGCACAGGAACCGGCTCTTCCCCTACAGGCGAACCCGCAGCACCTTCATTACCTTCGCCAGAAGCGGCACTGATATCGCCAGCAAAACTGTCGTCGCTGGAATTGTCGCGGCATGAAACAACCGTCGTCAGAGCGACGGCCAACAGAATACACATAGAAGTATTCATGATAAACACTCCAACCTAGCCTATATTATTTTGTTATTATGTATAGAAAATTAGACTTTCAGCCTATTCCCCTATTTCACATCACAATAGCAGTTGGTTGGACTTCTCGAATCTGACTAATGAGAAGCAGAGTGTATATTCAGTTACCAAGATCGCCGATATAAAGAAAAAGCCATCCGTCTAAACGAATGGCTTTTGGTTTTTCTCACGGGTTATCAACTATCCCTGCTGATGGCTTTCCATCAAAGTAACCTCTTCTGCCTCCACCTCTTGTCGCTCATTTTCAACGCTTTGCTCAAGCTTATGCATCGCCTGAATTTCCATCACATTGAGGTGTGAGTAATCTGCTCGCATATAGCCAACTGTCTTATACAGCATGTATGAAGTCAGCAGCAAAATAGGCAATGCAAAGATTAGAATCGCCGACTGCATTGACTGTACCGGTGCATTAACCGTAATAAAGATTGTCGGCAGTGCAATAATAATCAGGCACCAGAATATTTTCAGGTAGGTAGACGGATTGTTCTTCTCATCCAGTTTTTTCTGAGTATTACAAGCAACGGTGAAAACCGAACCATCCAGGGTTGTCACCAGTAACAGGAAGGTTGAAATAATGAATACCACCAGAATAACCGATGACAACGGTAGTGTATCCAGCGCCTTCACAATCGCTTCACTGGCTTGGCCATCAGAGACCATTTTGCTGATCTCAACCTTGCCGTCTAACTGGGTTTTCATCATGAAAGAGCCGACAATCGAGAACAGTGCTGCAATACCTGCGGTACCGCCACCTATCATGCACACTACCACTTCACGAATTGTACGGCCTTTCGATACCTTGGTAACAAACACACACATCAATGGGATGAAGATCATCCAGTATGCCCAGAAGTATGCTGTCCATGACTGAGGGAATTTCGCCTGATTAATAGCATCGGTGTACAAGCTCATCTTAATAAAGTTCTGGGCCCAAATTGCAATTGAAGAGCTGGTATTTTCCAGAATAAACTGAGTCGGACCGAATATTAAAATATACAGAGCAAGTGCTACGACAAAATAAGTACCGTTATTACTGATTTTCTGCATGCCTTTTTCAATACCAAAGAATGAACTGGCAATTAGTAATGCAGCAACAATAATAAGCATGGATAATTTAAGAACTAAACTGTCTTCAACACCAAGTAATAATGAAACCGCTGCAGAAATAATTGGTACACCAAGAGATAAAACAATAATCAAACCAAAAATAAGTGCAATTGGATACATGACATCAATAACGCGACCGACAATTTTCGCTGTCGCCTTATTTTTAATCATCGACATCACAACATCGCTAATTTTCAGAGAACGGTTTTTTCGGATATAAAAGGAGTACATCACAGGGATAGCGGTAATGGCATAGATAGCCCAGGCTATAATCCCCCAATGGTGAAGGCTATAAGTCACTGCCCACTCAGCGGCTGTCACCGAGCCTGCTTCGATAGCGAATGGCGGTGTCTTAATATAATAAGACCACTCAAGAAATGCCCAGTAAACCGTACCAGAACCCACACCGGCAAGTGCCATCATGGCGATATAGGAAAAGGTCGAGAATTCAGGTTTCTCATTTCCCATCCGGATATGCCCGTATTTACTAAATACAAAAAAGGCAGCAAGAATAACAAGGCCAAATGCATACCAAAGAATTGGGGTACCAAAGTTATATGCAATCAGTGTAAATATATCACCGGCAATCTTGATTGCCTTATCGGGGTTAGTTAAAAAAAATATTGAAATAATAGATACTATAACTAATGAGGTAATGATGCTAAACCTGTCAAAGTTACTTCTTCCCGTCGTACTTTTCATCACGTTTTGTCCCATTTATTAGTAAACCACTTCCACATCGTCACGGTGGATATATGGAAGTGGAATTTCCATTGCTAACGTAAGGTATTGTTATAATTATTCGAAAATATAATGAGCTACCGAACTTTCCCGGACAGCATCCCAATCCATCTCTACACCCAACCCATTGCCTTCCGGCGCATGGACATAGCCATCTTTGTCGGTGCGGATCTGCGTCTTAGATGCCAGTTCGAAGCTTTCATACGGATAAAACTGCTCAAAGAACTTACAGTTATGGTGAGCCAATGCCACATGTAGATTAGCAGCCTGGGTAATGGTGTAACCCATGCTTTGGATCTCAAGGTTCTTCGAGTGACCTTCCGCAATAGCAAAACACTTGTTCAACGGCGTGATACCGCCACAAACAGTAGCATCCTGGCGAACATCTGACCAGAAACCGTTACCCAAGGCGTAGGTGACTTCCTGTAAAGTGAGCAAGCAATTGCCGTGGCTGGAGATTTCCAGATCCGTTTTATCAACCAGACGCTGGTAGGTTTTATAGTCATAATCGGAAACCGGAGCTTCCAGCCATTCCCAGTCATAGCCTTCCATCAACTTAGCCATCTTCATCGCCTCAGCCGGCGTGTAGAAGGTGGCAGTATCCAGCATAAAACGGACACCAGTGTGGCCATAGCGCTCCTGAATAGCGTTGACCAGTTTGACGTCTTTCTCATAGACGCAGTAGCAGTGCAGCTTGATCGCGGTAAAGCCGTGCTCGATACAGTCATCAACATACGGAAAGTAGTCTTCAACGGTATCGAACATTGGTGTCGATGCGTAAGAGAGCATCTTGTGGCGGGCCCCGCCGAGCAGCATGTAAAGTGGCATGCCTGCTTTTTTCGCCTTGATATCCCAAGCAGCGATATCAATCGGAGATTTTGCCGGTAGTCCCCCCCATGAGCAACGCGCCTGCAGCCAGGAATAGAGCTCTTCGGTCATCAACGGATTCTTACCAATCAGACCCGGGACGATAGTACGCATGGCTTCGATAATGCAACGGTCAAAGTCATTTTCGGTGTAGCTGATCGTTGCACCTACCCCTTCGGTACCGTCATTACAGATGATGCGAACGATATTGTTTGTATAGAGCAGTGGCTCCTGGTTATCAGCCCAAGGAATCGGCGGAGCGTCACGGTCAGCAACAGCGTACAGTTCAACTCGTTTGATCACGGTATCTTTCATGATGTTCTCCTTACAGGGCACTACCATTTTCGATCATAGTAGAGCGGATATCCTCGCCTTTCAGGTCTCGGATTCGTTTATTTTCATTAATCGCTTTGACAGCAGCAATGCCTGCTGCATGTCCGTATTCAAAACACTGTGCCGTTACACGGGCAGACGCCAACGCTTCGTGCTCGGCACTTAGGCACCGGCCGGCAACAATAATGTTCTCGCCCACTACCGGTACCAGGGTGCTGAACGGCACATCGTAGTAATCATCAATCAGCCAGTGCAGTTTCGGCTTGTCACCGGAGTGCAATTCAATTGGCCAAGGCGTGCGGCAAATACCATCTTCACGTTTGCGGCAATTCACCACATCGTCATTGCTGAGGGTTTCGACACCGACAATAGAGCGAGTCTGGCGAATGCCCACCTCAACCCCGGTATCAACCACATACGCATCCTCGCAGCCTGGCACATAACTGTTCAGGAACTTGGCGTAGCCGCGAACCTGACGACGACCAAACACCTCGGCTTCAGTGAAGTCTTTCGGATCAATAACATTCAGCATCCGGCCATCCTGACCCGCCAGGCGCGTTGCGTTCACCATCAGTTCGCCGGGACGAGTTGTCGGGAAAATCCAGATTTTATGGCGAGGTAGGTCGTAGTCGTCTTGCTGGTTGGCAGCCAGAATATTTTCTGTCACTTTCGGCGGGCAGATCGTGTCGTTCCCGTAATAATCCAGATACTTGTCCATATCGACACCGGCAATACGGAAGAACATCGTCGGGTTCTGAATACGCCCGTTGTCACCAAAGAAAAAATCCATTCCCGCCCGGGCAATCAAGGCCGCATCACCAGAGGCATCGACAATCATCTTCGACAGAATTACGCTCTGACCGGCATTTGACTCGATAACCACCCCCTTAAAGGCATCACCATCCATAATCACGCCAGTCACCGCGGTATGGAACAAAGTATTCACACCGGCTTGTTCCAGAAAATCATCAGCCACTTCACGCCACATCAGGGGATCATGCGTCACGGTAAACGTTTTGCCATAACGCTGAGGACCGGTTACGCCACCTTTATCAGCCAACGCCTGACGAAAACGTTCGGTAAAACCGAAAACCACCTGCTCTGGCTGTGCATCTGGCTCATCACTTGCCATGTACATACCGCAGATAGTGCCAGATAGCCCGGCCACCGCCGCACCACCACAGAAGCCGTACTTTTCAATCAGCCAAGTGTTCTTGCCCATGCGTCCGGCAGTTTCCGCTGCTGCCACACCAGCCGCACCTCCGCCAATGACCAGGACATCAACTTCAGCCAGCACCGGCAGATCCGGCACAGCCTCAAAGCGGCGAACAATTTTCCAATCTTTCATTACTACCTCACCTAATAGATAACTGATAGTCATCTGATATATCAGTTGTGTGTTTTGAATATATTCCTGATCTTTGTGTGTTACAATGGCAATTGTCCTGATCGTGAGATCGCTCACTAAAATATTGCCTAAGGGAATAACAAAACGATGACTATGGGTTCAGCCAATAAGACAGAGGTTGCATACAACCAGTTAGAGCGCATGATTATTTTTCGTGAGCTGGAACCTGGAAGTATGGTCAGTGAAAAGCAACTCGCAGAAAGCCTGGGCCTTGGCAGAACGCCGGTGAGGGAAGCACTTCAACGGTTATCTTATGAAAGGATGGCCGAGATCCATCCCCGCCGCGGGATCCAGATCCCGATCATCTCGGTAGAGTCTCAGCTGAAAATTCTCGAAGTCCGCCGGGATATCGAAGCCCTGTGCGTCAGTTATGCGGCATCACGTGCGACAATGCAGGAAAAGCAGCAAATGCTCGAACTGGCGTCGAGCCTGGAAGAGTGTGCAAAAAATAAAGATGATCTGGAGTATGCTGGCCTGCTGAAACAAATCCATACCCTACTGGTAAAAGCGGCAAGCAATGAATACCTGCAGCTTGCAATGGCACCGTTACAGGGGCTATCTCGTCGTTTCTGGTTTGCCTACAAGAATGATACATCGGATTTGACGGAGGCCTCGTCACTGCATGCCTCAGTACTAAGAGCTGTCAGCCACACCGACGCTGAAGAAGCCGTCGCAGCCTCACACCGGCTGAATGACTATCTAACCGATATGGCCTACCGCAGCATTACCGCGAGAAAATAGAAGAAATAGCAGCAATAATAATTTCTAGACTTTCATATTTAGCAACGTCCCAGTCATTTCATCAGCCCGGCGGATCACATTGGCACCCGCCTGGTTGTATGTCTGAGCCTGAATCAGATCGATACTGGCATCTATGGGACTGTTGATGCCGGTTGGTGCAGATCCTCTCACCTCTGAGGCTTGCTCTACTGATTTCTGTGCGCCCAGGCTTGACTGCTGAATATCCTTCGCAGCTGTTGTAGCCATGCCTTGCGCCTGGTTAAGCATGTTCACACCGGAATAATGCGCAGAAATCGTCATATAGATAAAGCCTGTCAAAGGTTTAAAGTGAACCTCATGATGGGCCAGATAATCCAGGCTGTCAATCAGGCAGAAAGACTTGCCAAATAAAAGCCCAACCATGACCGGTCGGGCAAAATTATGTGTATCTGAAAGAATAGATACAATTAGCGAGTTTACTCACTAATTATAGTCGGTGATATCCAGAGTCTGGCCGTGCACATTTCCGGTCACTCCGCCTCATAGGCAATGGTCGTATCAGCGGCCAAGACACCGCCTGCGGGCCTGTTCACAGGTCCCGTTTGTGCTTGCCTTTCTTTCTCATCGCCATCAGTGCCCAGAACAGTACGCCTGTTACCGCTACAGACGCGATACCCAGCCCGAACAACACCTCGTCACCATGACCGACGCTTCTGAAAATCCTGTATAGCAACAAAGAGCAAATAAAGTACGCGGCGATTAGTCCGAAGAGCTTAAAAAACTGTAATTCTTGAATTTTCTTCAGCATAGTTTCTCTCCTGCTGTTGTCTGTCAGGATGAAGTAGCGGCCGCCAAAAACGAACCGCCACTCTCCTGCTTTCCGACTTACAAGATCAGTATGATCCATATTCTGAAAATGTTGCCTTCTCCGGACCAGACCCCTTGCTATCACCAATCGCCAAAGTGCGAGTGACTCCCACCTCCTTCACAAAACAATCATCATGGCTGATGAGGATCATACAGCCCCGATAGGCAGCGAGTGCCTGTGCGAGTATCTGTTTGGAGTCCAGATCAAGATGATTGTCTGGCTCATCAAGCAACAGCAGGGTTTCCCCTTCCTGATGACTGACCACCAACATTGCAACTTTCATCCGCTCACCACCGCTCAGCGCTGATACAGGCAAGTTCACCCGTTCGCGACGAAAGCCGACACCAGCCGCCATGGTTCTCAGCTCCGTATTCGAACAGACCGGACAAAGCCGCTGCAGATTTTCGAGTACGGTTTGCTGCTCATTCAGTAAACTAAAATGCTGATCCAGATAACAGATCTGTGTAGTGCAATTCATTTGGCCGGCTACTGGCGTTAGCTCTCTGGTAATAGTTTTCAGCAAAGTCGATTTGCCACAGCCATTACAGCCTGTAAGATGAAGCCTGTCGCCATACTGCAGAAAAAGATTAATCGCACTGCTTTCTCCGTAGCGAAGCTTCACGGCAACCAGTGCCAGTACAGAAGAAGCTCGCCGCTCTGATTGGTTAATCACAAGCTGCTGAGGCTTTACTTGCTCAAACTGGGCTTTTAGTTCAGAAGCTTTCTGTTCCGCCTGCGACAACTGATTGGCAAACTGTACCTTACGGGCCGAAGCTGACAACTGCGCCGATTGCCGCATCCCATCAAGCAAGATCTTTGACTGGCTGCCGGATTGTCGCAACTTGTTTCCCTGCGCAGCACGCTGTTGGGCTTTTTCCATATTTCGCTGATACTGCTTACGAATTTGCAGTACCTGCTTTTCAGCGTTGACCACAGAGCGCTCGATGGCTGCATGTTGCAGTTCTTTTTGACGGGCGTAGGAAGTATAGCTCCCTCCATAATGTCGAATTCCCTCTGCAGTTAACTCCATGATGTCATCGACATGTTCAAGCAACAGCCGATCATGACTGATCAGCAAGATCCCACCATCAAAAGCACGCATCTGTTCAACCAACCATTGTCGGCCAGCGCGATCAAGATGGTTGGAGGGTTCATCGAGGATCAAATAATCATAGTCGGCACCAAAGAGCTGCCATAACATCAACCGGGTTAGCTCCCCACCACTCAATCCGCTACACGGTTTGAAGGGCTCAGCAGGCAGACCCATACTCCGGAGCTGAAGGCACAGTGCCTCCCTGGCTCCCCAGTCATCGCCAACCAAATCGAAATCAGCTTGCTCACAACTGCCAAGTTCGATTCTTCCCAGCGCTTTCAGCATTGCTGACATACGGAGAAAATCAGCGATTGTGCCGAGTTCCCGGCGCTCTTGCTTCCGGGTTATCTGCGATAAATAGCCGACCTTTGCATTACAGACCACCTTACCGCTTTCCGGTAAGCGATCACCGACTAGCACACTGGCCAGTACAGACTTACCGACACCATTGCGCCCGACCAGCCCGGTGATCTGACTTCCCAAAGAAAAACTAATATTACTGAACAGCAGCTCGCCATTGTTATGGCTAACCGCAAGAGACTGCGCCAAAATTGGCGAGTGAATTAAGGTCATATAACCTCCTGAAGCATTTCAGGGGCAATGGGTAACCGTCGGGTACGATCCTTATGTGAATCGATATGTCATTTGAGTAAAGCTGATTACCAGCAGCTGCCACCAGCCCGAAGCAGGAGACAATATAATAAAGCGGCAATAGCAGAGACGAAGTTACGCCCACTAACCCTGAGGATCCAAAAAAAGAATAAAAGGATGTCAGGTGTTAGTTGTTCATCGTGGCGTAGACTCCTTATGAAATGATGGCGCTATTCTATACAGGCTCAATGACCGTTTTCAATCTCTGAATTTCAGATAATCAGAAAATTAAGACCAAATCACACTCTGTAGCAGGCTACCGTTAGCTTAATTGCGATACCCATCATTCCCAAATGTAGATACTTTTTTTACTGTATAACCACAACAATAAACGGAAGTACACGGTATGCTGCAACAGGAAAACATGCACCTTGCCCTCATTGAGGATGACGACATCGTCCGCCAGGCCACCAGCCAGTGGCTGCAGCTCGCGGGTTACCAGGTACTGGAGTTCGCCAATGGCCAGTCAGCACTCGGCAATATTCCCGAGCAGTTTCCGGGGATCATCATCAGTGATGTCCGGCTACCTGATATTGACGGTATGGCGCTGCTCCCCCAGCTCCTGAGTCGTAACCCATCGATCCCAGTGATCCTGATCACCGGCCATGGCGACGTCGATATGGCGGTAAAAGCCCTGCATAAAGGGGCGTTCGATTTTGTTGAGAAACCTTTCAATCCGGAGCGGCTGCTTGAGACCGTCGCCAGGGCACAGAAGAGAAGGGAAACGCAAGTTAACTCCGACGAGAGGGAGCGCTATCTCGAGCAGGCAGAAGGACTGGAGAAGGTCCTGATTGGCCGCAGCGGTGCAATGGTTAACCTGCGCCAGCAGCTACTCAAGATTGCTTCGATAGATACCAATGTCATTATCTACGGCGAGACAGGCTGCGGCAAAGAACTGGTTGCCCATTGCCTGCACCAGGTCAGCCAGCGCAACAACCACGAGTTCGTACCGCTGAACTGCGCAGCAATTCCGGAAAACCTGTTTGAGAGTGAGCTGTTCGGTCATGAAGCAGGGGCGTTCACCGGAGCCATCAAGCGCCGGATCGGCAAGCTGGAATTTGCCGACAAAGGCACCTTGTTCCTTGATGAAGTAGAAAGTATGCCATCGGGTATGCAGGTGAAAGTATTGCGGTCTCTGCAGGAAAACACCATCGAGCGCGTTGGCGGCAACACGGCAATCAAAACCGATCTCCGGGTAGTGGCAGCAGCAAAGGAAGATCTGCAGAACCACCCAGAATTCCGGCAAGATCTATTTTATCGACTAAATGTGGCACAGCTTTACTTGCCACCACTTTCAGCGCGCGGTGATGATATTTTGCTGCTGTTCGAACACTATACCCAGCAAGTTCATAGCGGAACCCGCAAAGCGAGTCCAAGTGATCAACAAGCGCTGCTCAGCTACCCCTGGCCCGGTAACGTCCGCGAGCTAAAGAATGTCGCCACCCGCTTTGCCCTCGATAACTCACTCACCGTTGGGGAGATACTCGCCGCTCGACCGAACCTCACCACAGAGCCCTCTAGTGCTGCCTTGCCCCTGGCCATTCAGGTCCAGAACTTTGAACGCAAAGTCTTACATGAAACCCTGCAGCGTCACAGCGGCAGCATCATAGACACCATGGAGGAGCTCGATCTGCCACGCCGGACCCTCAACCAGAAGATGCAGAAATACGGTCTCTACCGAAGTGACTACACCGAGTGACCAAGCTTGGTGAACTCTGCTTATGATTTTGCACAAATAGAAAAAAAGCGACCCGGAGGTCGCTTTTTCTTACGGTATCAATCTTAGATGAAAGCCAGTATCGGTGAGATACAAAGCAGGATACCGGTAACAATTATCATATTGGTCGCCATCCCTTTATATTTGGCCAAGTGTGGCACCTTGTGTACCAGATAAGCAGGGATCAAACAGCCAACCAAGCCAAATACCGGGCTACAGATGGAAGTGAAAGACAAGATTGGAGCATTAATGGCAATCGCACCCCATGCCAGCAAGATAATGAAAACCGTCACCAGCTTGTTCACCAGGTTCTTATCAATCGCAGACTCATCGTACTTACGCAGAAGCATATTCATACATAGGCCGGTACACGCTTCCTTGAACGCCAGGAACACACCGAAGAACGACGTCACAACCGCAAAGATATTAATAACAATACCCGCAATTGTTGCCCAGCTGCCAGGGAAGTAATGAGCAATAATCGCCAGTGCCGAAATATTTTTGTTCATTGCCTCTGTTGCCTGCTCCTGGCTAATCGCGAAGGTAAAAGACACGGCAAAGAAGAACACGATAACAAACAAGATAGCAAAAGCAATTTTCATTGCTCTTGATGCTTTATAACGCGCCACTTCAATAGATTTTTCATGAGAACGGTATGAAATAACCATTGGGCTTAGTGACTGGATAAAGAGAATCGAAGTCAGCGTGAACGGCAGGGTGATAATTGCATCTTTCAGCATTGAACCCCATGCACCTACCTCTGGAACGTTTGCCATATCCCAACGCGCCACAAGCAATACGCCCATGATAGCAACCAGAGATAATACTGTTACAGCCATAAAACCAGATAGCTTAAACAGTAACTTTTCACCTTTTGAGCCGATAAAAGACAGAACGCAGATTAAGGCAAGGCCATAGAATACATTATCATTTAAATGGCCTTCGGTTACCCCGAAAGAATGCAGATAGGAAGCACTGTCATTGGTCACCGCAAGGGAATAGACTAATACCCAGATAACCAGCATTACAAAATATAATGCCCCTAATGCCATCCCCCAGTTTTTACCTAAATAACCTGTTATCACTCCAGGATAGTCTGTACATTCTTTCGACTCTGCCAACGTATTAATAAATAGTTTCTGGAAAAGATACATCGCAGGATAGCCGATAACAGATGAAAGCAGGAAAACCCACAACCCCATTACTCCAACCTGAACTGGAAGAAATACAATGCCGGCACCTATTGCCATCCCGATACTCATGACAATCCAACCAATATCGACACTGTCAAACTTGATCGCCTCTTTCCATTCGGCTTTGGTCATATTTGCCTTTTCGTGTAATTCGACACTCCCGGTATCTATAATCGTCGTACTTGTATTGAGTTGATCACTCATATTATTGTGCTCCAATGCTGTAGGAATTTATTGGTAAGATCTTCATTATTATTTACACTCAATAGCACACATTAACCCCACCATAACAATTGCAATATTACGATGATATTAAGTCACACCCTGTGCTAGTCATTAATTGGAAGCATACGCTTTGAAAGAGAGAAAAAAATTTCAAAAATCTATTTCATGCCCAGACAAATAGAATGTTTTTACTGCATACTCATTCACGCACAAAATAATTTTCTCCAGCTTGATTCAGGATAATTTTGAGCTAACTATATCACGAGAAAGTTTTGATCCAATTCAAAAATTGAACAAAAACACAAATTCACAAACACTTATTAACTACATGAAAAACAGGATGGTCATCACATATTTATCATTCTATTAATTACAGAGCAATCTGTAATACACTTAAAAGAAACTGCCTCTATGTTGAGGTAGCATACAACAGATAAGAAAAATGATAATTGATAATATTATTGGGAGGAGTGTTGTTCAGAAGTACAGGTTGCAGTTTCGTTAGAGGTGTTTTTGTATTTCTTTCATCATCAAAAAACAGACAAAAAAAAGCCCGAATATTCGGACTTTTCCCTATTCGCTATTTATTATTCAGAAACAGCAATGACTTCAATTTCAACTTTCGCATCCAGAGGAAGACGCGCAACTTCAACACAGCTTCGTGCAGGACAATTTGCACCAAAGAAAGCGGCATAAACTTCATTAACAATGCCAAAGTCATTTAGATCTTTTACAAATACGGTTGCCTTAACGATATCGGCTTTTGTCAGACCAGCCTCGTTGACTATCGCTTCAACATTCGCCAATGATTGTTTTGCCTGCGCAGCAACATCTTCCGGCATTTTGCCCGTCTCAGGATCTAGCGGTAACTGACCAGAAGTGTATAGCATATTTCCGAACTTCTTCGCCTGAACATACGGACCAACGGCTGCAGGTGCCTTTTCTGTATTTACTGTTTCTACCATGAGTTCCTACTTTCAATATAGTGCCATTGAAAAACAGCGATCACTTATCGCTATTTAGATCATGGAAATAATATACGCTTTCATTTGGGGAAAACCTTCACCAATATTGCTATGAAAGCAGCATAAAGTAGAAAATATTTCTCTCATTTAAGCTTCAAAGATTGATTTGCCGGAGACGTCACAGTTTACCGATAGTTATAAGTTGCCATCACTCGGGACATTTATCTCCACAAATAAACGATAGGCTATTTTTTGCCGACACCTTTGGCAGCCTGATTTGTTAACCATTTCACACAAACGGCCCCAAAAGCAAACATATCACTAACAAGCACCCATAATTAGCCCCATCTATCGGCAAGTTTTTGCTCACCCCTCGAGGCACCATATAAGCAAGATCTTGCTCATTTTATCTTTAAATATTTTTAATCCCTATAATTTCAATTGCTTATAATTTGGCATTTCTCTTGCTATTGGACTAAAGAGTATAAAGCGTCACTAAGCACAAATTCACAGTGAACAACTGGTACTTCTACATGGAGCGTTAAGAAATGTTTAAAAAAGCACTTATCACCTCAATGATTGTCGCCACTTCAACCATGGGAGTTTTCTCCACAGCAACGCAGGCAACCGAAAACCGTAGCTATATCCTGGCGACAGCCTCAACCGGCGGTACGTACTATCCGGTTGGTGTAGCCCTCGCTACCCTAAGCAAAATTAAACTAGAACCCAAGCATCAGTTTTCTCTGGCAGCCATCAGCTCGGCAGGTTCAGGAGAAAACGTCAAGCTTCTCAATGAGAATGAAGCCCAGTTTGCCATTTTGCAGGGGCTGTATGGCGCCTGGGCCTGGAACGGCGAAGGACGCTTTGAGAAAAGCGGCCCCCAGAAGCAGCTTCGCTCTGTGACCATGTTGTGGCAAAACGTCGAGCACTTCGTGGTGCGCTCCGATATAGCCAAAACAGGTACCGTCGCTGACTTAAAGCTCATGGAAGATAAGAAGTTTTCTATCGGCAAGAAAAACTCGGGAACAGAAGGGTCTGGCCGCCAGATCATGTCCGGTCTGGATATCAACCCTGATACCTTCAACCTTGCCTACCTTGGTTACGGAGCCAGCGCCGATGCGATGCAAAACGGGGCTATTGACGGCATGAACACACCAGCCGGGGTACCGGTAAGTGCCGTAACCCGCGCCTTTGCCGCAATGGGCGAGAAAATCCAGATCCTGTCTTTTACCGATGAGCAAATCAAGCAGGCCAACAGTGAATACAGCCTGTGGACCAAGTTTACCATTCCGGCCAATACCTATCCGGGTCAGAGCAAGCCTGTCACCACCATTACCCAGCCGAACTTCCTTGTGGTACGTGAAGATATTGCCGATGACGATGTCTACCTGCTTACCAAGGCTATTTACGAGAACCTGCCGTTCTTAAACGGCATACACAAAACCACCAAGGTGATGGCGATCGAGAAAGCCATTGACGGCCTGCCCGTACCGCTGCACCCAGGTGCTGCACGTTACTATCAAGAAATGGGGATCGAGGTGCCTTCCCACCTGATTGCACAGTAATCGTAAATCAACCGAGATCCCGCAGTACAGGAAGTGCTGCGGGTTTCGAGGAGCATCATCATGAGCAATTCCACCAAACAAGAACTTCAGCAGTTTGAGCTGCCGACACGGACAGACTTTCCCTGGCTGACATCTGTAATCACTGTGCTGGGTGTCGTGCTATCCGTACTTCATATCTGGTTCAATACCCTTGCGACTCTGCCTGAACTTTGGGTATCAGCAACCCACTTTGCCGGTTTCGCTATTATCTGTGCCCTGTGGTACCCGGCTCACTGCAGCCTTAAGCGCAGCAAACTTGCACTTGGTATCGATATCCTCATCGCCTTGGGGGCACTGGCCTGTCTGCTATATATCCCCTTTGCCGAAGATGCCCTGTACGAGCGGGGGGTAAAGTTCATCGCCAGCGACTGGGTCTTTGCAATTCTGGCGATTGTGATTGTCCTGGAGCTTATCCGCCGTACCATTGGCTGGTTTATCCCGGTACTGATCGTACTGTGCCTGAGCTATGTCGTCGTTTGGGGGCAATGGGTCACGGGGATCTTCCATTTTCCCGGACTGAGTTTTGAAACCCTGCTCTACCGCAGCTTCTACAGCTCCGAAGGCATGTTTGGCTCGATCTCTCGGATCAGCTGGAGCTTTGTCTTCATGTTTATCCTGTTCGGTGCTTTTTTGGTTCGCTCCGGTGTTGGCGACTACATCATTGATGTCTCACGCGCAGCAGCAGGAAAGATCATCGGAGGACCGGGCTTTATTGCCGTTATCGGTTCGGGGCTAATGGGATCGGTCTCAGGTTCCAGTGTGGCCAACACCGTCTCGACCGGTGTTATTACTATTCCGCTCATGCGCAAGGCCGGGTTTCCCGCCCGATTTGCCGCCGGTGTCGAAGCCGCCGCCTCGACAGGAGGCCAGCTAATGCCGCCTGTCATGGGGGCCGGTGCCTTTATTATGGCCTCCTATACACAGGTTCCCTACGTCAATATCATTGCCGTTTCTGTGGTTCCCGCCCTGATTTACTTCCTATCAGTGGCTTTCTTCGTCCGTATCGAAGCCAAGCGCAGCGGTGTCCATCAAGTAACCACCACCACCGAACCGTTCTTGAAAGTGCTGCTTTCCGGCTGGCACAACCTTATCCCCCTTGGGGTACTCGTCAGTCTGCTGGTCAGTGGCTTTACCCCGACCTATGCCGCCGGACTATCGATTATCTCAGTCATCGTTGCCTCCTGGCTTTCACCCAACAAGATGGGGCTTACTGCTATTGTTGAAGCAATGGCGCAAGGCGCTCGCAATATGGCAACTACTGCTGTGCTGTTGATCGGGATTGGCCTGGTGATCAATGTGATCAGCACAACGGGGATCGGAAATACCTTCTCGCTGATGATCAATGACTGGTCAGGTGGCAGCCTAATTATCATGCTGGTATTGATTGCTCTGGCTTCACTGATCCTCGGTATGGGGCTGCCTGTAACCGCAGCCTATATTGTTCTGGGCACCCTGTCTGCGCCGGCCCTGTACAAACTGCTTGCCGAAAGCCAAATTCTCGACCTGATGGTCAACGGACAGTTGCCCGAGCAGGCGAAGGCTATCTTTATGCTTGCCGCACCTGATCAGCTGTCTGCCCTGGCGCAGCCGATGAGCCTGGACAAGGCCCAGCAACTACTGGCACTGGTACCGGCAGACTTCATGGGGACTCTACTGGAACAAGGGCTAGGACTGGAGAAGGTCGGCCTGGCTCTATTATCTGCCCACCTGATCATTTTCTGGCTATCGCAGGATAGCAACGTAACTCCACCGGTCTGCCTTACCGCCTTTGCCGCTGCCACCATCGCCAGAACGCCCCCCATGCGGACAGGGTTAACGGCATGGAAAATTGCCAAAGGCCTGTACCTGGTACCTCTGTTGATTGCCTATACCTCTCTCGTTAGCTGGGACTGGGTTTCGGTGCTCACCGTCGGCTTTTTCGCCACCGTTGGCACCTATGCCCTGATTGGGGCAATAGAAGGCTATTTGGAAGGGCAAATTAATTTGTTCCTGAGGGGCTTACTTGGCACACTAGGGGTAGTCTTGGTATGGCCTGACCTGCCGCTAACTGCCCGTATTGTAGCCACTATTGTGTTCGTGGCCCTGTTTATCTATAGCGGTCGAAAAGATCGCCAGCAACAGCTGGCTGCCACTCCGTCATCCCAGTCATAACAAGGTACAGGAATCACGCTGCCCGGCGCTATCTGCTCCGGGTGCCAATAGGGAGTTTTAGTTGTGAACAAAATATACGATTACATTATCGTCGGGGGAGGCATTGTCGGCATTTCGACCGCCTGGCAATTGCAACAGCGATACCCGGAAAAGTCCATTCTGGTGGTCGAAAAAGAAGATGCCCTTTCCCAGCACCAAACCGGCCATAACAGCGGAGTGATCCATGCCGGCGTCTATTATGCGCCGGGCAGTTTGAAGGCGAACTTCTGCAAAGCCGGTGTCGAGCGTACCCTTGAGTTCTGTCAAAAGCATGAAATCCCAGTAGAAAACTGCGGCAAACTACTGGTTGCTACAGATCCGCTGGAACTTGAACGGATGCGTGCGCTATATGAGCGTTGCCATGAAAATGGAATTGATGTCGAACTGCTCGACCAAGCTGCGCTTACGGAGAAAGAACCAAACATTACCGGTTTGGGGGCGATCTTCGTCAAATCGACCAGTATTGTTAACTATCGACTAATCACAGAGAAAATGGCCGAGGAGTTTATTCAGCTCGGGGGCGAGGTGTCGAAACGTACCGAAGTGGTCGCCCTGGCTGAATCGGCTGAAAAGATTACAGTCAGCTGTAAAAGCGACGGCCAGCCTTTTCAGCTAGATTGCCGGTTCTTGATATCCTGCTCGGGCCTGATGGCCGATCGTCTGACGCAAATGCTCAATATTGAGACTGACTTTCAGATCATTCCCTACCGCGGGGAATACTACCGCCTGGCACCAAAATTCAACAAGGTAGTTAATCACCTGATCTACCCAATTCCGGATCCTGATCTCCCTTTCCTGGGTGTACATCTTACCAAGATGATCGACGGTACCGTAACGGTCGGCCCCAATGCGGTCCAAGGCTGGAAACGAGAAGGCTACGGCCGGATCAATATCAGCCTGAAGGACGTTCTGGATATGATCCAGTTCAGCGGGTTCTGGAAAGTCACAGCCAAGCACCTGAAAACCGGCCTGATAGAGACCAAAAACTCATGGTGGAAACCCGGCTATCTAAAAATGGTCAATAAGTATTGCCCGCAGATCAAAGCCAGTGATCTTGAACCCTACCCGGCCGGGATCCGGGCGCAGGCAGTACTGAAAGACGGCACCCTGGTTCATGACTTCCTATTTGCCGAAAGCCCGCGCAGCCTGCATGTGTGCAATGCACCCTCACCGGCCGCCACCTCGGCAATTCCTATCGGTAACTATATCTGCGACAAGGTGGCCGAAAAGGAGCCCAATGCCCCAAAGGAAGTGAGCTCTGAATCTGTTGCAGAGCCGGCCTGATTCAGTTTCCGTTCTCGACAGCATCCTCACAGACAAAAAACGCGCGAAGACCATCTTCGCGCGTTTTATTCACCAATCAAGCTACAGCCACTTACATCATTTCATCCAGGCTTCTCTAGTGCTTTTTAACTACGATATTCAGCAACAATAAGGTTATTATTGGAAAAACCGATGCCACCAGCATCCAGCTCCAGCCTTGGGTAAACAGCACCATACCGGCACTTAACGAACCCGCTGCCTGAAAAGCCGTAATAGAAAAATCATTGATGGCCTGCACCCTGAAGCGCTCGTTTGGCTGGTAGGTTCCGGGTAGCAAAGTTGTACCGCTGATAAACAAGAAATTCCAGCCAATACCAAGCAGCACCAGTGCCCACCAGTAACTATGTACACTTTGCCCAAGCAGCCCTATCGCAATACAGCCTAGCATGATCATGCAGCCTACAAAGATCAGCCTGAAGGTACCAATACGTCTTATAATTAACGGGGTAATAAGCGATGGCAAATACATCGCAACAACATGGCTTTGAATCACCCACTTGGCACTCTGGATATCATGACCGTGATGCTGCATGGCTAGCGGCGTCGCTGTCATCAGGAAAGCCATGACAGCATAGGCCGTCAATCCAGCCCCCAACGCAAGCCAGAGCAAAGGCTGCTTTAGGACTTGAGATAAAGGACGATCGCTACCATTCGTGGTACTGTCTTCCCTGATACTGATCGGTTTCATCCCAATCAGTAATATCAGCGCGCCGATGAGTTCAATGATCCCCAATGCACTATATGCATTCGCATATTCAGACGTAAAGACAGGAACAAGCTGCCCGACATTTAGCAACTCAGGCCCGACGACGGCAGCAGCAATGCCCCCCACCAATACCAGGCTTACTACACTCGGGTGCTGGCTAGGGTCCTTACAGCTTTCAATGGCCGCAAAACGATACTGACTGACATACGCCAGTTGGGTTCCCAGCAAAAAACTACACGCAGTAAACGCCCAGAAGGCTTCTTGCTCAATAGCAATACCGGCGGCAAAAGCAACACCACTGCTAATCAGTGCTGCAGCAATAAAGGCATTTTTCCGACCGAACCTATGCTGGATTTTCGCGGCGGGAAAAATGTTCAGTGACACGCCGATTATCAACACCGTTACCGGTAAGGTTGCCAGCTCAAGCGTCGGCTGTAACTGAGCACCGACTATCCCGCCAAGAAAAACACTAAGTGCACCAACAGATAAAACAAAAGGCTGAACCAGAGCAAGCAGCCCGGCATTCCATGGCAAAGATTTCATAAACATCCATATTCGTCATTGCTAATAGTAAGTTTGATACGGGCAGCCTGTTACAGGGTTTTATTTACAGCCAAGGTATAAATCAGATCATCATAACGTTGCTGCCTGATTTCATAGGCATCAGGAATGCGCTGGCTAAATACGAATCCACACTTTTCCAACACCCGGCATGATGCTTCGTTTCCATCTGTTACCGTAGCGGTCAAGCATGACAAATGAAGCTCCTCAACAGCAAACTGAACCAACCTCTGCAGCGATTCCGTGCCGTAGCCGTTGCCATGGTACTCAGGCAGCAACAGGTAACCGACTTCAGCCCGGGAACGATCATTTTGATCAACTTGAAACCCGGTTACCCCTACCGACTCACCTGTTTCTTTTTCAATGATTGTCAGGCACAGCCAGTGCTCGGAATCATGCCTCCATTCAGGGAGGCGGCTGTCGAATCTAGTTTGTATATCATCTGGTGAGGGTTGATCAAAAGCCAACTCGATCACCTTGGGATCCTGAAGCAGCCGGCAAAACAAGGTCCAATCCGCCTCAACTATCTGCCGCATCGCCAACCTTGGCGTATCTAGATTAATCACCTTCTTTTTCCTCGGCTTATACCATTATTTATGTGCTATTTTGCATTGACACTACACGGCTATGGCTTACTTGTCGAGGCTATATGTTTAGCGTACAAATGTTCGTTTAGCGCTCCCCTCGGCCAAATCGATATACAAGCTGCCCCGAAAAAAGATCATCATTTGTCGAAGTACTGGTACTGTGATAATGAGACCAATCAGCAAGTAGCGCCCAATTAGCATGAAACTGATAATGCAAACCAGCACCACCGTTGATCTGGAATGTTTTGAGATCAACACTTTTCTCCAGCAGTGTTTCGCCAATACCGACATTCAGATAAGGCCGCAGTTTATCCTTGTTATTAAAATAATATTGAAAATCAAAACTGTAGTTTTCATAACTTACATCTGCTTTGGTAATCGTGCTCGGTGTTTCAACTCGGGTATAATTCAGGCGGGAAGAGAAAGCCGGGGTAAAATACACTCCCAGGCTGATTGTCGGCGCCCAACGATTTTCCAGTTGCCAGTCACTATCAAGATCCAAATATCGAGCCCCTATTGAAATACCAACGACACCGTCATCAATAGGATCGTTCGATACCGAGGATGTCGCATATTCCCGGCGACGCTTGAGCGCCGGGCTTGTTTCTCCCTCACCGATGCTGTAACTCATGTTGATCCTAAACTGGGTATCCACTTCTCCGTTTGACAGCGAAACATCCTGAAAGCCGATGTACCCGGTGCCAGCCTTGATAACATCACGGCCAACCAGATTATTAATACCACAACCAATACTATCGACTGGGTCAAGAAAAAACAGTGCCATATCTCCAACCAACGAAGAGCCCCAGACTTCACCGCCACCCTGGATGATCTCCCGCTCTTTGTTGAATGCCCACTCACCATACACCCAACCCAGCACGGGTGTTACCACCAAATCCTGTATAGCAGGGACTTCTGCAAAGGCCTCCAACCCATATTCCCAATAGAATGTAGACATCAGAAACGAGTAGACAAACGCATCCCACTGTCGATAGCCGGACTTTCGGGCTACCTGATAGTAAACACCGCCAAAATAAGGGTGGCCGATATAGTTGATATACCAGATATCCCGATCCCACACCGGGCCGTCTTTGACGTTTTTCCACCATTTTTCCATCAGGCGTTCACTGCTATTGTCCCAGTTCGAAATGTCTTCCGGCAACAAAGCAATAAAACCTGCCACCCCGACTCCATACCATGCAACCGATTTGGTCTGAGACCACAGACGATCGGCATCCTCGCCGTTTTCCGCCGAGAAAAGCGCCACCGAATAAGGAGAATCATACACACTGTCAGGCCTGGGCTGATCTTCCCAGGTTGTGTTGCTATACCCAGGCAAGGAAGAAGGTGCGGAAGCAAGTACGGAGGGAGATGTAGAATACAAGGTATCGTATTCATCGCCGAAGGCTGGGGAAGCCACAAAAAATGATGCCAACAACAAAGGAGTGGTAAACTGACATTGCATAACCTGATCGCCTTCTGCTCATCAATATCAAAGCCCAAATAGGGCAAATTCTTTATTATTGAGATCTTTAAGCTATTAATTCAAAAAGCAATCTAGTCAGTATAGTTCAATGTAATTTGTTCATTCATAACAAGAAAGATATATTTATGAGAATCCAGAACTCAAATGACAAACAGATGCCCCCCGATGCACACGATTAACAGACATGTTGCGACTTCGGCGACTAATATAAAGCCTGCTCAGGTTAGAAAATTTGCATCACAACCGTAAATGTCACCCCCGCCGCTTGCCGCCCTTCGTCATCGACATTATTAGCGGCACGAATAGTGCCTTGCATATCGCGGACATTATTGGCAGTGATAGATAGTCCCAACCCCAACCCTTCCCCCATTTTTTTACTGGTCTGAAACGGTTCGAACATATTGTCCAGCATGGATTCACTGATCCCACATCCATTGTCAATAACCTGAATGATCACCTGCTTGCCCTGTTCTGAGGCCGTAATAACCAAACTCGGCTCTGCAGTATCAGCCACCGCATCAAGGGCATTGCTGATCAGGTTGCCCAATACCTGCATCAGTCGTTGAGGCTCACCAAGTACATCCGGTAAATGGGAAGGAATTCGGATCCGAACATCAACACCTTGCAATCGTTGCTGGTGAATACGCAATATCTGCTGCAAGGTATCCGGCAAGGAGGTAGCGGTTAACTGCTCGGGGCGGTTAAAGGCAAACGTCTTGAGCTGCGAGGTCATGTTTGCCATCCGTTCCACCAGCGTATCCACCAGCTTCATGTTGGCGCGAAGTATCTTGGTTTCTCCGCGCTCAATCAGCAATTCATTGCTGGAAAGCAAAGTACGCAACCCGGTAAGCGGTTGGTTAAGCTCGTGGGTAATGGCGCTCGACATTCTGCCCAGCGCGGCCATTTTACTGCTCTGGACCAGTTCTTCCTGGGCAGAGTGCAGCGCTCTCGTTCTTTCCTGAACCCGTTGTTCCAGTTGCTCATTGACCGCCCGAAGGGCATTCTCAGCTTTTTTACGCTTGCTGATATCAATGGCCGTGATCAAAAAATGTCTTTCGTCATGCCAGGGCAGCGAGGTGATTGAAAACAGCACCGGAAAACGTGAGCCGTCGCTGCGTCGAGCCATCACTTCTACGGCAGTGATTTCTCCCCACTCATGGTGATTGGCCAGATTCTTCAACAACAGCATCACGGTTGAATTGCCTGCCGTCGTCTCAAACAGCTGCCAGGCAAAAATATTCTCGACCATAGAGTCCGACAAGCTGAAATAGCGCATCGCCGTCGGGTTGATCTCACCAATCTTTCCCTGGCTGTCGAGCAGCATCAACCCGACATTGGTTTTGCTGAACATCCGCCGCAGCCAGTATTCGGACTCAATGACCAGTTCCTGTAACAGCTGTTTAGAGCGCAACTTCTGTCGTCGCTCGTAAATAAACAGTCCCAGAATCAGCATCGACACCATCAGGATGACAGTACTAACCCCCAGCCAGTAAACCGTTTGTATTTGCTCTTTCAATGGCGTGAGGTAGTAGATCTTCCATTTCAGATCATCGAGCTGAACCGTTTGAACCAGATAGTCTTCCTGCCCGAGCTGCCAGGTCGACAATGTCGTACCACTGGCAAGCTGCATAACACTCGGAGGTTGCTGTGCCATTCCCTGCGCCTGGCTATTGAGCCACTCGGCACTATAGCGCTGACTGCTCGACAGGAAGAACTTCTGCTCTCTATGGCTGATCAGAACCAGTTCATTTTCAGCCAGCCAGGACTCCGTCAAGGTACTCAGGTCGACCTTAACGACAGCGATTCCGATCACCACTGATTTGGAGTACATCGGTGCGGCCAGAAAGTACCGAGCCTTCCCGTCAACAATCTTGCTCACTGTCACCACTTCTCCGCCCTGGCGGACCAGCTTGTCGGCAATAGTCTGCCCGTCGGCTTTCTGCCAGCTGGCATGCTTTCGGCTTGAGGCAATCAGGTTTCCTTTCGGTGTCAGGATATACCAGCCCTTGGTATTGGCGGCCTTGTCCAACTGCGCGAGATATAGGCCAACGTCATCATGCAAACTATTATCGCCGGTCAGCAGCTTCCGGCTCGGCTGGTGATCGGTAACCAAATAAGGCAGGTAGTGATAGCGCCTGAGTGCCCGGCGAATGTCACCGACGTATTTGAGCAAGCGATCTTCGCCCTGAGACTGGGCATTTTCAAATAACCACTGGCGGCTCACTTCTCTTGTCGCAACGATCCCGGCTGCAATAACAATAATGACTACAGAGGCAGTCAGCAGTAGCTTTAAACGTTTAGACAAAATGGCTCCTCGCATCCGTGCTGATTCTGTCTGTTTTTCACAGTCTGCAAGGCGAACCGCCCAAAGTCGAGCCAATCTGTGCGCGAGAGGGCGCTAGACCTCTGATAGTTTGGAGCCAATCACATCCGCCAGCGTGTTTGATAAACTTAAGGGTGACAGTAACTACCGGGCTTCGGCTCTGCGAGCCAGACCGAAGCTGATCACCATACTGGGTACGAGACCAAATTGTATCCACCGGAGGCTCTCGCTCATGAAACTAACAACCTGGCTACCCCTTAGCTTTCTCTTGTTCTGTGCCACTGCTATTGCCAATGACATATTTGAGTTTCCGCCCGCTTCGGTTACCTGGGCCAGCCCTGAAAACTACCGCGATGTGAGATCGTCCAGCGGCAGCCAGCCACGCTTCCAACAACAAGTCTTCGAGAATCTCAGTGAGTATTTCGGTGATATGGCCAGAATCTATCTGGCTCCGGACCAAACATTGAACATCAAGGTGAACAATCTGGATCTAGCGGGTGATATTCGCTATGGCGCAGAAACCGGACAAAAAATACGAATATTAACCAGTATCTCAGCACCCTCGATCAGTTTCAGCTACCAGATCCGTCAGGGTGATACGGCAATGAAATCGGATACAGTCAGGCTGACCAACCTGAACTATCAGGCAAGTGTGTGGGGAATGGGCAGAGACAGGGCACTCGCCTATGAAAAACAGCTAATTCATGACTGGGCAAGAAAATCACTAAGAAATCACTAAGAAGAAACCTGGGCACCAGAGTGCAAAAAGCCCTTTCTTTTAAAAGGGCTTTATGAGGTTATCGCTGTATATTTCGAGGCCTGGTTGTATCGAGGCAGGGTTATACTGAGGCCATGGCGCCTTTGCCAACCCCTTCGTAAGCGACCACGTCAAGGGACTTGCCCGCGACCATTGGACGTACCTGCTCAGCAATATAATGCGCCAACAGCTCTACGGTGGTATCTGTATCGAGCATTTCGGTTTCCGAACGGGCAATAGCCAACTCAAACTCACCCTGAGGCGCCTGATAACGGAAGCCATAATGGGTCAACTCGGAAATACCCGCCGCATACTTGCTCAGGTTCAGGCCCGATAACGCGACCTCGTCTTCACTGCTACCCAGGTAGATATCCTGCCAGCGCAGCGCCCACTGCTGCTCTAGCTCGGCATCTCGCTGGCCGTCAACATACAGCTCTACCGGAGAACGGTGGCCATGGGCAATACGCTGACAGTTCCCGTCATGCTTTTTAAGCCCATGGCTATAGTGATAAAAAGCGCCTTCAATTTTCTCATGACGCAAAGTCAGTTCCAGCCCTTGCACATTGTCCGGTAACTTACCGTCTAGTACCTGATACAAATGGCGGGTAACAGACTCAATCGTTACTGCATCATCATCAATAAAGCAGTAAGCCTGATCCGGGCAATTCAAATGAATACTTGTCTCGTTACGTAGCAAGTCGACTGTTGCGTAACCAGGCTGACTTTCGGCAACATGAATTCGGGAGTTCCGAGTCGGCACAATTAGGCGATGATCGACAAACTCATCCACCAGCTGCTTGATTTGCTTTTTGACCCTGCTGAAATCGAGCACCATGCTCATTTCATTCAGCTCACCCGACATCACCACATCGAGGATCCAACTTTCTCCGACCATACCTCGCTGTTCGCACAGGTAAGAGGCATCGATAACGGTAAGATCTCTGACAAATAGCTTCAAAGTGAAGTCCTTAATGATAATGGTTGTCGTTAAACTAGCAGGGCATTATACGCAGCTGAAAACGGGAGTAAACAACAGCGTGAGCCCGCCTCCTATCAGATAAGCGGCACGGGGCATATTCTGTTACTCAGAACAAATAGGAAGCGCCAATAAAGAGGGAGGTGACACCGTTCTGCTGTGATTCGAATTTAACGGCATTTCCGTCGCTGTCAGTACCATTCCAGGTTTCAATATCTTTCGGCACCAGCGAGTGACGTAGCCCAAGATCAACTCTGACCGGCTCTGCTACCTGCCAATTAATCCCTGCCTGCAGGCCGAACACGATTCCGCTTACATCAAACCCATCCGGAAACTGCGAATCCGGCTCCACAGACGAGTAACCAATATGAAGCCCAACAAAAGGGGTTACAGTCTTATCATGGCGGAACAGGTAATCGGCACTGAGCAAGTGCATGTTGGCTTTTGTCTCGTAGGCAGGGGACTCTTGGAACTTGGTTTCAGATTTATGCTGCTCGAAACTGTAATACATCCGGCTCTTGCCATCGGGTGTATATGCGCCAATATCAATGCCAGCAAAGCCCTCGCCTGAGGTGGATTCTGCTTCCAGCTTACTGCCATCACTCAGCACAACACAGTCAGAGTTGCTGAGCTGGCTCATTCCGCCCTTTATGCTGGCAAAATATCGAAAAGACGAATCGAGCTGCTCAGTATCCTTGGCGTGAACCGATATAGGGAGCAATGCAAACAGTACTGCAACCGCTGTTTTATTAATATCCATTTTAAACCTGTAAATTATACAAACACATCAAGCAAACAACTGAATATGGCGATAACACCCGCCCCACCATACTCAACAAAGGTGGTATCTCATTGTCGTTTATTCTAATTCAATAGTAATTTCAGTACTATAGTTGCTATTATGCAGTAAGCTCTAAATGTCACTCCCGTAGCCAGCTCAGTGCATCCAGGGGCTCTTCAAAATACCTCACCTCTCCGGAAACAAACCAGCTTCCCATCTTGGACATCACTTCCTGCCACCGGCTGTTGCCGTAAAACGCAACTTTGTTGAATTTCTTGCCGTGCTTTAAGCCCAGCTTTAAATCATCCCAGGCGGCCTGGAGCTGCCAGCCGTCAAAATCAGTACCATCGACGTAAACATTGACGATCGGGTGTTCAACTTCCACCAGCGCATCCTCAATCAATGGCGTGATCTTTTCATAATCCGAATGAGTCAGGGTGCCAATGGCCTTGAATTCCATAAAGACCATTTCATCCACCCGCTCTACATCCATCGAGATGCCATGTACGTTACTCATCATTCCTCCTCAGAGCTTGTCATCGACAATCGGCCTCCGAGTCAAAGGGAGCTATTGATAAATCACTTATTGATATCATTACAGTTTAGCTGCTGATGCCCCATTCAGCGCCCTCAAATACCGACACAGCGATCATCATGACCTGTTCGAGACCACTCCGAAATGTATTCGGCTAAACACACAAAAAAGCAGGGGAAATCCCCTGCTTATTTTAGGTTAGCTCACTACGTGTCAGGCCAATTGATTTCGTCGGCTAAGCACTATTCGGCTGACTGACTCATCCGGGCCTCAGCTTTGAGATCTTTTTTAAGGATCTTACCCGTAGCACTCATAGGCAGTTGCTGACGTATCTCCACGCTCCTCGGGTATTTGAACGTAGCAAACTGGGCCTTACCCCATTCGTAGAGCACCTGTTCATCCACGTTGGCTCCTTCTTTCAGAACCACATAAGCTTTAATCTCTTCACCATATTCCTGATCCGGAATGCCGATCACCGCCACCATGGCAACAGCAGGATGGGTCATGAACACTTCTTCAATTTCTCGCGGATACACATTAAATCCGCCGCGAATGATTAAGTCTTTGACCCGATCAACGATGTACAGATTTCCCTTTTCATCAAATCGACCGATATCACCGGTAAAGAACCAGCCATCGCGGAGCGCATTCTCATTTTCTTCCGGGCGGTTAAGGTATCCCTTCATGATATTGTGACCACGAATAATCACCTCCCCTTCCTGACCGCTGGCAACAAGCTCACCTTTCACATCCGCCAGGCGAATTTCTACGCCCTGAATCGGCTGACCGACCGAGCCCGGAATCCGTTCCTGATCCAGGTGATTGAAACAGGCAACAGGGCTGGTCTCCGACAATCCGTAGCCTTCGAGAATCGGGACGTTAAACCTCTCTTCAAAAACATGAATCACCTCTGTCGGCATCGACGAACCACCACTGATTGCCAGCCGCAGTGAAGAAACGTCCCGCTCGTTCGGGCAGTGATTGAGGGCGATATACATAGTCGGCACTCCGGCAAACACGGTCACCTTATGCTCAGCAATCAATTCAAGAACCAATGCTGGCTCGAATCTCGGCACCAATACCATTGTTGCACCGGCAAATACGGAGGCATTCATGTTAACGGTCTGGCCAAATGAGTGGAAAAGAGGCAGGGTTACCAATTGAACATCATCGGCCTGCGCCGCCATCAGGTTTTCTGTAACCAGGGCATTGCAGACCATATTCCCCTGCGTCAATTCGGCCCCCTTCGGCAGGCCGGTTGTTCCCGAGGTATATAAAATCACAGCCGTATCATCGGCACGACGTGGCAGATAATCACATTGAGGAGCACACTCTTGGATAAAAGCAGAAAACGATGGTTTGCCATTAAATGAGTGCTGATTCTGATCCGCAGTCATCACGACCATATCCAGGCAATGCTCCACCTGGTTGAATGCCGCAATCCCGGCTTCACCCATCGGCAATACGTCTGTTCCCTCAAAACAGAAAAAGAACTTCGCCTGAGAGTCTTCGAGGTGGTATTTAATCTCTCGTTCTTTAAGCAGCACATTAAGCGGTACCACGACCGCTCCGGCTTTCTGGATACCGTAATAGATAATAGGGAAAAAAGGCAGGTTCGGGCAACTCAGCGCCACCTTGTCACCGGGTAAAATACCTTTGGCTATCAGACCATTGCCCACCTTGCTGGCAAGGGCATCAAACTCGGCATAGGTGATTTGAGTATCACCACAAATAATCGCAACTTTATCAGGTTTACAACTGGCATTTCTTTGCAGGGCAGCAGCTAGACTCATCATAGATGATTACCTTGTTATTCGTTGATTATCATTGATTCAGTCGCTAAATACCTAAAAATCCGACAGATATTGAGCAGCGTAGAATGATATAACTAAATAAGCCCCGGCCAATTGTCAATAAACAGATATTTAAATGTTAATATTATGTGATCGCAGATCGTAACTATCAAGTCTTAGTACCTGATCGCAGCGTGAAAGCAAAATGGGGATCACAGCCTTCCCCCCCATCCGAGTGTTCCTTCAACATATAACGGTGCAGAGAACAGCTCGAAGTCCACGTATCAACATGACAACGACAGATTATTATCAGTTTTAGACGTGTTTTTCTTATTATTAATAAATAAGGAATACACCTCTGCATTCATAGTATTTCCTGCGCTCTTTCCACTACGCTAAGAAGATAATACGCCTTAATCACAGACAAAGGGGCTTAAAGCCTGATGCTGACAAACATGTACATTCCCTGTTGGATCTTTTTGTATCTCTTAAGCTTCCAAGCCCACTCTAGCTGTGCGGACATTAAAGTCGATCACCTGCGGTTAGAATGTTATGACCAGCTATCAAAGGGCGACCTCGAACTATCAGACAATGCTGATCAATCAGTAACACCGAAAAGTGAAGCAAAAGCGTTCAATCTGAATACCATGGATAGCAGCGAGATTGTCAGCTATTTCAATGACAGAAAAGTATTTCAACTGACCCCTCACTATCCCAACTACATCCTCCCGCTGTCGTATAACGAAAAGCCTAATGAAGAAGCCTTCGAGGAATTTGCTCCAGGGGCTAAACTCGACAGATTCGAAGTGAAGTTTCAGATCAGCGGCAGACTCAAGTTGTTGGACAATATCTACCGAGATAACTGGGATATTTGGTTTGGCTATACGCAAAAAGCGTGGTGGCAACTGTATAACTCTGATGAGTCAGCCCCCTTTAGGGAGACCAATTACAGCCCCGAAATCTTTGCTTCTTACTACTCGGATGTAGATATCTTCGGATTAAAACTCGTAACGACAGCTATTGGTCTTATTCATCAGTCGAACGGGCGCTCTGAATTACTCTCCCGAAGCTGGAACCGGCTATATGCAAACTTCCAATTTACCAGAAACGACTTTTATCTATCCATTCAGCCCTGGTACCGGCTTCCTGAAAGTGACGAGGACGATGACAACCCTAACATCGAAGATTATATGGGATATGGAAATTATCGCCTGACATACAAAAATGAAGGAACACTGTATAGCCTTTTATTACGTAACAACCTAAAGTTTGACGATAATAAAGGTGGCATCGAATTAAGCTTGGCATTCCCCGTTTACGATATCGTTAAATTATACCTGCAATATTACAACGGCTATGGTGAAAGCCTGATTGACTATGACCATTACGTAAACCGAATCAGTCTGGGGATATTAATTTATGAGTGGTTATGATCTAGCTCTATTAATACAGGTATCTCTTGCAGCATATTATAAAAACGATAATGCTACTGAGAAAAAAGTTTTCGGGCTGTAGAAAGTAAAAATTCATCCTGATGCGTTCCAGATGCGTTCCAGATGCGTTCCAGATGCGATAGATAAACCTACAGGGGCACCATCAACTGTAGTTAAAGGAATAGATATTTCTGGCAACCGCCCAACACCTGAAAATGATGTTATAGCCATTGTTCTGTCATAAAAATCCATCACAGCTTCAATGTTATTAAGCGCTCCTTTTAGTGGGGCAATAGTTGGAGTAGTGGGTAATAAAACCAATGATCCATCTAGAAATAAACAACCCCAAAAAACAAGAATCCCCCCCCCGCGATTATAGCGATTTTAAAGGGCTAATTTAGTAGAAAAGATAGTTTATCGGATGAGAATAGTTAGGAAGCGCAATGTTTCCTAACTATTAAGAGACAGGATTATAACTTGTAGCGTTTGATTTCTTGCTCAAGAGAATCCGCTAGCGTTTTCAACCCTTCGGCTTGTTGAGCTGCCGCATGGCCTTCTGTCGACATTTGGTTTGCCACAACTTGTACGCCTTCTGTATTCCGACTGATTTCAGCAGTTACACTTGATTGTTCTTCTGCTGCAGACGCAATCTGGGTCGCCATATCACTGATCATATTAATCTGGCTGGCAATGCTTTCAATACTCACACCTGCTTCATCAGCATCATTAACGCTGGTTTCAGCCGAATGGTGACTATCAGACATCACACTGACTGCTTGCTGCGTCGTTGATTGAAGAGATTCAATCATTGATTGAATCTCTTCCGTCGAGGTATGTGTTCGCTGTGACAGTACCCTAACCTCATCAGCAACAACCGCAAAGCCACGGCCTTGTTCGCCAGCACGAGCGGCTTCAATGGCGGCATTCAACGCCAATAAGTTTGTTTGCTCGGCAATTGAACGAATCGTTGCCAAGATAGAACTGATCCGCTGAGCATGATCGTTTAAGTCTTCGATAATAGTCACAGCACTATCAACCTCACGAGCCAAGTTACCTATTGATGACTGGCTTTGGCGCACCTGACTGTGACCTTCCTGTGTCAGCCCTACTGCATGTTCTGCTGTTTTAGCTGTATTTTCAGCATTACCTGCAATCTCTTGGGTTGCACTTGCCATTTCGGTAACCGCTGCAGCAACCATGATGATTTCATCTTGCTGCTGACGGATATTCTCGCTTCGCTGGGCGGCGGCATTCGCTGAATCGGTTGCTGAACGATTAAGCTCTAAAGTGATTTCACTTAATCGTGTGACCATCTGATGTAAACGTGCAACAAATACATTGAAGTTCGACGCAAGCTTTCCGACCTCATCGTTACTACGGGTATCAATACTCACTGTCAGATCACCTTCGCCATGGGCAATATCAGACAGCGCATCACTAACTTTGGCTAACTCAGCCAACTGGCGATTAACAAACCACGCGGTACCAGCGCCCATCACCAGCAAAATAACCAAACCAAACAGCATTTGCTGCAAGATCATATCTCTCAATGGCGCTTCAAGCACATCAAGATCCATAACAAACACCAGAAGCCATGTTGTATTCGGAATACGTTCAAGCTTCACCACCTTTTCCCGACCGTCAACAGTGGTTTTAAAGAAACCATTGGTGGTTATTTCCTGACGTAAATTCTCCAGCGCAAAACCCTGGCCTATTTCTACTGTATCTTTTAATACGAAGTCTTCATTCGGGTGTGCAATAACGGTTCCGCTGCTATCGAGTAACATGGCATAACCATCACCCAACACCGGCATAGAAATGACATCCTGAGTCAGTCCATCTAGTGCTAGGTTAGAGGCTGCAACTCCGATGATCTCACCATTTTTACGGACAGGATCCGCCATCGTCACCACCAGTGTCTTCATCGTATGGCTCACATAAGGCTTGGTGGTAATAAAATCATTTGCGGCAAATGCTTGTTTATACCACCCTCGGGTTCTCGGATCGTATCCAGCTTTATTGAGCGACGGGTCCTGGCGAAACATTTCACCCTTAACATTCCCGTAGTAACTTAATCCAAATCCACCTGACTTATAGGTCTGTTTAAGATGCGAAACAATATCGAGTGATTGATCGTTTTCAATCGCACCTTTCAGCCCCTCAATCGCTAGCCTTTTCCCTAGCATCCAGTTGCCAATTCCCATCGCATGAGCCTGCGTAGTATTGGTACTTTCACTTTCAATGGCACGCCACGCTTCCTGTTTCATGCCAGAATACGAAACAAAACCAAATGACACAGCGGTCACGGTAATCGCAACGACACTGGCTAAAACCAGTTTTGTTTTTAATGTAAGATTCATTAGTAGTACCTTGCTTTGCAGTAAATTCCAGAATTAGGCATCTATTGGTTTAGATGCACCATCAAAAAAACAAGTTGATCGCTATCGCATTGCTTATCTATTTAGCTACCGAGAAAACAAAGAAATATTTACTGAACAGGGCATCGTAGTGACTTCCACTGACCACTCAAATTTGCGTGTTAATAACAATATTTCCCGCATTCGGCCCAAAAAAAGGCTGACCCAAACCGGGTCAGCCAACTTCTTCTAGCGGTGTAGCCTATTAGCCACCGAAGTCATCCAGCAGGATGTTTTCGTCTTCGACACCAAGATCTTTCAGCATGCCGATAACGGCGGCGTTCATCATTGGTGGACCACACATGTAGTATTCACAATCTTCAGGCGCTTCGTGATCTTTCAGGTAGTTCTCGTAGATCACGTTGTGGATGAAGCCTGTGTAACCATCCCAGTTATCTTCTGGCAGTGGATCAGACAGGGCAACATGCCACTCGAAGTTCTCGTTGTCCGCAGCCAGCGTATCGAAATCTTCAACATAGAACATTTCAC